>NZ_BAABKO010000003.1:0-438109 GCF_039543865.1 Microbacterium gilvum | reverse complement strand
CCGCGACCTCGACCCCACCCTCACCCGCACCAAAGTCGCCCGCCCCGTCATCATCGACGGCCGCAACACCCTCACCCCCACCACCTGGCAAAACGCCGGCTGGACCTACCACGGCATGGGACGCTGAGGAAGGAGCGGATCGAGATCACATCGCCGGACGCAAACAACGAGGTCATCAGGCAGACCTTTTCCCGACGCGGCGTGAGTCGACGTGGCTTGCTTGCCGGGGGCGCACTCGCGATTCTGGGCACCTCGATCATCCTGCGGGCGGCGGACGCCAACGACGCAGCAGGGCGATCGTATGAGACCCCGCATACTGAGATCGAGCCGGTCCGACCGCTTATCGGCGAGGGGTTTCTCATCCGTCCGGAGGGGAAGACGGCAGCCATTCTCTTCTGCGACGAGGACGGCAACGAGGTCCAGCGCTTTAGCGGCTTCCGCTTCCGTGACAGTGTCTTCCATCCCTCGCGCGTCTCCGTGGGAGAGGACGAAGGAGGATTCCCGGCGTTCGTCGTGGAATGCGCGACGCCCGACGGTTCTGACGGCACCGTCGGAGCGGTCTTCGCGCCGCGCGGGCGCCGGCTCGAGATCACCTATCAGTTCACGAACTTCACTGAGTTGACGCCGAAGGAGGGGATGATCCTCCGTGAGACCCCCTCACGCGACGCCGTCGAGGAGATAGCGCACGGAGTCTTCGACTGGACCCGTGACCCGCGCGGAGGCATTCCCTTCCAGCGCGACGGCACATTCGTCTATACGCAGAACTACAAACGCCGGCGCCTTGGTCTGGTGGCGAAGACGACGACCACGGAATGGCGGGACAATCGCGCCCTGCACCTCCCTCCGCAGCTGCAGGAGGACGGTAGCTATCGCTCCACGATTCGGGTGGCGTTCGCGGAGGATGCGTCGCCCGCCATGCTCGTGGGGATCGCAGAGGCGCATCCGCTTCGCGTTGAGCTCAGCACGGCAGCCCCGTTCAACATCTGGCGGTCCCCTTCAGACGCGTCCATCACGGCCACCGTGCTCAACGGTCGCGCCGACAGGGATGTCCGACTGAGGTGGAGCGGACGCGACTTCGATGGTTCGGATATCGGCTCAGGGGAGACCGTCGTCTCTCTACGGAGCGGTGAGTTCCGAGCCGTCGAGATCCCCCTGACGATGAACTCCCGAGACATCGGCTTCCTGGAAGCGACGGTGCGCGCCGATGGCGACGAGCACTACGATCGCACGAACGTCGCCGTGCTCCCGGACCATGAGTTCGGTGATGACGCATCGCATTCGCTCTTCGGGATTGCTGCCGCCTATCTCTTCGATACCGACGAAGAGCGCTCGCTTCTGCGACGCATCGGCGCTCGTCGCAGCCGCCACATCTACTTCTCGAGCGATCAGTTGTCGACGTACGGTGTCTCGCAGCATCGAATGCGCACGCCGCCGTCGCTCGATGCCTTCTCCGACGATGACAAGGCGATGGTGGCGTACGTCGACAGTGAGATCGACCGCGCGGAAGCGGGAAGTGCCACCGCCTACGAACTCGGAAACGAGATGAACCGCTGGGGCGACGGTCCGTACACGGGAGATGGCGCGGCTGAATATGTCGACAGGTGGGTTCGCGCGTTCCGTCGCCGCCTTCGCGCCCGGCGAAGCCCACTGACCCTCATCGGAGTAGGGCTCGCGGGAATGGATGTGCCGTACGCGAAAGCGCTCTTCCGCGCGGGTTTCGCCAAGTACGCGGACGCTTTCAACCTGCATCCGGGCCGCGGAAACGTCACACCGGACTACGCACCCGACTGGCGTGCGATACGGGACGGCTCTGATCGGACGTGGAGCTACCTCGGCGCCCTGAAGGAGGCCCGGGGGATGATCGAAGATCACTCCCCAGGACTCGAGCTCTGGCTGACCGAGGTGTACGCGTGCACCCGACCGAACGCGTGGTGGGATGACTCGTATCGCCACGCCGCTTCGAACGTCCTTCTGAGCGCGGCTCTCGCGCACACCGTGGGTGTCACGTCGATGATGTGGTTCCAGCTGTACGACAACATCCGCGCCAATCCGCATGGCGCGCGGCCCACCGACCGCGAGCACCACTTCGGACTCCTCTTGCGCGACTTGAGTCCGAAGCCCTCCCTCCTCGCATACGCAGCAGCAGCCGAGAACCTCGACGGGGCCTCGTTCACGCGGTGGCTCGATCTGGATATCGACGACATCTTCGGCCTGGAGTTCGAGACCCCCCGCGGCGTCCTCACCATCCTGTGGAGTCGCGCCGACGGGCACCGGCTCAACACGGAATCAGCCCGCGACGGAAGCTTCTATCCCTCCCCCGAGCCCTGGGAGGAGACGTGGAAGACGAAAGCCGAGCTGAGTCTGCCATCGGATGCAGGTCATGTGACCGAGGTCGACGTAATCGGGCGATCCCGCACGATCGATGTGGACGATGGCAACGCCAGCGTGGTGCTCGACGGAGCGCCGCGGATGTACTACGGCCTCCGCAGCGAAGCCTTTGCCACCGCACGTTCGATACCCGGCGGGGTCCGGCAGCCGTCCGCCGGATGAGAAGGTGCGCCTGCACGGTACCCGCGGGCACCTCTCCCGGTCGCTTGCGGCCTCTCGCCACCGCCCCGCTACCATCGAGACGGTGACTTCCGGGGGGATCGACGCATGGCGAGCAGCACGATGACGGGTTCGAGCGCACGAAGCCGATCGCGAACACGTCGTTGGGTCGCAGTTTTCGCAGCCGCACTCGCGATCGGCGGCCTCACCGCGGTCGCCCCGACTGCCCCGGCGCCCTCTGCCACCGCGGCGACGTCCGCACCCGATCCCGACGACAGCCGCCCCATCTACCGGTTCTGGAGCCAGGGCTACGACAACGCCCACTTCTATACCCTCGATCACTCCGAAGCGCAGAACCTCCACACGAAGGATGGCAACTGGGCATACGAGGGCACCGACTTCCGCGTGTGGCCGCTCGAATCGGGCACCTGTCCTGCCGGCACATCGCCCGTGCACCGGTTCTGGTCATCGGCCTACTCGTCGCACTTCTACACGATGAGCGCGTCCGAGGTCGAGCGCGTGCGCACCACCGACTCCAACTGGAACTACGAGGGCGTGCGCTTCTGCTCCACCCAGAGTCAGAGCGCCGGAACCACGGCCGTCCACCGCTTCTGGAGCCCAGCGTTCCGCAAGCACTTCTACACCGCCAACGCCGCAGAAGCCCAGAACCTTCGCGACAACGACGCGAACTGGAACTACGAGGGCGTGGCCATGTACGCGCCGACGTCGGGCGCCGGCTCCGCGCCGATCACGGGGGCCGCCGCACCCCGCGTCGGCTGCCAGTCACCCGCCTTGCCAGCCGCTCTCGCCGTAAAGGATGCCGCGCGCATCACCCAGCTCTTCGGCGGCGCGGGCGCTCTCCGGGATGCCATCGCGGCCGGCCGCGCCGACTGCCTGCCGCTGGACGACCCGGCACTCCCCTGGGTCGTCGTCAACAAGCAGCGCGCGATCTCGCCGCTCAGCTACACGCCGCCGTCCCTCACGGTGCCCTCGTCCTCGCTCGTCGACGGCGGCATCCGCTCGGACGCGATCGGCTCCTTCGAGCAGCTGCAGCGCGATGTCGCGAACAGCGGGGCGGGACGAATCGCGCTCACGAGCGGCTATCGCTCCTATGCGACGCAGGCGGCCATCCACCGCAACCAGGTAGCGCTGCTCGGCCAGGTCGAGGGAGAGCGTCTCGCCGCCCGGCCGGGCCACAGCGAGCACCAGCTCGGTCTCGCCGCCGATGTCGTCGCCTGCGGCACGAACGGCTGCGGGTCGCTCTACTCCTTCGCCGGCACGGCTCAGGAGAACTGGGTGCGCGACAACTCCTGGAAGTACGGCTGGATCGTCCGCTACGAGTCGGGTCAGTCCGGGACGACGGGCTACAACCCCGAACCCTGGCACCTGCGATACATCGGCGTGGATCTCGCCCGTGTGTATCACGACGGCGGATACCACTCGCTCGAGGCGTTCTTCGGGCTGCCTGCCGCGCCTCAGTACTGAACAGGGGCCCTCTGGGCTCAGCAGCAGTTTCCGTCGCTCGGGGAGGCGCTCCCATAAACGCGCAACAGATATGGCGCATGCGGCCGTCGGAGACATACGCGTGGTGCGGGCGCGCTGTGTATCCAACGATCGCCGGTTGCCGCGCAGGGTTGCCCCACCCAATCAACCCGCCTTCTGGACTGCGATCCTCCAACGTAGTGCGCTTGAGGATCTGCTGGGTGGACCCGCAAGCTCGCGAGTCGCATGAAGTCCGGATGTGGATACCTCATCGCGCGAGTGTCAGCCGCTACTCTATGCTCCTGCCATGAGCGCAGGAGTGGGGCGTCGCGGATTCGTCGGAGGTGTGGCGGGCACCGCCGCAGGATTTATGTTTGGGCAAGCGCCTCAAGCGCCATTCACTGTCGCGCCGATGTCGATACCAGAACTTACCGACTGGGAAAACCATCGGGGCCTTGCACTCGTTGACAGATACCCAAGCTCCGACAGCTGGGATTCATCTCGAATCGCAAACGCAATCGAGGACGCCTTGACCCGCGGCTTGGGTGGAGTACTATTTTCAGCCAGGGATTATGATCTAAATGTCCCTGTGGTCATCCCGCCCGTGGATGGCTTCATACTCCAGGGCATACGAGGTCAAACGCGGTTCACACGAACAGCAAACGGTGTAACGGGAACCGCATTCCGCATGGCTCCGCCGATCGGAACGACAATTAAGAATATTGTCTTCGACGGGCTGACATTTTGGGGTGGAATGACGAACATCGCGGACCTCGGCACCCGCCGCGCCAGAAGGAGTGGAAGCGGGGCCACGGAAAGTGAGGGTGGCGCGGAAATCGTATTCTCCGATGCGCGTCTGAGGGCCGCAATCTCCTGCGAGGGCGACCTCGCCAAGTATTGGAACTCAGCAGGAGACGACGTACCCAATCAGTATGGGGTCACACGAGATGTATATGTCCGAAACTGCGAGTTCGTCGGGCTACAGGGACTGCCGGTTTTCTTCCGCGGGGCGCGAGGGGTTTCGTCCGTCGAGAGTTCACGCTTCCAACGTTGCCTCGACCCCGGGTGGGTCTATTGTGAGGATGCTCGGTTCGAGCACAATTTGTCGGAATACTCGATGGATAATGGCTGCTCGCTTTCGCGAGGTTGCGTGAATGTGCGTGCGGTCGGAAACACAATCATTGCACCATGGTTCAATGGAATTTGGGTCGGGGGCTTCCGGCAAGATCCACCTACGGGTAGCACCCCCAGTCCAAAACCAACATTTGGTCCAAGAAATGTGGTGGTGGAGTCAAACACGATCACACGAGCAGGCGAGTACGGGATATACGGCCGAGATTCCTACGGGCGGTTTGTCCTTGTGGGCAACAACATTCTCGACACCATTCCACCTGAGGGAACCGGAGCTACCCGTGGTGCGGGGATCGTAATCGATGCGTGGTCAGCGGATGAGATGCCACTCTCGGTCACGATCAATGGCAATACCATCGACGGCGTCGCGCGGTCCTGTATTGACGTCAGGAACGCGCGCAGCGTTACGATATCAGGTAATACGTTGCGAACCGTCGGTTCCAAGACGAACCCTGACGGAACGATACGTCCCGGACAGGCGACTCAACGCGTTGGCGTATACGTTGGCGGACTCAATGCCCTGACCGTCGTCGCGGTCGTCGGTAACACGATTGCAGATCAACGCGGAGCGGCCTCAGCGATGTTCTTCGGCATTTCAATCCCGGCCGGGGCCGGCGCGCGCGTCGTCGAGGGCAACGCCGTCTTTGGAGCAGAGAACGGTAACAATCTTCCCTAAGCGAGCGGGTGCCTGACCGGCCGCCCGACCGCATGCTCGAGAATGACCGCGAGCACCGTGGCTGCTCGGAAGCCCTGGATGTCGCGTCGCACGGACGGGCGGGGGCAGCCCCGGCCGCATCGGCTACTTCGTCTTCGAGGGCGTCACCGCGGCCGTCGTCGAGTCGGTCTGAGGGATGACCACGCGGTACGTGCGACCCGCACTCGTGCGGTATGACAGCGTCGCCGACCCGTTCACGAGCTTCACGGTCGCGACCGTCTTCCAGGTGGTGCCGTTGCGCACCTGCAGCTGCGCCTGAGGGGCCGAGAACTTCACCTGCTCGGGGTAGGAGTACGGCGCGAAGCGCGTCGCCGACACTTTCACCGTCGTCACGCCGTTCGTCCGGGTGATCGATGAGATACCTGCCTTCGTCCTGGAACGGACGTAGAAGTACCCCTTGGTCCCGTCAAGACCGCTGCGGTGCGTGCCCGTCGTGCCCGCATACCACTCGGTCGGGCCGAGCGTGAACTTCCCGAAGCCATCGAGAGGGCAATAGAGGAAGCGGCTCTTCGTCGAACTGCCTGTGGAACCGAAGAACGCGGTCGAGATCAGCTGTCCGTTGCGGGTGACATCGACGAACGCGTCCCAGTACTGCACCCCGACGGGAAGCTTGCGCGAGATCGTCACGGGCACGTACGTGCAGCCATCGGTCGTCGGGCCGACGACGATGCTCGACGCCGTGAGCTTCGTCACGTCGAAGAACGCGGTCGATGCGGCCGTCGACGTCGACACCTGCGGTGCGTCGGACTCATCCGGCGTCGTCGCCGAGGCCGGAACCGCGAGTCCGAGCGCGAGAACGGCACCGCCCAGAAGACTGAGCGCGCGCAGAGGGAGAGAGGGCATGGCCGTCCTTCGGGAGAAAGGGAGAGCGCGCCATATATCGCGCGCGGGACTCACCCTAGTGCCCGCGCGCCCCGGGCACCGCCATCCGTCGTCGCGCAGCGACCTACTCGGTCTCGGAGCTCGCGACCGGCTTCCTCGCGAGACCGATGATCCCGCTGACAACACCGATGACGGCGAGGACGATAATCGCGATCAGCAGCGGCAGCGACGGGGTCTCCTGCAGGATCTGCCCGATCGTCACCGTGGCCATGGCGGCGCCGAGGAACAGCAGGCTCACCGCAGAGCGACGCTCCCGCCCCATGATCAGCATCGTGACAGTCAGAGCGACGACGGCGACCGAGAGTACGAGTGCGACCACGGTGAGCCCAGGCATGCACTCAGCCTACGGCGCGAGCCCGTCGCCTCAGCGCACCCCCGCGCGCATCCGCAGACCCTCCGCGCTCGCTCGGCGACGCGCCTCGTGGTCCCAGATCGCGCGCGCGATGAGCCTCTCATCGCGCGAGGTGATGGCGCCGCGCACGACGCCGAGCGCCGCGAAGCCGATCCATCCGCCCATCGTGTTCGCCACGACGTCGAGCGGGCTCGCGAAGCGCTCGGCGAGGAGCGCCCCCTGCAGCGCCTCGATCCCGATCGAGAACGCCGGCACGATGACGAGCGTGGCCCAGACCGCGCGCCGCGGCAGCGCCATCCCGATGAGGAACCCGAGCGGCACGAACATCGCGATGTTGGCGCCGAACTCGAGCTTGCGATACCCGAACCACCACGGCAGCCCGTTGCGGTGCGCGATGTCGAGCAGGTCGTCGATCGCACCCGACCAGCCGCGGTCGATGGGGGTCGGCCACATCGTCGCGAGCAGCACGATCGAGGCGTAGGCGACGAGCAGCATCACCGACCAGGTGAGGCGCACACGGCTCGGCGGCGGCTTCCTCGGAATCGTGTCGCTCATCGGGCCTCCCGCGTGCGGCCGCTGAGCGGCTCGTCGGTATCGCGCGGCGATGAGCGTGTGTGTCGCGCCAGGATATCGCGGGTGACCGCCCGGCGCACCCCCGCACGATGCGCGATCGGGATGCGCCGGGCCGCGGCTCACTCGAGCCCGAGATTGCCTCGCAGCGTCGTCCCTTCGTACGCGCGCTTGAAGACCCCGAGGTCCTGCAGGTGCGGCACGACGGCGCGACCGAACTCGTCGAACGAGCCGGGGAAGTGCGTGGGGGTGATGAGGAATCCGTCCGCCGACTCCGAGGCGAAGATCCCGGCGAGCTGCTCGGCGACCTCCCGCCCCGTCCCCACGATCTGCGGTGTCAGCTCGCTCTGCGAGAACGCGATCGCGGCGTCTCCGATCGTCGCGTTCGCCCTGCGCTGCCCGAGCAGGTCGTCGAGCGCGGCGATCGCGCGGCTCTTCCGCTGCTCCTCCGTCGCACGCTCGTCGAGCACCTTGAGGTACGACTCGTCGGGGTCGACGTCCGACAGGTCCAGACGCGAGAACTGGCTGAAGAACACGAGACCCGCCTGCGGAGTCACGAGCTCGTTCAGGTGCGCGCGACGCGCCTCGGCGATCTCCGTCGTCTCGCCGATGATCGGCTGCACGGCGGCGAACAGCCGGATGCGCTCGGGATCGCGCCCGAGCGCGGCCGCCTTCTGCTGGATGTCGCGCTTCTTCGCGAGCAGCTCCTCCGGCGTGCGCTCGATCGCGAAGATCACCTCGCCCCACCGCGCCCCGAACTCGCGCCCCCGCGGCGAGTCGCCCGCCTGCAGCAGCACGGGATGCCGCTGCGGCGACGGCGGCAGGTTGAGCGGTCCCTGCACCTCGACGTAGCGCCCCTTGTACTCGGGGGCCGCGATGCGGCTCGTGTCGGCGAACACCCCCGTCTCCTTGTCGGCGACGAGCGCGTCGTCCTGCCACGACCGCCAGAGCGCCGTGACCGCCTCGACGACCTCGTCGCCTCGGTCGTACGTCTCGGTGCGGCCGAGCTCCGCGACGTGCGGGAAGTTGCGGAAGTTGCGCTCACCCTGCGACTGGATGATGTTCCACGCGACCCGTCCCCCCGACAGCACGTCGAGCGACTGCAGCGTGCGCGCGAGGTTGTACGGCTCGTTGAAGCTCGTCGAGAGCGTCACCCCGACACCGAGGTGGGTGCTCGCCGCGGCGATCTGCGCAGCGAGCTGTGCGGGGTCGTGCTTGATGCCGTTCGACAGGCCGTGCCGGGCGAACCCCTCGCCGTACGACACCGTCTCGGGGATGAACGCGAGGTCGAACAGGTAGCGCTCGAGACTCTGCGCGGTCTGGTGGAAGAGCCCCGGGCCCACGAAGTCGCGGTCGGAGTACGGATGGCGCCACGCGCCGGCGAAATGTCCGCTCGGGAAGAGGATGTAGGCGCCGAGGAAGAGCTGACGGGTCATGGAGGGCTTTCTCGTGTGGGGATGGTCAGACGCGCGCGGGCCGCGCGAGGCCGAGGTTGTCGCGGAAGGTGCCGTCGACGTAGCCGGTGCGGTAGCGCCCGCGCGACTGCAGCTCGGGCACGAGCTCGTCGGTGAGACGGCGGAAGCCGTCGACGAGGTGCGACGGCAGCAGGTTGAACCCGTCGGCGCCGCCGCCGTCGAACCGCTCGAGCAGGAGGTCGGCGACCTGCTCGACGGCGCCGACCGGCGCCCAGTGTCCGCCGCCCGCGACCGCGAACTCGATCAGCTTGCGCAGGGTCAGCGCCTCGACGAGAGCCAGGTGCCGGAACAGGTCGTAGCGGGAGCGCACGAGGTCGACGTCGTCGGGCGCGGGGATGGCCGCCTCGGGGATGCGGTCGTCGAGCGACAGCGCCGACAGGTCGGCGCCGCCGAGCATGAACTCGACCTGGCCCCGGCTCGCGTCGTGATCGAGGTACTCGAGCAGCTCCGCCGCGATGCGGCGGGCCTCCTCCTCCGTTCCGCCGAGCACGGGTGCGAGACCGGGCAGGATGAGGACGTCACGCGGGTCCCGACCCGCCGCGGCCGTGCGCGCCTTGACGTCCGCGTAGAACGCCCGCCCCTCGGCGACGATCGGCTGCGCCGTGTACACGACGTCGGCGAACCGCGCCGCGAGATCGCGCCCTGCCGACGACGACCCCGCCTGCGCGATGACGGGCCGGCCCTGCGGAGGCCGGGGCAGGTTGAGCGGCCCCGTCAGCGCGATGTGCTCGCCCTCGTACCGATCAGCGCGGACGCGATCGGGATCGCCCCACCGCCCCGTCTCCCGGTCGAGCACGAGCGCGTCGTCCGCCCATCCGTCCCACAGCAGCGTGACCGCCTCGAGGAACTCCGTCGCGCGCTCGTACCGCACCGCGTGCGCGGGCAGCGGCGCGTCCGAGAAGTGCTCCGCCCCGCCGAAGGAGGTGACGACGTTCCAGCCGGCCCGGCCATCCGAGAGATGATCGAGCGACGCGAGCTGACGCGCGACCGTGTGCGGCGCGTTGAACGTCGTCGACAGCGACGGGATGAGCCCGATGCGGCTCGTGCGCCCCGCGAGGACCGCGAGGAGCGTGAGCCCCTCGAGATAACGGAGCGGACGGACGGGGAACCGCGCGGCGTCGTGCGTCGGACCATCCGCCACGAACAGGTGGTGGAGCGCCGCTCCCTCCGCCCAGCGCGCCTGATCGGAGTAGAGCGAGAGGCGGTACGCCTCCTCCACCCTGCTGCCGTCGCGCCGCCAGGCTCCGGGATGCGCGCCCGCCCCGTTGAGGAGGATGCCCAGCACGAGCTCACGCGGTTCCCCGTGCGTCATGCCCTGTGCACCTCCTGCGCGTACAGGTAGCGCGCCGACCGCGGTTCCCACGTCACGCCGCGCGAGATCACCGCGGTGAAGGGCGACGGGTAGAGGAAGATCGTGTGCGCCTCGTCGTAGTAGTTCTGAACGGCCTCGTCGACCAGCGCACGCTGCTCGTCGACGTCGGTGGCGGCCTGCGCCTGCTGCACGAGCGCGTCGAACTCGGGCGCGATCACGTCGCTCTGGATGTGGTCGGTCGTGAACGGATCGAACAGCTGGAACCCGTCGCGGTACTGCCCGCCCCACATGATGTAGACGAGGTCGGCGCCCGCCTGCGCGTCGCCGTACTGCCGCTCGATCCAGGCGGGGAACGGCGTCTGGGTGATCGTCAGCTCGACGCCCACCTCCGCCCACTGCGCGGCGATCGCCTGCGACGCCAGCTCGGCGGCGACGTACGTTCCCGACGGGACGTCGACCTCCACCTCGAACCCGTCGCCGTAGCCGGCCTCGTCGAGCAGCTCCTGAGCCTTCTCGAGGTCGAAGGGATAGGCCGAGACGTCGGGGTTCGGCTCCTGGAACGGCTCGTACAGCACCTGGCCGGGCAGCGGGTCGACCGACTCGCCGAACAGCGCCTGGATGATCGACTCCTTGTCGGTCGCGTAGTTCAGCGCCTGGCGGACGCGCACGTCCTGCAGCGGCGAGCCCTCCTTCTCCTCGTTGATGGCGAGGACGAGCGGCTGCGGGCCGATGCCGAGGATGGTGTCGTACACGGCCGAGTCGGCGAACAGGTCGAGGCTCAGCGGGTCGACGTTGAGGGCGATCTGCGGCTCACCCGCCTGCAGCGCCGCCACGCGCTGGGCCTCGGAGGCGAGCACCGTGTAGTGCACGCTCTCGAAGTCGGGCGCCTCGCCCGCATAGTGCGGGTTGAGCGACAGCGTCACGCCGTTCTCGAGATCGACCGTGTCGACCTGGTATGGCCCCGACCCGAGCGCCTCCGTGTTGAGGTCGTGGCTCTCCGCGAACGCGCGGTCGACGATGTAGGAGTTCCACAGCCGCCCCGGCAGGTCGATCGCGGGCGAGGAGAGGTGGAAGGCCACGGTGTCGTCGTCCACGGCGTCCACCGAGGAGATGTACTTCCGCAGTGCGGCACCGGACGTGCCCTCGTACTCGGGGTCGAGCAGCTGCGCGAAGTTCCACGCGATCGTGTCGGTCGTGAGCGGCGTGCCATCGGAGAAGACGGCGTCGGTGCGCACCGTGAACTCCCATTCGAGGTCCGACAGCTGCTCCCACTCCGTCGCTAGCCCCGGGGCGACCTCGAAGTCGGGGGTGATCGTCGTCAGCGCCTCGTACACGGATCCGATGACGGAGCCCTGGCTGTCGGGCGAGCCGCCCTTATGCGGGTGGATGCTCGTGAGCTGGCGCGAGAGGGTGAGCTGGAGCTCCTCGCCGACCTCGACGGCTGCCGCGGCCGCGGCATCGTCCGTGTCGGCGGGCGCGACCGAGCTGCACGCGGCGGCGACGGCGATCGTGGCGGCGGTGGCTGCGGCGAGCGCGATACGCGACAGGCGGCGCAGCGTCGGGCGCAGCGAGGCGCGGGGTGGGTGGACGGGCATGGTGACTGCTCTCTATCGGGAAGGGTCGGGAGGGTGGGAGGGGTATGCGGCCGCGTGCGGCCGGTCAGGCGAAGGCTCGCCCGGGGATGGCGTCGACGAGCGCCCGTGTGTAGGGGTGCTGCGGCCGGGAGAGGACGTCGTCGGTCGGCCCCTGCTCGACGATGCGGCCGTGACGGAGCACGACGACGTCTTCGCAGAGGAACCGAACGACACCCAGATCGTGGGAGATGAAGAGGTAGGTGAGATCGTGCTCGGCGCGCAGCCGTTCGAGCAGCCGGAGGATGCGCGCCTGCACCGACAGGTCGAGCGCGGAGACCGGCTCGTCGGCGACGATGAGGCGCGGCTCGCTCGCGAGCGCCCTCGCGATGCCGACGCGCTGCCGCTGCCCGCCCGAGAGCTCCGCCGGCAGGCGGTCGCGGAACCCGCGCGGCAGCTCGACGTCGTCGAGCAGCTCGTCGATGCGCGCCGACACGGCGCGCCGGTCGAGGCCGAGGCGCTGCAGCTCGAGCGGCTCACGCAGCGTCTGCGCGACGGTGAGACGCGGGTCGAGCGAGGCGTACGGGTCCTGGAAGACGTACTGCACGTCGCGCCGCCAGCGCTGCCTGGCCGCGCCGCGCAGACGGCGCGGCTCGACTCCGTCGAACCGCACGCCGCCGCTGTCGGGGGCGTCGAGCCCGACGACGATGCGCGCGAGCGTCGTCTTGCCCGACCCCGACTCGCCCACGATCCCGAGCGACTGGCCCCGCTGCACGTCGAGCGAGACGCCGTCGAGCGCGACATGGCGACGGCGGCCGTCGGGTGCGCGCACCGTGAACGAGCGGTGCAGGTCGACGAGCTCGACGAGCGGCGCCTCCGCGGCATCCGCAGCCGCCGCGCGGTCGCGCGACGAGGCGGGGCGCGACGGCGCGAGTCGCGAGGGGACAGCCGCCAGCAGCGTCTGCGTGTAGGGGTGCTCGGGAGCCCCGAGCACCCGTTCGGTGGGGCCGTGCTCGACGACGGCGCCGTCTGCCATCACGTAGACGTGCTCGGTGCGGTCGGCGATGACGCCGATGTCGTGACTCACGAGCAGGATGCCGATGCCGAGCCGGCGACGCAGGTCGTCGAGCAGATCGAGCACCTGCGCCTGCACCGAGACGTCGAGGGCGGTGGTGGGCTCGTCGGCGATGAGCAGCGACGGGCGGCGGGCGAGCGCCATCGCGATGACGACGCGCTGGTTGAGCCCGCCCGACAGCTCGTGGGGGAAGGAGCCCAAGGTCTTCTCGGCGTCAGCGATCCCGACGAGCCGCAGCAGCTCGGCGGCGTCGGCACGGCGTTGCGCACGCGGCACATCGCGCGGCAGCGCCTCCGCGAGCTGGGTGGCGATCCGCAGGCGCGGGTTGAGGGCGGAGGTCGGGTTCTGGAAGACCACGCCGATGTGCGCGGAACGGTGGGCGCGCGAGGCAGCCGGCCGGAGCGCGCGCACCTCGGCGCCGGCGACCTCCACCTCTCCCCCGTAGGTCGCGATCCCCCAGGGCAGGAGACCGGCCACGGCGAGAGCCGTCAGCGTCTTGCCGGAGCCCGATTCCCCGACGAGGCCGACCGAGGTGCCCGCGGGCACGACGAGGTTGTCCACGCTCACGAGCGGACGTCCGCCCCCGGGGGCGGGATCGCCGGTCACGGGTGCCCCGGTGGTCGCACCGGGCACGGGTCCGCGCCGTGCGATGAGGTCGATGACGAGATCGCGCACGACGAGCGCATCGGCCGGCACCGCGCCATCCGCCGCCCTGTCGATGAGGGCGGGCGTCTGCAGATCGGCGGTCATGCGCGCTCCCCTCCCTCTCGCCGTGCGGTGCCGAAGCGCTCGGCGAGCCCGTCGCCCAGGAGCTGCAGGGCGACGATCGTGACGATGAGCGCGAGACCGGGGAAGACCGAGAGCCACGGCGCGGCCGAGAGCCGGGCCTGCCCCGATGCGACCATCTGGCCCCAGTCGGGTTCGGGCGGCTGCACACCCAGGCCGAGGAATCCGAGGCTCGCCTCGAGAAGCAGCACCGCCGAGCCGCTCAGGGTGAGGGCGACGAAGAAGAGCGGGAGGACGCTGGGGAGGACGTGCCGCCAGGCGAGGGCGAGCCGACCGGCCCCGGAGACGCGGGCGGCCTCGATGAACGGCTGCGCGACGACCGCGCGGGCGTGGCCGCGCACGACGCGGAAGGTGAGCACCCAGGCGCCGAGCACGAGCACGAGCACGAGCGGCGCGAACGAGTTGCCGACGAACGACAGGATGACGATCGCGAGCACGATGCTCGGTACCGCGAGCTGCACGTCGGCGAGGCGGCCGCCCACGGCGTCGACCCACCCGCCGACGAGGGCGCCGGCGAGGGCGAGCACGAGGCCGAACACGGAGGCGATGATGCTCGCCACCGCCGTCACTCCGAGCGCCGTGCGCCCGCCGTGGAGAACCCTCGCGAGCTGGTCCCGACCGAGCTCGTCGGTGCCGAACGGGTGCGCCGCCGAGGGCGCCTGGAGGATGGCCGTGAAGTCCTGGGCGAGAGGATCGGGTGCGATCCACGGCGCGGCGAGCGTGACGGCCACGACCACGGCGAGCGCCACCGCCCCTGCCGCGCCCGACGCGCCGAGCCGCCGACGGGGTGTCTGCGAGGGACGGGCCGCCTCGACGGCGGGCGGGATGTCGACGACGGTCATGAGCGGAGCCTCGGTTCGAGCAGGGCGGCGACGATGTCGACCGCGAGGTTGATGACGACGAAGCCGATCGCGATGACGAGCACGCAGACGATGACGAGCGGGTAGTCGAGGTTCTGCACGGCACTGATGGAGAGCTGGCCGATTCCCGGCCATCCGAAGACCGACTCGGTGACGACCGCGCCGCCGAGGAGCACCCCCGCCTGGATGCCCACGACGTTGAGGGTGGTCCCGAGGGCGTTGCCGACCACGTGGCGGAGCACGATGACGCGCTCGGGCAGCCCCTTGGCCCGCGCCGTGCGCACATGATCGGCCTGCAGCACGTCGACGAGCGCCGTGCGGAACACCCGGGCGACCGCGGGGATGAACGCGACCGAGAGCGTCAGAGCCGGCAGGACGATGCCCGCCGGCCCCGCCGAGGCCGTCGCGGGGACCCATCCCAGCCACACGGCGAACACGAGGATCGCCAGGACGCCGAAGAAGAAGGTCGGGATGGCGTCGAGCGCGGTCGCCACGGCGAGGGGGACGCGTCGAGCCGCCGCCGAGCGCGCGGTCGCGGCCACGTAGCCGATCACGGCGCCGACGACGACGCCGATGAGGAGGCTGAGTCCGCCGAGCGCGAGGCTCGCGGGGAGCCGGCCCAGAGCCACGGCGACCGGGTCGCCGCCGTAGCGGATCGAGTCGGGGAAGTCGCCGGCGACGACCGAGGCGAGGAAGCGGCCGTACTGCACCGGGAGCGGCTGGTCGAATCCGTACAGCGCCGTGAGGCGGACGATCTCCTCGGGAGGGGCGTCGGGTGCCACGAGCAGGATCGCCGGGTTGTTGGTCGAGTACAGCGCGAAGAACACGAGCGTCGCCGCTCCCCACACCGCGAGGAGCCCGGTCGCGGCCCGGGAGGCGAGATAGCGCCAGCTCACGGGAGGGCGGATGCGGCGCAGCGCGGCCGGGATCGGACGCGCGGCGACGAGGGGCGGAGACGACATGGCGGACCTTCGAGACGACGGCGGGGACCGCACCATGACGCCAGAGGTCCGCCCGCCACGTCCAAGAGGCTGCGCCGATGGGGATCCATCGCGATCCGTGATGACTGGCCGATTCCCCGCGCGGCCTGGCCGTCATCCGCCGGCACGAGCGCCCGCGATGTCGCGGCGTTCCCCTCCGTGACGCCGTCTTTCGACATACGACGACATCGGCGGGCGGGAGCGCATCCCAATATCCGACACGTGTCGCGCGGGTCAAACCGCTCGCGCGCGTTGCTACAGCGACCCGACCCACTCCGCGAGCTCGCTCACGATGGCCCACAGCCCGTACCCGAGGCCGACGACACCGAGAACGATCCACCACCACTCGAAGCGCTCTCGCAGACGCCGACCCGCGCGCGCGACGCCGCGTGGGCGCTCGAGAGACGGCCGTCCCCTCACCTGAGCGAGCCGCTCGTCTCGCCAGTTCTCCCACTGCCTCGTCTTCGCCGTGATCGCCCGGATCGTCGTCAACACGGCGCGCCAGCAATCCGGGTCGGTCGTCACGATGCCGCGCGGCGCGCACAGGTACAGCGCGTCGTCGCGGACCTCGACGTCGAGATCGCGCGCGTGGTCGAGCATGACGGCGAGCACGTCGGGCGAGAAGAGGTAGAGGGCGTCGGCCTCGTACCCGGTCGGGCAGTACAGCCGGAACGCGTCGGCGAAGGGCCCCTCCGGGATGAGCTGCTGTCCGCCGGCGAATCCGAGAGGCAGGTTGCTGCGCCCGAACGCCCGGTCGTTCGCCCGGGCGTCCACGACGACGTGCGGCAGCATCGTCCCGAGCGGAACGCGCACGTAGTCGGTCTGACGGATGGTCGTGCTGCGCCCCGAACCGGTCGTGCCGCGGTACGTCCCGAGCTCGATCGGATCGCGCGCGGGGATCTCGATGCGGTCGAAGACGTCGACCACGGCGCCGGGCGCGGCGTACATGCCCGCGTACGCGCTCGCTCCCGCCCAGGGGGCGTAGCGCCAGCCGTTGTCGCGTGCGAGCAGGTGCAGGCGATAGCGGCGCCGGTCCTGGCGGACGAGACGCGCGATGACCCAGATGCACAGGGCGATCACGGTGAGCGGCGCGAGGGATGCGACCGCCAGCATGCCGACGTCGGCCGCGCTGAGCCGTCCGCCCGAGAACGCGCCGAGCATCGGCCAGGTGATCACGAGGACCACGAAGAGGAGCATCCCTCCGATCACGGCGAGGAGCCCTGCGTTCGGCACGACCCGCTTCGGAAGGCCCCCGCGCACGAGCCGTGCGAACCCGCGCACCTCAGCGCCGGAGATCCGACGCGTGAGCGCGCGGGTGTCGACGTCGAGAAGAGCGGTGATGGCGGCCCCCTCAGACGTTCACCTGGATCAGGGGGCGGGCGCGCATGGGACGAGGATAGCGCCAACTGAACGCATGTTCAGTACAGGGGCGGTACTCGCGCGAAGATGATTCCCCGGAAGCTGCTTCCCTCCAGCCGCCCTCAGCCAGGCAGGCGCCGCAGCGCCGACCGCTTGTGCGCGGCCTTCGCGCCCGTGAGCTCGGACTTCACGATGTACGCCGGGTCGTCGTGTGACGCCCGGAACCGCTGCCCGGCGAAGGTGAAGTCGCTCACGCGACGCCGGACGACCTCTCCGCGCGTCCGTCCCTGCGACGTGTCCCAGCTCACACGATCGCCGGGTGCGAGCTCGTCGGCCATGGCGGTGCTCTCAGGCGTCCGCGGCGAAGGCGAGCGACGTGGCAGCCGCGAGGAGCGCCATCCCCGTCGCCGCGCCGGCGGCGAGCAGTGCCCGGGGTGAACGCCGAGCAGGACGCAGCCCCGTCTCTCCCGATCCCACGGCTTCGACGGCCGCCTTGGCCTCGGCGATGTCGTCGAAGTCGCCGACGTGCGTCGACCAGCGGTCGAACGCAAGGTGACGGCCATCCGACGAGGTGTCGACGAAGCCGACGAACTCGCCCTTGCGCCCCGCGACGTGGAACCCGCTGTCGACCGTGCTCCAGGTCGTGTGACCGGGCTCGACCGCCGTCGGCGCGCTCACGCCGCCCTCGCCATCTCGACGCGGCTCTCGGCGATCGCACACTCCATATCGGCCAGCGCCTCGGACGAGAGGTCCATGCCGCGGTTCGAGTTGGCCGCCTCCACGAGACGGACGAGGATGTCGCGATCGATCGACCCGGCGTCCGCATCGTCCAGGACGATGCGCAGCGGAATCGAGGAGTGCACCCAGATCGTCTCGCGAACGGACTCTCCGTCGTGCTTCCACGAGATGGAGAACGACTCGCCGCGACGCAGCTTCGTCAGCACGACCGACTGGACGTGAGCGAGCAGCCGGTCCTCCATCTCGATGGCCTGCTCGGTCATCCCGTAGAACATCCTGCCCATGAGGTCCTCCTGCTGCCGATCGAATGCGACCCGATCGGGCCGTCCCTCAGAACTTTACTAGTCAAACTAATCACTTTTCAACCTAGTAATCAGTTTGAGTAGCTTTCGGCTACGATGTGGTCCATGACCGATCCGCGCTCGCACGAGGTGTCGTCGTTCTGGTACGGCGCCGGGGCCGACGAGCGCGCCGCCGCGAGTGTGCTGCAAGCGCTTCGCGCATATCGGGCGGCCGAGATGGAGCTGCGCCGCAGAACCCGGGCGTCCATGGGGATGAGCGACAACGAGATGCTCGTCGTCGGGCTCGCTACCCGCAGGGCGCGAGCGGGGCGGGAGCTGCAGCCGCGCGATGTCGCACGCGAGCTAGGACTGACAACCGCCTCGGTCACGGGGCTCCTCGACAAGCTGGAGCGCTCCGGACACATCCGCCGGGAGCCGCACCCCACCGACCGGCGTCGCCTCTGCATCCTCCCCACCCCACTGAGCGACACCGACGTCCGGGCGTCGCTCGGGACCATCCACGAGCGGATGATGGGCGTGGCGAGGACCCTGCCACCCGCCGATGCCGCGATCGTGACGGCATTCCTGCGGCGGATGTCGTCGGCGATCGGCGACGCCTCCCCCTCAGCGGCCTGACATCTCCGGCTGCCACGCGGCGTCGACCTCGTCGACCACCCGGCGGAGGAATCGCGCGACGACCGCGCGCTCGCCATCCGTCAGCGCGACGGCCGCGCGAGCGACACCATCCGACACCGGATCGCCCGCTCCGCCCGCGCCGTCGAGCGGGACGACGAACTTCGACCGGCGATCCGCGGGGTTCGCGCGGAGGGCGACGCGCCCGCCGGCCTCGAGGCGGCGCAAGAGGGCGGTGACGGAAGCACTGCTCACCTGCAGGCGCTCGGCGAGCTCGGTCGGCGTCAGATCCCGTCCGTCGACCGCCGCCTCCACGACGACGCGGATGGCCGCGAGGTCGAGATCTCCGAGGGCCCGAGAGGCCTGACGGCGGCGCGATAGCCGCGCCTCGGCCTGCCGCAGATCCTGGATGGCGCGCACGACATCGTCGCTCATGCTGCCTCCTCCCGGTCCGCCTCCGACTACCTTACTAGACGAACTTGCTACAAGGTTGTCGAAATACAACCCGATCGGGTCTTTCCTGCCGCTGCGGGATGAGAAGCTAGGGGGAAGCTCCTGCGAGAGGACCCCCATGTCAGACACCTTCGCCGTCCATCCGGCCGGCTATGTGCTGTATCACGACATGATCCAGCGCCTCTCCACCAGATTCCCCGACGTGCCGTTGTGGCGGATCGAAGCCATCGCGTACTCGGAGAACGAGGCGATGACAGGAGGCCTCCTCCACGTCGTGCCCGAGGGCGTCGAGCACGGGACGGCAGAACGGCTGGGAGGCCCCGCCTCCCCTGTGCAGGAAGAGCACGCGCATGGCGCCGAAGACTGAATCGACCGCATCCGGCTACTGGTACCCCGACGGCGATGGCGCCACCACCGTCGACGTGCTGAACCTGCTGCGCCGCTACCGCTCCGCCGAGACCGCGATGCGCGCGCGGACGCGGGCCTCGATGCGGATGAACGAGACCGACCTCGTCGCCCTGCGGCACCTGCTGCGCGAGCAGCGTGCGGGCCGTGCTGTGCGCCCCGTCGACCTCGCGCGGGTGCTCGACATCTCGACAGCCTCGGTGACGGCGCTCATCGACCGCCTCGAGCGGGATGGCCACGCGCGCCGCGCGCCGCATCCCACCGACCGGCGTGCGGGTGTCGTCGTGCCGACCGCGGAGAGCGATGCCGAGGTGCGCAAGACCCTCGGCCCCATGCACCAGCGCATGCTCGCGCTCGTCGACGGACTCAGCGAGAAGGAGCGCGCAGTCGTCGCGCGCTTCCTCGCGGGGATGGCCGACGCCGTGGGCGAGGCGGCCGACGGCGACCACGCGTCGTAGGGCGTCGGGTCGGCGAGCGGTCGGGAGCGGCGCGCGTCGGGTCGGGGAGCGGCGCGCGTCGGGTCGGGGAGCGGCTCGCGTCGGGAGGGCGGGGCGTCGGGTCGGGGAGCGGTCGGGAGCGGCGCGCGTCGCCGCGAATCGCGGCAGAAGTGCCTTGTGTCGCCGCGAATCGCGGCAGAGGTGCCGGGAGTCCGCCCGCGGGTCGCGGCACGAGCGCTCGCGTCGCCGCGAATCGCGGCGAAAGTACCTCCTCTCGCCGCGAATCGCGGCAAGAGCGCCTCGCTTCCCCAGTGGCTCGCGTCAAGAGCGCCTCGCGTCGCCGCGAAACGCGGCAAAACAGCCGCGCGTCGCCGCGAATCGCGGCAAAAGCGCCTCGCTTCCCCAGCGGCTCGCGTCAAGAGCGCCTCGCGCGGCCGCGAAACGCGGCAAAACAGCCGCGCGTCGCCGCGAATCGCGGCAAGAGTGCCGCGCGTCCCCCGCGGCTCGCGTCAGAAGCGGAGGCGCTCCGTGGGGGCGTCGCTCGGGTCCTGCCAGGCCGGCTGCTCGAACACGCGCGTCGCGGTGTCGTACTCACGGGGTGCGGGTGCCTGCTTCGCCGGGAGGGGATGCTGCCGGGCGCGGATGATCTCCGCGTCGCGCTCCCAGATGGCTCGCGCGATGACTCGACGGTCGCGGGCGTAGATCATCGCCCGCATCGTCATGGCGAGGAGCAGGCCGACGT
This sequence comes from Microbacterium gilvum, assembly GCF_039543865.1. NCBI lineage: Bacteria > Bacillati > Actinomycetota > Actinomycetes > Micrococcales > Microbacteriaceae > Microbacterium > Microbacterium gilvum. The sequence goes on along the minus strand of NZ_BAABKO010000003.1, from coordinate 417,323 downwards.
AGCCGCCCGTCGTGTTCGCGAACACGTCGAGGATGCTCGACACGCGCGATTCGAGCGCCGTCGCCTGGGTGAACTCGATGAATCCGGAGTAGCCCGGCACGATGAACAGCGCGAGCCACCATCCGCGTCTCGGCAGGGCGAGCCCGAGGAAGAACCCGAGGGGCACGAACATGCCGATGTTGGCGGTGAACTCGAGCTCGTCGAAGCCGAAGGTCTCGGGGATGCCGAAGCGGTGGAGCACCGCGAGCACCCGATCGGCGATGCCGCCGAACTCGAGGTCGCTCGGCGAGGGCCACAGGGTGACGACGGCGATGAACCCCGCGTAGACGGCGAGGAGCAGCGTCGCGACCCACAGGCGGGCACGGCTGCGCGGCGGCTTGCGGCCGAGGACGTCGGTCATGCGGTTCCTCCTTCGAGCGGTGCATCGACCCTAGCCCGCCGACCCTGTGGATCCCCGAATGCCCCCGGCCATCCCGCCCGCCCCGCCGTCCCCACCGGCCCGACGACCGGCACGCACCACCCGCCATCCACCGTGCCGGGAATCGGACCAACGGTGCAGGTGTCGCCTCCCGGGACCGACACGCGCACACCGTCCCCACCGGCCCGAGGTCGACACGCACCCCCGGACATCCGCCGTACCGGGAATCGGACGAGCGGTGCGCGTGTCGCCTCCCGAGGCCGACACGCGCACACAGACCCCACCGGCCCGACGACCGGCACGCACCACCCGCCATCCACCGCGCCGGGAAATCGGACCAGCGGTGCACGTGTCGCCTCCCGGGACCGACACGCGCACACCGTCCCCACCGGCCCTAGGTCCGCACGCACCGCCATCCACCCTCCCCGCGCCGGGAATCGGACCAGCGGTGCACGTGTCACCTCCCGAGGCCCACACGCGCACACCGCCACACCGATCCGACAACCGGCACGCACCGCCATCCACCCGCCCGCGCCAGGATTCGGACCAGCGGTGCAGATGTGGCCTCCCGGGGCAGACAAGCGCACGCCCGCCCCACCAGTCCGACGACCGGCACGCACCGGGCCGATCCGCGGGCCGATCCGTCGGCATCCCGCCGGCGGCGACTCCCTAGAACTCCTCGTACTCGGACGGGTCCTGGTCGGCGAGGCGGCCATCCGGGCGCCCGAGCGCCGTGATCGCGCCGATCTCCGCCTCGTCCAGCTGCACGTCGAGCGCCCCGAGGTTCTCGACCTGGCGCTCGTCGCTCGCGGCCTTCGGGATGGGGATGGCGCCGCGCCCGATCGCCCACGCGAGCACCGTCTGCCCCGGTGTCGCGTCATGCGCCTGCGCGATCTCCGTGATCACAGGGTTCTCGAGCAGGTCGTTGCCGCGCCCGAGCGGGCTCCACGCCTCGGTGAGGATGCCGTGCTCGGCGTCGAAACGCAGCTGCTCCTCCTGCGGGAAGTACGGATGCAGCTCGATCTGGTTGACCTCAGGCAGAACACCGGTCTCCCGCTCGAGCCGCTCGAGGTGCTCCGGGAGGAAGTTGCATACGCCGATCGCGCCGACGAGTCCTCGCTCCTTCGCCTCGATGAGCGCACCCCACGCCTCGACGTACCGGTCGGTCTTCGGATTCGGCCAGTGGATGAGCAGGAGGTCGATGCGCCCCAGCCGGTAGGCGCTCTCTTCGATGGTCTCGAGCGCCTCCTCCCTGGCATGGTGCCGACCGGGGAGCTTCGTGGTGACGACGAGGTCGTCGCGGCGCTCGGCCCGGCGGGCGACCGCCTCGCCGACGGTGCCCTCGTTCTCGTAGTTGAACGCCGAGTCGATGAGCGTGTAGCCCTTGTCGACCGCTCGGACGATGGCGTCCGCGCCCGCACTCCCCTTCAGCCGGTAGGTGCCGAAGCCGAGCACCGGAAGTTCGAGGCCATCGTGCGCTGTCCAGGTGGGGATCGTCATAGCCCCTTCCTACGCGCTTCCCCCGGCCATCCGCAAAGCCTTGACGGATGGGAGCGGACGGTCCCGGGCATGCGAAAGCGGGGCCGCCCCGAAGGGCGACCCCGCTTCTCAAGCAGGTTCGGAGAACTTACTTGATGATCTTCGTGACCGTGCCGGCGCCGACGGTGCGGCCACCCTCACGGATCGCGTAGCCGAGGCCCTCTTCCATGGCGATGGGCTGGATGAGCTCCACCGTCATGTCCGTGGTGTCACCGGGCATGACCATCTCGGTGCCCTCGGGCAGCGTGATGACGCCGGTCACGTCCGTGGTACGGAAGTAGAACTGCGGGCGGTAGTTCGTGTAGAAGGGGTTGTGACGGCCACCCTCGTCCTTGGAGAGGATGTACGCGGTGCCCTCGAAGTTCGTGTGAGGGGTGACCGAGCCCGGCTTCACGACGACCTGGCCGCGCTCGACGTCCTCGCGCTTGAGGCCACGGAGCAGGAGACCGCAGTTCTCGCCGGCCCATGCCTCGTCGAGCTGCTTGTGGAACATCTCGATACCGGTGACCGTGGTCTTCTGCGTCGCGCGGATGCCGACGATCTCGACCTCGGAGTTGATCGCGAGCGTGCCACGCTCGGCGCGGCCCGTGACGACCGTTCCACGACCGGTGATCGTGAAGACGTCCTCGATCGGCATGAGGAACGGCTTGTCCTTGTCGCGCACCGGGTCCGGGATGGACTCGTCGACGGCGTCCATGAGCTCGACGATCTTCTCGGTCCACTCGGCGTCGCCCTCGAGAGCCTTGAGGCCCGAGACGCGGACGACGGGCGCGTTGTCGCCGTCGAAGTCCTGCGACGAGAGGAGCTCGCGGACCTCGAGCTCGACGAGCTCCAGGATCTCCTCGTCGTCCACCATGTCGGACTTGTTCAGAGCGACGAGCAGGTAGGGGACGCCGACCTGCTTGGCGAGCAGCACGTGCTCACGCGTCTGAGCCATGGGACCGTCGGTCGCGGCGACCACGAGGATCGCGCCGTCCATCTGGGCGGCACCGGTGATCATGTTCTTGATGTAGTCGGCGTGACCCGGCGCGTCGACGTGAGCGTAGTGACGCTTGGGCGTCTCGTACTCGACGTGCGAGATGTTGATCGTGATGCCGCGCTGGCGCTCCTCAGGAGCCGAGTCGATCGACGAGAAGTCACGCTGCACGTTGGTCGCCGACGGGTACTTGTCGGCGAGCACCTTGGAGATCGCCGCGGTGAGCGTCGTCTTGCCGTGGTCGACGTGACCGATCGTTCCGATGTTCACGTGCGGCTTGGTCCGCTCGAACTTGGCCTTAGCCACTGGGTCCTCCTCAGGACGGTCGTGTAGCGATCACGGGCGCTGGATTGCGACCGGATCTCTACGGGGATGTTTCACAGTCTAGTAGAGACTCGTTATGAAGTTTTGGGGTGCCGGGGCCGGCTGCGCAGCCGGCCCCGGCGAGCCGTCGGGGCTCAGGCGGTGTTACTCGCCCTTGCCCTTCTGGATGATCTCGTCGGCCACGGCCTTGGGGACCTCGGCGTAGCTGTCGAACTCCATGGAGTAGACGGCACGACCCGACGTCTTCGAGCGCAGGTCGCCGATGTAGCCGAACATGCTCGACAGCGGGACGAGGGCCTTGACGACCTTGACGCCCTGCGCGTCCTCCATCGACTGCACCTGGCCGCGACGCGAGTTCAGGTCGCCGATGACGTCGCCCATGTACTCCTCGGGCGTGCGCACCTCGACCGCCATGAGCGGCTCGAGGATGACGGGGTTCGCCTTGCGGACGGCCTCCTTGAAGCCCATGGAGCCCGCGATCTTGAACGCCATCTCGGACGAGTCGACGTCGTGCGACGCGCCGTCGATGAGGATGGCCTTCACGCCGACCATGGGGTAGCCGGCGACGACGCCCACGTTCATCGCGTCCTGGAAGCCCTGGTTGGTGGGCTCGATGTACTCGCGCGGGATGCGGCCGCCGGTGACCTTGTTCTCGAACTCGTACGTCTTGTCCGCCGTGACCTCGAGCGGCTCGAGCGCGAACTGGATCTTCGCGAACTGGCCGGAGCCACCGGTCTGCTTCTTGTGCGTGTAGTCGTGGCGCTCGACCGTCTTGCGGATGGTCTCGCGGTACGCGACCTGGGGCTTGCCCACGTTCGCCTCGACCTTGAACTCGCGCTTCATGCGGTCCACGAGGATGTCGAGGTGCAGCTCGCCCATGCCCTTGACGACGGTCTGACCGGTCTCGGCGTTGTTCTCGACGCGGAACGTCGGGTCCTCTTCCGCGAGCTTCTGGATCGCGAGACCCAGCTTCTCCTGGTCGGCCTTCGTCTTGGGCTCGATCGCGACCTCGATGACGGGCTCGGGGAACGTCATCGACTCGAGCACGACCTGGTTGGCCGGGTCGCTGAGCGTGTCGCCCGTCGTCGTGTCCTTGAGGCCGATGACCGCGTAGATGTGGCCGGCGGTGACCGAGTCGACCGGGTTCTCCTTGTTGGCGTGCATCTGGAAGATCTTCCCGATGCGCTCCTTCTTGCCCTTGGTCGAGTTGACGACCTGCGCACCCGAGTCGAGGTGACCCGAGTAGACGCGGATGTAGGTCAGACGGCCGAAGAACGGGTGCGACACGACCTTGAACGCGAGCGCCGTGAAGGGCTCGTCGCGGTCGGCGTGACGGGGGATGACCGTCTCCTCGTTCTTCGGGTCGTGCGCCTCGATGGCGGGCACGTCGAGCGGCGAGGGGAGGTAGTCCACGACCGCGTCGAGCATGGGCTGCACGCCGCGGTTCTTGAACGCCGAGCCGCAGAGGACGGGGTAGACCTCGCTGGCGATCGTCATCTTGCGGATGGCGCCCTTGATCTCGTCGACCGTGAGCTCCTCGCCGCCGAAGAACTTCTCGAGGAGCTCGTCGTCGCTCTCGGCGACGGTCTCGAGGAGCTGCTGGCGGTACTCCGCCGCCTTGTCGGCGAGGTCGGCCGGGATCTCCTGGATCTCGTACTTGGCGCCCATGGTCACGTCGCCCTTGGCGTCGCCGGGCCACACGAGGGCGCGCATCTCGACGAGGTCGATGACGCCGATGAAGTCGTTCTCCGCGCCGATGGGCAGCTGGAGCACGAGCGGCTTGGCCTTCAGGCGGTTGACGATGGTGTCGACCGTGAAGTAGAAGTCGGCGCCGAGCTTGTCCATCTTGTTGACGAAGCAGATGCGCGGGACGTCGTACTTGTCGGCCTGGCGCCACACCGTCTCGGACTGGGGCTCCACGCCCTCCTTGCCGTCGAACACGGCGACCGCGCCGTCGAGGACGCGGAGCGAGCGCTCCACCTCGACCGTGAAGTCCACGTGGCCGGGGGTGTCGATGATGTTGATCTGGTTGTTGTCCCAGAAGCACGTCACGGCAGCAGACGTGATCGTGATGCCACGCTCCTGCTCCTGCTCCATCCAGTCGGTCGTCGCGGCACCGTCGTGCGTCTCGCCGATCTTGTGGTTGACGCCCGTGTAGAACAGGATGCGCTCGGTCGTCGTGGTCTTACCGGCATCGATGTGCGCCATGATGCCGATGTTGCGGACCTTCTTGAGGTCGGTGAGCACGTCTTGTGCCACTTGCGTTCTTCCTTACGTGTGGAGAGGGAGTCGAGCAGGAAGCCGGTCCCGGATGCCCGGGGCATCCGGGACCGGCTCGGGGCGCTACTTACCAGCGGTAGTGCGCGAAGGCACGGTTCGACTCGGCCATCTTGTGCGTGTCCTCGCGGCGCTTGACCGCGGCACCGAGACCGTTCGAGGCGTCGAGGATCTCGTTCATGAGACGCTCGGTCATCGTCTTCTCACGACGACCCTTCGCGTAGCTCACGAGCCAGCGGAGGGCGAGCGTGTTGGCGCGGTGAGGCTTGACCTCGACCGGCACCTGGTACGTCGAGCCGCCGACGCGGCGGCTGCGGACCTCGAGCGTCGGGCGCACGTTGTCGAGCGCCTTCTTCAGCGTGGCGACAGCGTCCTGGCCGTTCTTCGCGGCCACACCCTCGAGAGCGGTGTAGACGATGTTCTCGGCGATGGACTTCTTGCCGTCGACGAGGATCTTGTTGACCAGCTGCGTGACGATCGGGGCGCCGTAGACCGGGTCGTTGACGACGGGGCGCTTGGGGGCCGGACCCTTACGAGGCATCTAACTCAACCCTTCTTCGCGCCGTAGCGGCTGCGAGCCTGCTTACGGTTCTTGACGGCCTGGGTGTCGAGCGCACCGCGGACGATCTTGTAGCGCACACCGGGGAGGTCCTTCACACGACCGCCGCGGACGAGCACGAGCGAGTGCTCCTGGAGGTTGTGGCCCTCACCGGGGATGTAGGCCGTGACCTCGGTGCCGTTGCGCAGCTTGACGCGGGCGACCTTGCGCATCGCCGAGTTCGGCTTCTTGGGCGTGGTCGTGTAGACGCGGGTGCAGACACCCGCCTGCTGCGGGTTCGCCTTCAGAGCGGGAGCCTTGGTCTTCGAGACCTTCGGCGAGCGCCCCTTGCGAACCAACTGCTGAATAGTTGGCACGATTCTCCTTGTTCGTTGCTGCACGGTGACAGCGCGTGATGTTTCACGTGAGCCCGCCCCCGCTCCGATTCGGAGCGGCACTGCGGCGGACATGCCGTGGGGGTGGCCTGTTCGCAGACCCGTCCCATGTGTGGATGCACGCACGCAGGCGCGTGCACGCACACCCGTCCCATGATACGTGCCGTAACACAAGCGGTCAAACGCGACAGTCGCCACGCCGCACACGACGACGGGGCGCCCCTCGAGAGGGACGCCCCGTCGTGTCGCGTCGATGCGCGAACGGGATCAGCGCTGCGACCTCACCTGGCGCACGCGGGCGAGGACGACCACTCCGCCGGCGAGGAGCACGAAGCCGAAGCCGAGGGCGATCGGCGCCATGCCGCCGAAGTCGGCACCCGTGGGAGCGAGGCTGTCGTCACCCGGGTCGGCCGGCTGCTCGGGAGCACCGGGCGTCGTCGGGGTCGGGCTCGGCGTGGCCGAGGGCGACTCAGCCGGCTGCTCGGGCTGCTCGGGGGCGACGGGAGCCGCCGCGACCGAGATCGCGACCGACGCGTCGTCGCTCGCGACGCCGTCGACCGTCTGACGCGCCGTCAGCTGGTGCATGCCGACCGGCAGCTGGCCGTCGAGCTGGATGGTCCAGACGCCCGCCTCCACCGTGGCGGTGCCCGCGGACTCGCCGTTCACGAAGAGCTCGACCGATGCGCCGTCGATGCCGGAGCCGGTGATCGAGGTGATGGCCTCGCCCTCCGTGTAGCTCGCGCCGTCGACCGGGTTGATGAACGCCGGGGCGGCGGGCTTGGGGGCGCCGACCGCGAACGTGATCTCGACCTTGTCGGACGTCTTGCCGTTGACCGTCTGCTGCGCGGCGACCGTGTAGCTCTTCGGCTCGGCGAGCTCGACCTCGTACGACCAGTTGCCGTCCGCGTCGGACTTGACCGCACCGGTCACGTCGCCCGACAGGGTGACCTCGGTGTTCGGGGCCGCCACGCCGGTGATCGCGGTGACGGGCTCGGAGAAGCTCTCGCCGGCCTTCGGCGACACGATCTCGGGAGCGGTCGGGAAGACCTGCACGTCGAACGAGGAGACCTCGGAGACGTTGTAGCCCTCGCCGTTCACGCGGAACCAGATCGTGTAGTCGCCGGGGGTCGCCGGGCCCTGGATGGTCCAGTTGCCCTCGCCGTCGATCGACGCCGTCGCGCTCTGCGAGAAGTCGACCTCGCCGCCCTGCGGCACGAAGGCGTACTCGAGCTCCTGACCGGCCTGGCCGGTGCCGGAGATCTCGCCGTTCCACGAGATGTTCGCGCCGTTCTCCTGCGAGGTGACCTCGGCGGGGGCGACGAACAGCTTGACGGAGTAGCCGTCGGTGGCCGCGAGACCCGTCTGCAGGTCGTGCGCCCACATGAACTCCTCGACGACGCCGCCGCCGGACTCCGTGATCGTGACCGAGCCGGTCACGACGCCGACGGCCTTCTCGCCGCTGATGACGGTGCCGCCCGAATCGCCGTGGTCGACCGTGTTGGTCGTCGCAAAGCCCTTGACGAGGTGGCCCTCGATCGAGACGTAGCCGCCGTAGACGATGGCACCGGCCTCGACGCCGTACTGCGTCTCGGTCGCCTCGCCGGTGCTCACGCCCGTTGTGCGGCCGGAGCGGAGGATCGGGTCGCCGATCTCGGCGGTGCCGACGCTCGTGACGCGCGTCGCGAGCGACGCGGAGAGGTCCTCGGGGGTCGTCCAGTCGGTGACGCCGGGAAGCAGGTCGAGCTCGGTGTTCGTCACGTCGACGACCGCGATGTCGAGTGCGTCGTTCACGTCGCCGGCGGAGTTGCCCGCGCCGCCGAACTGGCCGAACGCGAGCGTGCCGAGCTCGGCGAGCAGCGACGGCTGCGTGCCGCCCGCGGCGTCGTCGTCGGCGGGGGTGGTCAGGTACACGTCGCTGAGCGTCGTGCCGTCGAGGTCGGTGCAGTGGCCGGCCGTGATGATCGCGGGGTCGCCCGAGGGGGTGTAGCCCGTGAAGCCGACCGAGCACGTCGCGCCCTGGTCCGAGTTCGGAGCGAACAGGCCGATGCCGGCGCCGCCCACGACGTCGGTCGAGGCGAGCGCCTCGGGCAGCTGGTCCTCGGTCACCGGGACGACCGTGACGTTGCGGAACGTGTCGGCCAGCTCGGCCGCGTCGGTCGAGGCCGAAACGCTGAACGGCTTCGCCGTCGCCTCGGTCTCCGATGCGAGCTGCTGCACGATGATGTTGCCGCTCTCGTCGTAGAGCACCGCCTTGACGGTGTCGTCCTCGAAGAACTGCGACGCGAGCTCGTCGAACGCCGCGCCTTCCGTCGGCGCGACTGCGCCCTCTTCGGCGGCCGCCGACGTGACGGCGACGCCGCCGAATGCGAGCGCCGACGCGACGCCGATCGCACCGAGGCGCGCACCGCGCGTGATTGAAGACTTCACCTGTCCCCCAGATCTCGTAGGTCTTTTTCTCACCGGGATCGCGCGGGCCTGGTGTGCCCGGGTCTCGGTCGGTCGATGGGTCTCTCGGGAGAGACACAGCGAACCCAGAGTAGCCGCACATCTACGATGGTCCGCAAGTCCACATTCACCGACATGGACGGGGGCACCATGCGAAAAGGACCGATTACGGCGGGAACGGCCCTGCTCTTCGCGGGGCTCGCCCTCGCCGGATGCGCGACCTCGGCCGGTTCGTCGGCCACCTCGTCGGCGCTCGTCGGCACCTGGCAGAGCAGCGAGCAGGCGAAGCCGTATCTGACGTTCGAGGAGGACGGCTCGTTCCGCGGGAACGACGGGTGCAACGGGCTGTCGGGGACCTACGACATCGAGGGCGACACCGTGACGCTGACCGCTGTCGCGAGCACGCTGAAGGGCTGCATCGGCGTCGACACCTGGCTCTCGAAGGCCGTCACCGTGAAGATCGGGACGGCATCGCTCGAGGTCTTCGACCGCTCGGGCGACGCCATCGGCTCGCTCGCCAAGGACGCCTGAACAGCGGAGCGCAGCGGGCAGTTCTGCCCACGCCGAGAAGCCGGATGAGGGCCTTCGCGCGCGACGGCTACCCTCCCGGCAGCAGGTCGTCGGGACCGAAAGGCGTGTCGAGCGCCTCGGTGAGCTCGGCGAGCATGGCCTCGACCTGCGGCTCGACGTGCTGCGCGACGGCCTGCTGGATGCGGAGCCGGTGCGCGAGGAGCAGCGAGCACAGCTCGCGGCCGACGAGGTTCGCGTACTCGTCGGCGAGGGCGATCTCGCGGCGGAGCGCCTCCTTGGCCTCGTGGGAGAGCGGAGGGAGGCTCGGCACCTCCTCCTCGCCGGCCATCCCCTCGAGCGTGAACAGGAAGGGCGCCCCCGGCACGGGCTCGGGATCGAGGGGGAGACCCTCGTATTCCGGATCGAGGTTCTCGCGCGGGCGATAGGACCGCGCACGGTTCCGCGCGGACTGCTGGTCGAGCTCGACCTGCAGCAGCGGAAGATTCCTCTCCGTGTAGGACGCGACCGCACGATCGACGATCGACTTCATGCGCGTCGAGAGCCCGTGCTGCACGCCGTGCGGGACATCCGACCCCACTCCCGCAGCCGACAGCACGGGCGACCCGAGGCACCGCCGGCACGGAGCGCCCCTCCCCTTGTAGGTCGCCGGCGTCCACGTCGGCACCCAGCGCAGCCAGGCGTCGACCGCCTGCGTGACCTGGGTGTCGAGCGAACGCTCCATGGGAAAAGAGTACGGCCGGACGGGGTTTCCGCGAGGTGCGCCACGGCGCCGATATCACGGTCGGCGGCGCCATCCTGCACTGCCCGGCCCGTGCCCGAGAGGCGTCCCCGGGCAAGCCCGCGGCGTCGCCGGTTGTTTACATGCTCGTCATCGCATGCCGGAATTCCCGTGCATACGATGGCCGCGTGAATCGGACGGATACGCGGATCGGCGCAGGAGACGGAGGGGCATGAGACGTGCAATCGCAGGCCGCGCCGGAGCGGCGGCCCTGACCGCCGCCCTCGTCGGCACCGCGATCGCCGGGTGCTCGTCGCCGTCCGATCCCACGATCCCCGTCGACTTCGCCGAGCTCGCCGACGATGCCGACTCCGGCATCGCGACCGAGAACGACATCGCCTATCGCGAGGTCGACGGCGACCGCCTCCAGATGAACGCGTGCCTCCCGGCGCCGAGCGAGCGGGCGGCGCCCGCCGTGCTCCTCCTCCACGGCGGAGGGTTCACGCAGGGCGCCCGCACCGACGAGAGCGTCGCGGGCCTGTGCGTCTGGCTCGCCGAGAACGGCTACGCGGCCTTCTCCGCGAGCTACCGCCTCGCACCGGAGCACATCTTCCCGGCGCAGGTCGACGACGTCGCGGCCGCCATCGCGTTCCTGCGCGACCCCGAGACGGCGGAGCGCTTCGCGATCGATCCCACGGCGATCGGCGTGCTCGGGTCGTCGGCGGGCGCCATCCTCGCCCTCGAGACCGCGACAGCGGGAGAGGGGGCTCTCGACGCCGGATCGCGCGTGCGCGCCGCCGTCGCCCTCTCCGGGGTCGCCGACATGAGGCCGCAGGCCGCGTCGCTCGGCGAGCCGACCGAGCAGTCGGCGCAGATCATCCTCGACTACCTCGGCTGCACCGAGCTCGCGGCGTGCGACGGCGAGGCCGCCTCCGCCATCGCATCGGTCGACGCGAGCGACCCCGCGGTCTTCCTCGCGGGATCGACGAGGGAGATCGTGCCGGTCGAGCAGAGCCAGGCGATGGCCGACGCCCTCACAGCGGCCGACGTCCCCAACGAGCTGCACGTCGCTCCGGGCGAGGCGCACGGCGCCGCCCTCATGGACGGCGACATGCGAACCTCCGTGCTGTCCTTCCTCCGTTCCTTCCTCGGCGAGCCGACGACGCCTTCGCCGACCAGTTCCTCCTCCCCCGAGTAGAACGGCCGGTGCCCATGCCCCTGAAGCAGATCCAGCGCATCCTCCGACGCAACCTGTGGATCATCGTCGTCGTCACCCTGCTGGGCGGGGCGGTCGGATACGCGCAGGCGAGCACGCAGCCCGACACCTACACGGCGACGTCGCAGACGCTCTTCACGCCGGTGACGTCGTCGGGGCAGGCCGCCGACATGGTCTCGACGAGCGGGCTCATCGGATCTCAGCTGGCGACGTTCGCGGCGCTCGTGGGCACGCCCCTCATCCTCGACCCCGTCATCGACGACCTCGGACTCGGGGCCGACGCCGCCGAGGTCGCCGGCACCGTGACGGCCTCGGTCGCGAACACCAACAACATCCTCATCGTCACGGCGACGTCGACGCAGCCGCAGGCGGCGGCGCGGCTCGCCGACGCGGTCTCGCAGAGCATCGTCGACGAGGTGCTCAGCGGCGGCGGCGAGACCGAGATGCTGCTGGGGGCGCAGATCCAGGCGGAGCTCGTCGCGCCCGGCGAGACCGCCGTCGTCCCGGCGGGCTCGGTCGTCATCATCACGGTGCTCGTCGGCGCGGCCGTCGGCTTCGCGATCGCCCTGCTCGTCAGCGGCCTCCGCGCGCAGACGGACCGCCGCGTGCGCACCCGCGACGACGTCCGACGCGCCGTCGGCACGGAGCTGCCCGTGGAGGGCGTCGTGCGCGACGGCAGGCTGCTGGTCCGAGAGGCTCCGGACGGCCCCGTCGCCGAGGCGAACCGCCGTCTCGTGTCGGAGATCGTCGCCCGCGCCGAGGGCGTGCCGTCGCTGCTCGTGACGAGCCCGCGCCCCACGTCGGGCACGCCGGCGTCCGCGGCGAACATCGCCGCGGCCATCGCCGAGTCGGGCTCGCGGGTCGTGCTCGTCGACGCCGACCTGCGCACGGGCGAGACGGGCGCCCTGTTCGGGCTCGAGGCCGCACGCGGGCTCAGCACCGTGCTGCAGGGCGGCACGGCGCTGGACGAGGCCGTCGTCGACGGCCCCATCGCGGGGCTGCGCATCCTGCCCTCCGGCCCCGCGGCGTCGAACGCCTCGGCGCTCATCTCGTCGGGAGCGCTCGACACCGTCATGCGCTCCCTCGACGACGCCGCAGATGTCCTCGTCATCGCCGCGCCCGCCGTGCTCGAGCACGCCGACGCGGCGCGCCTCGCCCGCTACGCCGACGGCTCTGTCGTGGTCGTGACGAGCGGGGACGCCGACCGCGGCGAACTGGCCGAGGCCGCCGACCTGCTCGCGGAGGCGGGGGCAGCCCCCGCCGCCGCCGTCATCGCCGACGTGCCGCGCCGCGGCGTGGACGCGGCCTGGCGCTGAGCGCATGTCCATCGCAGAGGCGACCGGCCGCGGGCGTCCGCCGCGCCCGCCATCCGCCCGGCTCGCCCGCCGAGAGCGCAGCCGTCGCCGCAGGGACGATGCGGGATGGGCTCTCGCCATCCTCGTCGCGGGCGTCGCATCGGCCGCGGGCGTCGTCGGCGTCCCCGTCGTCGCGGTGCCCGTCATCGCGGGAGTCCTCGGCGTCTTCGTCGCCATCAGGTGGCCCTTCGCCATCGCCTTCACGACCCTCGCCGTCCTGGCGATGTCATCGATCCTCGAGATCACGCTGGGGGCGGCGGGAAGCGCCGTCGACGACGTGCTCGTGCTCGTGTGCGCTGTCGTCTTCACGGCGCGGCGGATGGTCACGGACCGCGCCGTCGTGTTCCCTCCCGGCATCGCGTGGTTCGCGGGATTCGCGCTCGCGGGAGCGGCGTCGGCCGTGATCCTCGCCGTGCCGACCTCGATCTGGACGCAGCAGGCGTTCCTCAGCATCAAGGGCGTCATCCTCGCCCTCGCCTTCGCCCAGCTGGAGTGGACGCGTCGCCACCTGCACGGCCTCATCGTGGCGGGTGCGCTGCTGACCGCCTTCCTCGCCCTGTGCGGGTTCCTCAACCTCGTCGCGACCGAGGCGTGGGTCGGCTTCACGAGGATCCGCGCACCCATCACGGTGTTCGGCATCCCCGCGCTCAACGGCCCCTACGCCCAGCCGGCGGCGTTCGGACGCATCACGGCCGTCATCGGCGTGGGCGCGCTGTGCCTCATGCTCGTCTCGCGCCGGCGCCTGGCACCGGGCATCGTGTTCGTGCTGGCGTCGACGATGTCGGTGCTCACGGTGACGGTGAAGTCGCTCACGAGCATGATGGCCGTCTACGGCGTGCTGTTCGTGCTGCGCGTGCGCAGCATCGCCGCGTTCCTCCTGCTCATCGCGGTCGTCCCCCTCTTCGCCGTCGTGGCGGCTCCCGTCCTCGTCGATCTGATCTCGAACGACCTCACGGCGTACTTCTTCAACACCGACACCGAGTCGGCGCGGTCGCTGCTCGCCTCGGGCGCGCTCGAGATCGCGCAGGAGCACTTCCCCCTCGGCGCCGGCTTCGGCCGGTACGGCACCTTCATCGCGTCGAGCGAGTACTCGCCCGAGTACCTCGAGCGCGGCTGGGAGTGGCACTACGGCCTCGGCCGCGAGGAGGAGTGGGGGCGCTACCTCACCGACACGCAGTGGCCCGCCATCCTCGGCGAGACCGGATGGCTCGGCGCCATCCTGTTCGCCGGCGGGCTCGCCGCCATGACGCTGTCGATGGTGCGGCCGATCGGCCCCCTCGAGCCGCCGCTGTTCACGTGGATCCGCTGGGCGGGCATCTCGTGGATCGGGCTCATCACGATCGAGTCGATCGCCGCGCCCGTGTACTCCTCGCCGCCCGCATACGCGTTCGCCTTCCTCGGGTCGGCGATCGTGGCGGCGCTGCGGTACGAGCACCGCCGCCACGGCTCGGTCTTCGCGGTCGACGACTACGTCGAGGCGCCCGACAGTCTGCGGGAGACGGTGCGCGCCGGGCGCTGAACTCGGGCCGGGTCGTGCGGCACCGCGCCGCAGATCGGATGGCCGAGGGCGCTGTGCGCGTGTCGGCCTCACCCGGCACCATCCGCCCCACCGATCCGAATCCCGGCACCGGCCAACCACCCCGGCGGCCGCACACGCGTCCCACGCACCGCGCCGCAGATCGGATGGCCGAGGGCGCTGTGCGCGTGTCGGCCTCGCCCGGCACCATCCGCCCCACCGATCCGAATCCCGGCACCGGCCAATCACCCCGCCGTCCGTGCGCACCCGCGGCCTCACCCGCGACCTCAGGCCGCCGGCAGCCCGTCAGGCCGCCGGCAGCCCGTCAGGCCGCCGGCTGCCAGAGGTCGGACGGGAAGGCGGCGCGCAGCACGTCGGGCGCCCACGCGAGCGGCGGCGCGATGTCGTCGAGCGCCTCCTCGTAGCTCGTCGCGAACCGGGGCACCCGGCGCCCCGTGCCCTCGTAGTAGTCCTCGTACTTGAAGATCGACTCGTGCGACGGCAGCACGGGCGACACGGGCACGCCCAGCACGTCGGCGATGACGATGGCGTGAAGCGACGACGCGACGACGCGCCCGCTGCGCGCGATCGTCTCGATGACGCTGCGATAGCCCGTGCGCGGGTCGACGAGGCCCGGCTTGCCTCGCCATGAGGCGCGCTCGTTGAGGTTCGGCACCGAGGTGATCGGGATGGTCGGGCGACGACGCTCGATGCCGAGCAGCGAGGGCGCAAGCAGGCCGGGGTCGCCGAAGACGTCGGGCACCTTCATGCCGCGCCGCCGCAGCACGTCGGCCGTGAGCGGCCCGCGCACGGCCCGCACGTCGAGGCGCCGAACGCGCACGCGATCGCCCTCGTCGAGCTTGCCGTTGACGCCCGTGCCCCAGACGACCTCGCCGTCGCGCGCGAGGTGCAGGATCGATCCGACCGACACGAGCCGCGGGGCGTGCGCGCGCGGCACGGCGTCGGGAGCGCACAGCCGCTCCACGATCATGGGCCCGAGCAGGTCGCCGAAGTTGTTGACGCGCGTCGTGCGCGGCAGCACCCCCGGCGCCAGCGACCGCCTCGGGTTCCAGTGCACGACCTCGACTCCCCGCACGCGTGTCACGCGCCCTCTCCTCTCCTGCGACGCCGCGGCATGTCAGTACGCCCCCGCCCCGAGCACGACGGCCCGCGCCGTCTTCCAGAGGATGAACAGATCGCCCCACATGGTCCAGTTCTCGACGTAGAAGAGGTCGAGGCGCACGGTCTCGTCCCAGTCGAGATCGCTGCGACCGCTCACCTGCCACAGCCCCGTGATCCCCGGCTTCACGAGGAAGCGCCGGTACACGTGCTCGGAGTACTGGGCCACCTCCCGTTCGAGCGGAGGGCGCGGTCCCACGAGCGACATCGAGCCGAGCAGCACGTTGAACAGCTGCGGCAGCTCGTCGATGCTGAAGCGCCGGAGCACGCGCCCGACGGGCGTCACCCGTGGGTCGTCCTTCATCTTGAACATCACGCCGTTGCCGCCCGCCGCGTCCGAGCCGACGAGCTCGGCCAGGCGCGCCTCGGCATCCTCGTACATCGAGCGGAACTTCAGCATGCGGAACGTGCCGCCGCGCAGACCCACGCGCTCCTGGCGGAACAGCACAGGGCCGGGGCTCGACGCCCGCACGAGCACCGCCACGACGGCGAGCAGCGGCGACAGCGCCACGATGAGCAGCCCCGCGCAGACGATGTCGAACGCGCGCTTGGCGTACTGCTTCCACCCCTCGTAGTGCGGCGTCTCGACGTGGATGAGCGGCAGGCCGTTGACGGGGCGGGTGTGCAGGCGCGGCCCGCCGATGTCGGTGAGGCTCGGCGCCACGACGAGGTGCTGACGGCCGGGCTCGAGCTGCCAGCTCAGCTCGCGCACGCGCGACGACGAGAACTCGTTCGAGCTCGTCACGATGACGGTGTCGACGCCCGCCTCCTGCAGCACGGCCGGCAGGTTGTCGAGACGGCCGCGCACGGGGATGGTCGTGCCCGGCACGATCTCGCCCTGCGCGCCCCCGGGGATGGCCGCGCCCACGACCCGGAAGCCGGCCGCCGGCGTGCGCTGCACGTCGCGCGCGACCGTCGCGATCGACGCGGGCGAGCCGACGAGCAGCACGGTGCGCGACATGCGCCCCTGCCTGCGCTGCGCGATGAGCCAGCGCCGAGCCGACCAGCGGGCGGCGAGGAGCAGGACGACGCCCGCGCCGAACCCGCAGCCCAGGAACAGGCGCAGCCCCTCGATGTCGAGGAGGTAGACGCCGAGGGCGACGAGGCCGAAGGTGAGCACGGTGGACTCGACGACGCGCCGGTACTCCGTCGCCCCCGTCCCGACGACGCGCGGCGAACGGCTCGCGCTGCCTGCGAGCAGCAGCAGCCACAGCACGGCCGTGACGATCGCCACGACGGCCCGGTCGCCGTCGCCGGCGCCGCTCTCCGCCGACGGGACGAGCGACGCCGCGGTCGTGGAGATCGCGATGGCGACGACGTCGACGCAGACGAGGATGCGTACGAATCTCGCCGCCCAGGAGCGGGGCGCCGCGCTCGCGCGCTCGACCCTCCGCCCCGCCGTCGCGACAGGTTCTCGCGTCGCGATCGTGGGCGGGCTCTGCAGAGCTTCCGTCATGCTGTGCCTCCTTCTGCCGGCGGTTCGTGTCGCGGCGTCGCCGCGCGGGCCCCCGTCCGCCGCGCGCCGCGCGGGCGCAGCACGTCGGAGAGCGGACGGGGCGGGACGTACAGCCACCGCACGCGGCTCGTCGCGCGGATGATCCACAGCGACGCGGCGAGCGCGACGGCGG
This sequence comes from Microbacterium gilvum, assembly GCF_039543865.1. Classification (NCBI taxonomy): domain Bacteria; kingdom Bacillati; phylum Actinomycetota; class Actinomycetes; order Micrococcales; family Microbacteriaceae; genus Microbacterium; species Microbacterium gilvum. Next base: position 400,268 of record NZ_BAABKO010000003.1, on the reverse strand, counting down.
CGAGCACCACCTGCAGCACGGCGCCGACGGCGCGCGGCGGCTGCCATCCCGATGCCGAGAGCACGGCGGCGAGCGAGACGATCGGGAACAGGTGGACGAGGTAGATCGTGAGGCTGCGACGACCCCAGTCGGCCAGCGCCGCGCTCCCCCGCCGCGGCGCGATCGTCCTGGCGAGCACGAGCCCGAATGCGACGGCGGCCAGCTGCCCGACGAGGACGACGCCCGGAACGGAACGCGCGCGCAGCAGGACGAGGGCGGCCACGACGAGCACGACGACGGCCCCCGATGCCGCGAGCTGCCGCCATCCGCTCGCCGCCACGGACGAGGCGATGCGCCCCGAGAAGTGCAGGCCGAGGAGGTAGAGGAAGAGCATGCCCGCGACGCGGTCCCATCCGACGTTGCCGGGGTCGACGATCCCCGCCCCCTGAAGTGCGGCGAGCACGCCCGACGCGGCCAGCTGGACGACGGGCGGCACGGCGCGCAGCAGCCACCCGACCAGGGTGAACAGCGCGAGCGCCCACAGGAACCAGTAGCTGCTCGACGGCCAGACCAGCAGCAGGGCGAGGGTGAGGGGCGACTCGGCGGAGAGGTCGCCGAGGCCGCCGTCGATGCCCGGCACCACGACGTAGAACACCCACCGGATGACCGACCACAGCACGTACAGGTACACGAGGGGCAGGATGCGCCGGCGCAGCAGATCCCGGAACGCGTACGTCGGCGTGCGGTGCTGCGTCATGCCCGCGAGCACGAAGAACGCCGGGATGGGGAACAGCTCGAGCGGCACCTTGAGGAGCGACGGCATGCCCTTCACCCCCGCGCCCTCGACGTAGAGGAACGCATGGAACACCACGACGAAGACGATGGCGGCGCCCTTCGCGACGTCCATCCACTCGCCGCGCGCCACGATCCGCTCAGCCATGCTCCGCCTCCGCCTTCTCGAGCCGGCGGACCAGCCGCGCCGGCACCCCCGCGTAGAGGGCGTCGGGCTCGCAGTCGCCGACGACGACGGCGCCCGCCGCGATCACGGCGCCCGCGCCGATCGACACGCCGCTCAGCACCGTCACACCCGCTCCGAGCCAGCACCCGTCTCCGATGCGGATGGGCGCGGCGGCGACGGCGCCCGCGCGCTGCTCGGACGGCCCGAGCCCGTGCGTCGTGGGGAGCAGGGCGCACCGGGGCCCGATCCGCACGCGCGCTCCGACCTCGACGCGCGCGTTGCCGCCCACGAGCAGCTCCGCGTTGAGGAACGAGCCGGCGCCCACCGCGAGATCGCGCGGCGATCCGAGCAGCCGGATGCCGGGGTACACGCGCACGCGGTCGCAGCGCACCCCTGCGGCGCCCAGCAGGCGGCCCCGCATCCGCGGCGACCAGAGGGGCCAGGCGGCGACCGCCGTCGCGAGCGTCATGACGCGCCCCCGTCGGCTCGCGCGGGCAGACCGCGGAACCCGTCGGCCGCCATCCCGCGCAGCACGGGCACCGCGGCCGCGATGGATGCGCGCGCGGGCGACCCCGCCGGGAGCGCCGCCTCGACGAGCCGCACGACATCGGCGCCGAGGCCGACACGGGGCCGCACGCACATCTCCGGCGTGCCCGCGAGCGCCATGAGCCCCTCGACCTTGCCCTGCGAGGCGAGCACGACGGCGGGGGTCGCGAACGGCAGCGCCATGACGGCGAGATGCATGCGCCCCGTCACGACGATCTCGGCGCCGTCGACGAGGCCGCGCACCTCGGCGGGAGCGAGCGCCCGCTCCACGACCGCGACCCCCTCGGGCACGGCGCGGCGCAGCGCCTCCGACACGGCGCGGTCGTCGACGGCCGTGCCGACGACGTGCGGCAGCACCACGACCCGCAGGCCGAGGTCGCGCAGACGCCGCACCACGACGGCGTAGTCGGCGACGAGGTCGGCACGGCGCGCGATGCCCCCGCTCACGTTCACGACGGCGTACGGGCCCGTGAGCCCGAGCTCGTCGCGGGCCGCGCGGTCGACGCCCGTCGCCGCGAACACCACGTCGGCGACGGTACGGGTCGGCGCGATGCCGTCCGCCCGCAGCCGCTCGGCGCTCACGGGGTCGCGCGGCAGGATCTGCACGCCCGCCCGGCGGGCGGCGCGCAGGCTGCTGCGCGCCGCGCCGCGCGGCTCCTCCGACCAGCTGAACCCGAGGATGCGGCTGCTCGCCCCCGCGCGCACCGCTGCCTCAGCGACGACGGCGCGCATGACGGAGGCGCGCGGCTGGTAGTGCCCGTCCATCGTGTCGGCGCCCAGCACGACGACCCACCGCGCGTCGGCCAGCAGCCGCGCGAACCGCGCCAGGTCGCGGCGGCGGTCGTCGACGGTGCCGTAGAGCAGACCGGGGAGCACGACGACGTCGGCCTGCTCGGCGTGCACGCCGGTGAACGAGAACGCGCGCTCCGAGGAGGCGACGACGGTGACGTCGCCTCCCACGTTGTCGAGGAACGCCTCGACCATCGCCTGATCGCCGATGTTCCCGCCGCCGGGAGGGGCGACGAGCACCACGCGCGTGCGCTGCTCGAACGGCACGGCGTCTCCGAACCCGGCGAGCGCGCCCGCGATGCGCCGCAGAGCGGATCGCCGCGTCGCACCGGACCTCAGGAGCGCGTCGCGCGCCATCCGCCGCGCCGACGAGGCCAGCGACGAGCGACGGGCGTCCGCTGTGCGGTCAGCCGACTCGAACATCCGCTTCCTCCTCGATCCTCTCGCCGCGCGCCCGCCGGTACGCCCGCGCGTGCAGGGCGCCGATGCGGGCCGCATCGCGCGCCGCGATATCGGGCCCCTCCGAGGAGAGCAGTCCCTCCGCCGCGACGGCCGCGAGCTGCGCCGCGAGGACCTCGGGGGTGAGCGCGCCGCGGTACATGCGCACCCACCCGTGCCCGAGCTCGTCGGCGAGCAGCGCGTTGGCGCCCGAGTGCGGCACGAGCACGGGCCGTCCGAGCGAGGCCGCCACGAGCAGCGCCCCCGAGTTGTGCATCTCGCGGTACGGCAGCACGACGAGGCTCGCCTCGCGCACCTCGCGCACGAGGTCGGCGTCGTCGAGGTAGCGCAGCGCGAGCCCGATGCGCGGGTCGTCGCCCGCCGCCGCGTGCACGCGCTCCTCCTGCCCCGGATGCGCCCTGCCCGCGATGCGCAGGCTCAGGGCGGGGTCGTCGAGGCCGCGGAACGCCGCGATGAGCTCCTCGACGTTCTTGTACGGGCGGATGATGCCGAAGAACGTCACCCTCCCCGGCACCGCGGCGGGCTGCGGGAACGACGCGAACACCTCGGCGTAGTGGCCGTGCGGGATGAGGACCACGTCAACGTCGCCTTCGGGTCGCGTCGTGCCGTTCAGCGCGATCCACAGGCGGGTCGCCGCGTCGATGCGGTCGAGCGCTCGGACCTCCGCGGCGTCGCCCCGCTCATGCGGCCGCGGATTGTGGAAGGTCCGCACGAGAGGGATGCCCCGCACCCGCAGCACGAGGAGCAGTGCGTCCATGAGGCGCCTCCGGAGGAAGGCGCGCCCCCGGCCCCTGCTGTCGCGCACCAGCAGCTCCGGCCAGTGAACGTGCAGCACGTCGTACCGCCCGCGCAGCGCTTCCGGCCAGCTGAAGTAGCGGTACTCGACGTCGTCCTGCGCGCCCTTCTCCAGGAGGTCGGAGAACTCCCCGACACCCGGCGAGCGCCGCATCGACAGCATCACGATCATCCGTCCGCCTCCGTGTTCCATGGCTCCGTCCCCTCCTCGGCTCCTGCCCGCCGCCGGCGCGACCCGATCACCTGGCGTCCGATCCCGACGGTCTCGCGCACCTGCGCGCGGAAGCCGGGCAGCACGAGCGCCGTCGCCGCGGGCACCACGAGCGCGATGCCCGTCGCGACGGCCAGCCCGCCGGCCGTGTCGCCGGGCAGCCACGCCGCGCACACCGCGGCCGCCGCTCCCGCCGACACCGCGACGACCGCCATCCCGCGCAGCCCGTTGCGGAGCATGGCGCCGACGGGCGCGTCGGAGCAGCGGGCGAGCCACGCGAGGCTGGCCGGCCAGTACAGCGCCAGCGCCGCCGTGTAGGCCCAGGCCACGCCCGTCGCCCCCCACTGCGAGCCGAGCACGACGACGACGATGCCGACGGGCCGCGTCGCGAGCGCGTAGAGCAGCTGCTGGCGGCCGAGCCCGAGGGCCACGAACACCCATGAGCTGGCCTGCGTGGCCGCCTGGAAGACGCCGCCGACGGCGAGCGCCTGGAAGAGGGGGGCGACCTCGTCCCATCCCCCGCCCAGCGCGACGCGCACGACCGCCTCCGGCTGCGAGATCGACACCGCCGAGATGACGCCGACGACGAGCAGGAGCGCGAACTGCCCCGCGAGGATGTAGCGCGCGAACCGGCGCGGATCGTCCTGCAGGCGCGAGAGCACGGGCACGGCGACGCGCGACGTCGGGATCTGCAGCTGGTTCAGCGGCGCCGTCATGAGCTGGAACGCGCGGTTGTACGAGCCGAGCTCGACGGCCCCGAAGCGCAGGCCGATGACGACCGCGTCGACGTTGCGGCTCGCGTAGTTGAGCAGGTTCGCGCCCGCGAGCGCGGCCCCGAAGCGGACGAGCGGGCGCACGGGCACCGCCCTGCGGTACGGGCCGGGCAGCCATCCGGTGAGCGCGACGGCGAGAACGAGCACGACGGCGGCCTGCACGACGACCTGCCACGCGAGCGCCCAGACGCCCGCGTCCGCCGCGGCGAGCGCGATCGCGGCGGCGAGTCCCGCGATCTGACCCGTCGTCTCGGCGATGGCGAGGCGCCCGAACCGCAGCGAGCGCGACAGGTCGGCCGCGAACTGCACCGACATGCCCCGCAGCAGCAGCGTCGCGGAGAACAGGACGACGACGTGCTGCAGCGCCGGCTCCCCGTAGAGCGCCGCCACGCCCCACGACGACGCCACGGCCGCGACGCACAGGAGCGCCCCGATGAGCGTGTTGAGCCAGAACAGGTTCGCGCGCTCTGCGGGCCCGAGGGTGCGGGCCTGCACGGCCGCCTGCCCGAGGCCGAGATCGCGGACGACGTCGGCGATGCCCACCAGGGCGACGACCATCGCCATGAGGCCGTACTCGTGCGGCGTGAGCAGGCGCGCGAGCACGACGACGCCGGCGAGCTGGATGACGACCCGCGCGCCCTGCGCGGACAGCGTCACGACCGCCGCCCGCGATGCCGCCCCCGCCAGGGTCTGGGTCGTCATGCGCCGCCCCTCACTCCGCCGTCCGGGGGCGGCGTCGAGCGAGCGCGCGGGCGATCGGGGCCGCCGCGGCGGCGAGCGCCCTGCGGTTCTCGTCACCGGCGATCGGGAGCAGCAGCACGACGTACACCGCGCCGCCCACGACGGCCGCCGGCACGGCGAACGTCCAGAACGCGCCGTCCGACTGCGCCCACGGCGTCGGCTGCAGGAGCATCACGGCGCCCGCGACGGGGATGACCGCCACGAGGCAGCGCGCCACCTGCCCGACGTAGCGCCACACGGGCAGGTCGATGTACCGCCGCAGCAGCCACAGCCGCACGGGCCACAGCACCACGCGCGCCCAGCGCGACAGCGCGACCCCGAGCAGGCCGAGCGGCACGAGCGCGAAGACGAGAGCGATGCTCGCGACGCTCTGCGCGAGGGCGAGCCAGAAGGCGGTCTGCGCGTGCCCCGTCGCGACCATGACGGAGCGGTCGAAGTACATCGCCGTGCCGAGCGCCCACCCCGGGGCGAGCACCCAGAGGATCGAGACGGCCTGCTCCCATCCGCCGCCGAAGACGAACGGCACGACCTGATCGGCCAGCGCCGCGACGAGGAAGAAGATCGGGAAGCTCACGGCCGACGCGGCGAACGTCATCTGCCGGAAGATGCGGTTCAGGCGCGGCAGGTCGTCCTGCACCTTCGAGAACGTCGTCAGCGAGACGCGCGCGATGACGGAGGTCACGAGCTCGACGAGGATCGTGCCGAGGCGCTGCGCGACGTAGTAGTAGCCCAGCTCGGTGGCCGAGAAGAACGCGCCGACGACGATCTTGTCGACGTTCGCCTGCACGGCGTCGAGCAGCTCCATGCCGAGCACGCTCACGCCGACCGTCCACAGACCGCGCAGCGACGCGAAGGAGTACTCGAAGCGCGGACGCCACGTCGTCGAGGTCCACAGCACGACGACCGCGACGGCCGCCGTGCCGAGCGACTGCGCGACGAGCGCCCAGACGCCGCCGCCCACCAGCGCCACCGGCAGGGCGACGGCGGCGCCCGCGATCGTGCCGATCGACTGGCGGATGGAGAGCGTCTTGAAGCCGAGCTCGCGCTCGAGCAGCGCGGCCGGCGTCTGCGACAGCGCCGTGATCGGCAGCGCGAGGGCGAGCACGGGTAGGACGTCGGCGAGGCCCGGCTCGTCGAAGGCATCCGCGAGCGCGGGGGCCGCCAGCACGACGAGGAGAGACAGCACGGCCGACATCCCGAGCGACGTCCAGAAGGCCGTCGAGGCGTCGACCGCCTCGATGCGGTCGCGCTGGATGAGCGCCTTGCTGAAGCCCGAGTCGACGAACACCTGCATGATCGCCATGAAGGCGCTCGCGAGCGAGATGAGGCCGAAGGCGTCGGGGGGAAGGAGTCGCGTGAGCACGGCGAACACGCCCAGCATGAGCAGGCGCGACGACCAGCGCTCGGCGACGATCCAGCCGATCGAGCGCGTCGCCCGGCGGCCGAGTCCCTCGTCCCCGTCGTCGAGGATCATGCGCGGACGAGGACCCTCCTGGCGAACCGCGCGGCACGGCGGCGGTTGCGGGAGGCGTAGTCCGACACGCTCTGCGCGATCGCGGCGGGGCGCAGGGCCGACCACCAGGTCGCACCGGCCCCGAGCGAGGCGTCGATCGCGAAATCGCGGCGGAGGGAGCGGCCGTAGGGACGAGCGGCGCCCGTCATGGCCTTGCCGGAGTGGTTCTCTCCCGTGTCGACGTGGTAGACGGCGGCCCGGAACGGGATCGCGTGGAGCGTGCGCCCGCGCGCGGCGTGCCATTCGACGGCCCCGTGATGCGCGCCGAGCATGGCCTCGAGCCGCTCCCCGAACGCCGCGGCGACCTGTTCCTGCGTCGACGTCACGGCGAGGTCGTCCGGTATGCCGTACGCGGAATACGGCAGGATGTGGCACGTCCCGCAGATGCGGTTGAAGGCGTTCTGCGCGCGGTAGGCGTTGCGGGAGCGCGAGTACATCCAGCCGCGATCGACGACCCAGCCCCGGTCGTCCCTGCGGCCTGCGAGGAAGGCCGCGAGGTCGCGGTGCACGAAGTCGTCGGCGTCGAAGATCATGACGTGATCGGGGGAATGCTCGCGCGCGGCTGCGAGCCCGATGCCGATCTTCGTGCCCTTGTCCCACACGAACGGCGCCCGGTCGGTGCGCGGCCCGGTGGGAGGCGCGGGCGCGGGGAAGTCGACGGGAACGAAGTGCACGCGCGGCGGCAGCTCGAACGACGGCCGCACGTTGCCGACGACGATGACGACGTAGTCGTCGCTCGTCTGGTTCGCCGTGGATGCCAGCGTGAGCCGCAGCAGCTCCTCGACGCGTCGGTAGTCGGCGGAATTCTGCGGATGGCGGAGCGAGGTGATGAAGGCGAGCATCAGGTCGAGACCAGTCCTTCCACGAGGGAGCGGGCGTCGTCGACGCTGCTCGCGTACAGGGCCGTCGAGAACCCGCCCGTGTAGGCGTCGAAGACCGACCCGATCTTGCGGTAGCTGTTGTCGAGCACGATGTTCTCGATGCCGAGCAGGCACGCCAGCACGTGGGCGTGCAGACGGTCGACGACGACGAGGCGCGACCCCGCGTAGAGCGCGACGGCGGCCCGGATGTTCTCCTCGTTGATGCGGGCGACGGCGTGCTCCGCGAGCCCGTGCGCGATACGCAGGCGCGGCGTGCCCCATCGCCGGCTCGCCTGCACGAGACGGCGGTCGAGGGCCGTCACGGCTCGGGCGATGCGCCAGCGCACGCCGGCCCATCCGCCGATCGCGCCCCAGTCGGTGACGCGCACGGGCCCGTCGCCGAGCCATCCGCCGCCGACGGCCGCGAGGCCGGATGCGCTCTCGTGGTCGGAGCGCGCGATGACGAGCACGTCGCCGTCGCGGCGGGGGCCCGCGTCGGCCGGCGCATCCCATCCCAGCGCCATGTCGGCGCAGAAGCGCACCTGGGCCGACGGCAGCTGCACGCGCGCCCGCTCGATCGACTCGTCGTCGCGCAGCAGGACGAGGGCGTCGGGGTGAGCCACGAGCGCCGCATCGGCGCGGGCGGCGCTCTCGTCCGAGGAGAACAGGATCGACTGCGGCAGCTGGACGATGCGGTAGTCGGGCAGCTCCGCGAGGATGCGCTCGCGATGCGCCTGGTGGCCCGGCCAGAGGTCGCCGAAGTTTCCGCCGCCGTGCAGCAGCACGACGCCGTGCGGCATCGCGGCGCGCACGTCCTCGGCGCGGTAGCCCCCGATGTCGGACGTGTACGCGACGCGGATGCCGATGTCGCGCAGGTAGGCGATCTCGCCCGCCCAGATGAGCGAGTCTCCGACGTTGCGCTGGTTCGGCATGTCGAGGAGCGCGACCTCGCGCACATCGCCGATCGCCTCGAGCAGCGTCTGCCGTGTGCGCGCTCTCAGCGCCTCGAGCCGGCTCCGATCGCGGCCTGTCAGCATGTGCTCTCGTTTCTCCGGTGGGGCGGGATCCGATGGGCGCGTCGCAGGACGCGAAGTGCCGCATCGCGCCCGTCGATCCCCGACCATACACACACCCCGCAACCGGGCAACGGGCGAAACGGCCGAACTACCCATGCCGACAGTGAGACACGATGCCCCGGTCAGAGGCATTTTTCCGGCTTGTATGAATTCCGATATCCGGGCATCTACCCTGCGCAGTTCTGCCGTTACGTGTTCGTTAACCAATGGAAAATCTCGTCGCGGACCGGGGTCGCATCGGGCTACGGTGCCAACCACACGGGGGTGTCGCCAACGACGTGCCGGGCCCCACGGATTCGAGCCGGATCATCCGACGGAGAACGCCGAGGAGGAAGAGCACGATGAACACGCATGCCGCGACAGCACCGGACGGAGCAGGGCGGGCGTCCCTGCGGACATCGCCCAGGGCGACCGTCGTCGTGCCCTGCTTCAACGGCGAGGAGTTCGTGGCGTCCGCCGTCGAACGGCTGCTGCGCCAGACCGCTCCGGCGCGCATCGTCGTGGTCGACGACGGATCGTCGGACGGCTCAGCCGACGTCGCCCGCGCCCTCGCCGACGTCCACGACAGCGTCGAGGCGATCGTGCTCCCCCGCAACGGCGGCGTCGCGGCGGCCCGCGAGGCCGCCGTCGCCGCCGCGTCGGGAGAGTTCGTCTGGTTCATCGACATCGACGACGAGTGGCCGGACGACGCCCTCGAGCGCATGATCGGCGCCGCCGACCGCTACGACGCCGACGTCGTCTGCGCCGCTGCCGCCGTCGTCGCCCCGGGGCGAGCCACGCGGATGCTGCAGTCGAGCGCCAGCCCCCGCGTCCTCGCCGCGCGATCGGCCCTCGCCGAGCTGCTGACGGGCGAGCTCACGGGCCACCTCTGGAACAAGCTCTTCCGACGGAAGCTGGTGGCACGCGTGCCGTTCACGCGGATCGCCCAGCACTCCGATCAGGCGATCGTCGCCCAGGCGCTCGCCGAGGCGACCCGCGTGGCGGTCGTGCCGGGGACGGTCTACACCTACCGCCTGCGGGAGGGGTCGATCATCCGCTCGAACCCGCGGCGTGCCGAGGCTCTGCGCGTGCTCGGCGACGTCGTCGGCGACGCGGCCGAGCGCGTGGGCCTCCGCGGCGGCGTGGAGCACCGCTACTACGAGGCGCGGTACCTGCACCTCTCCGGATTCAAGGACGCGACGTCCGGCGCCTACCCGGCCGCCGACGCCCGCGCCCTCCTCGCCGACGTCCGATCGCGCATGAGCCCGGCCCATGTGCGGTCGCTCCTCCGGAAGGGCGACGCGCGGCGCGCGGCGCTCTACACGGCCGGATGGGCCTGGCCCGCCCTGCTGCGGCGTCTCCTCGACCGACCAGGCGCCCGCCTCTAGACCCGAACTCGACTCGACGACCCGAACTCGACGACCCGATCCATGCCCCCGCACACCGATCCGCGAGACGACAAGGAGACCGATCACGATGGCTGGTCTGAGAGTCCCCCTCCCCCCGCTCACCGAGGAGAGGCCGCGCAAGCTGATGCTCGCGGCCTCGACGGGCGGGCACATCGCGCAGCTCGTCCGCCTGGCGCGCGGCCTCGGCGCCGAGGACGACTCCCTCTGGGTGAGCTTCGACTCCCCGCAGACGCGGTCGCTCCTGGCGGGCCGGCGCACGCTCATGGTGCCGTACATCCGACCGCGCGACTGGCAGTCGACGCTGCTCGCGCACCTCGTGGTGCGGCACGCCCTCGCCGACGAGAGCTTCGATGCCGCCGTCAGCACGGGCGCCGCCCTCGCGCTCGCCGCGCTCCCCGCAGCGCGCATGAAGGGCATCCCCTCGCTCTACATCGAGAGCGTGTCGCGCGTCGACGGGCCGTCGATGACGGGGCGGATGCTGCACGCCTCGCACGCCTTCGACGTCCGTTCGCAGCACCGCACATGGGCCCGCGGCCGCTGGGGCGTGCACCCCAGCGTGCTCGAGACGTACACGACGGTTCCGCGGCTCTACTCGCCGTCGCACCCGCTGCGCGTGTTCGTCACTCTCGGCACCATCAAGGGCTACCGGTTCGACTCGCTCGTCGACGCCGTGCTCGCCTCCGGCATCGCGGGCGACCAGACGACGTGGCAGCTCGGCTACACGCCCCGCGACGATCTGCCCGGCCGCGTCCACACCCACATGGCCAGCGAGGATTTCGACCGCGCGGCGCGCGAGGCGGACGTCGTCATCACGCATGCGGGCGTCGGCACGATCATGGGACTGCTCGAGATGGGCATCTACCCCGTCGCCGCCGTGCGCCGGCAGGCCCGCGGCGAGCACGTCGACGACCACCAGGCGCAGATCGCCCGCCTCATGAACGAGGCGGGCATCGGCGTCGCCGTCGAGACGGACGAGCTCGACGCCGCCGTGTTCGAGCGCGCCGCGGCGCTGCGGGTGATCTCCGGCACTGCCGACACCGCCGACCTGCCCCGATTCGCCGGCTGAGAGGACCCCGTGATCGAGATCTACGTCCCCGCGATCGGCCAGTACGACAACATCGGCGACGTCATCCTGCGACGCCGTCTGATCCGCTGGCTCCAGCCGCTCGGCCGGCTGCACGTCTTCGTGGGCGACTCCCCCGCGGGATACGCCGAGGCGCTCGGCCTCGCCGACGACGACATCGTGTACCGCAGCTTCGCCGCGTTCTACCGCGACGCCGTGCGCGACGCGGTGCGCGGCCGCGCCTCGTACGTCTTCAAGCCGGGGGAGATCCAGATCACGCTCGCCGGCCTCAAGGAGCATGTGAGCCTCGTGCCCCTGCAGCTCCTCGTCCGGGCGCGCGGCGGTGCCGTCGTCCGCGTCGGCGCGGGCTCGCGGGGGTTCCGCCCCCTGGCCCGCGCGCTCATGCTGCCGTCGCTCTCGCTGACGGACCTCACCGTGTGGCGCGACCACCGCACGGCGCGGTTCCTGGGGACGGGGGGCGTCGGCCCCGACCTCGCCTTCGCCGAGGGCTCCGACCATCCGCGCGGCGACGAGGAGCGGACGCTGCTCGTCGTGTCGATGCGCGGCGACCGCCCGGTGCCGCCCGATGCGTGGTTCGACGGTGTGCGCGCGGTCGCCGAGCGGCGCGGGCTCGAGGTCGTCGCGATCGTGCAGGTGGAGCGCGATCGGCTGCACTCCGCGCTGCTCGCCGAGCGCCTCGGCGGACGGGTGCATCCCTGGCCGGACGCCGACCACGGCGGGCACGAGCTCGCCCTTCGCGAGCTCTACCGGCGCGCAGCCGTCGTCGTGAGCGACCGGCTGCACGTGCTCATCGCGGCGGTGACCGAAGGCGCTCCCGCCGCAGCCGCGCTCGTCGACGCGTCCGACAAGATCGACCGGCACTTCCGCGCCGCGTCGCTGCCCGATGTCAGCCTGCCGATCGCCTCGCGGCCGGCGGAGGAGGTCGACCGCTTCGTCGACGCGGCGGCCGACGACTGGCCGCGCTTCGCGCGAGGACTCGAGACAGCGCGCGCCGAGCTCGAGGGCATCCGCGAGTCGGTCGAGCGCGTCCTCGCCCAGCCGCCGTCGCGTCGGCGCACCGTCTGGCACCTCGGCCGGCGCGGGGACGTCGCCGGAGGGATGACGCAGGTCGTCAACGCGTTCATCGCCTGGCCGTTCGAGGCGTCCCGCGTGCGGCTGCTCACGACGCGCGACGGCACCACGGGCCCGAGGGCCGTCCTGCTCTACCTGGGCGCCCTCGCGCGGCTGCCCTTCCTCGGCGCCCGGCGGAGCACCGTCGTCGCCGTGCACCTCTCGCAGGGAGGATCGTTCGTGCGCGAGGGGAGCCTGGAGCGGTTCGCGGCGCTCCTCGGCTACCGGACCGTCGTGCATCTGCACGGCAGCAGCTTCGTCGACTACGCCGAGCGTCATCCCGCCCGCGTGGCCGGAGTGCTGTCGCGCGCCGACGCGATCGTCGCGCTGAGCGCCGAGACGCGCGACGCCGTGCTGCGCCTCGTGCCGACGGCGCGGGTCGAGATCGTCCCCAACGCCGTGCCCACCGGCACGACCCGCGGCAAGGAGCGGATGGTCGTCTTCGGCGGCTCCGTCGGCCGCCGCAAGGGCGTCGACGTGCTCGTGGAGGCCTGGCGGCTGCTCGGCCCCGTCGACGGATGGACGCTGCACATCGCCGGCCCGCTCGCCGAGCCCGACGTCGTCGTCGATGCGCCGGAGGGCGTCGTCGTGCACGGGGCGCTCGCCCACGACGCGCTGCTCGCCCTGCTCGAGCGCTCGGCGATCGCCGTGCTGCCCTCGCGCGACGAGGCGATGCCCATGTTCGTGCTCGAGGCTCTCGCGCGGCGCAACGCCGTCATCGCGAGCGAGGTGGGCGGCGTGCCATCGCTGCTCGACGGGGGCGCGGGAGCCCTCGTCCCTCCCGGCGATATCGCTGCCCTCGCCGCGGCGCTCCGCCGCCTCGTCGACGACGACGACGCGCGCGCGGCGCTCGCCGACGCGGGGTACGCGCGGTTCGACGAGCAGTTCTCCGCGCGCTCCGTGTACCCGCGCGTCGAGGGCCTCTGGCTCAGCGTCCTGTCCTGATCCCCTCCCCTCTCTGAAGGAGCGCAATGCGACTTTCCGTCACCGGCTGCGGCTATCTCGGCGCCGTGCACGCCGCGGCCATGGCATCGATCGGGCACGAGGTCGTCGGCATCGACGTCGACGTGCGCAAGATCGACGCCCTCTCGCGGGGCGACGCTCCGTTCTTCGAGCCCGAGCTGCCCGAGCTGCTGCGCGCGGGGGTGGATGGGGGCACGCTGCGCTTCTCGACCGACGCGGCGGAGGCGCGCGGCGCGGCCGTGCACTTCATCGCGGTCGGCACACCGCAGCGGAAGGACGGCCATGCCGCCGACATGACGTACATCGATGCGGCGGTCGACGCCCTGCTGCCGCACCTGCAGCCCGGCGACATCGTCGCGGGCAAGTCGACGGTGCCCGTCGGCACCGCCGCCCGGCTCGCCGAGCTCATCGCGCCCACGGGCGCCGTGCTCGTGTGGAACCCCGAGTTCCTGCGGGAGGGCTGGGCCGTGGTCGACACGATCTCGCCCGACCGGCTCGTCGTGGGGGTGCCCGCAGGGCCCGAGGGCGAGCGGGCGGCCGACGTGCTGCGCGAGGTGTACCGGCCGGCGGTCGAGCGCGAGACGCCCTTCCTCGTCTCCGACTACGCCACGGCCGAGCTCGTGAAGATCTCCGCCAACGCCTTCCTCGCGACGAAGATCAGCTTCATCAACGCGATGGCCGAGATCGCCGAGGTCACGGGCGCCGACGTCACGCAGCTGGCGGACGCCATCGGGCACGACGCGCGCATCGGCCGGCGGTTCCTGTCGGCGGGGATCGGTTTCGGCGGCGGCTGCCTGCCGAAGGACATCCGGGCATTCGCGGCGCGGGCGGAGGAGCTCGGACGGGGCGAGTCGGTCGCCTTCCTGCGCGAGGTCGACGCCATCAACCTGCGACGGCGCGAGCGGGCCGTCACCCTCACGCGCGAGGCGCTCGGCGGCGATGTCGTCGGCAAGCGGGTCGCCGTCCTCGGCGCCGCGTTCAAGCCGCACAGCGACGACATCCGCGACTCGCCCGCCCTCGATGTCGCCGTGCGGCTCAAGGGGCTCGGCGCCGACGTCGTCGTCACCGACCCCGCCGCCGTCGAGAACGCGCGCCGCGCCCATCCGCAGCTCGCGTACGCCGACGCGCGCGACGATGCGCTGCGGGGCGCCGAGGCGGTCGTGGTCGTCACCGAGTGGGACGAGTACCGCCGGGAGCTCGATCCCGCCCACGCCTCGTCTCTCGCGACGGGCCGCGTCGTCGTCGACGGGCGAAACTGCCTCGACGCCGACGCCTGGCGTGCAGCGGGATGGGACTACCGCGGACTGGGGAGGCCCTGACGTGTCGGGCGCGACCCTCGAGCCGCTGTCGGCCGTCCCGGGGACCCGCCGGCGCACGCCCCCCGATCCTGTGCCGTCCGCGGGCGGTCCGCCCGGGCCCGGTTCACCGCGGGGTGCGGCATCCGGGTCGCGCCGTCGGCGTCCGCGACGGCGTCTGACGCCGCGACGGCTTGTCGCGCGCATCGTCGGATGGGCCGCCGCGGCGGGTCTCGTCGTCGCGCTCGCCGGGCTGCCGCTCTACGTCTTCCCGCCCGTCGACGAGATGCCCGCAGAGACCGACCTCGTGTACGTCATCGGCCCGCCCACGGTGCAGCGCACCTCGGCCGAGCGGGCGCTGCACCTGGAAGGCGTCTCCGACCTCGCGCTCTACTCCACGTCCGACCACGGCGGGTGGAGCGCCGAGGCGCTGCCCGTCTGCGAGGAGGAGGGCGTGGTGTGCGCGCACCCCGAGCCGTACACGACGAAGGGCGAGGCGATGTTCCTCACGGACTTCGCCGCCGAGCACGGAGTCGCGTCGACGGTCGTCCTCACCTTCACGCCGCACGTCGCACGCACGCGCTACATCTTCGACCGCTGCTACGAGGGCGACGTCACCGTCGTCGCCGTCGACCAGAAGCTCAACGTGCTCGAGTGGATGTATCAGTACGCCTACCAGACGGCGGCGTTCGTCAAGGCGATCGCGACCCCATGCGACGCGCTCGACGAGTGACGGCTCACTCCTCGCCGTCGCGTTCCCACGGCCAGCGCGGCGGGCGCGCCTGCGTGCGCCGGACCGCGATGCCGGCCCACGCCGCGATCGCCGCGGCCAGCGCGATCGCGAGCACCTGCCATCCGATCACGACCGCCCCGACGGCGGCGGTCGCCGCCGCGAGGTCGGCGCCGAACACGAGGGCGAGCAACCACAGCGCGGCGGCATAGCCCACCACGACGGCGAGCACGACGCCGACGGTCGCCGGGTATCGCGGTCGGGCGGGCCGAAGGACGGGGAGCAGGGCTCCGCCGAAGACCGCCACGCTCGCGACGACGGCGAGCACCCCCGGGACGATCTCGATGCCCGGCGTGGCGATGACGTCGGACGAGGTGAGGAGGCTGCCGAAGCCGAGCAGGCACACGACGAGTGCCCCGTACCCGGAGACGGCGAAGGCGAGGAGCATCCCCGTCGGGAGCCCCTCGCCTTCGCGACGCGGCCCGGTCACGCCGACAGCTGCGGACCGGCCTCGAGCGTGCGCTCGTACTCCTCCTGCGCCTCGGCGTTCTGCGCGGAGACCTTCGCGCCGCGGCGAGCGGCCCAGGCGCCGAACCAGATCGTGATCTCGCGCGCGATGACGAACGCGGCGATCGCGACAGGAGACACGAGCGCCGTCACGACGAGAGCCTGGCCCTGGTCGGGGCTGAGCATCCAGAACGGAGCGGCGAAGAGCTGGCCGAGCAGGTGGCCGCCGTACGCGATCACGCCGACGAAGAAGCCCAGCGTCACCCAGGTTCCCCAGCGGGCGCGGTTGACGAGGGCGCCGAGCAGCCAGAACCCGAGCCAGAACACGATGACGGGCACCCACAGCGAGGCGCTCGTCGCGAGCTGCACCGCCACGGTGCCGATCGTCGACAGGTCGACCTGGCCGAGGAAGGCCAGCCAGCCGATCGTCGCGGCGGCGTACAGGACGGCGAACACGAGGGCCGCGACGAGGCCGATGAGGCCGGCCGCCCCGCGGTTGCCGCGCACCTTGGGCGGCTCCGGCGCCTGCACGAAGATCGGCTGCGGCGCGGCGGGGGCGACGGCGGCCGCCGGCACCACCGGCTCGCTCGCGGTCACGGCCGGCTCCGGGTCGGCCACGGGCTCCGCCGTCGAGAACGTCTTCGTCTCCGCAGGCTCGAACCACGGGTCGCGGCGCGGCGCGGTCTCGACGTCGGCGGGCTCCGGCGCCGTGAGCGGCGCGCCCGTCGCCGCGGCGTGCCGGCGCTCGAACTCCTCCAGCTCCGCGGCGAGGGCGGCGTAGTCGGGCTCGCCGTCGCCGTCGTTGTCGACGGGGGTCGAGGAGGTGCCGGCGGGCGTCGCGTCGGCGGGCGTGGCGGCGGCTGCGGGCGCTGCGGCGGGCTCCGGCTCGGCATCCGCGGCGGCCGCGGGGGTCGCCTCGGGCTCGCGGGACGCCGTCGACGGGAGCACCTCGTCTGGCGTGTCGGCCGCCGCAGACCGCTGCTCGGGCTCCGAGGGGGACGCGTCCGACGCGTCCGCGTGATGGACGTCGTGCGCGTCTGCCGCGGTCGCGGACTCGACGGCGTCGGTCGAGTCGACGTCCGCCGACTCCTCGATGGGATCGCCGGTGCGCGGGTCGCGTGCCGAACCCTGGGCGTCGCTCATCAGAAGCACTCCTCACAGCGGGGACTCTCCCCTGCCGTGAGGATATCCGGCCGTTCCGGCGCGTCGACGGAGCCTCGCCGCGGAATGTCGCGGATGTCAGGCCGGCTCGGGGGTGATCGAGCGCAGCCAGTCGAAGAAGTACTGCACGGCCCCGGCGATCCAGTCGCCGACGAGATGGAGGGAGGGGAGGGCGATCCACACGATGCCCGCGATCACGGCGAGCACGATCATGCCCACGATCCATGTCGCCGCCGTGCTCCGTCCCCCGATCGCCATGGGTCCAGGGTAGGACCGTCCGCACCCGCCGCGCCGTCCGACGCCCCGTCATGTCGGGCATCACCCGTACCGCGAATCGGACCCGTGGGCCAGGAGCCATCTGGAGTGACCGGCACGCGCACACCCGCCCCGGCCATCCGAGACGCGGCCGCGTCCGCCGCCGCGACGCGACCCCTGTCGCGCGCCCCGGCCATCCGCCCGCAGACGCCGAGAGGCCCCGGGGCGGAACCCCGGGGCCTCTCGCGACTGCGCGTCAGGTCAGTTGTAGCTGCCCGGCGTGAAGTCGTCGGTCGTGAACGCGTCGAAGTCGACGAACGAGTAGTCGCCCTCCGCGTACGCGCCGTCGGACGCGAAGATGCGGTTGGGGTACCGCTCGGTCTTCGCCTCCTCCGTCGCCTCGACCACGACGTCCCGGTACTTCGAGAGCCCGGTGCCGGCGGGGATGAGCTTTCCGATGATGACGTTCTCCTTGAGACCGATCAGCGGATCGCGCTTGCCCTGCATGGCAGCCTCGGTGAGGACGCGCGTCGTCTCCTGGAACGACGCGGCCGACAGCCACGACTCCGTCGCGAGCGACGCCTTCGTGATGCCCATCAGCTCCGGACGACCCGACGCGGGGCGCTTGCCCTCGGCGATCGCCGCACGGTTGATGTCCTGGTAACGGCGCATGTCGACCATCTCGCCGGGCAGCAGGTCGGTCTCGCCGTGGTCGACCACGGTGACCTTCCGCAGCATCTGGCGCACGATGACCTCGATGTGCTTGTCGTGGATCGGCACACCCTGCGAGCGGTACACGCCCTGCACGCCGCTCACGAGGTACTTCTGCACCTCGCGGGCGCCCTGCACGCGCATGATCTCCTTCGGGTCGCGCGTGCCGACCTGGATGGAGTCGCCCACCGTGACGTGCTGGCCGTCCTCGACGAGGAGGGTCGCACGCTTCAGGACCGGGTACACGACCGGCTCATCGCCGTTGTCGGGCGTGAGGATGACCTTCTTCTGCTTCTCGGTCTCCTCGATCGTGATGCGGCCGTCCGCCTCCGCGATGGGCGAGGCGCCCTTCGGGGTGCGGGCCTCGAACAGCTCCTGCACGCGGGGAAGACCCTGCGTGATGTCGTCCGCCGACGCCGAACCACCGGTGTGGAACGTGCGCATCGTGAGCTGCGTGCCGGGCTCGCCGATCGACTGGGCCGCGATGATGCCGACGGCCTCGCCGATGTCGACGAGGTTGCCCGTCGCGAGCGAACGACCGTAGCAGCGGGCGCAGACGCCGACGGCCGAGTCGCAGGTGAGCACGGAGCGCACCTTGATCGAGCTGACGCCGGCCTCGACGAGGGCGTCGATGAGCACGTCGCCGACGTCCTGTCCGGCCTGGGCGAGGACGGTGCCGTCCTCCGCGACCACGTCGACCGCGAGGCTGCGGGCGAACACCGAGTTCTCGACGTTCGCGTCGCGCACCAGCTCGCCCGAGGCGTCTGCCGCGGCGATCGGGTACTCGAGGCCCTTCGACGTGCCGCAGTCCTCCTCGCGGATGATGACATCCTGCGAGACGTCGACGAGACGACGCGTGAGGTAGCCCGAGTCGGCCGTACGGAGGGCCGTGTCGGCCAGACCCTTGCGGGCACCGTGCGTGGCGATGAAGTACTCCGCCACCGACAGCCCCTCGCGGTACGAGGAGATGATCGGGCGCGGGATGATCTCGCCCTTCGGGTTGTTCACGAGACCGCGGATGCCCGCGATGTTCCGGATCTGCAGCCAGTTACCACGTGCACCCGACGACACCATGCGGTTGATGGTGTTGTCCTCGGGGAAGTTGGCGCGCATCTCCTTCTGGATCTCGTCGGTCGCCTCGGTCCAGATGCGGACGAGCTCCGTGCGGCGCTCCTCGTCGGTCGTGAGGCCCTTCTCGTACTGAGCCGTGACCTTGGCGGCCTGCTGCTCGTACTTCGCGACGATCTCGCCCTTGTTGGGGGGCGTGAGGATGTCGCTCAGCGCGACCGTGACACCCGAGCGGGTGGCCCAGTAGAAGCCGGCGTCCTTGATCTTGTCGAGCGTCTCGGCGACGACGACCTTCGGGTACTCCTCGGCCAGCTTGTTGACGATCTGCGAGAGCTTGCCCTTGTCGGCCTGCTCGCGCACGAAGGGGTAGCCCTTCGGCAGCTGGTCGTTGAAGATCGCCTGGCCGAGCGAGGTGTCCACGAGGCCGCGGGCCTCGTAGTCCTCGGGCGCCTGGCCCTCGAGGAAGGTCAGGCCGGGGACCTTGATGCGGACCTTCGCCTGGAGGTCGAGCGTGCCCTCCTCCTTGGCGAGCTGCGCCTCCCACACGGAGCCGAACACGCGACCCTCGCCGACCGCGCCGTTCTTCAGCGTGGTCAGGTGGTGCAGGCCGATGATCATGTCCTGCGAGGGCAGGGTCACCGGACGGCCGTCCGAGGGCTTCAGGATGTTGTTCGAGGCGAGCATGAGGATGCGCGCCTCGGCCTGGGCCTCGACCGACAGGGGAAGGTGCACGGCCATCTGGTCGCCGTCGAAGTCGGCGTTGAACGCCGCGCAGACGAGCGGGTGGAGCTGGATGGCCTTGCCCTCGACGAGCTGCGGCTCGAACGCCTGGATTCCCAGACGGTGCAGCGTGGGGGCGCGGTTGAGGAGCACGGGACGCTCGCGGATGATCTCCTCGAGCACGTCCCACACCTCGGGCCGCGTGCGCTCGACGGCGCGCTTGGCGGCCTTGATGTTCTGCGAGTGGCCGAGGTCGATGAGGCGCTTGATCACGAACGGCTTGAACAGCTCGAGCGCCATCTGCTTGGGCAGACCGCACTGGTGGAGCTTGAGCTGCGGGCCGACGACGATGACCGAACGGCCGGAGTAGTCCACGCGCTTGCCGAGCAGGTTCTGGCGGAAGCGGCCCTGCTTTCCCTTGAGCATGTCGCTCAGGGACTTCAGAGCGCGGTTGCCGGTGCCCGTGACGGGGCGACCGCGGCGGCCGTTGTCGAACAGCGCGTCGACGGCCTCCTGCAGCATGCGCTTCTCGTTGTTCACGATGATCTCGGGCGCGCCGAGGTCGAGCAGGCGCCGCAGACGGTTGTTGCGGTTGATCACGCGGCGGTAGAGGTCGTTCAGGTCGCTCGTCGCGAAGCGGCCGCCGTCGAGCTGCACCATGGGGCGAAGCTCCGGCGGGATGACCGGGACGACGTCGAGCACCATCGCGGCCGGCGACATGCCGGTGGCGAGGAACGACGACACGACCTTGAGGCGCTTGATCGCGCGGATCTTGCGCTGGCCCTTGCCCTCGGCGATCTGGTTGCGCAGCGACTCGGCCTCCGCGGCCAGGTCGAACTCGGCGAGACGGCGCTGGATGGCCTCGGCGCCCATGTGGGCGTCGAAGTACTGGCCGAAGCGGTCCTGGAGCTCCTGGAAGACGTCGTCCTCCGCCTTGAGCTCGCCGACCTTGAGGGAGCGGAACTCCTCCCACATGCGCTCGAGCTTCGCGACCGACTCGTCCGCGCGCTTGCGGATGAGGGCCATCTCCTTCTCGGCCGCGTCGCGGACCTTCTTCTTCTGGTCGGCCTTGGCGTCCTCGGCCTCGAGAGCGGCGAGCTCCTCCTCCAGCTTCTGGAGGCGGGCGGCGATGCGGGCATCGCGGCGGTCGCCGAGGTTCTTGATCTCGAGACGCAGGTTGTTCTCGTGAGTCGGCATGTCGCGGTGACGCGCCTCCTCGTCGACCGAGATCACCATGTACGCGGCGAAGTAGATGACCTTCTCGAGGTCCTTCGGCGCCATGTCGAGGAGGTAGCCGAGGCGCGAGGGCACGCCCTTGAAGTACCAGATGTGCGTGACGGGCGCGGCGAGCTCGATGTGGCCCATCCGCTCGCGGCGCACGGAGCTCTTGGTGACCTCCACGCCGCAGCGCTCGCAGACGATGCCCTTGAAGCGCACGCGCTTGTACTTGCCGCAGGCGCACTCCCAGTCGCGGCTGGGGCCGAAGATCTGCTCTCCGAAGAGGCCGTCCTTCTCGGGCTTCAGCGTGCGGTAGTTGATGGTCTCGGGCTTCTTGACCTCGCCGAAGGACCAGCGACGGATGTCGTCGGCGGTGGCCAGGCCGATGCGAAGCTCATCGAAAGTTGTTGCGTCGAGCAATTGATTCTCCTGTTTGGAAATCTCTGTGTCGGCTGACCGGGTCAGATCTCGTCGATCGAGGCGGACTCGAAGCGGCTCGAGATGTTGATGCCGAGCTCCTCCGCTGCGCGGAAGGCCTCGTCATCGGTGTCGCGGAGGTTGATCGCCTGGCCGTCTGCCGAGAGGACCTCGACGTTCAGGCAGAGCGACTGCATCTCCTTCATGAGCACCTTGAACGACTCGGGGATGCCGGGCTCGGGGATGTTCTCGCCCTTGACGATGGCCTCGTACACCTTCACGCGGCCGAGGATGTCGTCCGACTTGACGGTGAGGAGCTCCTGCAGCGCGTACGCGGCACCGTAGGCCTCGAGGGCCCACACCTCCATCTCGCCGAAGCGCTGACCGCCGAACTGAGCCTTTCCGCCCAGCGGCTGCTGCGTGATCATCGAGTAGGGGCCCGTGGAGCGCGCGTGGATCTTGTCGTCCACGAGGTGGTGCAGCTTCAGGATGTACATGTAGCCGACCGAGATGGGAGCCGGGTAGGGCTCGCCCGTGCGGCCGTCGAACAGCTGCGCCTTGCCGGAGCTGCCGATCAGGCGGTCGCCGTCGCGCGTGACGTTCGTCGAGTCGAGCAGACCCGCGATCTCCGCCTCGTGCGCGCCGTCGAACACGGGCGTCGCCACCTTCGTGCCGGGGGCGACCTCGCGGGCCTCCTCGGGCAGGTGGATGGCCCACTCGGGCTCGCCCTCGATCTTCCAGCCCTGCTTGGCGATCCATCCGAGGTGCGTCTCGAGCACCTGGCCGAAGTTCATTCGACCGGGGATGCCCATCGGGTTCAGCACGACGTCGAGCGGAGTGCCGTCCGCGAGGAACGGCATGTCCTCGACGGGGAGGATCTTCGCGATGACGCCCTTGTTGCCGTGACGGCCGGCGAGCTTGTCGCCCTCCGTGATCTTGCGCTTCTGGGCGATGTAGACGACGACACGGCGGTTGACGCCCGAGCCGAGCTCGTCGTCGCCCTCCTCGGCGTTGAACTCCTTGACGGCGATGATCGTGCCCTGCTCGCCGTGGGGCACCTTGAGCGACGTGTCGCGGACCTCGCGGCTCTTCTCGTTGAAGATCGCGCGGAGCAGGCGCTCCTCGGCCGAGAGCTCGGTCTCGCCCTTGGGGGTGACCTTGCCGACGAGGATGTCGCCGGGGCGGACCTCGGCGCCGATGCGGATGATGCCGCGCTCGTCGAGGTCCTTGAGGAGCTCAGGGCTGACGTTGGGGAGGTCGCGCGTGATCTCCTCCTTGCCGAGCTTGGTGTCGCGGGCGTCGACCTCGTACTCCTCGATGTGAATCGAGGTGAGGGTGTCGTCCTTCACCAGGTTCTGGCTGAGGATGATGGCGTCCTCGAAGTTGTGGCCCTCCCACGACATGAACCCGACGAGGAGGTTCTTGCCGAGCGCGAGCTCGCCGTTCTCCGTCGCGGGGCCGTCCGCGATGACCTCGCCGACCTCGACGCGCTCGCCGACGTTGACGATGGCGCGCTGGTTGTAGCAGTTGCCCTGGTTCGAGCGGTCGAACTTGCGCAGGAAGTAGTCGCGGCGTCCGCCCTCGTCCAGCTGGACGGAGACGTAGTCGCTCGTGACATCCGACACGACGCCCGCCTGGTCGGCGATGATCGAGTCGCCCGCGTCGACGGCCGCGTAGCCCTCCATGCCCGTGCCGACGAGCGGCGACTCGGCGACGAGGAGCGGGACGGCCTGACGCTGCATGTTCGCGCCCATGAGGGCGCGGTTCGCGTCGTCGTGCTCGAGGAACGGGATGAGCGAGGTGCCGACCGACACCATCTGGCGCGGCGAGACGTCCATGTAGTCGATCTCGGCGGCCGTGATGAGGTCGACCTCGCCCGAGCCACCGCGCTGGCGCGCGAGCACGCGCTCGTCGGCGAAGGTGCCGTCCTGCGCGAGCACCGCGTTCGCCTGGGCAACGTTGAAGCGCGTCTCCTCGGCGGCCGTCAGGTAGTCGATGTCGGTCGTGACGCGGCCGTCGACGACGCGGCGGTACGGCGTCTCGATGAAGCCGAACGCGTTGATGCGCGCGAACGACGCGAGCGAGCCGATGAGGCCGATGTTCGGGCCTTCCGGCGTCTCGATGGGGCACATGCGGCCGTAGTGCGAGGGGTGCACGTCGCGGACCTCGACGCCCGCGCGGTCGCGCGAGAGGCCGCCGGGGCCGAGCGCCGACAGGCGGCGCTTGTGGGTCAGACCCGCGAGCGGGTTGTTCTGGTCCATGAACTGCGACAGCTGCGAGGTTCCGAAGAACTCCTTGATCGCGGCGACGACGGGGCGCACGTTGATCAGGGTCTGCGGCGTGATCGCCTCGATGTCCTGCGTGGTCATGCGCTCGCGGACAACGCGCTCCATGCGCGACAGGCCCGTGCGGACCTGGTTCTGGATGAGCTCGCCGACGGCGCGGATGCGGCGGTTGCCGAAGTTGTCGATGTCGTCGACCTCGATGCGCAGGTCGACGATCTCGCCGCCCTTGCGGACGCCCTCGAACGTCTCGTCGCCGCGGTGCAGGCGGACGAGGTACTTGATCGTCGCGACGATGTCCTCGACCGTGAGCACCGAGTCGCCGAGCGGCTTGTCGATGCCGAGCTTCTGGTTCAGCTTGTAGCGGCCGACCTTCGCGAGGTCGTAGCGCTTGGGGTTGAAGTAGAAGTTGTCGAGGAGCGAGCGCGCGGCCTCTGCGGCCACCTGCTCGCCCGGACGCAGCTTGCGGTAGATGTCGCGGAGCGCCTCCTCCTGCGTGAGGATGGTGTCCTTCGCGAGCGTCTCCTCGATCGAGGCAATGCCGGCGAACTCCTCGAGGATGTCGTCGCTCGAGAGGCCGAGTGCCTTGAGGAACACCGTGACCGACTGCTTGCGCTTGCGGTCGATGCGGACGCCGACCTGGTCGCGCTTGTCGATCTCGAACTCGAGCCAGGCGCCGCGGCTGGGGATGATGCGCGACGAGACGATGTCCTTGTCGGAGGTCTTGTCTGGCGTCTTGTCGAAGTACACGCCGGGCGAGCGGACGAGCTGGGACACGACGACACGCTCGGTGCCGTTGATGATGAACGTGCCCTTGTCGGTCTGCAGCGGGAAGTCGCCCATGAAGACCGTCTGCGTCTTGATCTCACCGGTCTGGTGGTTCATGAACTCGGCCTCGACGTAGAGCGGGGCCGCGTAGGTCTTGCCGCGGTCCTTGCACTCCTCGATCGTGTACTTCTCGGGCTCGAGGTAGGGGTTCGTGAACGAGAGCTGCATCGTCTCGCTCAGGTCCTCGATGGGCGAGATCTCCTCGAAGATCTCGTCGAGGCCGCTCCGCTCGGGCACGTCCGTGCGGCCGGCGGCCTTGGCCTCGGCGACGCGCGCCTTCCAGGCCTCGTTGCCGACGAGCCAGTCGAACGACTCGGTCTGCAGCGCCAGCAGGTCGGGGACCGTGAGCGTGTCGGAGATCTTGGCGAACGAGAGGCGGGATGCTCCGCGTCCGTTCTTCGGTGTGGTGGTGGATGCGTTGCGCGCAGCAGCCAAGGGGAAAACCTCCATGAGCCCCGCTCGCGGGGCCGCTAGATTCCTTGTCGACAGGTGAGGTGCGCCGACGGTCTATCCTGTGAATCGCACGCCGCTATCTGCGGGGAGTCACGGGATCCAGCCGACCACCATATGAAGGCATGGAAAACCCATCGGAGCGCAAATATCGACTATAGCCGCTCTGACGCGCCACGGCAAGCCGGATCCTTGACCTCGGCGCGCCCCTCGGGTATAACCGCGCGCGGCCGGCGCCCGGCGGCGCTGTTCGCGCTTCGTGCTTCGCGCTCGCTTCGTGCTTCGCCAGTGCGGATGTCGGGCCCGCGCCGCTTCGCCAGTGCGGATGTCGGGCAGGAGACTCCGAATGACTCACATCCGCACTGGCGAGCGCATCCGCTGAAGAGGCGACGTCCGCCCGCGCCGCTTCGTCAGTGCGGAAGTCGGGCAAAGGCCCCCGAATGACTCACATCCGCACTGGCGAATCGGCGAGTGACGCACATCCGCACTGGCGAATCGACCGCCGCGCACCCAACGCCGCGCACCCACTCACCCACCGGGCCCGGCGTCAGCGGCGGATGGCGAGGGCCGCGTGGACGACGATGCCGGCGGCGAGCGCCCAGAACGCCGCGCCGATCCCGAACGCCGACACCCCGCTCGCGGCGACGAGGAACGTGACGACGGCGGCCTCCCTGTCGCCGCGCTCCGCGCTCGCGACCGCGCCCGTGAGCGAGGCGCCGAGCGTCGGGACGAGCGCGAGCCCCGCGACGGCGGCGAGCACGGCAGGCGCCGCACCCGTGAGCGTCGTGAGCGCCGTCGCGATCGCGGCGAGTCCGAGGTACACGACCGCGGCGACGCGCACCGCGCGCCAGCGCTGCCCGGCGTCCGGATGGGCGTCGGGCGACGCGGCGAGCGCGGCCGTGATGGCGGCGAGGTTGATGGCGTGGCCCCCGAACGGCGCGCCCGCGATCGTGCCGATGCCCGTGACCGCCATCGACTCGCGCCACGGCGCACGGTAGCCGAACGACGACAGCACGGCGACACCCGGAACGTTCTGGGAGGCCATCGTCACGACGTAGAGCGGCAGCGCGATGCCGACGACGGCGCTCGCCGACAGCGTCGGCGCGGTGAGGTCGAGGACGGGCAGGACGGGCCCCTCCGCTCCCCCGCCGAGGACGGCGTGCACGCCCAGCACGGCGAGGCCGACCGCGAAGGCGGCCGGAGACGCCCCGCGCGGCGCGACGCGCAGCAGCACAAGCCAGACGACGACGATCGGGAGCACGGAGAGCGGGTCGTCGACCACCCCGCGGACGGGCGCGAGGCACAGCGGCACGAGCACGCCGGCGAGCATCGCCTGCGCGATCGGCGCGGGGATGGCCGCGACGAGGCGCGCGAGACGCGGCCAGAGGCCGGTCAGGACGATGAGCGCACCCGCGACGGCGAAGGCGCCGACGGCGGCCGGCCATCCGCCCTCCGGCACGGCGCCCGCCGCGAGGAGCGCCGCGCCCGGCGTCGACCAGGCGAGCACGATGGGAAGGCGCGTGCGCCGAGCGAGCCACAGCATCCCGAGAGCCTGCGTCAGGCACAGCGCAACGAGGCCGCTCGCGGCCTGCACGGGCGTCGCGCCCACGGCCTGGAGGCCCGCGAGCACGACCGCCGATGAGCTCGCGAACCCGACGAGCGCGGTCGTGACGCCCGCGAGCACGACGCGGCCGCGATCATCCGTCATGCCGCCAGCGTAGGGGCGCGCGGTGTCGCGGATGTTTCGATGTCGGCGGTCGGCCGTAGCCTGCCGTCGTGATGGGGATGGCCGTGTCGTGCGCGTTCTGCGGCGAACCGGACCGCGTGCGCGTCGGCGGGCGCGCGGCGTGCGCCGCGTGCGGGTGGGTCGTGGGCGACGTGCCCGACCACGACCTGCCGCCGCCCCGCGTCGAGGTCGTCTACTACCTCCGCTATGCCGATCGCATCAAGATCGGGACGACCGCCGATCCGCGGCGGCGGCTGAAGGCGATCCGGCACGACGATCTGCTCGCGTTCGAGCGCGGCGGGCGACCGGTGGAGCAGGCACGGCACGCGCGGTTCGCCCACCTCCGGGAGGGCGGCGAGTGGTTCACGGCGGCGCCGGAGCTGCTCGCGCACATCGCCGCGCTCGGCGGCGAGCCGTGGCGGCGGCACACCCGCTGGCTCGCGGCAGCCTACCGGCGGTGACAGGCGCCGCGCGCCCGGGCCGACGCGACGCGAGCAGGCTCGACGCGAGAGGATGGGCGCATGGGACGGCAGCGACGCGACGCGCACGACGAACCGCAGGCCAGGCTGTCGGATGGCGCGATCGCCCGCATCGCACCGGGCGAGTTCGGCGGCGGCTGGGAGCTGATCGTCGACGGCACGCCGCAGTCGCACGTCGATCTCGACGACCCCTCCCATCTCCACTTCGAGTACGTGGCGCGCATGGGAGCCGTCATCGACCAGCTGCCCTCAGGGCCCCTCACGGCCGTGCACCTCGGCGGCGGAGGGCTGACCATCCCCCGCTACATCGCCCACACCCGACCCGGGTCGCGCCAGCAGGTGGTCGAGCTCGAGCAGGCGCTCGTCGACCTTGTGCGCGAACATCTCCCCCTGCCGCGCGGAGCGGCCATCCGCGTGCGCATCGGCGACGCTCGCGCCGGCGTCGCACGCCTCCCCGACAGCATGACGGGGTCGGTCGACCTGCTCGTCTCCGACGTGTACTCGGGCGCGCAGACGCCCGCGCACCTCACGACGATCGAGTTCTACCGCGAGGCGGCGGCCCTCCTCGCCCCCGCCGGCGTCCTCCTCGTCAACGTCGCGGACGGGGCGGGGCTCGCCTTCGCACGACGTCAGGTGGCGACCATCCGCGAGGTGCTGCCGCACGTCGTCGTGCTCGCCGAGGTGCAGGTGCTGAAGGGCCGCCGGTTCGGCAACCTCGTCGTCGCGGCGTCCGCCGCCCCGCTCCCCACCGAGTGGCTGCCCCGTCTCATGGCGGCGGGCCCGCATCCCGCGAAGGTGGCCGAGGGGCGCGAGATCGACGCCTTCGTGCGCGACGCCGTGCCCGCGACCGATGCCGACGCGACGGCGTCGCCCAAGCCATCGGCGACGCTCTTCGACCGGTGACTCCGATCCCGACGTGCCCGGTGTGCCGGTCGGGATGATCGCGCGACGGCATGCACACTGGATGGGCGACCGCGCGGAAGGGACCAGGGAATTGAGCTTCATCCACGGATACGACCCCGAGACCCTTCGAGAGATCGTCGACCCGGCCGAGTGCCGCGAGCGCCTGGCGGAGATCGGCGTGCAGCGCAGCCTGCCTGCGCTCCTCGAGAGGGTGTGGCTGCTCAAGGTGCTCGGCGAGCTCGACGAGGCGCTGTCCATCGCCGAGCAGGCCGTGCGCGTCGCGCGGATGGCCGGCACCCGCAAGGACCTCCTGCGCGCCCGCGTGCTGCACGCCACCGTCCAGCAGTTCCGCGGAGCGTACTCCGCGGCCGAGCACGAGCTGTCGACGTGCGTCGAGGAGGCCGAGGGGCAGGGCTGGGCGGGCATCGCCGCCTTCGCGCTGCAGCACCGCGGCAAGACCCGGTTCGATGCCGGCGACTCCGAGGGAGCACGTCGCGACTTCAAGCGCGTGCTGTTCCTCCGACAGGAGATGAACGCACCCGACGATCAGCTCGAGGCGACGATGGCCGCCGTCGAGGCCGCCGAGCTGCGACGCTCCCGCTCGGCCGTCGCCAGCTGACGTCTCCGTGCGGAGAGCCCGTCGCACGGGCCCTCCGCAGAGGCGCTCACCGGCGGGCGGCCTCCCACAGCGCGGCCCACGCCTCCGGGCCGAGGTCCCGCGGAAGGGCCCGCGGATCCACACCCGCACCGCGCAGCGCCCGCGCGAGGTCGGCGCGGCGCGCCCCGGTCGCGCGGTGCGCGATGTCGGCGACGCCCTGTCCTCGACCGGCGAAGACGAGGCCCGCGAAGCGCTCGTAGGCGCGGCGGTGCGCCGTCGCGACGAGAGGTCGCGGACGGCGCGAGATGGACAGGAGACCGCCGTCGACGGCGGGGCGCGGCACGAACCCCGCCGCAGGCACGCGACCGTGCAGCGCGAAGCGGAACCACGGAGCCGCTTGGGCGGTCATGAGCGTCGCCCCGCCCACCCCCGCGCGCTTGCGCGCGACCTCCCACTGCGTGAGCAGGATGGCGTCGCGCCAGCCGGGCCGTCCGAGGAGGCGGCGCAGGATCGGGGTCGTGAGGTGGAACGGCACGTTGCCGACCACCACCGGCACGTCGAGCGGATGGCGCAGCACGTCGCCGTGCACGACGCGCACGTCGCCGATCCGAGCGAGCCCGGGCAGCCGGGTCTCGTCGATCTCGAGCGCGGTGACGGGCCGCCCGAGGCGCGCGAGCCGTCGAGTGAGGGCGCCGTCGCCGGCGCCGATCTCGAGGACGGGGCCGTCCGCGGCGTCGACGAGACGGACCATCCGCTCGATGGTGGGCGTGTGGATGAGGAAGTTCTGTCCGAGTTCATGGCGTCCGCCATGACGGGAACGGGGTCGCATGCGAGCACTCCTGAAGACGATTCGGAGCACCCGGGCATCGGGTCGGGATGACGCGCGTCCGGGTGCGGAGACATCCGGATCGACGGCGCGCGGCGGAAGCGAGGCGCGCCGTCAGGCGCGGCGCTCGCGAACAGCCCAGAAGCACACCGCCGGTGCGCTGCACAGAGTTCCCATGGCCAACAGCGTAGGCCGGGACGCGCCGCACGTCGAGCTGGGCCGGGCTGTCGGCGGTCGCGCCTAGCATCGCTAGCATGTCGGATCTGCAGCGCGTCGAGCGATGGGCCGAGGCGCTCATCGCCCACCACCTCGACGAGTCGTGGACGTTCGGCTTCGACAACGCCAAGCGCCGTGCCGGCCAGTGCGACTACACGCGACGCCGCATCACGGTGTCGCGCTACCTCGCCGCACGCTACGACGACGACGTCAACCACCAGACGCTGCTCCACGAGGTCGCGCACGCCCTCGCCGGACGCGCGGCGGGCCACGGCCCGCAGTGGAAGCGGATCGCGCGCGAGCTCGGCTACGTCGGCGGCACGACGCACGACGGCGAGACCGCGACGGAGCTCGCTCCCTGGGTGGGCTCGTGCCCATCCGGTCACGTCGTCTACCGGCACCGCCGCCCGACGCGGGCGTCATCGTGCGTGCGGTGCGCGCCCACGTTCGACCGCCGGTTCCTGCTCAGCTGGACGCGGCGGGAGATCACGGCCGCCGACCGCCGCGCCGCGATGACGCCGCGCGATCCGTAGCGCGCGGCCTCATGGTCCGGCCGGGCTAGGCGCCCTTGCGGCGGTACTCCAGCTCGGGCCGGCCTCGGCCGCCGTGCCGGGGCGAGCGGATGGCCGTGCCCCCGTCGGCGAGGAACTCCAGATACCGACGCGCCGTGACGCGCGACAGCCCCAGCGCCTCCGCGACCTCGCTCGCCGACCGCCCGTCGGTATCGAGCAGGGAGCTCACGGCGTCGAGCGTCTCGGGTGAGAGCCCCTTCGGGAGCCCGGGGGTGTTCGACGTGCGCAGCGCGGCGAACGCCGTGTCGACCTCGCGCTGGCTGAGCGACGTCGCAGACGACCGCATCCGCTCGGCGTACTCCCGGTACGCGCGCAGCTTCGCGGCGAACACCTCGAACGTGAACGGCTTGATGAGGTACTGCACGACGCCGACGGCGACCGCCTCGCGGACGGCGTCGAGCTCGCGGACCGCGGTCACGGCCACGACGTCGACGACGATGCCCGCGGCGCGCAGCTCGCGGCACAGCTCCAGACCGTGGCCGTCGGGCAGGTTGAGGTCGAGCAGCAGGAGGTGGATGCGGTCCCTCGTGCCGTAGGCGTCGCGGATGGCACGGCGCGTGTCGGCGACGGTGTGCGCTGTGCCGGCGAGCGCGAAGCCTGCCATCCGCTCGACATACGCACCGTGCGCCGCCGCCGTGCGCGGATCGTCCTCTACGACGAGCACCCGGATGGCGGTCATCGCCCGTCCTCCTCGGCGCCCGCTCGGGCGTCGCCCGGCCTCGCCTCGCCCGCCGCGTCGCCGTCCGGCTCATCCGCATCCGGCTCTTCCGAGTCCGACTCCAACTCGCCCGACCCTCCCGTGCCGGTCCCCACCTCGCCCGACCCTCCCGTGCCGGTCCCCACCTCGCCCGAGTCGCAGTTTCCGTCCTCAACCGGCGCCCCCAGGACGGGAACTGCAACCTGGGCGAGAGACGAGCCGACCTCCACCTCGCCCGGGTCGCTCTTCCCGTCCTCAACCGGCGCCCCCAGGACGGAAACCGCGACCTGGGCGAGAGACGAACCGACCTCTGCCTCGTCCGACCCCACCTCGTCCGGGTCGCGCTTTCCGCCCTCAACCGACGCCCCCAGGACGGAAACCGCGACCTGGGCGGAAGGGCGGGCCGACGGAGGAGCGGAAGGGCGGATGGACGGAAGCACGGACGGGCGGGGCAGCGTCACGGTGAACACGGCGCCGCCCTCGCGGGTCCGGGTGATCTCGACCGCGCCGCCGAGGCCCTCGACCGTCTGCCGGACGAGCGCCAGCCCGTATCCGTGACCCTGGCCGTCCTCTCGCTTCGTCGAGTAGCCGCGGGCGAAGACGCGCTCGCGGTCGCGCGGGACGACCCCGTCGCCGCTGTCGGTCACCTGGAACACGATGCCGCCGTCCTCCGCCTCCCCGAGGTACACCTCGATCCACGCGCCCGTCTCGCCCGTCCGACGCGCCCTCGACGCCGCCGCGTCGATCGCGTTGTCGACGAGATTGCCGAGGATGGTCACGACGTCGGCGGGCGGGATCCCCTGCGTCCCCGGCGGCAGGTGCGTCTCGAAGTGCATCTCGACGGCGCGCTCGTGCGCCTGCGCCGACTTGCCGAGGAGGAGCGCCGCGATGACGGGCTCGTCCACGGCGTGCAGCACGCGATCGGCCAGCCGCTGGCCGACCGCGCGCTCCGCCGCCGCGAACCCGAGCGCCTCGTCGGAGCGTCCCAGCTCGATGAGCGAGGCGATCGTGTGCAGCCGGTTGTCGAACTCGTGCGCCTGGGCGCGCAACGCGTCCGAGATCGTCCGCACCGACGACAGCTCCCCCGTCACACGCCGCAGCTCCGTGCGGTCGCGCAGGGTGACGATCTCGGCGCTCCTCCCCGACACCACCACCTCGGATCGCGTCACGAGAAGCTCGCGACCGCCGACCCGCACGACGTCGTCCGGGCCGTCGATCGCGGAGCGCGCCGACGCGCCCAGCTCGTCCAGGTCGAACGGGGGCGTCCGCGCGCTCGCGAGCAGGACGCCGGCCTGGTCGTTCGCGAGCACCACACGCCCGGGGCGCCGGATGGCCGCGCCCGCGCCTGCCGTGCCCACACCGCCCACGCCCCCGCCATCCGCGCCCCAGCCGCCCGCGACTGCCGCGCTCCCGCCATCCGCACTCGCGCCGCCCGCGCCATCCGGGCCCGCTCCATCCGCGCCCCCGCCATCCGGGCTGGGGCGCTCGACCAGGACGAGTCCCTCCTCGAGCGAGTGGAGCACAGCCTCGTGCGCCGCGAACAGCCGCGCGAGCTCGTCGGGATCCCTTCCGTCGGTCATGCGGTACAGCCTGCGGAACAGCAGGATGGTGGCGGCCGCTCCCAGCCCGACGATCGCGAGCGTCGCGAGACCCACGATCTGCAGGCGCACGAGGATGGCCCCCGTCACGTTGTCGAGCGTCACGCCCGCCGACACGAGCCCGACGATGCGGCCATCCGCCTCGACCGGCGTCACCGCGCGCAGCGACGGGCCGAGCGTCCCCGCGTAGACCTCCGTGAAGGTCCCGCCGTCGAGGGCGGGGGCGATGCTGCCGAGGAACTCCCCGCCGATGCGCGCACGGTCGGCGTGCGTGTAGCGCGTGCGATCGGTGTCCATGATCGTGATGTAGTCGACGCCCGTCGCGGCGATGATGCGCTCGACATACGGCTGCAGCGCCGCCGACGCCCGGGCGACCGATGCGTCCCGATCCGGGTCGTCGTGTGCCGCCGACACGTCGTCGACGATCGTCGGCTCGCTCGCCAGGGTGAGCACGAGCGAGGTCGTCTGGTCCTCGGCATCCGCGAGCGCCGCCGCGCGCGCATCCCACGCGAGCGCGGCGAACACGAGCGCGCCGCCGACGAGCAGCACGGCCGACTGCACGCCGAGCACCCGCGCCGCCACGCTGCGCCGCCGCGCCCGCGGGCGACGCGCGTCCGGGGCGCCGCGTCGTGCCATCCCCCCATTGTGTCGGGCGGCGGCGCTCCATGACCCTCGCAGCCCGCGAACACTATGCACGCAACAGGGCACAGCCATCCCGCCCCGCGCACGATGGACCCCGCGTCGACCCGATCGGCGCCCCGAAGGAGGAGACCCCATGGCAACGACGCCACAGGCCGCGCAGCGTCGACGCGGCATCGACAAGCAGCACTGGCTCTACATCGCGGTCATCATCGCGGTCGCCGCCGGCATCGCCGTCGGCCTCATCTGGCCCGACTTCGGGTCGTCGCTCGCGTGGATCGGCAAGGCGTTCGTCGCGCTCATCAAGATGATGATCGCGCCCGTCATCTTCTGCACGATCGTGCTGGGCATCGGCTCCATCGCGAAGGCCGCCACGGTCGGGAAGGTCGGCGGGCTCGCGCTCGGCTACTTCCTCGTCATGTCGACGTTCGCCCTGTTCATCGGCCTCGTCGTCGGCAACATCATCCACCCCGGCGAGGGCCTCGCGCTCAGCAACCCCGGCTACGAGATCGAGGGGGAGGCGGAGACGACCACCGACTTCCTCATGGGGATCATCCCGACCACGCTCTTCTCGCCGCTCACGGGCGAGTCGGTGCTGCAGGTGCTCTTCGTCGCGCTCCTCGTCGGCTTCGCGGTGCAGCGGCTGGGCGCGAAGGGAGAGCGCATCCTCGAGGGCGTCCGCCTCGTGCAGGCGGTCGTGTTCCGCGTGCTGACGATGATCCTCTGGGTCGCGCCGATCGGCGCGTTCGGCGCCATCGCAGGCGTCGTCGGCGACACCGGATGGGGTGCGGTCGTCGCGCTCGGCACGCTCATGGTCGGCTTCTACGTGACGTGCATCCTCTTCATCGGCGTCGTCCTCGCCGCCGTGCTGTGGTTCGTCGCTCGCATCAACATCTTCTCGGTCATGAAGTACCTCGGCCGCGAGTACCTGCTCATCGTCAGCACGTCGTCGTCGGAGTCGGCCCTCCCGCGCCTCATCGCGAAGATGGAGCACCTCGGCGTCTCCAAGCCCGTCGCGGGCATCACGGTGCCGACGGGATACTCGTTCAACCTCGACGGCACGGCGATCTACCTCACGATGGCGTCGCTCTTCATCGCGACCGCGATGGGCACTCCGCTGTCGGTGCCGGAGCAGATCGGCCTGCTCGTGTTCATGATCATCGCGTCGAAGGGCGCGGCGGGCGTGACGGGCGCAGGCCTCGCGACCCTCGCGGGCGGCCTGCAGACCTACCGACCCGACCTCGTCGACGGCGTCGGCATCATCACCGGCATCGACCGCTTCATGTCGGAGGCGCGCGCGCTCACGAACTTCACGGGCAACGCCGTCGCCTCGATCGTCGTCGCCACGTGGACGCGCGAGTTCGACCGCGACCAGGCGCGCCAGGTGCTGCGCGGGGAGCTTCCGTTCAACGAGAAGACGATGACCGACGACCACGACGCGCCCGACTTCTCCCACCTGCCCGAGCTGCCCGCCGACGGCCAGGGGCCCTCGCCCATCTCCACGGTCATCCGCACCGACGACGGCGACAGGACGCGCGAGCGCGCACGGCGCTGACGCCTCCTGAGCGGGGCGGCCCCGGTCGGATGACCGGGGCCGCTTCGACGTCAGGGACGGATGCGCTCCAACGAGAGGCTGAGGTCATGGCCCTCGGTGAGCGGCATGCGGCATGCGCATCGATCCTCGTGACCGTCGTCGTCAGCGTCGTGTGGTTCCTGATCGTCGCTCGCTCCGCCTTCGCCTCCGCCGTCGCGCCGAGCCGGGTCAGCCCCGCGCGGCGAGGATGCCGCGCGGATCGAAGGCGACCCGGATGCGGGTGATCAGCCCGCCCTCGACCTGCATCCAGTTCGCGGTCGGCACGGGATCGGCGACGGTCGTGTGCAGGTCGAACCAGGTGATCACGCTCGAGCCCTCGGCGAGGCGCTCGCGTACCTCGATCCGCTCGAGCACCTGCGCCATGCCCTCCAGGCCGGCGATGCATTCGTCTGCTCCCTCGATCGCGGCGAGGGGGCCGATGAAGCTGACGTCGTCGGCGAGCAGCGAGCGCAGGCGGACGAAGTCGCGCCCCTGCCAGGCGACGAGGTAGTCCTCGGCGAGCTCGGAAGCGGTGGCGGTCATGGGCGTTCTCCTTCAGGTCGGTCCGGCTGTCGCCATCCAGCCTCGCGCGGACCGCGCGAACACTCAAACAGATGGTTCTTATAGGTGCTAGCATCCACGGTGATGGAGATCGGGCAGCTTCGCTACTTCGTGGCGGTCGTCGACCACGGGTCGTTCACGGCGGCGGCGCAGCGGCTGCACGTCAGCCAATCGGGGATCAGCGCCCAGCTGGCGAAGCTCGAGCGCGAGCTCGGCCACGACCTGCTCGTGCGCGGCCCGCGCACAGTGCGGCTCACGCTCGCCGGCGAGACGCTGCTCGCCCGCGCCCGCGACGCGCTGCGCGCCGTCGACGGCGTGCGCCAGACCGCCGACGAGCTGAGCGACCTGCTGCAGGGCAGGGTGCGGCTCGGGATGATCGCCGGCTGCACGATCCCGTCCTTCCTCGACGCGGTCGCCGGGTTCCATCGGCAGCATCCCGGCGTCGTCGTCGAACTCGTCGAGGACACCTCCGACCGCCTGCAGCGGCGCACGGCCGACGGGGAGCTCGACCTGGCGCTGCTGTCGCACGCGGGGCCCGTGGCCGAGGGGCTCGCCGTGCGGCCGGTCAGCGACGAGCGGCTCGCCGTGATCGCCCCGGCAGGCCACCGCCTCGCGGGCGGCCGGCCACGGCTTGCCGACCTCCGCGACGAGACGGTGCTGTGCATCCCACCGGGAACGGGCGTCCGCAGCGCCTTCGAGCAGTCGTGTGCGCGCGTCGGAATCGAGCCGAGGGTCGACCTCGAGGGCTCGAACCCCGAGACCCTGCTCGGGCTGACCGCCCGCGGGCTCGGCGTCTGCGTGCTCGCGGAGTCGATGGCGGCGGGCACCGATCTCGTCGCAACGCCGATCGCGGATGCCGAGGTGCATGCCGGGCTCGCCCTTGCGCTGCGCGACGGCGACCGGCAGCGCGCTACCCGGCGGCTCTTCGACCTGCTCGCCGAAGCCCTGGCTCCGCGCGGCTGACGGCCCGGCTCAGAGCGCCGCGAACACCCCGTCGCGCAGGACCGGCACGACGTCGAGGTCGTCGATCGCCGCCGCGGCCTTGACATCGGCGTGACGCTCGTCGCCTTCGAGCTCTCGGCCCGACCCGCTCGCCGTCATGAGGTGCTTCACAGCGCGGCGCAGCGCACGGAACGACTCGGCCGTCGACACCGCCTCGGGCGAGGAGTGGTCGATGCCGAGGTCGGAGAGGGCCGCGATCACGGCGCCCGCGCCGAGGAGGTCCTCGACCGCGAAGCGCACGCCGTCGGCACCCTTCTCGCCCGCCGCGATCACGGCGATGCTCGTGCGGCCTCCGCGCGCGTGCTGCTCGGCCATCACCGCGCGCGCGACAGCGGCGGCGTTCCGGAGCGCTCCGGCGACCACGACGGGGTCGTGCGCGAGCTCGGATGCGGCGATCGCGACCGCGGCCCCGTTCGCCGACACCGCGTGCGCATCGGAGAGCACGACGTGATCGCCGACCGCGGCGGCCGCCACGACGTTCGAGCCGAACCGGATGACGTCGACGACGATCACGACGTCGGAGGCCGCGAGACGGCGCAGTCCCTCGACCCCCCAGTCGAAGCGCACCTGATACGAGGACTGGTCGAACGGGGATGCCATCCCCCCATTGTCGCGGATCGTCCGCAGCTCCCTGCGATGCGCCCCGCCATCGCGGACGACACCTGCACGACGGGCGACGCGCGAACCAGGAGCGCGCGCCGACGGAGTCGCCGTGACACCGCGTTTGCGCGGCGAGGGCCGGTCGGGCAGGGTGGCCGGATGGCGCAGATCAGACGGGCGGGACCGCGCGATGCCGAGGGGCTCGCGTTCGTGCACATCCGCACGTGGCGCATCGCCTACGCCGGCCTGCTCCCTGCCGAGACGCTCGCGCGCCTGTCGCTGCCGGCGCGCACGCGCCGCTGGGAGCGCATCCTCCGCGAGGACGCGAACCCGACATGGGTCGCCGTCGAGGGCGGGCGCATCGTCGGCTTCGCGTCGTCCGGCCGCGGACGCGACGCCGAGCCGCCCGCAGACCGCGAGCTGTACGCGCTCTACCTCGATCCCGACCACCACGGCTCCGGCATCGCCGACGACCTCATCGACGCGGCGGTCGGCGAGGCCGCCGCGTCGCTCTGGGTGCTCGCCGGCAACGAGCGCGCCATCCGCTTCTACGGCAAGCACGGCTTCGCGCTCGATGGCGCGGAGAAGGTGGAGCAGGCCGCCGACGGCACCCCCATGCACGAGCAGCGGATGGTGCGGCGCGGCCGGGTGGCAGACTGACGCCATGCGCATCCTGCAGAAGCTCGTGCTCGACTGCGACGTCGACGCCGCCTGGCGGGCGCTGCACTCCCCCGCCGTGCTCGCCGAGCTCTACGGACCGCTCGTGCGCATGCGGCCTCTCGGCGCCGATCCGATGCCCCTCGAGTGGAGCTCGGGCGACGACGCCGCCGTCGCGCTCCAGACGGGTCCGCTGACGATCGGCACGCAGCTCATCGCGACGGTCGACCGGTCGAAGGGAGATGTGCGGATCCTCCGCGACGCGGGCACGCCGCTCACCGGCCCGCTCGCCTCCCTCGACGTGTGGGATCACCAGATGGCGGTGTCGGCGACGGCGGATGGCCGCACCCTGTGGCGCGAGCGCCTCACGATCGGCGGCGGCGCGGCCCCGCTCCTCTGGCTGCCGCTGTGGGCGATCTGGCAGGTGCGGGCGGTGCGCCTGCGGCGCCTCGCCCGCACCTGGGCGTTCGACCCGCCTGCGGCCGAGGCCTGACACGGCGGGCGCCGCGCGCGAGTGTGCGGTTCGCGCCCGCTCTCCCGCGCGAGTGGGCGGTTCGCGCCGCTCCCGCGCCCGGAAAGCGGAGGTTTCCACCCACCCGCGGCAGGGAGCATCCGCTTCAGCCGAGCAGGTCGGGGTTCTCCTCGTAGACCTCCTCGAGCAGGCTGAGGTCGAACAGGTCCGACGCCTCCAGCTCGATGCCGGCACGCGCCAGGCTCTCGACGGTCTGCTCCTGCAGCTCCTCGGAGATCGTGAACAGGCCGTTCGACTCGGTCTCGTCCGTGACGATGAGCTCGTTCGTCGCGATCATGCCCGCGAGCGTCTTGTCGGGGTCGAGCCCGAGGTCGGCGCCGTACTCCTCGAGAGCGAGCCGCGCCCCCTCGTCGGGGTCGTCGAGCGCGTCCTGCCATCCGCGGATCTCCGCGACGAGGAAGGCCTTGAGCTTCTCCCGCTCGGTCGCGAGCGTGTCGTGCGACACCGAGAACGTCTCCGCGACGAACGGCATCCCGTTGTCGGCGAACGGGAGGTTCGCGGTCTCGAGCCCGAGCATCTCGACCGAGATCGCCTCGTTCGTGAGGTAGGCGATGAACCCGTCGACCTCGCCGTTCACGAGCGGGGCGGGGTCGTACTGCACCGGCACGATCTCGAGCTCGTCCTCGTCGATGCCGTTCGCCGCGAGGAACGCGCTGAAGAGCGACCGGTTCGAGTCCTGCACCCCGATCCGCTTCCCGACGAGGTCGGCAGGGGTCGCGATGCCGGCCCCGTCGGCCAGCGACAGCACCGTGAACGGGTTCTTCTGCAGCGTCGTCCCGATGATCGTGATCGGGGCGCCCTCGTTCGCGACGGCGGCGCCGGCCGACACGGCGTCGTTGATCGCGACGTCGACCGTGCCGCCCGCGAGCTCCGCGACGCCAGTGGACGGGCCGGGCACGAGGTTCACCGACGAGAATCCCGCCTCCTCGTAGTACCCCTCGGAGTCGGCGAAGTACTCCCCCGCGAACTCCTCGTTCTTGATCCAGCTGAGCTGCACCGAGAGCTCGCCGAAGTCGGCGTCCTCCGCCTCGGCGGCGGGCTCGGATGCGGAGCATCCGGACAGGGCGAGCGCGGACAGGGCGAGCGCCGGGAGGGCGGCGCGGGTGAGGCGGATGGTCATGATGCGGTCGCTCCGGTTTCTGCAGGGGTGAGGGTGGTGCGGAGATCATCGATGGCGGCGTCGACCCTGGCGCGCAGCGCGGCGCGGTCGGCCTCGTCGAGCCACGCGGCCTCGACGCCGTTGCGGCTGAAGCGCGCGAGGTCGTCGAGCCCGTAGCCCAGCGCATGCGCGAGCACGCGGTAGTCGTTCGTCGGATCGGTGCCGAACATGGGCGGGTCGTCGGAGTCGATCGTCACGACGAGGCCCGCGTCGACCATCTCGCGGATGCGGCGGTGGCTGCCGTCGCCGCTGCCCGAGTAGCGGCCGATGTCGCTCGAGACGGGCGTGCAGGTGAACGGGATGCGCTCCTCGACGCATCGGCGCGTCATCGCCTCGTCGTCGACGACGTGGTACCCGTGGTCGACGCGCGTGCAGCCGAGCAGGTCGAGCAGCGTCTCGATGTGGTGCGGCGGCCCCGATTCGGAATGGGCCGTGCGCTCGAGACCGGCCGCGCCGGCCATCCGGAACGCCTTCCAGAATCGCTCCGGCGGCCCGATCGCCTCGGAGTAGTCGAGGCCGATGCCGAGCACGTCGTCTGCGCGATGCGCGACGACGGTCTCGACGAGCTCGACGGCCGAAGCGGCGGTGTCGTTGCGGTTGAGGCCGACGATGAGCGCCGAGCGGATGCCGGTGTCGACCTCGGCGTCGCGCATCCCCGCGCGCACCCCCTCGAGGATGGTCGGGTACGGCACACCGGGGTGGCCGGGCGGGCTGAGGAAGATCTCGCGGTAGAGCACGTTGTGGGCGGCGCCGCCCTCTGTGAGCGACTCGTACGTCACGCGCCGGAAGTCGTCGACGTCGCGGATGACGGCACCTACGACGTCGAGGACGCGGAGGAACTCGTCGAGGTCCTCGTAGCTGCCGTGGTCGAAGAGGTTCTCCGCCGTGCGCCCGCCGTCGAGCGGCACCCCGTGCTTGCGGGCGAGATCGACGACCGTCGCCGCCTGCACCGATCCGATGAGGTGGCAGTGGAGACTGACCTTCGGCAGCCCTCGCACGATGCGCTCGACGTCATGAATGCTCACGGCATTCATATAACGTGATCACGATGTCGAGAGCATTCGGCGGGTGTTACGGAGGCATGACATGACGGACGCGGCCGACGCCGATCTCGGCGGCCTCATCGGGACCGAGATCCGGAGGCTGCGGCGCGCCGCCGGGCTGTCGACACGCGAGCTCGCCGCGCGCGCCGACATGAGCCAGCCGTTCCTCAGCCAGATCGAGCGCGGGGCGAGCGCGCCGTCGATGGCGTCGGTGTACCGGCTCGCCCGCGCGCTCGACGTGCGGCCCGGCGACCTCCTGCCCGCCGTCCATCCGCTCGACGTGCGCGTCGTCCGCGCGGGCGAGGGCGAGCGCCTGCCGGTGTCGGACCATCCGCAGGCCGCCGCCGGACGCGCGCTGCTGCTGCGGAACGTCTCGGCGCTCGAGGTCGTCGAGTACGACTTCGGGCCTGACGACGAGATCGCGGAGTGGTTCGAAGCGCCCGGCGAGAGCGCCCTGTACGTCGTCGCGGGCGCCCTCGAGATCGACATCGTCGGCGCGGGCACGTACGCGCTCGGCACGGGCGACTTCATCCACTTCCCCGCGGGTGCCCGCGACCGCTGGCGGCACATCGGCGCCGAGCGGACGCGCGTGCTGTTCACGACGTCCGTCCCGCGCTGAGCCGAGGGCTGGCCGCGGGGACGTGGGCCGCCGACGCGCGAGTGGGCGGTTCACGCCGCTCACCCGCCCGGAAAGCGGGGGTTTCCGCCCACTCGCGCGACGCGCCATCCGGAAAGCGGCCGATTCCCCCCACCCGCGGCAGCCGGGCCATCCCGCGCCGCGCCTCAGTCGGCGGCGAGCGCCTCGACCGGTGCGACGGAGGTCGCGAGCCGCGTCGGCGCGACGGCGGCCGCCACCGTCAGGACCGCCATGGCCGCGACGATGGCGAGCACGGGCGCCCACGGCACGGCGGGCATCACGAGCGAGCCGGACGGTCCGCCGGGGAAGGCGGGCACCGACCCCAGGAGCGACTGCGCGCCGGCCCACCCGTACGCGACGCCGAGCACGAGCCCCGTGACGAGCGACGCGAGCGTGATGTGCGTCGCCTCGAGCAGCACGACGCCGCGCACCTGCGCCGCCGACAGCCCGAGAGCGCGCAGCAGGCCCAGCTCGCGACGCCGCTGCACGACGCCGATCGTGAGGAGGTTGACGAGCCCGACGGCGGCGATGACGGCGGACACCGCGACGAGCACCATCATGATGTTCGCGAACGTGTCCATGATCACGACGAAGTCGTCGTCGAGCTCGCCGCCGGCATTCGCCGTGAGCACCGACTTCGCAGTCTCGGTGGCGACGGCGAACATCGTCACGAGGGTGACTCCCATGACGACGCCGATCGACATGCGGCTCGACCGCTCGGGATGGCGCAGCGCGTTCTCGGCGGCGAGGCGCGCGGTCGCCGACGACCCGAACCAGCGCCCCACCATCCGCAGAACGGGCGGCATGATGCTCGTCGCCCCCAGCACAAGACCCGTGAACGAGACGAGGCCGCCCGCGAACGCCGGGAGGATGCCGAGCGGAGTGAGGAGCCCTCCGACGATCCCGACTCCGAGCAGCGCCGCGCCGACGGCGAAGAGCACCACCGCGAGCACGTTGCGCGCCGGCCGGTGCGCGACGGACGCGTGCGTGCGCTCCACGGATCCGGCGAGCGCCTGCAGGGGCGTCACGTCGAGCACGCGGCGCGAGCCGACCCAGGCGGCCGCCCACGTCGTCAGCGCGACGATCGCCGCGGGCAGCGCGAGCACGGGCCGCAGCACCGCGTAGCCGTGGTCGGCGACGTCGAGGAGCGCGTCGCCGACCGCGATGCCCGCCGTGGAGAGCGCGATGCCGCCCACGAGCCCGATCACGGCGCCGACGACCCCGACGACGAGCCCCTGCCGGCCGACCTCGGTCCGCTGCGAGCGCGCGGATGCGCCGATGAGCCGCAGGAGGGCGATGCGGCGCACGCGGCCCGCAACGATCGTCGAGAACGTGTTGGCCGTGACGACCGCCGCGACGTACATCGCGACGGCGGTGAGGAGCACGCTCAGCAGACCCACCACGAACGCGAGAGTCTCGGAGTCGCCGATGTACGGGTCGTCCTGCAGCACGGCGCCGATGTAGCCCGTCGTCGAGACGAGCGTCACGCCGAACGCGGCCGACAGCGCCGAGACCAGCACGCTCGCACCCATCCCCCGCTCGCGGAGGAACAGGAGGCGGCCGGCCCCCGCGGGGCGGGCGGGCCGGCTCGGGTGAGCGGATGGCGCGGTGCCCGCGGGCGCGGATGCGACGGCGCTCATCGCACGGCCCCTTCCGTCTCGGGCGCCGAGGGAGCGGAAGCCGTCCGCGCGGGGCCCGCAGGGAGCCCCGGAAGCGCGCCCGCGCCATCCGCCTCGGCCGCGAGCATGTGCGCCGAGATCTGCTCGGGAGTCTGGCGCGGCTTGTCGGCGACGATACGGCCGTCGCCGAGGAACAGCACGCGGTCGGCGTAG
Source organism: Microbacterium gilvum (assembly GCF_039543865.1). Classification (NCBI taxonomy): domain Bacteria; kingdom Bacillati; phylum Actinomycetota; class Actinomycetes; order Micrococcales; family Microbacteriaceae; genus Microbacterium; species Microbacterium gilvum. The sequence goes on along the minus strand of NZ_BAABKO010000003.1, from coordinate 357,531 downwards.
CTCGCGGCAAAGGGGTCGTGCGTCACCATGGCGATGCTCTGCCCGTGCTCGCGGCTCGCGGCGGCGAGGAGCGCCAGCACCTCGCGGCCCGTGCGAGAGTCGAGGTTGCCGGTGGGCTCGTCGGCGAACAGCAGGTCGGGGGCCGTGGCGAGCGCGCGGGCGATCGCGACGCGCTGCTGCTGCCCTCCGCTCAGCTCGTGCGGGCGGTGGCGCAGGCGGGGCGCGAGCCCGAGGGTCTCGATGAGCCCGTCGATGCGGGCGCGCTCGCCCGCCGTCGGCCGCCGCCCATCGAGGTCGAACGGGAGGAGGATGTTCGCCTCCACGTCGAGCGTCGGAACGAGGTTGAACGCCTGGAAGACGAAGCCGACTCGGCGGCGGCGCAGAAGCGTCAGCTGCTCGTCCCCGAGGCCCGTGATCTCGGTATCGCCGATCCAGGCGCGGCCCGAGGTCGGCGCGTCGAGTCCGGCCATGATGTGCATGAGCGTCGACTTGCCCGAGCCCGACGGACCCATGACGGCCGTGAACTGCCCGCGGCGGATGCCGACGCTGACGCCGTCGAGCGCGCGGACGCCGTTCTCCCCTGTGCCGTAGTGCTTGCTGAGCTGCTGCACGCGCGCCGCGAGCCCCATGTCGGTGGTCGTGATCTCCATGCCTCCGACGCTAGGGACCGGGCCCCGTCGCGGGCGTCGCCCGCCCGGCTCATCCCGCTACATCGGGAGGATGATCTGCGCTACGCCAGCCCGTGCTCGAACGCGAACACGACGAGCTGCACGCGATCGCGCAGCGCGAGCTTGGCGAGGATGCGGCTGATGTGCGTCTTGACGGTCGCCTCCGAGAGGAACTCCCGCTGCGCGATCTCCGCGTTCGACAGGCCCCGAGCGGCGAGGGCGAAGATCTCGCGCTCGCGGTCGGTGAGGTCGCCGAACGCCGCGGGCACGGGGCGCGGCGCGTCCGCGAAGTGCGCGAACAGCTCGCGCGTCGCCGATGCCGCGATGACCGACGACCCCGCGTGCACGGTGCGGATGGCCGCCAGGAGGAACTCGGGGTCGGCGTCCTTGAGGAGGAACCCGCTCGCGCCCTCCCGGATGGCGCGCGCCGCCGCCTCGTCGAGGTCGAACGTCGTCAGCATGACGACGCGCGGCGGATCGGGCTGCGCGAGGATGGCCGCCGTCGCGGCGAGCCCGTCCATGACGGGCATGCGGATGTCCATGAGGACGACATCGGGCCGCGTCTGCGCCACGACGGCCAGCGCCTCCTGCCCGTCGCCCGCCTCCCCGACGACCTCCAGGTCGGGCTGCGAGGCCACGACCATCCGGATGCCGGCGCGGAACAGCGCCTGATCGTCCACGAGCACGACCCTGATCATCCGCTCCCCCTCGCTCATCTTCTCCAGCCTGTCACGCCCCCTCGCCCAACGGATATCCGTTGCACCAGAGCCCACCCGATTCCGCGTTATCCGGTGGCCTCTCGTCAGACGGATATCCGTTGGGCGAGATCGAAGGGGCACCATCTCGTCGCGGCCCATGGGCGATGCGCGGTCACGGGGTGCCGGTCTCGACCGGGAGCGTCGCCTGCACGAGCCAGTGGGCGCCGTGCGGGCCGGCGTCGAGCCGCCCGCCCGCGAGCTCGGCGCGCTCGCGCATGCCGACGAGACCGTGGCCTCCCGAGGCGGGAGCGGCGTGCAGCAGCTTGCCCGTGTCCGCCGACGACGCCGCGGGGCGCACGGCGTTGCGGACAGACAGCGCGACGCTGCCGGGGAGCCACGCGAGCACGACGTCGACAGGGCCGCCGTCGCCGTGCCGGAGGGCGTTGGTCGTCGCCTCCTGCAGGATGCGGTACACCGCGAGCTGCACGGCGGCCGGCGGCTCGCCCTGCGGCGCGGGGTCGACGGTGACGCGCAGGTCGACGCCCGCCGCGCGCACGTGCGCGTACAGCTGCTCCAGGTCGGCGATCGTCGGCTGCGGACCCTCCCCCTGCCGGTGCCGCATCTGCGTGAGCAGCATGCGCACATCCGACAGCGCCGAGCGCGCCGTCTGGCTGATGGTCGACAGGGCGGCCGTCGCGGCGTCCGGATCGGCGCGCGCGGCGTAGCGGGCGCCGTCGGCCTGGGCGATGACGACGGCCAGCGAGTGCGCGACGATGTCGTGCATGTCGCGCGCGATGCGCGAGCGCTCCTCCTCCGCCGCCGCACGCTCCTCGGCCTGCACCTGCGCACGGCGCGTCTCCCTGCCGCGCAGCACGACGCGGAAGAGCGCGCCGAGGGTCCAGGCGAGCAGCAGGCTGAACAGCATCGACCCGAAGACGAGGACGAGGTAGAACACGACCTGCAGCGGCGACGAGCCGTCGACGACGCCGAACGAGAAGAAGTCGATCCCCGCACTCGGCGCCACGAACAGGAGGTAGACCGCGACGCACACCGACCCCGCGAACGTCGATGCGAACCCCAGCCAGAACACGAGGCGCGACCCGTACGCCGCCGTCGCGAAGAGCACGACGAAGATCGCGAGGTTCGCCGCCATGGGGCCCTGCCCGGTCGCCATCTGGAAGAAGGCCCCGATCCATGCGACCGCGAGCGACAGCGGCGGCGAGACGCGGCTCAGCAGGAGCGCCGCGACCATGACGACGACCGTCACGAGATTCGCCGCGAGCGAGAACCCGTCGTAGTAGACCGGCAGGAGCGCGACGGCGAACAGCGCGAAGAAGCCGGCCGTCACGCCGTCGACGACCCACTGGCCGCCGCTCACGGGGCGGAGCAGCCGGTGCCAGCGGGTGCGGAGGTCGGATCGCATTCCCCCCACGGTACGGCGGGCCGCCGCAGCCGGCATCCGCCTCGCGATGTATCCGGCTGGCACGCGCGAGGGATGATCGCACGCGCGCGGTGCCCACGGCGTCACGTGACGCCGTGTGACGGAGTGTGTCGCGCCGTGTGACGGTCTGTTGCGCGACATCGCATGGCGACTCCACGGCGCTTCGTATGCTCGACCGACACCGAGCGACCGGGAGACCGTCATGACCCTGAGCGAGACCGGCGCGCAGGCCGCGACCGCGCGCGGCGCGCGCATCCGCCCGCCCCGGCCATCCAGCAAGCCCAACGGGCAGTGGAAGGTCGACGGCACCGAGCCGCTCAACGCGAACGAGCAGTTCAAGCAGGACGACAGCGGCCTCAACGTGCGCGAGCGCATCGAGAAGGTGTACGCGCAGGGCGGCTTCTCGTCGATCGACCCCACCGACCTGCACGGCCGCTTCCGCTGGTGGGGGCTCTACACGCAGCGCAAGCCGGGCATCGACGGCGGCAAGACGGCCTCGCTCGAGCCGCACGAGCTCGAGGACGAGTACTTCATGCTGCGCGTCCGCATCGACGGCGGGCAGCTCACGACCGAGCAGCTGCGCGTCATCGGGGGCATCTCGACCGACTTCGCGCGGGGCACCGCCGACCTCACCGACCGGCAGAACATCCAGCTGCACTGGGTCGAGGTCGAGAGCATGCCCGAGATCTGGCGGCGCCTCGAGTCCGTCGGGCTCTCCACGACCGAGGCGTGCGGCGACGTGCCGCGCGTCGTCCTCGGCTCGCCCGTCGCCGGGATCGCGTCCGACGAGCTCATCGACCCGACGCCGCAGATCGACGAGATCACGTCGCGCTTCATCGGCGACCCCGAGCTCGCCAACCTGCCCCGCAAGTTCAAGACCGCCATCACGGGCCACCCCAGCCAGGACGTCGTGCACGAGATCAACGACGTCGCGTTCGTCGCGGTCGACCATCCCGAGCACGGCGTCGGCTACGACCTGTGGGTCGGCGGGGCGCTGTCGACGGTGCCGCGCCTCGGCGAGCGCCTCGGCACCTGGGTCGCGCCCGACCAGGTCGCCGACGTCTGGTACGGCGTCGCGCGGATCTTCCGCGACTACGGCTACCGGCGCCTGCGGAACAAGGCGCGGCTGAAGTTCCTGCTCGCCGACTGGGGACCGGAGAAGTTCCGCGACGTGCTCGAGACGGAGTACCTCGAGTACCGCCTCGCCGACGGCCCCGCGGCACCGAAGCCCGCGACCCCCGGCGACCACGTCGGCGTGCACCGGCAGAAGGACGGCCGCTTCTACGTGGGGGCGACGCCCATCGTCGGGCGAATCTCGGGACAGCAGATCGCCGACCTCGCCGACCTCGTCGAGGCGCACGGATCGACGCGCCTGCGCACCACGCCGCACCAGAAGATCGTCGTCCTCGACATCCCCGAGGACCGCGTCAAGTCGTTCATCGCCGGCCTCGACGCCCTCGGACTCAGCGCCCGGCCCAGCCTCATCCGCCGCGGCACGATCGCGTGCACGGGCATCGAGTACTGCAAGCTCGCGATCGTCGACACGAAGGACACCGCGCGCGCCGCGGTGCTCGAGCTCGAGAAGCGCCTCGGGGGCGCCGATCTCCCCGCGCCCCTCAGCCTGCACGTCAACGGCTGCCCGAACTCGTGCGCGCGCATCCAGACGGCCGATATCGGCCTCAAAGGCCAGATCATCACCGACGACGAGGGCAACCAGGTCCCGGGCTTCCAGGTGCACCTCGGCGGCGGGCTCGCGTCGAGCGACCGCGCGGAGGCTGGCCTGGGCCGTACCGTCCGCGGGCTCAAGGTGGAGGCCACCGGCATCGCCGACTACGTCGAGCGCATCGCGACCCGGTTCGCGGGCGACCGCGACGGCGACGAGACGTTCGCCCAGTGGGCGCACCGCGTCGACGAGGAGGCGCTGCGATGACCGTGTCCCTGGCCCCGCGCATCGCCGCGCGCCGCTCTGCCGAAGAGCTGGAGGCGCTCGCGCTGCGCGGCGCCGGCGAGCTCGGCAGCCTCACCGACCACGAGGCGAGCCCCGCGGAGGTCGTCGACTGGGTCGCGCGCAACTTCGGGATGGGCGCCGTCGCCGTCGCGTGCTCGATGGCGGATGCGGCGCTCCCTCATCTCGTCGCCGAGCAGCTGCCGGGCGTCGACGTGCTGTTCCTCGACACGGGCTACCACTTCGTGGAGACCGTCTCGACACGCGACGAGGTCGCCCGCTCGCTCGACGTGCGCGTCGTCGACGTGCTGCCGGAGCAGACCGTCGCCGAGCAGGACGCCGCACTCGGCGCCGACCTCTTCGCCCGCGATGCTGCGCGATGCTGCGCGCTGCGCAAGGTCGCCCCGCTCCACGACGCCCTGCAGGGCTACGAGGTGTGGTTCACGGGCGTGCGCCGAGACGAGGCGCCCACCCGCACCGGCACGCCGCTCGTCTCGTGGGACGCCAAGAACGGCCTCGTCAAGGTCAACCCCGTCGCCGCCTGGACCTGGGACGACCTGCAGGCCTACGCCGCGCGACACAAGGTGCCCATGAACCTCCTCCTGAACTTCGGCTACCCGTCGATCGGCTGCCGGCCGTGCACGCGGCCCGTCGCCGAGGGAGAGGACCCCCGCTCCGGCCGCTGGGCCGGGCTCGACAAGACCGAATGCGGACTCCACACATGAGCGACACCCTCACGACGCCGCCGGCCACGCGCCTGTCGACCCTCGACCTGCTCGAGGCCGAGGCCATCCACGTCATCCGCGAGGTCGTCGCCGAGTTCGAGCGCCCCGTGCTGCTCTTCTCCGGCGGCAAGGACTCCGTCGTCGTCCTCCACCTCGCCGCCAAGGCGTTCCTCCCCGGGCGCGTTCCCTTCCCCGTGCTGCACGTCGACACGGGCCACAACTTCCCCGAGGTCATCCGCTTCCGCGACGAGACCGTCGAGCGCCTCGGGCTCACCCTCGAGGTCGCGCGCGTGCAGGACTACCTCGACGACGGCCGCCTGCTCGAGCGCGCCGACGGCACGCGCAACCCGCTGCAGACGCAGCCGCTGCTCGACGCCATCGCCGCCGGCCGTCACGACGCCGTCTTCGGCGGCGCCCGCCGCGACGAGGACAAGGCTCGCGCCAAGGAGCGCATCTTCTCGCTGCGCGACGAGTTCGGCCAGTGGGATCCGCGCAACCAGCGCCCCGAGCTGTGGAGCCTGTACAACGGGCGCCACACTCCGGGGCAGCACGTGCGCGTCTTCCCCATCTCGAACTGGACGGAGCTCGACATCTGGCGCTACATCGAGCGCGAGGGCATCGCGCTCCCGCCCCTCTACTTCGCGCACGAGCGCGAGGTCTACCGCCGCGACGGCATGTGGATGGCCGTGGGCCCGTTCTCGGAGCCGCGCGCCGACGAGCGGGTCGAGACGCGCACGGTGCGCTACCGCACCGTCGGCGACATGAGCTGCACGGGCGCCGTCGAGTCGGCGTCGGCGCACGTGTCCGACATCGTCGCGGAGGTCGCCGTCTCCACCCTCACCGAGCGCGGCGCGACGCGCGCCGACGACCGCATCAGCGAAGCGGCCATGGAAGACCGCAAGAAGGACGGGTACTTCTGATGACCGCCGCGCCCACCCTGTTCCGGTTCGCGACGGCGGGCTCCGTCGACGACGGCAAGTCGACCCTCGTCGGCCGCCTGCTGCACGACTCCAAGGCCATCCTCGCCGACCAGCTCGAGCAGGTGACCCGCACGTCCCGAGAGCGCGGCTTCGCGTCGTCCGAGGGCATCGACTTCGCGCTCCTCACCGACGGACTGCGCGCCGAGCGCGAGCAGGGCATCACGATCGACGTCGCGTACCGGTACTTCGCGACCGCCGCGCGCAGCTTCATCCTCGCCGACTGCCCGGGGCACGTGCAGTACACGCGCAACATGGTCACGGGCGCGACGACGGCCGACGCCGTCGTCGTGCTCATCGACGGCCGGAAGGGCGTGCTCGAGCAGACCAGGCGGCACCTCGCCGTCACGGCGCTGCTGCGCGTGCCGCACGTCGTCGTCGCCGTGAACAAGATCGATCTGCAGGACTACGCCGAGGAGGCCTTCCGCCCCGTCGAGGAGCAGGTGCGCGCCGTCACGACGGAGCTCGGCCTCGGCGACGTGCACGTCGTGCCGGTGTCGGCGCTCGAGGGCGACAACGTCGTCGAGCGGTCGCCGCGCACGCCGTGGTACACCGGCCCCGCGCTCCTCGAGCTGCTCGAGACGCTTCCCGCGACCGACGCCGAGGAGCGGGAGCAGGAGCCGTTCCGCCTTCCCGTGCAGCTCGTGCTGCGGCCGCAGGGCGGCCTGTCGCCCGCGCTCGTCGCCGACGACCCCGGCGCCGTCGAGCGGCTCCGCGACTACCGCGCATCCGCCGGCCGCATCGCATCCGGCGCGGTGCGGGTCGGCGACCGCGTGCAGGTGCTCCCCGCCGGCATCACGACCACCGTGACGGCCGTGGAGATCGCCGGCGTCGCGGTCGACGGGGCGGCCGCCCCGCAGTCGGTCGCGGTGCAGCTGGCCGACGACGTCGACGCCGCACGCGGCAGCGTGCTCGTCGCCGACGGAACCCTGCCCTCGCTGTCGAAGGAGATCGACGCGCAGCTGTTCCTCCTCGACGAGCGCCCGCTCGCCCGGGGGGCGCGCGTGATCGTCAAGCACGGCACGAAGGCCGTGCAGGGCATCGTCGACGAGATCGTCGAACGACGCGACCTCGACTCGCTCGCCCACGTGCCGGCGGACGAGCTGCGCGTGAACGAGATCGGCCGTGCCCGCATCCGCCTCGCGGAGGCCCTGCCGCTCGAGCCGTACGCCGTCTCCCGGCACTCCGGTTCGTTCCTCGTCATCCGCCCCGCCGACGGCCACACGATCGCCGCGGGCACGGTCCGTGGCTGAGCGCTCCCGCGAGGGGCGCGTCACGCTGGTCGGCGCCGGGCCGGGCGACGCCGGACTGCTCACGGTGCGGGGACTGCGCGCGCTCGAGCGCGCCGATGTGATCGTCGCCGACCGGCTAGGCGCGCGCGCCGTGCTCGCGGGGCTCGCCGCCGAGGGCGTGCGCATCGAGGCGGAGGTCGTCGACGTCGGCAAGGATCCCGGACGCCATCCCGTCACGCAGGACGAGATCTCCGGGCTCCTCGTCGACCTCGCCCGTGCCGGTCGCGACGTCGTGCGCCTCAAGGGCGGCGACCCGTTCGTGTTCGGCCGTGGCAGCGAGGAGCTCGCACTGTGCCGCGCCGAGGGCGTCGCGGTGGAGGTCGTTCCCGGCGTCACGAGCGCGACGTCCGTTCCCGCCATCGCGGCCATCCCCCTCACCCACCGCTCCCTCGCGACGTCGTTCACTGTGCTCTCCGGGCACGACCAGATCGACGACGTCGGCGGAGGGCGCGACCACACGGTCGTCCTCCTCATGGGGGTCGGGACCCTCGCGCATTCCGCGCATGTGCTGGGAGCAGGCCGCCGCGGCGGCGACTGCCCGGTGGCCATCGTGGAGGATGGATACGGGCCCGGCCAGCGCGTGACCTTCGGCACGCTGCAGACCATCGCGCACGAGGCCGCCCGGCGGAAGGTGCGCAATCCCGCCGTCGTCGTGATCGGCGACGTCGTCACCCTCAGCCCTCTTGCACCATCCGAGCTCGTCGACGCCGTGCGTCGCGACTCCGACAGAAAGGCAGCACTGTGAGCCTCGACAACCTGCGCGTCGCCATCGTCGGCGCCGGTCCCGCCGGCATCTACGCCGGAAACCTCCTCGCGAACGCCGTCGAGGAGGCGGGCGGATCGGTCGCGATCGACCTGCTCGAGTCGCTGCCCTCACCCTACGGCCTCATCCGCTACGGCGTCGCGCCCGACCATCCCCGCATCAAGGGCATCGTGAACTCGCTGCAGGAGATGCTCGACTCCGGCCGCATCCGCTTCCTCGGCAACATCGAGGTCGGCCGCGACGTGTCGCTCGACGAACTGCAGGAGCGCTACCACGCCGTCATCCTCGCGACCGGGGCCATCCGGGACGCCGCGCTCGACATCCCGGGCATCGACAAGGCGGGGTCGTACGGAGCCGCCGACTTCGTGGCCTGGTTCGACGGCCACCCCGACGTGCCGCGCACGTGGCCGCTCGACGCACGGGAGGTGGCCGTGATCGGCAACGGCAACGTCGCCCTCGACGTGGCGCGCGTGCTCGCGAAGCTCCCGGAGGACCTCCGTTCCACCGAGGTGCCCGACAACGTGCTCGAGGGCCTCGAGGCGTCGGCCGTGACCGACGTGCACGTCTTCGGCCGCCGCGGCCCCGCCGACATCAAGTTCACGCCGATCGAGCTGCGCGAGCTGGGCGAGGTGAACGGCGTCGACATCGTGCTCGACGAGGCCGACTTCGAGGGCGTCGACCCCGCCGCGGCCCCCAACAACCAGATGAAGATCATGCTGCGCACGATGAACTCGTGGCGCGGCAAGGAGCCGACGGGCGCCACCCGACGCCTGCACCTGCACTTCTGGCACGCGCCGGCCGAGATCCTCGGCGACGAGCGCGTCGAGGGCATGCGGTTCGAGCGGACGCGCATCGAGGACGGCCGCGTCGTCGGCACGGGCGAGTTCGCGGAGTACCCGCTGCAGGCCGTGTACCGCGCCGTCGGGTACTACGGCACGCGCGTCGAGGGCGCCCCCTTCGACGTCGCGCGCGGCGTCATCCCGAACGTCGAGGGCCGCGTCGACGGCGTCTCCGGGCTGTACGCGACGGGATGGATCAAGCGCGGCCCCATCGGGCTCATCGGCCACACCAAGTCGGACGCCATGGAGACGGTCGCGCATCTCGTCGAGGACGCGCAGGCCGGAACGCTGCCGGCGCCCGCCGCGGACGACGTCGTGGCGCTGCTCGACGAGCGCGGCGTCGCGTACACGACGTGGCAGGGATGGCTCGCCCTCGACGCCCACGAGCGCTCGCTCGGCGAGACGCACCGCCACCAGCGCGAGCGCGTCAAGGTCGTGCCGCGCGACGAGCAGGTCGAGATCTCGCGCTCCGGCGCGCTCACGCGGTCATGACGTACGTCATCGCCCTGCCCTGCGTGGACGTCAAGGACCGCGCCTGCATCGACGAGTGCCCTGTCGACTGCATCTACGAGGGCGAGCGGTCGCTGTACATCCACCCGGACGAGTGCGTCGACTGCGGCGCCTGCGAGCCGGCGTGCCCCGTCGAGGCGATCTACTACGAGGACGACCTCCCCGACGAGTGGCAGGACTACTACAAGGCCAACGTCGAGTTCTTCGACGACCTCGGATCGCCCGGCGGCGCGTCCAAGGTCGGCGTCGTCGACAAGGACCACCCCCTCATCGCGGCACTCCCCCCGCAGGGCGAGTAGGCCCCGCAGGGCGAGTAGCGCCCAGGTCGCCGTTCGCGGCCCCGAACGGCCGTTACAGGACGGAAACTGCGACCTGGGCGAGAGGGTAACCTCGCCCAGGTCGCAGTTCGCGGCCTCTAACGGCCGGTACAGGACGGAAACTGCGACCTGGGCGAGAGACACTTTCCCGGCCAGGCTCGGCGCCGCGTGCCATGATCGGGGAATGCGCATCTCCGCCCGGGCCGAGTACGCCGTGCGCGCGGCCGTCTTCCTCGCCCGCGCACCGGGGCGCCTGTCCTCACCGCGGATCGCGGCGGACGAGGACATCCCCGCCAAGTTCCTCGAGGGCATCCTCACCTCCCTCGTCCGCGCCGGCATCGTCGCGAGCCGCCGCGGGGCGAACGGCGGCTACGAGCTCGACCGCCCCGCCGGCGCCGTCACCGTCGCCGACGTCATCCGCGCCGTGGACGGCCCGCTCGTCTTCGTGCGCGACCAGCGTCCGTCCGATATGGCGGAGGAGGGTGCGCTCCTCCAGCTGTGGGTGGCGCTGCGCGCGAACGTCCGCAGCGTGCTCGAGGGAACGACCCTGGCCGATCTCGCGGCCGAGCGGCTTCCGCCCGACGTGGCGGCGCTGACGTCGGACCCCGTGGCGTGGGAGAACCCGTGACCCGTCGTCGCCCGAGGGTCTGATCCCGTCTCAGTCGACGAGCGCCGGCTCCGCGGCCGCGGCCTCGGCAGTCCCTGCACGCTCCGCGCGCCGCGCACGGCGGTGGGCGCGGATGGACCATGCCACGGCCGCGATCCAGACGACGGCGATCGCGGCGAGCACGACGCCGAGCGTCGCATCGGGCGTCTCGATCGACCGGAGGATGGTCCGGGTGTTCGTCAGCACGATCAGCCCGCCCACGAGGGAGCCGAGGATGCGCGGCGGCAGCTTGCGCACCAGCCACGCGGCGAGCGGCGCCGCCGCCGGCGAGGAGCGCGACCACCCAGCCGAGGTCGAAGCCGCCCGTCCCCAGCCCGATGAGGAAGCCGACCGAGGCCGCGATCGCGACGAGGAACTCGCTCGTGTCGATCGTGCCGATCACCTTGCGCGGCTCGAGGCGCCCGCTCGAGAGCAGGGCGGGCGTGCCGACAGGGCCCCACCCGCCGCCGCCCGAGGCGTCGAGGAATCCGCCCACGATCCCGAGCGGTGCGAGGAACGCGAGCGGCAGGGGCTTGTCGCTGCGGCGCTTCGGCAGCCCCTTCACGGTGAAGCGCACGAGGATGTACGCGCCCAGCGCCAGCAGGATGCCGCTCGTCACCGGCGCGGCCGCCTCGGTCGAGAGCCCCGACAGGAACGTCGCTCCCGCGAAGGCGCCGACGGCGCCGGGGACGCCGATCTTCAGCACCGTCTTCCAGTCGACGTTGCCGAAGCGCCAGTGCGAGATGCCGGAGGCGAGCGTCGTCCCGATCTCGGCGAGATGCACCGACGCGCTCGCCGCCGCCGGGGCCGCGCCGATCGTCAGCAGCAGCGTCGTCGACGTCACTCCGTACGCCATGCCGAGGGCGCCGTCGACGAGCTGGGCGGCGAAGCCGATCACGGCGAGGAGGACGAGTGTCTGCATGCCGACGACGCTAGGGTGTTCCCCCACCGGCGGGGTAGGAGATTACGGACGGCCGTAACACGCAGGCGTCACGGAGTGTCACACAGCGGTCAGCGCAGCGCCCCGACCGATGCCAGCGCGAGGCGGACGAGCGATCCGCGGCCGCCCTCCATCTCGGCCGACAGCGCGTCGCTCGCAGCTTCCGCCGGCGACATCCACGTGACCTCGAGCGCGTCCTGCCGCGGCTCGCACGTTCCCGTGACCGGCACGACGAAGGCGAGCGAGACGGCATGCTGCCGGTCGTCGTGGAACGCCGTGACCCCGGGGAGGGGGAAGTACTCCGCCACCGTGAACGGCACGGGCGACGGCGGCAGGAGCGGGAACGCCATCGGTCCGAGGTCGTTCTCGAGGTGGCGGAACAGCGCGTCGCGCACGGTCTCGCCGTAGCGGACGCGCCCGGAGACGATCGTGCGCGTGATCTCGCCGACGCTCGTCGCGCGCAGCAGGATCCCCACGTCGGTGACCTGGCCGACGCCGTCGATGCGCACGGGAACCGCCTCGACGTAGAGCATCGGGAGGCGGCGACGCGCGGCCTCGAGCTCGAAGTCGCTGAGCCATGCGGGGTTCGACGACCCGCCCGGCACGGCCCCGAGACCGCTCGCGCCCAGATCGGACGGGAGCCGAGGCTCGTCGGGGAGCTCTTCGGGATCGGGATCCGGGGTGCGCACGGCCATGCGTCCTTTCTACCCTCTGCCGCCGACGATCCGCGCACCCGCACCGCGCGCGGGCGGGTGCGCGTCCCGGCGAGCGGGCGGCCGGAGCGTGCGCCACCATGGAGGGATGGACACCACGCCCGCCCTGGACGCCGCCGCCGTGCGCTGGCACGGCGAGGACGACGGCCGCCCCGTCGTCGTGCTGCTGCACGGCTACGGCTCCGACGAGACCGACCTGATCGCGCTCGCCCCGCTGCTGCCGGACGGCTTCGCCTACGCCGCCGTCCGGGCGCCGCTGCCCATGCCGTGGCCGCAGCCGGGTCACGCCTGGTACCCCATCGAGGGGCTGGAGAGCCGCGATGCCGCGCGCACGACGGAGGCGGCGCACCGGCTGCTGGAGTGGGTCGAGACTACGCTCGGCGCCGACAGGAGCGTCGGCCTGCTCGGCTTCTCGCAGGGCGGCGCGATCTCGCTGCAGGCCATGCGCCTCTCCCCCGCCCGGTTCGACTTCGCGGCGAACCTGTCGGGCTATGCGACGCCCGGCGTGCTCCCCGGAGACGCCGCGCTGGCGGACGCCCGCCCGCCCGTGTTCTGGGGGCGCGGCACGCACGACACCGTCATCCCCGAGCCTCTCGTCGCGCACACGACCGACTGGCTGCCGGGTCATGCCGATCTCGTCGGCCGGATCTACCCCGGCCTCGGCCACGCGGTGTCGCCCGCGGAGCTCGACGATCTGCGCGTGTTCCTCGACAAGCGCCTGCGCTGACCCTCGGCGCCGGCCAGAGCGGGCCGAGTCGCCGCCGCCCCCGCGGCGGCGCTCGGCTCCGGAGGCGAGCGGGAACGCGATCCCCATCGCGATCCCGAGGGCGAGCCCTGCGCCCGTCCGCCTCCGTGTCCCTCTGACTCTTCGACGCTACGGGGCGGCACCTCGGGGCGCCTCCCCCGCGCGACGGATTCCTCCCGCGGCGCGTGCGACCAGGGGAGGATGTGTGTACAGTGGTCGGGTCCTGTTCCCGAGGTCTGGAGACGACGTTGAAGACGATCGACGCTTCCGCGCTCACGCGCTGACCCGTCGACGCTCGCGTTCTCCCTCGGAACATCCCGCCGGCCCTCCCGGGCCCTGCGAGCCGCTCGCCTGAAGGCGAGCGTCCGGTGTCGGTGCATCCCATCTGCACATCGACCGGAAGTCGCCCATGCCCGCTCTCACTCTCGATCACGTCTCCTTCGCGTGGCCGGACGGATCCGTCGCGCTCGCCGACGTGTCCGGCACGTTCGGCCGCGGCCGCACGGGCCTCGTCGGCCGAAACGGCTCCGGCAAGTCCACCCTGCTGCGCCTCGCGGCCGGCGAGCTGACGCCGACGTCGGGGCGCATCGTCGCCGACGGCGACGTCGCGTACCTGCCGCAGCGCCTGGCGGTGGATCCCGCCCGTCCGGTCGCCGACCTCCTCGGCATCGCCGGTCCGCTCGCCGCCGTGCGCGCCATCGAGGCGGGCGACGTCGACCCGGCCCACTTCGACGCCGTCGGAGACGACTGGGACGTCGAGGCGCGCGGACGCGCGGCCCTCGCCGAAGCAGGGCTTCCCGGCGACGCGCTCGACCGCACCGTCGGGATGCTGTCGGGCGGCGAGGCCGTGCTCGCAGCGCTCACGGGCATCCGCCTGCGCGGCGCCGCGATCACGCTGCTCGACGAGCCGACGAACAACCTCGACCGCGACGCCAGACTGCGGCTGCACGACATCGTGCGCGGATGGCGCGGCGCGCTCGTCGTCGTATCGCACGACACCGAGCTGCTCGAGCTCATGGACGACACGGCGGAGCTGTACGCCGACGAGCTGACGGTGTTCGGCGGCCCCTACTCGCAGTGGCGCTCGTGGCTGGACGCCGAGCAGGATGCGGCGGCGCAGGCCGAACGCGACGCCGAGCGCGCGCTCCGCAGGGAGAAGCGCCAGCGCATCGAGGCGGAGGTGAAGCTCGCCCGTCGCGCGCGGACGGCGCGCAGGGCCGAGGCCGAGAAGCGCGTTCCCCGCATCGTGGCGCACGGCAGGCGGATGGCCGCTGAGGTGTCGGCGGGCCGGCTCGGCGTCGAGATGCGCGAGAAGGAGTCGTCCGCCCGCGACGCGCTCGACGCCGCAGGGCTGCGCGTCCGCGACGACGACGCCATCCGGATCGATCTGCCCGACCCCGGTGTCCCGGCCACGCGGCGCATCGCGACCCTCCGCGATGCGGAGCGGTCGTGGGTCGTGCAGGGGCCGGAGCGCGTCGCGCTCACGGGACCGAACGGCGCGGGGAAGTCGACGCTGCTGCGCGCCCTCGTCGGCGCAGGCGGCGGGCCGGCGCTCGGCGCAGTGGGCGGCACGCTCCACGTCGACCACGCGGCGTACCTGCCGCAACGGGTGGACGACCTCGACGACGACGCGAGCGTGCTCGACGCGGTGCGCGCGTCGGCGCCGCACACGCCGGATCGGGAGCTGCGGAACCGGCTCGCCCGGTTCCTGCTGCGCGGCGCCGTCGTCGACCGCTCCGTCGGCAGCCTGTCGGGAGGGGAGCGCTTCCGCGTCGCGTTGGCACGGCTCCTGCTCGCCGACCCGCCGCCACCGCTCCTCGTCCTCGACGAGCCGACGAACGACCTCGACATCGACACGGTCGCGCAGCTGCTCGACGCGCTGAGGGCCTATCGGGGCGCGGTGCTCGTCGTGAGCCACGACGACGCCTTCCTCGCCCGGCTCGATCCCGATCTCGTGCTGGAGCTGCGCGACGGGGTGCTCGCCGAGCGCGAGCTCGCCCCTGTGAACGGGGCGTAGCCCGTCGGGTCCGGGCGGCGACGCGCGCGCCGCCGCCCGGATGCTCTCACCACCAGTAGCCGTCGGTGGTGATCGTCACCTCGTCGCCGTCGATCCCGATGTCGCCCGAGAACGAGATGTCCACCTCCTCGGAGACCTCCTCCTCGTCGTCGGAGAAGAAGCCGGTGTCAATGTAGGTGGCGATCGCGGTGCCCCCGCTCGCGCGGAAGCCGGTGCCGTCCTCGGAGATCTCGACCGATGGATACGACTCCACGGCCCACGTCACCTCCGTGTCCGACGGGTAGACGTACACCGCGAACGGGCAGCCCTCCGGATCGCCGACGGTCTGCTGGGCGCAGCCGTCGACGTATGCCGTCATCTGCGCGTCGATCTCCTCCTGGAGGACGGCGGTCGGCTCGAACGCCACGTCGACCGGCGTCCCGAACGACAGCGGCCCTGCCGAGACGGCCGTGACGGGATCTGCCTCGAAGAACCGCGTGGCCACGGGCGAGACCTCGTACACGCCCGGATAGACGACGGCGGTTCCGTAGCCGTACTCGTCGAGCGGGACCTCGATGCCGCCGATCTCGACGGCGCCGCCGCTCGCGACCACCGCCACCTCGGAGACGAGCGGAGAGGCGACGCGCCAGCTCTCGAGGACGAGCCACTCGTTGTCCTGCCGCTCGACGTCGAGCGTCGCGCTCTGCTCGACGCCGTCGAGACGGTATGCGACGTCGGCGTAGCCCGTGTCGCCCACGACCGAGACCTCGACCTCCACATCGGAGATCCGCTCGGTCGCGGCACCGAGCACGGCGTCGACGAGGAATCCGCGTTCGGCGTTCGCGATGTCGGGGTCGACGAGCGCCGTCGCCGCCTCCGCGCGCCCCTCCGCGATGAGCCCCACGTACTGCTCGACGGCCGCCTCCGGCCCGCGGCCGGCGTTGACGGCGGACACCGCCACGGCACCGGCGATGCCGAGCACGGCGATCGCCCCCGCCGCGATGCCGGTCGCGACGAGCGCCCTCTTCGTCCTGGGGCTGAGGGGAGCCGGCGGTGCGGGCGGTGCCGGTGGCGCCATCGCATCCGCAGGCGTCCCCGTCTGCGGACCTCCCGCCACCCAGGCGGCCGCGGCGGAGCGGCCGACGACGACCTCGAGGAGCCGCGGCGACAGCCCGTAGACGACAGCGGGCAGCACCTCGGCGCCCAGCGAGATCGCGGCCGCCCAGGCGAAGAGGACGGGAACCGACCACCAGGCGAGGGAGAGCGAGGCCCGCGCATCGCCCGCGAACATCATCGCGTCACCGGAGCCTGCCGCGGACGCACCGAAGAAGAGGAACCCGAACAGCACCCAGCCCGCGAGCACGCCGACGGGCAGCTGCCAGGTGCGCGCGAGATCGACGGCCGTCGTGCGGGCGCGGCGCACGCCGATCCGGAGCGCGGCGACGAGGGCGGCGGCGATCGCGGCGACGACGGCGAGCCATGCCCACCACTCTCCGATGCCGAACACCGTGATCGCGTCGCTCGTCGCTCCGAACGCACCCGCTCCCGCCGATGCCTCCGCACCGCCCAGCTGGGCGAGCACGGCGACGAGAGCGGCGGCGTTGACCGACATCAGGATGAGGAGGGGGATGGCCGAGGCCGCGTCCTCGCGGATCGCCACGATCGCCCCCGCGATGATCGCGAGCGGCACGAAGACGGCGGAGAAGACGGCGGTCGCGGTGAGCGGCTCCCGTGCGACGGCGGGCAGCCCCGCATGCACGCGCGCGATCGTCGCCGCGGCGCGCTCGGCAGGCGCCGCCCTCGACGCGAGCCAGCGGCCGAGCAGCCCGGCGGCGGTCAGGAGCACCGTGGCGACCGCCACGAGCCGGAGACCCGCGCTCGTGATGAGCACGGAGACGCCGCCCTCGTCGACCCTGGGCGCGGAGATCGCGACGAGAGCGAGCAGGATGAGAGCCGCGACGAGCGCGGCGGCCGCGCTGGCGACGGCGCGAGCCCAGACCGTCCCGGTCGGCTCGCGCCGCTCCGCACGCCATGACCACCACGCGGCTGAGACGAGGACGCCCGCCGTGAGCAGGAGCGGGAAGATCCACGCCGAGCCCGACCCCGATGCCGAGAACAGGCCGGCAGCCCCGTCGGCGCTCACCGAGACCTCGCCGCCCAGGACGAGTCCGGCGCACACGAGGACGAAGCCGAGGAACGATGCGAAGTCGCCGTCCCACGCGTCCGCCGAGCCGCCCCCGAAGGAGCTCACGGCGTCGGCGGCCGGGGCCAGGGCGGCGAGCGCGAGCAGCAGACCGGCGACGAGCGTCGACACGACAGCCGCCGCGGCTGTCGTCAGCACGCCCACGACGAGCGATCGCGGCAGCGGCGGGGCGGCGCGCTGTGTCGCGGGGGCCGCCGCCGTCGGTCCGTATCCGGGCGGGAACGGAGGCGGCGGGCCGACCGACGCCGGCCCGGCCACAGGGCCCGCCAGGGGAACGTACGGCCCATCCGGCGGAGCGGATGGCCCCGTCTGCGGAACGGATGGCCCCGTCTGCGGAACGGAGGGCTCGGCCGCGTCCGGCTGTGCGCCCTCGACTCTGCGCTCGTCGTTCTCCGGCATCTGGTTCCCCCCTCGTGCATGGTCTGCGACCTCCAGACATACCGGTCTGCGCCGACACGGCGCAAACACGGTGTCGCGAGCTGTCGCGCGCGTCCACCTGCTCGGCCGTCCGCGCAAGCCCCCCGCCCGATGTCGGCGGCCGGGGGCAGGATGGACGGGTGGATGTTCTGGAGCGGTTCGCGGAGGCGACACGGGAGTGGTTCCGCGGCGCCTTCCACGAGCCCACGGCGGCGCAGGCGGGTGCGTGGGAGGCGGTCTCGAAGGGACGGCATGCGCTCGTCGTCGCCCCGACGGGCTCGGGCAAGACCCTGTCGTCGTTCCTCTGGGCCATCGACCGCGTCTTCCGCGCGAAGGCCGACGACCCTGCTGAGCGCACGCGCATCCTCTACGTGTCGCCGCTCAAGGCGCTCGGCGTCGACGTCGAGCGCAACCTCCGCTCGCCGCTCGTGGGCATCGCCCAGGCCGCCCGCCGCCTGGGCGTGGCGTCACCCGAGGTGAGCGTCGGCGTGCGTTCGGGCGACACCCCGTCTGCCGACCGCCAGCGTCTCGTACGCCATCCGCCCGACATCCTCATCACGACCCCCGAGTCGCTGTACCTCATGCTCACGAGCCAGGCGCGCGACACCCTGCGCGATGTGCACACCGTGATCGTCGACGAGGTGCATGCCGTCGCCGCGACGAAGCGCGGCGCCCACCTCGCCGTCAGCCTCGAGCGCCTCGACGAGGTGCTCGAGACCCCGGCGCAGCGCATCGGCCTGTCGGCGACCGTCCGTCCCATCGACGAGGTCGCGCGGTTCCTGGGCGGAGCCGCGCCCGTCGAGATCGTCGCCCCGCCGGCGTCGAAGACGTTCGAGCTCACGGTGACGGTGCCCATCGACGACATGCAGAACCCGCCTCCGGCCGCCGGTGCGACTCCGCCCCCGGGGGGCGCGGACGACGGCGACGAGGACGGCGAGTGGTTCGCACCGGAGACGACGGAGATCACGGGGTCGGTCTGGCCCCACGTCGAGGAGGCGATCGTCGACCGTGTGCTCGCCCACCGGTCGACCATCGTCTTCGCCAACTCCCGCCGCCTCGCCGAGCGGCTCACGGGCCGGCTCAACGAGGTCTACGCCGAACGGCTCGGCCTCGACCTGCCCGATCCCGCCGTGCCGGCCGCCATGATGGCGCAGGCGGGGCAGACCGCGGGCGCCGACCCCGTGCTCGCCAAGGCGCATCACGGCTCGGTGTCGAAGGAGCAGCGCGCCGTCGTGGAGGAGGAGCTCAAGTCAGGCGCGCTGCGCTGCGTCGTCGCGACGAGCAGCCTCGAGCTGGGCATCGACATGGGCGCCGTCGACCTCGTCGTGCAGGTCGAGGCGCCGCCGAGCGCCGCGAGCGGCCTCCAGCGGGTGGGGCGCGCGGGCCATCAGGTCGGCGAGATCAGCCGAGCGGCGCTGTTCCCGAAGCATCGCGGCGATGTGCTGCACACGGCCGTGGTCACGGAGCGGATGCTGCACGGTCAGATCGAGGCCATCGCCGTCCCGCAGAACCCGCTCGACATCCTCGCCCAGCAGACCGTCGCCGCCGCGGCGCTCGGGGAGATCGAGGTGGAGCGCTGGTACGAGATCGTGCGGCGCAGCGCCCCGTTCCGCGCGCTCCCCCGCAGCGCCTTCGAGGCCACGCTCGACCTGCTCGCCGGGCGCTATCCGTCCGACGAGTTCGCCGAGCTCCGCCCGCGCGTCGTGTGGGACAGGGACGCCGGCACGATCGCCGGGCGCCCCGGCTCGCAGCGGCTCGCCGTCACAAGCGGCGGCACGATCCCCGACCGCGGCCTCTTCGGGGTCTTCATCGCCGGCGAGACGCGCAACGCGCGCGTCGGGGAGCTCGACGAGGAGATGGTCTACGAGTCGCGGGTCAACGACGTCTTCACCCTCGGCACGACGAGCTGGCGCATCGTCGAGATCACCCACGACCGCGTGAACGTCCTCCCCGCGTTCGGCCAACCGGGCAAGGTGCCGTTCTGGCACGGCGACGGCCTCGGGCGCCCCGCCGAGCTCGGCGAGGCGCTCGGACGGTTCTCGCGCGAGATCACGGCAGCCGACCCGGCCAAGGCGCAGCAGCGGCTCATCGACGCGGGCCTCGATGAGAAGGCGAGGGCGAACCTGCTCGCCTACCTCGCCGAGCAGCGCGAGGCCACGGGGACGCTCCCCACCGACCGGTCGCTCACAGTCGAGCGAGGGCGCGACGAGGTCGGCGACTGGCGCATCATCCTGCACTCCCCGTACGGCATGCACGTCCATTCGCCGTGGGCCCTCGCCGTGAGCGCCCGCATCCGCGAGCGGCTCGGCGTGGAGGGATCGGCCGTGGCGAGCGATGACGGGATCATCGCGCGCATCCCCGACACGGAGGCCGAACCGCCCGGGGCCGAGCTCTTCGTCTTCGACGCCGAAGAGCTCGAGCAGATCGTCACGGACGAGGTGGGCGGATCGGCGCTGTTCGCCTCGCGCTTCCGCGAGTGCGCGGCGCGCGCCCTCCTCATGCCGCGCCTCAACCCCGGCAAGCGCATGCCCCTGTGGCAGCAGCGGCAGCGCTCGGCCGCCCTCCTCGAGGTGGCGCAGCGGCATCCCACGTTCCCCGTGATCCTCGAGACCCTGCGCGAGGTCCTGCAGGACGTCTACGACGTCCCCGCCCTCCTGCGCGTCACGCGCGCCATCGCCGAGCGGCGCATCCGCCTCGTCGAGACCGAGCCGTCGCAGCCGTCGCCCTTCGCGCGCGACCTGCTGTTCGGCTACGTCGGCGCGTTCATGTACGAGGGCGACTCGCCGCTCGCGGAGCGGCGCGCGGCCGCGCTCTCCGTCGATCCCGCGCTCCTCAGCGAGCTGCTGGGGCGCGTGGAGATGCGCGAGCTCCTCGACCCCGACGTGCTCGCCCAGTACGAAGCCGAGGTCCAGCGGCTCGCTCCCGACCGCCGGGCTCGCGGTCTCGAGGGCGTCGCCGACCTCATCCGCGTGATCGGGCCGCTCCGCACGGCCGAGGTGCGGGAGCGGCTCGAGGACGGCGACGCCGAGAACCACGTCGCCGCGCTCATCGAGGCGCGCCGCGCCATCCGCGTGCAGGTCGGCGGCGAGGAGCGCATCGCCGCCGTGGAGGACGCCGGGCGGCTGCGGGATGCGCTCGGCACGGCGCTGCCCGTGGGCATCCCGGTGGCGTTCCTCGAGCCGCTCGCCGACCCGCTCGGCGACCTCGTGTCGCGCTACGCCCGCGCGCACGGCCCGTTCACGACCGACGCCGTCGCGACCAGGCTCGGCATCGGCGCCGCCGTCGCCCGCCATGCTCTGCAACGGCTGGAGGCGCAGGGGCGGCTCGCGAGCGGGTTCTTCCTGCCCGAGCGCGAGGGCGCCATCTCCGACGAGATCGAGTGGTGCGACGCCGAGGCGCTGCGACGCATCCGGATGCGCTCGCTCGCGGCCCTCCGCGGCAGCGTGGAGCCCGTCCCACCCGATGCGTTCGCGCGCTTCCTCCCCGACTGGCAGCATCTCCGACGCCCCCTCGAGGGAGTGGACGGCGTCGTCGCCGTCGTCGAGCAGCTCGCGGGGGTGCCCATCCCCGCGAGCGCCTGGGAGGCGCTCGTCCTCCCCTCGCGGGTCCGCGACTACTCCCCCACGATGCTCGACGAGCTCACGGCGACGGGCGAGGTGGTGTGGTCGGGGCACGGCGCTCTGCCCGGCAGGGACGGCTGGGTCGCGCTGCACCCGGCCGACGCCGTGCCGTTCACGATCGCCGACGGCACGGGCGACATCGCCGACGGCTCGCTCGAGGCGCAGCTCGTCGCGGCGCTCGACGGCGGCGGCGCCTACTTCGCGGGCCAGCTGCGCGCCATGACGGGTGCAGAGAACGAGCAGTCCGTCGTCGAGGCGCTGTGGACGCTCGTGTGGGCGGGCCGCGTGACGAACGACACCTTCGCACCCCTCCGCACGCTGCTGGGCGGCGGGTCTCAGAGCCACAAGACGGCCAGGCGCACGCCCCGCGCGCGCCTCTACCGCGGCGCCACGTTCCGCCCCTCCGGTGCCGGGGCGACGGCCGCGCCCCCGCGGCCCCCCGCCCTCGGCGGGCGCTGGTCGCTGCTCCCCGCCGCCGAGCCCGATGCCGCCGTGCGCGCGACCGCGAGCGCCTCGCTGCTGCTCGACCGCTACGGCGTCGTGACGCGCGGGTCGGTGCAGAGCGAGCAGGTGCCGGGAGGGTTCGCCCAGGTGTACCGCATCCTCGCCGGCTTCGAGCAGGCGGGTCACTGCCGCCGCGGCTACCTCATCGAGCAGCTCGGGGCGGCCCAGTTCGCCGCGTCGTCGACGATCGACCGGCTGCGCCGGTTCGCCGCCGTGCCCGAGCCCGCACCCCTGCACGCCGTCACGCTCGCGGCGACCGATCCCGCCAACGCCTACGGCGCCGCGCTGCCGTGGCCCGCGATCGACGGGGTGAAGCACCGTCCCGGCCGCAAGGCGGGAGGGCTCGTCGTGCTCGTGGACGGCGCCCTCGTGCTCTACCTCGAACGCGGCGGTCGCACGGTGCTCCAGCTCTCCGACGACGAGGAGGTTCTCGACGCCGCGGCGCGCGACCTCGTCTCGACCGCGCGGGCACGGCGGCTCGAGACCCTCACCGTCGAGCAGGTGAACGGCGCGTTCGTGTTCGGCACGGCGCTCGGCCGGGCGCTGCGCGCCGCCGGGTTCGTCGAGTCGACGAAGGGGCTCACCCTGAGACGGGAGCGCGGCTGATGCCCGAGGGCGACAGCGTCCATCGCGCGGCGCGACGCCTGCACGTCGCGCTCGCCGGCCGCGCCGTCACGCGGTTCGACCTGCGTGTCCCGAAGGCGGCCACCGCCGACCTCCGCGGCGAGACCGTGCACGGGGTCGTCGCGCGCGGCAAGCACCTGCTGCACCGCATCGGAGAGCACACCCTCCACACGCACCTGCGCATGGAGGGCGAGTGGCACGTCTACCCGCCCGGCGGGCGATGGCGGCGCCCCGCCTACCAGGCCCGCGCGATCGTCTGCGCGGACGGCGCCGACACGGTCGGCTTCGAGCTCGGGATCGTCGAGCTGCTCCGCACGCGCGACGAGGACAGCGCCGTCGGCCATCTCGGGCCCGATCCGCTCGGGCCGGATTGGGACCCGGACGAGGCGGCGCGTCGGCTCTCTCTCGACACCCGCGCGGCTCACGTCGCCCTCCTCGATCAGCGCAACGTCGCCGGGTTCGGCACCGAGTACGTCAACGAGCTGCTCTTCCTGCGCGGCATCGCGCCCACGCGGCGCATGGCCGACGTCGACACCGCGGCGCTCGTCGATCTCGGCGCCCGCACGATCCGCCGCAACGTCGACCAGCCGCAGCGGTCGTTCACGGGCGACGCGCGGCCGGGGCGGCGGATGTGGGTCTACGGCCGCGAGCGCCGGCCCTGCCTGCGATGCGGGTCCCCCGTCCGCAAGAGCGCGATGGGACCCGACCCGACGCGCGAGCGGCTCGTCTACTGGTGCCCCGTCTGCCAGCCCGCGGAGTGATCCTGCCATGTCGGGTCGGAGCCCCTGCGCGCGGCGGGGCCGGGCGCTAGCTTCGGTCTCATGACGAACTCCGCCGCAGCCGCCCACTTCCGCGCCAAGCTGTCGCTCGAGACCGACGCGTCCGACGTCCGCGCCGACCAGCTGGCCGGCGCACCCTTCGTCCTCGTCGACACGCGCTCGCGCGAGGCATGGGATCAGGGGCACGCCGTCGGCGCCGTGCATCTCCCCACGCGCGAGATCGAGGCGCGCGCCGCAGCCGAGATCCCCGCCGGCACCCCCGTGGTGGTGTACTGCTGGAGCCCCGGCTGCAACGGCGGCGACAAGGCGGCTCTCGCCTTCGCCCTGCTCGGCTACGAGGTGCGGCTCCTCATCGGCGGCTTCGAGTACTGGGCGCGCGAGGGCTACCCGGTCGAGGACGCCGGCGGACCGGTCGTCCGCGCCGTCGATCCCCTCGTCGGCCCCGTCGGCGCTCCCGCCTGCGCCTGCTGAGCACGCACGCACGACGACCCCGGCCTTCGGCCGGGGTCGTCGTGCGTGTCGGGGTCGTCAGGCGGCGAGCAGGAAGCCCTTGCGGTCGGTCGCGACCGCCTCGCCCTGACGGATGGTGATGTCGTCGCCGATGAGCGATCCGGCGGCGACGCGCGCTCCCTCTCCCACCGACGTCCGCACGCCGATGTGGGCGTTCGCCCCGATCATGGCCCCCGGCCCGATGTGCGCTCCGGCGTCGATCATGGCCTTGGGCCCGATCAGCGCATTGGCGTCGATCCAGGCTCCGCTCGCGATGCGCGCGCCCGCGGAGATGCGCGCACCCGGTTCGACATACGCCCCCGCCTCGACACGCGCGTCGGGGTGGACCTTCGCTCCTGTGGCGATGAGCCCCCGACCGTTCACGTGCTTGCGGTAGCGCAGCAGCTCGCCCTGGTCGTTCTCGATGTCGACGTAGTTCTTACCCACGATGCCCTTCTGCGGCCCCTGGTGAGGCCGGACACCTGCGACAACGAGCGGCCCCCACGGGATATTCCCGTGAATGGACATCGCCCGTCGCCCGCAGCCGCCTCGGCCGTCGGGAGCCTCGATTGCGGTGGTCCGATGCGGCGCGGGGCAGCGGATGGCCGCCCGTGCGGTCGCCGCGTAGGCTGGCGAGATGACGCAGGGCAGGGGTTCCGGGGGTCGCGCGCGCGGACGCGCGCCGAAGCCGTCCGGGCGCACGCCGAAGCGCGCCGCGAGTCCGCGCCGCTCCGTCTCGCCGGACCCCGCTCCGGCCCCCCTCGCTCCGGGCGTCCTCCGTCTGGGCGCCGTGCCCGGTGCGACACCGGGGCGGTGGATCGACCGGTGGAACGAGCGGATGCCCCGCATCGCCCTCGAGCTCGTCCCGCTCGAAGCCGACGATGCGCGCCGCGCTCTCGACGAGCGCAGGGTCGACGCCGCCATCGTCCGCCGGCCGATCGACGAGACGGGCCTCCACGTCATCCCGCTCTACGACGAGGTGCCCGTCGTCGTCGTCTCGGTCGATTCCGAGCTCACCGTCGTCGACGAGCTCACGCCCGACGACCTCGCCGGCAGCGTCGTCCTCGTTCCTCGCGACGACGTCCTCGGCCCCCTCGACCTCCCCGGCACGGTCGCGCCCTCTTTCGAACCGCTCGAGACGACGGCCGACGCCATCGCGACCGCGGCGACGGGCGTCGGCGTCGTCGTGGTGCCGATGTCCCTCGCTCGGTTGCATCATCGACGCGACGTGACGTACCGGCCGCTCGCGGGCGGGCCGCTCTCTCCCGTCGCGTTCGCGTGGCTCCGCGACCGCGACGGCGACGATGTGCAGGCGCTCGTCGGCATCATCCGAGGGCGCACGGCGAACTCCTCGCGCTGACCGCGATCCGGCGGCGGCGTCGTCATGCCGAGGCACGCGCCGTCCGCCGCACGAGAGCCGCGGCGGCGATGACGACCGCCACGACGATCGCGGCGACCCCGATGGCGGTGTCTGCCGGCTCCCCCGCGAGGCGCCCCACGGCGAGCCACGCGAGCCCCCATGCGAGGGCCGCGGCCGGCGCGACGCGGCCCCGCCCCTGCCATCCGATCGCGATGCCGACGACGGCGACCACCGCGAGCACGACGACGCCGACGACCGAGGCGAACGCCGCCCAGTCGTCAGGAGCCGTCTGGGTCAGCCACGCGGCGACGTTGGCGACGGTCGCGAGCGTCACCCATCCGAGGTGGAGACCCGTGACCCCGTCCACGAGGATCGCCGAGACGACGCCGCGGCCGGGACGGCGGACGATGCGCCGGAAGGTCAGACCGAGCACGGCCGCGAGCGCGGCGATGACGACGACCGTCATCGGGAGGGTCGTGAACTGCGCCGCGAGCAGCCACAGGCCGTTGAGGACCTCCGTCGCGGCGATCCACCACCCGAGGCTCCGCTGCCGCTCGCTGTCGCGCTGGCCGGGGAGCGCCTGCCAGACGGCATAGGCGATGAGCCCGGCGTAGATCGCCGTCCAGATCGAGAAGGCCTGGCGTGCGGGCGCGAGGAAGCTCGCGTCGGCGTCGAGTGCGCCGCCCTGCAGCTCCTGCACGGGCGTGCCGCCGAGAAGCCCCGTGCCCACCATGGCGGCGATGATCATGAAGGTGGTCGCCGAGAGGACGGCGACCTGGCGGAGGATGTCGGACGAGCGCGTCGCGGTCATGCCGTCACGCTAACGACCGCTTCGCCCGCGCTCACGGGCTTGACAGCGGCGCCTCAGTCGGGAAGGCCGACGGCGAGCCGCACCTGCTCGTCGAGGTACTCGTCGAGCGGCCGGAGGAATCCTGCCGGCGACCACCGGACGAGGAGGCGTCCGTCGCGCCACGACAGCGGACCGTCCGCCCCGCCCGCCGCCACGCGGTCGACGTCGACGGGCCGCCAGTCGAGATGGAAGGTCTCGCCCTCGGCGAACCCCCCGCGGAACGCCATCGCCCGCAGCTCCGCTCGCTGCCGCTGCGACTCGGCGGCATAGCCGCGGCGCACCTCCTCGGCCGCACGCAGGATGGTCCCGGTGGCGGCGAGCAGATCGTCCCCGACGAGCAGGACGCCGAGATGCCGTGCGGCGCCGACCCGCACGATGCGGGGGCGCGCGCCGAGCGCGCGCACGACGCGGCCCCGCTCGACGAACGACCCCAGGCCCTCCTCGGGGACGCCGTCGAGCCGCGCGCGGGTCGCGGCGAGCAGGGCGGGCAGGTCGTCCATCCGGCCACCCTACCGGCGGCGCGGGAGAGGCCTGTCGGGACCCGAGGAGAGGAGCCGTCGCGTCAGGCCGCGGTCGGCCCGCCGTCGCCGCGCGCGAGCAGCTGGAGGGGTGCGACGGGAGCGGGCCGCTCTCCGTGCAGCTCGCGGTGGAGGCGCTCCATGCGGTCGTCGAGCTCGGCGGCCGTCAGCGCGGCGTCGCGGAGGCTGTCGGTGAGACGTCCCGGCACCTGCTTGTCGTACTTGTAGTAGATCTTGTGCTCGAGGCTGGCCCAGAAATCCATCGCGATCGTCCGGAACTGCACCTCGACGGGGACCTGGACCGGCCCCGTCGAGAGGAAGACCGGCACCTCGACGATGGCGTGCAGGCTCTTGTACCCGTTGTCCTTGGGGTTCGCGATGTAGTCCTTCACCTCGCGGACCGTGATGTCGTCCTGCCGGACGAGCAGCTCGAACAGCCGGTACGCGTCGGTCACGAAGCTGCACGTGACGCGGACCCCCGCGATGTCGAGGATGCTCTCCCTGATGGCCGCGATGGACGGCTCGAGGCCCTTGCGGTCGGCCTTCTCCGCGATGCTGTCCATCGTCTTCAACCGGCTCGAGACGTGCTCGATGGGGTTGTACGCGTGCGCATGCTCGAAGTCCTCGCGGAGGATGGAGAGCTTCGTCTCGATCTCGCGCATCCCGAAGCGGTACTCGTTGAGGAACCGCTGCATCTCGTCACGGAGGGCTCGAGCCTGCTCGAGCATGTCGTCGTCGACGGGAGTCGGGCTCATGGTCACCACGCTAGCGCCGGGCACTATGCGGCGGCTGTGAGACCGCACGCGACGCGCTACGGTGGCGCCATGGGCACCCTCTACTACGGCGCATCGGCGTCGCCGATCCACATCGAGGACCGCGCGCTCGCGCACCTGAAGGTCGTCATCATCTCCAAGCTCCGGCGCGACGAGAGCTTCGCCGTGTCGTGGCGCCATCCCGAGGACCAGCCGGCCGGTCGCAGCACCATCTGGGTGCACCCCGCGATCCCGGTCCGCTTCGAGTTCGACGAGCCCGTCGCGCCCGAGCTCAACCGCGAGTGGCTCGAAGAGCTCGCGCAGTCGGCGAACGCGCTCGGCGGCATCACGCTCGTCGAGGAGCACATCATCTCCCCCGACGAGGCGTGACGGCCTCCGGCGCTGTCAACCCCCTTCGCCGACGTCCGCCCGCCGCCGAGGCTGGTGCGACCGGCGAGACGAGGAGGCGGCGCGATGAAGGCGCTCACGTGGCAGGGACGACGACGGATCGAGACGAGCACGGTGCCGGACCCCCGGATCGAGGAGCGGACCGACGCGATCATCCGCATCACCTCGTCGGCGATCTGCGGATCGGATCTGCACCTGTACGAGCTCATGAAGCCGTTCCTCGACCGGGGGGACATCCTCGGGCACGAGGCGATGGGCGTCGTCGAGGAGGTCGGCGCCGACGTGCGGGACCTGCGCGTCGGTCAGCGCGTCGTCGTCCCCTTCAACATCGCGTGCGGCGACTGCTTCATGTGCCGACGCGGCCTGCAGTCGCAATGCGAGACGACGCAGGTGCGCGAGCACGGCACGGGAGCCGCGTTGTTCGGGTACACGAAGCTGTACGGTCAGGTGCCGGGCGGCCAGGCCGAGCTGCTGCGCGTTCCGCTCGCCGACCACAACACGATCCCCGTCGGCGACGACCTTCCCGACGACCGCTACCTGTTCCTCAGCGACATCCTGCCGACCGCGTGGCAGGCGGTCCAGTACGCCGACGTGCCGGAGGGTGGGACGCTCCTCGTCCTCGGCCTCGGGCCCGTCGGCCAGTTCGCAGCCCGCGTCGGCGCGCACCTCGGCCGGCGTGTCATCGCCGTCGACCCGGTGGCCGAGCGGCGCGCCCTCGCGCGTGCGCACGGCGTCGAGGCGTGGGAGGACGCGGACCTCGACGAGCGGATCGCCGACGAGACGGCCGGCCGCGGGGCCGACTCGGTCATCGACGCCGTCGGGCTCGAGGCGCACGGCTCGCCCGTGGTCCACGGCCTGCACGCGGCGATGGGGGTCCTGCCCTCGGCTGTGTCGAAGCCCGTCATGGAGCACGCGGGTGTGGATCGCCTCGCGGCCCTCCACCGCGCCGTCGACCTCGTCCGTCGCGGCGGGACGATCTCGATCTCCGGCGTGTACGCGGGAGACGCCGACGTCATGCCCATGAAGACGCTGTTCGACAAGCAGGTGACGCTGCGGATGGGCCAATGCAACGTGAAGCGCTGGACGGATGCGCTCATGCCGCTCGTCGAGGCGGACGACGACCCGCTCGGCACCGAGCGCCTCGTGACGCACCGCGGCGGCCTCGACGAGGGCCCCGGACTCTACGAGACCTTCCAGAGGAAGGACGACGGCTGCATCAAGGTCGTGCTGCAGCCCGCACCCTGATTCCGACGATCGTCGGAATCGCTGTCGCTCAGACGGCGTCCGTCGCGTGCGGGTCGTCGGTCGGCTCGATCGGCTCCGGCATGATCGTGAGGCCCGACGGGCCGCTCGCCGCCTTCATGAGCTCATCGAGCCACAGGCGGTTGAGCCGCGGAGAGCGTCCGCCCGAGAACTGGAACTGCAGGGGCACGGAGGGGTGGAGCCAGAACGACCGGCGCCCTGTCCCCTCGCCGAGGGAGGCGTCGAACATGAACGGCTCTGAGCGGCGCAGCTTGTTCATCACGACGATGCGGAGGTGTGCGAGCGCGCGGTCGTCGATGTCGACGGAGTCCCCGCCGGAACCGTAGATGAATCTGCCCATGCCGCGAGCCTATCCGCCATCGCGCGCGGCGTCTGGTGGTCAGAGCGCGTCTGCGGGACCGCTGCGGTCGTCGTGGATCTCTCCGCGCCATGCGCCGGTCGCCTCGTCGCGCTCCTCGATGAAGGCCTTGAACCGCTCGAGATCGCGCTGCGCCTGCCGGCTGTCGACACCGAGCGCGGCGCCGAAGGTCTCGAACACGCCGTCCGGCTCCCACACCATGCGCAGGCGGATGCGCGTGCCTCCGTCGACGGGGGCGAAGTCCACACGGCCGACGTGGAAGATGCCGTCCGTGCTCTGCCAGACGATGTGGTCGTCCGGCACCTGGTCGACGACGTCGGCGTAGAAGTCCTCCGTGCGGCCGCCGATGCGCACCGACCACCGCGAGCGCACGTCGTCGATCTGGCGGACCGACTGCACGGCGCCGAGATACTCGGGGAACGTCTCGATCTGCGTCCACTGGTCGTACACGCGCGCGACGGGTGCGGCGACGTCGATCTCCGCGGTGAGCGCGGTGGCCATGATGACTCCCTCCGGGGCCGGCGAAGCGCCGTCCCTTGTCCCCGCCCGATGCTACGAATCGCGCCGGGCGCCGCGACACGGGTTGACGATCGAGGCGATCCGCTATATCACCGCTCGGCTACCGCGGCACGCGACGCGGGTCAACCGCCTGGGCGGCCGGCCGACGCCGGCATAGCGTCGTCGACATGCGCACATCCGAGAGCTCCCGCGACACGTCCGGCATGCGGGCCGTGTTCTGGGTCTGGGCCGCCATCGTGGGCGGCGGCCTCGCGGTGATGATCGCCCTGCCCCTCCTCGGCCGCTGAGAGGAGACGTCATGCGACGCATCGCCGACCACGGCCTGTCACTCCTCTTCCTCGGCCTCTTCCTCGCCGCGATCGCCGGGCAGGCGGTCGTCGGGCTCGCCAACGAGAACGAGGAGCTCGTGCGGCACGGCCGCCCTCCCGTCGGGCTCGGCGAGTTCGTGACCTCGTCCTCGTTCCTCGTCGACGTCGCGGAGAACTGGCAGAGCGAGTTCCTGCAGTTCTTCCTGTTCATCCTCGCGACGGTCTGGCTCGTGCAGCGCGGATCGCCCGAGTCGAAGAAGCCCGGTGACGCAGGCCCCGGCGACGATCGCAGTCAGCTCGTCGGCCGGCACGCGAGCGCCGACTCGCCCCGGTGGGCGCGCATCGGCGGATGGCGCACGGCCGTCTACGGCAACTCGCTGCTGCTGGTCATGGGCGCGGTCTTCCTCCTCTCCTGGCTCGCACAGTCCCTGGCGGGCGTCGTCGTCGCGAACGAGGAGGCCGCCGAGCACGGCGAGGCGCCGATCGCGTGGATCGACTACGTGACGGGTCCGGAGTTCTGGAACCGCACCCTGCAGAACTGGCAGTCGGAGCTGCTGGCGGTGGGATGCATGGTGGCGTTCTCGATCTACCTGCGCCAGCGCGGTTCGGCGGAGTCCAAGCCCGTCGGGGCGCCGCACGCGGAGTCGTCCATCGAATCGGAGTGAGACGATGGCGGGATGACCGCGACCCTCGTCGCCGGCGGCCTCGCCGGCGGATACGGCCACCGCACGCTCTTCGACGGCGTCGACCTCACGGTCGCCCCCGGGGACGTCGTCGGCGTCGTGGGCGTCAACGGCGCCGGCAAGTCGACGCTGCTGCGGATCCTCGGCGGCGTCCTCGCGCCCCAGGCGGGAACGGTCGCGATCTCACCGCCCGACGCCTTCGTGGGGCTGCTGCCGCAGGAGCACGAGCGCGTGCCGGGCGAGACCGTCGCCGCCTATCTCGCGAGGCGGACCGGGTGCGCGCAGGCGACCGCCGACATGGACGCCGCGGCGACCGCGCTCGCCGACCCCGAGGCGGCCGACGCCGACGCCTACGCGGCCGCGCTCGACCGCTGGCTCGCGAGCGGCGCCGCCGACCTCGACGAGCGCATCCCCGCCGTGCTCGCCGAGCTGGGCCTCCCCTTCGACGGAGAGACGGCGCAGACGGCCCTCATGACCTCGCTCTCGGGCGGCCAGGCCGCGCGCGTCGGCCTCGCGGCGCTCCTGCTCTCGCGGTTCGACATCGTGCTGCTCGACGAGCCGACCAACGACCTCGACCTCGACGGGCTCGCGCGCCTGGAGCAGTTCGTGCACGGGCTCCGCGGCGGCGTCGTGCTCATCAGCCACGACCGCGAGTTCCTCTCCCGGTGCGTCACGCGCGTGCTCGAACTCGATCTGCCGCAGGCCTCGCACCGGGTGTACGGCGGCGGATACGAGGCGTACCTCGAGGAGCGCGCGACGGCTCGACGCCATGCCCGCGAGGCGTACGACGAGTTCGCCGACAAGAAGGCCGACCTCGTCGCCCGGGCGCGCGTGCAGCGCGAGTGGTCGAGCCAGGGTGTCCGCAATGCGCTCCGCAAGGCGCCCGACAGCGACAAGATCCGCCGGCGCGCCTCGCAGGAGTCGTCGGAGAAGCAGGCCCAGAAGGTCCGTCAGATGGAGAGCCGGATCGCGCGCCTGGAGGAGGTGGACGAGCCGCGGAAGGAATGGCAGCTGCAGTTCTCCATCGGGAGCGCCCCTCGCTCATCGAGCGTCGTGGCGACGCTGTCGAACGCGGTCTTCCGACGAGGGTCCTTCGCGCTCGGACCGGTCTCGCTGCAGGTCGACGGCGGCGACCGCATCGGCATCACGGGCCCCAACGGCGCGGGCAAGACGACGCTGCTGGCGGGCCTGCTCGGGCGCATCGCGCCGGACGAGGGCGCGGCGAGCCTCGGTGCGAGCGTGCGCATCGGCGAGATCGACCAGGCGAGGGCCCTGCTGCGCGGCGACGGTCCGCTGCTGTCGCGCTTCGAGGCGGCCGTGCCGTCGCTCGCCGGCGCCGAGGCGCGCACGCTCCTCGCGAAGTTCGGACTCAAGGCCGATCACGTCGACCGGCCGCTCGGCGCCCTCTCACCCGGCGAGCGCACACGAGCCGGCATGGCCGTGCTGCAGGCCGAGGGCGTCAACGTCCTCGTGCTCGACGAGCCGACCAACCACCTCGACCTCGCGGCGATCGAGCAGCTCGAGCAGGCGCTGGACGCCTACGACGGCACCCTGCTCCTCGTCACGCACGACCGCCGCATGCTGCAGCACACCCGCGTCGACCGCCGGTGGGAGGTCGACGCGGGTGCCGTGACGGAACGCTGATCAGGCGCCGACGAGCTCGCGCAGGCGCGTGGCCAGCTCTTCGCTCGTGTGGATCTCCTGCTCGGCGTTCTCGGTCAGCAGCGCGAGGGCGTCCGTCGCCCCCAGCGCCTCGACGGGGATGATGATGCCCTGGTACGCGGCCATCTCGTAGTGCTCGTTGCCGAGAGCCGCCGACAGGGCGATCTGGTCGCGCAGGGGCTTCGCCGCCTTCCCGAGCAGCGTCTCGGCCTGACGGCTGATGCCCTTCGTGCTGGGCGACGCCGCGGTCGACTCCGGCAGCTCGAGCAGCCGGAACACCTTCTCGAGGTTGTCGATCTGCTGCCGCGTCTCGTCGGCGTGGTGGCGGAAGAGCTTCTTGACGTCCGCTGACACGGACGCCTCCTCCAGCTCGCCCAGGGCGGCGAGCGAGTCGTGCTCCATCGTGAGTGCCGTGCGCAGCTGCATGCGCAGCAGGTCCTCCGGCGTCTCAAGTGCGGTCTGGCTCATGCGTCCTCCTTCGATCGGAACGTGCGCGTGCGACGCTAGGCCGACGAGCGCACGCTCTCCCACGGGGTTGCCATCCGCGACTGCCGCCTGCTATCAGCGCGGAAGGGGCGCCGGGCGGTCCTCACACGGCCGCCGGGCGCCCCGATGCGCGAACCCGTCAGTCGACGGGCTCCGTCTGAGTGCGGATGTACTGCACGTCGCGCTCGCTCAGCGTCGCGCCGTCGTCGATCAGTGCGCCCGTCGCGTTCGCGATCTCCTGGCGCACCGTTCCGACGAGCGGCGCGGAGGGGTACTCCAGCAGCACGTTCCGCGTGTCGATCGAGAGGTGCGGCCACCACTCGTTGATGGGAGGCAGTTCGTCGGCCATGACAGCTCCTTCCGTCGGTGATCGCACGGTAGGCGCACGGATCGGCACCGGGCCATCCGATTGACACGCACGCGTGCGCGGTGCTAGCGGCGCCGCCCGTTACGTCCGCGCGAACGCCGCCACGCGCGCGATCGAGAACGGGGTCGCCGCCTCGCGCGCGATGAGCGCGCGCTCGGCGGCGAGCGCGTCGGAGTACGACCCGCCTGCCGAGAGCAGGCCCTTCGTCGCGGCCGGCGCCGTGGGCCCGGCACGGCGGATGGACGACACGACGTCGCCGACGGCCTCATCGAGCCCGTCGGCCGGGGCCATCCGCTCGACGAGGCCCCAGTCGAGGGCGGTCGCGGCGTCGATGCGCCGGCCGGTCAGCAGCAGGTCGCTCGCACGGCGCCCGCCGATCGCGCGCGGCAGCAGCGCCGTCGCCCCGCAGTCGGGCACGAGGCCGATCGCGCCGTAGGCGGGGGTGAACGTCGCCCCCTCGACCGCGACCGCGATGTCGCTCGCGAGGAGGATCCCGATCCCCGCCCCAGCGACGATTCCGTTGACGCGGGCCACGACGGGCTGCGGGATGGCGGCGAGCGCCTCCATGGCGCGGTTCGCCGCACCGACGAGGTCGAGCATGTACGCCGACCTGTCGTCCGCGCCCGCCATAGCCTGCACGTCGCCGCCCGCGGTGAAGGCGCGCCCCGACCCCGTGACGACGACGACCTCGGCGCCAGACGAGGCGGCACGGAGCGCGGCGTCGGCGAGCGCGGTCGCGACGGGGATGTCGAGGACGTTGAGGCGCTCCGGGCGGTTCATCGTGATCGTCGCGACGCCGTCGGCGACCTCGAGCAGCACGTCGTCCATGGGGTTCCCCTCTCGGCCGCATCCCCTCTGACGCGGCCCCGGCCATCCTGCCACGTGCCGCCCCTTCCCCCGACGACGGCCACCGGGGTAGCGTCGGAGACGGGCGCGACGCGGCGCCCGGACGACCCAGGCGCCCACGAGGCGCCGAGGAGGGAACGGGTGGGGCGATGGAGCTCGCGGGCGCATCCGCTGTCGTGACGGGAGGCGCGTCGGGCCTCGGCCTCGCGACCGCGAGACGCCTTTCTGCGGAGGGGGCGCACGTCGTCGTGCTCGATCTCCCGGCCTCCGCGGGCGACCGGGCGGCGGCGGAGATCGGCGGCGCCTTCGTCCCCGCCGACGTCGTCGACGACGCGCAGGTGGACGCGGCGCTCGACGCCGCCGTCGCCCACGGCCCCCTGCGTGCGCTCGTGCACTGCGCGGGCGTGCTCTCCCCCGTCCGCGTCGTCGAGCGCGACGGCTCCCCCGGCTCGCTCGAGGCGTTCGAGCGGGTCGTGCGCGTCAACCTCGTCGGCACCTTCAACGTGCTCCGCCTCGCGGCGGCGCGGATGGCCTCGAACGATCCCCTCGACGGCGAGCGCGGCGTGTGCGTGCTGACGGCGTCCGTCGCGGCGTTCGAGGGCCAGATCGGCCAGATCCCCTACTCCGCGTCGAAGGCGGGCGTCGCGGGCATGACGATCGTCGCGGCGCGCGACCTCGCCTCGAAGCTCATCCGCGTGGCGACGATCGCGCCCGGCACGTTCGACACGCCCATGCTGGCCGCCCTCCCCGACGACGTGCGCGCCGGCCTCGCGGCGGCCGTCCCCCATCCCTCCCGTCTCGGCCGGCCGGAGGAGTACGCGGCCCTCGCGGCGCACATCGTCGCCAACCCCATGATCAACGGGGAGACCATCCGCCTCGACGGCGCCATCCGGATGCCGCCGCGATGACCGCGCTCCCCGCGCGCGTGGCACGCTGGAGACATCCCCTCACGACCCCGGAGGCCCGCCGATGACCGTCGTCCACCCCGTCCGCACGTACCGCAGCGACGAGCCGCTGCCGCGCGAGGAGCAGCTCGCCTGGAGGATCGCGGAGGTCGCCGCCGACCCGGTCGCGGTCCCGGACGAGACCGTCGACATGGTGATCAACCGGGTCATCGACAACGCCGCGGTCGCCGCCGCGTCGCTCACGCGGGCGCCCGTCGTGTCGGCACGCGCGCAGGCGATGGACCATCCCGTCTCGCGCGGCGGCCACGGCGCGGCCGTGACGGGCTGCGCGCTCGACGCCCGCACGAGCCCGGAATGGGCGGCGTGGGCGAACGGCGTCGCCGTGCGCGAGCTCGACTACCACGACACGTTCCTGGCGGCGGAGTACTCCCACCCGGGCGACAACATCCCGCCGATCCTCGCCGTCGCGCAACACGTCGGGGCGGATGGCGCGGCCCTCGTGCGCGGCATCGCGACCGGATACGAGATCCAGATGGACCTCGTGCGGGCCATCTCGCTGCACCGCCACAAGATCGACCATGTCGCGCACCTGGGCCCCTCGGCCGCCGCGGGCATCGGCACCCTGCTCGGTCTCGCGACGGAGACGATCTTCCAGGCCGTCGGGCAGGCCCTCCACACCACGACCGCGACGCGGCAGTCGCGGAAGGGCGAGATCTCGACGTGGAAGGCGCATGCGCCCGCGTTCGCGGGCAAGATGGCCGTCGAGGCCGTCGACCGCGCCATGCGCGGGCAGACGAGCCCGTCGCCGATCTACGAGGGCGAGGACGGCGTCATCGCGTGGCTCCTCGACGGGCCCGAGGGCCGATACTCCGTGCCGCTGCCCGCTCCGGGGGAGCCCAAGCGCGCCATCCTCGACTCGTACACGAAGGAGCACTCCGCCGAGTACCAGGCGCAGGCGTGGATCGACCTCGCCCGCCGGCTCGGCGCCGAGAGCCCCGAGCTGCGCGACCCCGAGAACGTCCGCTCGATCGTGCTGCACACCTCGCATCACACGCACGTCGTCATCGGCTCGGGATCGGGAGACCCGCAGAAGTACGATCCGACGGCATCGCGCGAGACGCTCGACCACTCGATCCCGTACATCTTCACCGTCGCTCTGCAGGACGGCGGATGGCACCACGTCGACTCGTATGCGCCCGAGCGCGCCGCGCGGCCCGACACGGTCGCCCTGTGGCAGAAGGTGACGACGGCGCTCGACGACGAGTGGACGCGGCGGTACCACTCCGACGACCCCGACGAGAAGGCGTTCGGCGGCCGCGTCGAGATCGCCCTCGCCGACGGCTCGACGATCGGCGACGAGATCGCCGTCGCCGATGCCCATCCCCTCGGCGCCCGGCCGTTCGCGCGCGCCGACTACGAGAGGAAGTTCCGCAGGCTCGCGGAGCCCGTGCTCGACGCAGCCGAGATCGAGCGCTTCCTCGACCTCGCCCGACGTCTGCCCGAGCTCGCACCGGCCGAGGTCGCCGACCTCTCCCTCGTCGCCCGCGCCGGCGTGCTCGACTCCGTGCCGTCGCCGAGGGGGCTGTTCTGATGACCGCGTGCACGGCGCAGGAGATCCGGGGCGCTCGGGAGCCGGGAGGCGTTTCCGCACACGGATCGGACCGGGATCTCCTGCGGTGTGTCCGCGACGGCGGCGGCTTCCCACCCGCGTCGACGTCGGAAGGAGACCGCTGATGCTGTACGCGCAGACCCCCGCGCACGAGAAGCGGCGCCTGTTCCGCGATGCGCTCGCCTCGGGCGAGCTGCTGCGGCTCCCCGGCGCGTTCAACCCGCTCTCGGCACGGCTCATCGAGCGCAAGGGCTTCGACGGGGTGTACATCTCGGGCGCCGTGCTGTCGGCCGACCTCGGCCTGCCCGACATCGGCCTCACGACGCTCACCGAGGTCGCGCAGCGCGCGGGTCAGATCGCGCGCATGACCGAGCTGCCCGCGATCGTCGACGCCGACACGGGCTTCGGCGAGCCCATGAACGTCGCCCGCACCATCCAGACCCTCGAAGACGCCGGTCTCGCGGGAACCCACATCGAGGACCAGGTCAACCCCAAGCGCTGCGGCCACCTCGACGGGAAGGAGGTCGTCGACCTCGCCACCGCGACCCAGCGCATCCGCGCCGCCGCCGATGCGCGTCGCGATGCGAACTTCCTCATCATGGCGCGCACCGACATCCGTGCCGTCGAGGGCCTCGCGGCGACGATCGACCGCGCGAAGGCGCTCGTCGACGCGGGCGCCGACGCGGTCTTCCCCGAGGCCCTGCGCGGCCTCGGCGAGTTCGAGGCCGTCGCCACGGCGCTCGACGTGCCCGTGCTCGCGAACATGACCGAGTTCGGCAAGAGCGCGCTGTTCACGGTCGACGAGCTGCGGGCCGCCGGCGTGCGGATGGCGATCTGGCCGGTCTCGCTGCTGCGGATGGCCATGGGCGCCGCGGAGCGCGCGCTCGACACGCTGCTCGCCGACGGCGCCCTCGACACGCAGCTGGGCGCCATGCAGCACCGCGCCGACCTCTACGACCTGATCGACTACCAGGGCTACAGCCGATTCGACGCGGGGGTGTTCGACTTCACGGTCGAGCGCTGACCGGCGCGACGCACGGGACACGACGCAAAGGAGCGGACATGACGGACGAGATCAGGAGGGGCCTCGCGGGGGTCGTCGTCGACGAGACGGCGATCTCGAAGGTCAACCCCGAGACGAACAGCCTGCTGTACCGCGGCTACCCCGTGCAGGAGCTCGCCGAGACGCAGCCGTTCGAGGCCGTCGCGCATCTGCTCTGGCACGGCGAGCTGCCGACGGGCGACGAACTGGCCGCGTTGCGGGCCGAGGAGCGCCGGCACCGCCCCCTCGCCCCCGACGTCAAGGCGATCGTCGACCTCACGTCGCTCGGCGCGCATCCCATGGACGAGGTGCGCACGGCCGTGAGCGCGCTCGGCGCCGACGACCTCGCGGGCACGGGCACGGTCCTCGACGCGAGCGGATCGCACGACGACAACCTCGCGCGCAGCGTGAGGCTGTTCGCCGCCCTGCCCGCGATCGTCGCCTACGGGCAGCGGCGCCGGCGCGGGCTCGGCCCCGTCCACCCGCGCGACGACCTCGACTACGCGGCGAACTTCCTGTGGATGACGTTCGGCGAGGAGGCCGACCCCGTCGTGGTGTCGGCCTTCGAGCGCTCGATGATCCTCTACGCCGAGCACTCGTTCAACGCGTCGACGTTCACCGCCCGCGTCGTCGCCTCCACGCTGAGCGACCTGTACTCGGCCGTCACCGCCGCCATCGGCGCGCTCAAGGGGCCGCTGCACGGCGGCGCGAACGAGGCCGTCATGCACGTGCTCCGCGAGATCGGCACGCCCGACGAGGTCGGGCCATGGCTCGACCGCGCCCTCGCCGAGAAGCGCAGGATCATGGGCTTCGGGCACCGCGTCTACAAGAACGGCGACTCACGGGTCCCGACCATGAAGCACGCACTCGTCGCGCTCGCCGAGCACGTCGGGCGCCCCGACGTGCTCGCGCTGAGCGACGCGCTCGAGCGCGAGTTCGTCGCCCGCAAGGGCATCCATCCGAACCTCGACTACCCGTCGGGGCCGGCCTACGACCTGATGGGGTT
Organism: Microbacterium gilvum; assembly: GCF_039543865.1. NCBI lineage: Bacteria > Bacillati > Actinomycetota > Actinomycetes > Micrococcales > Microbacteriaceae > Microbacterium > Microbacterium gilvum. The sequence goes on along the minus strand of NZ_BAABKO010000003.1, from coordinate 318,738 downwards.
CGACACCGCGACGTTCACCCCGCTGTTCGCGGCCGCGCGCGTGACCGGATGGACGGCGCACATCCTCGAGCAGCAGGCCGCGAACGCGCTCATCCGCCCCTTGTCGGCCTACGTCGGCCCCGACGAGCGCCACGTGCCGGGATCTGCGGGCGGGTGAACGGCACGGGCCGCATGCGCGAGAAGGTCGTCATCGCCGCAGGAGCGCGCACGCCCGTGGGGTCGTTCGGCGGCGTCTTCGCCGACACCGACGCGCACCTGCTCGGCGCCGCCGCCGTGAGCGAGGCGCTGCGACGCGCAGGGGTCGACGGCGCCGACGTCGACGAGGTCGTGATGGGCTGCGTCGGCCAGTACGGCCCCGACGCCTACAACGCGCGACGCGTCGCCCTCGCGGCGGGACTGCCCGACCGCGTGCCGGCGCTGACCGTCAACAGGCTGTGCGGGTCGGGCGTCCAGGCGATCTGGTCGGGCGCGCAGGAGCTGCTCTGGGGCGGCGTCGACGTCGTCGTGGCCGGCGGCGACGAGAGCATGTCGCGGACGCCCTTTCTGGCGTACGGAGAGCGCGGAAATGCGCGGCTCGGCGATCGCGCGCTCCAGGACGGCACGCTCGCCTACCTCGTCGACCCGTTCAGCGGCCGCCACATGGGCACGACGGCCGAGAACGTCGCCGAGCGCTACAGCGTCTCGCGGGCCGAGCAGGACGCCTTCGCCCTCGAGAGCCAGCGGCGCGCGGCGTCGGATGGCGCGCAGGCCGCGTTCGCGGACGAGATCGTCGCCGTGCGCACGGCCGGGCGCTCCCCCGTCGAGGTCGCGCATGACGAGCATCCCCGCCCCGAGACGACGTCGGAGGCGCTCGCGCGGCTGCGACCCGCCTTCCAGGAGGGCGGCTCGGTGACGGCCGGCAACTCCTCGGGCGTCAACGACGGCGCGGCGGCGACCGTGCTGCTGCGCGAGGCCGACGCGCGGGAGAGGGGGCTGCGCGGACTCGCGACGATCGAGGCGGTCACGACGGCCGGCATCGACCCCGCGCTCATGGGCTACGCCCCCGTGCTCGCGCTCTTGCGGCTCTGGGAGCGCACGGGTCTCGCCGCGGACGACGTCGACGTGTTCGAGGTGAACGAGGCGTTCGCCGCGCAGGCGGTCGCCGTCATCCGCGACGCCGGCCTCGATCCCGAGCGGGTGAACCCGTATGGCGGCGCGATCGCGCTCGGCCACCCCGTCGGCGCGACGGGCGCCATCCTCACGGTGCGCGCCGCCCTCGACCTGCACCGCCGCGATCTCGAGCTCGCCGTCGTGACGCTGTGCATCGGCGGCGGCCAGGCCATCGCGATGCTCCTGCGCCGGTGGGACGGCTGATCAGATGCGGTACGAGGACTCGTCCTCGCGGTGCAGGTGGCGGTACTCGCCCTTGAAGTAGAGGAGGGGCGTGCCCTCGCCGTGCCAGTCCTCGGGGCTGAGCTCGACGACGCGTCCGACGACGATCCAGTGGTCCCCCGCGTCGTACTCGGCCCACAGCTCGGCGTCGACCCACATGAGGGTGCTCGCGATGACTGGGTCGCCCGATGCGGCGGCGTTCCAGTCGATGCCGGCCCACTTGTCCGTGCCCTTGCGCGCGAACTGGCTGGAGACGCCGATCTGCTCGCTCTCGAGGACGTTGACCGCGAAGCGGCCGGTCTCGCGGATGCGGGGCCACGTGGTGGACGTCTTCATGACGCTGAAGGAGACGAGGGGCGGATCGACCGAGACGCTGTAGAACGACTGGCACGTGAACCCGATGGGCTCTGCCCCGTCGTGACCCGTCACGATCGTGATGCCCGAGGCGTAGTGGCCCAGCGCGTCGCGGAAGCGGCGCGCGTCGATCGCGGGCGCCTCGAGTGCCGTCTCGGTCATGCTGCTCCTCCGCGTCGGGGCCGGCGTCTCCGGCCCTCCCGAGTATGGAAGGTCCGCGGCGCGGGCGGGTGCGGTGTTGCGGGAGGTTTCACCGCCTGACGGCGTGTGACGCGCGAAGCCGTCTGCGCCGCCACGTCGGCGGGTCGATAGGTCGCTCCATCGGGAGAGCGCATTCCTGCATGCACGTACCAGGTCAATCACCCGATCAGGTTTCTCCTGGGATCAAGATCGACGGAAATTAACACGAGACGGCCCATCCGACGCACGTCGACGCGGCGCATTCTGGAACCACCTCAGCCCCCGCACGATGGAGTGACCGTGACAGACGCCCTGCTCGCGACCGCCGCGCCCGACGCGGCGATCCCCCCGACCGTCTCGGCCGGGCACGCGATCGTCCGCTCGCTGGAGGCGCACGGCATCCCGCGCGCCTACGTCGTGCCGGGAGAGAGCTTCCTCGAGGTCCTCGACGGCCTGCACTCCTCCTCGATCGAGACGATCGTCTGCCGTCAGGAGGGCGGAGCGGCGTACATGGCAGAGGCGGAGGGCAAGCTCTCCGACCTGCCCGGCGTCGCCATGGTGACCCGCGGACCGGGCGCCGCGAACGCCCTCGTCGGGCTCCACACCGCCTGGCAGGACTCGACGCCGCTCATCCTCTTCGTCGGTCTCATCCCGAAGGACCATCGCGACCGCGAGGCCTTCCAGGAGTTCGACATCCACGGCTGGTTCGACAAGGGCGCCAAGCGCGTGCTCGTCCTCGACTCCGCGGAGCGCGCCAGCGAGACCGTCGCGGAGGCGGTGTTCGCCGCGCGCTCGGGCCGGCCGGGACCGGTCGTCGTCGGCCTTCCCGAGGACGTCATCCGCGAGCACGTCGACGCCTCCGTGCACCCGCCCATCCCCGTGGCATGCGGCGGCATCGCCGGCCTCGACGCCGCGGCCCTCGTCGACGCGCTCGCGCAGGCGGAGAAGCCCCTCTTCGTCACGGGCGGCAGTGACTGGACCCCCGAGTCGGCCGCACAGCTCACGGGATGGCTCGAGCGCCAGGGCGTCGCGGCCGCCGCGGAATGGCGCACGGAGGGGGTCGTCGCCTTCGATTCGCCGTCGTACGTCGGCCCCATCGGCTACGGCCGCCCGAAGCCGACCTTCGACCTCTTCGAGGAGACCGACCTGCTCGTCTTCATCGGCACGGTCCCGGGCGACGTCCTCACGAGCGGCTACATCGCACGGCAGGGATGGCACCGGCGCAACTTCCTCGTCTCGATGGACCCGCTCCTTCGCGGGCGGTCGGGTGCCGTCTCGCACCAGATCGTCGCGAAGCCGCCCGCGTTCGTCCGCGACCTCGTCGCGCTCGACATCCCGGCGCGCCCGCAGTGGGCGGCGTGGACCGCGCGGATGCGGGCCCAGCAGGAGCGCTTCGCCGCCCTCCCCGCCGCCGGGGCGTCGGGACCCGCTCGCATGGACACCCTCATGGCCGTGCTCGTGCCGCAGCTCGACGACGACGCCCTCGTCACCTTCGGCGCAGGGGAGCACACGAACTGGGCGCACCGGTACTTCCCGACGCGCGCGTACCCGGCCATGGTGAGCGCGGGCAACGGGTCGATGGGCTACTCGGTGCCGTCGGCCGTCACGGCGGCGCTGCGTTTCCCCGGCCGGCAGATCGTGACGATCGCGGGCGACGGCGAGTTCCTCATGAACGGCCAGGAGCTCGCGACGGCACGCCAGCACGGCGCCGCCCCTCTCGTCGTCGTCATGGACAACCAGGAGTACGGCACCATCCGCACGCACCAGGAGCGGCACCATCCCGGTCGCGTCTCCGGCACGCAGCTCGTGAACCCCGACTTCGCCGCGATGGCGACCGCCTTCGGGGGCACGGGCTTCCGGGTCGAGCACGACGCCGACGTGCCGGATGCCGTCGCCGGCGCCCTCTCCGCCACACGGGAGGGGCGCTTCGCCCTCATCCACCTCATCGTCGGCCAGCGCGAGCAGGCCTACTGAACGGGCTCATCCGAGCCGTCACCGGAAACACACGAAGGAGAATCCCATGAACGCTCCCGCAGCGACCCTCGAGTTCGACGCCGATGCCCTCGACTTCGCGCAGGTGCCGGTCTGGTACGACCGCCACCCCTCGCAGGCCGAGGGGGAGGACGACTGACACCGAAAGGCCATCCGCCTGCCGACCCCACATCTGATTCCGCGTTTTCCGGTGTGCTTTCGTCCAACGGATATCCGTTGGACGAAAGCACACCGGATTTCGGGTGAACGGGTGGGCTTTCGGCACGGAGATGTGCGCTCGAGGAGGACGAGGAGGCGCTCGTCGAAGCGCGCCTTGTCAAGGCCCTCACGGGATGGCGCACCGCGCGGTTGCATGGAGGCAACCGATGAGAAGAGGTGCGACATGAGCGACACGCAGCGGCCATCCGACCCGGGCACCGGCCACCCCTCGCAGGCGGAGGGAGAGGATCCGGACCGTCCGCTCGGCGCCCCGGACCCGCGCGAGGACGACCACCCCTCGCAGGCCGAAGGCGGAGACGACTGACACCGAAAGGCCATCCGCCTGCCGACCGCACATCTGATTCCGCGTTTTCCGGTGTGCTCTCGTCCAACGGATATCCGTTGGACGAGAGCACAGGCCGGGTCAGAGCGCGGCGATCGTCCAGGCGGCGACTTCGCGGGATGAGCCCGGATCCAGCACCACGAGGTCGTCACCCGAGTTGAACGCATCGGGCGGGCAGGTCATCGGCTCGACGGCGAGGCCGGAGCGGTGGCCGGAGCCGCCGCCGGGCAGATCGGCGGTATGGATCTGGACCCATGGGCACCGGTCATCCCAGGTCATGCGCACGCCCGCGCCGTCGGGGGCGGTGAGCCGCACGCTCGCCGCGCCTTCTGCGTCGCGCGCGAGGCCCGTGAACGCGTGGTCGATCTCGGCTGCGCCGATCGGGCGGTCGACGCGGAAGTCGAACCGATCCGCGTCGACCGACACGGAGGCCGTGCCCGTCGGCGCGAGCCGGTCGGGGGTGACTTCGAGCACGGTGTCGGCGGGCAGCTCGAGCGTCCAGTCGTCGACGACGCCGGCGCCCGCCACGAGGTAGGGGTGGGGGCCGGTGCCGAACGGCGCGCGCGTCGCGCTCGCGTTCGCGGCCGACACCGTCTGCGTGAGCCCCGTCTCGGCGTCGAGGGCGTAGGTCGTCGTCACGGTCACTCGCCACGGGTACGCATCCTGCGGGGCGATCGTCGCCGCGAGCGTCACGGACGAGCCCGTCTCGGCGACGACGGAGAAGTCGGCCCACGACAGCAGGCCGTGGAGTGCGTGGCCGCGCGCCGGCTCCGTGAGCGCGAGCTGGAACTCCGCGCCGTCGAAGGCGTAGCGGCCGTCGACGACGCGGTTGGGCCAGGGCGCGAGCGTCGTGCCGCGGTACGCGGGGCGCACCTCGGCTGCGGCGAACGGCACGACGAGATCCCGCCCCTCGAAGGTGAGGGCGCGGAGCGATGCTCCGACGCTCGCGACGGCGGCTTCGTAGCCGCCTGCGCGGAGGATGTGCTGCGTTCCCGAGACGTCGGCGTGCGTGGTCATATCGTTCCCTCGTCGGATGTGCGCGCTCACATGGCGCGGATGCCAGTATCGCGTGCGCCGGCCGTCGACGCGAACCGACGCCATCCGTGCGCGACGCTGCGTCAGGGCGGGGCTCCGTGAGCGCCGTGTGAGGATCCCGCTCCGCTCCCGTATGGGTTCCGTGAGGACCCGGGAGACGACGGTGCCGGCGGTGTTGCATCGGGACGTGCGCCCGACCGGGCGCCCGGCCCCCGCTGGCCGCACGCCTTCCGAATGGAGTCGCTGTGCTCGACGTCGCCTACCTGCTCGGTGCGCTCGTCCTCTTCCTCGTCGTCGGACTCGTCGCGAAGGCGGTGGAGCGGCTGTGATCGCCTTCGCCGCGATCGCGGCCGCGCTCGGCGTGTCCGCCGTCGTCTACCTCGTGATCGCGCTCGTGAAGCCGGAGCGGTTCTGATGCCGTGGCTCCTCGCCCTCGCGGGCCTCGCCACCGTCGCCGTCATCCTGGCGGTGCTGTACCGTCCCCTCGGCGACTACATGGCGCGCGTCTACGCGTCGCCGCGCGACCTCCTCGTCGAGCGCGGGGTGTACCGCCTCGTCGGCGTGTCCCCGCGCTCCGAGCAGACCTGGCAGGCGTACCTGCGCGGGGTGCTCGCGCTGTCGGCCGTGGGCGTCGTCCTGCTCTACGCGCTGCAGCGCGCTCAGCCGCTCCTCCCCCTCGCATTCGGGCTCCCCGCCCCGTCGGAGGACCTGTCGTTCAACACGGCGATCTCGTTCGTCACGAACACGAACTGGCAGTCGTACTCGCCCGAGCAGACGCTCGGGCACACCGTGCAGGCCGCGGGCCTCGCCGTGCAGAACTTCGTCTCCGCCGCCGTCGGGATGGCCGTCGCCGTCGCCCTCGTGCGCGGCTTCGCGCGGCGCTCGTCCGGCACGCTCGGGAACGTGTGGGTCGACCTCGTGCGCGGATGCGTGCGCATCCTGCTGCCGTTCTCCCTCGTCGCGGCGGTCGTGCTCCTCGCGGGCGGAGTCGTGCAGAACCTCTCCGGTCTCACGGAGGTGCAGACCCTCTCGGGCGGCGCGCAGGCCATCCCGGGCGGCCCCGTCGCCTCGCAGGAGGCGATCAAGCTGCTCGGCACGAACGGCGGCGGGTTCTTCAACGCGAACTCGGCCCATCCGTTCGAGAACCCGAGCCCGTGGACGAGCCTGTTCGAGGTCGTTCTCATGCTCGCCATCCCGTTCGCCCTCCCCCGCGCCTTCGGGCGGATGGTCGGCGACGACCGGCAGGGCCTCGCCGTCGCGGCCGCCATGGCGGTGCTCTTCACGGTCTCGCTCGCGGCGCTCACCGCCTTCGAGCTCGCCGGCTCGGGAACGGCGCCCGAGCTCGCCGGCGGCGCCCTGGAGGGGAAGGAGACGCGCTTCGGGGTGATCGGCTCGACGCTCTTCGCCTCCACGAGCACGCTGACGTCGACGGGGGCTGTGAACGCCATGCACGACTCGTTCACGGCGCTCGGCGGCATGATGCCGATGATCAACATGATGCTCGGCGAGCTCGCGCCCGGCGGCGTCGGGTCGGGCTTGTACGGGATGCTCGTCATCGCGATCGTCGCCGTGTTCATCGCGGGACTCCTCGTCGGGCGCACGCCCGAGTACCTCGGGAAGAAGATCGGGCGGCGCGAGATGACGCTCGCGAGCCTGTACATCCTCGTGACCCCCGTGCTCGTCCTCGTCGGGACGGCGCTGAGCCTCGCCGTCCCCGGCGTCCGCGACGACGTCGCCTCGACGTCGATCGCGAACCCCGGCGTGCACGGATTCTCCGAGGTGCTCTACGCGTTCACGTCGGCCGCCAACAACAACGGCTCGGCGTTCGCCGGCCTGACGGCGAACACGCCGTGGCTCAACACGGCGCTGGGCGTCGCGATGCTGCTCGGGCGCTTCGTGCCGATCGCGCTCGTCCTCGCCCTCGCCGCGTCGCTCGCCGCGCAGGCCGCCGTCCCCGCGACGGCCGGCACGCTCCCCACCCATCGGCCGCTCTTCGTCGGCATGCTCGTCGGCACGATCGTCGTCGTGACGGCGCTCACCTACTTCCCCGTTCTCGCGCTGGGTCCCCTGGCGGAAGGGCTGCTGTGATGACCACGATCCTGAAGGAGGCGCCCGCCGCGGCGCCTCGCACCCGCGCACGCGGCCTGTCGGCCGCGCAGCTGCGCGACGCCCTCCCGGGTGCCGTGCGCAAGCTCGACCCGCGCACGCAGTGGCGCAACCCCGTCATGTTCCTCGTCTGGGCGGGTGCGGCTCTCACGACGGCGATCGCCGTCGCCGAGCCGTTCCTCGGCGGGCCGGAGGCCTCCGGCGGCACCCCCGTGCCGCTGTCGTTCACCCCGGTCATCGCGGGATGGCTGTGGCTGACGGTGCTGTTCGCCAACCTCGCCGAGTCGGTCGCGGAGGGCCGGGGGAAGGCGCAGGCCGACACGCTGCGGCAGACGCGCACGAGCACGATGGCGCGACGCCTCACCGCGTACCCCGCCGATCCCGTCGACATCGAGGAGGTGCCGTCGTCCGAGCTGCGGCGCGGAGACGTCGTCGTCGTCTCGGCGGGCGAGCTCATCCCCGGCGACGGCGACATCGTGGAGGGGATCGCGAGCGTCGACGAGTCGGCCATCACGGGAGAGTCCGCGCCCGTCATCCGGGAGTCCGGCGGCGACCGCAGCGCTGTCACGGGCGGAACGCGCGTGCTGTCGGACCGCATCGTCGTGCGCATCACGTCGAAGCCGGGCGAGACGTTCGTCGACCGGATGATCGCGCTCGTCGAGGGCGCGTCGCGTCAGCGCACGCCCAACGAGATCGCGCTGAACATCCTGCTCGCGAGCCTGTCGATCGTGTTCGTCGTCGTCGCCCTCGTGCTGAACCCGATCGCGTCGTTCGCGGCGGCGCCCGTCAGCATCCCCGTGCTCGTCGCCCTGCTCGTGTGCCTCATCCCGACGACGATCGGGGCGCTGCTGAGCGCCATCGGCATCGCGGGCATGGACCGCCTGGTGCAGCGCAACGTGCTCGCGATGTCGGGGCGCGCCGTGGAGGCGGCCGGCGACGTCACGACGCTGCTGCTCGACAAGACGGGCACCATCACCTACGGCAACCGGCGCGCGGCGGCGTTCGAGACCGTCGGCGGCGCCCACGCGGACGAGCTGGTGCGGATGGCCGCGCTGTCGTCGCTCGCCGACCCCACGCCCGAGGGCGCGTCGATCGTCGAGCTCGCGAGCACGCAGGGCGCCGACGTCTCCCCCGCGCCCGGCGAGGTCGTGCCGTTCACGGCGCAGACGCGCATGTCGGGGCTCGACGCGGCCGACGGCACGCGCATCCGGAAGGGGGCGGGGTCGGCCGTCCTCGCCTGGCTCGAGGAGGACGGCCGATGCGTGCCGTCCGACACGCGCGCCCCGTTCGACGCGATCGTCGACGGCATCGCGCGGTCGGGCGGCACGCCGCTCGCCGTCGCCGTCAAGGACGCCGACGGGAACGGCAGGCTGCTGGGCGTCGTCCACCTCAAGGACGTCGTCAAGGACGGGCTCGGAGCCCGGTTCGCCGAGCTCCGCGCCATGGGCATCCGCACCGTCATGGTCACGGGCGACAACCCGCTCACCGCCGCGGCGATCGCGCAGGAGGCCGGGGTCGACGACTACCTCGCCGAGGCGACCCCCGAGGACAAGCTCGCGTACATCCGGAGGGAGCAGGAGGGCGGACGCCTCGTCGCCATGACGGGCGACGGCACGAACGACGCGCCGGCGCTCGCGCAGGCCGACGTCGGCGTGGCGATGAACTCGGGCACGTCGGCGGCCAAGGAGGCGGGCAACATGGTCGACCTCGACTCCGATCCGACGAAGCTCATCGACATCGTGCGCATCGGCAAGCAGCTGCTCATCACGCGGGGCGCGCTCACGACGTTCTCCATCGCGAACGACATCGCCAAGTACTTCGCGATCATCCCCGCCATGTTCATGGGCGTCTTCCCGCAGCTCTCGGCCCTCAACATCATGGGACTGCACTCCCCCGCGTCGGCCGTGCTCTCGGCCGTCGTCTTCAACGCGCTCGTCATCGTCCTGCTCATCCCCCTCGCCCTGCGCGGGGTGCGGTTCCGCGCGGGCGACGCGTCGAGCATCCTCGGCCGCAACCTCGCCGTCTACGGCGTGGGGGGCGTCATCGCGCCCTTCGCGGGCATCTGGGCGATCGACCTCGTCGTCCGCCTCCTCCCCGGTTTCTGACCCGCATCCGAACAGGAGCATCCATCCCATGCGATCGACCATCCGCGCCCTCTGGGTCGCCGTCCGCACCCTCGCCCTCGCCACCGCCGCCCTCGGCGTCGGCTACACGCTGCTCGTCACGGGTCTCGGCCAGCTGCTGCTGCCGGCGCAGGCGAACGGCTCCCTCGTGGCCGATGCCGACGGCGACGTCGTCGGCTCCGCGCTCATCGGGCAGTCGTTCACCGACGCCGACGGCGAGCCGCTGGCGGAGTACTTCCAGCCCCGGCCGTCCGCGTCCGGCTACGACCCGGCCGCATCCGGCGGGTCCAACCTGGGGCCGGAGAACCCCGACCTCGTCGCCGCGATCGCGGAGCGCCGCGCCGAGGTCGCGGCCTTCGAGGGCGTCGCCGCGAGCGCCGTCCCCGCCGACGCCGTGACGGCGTCCGCGTCCGGCCTCGACCCGCACATCAGCCCTGCCTACGCGGCCATCCAGGTCGACCGCGTCGCGGCGGCGCGGGGCCTTTCCCCCGAGGTCATCGCCGACCTCGTCGCCGCGCACACGAGCGGGCGCGTGCTCGGATACCTTGGGGAGCCGACGGTGGACGTCCTCGCGCTCAATCTCGCGCTGGACGAGCAGGAGGGCTGACATGACCGGACGCGGGCGGCTGCGGGTGCTGCTCGGCGCCGCGCCGGGGGTCGGGAAGACGTACGCCATGCTCGAGGAGGGCCATCGGATGGCCGCCGAGGGCGCCGACGTCGTCGTCGCGGTCGTCGAGACGCACGGCAGGGCGGCGACGGCCGCGATCGCCGAGGGACTCGAGACGGTGCCGCCGCGCCGCGTCGCCTACCGCGGAGTGGAGCTCGCCGAGATGGATCTCGACGCCGTGCTCGCGCGGCGGCCCGACATCGCCCTCGTCGACGAGCTCGCGCACGCCGACGCGCCGGGGTCGCGGAACGCGAAGCGCTGGCAGGACGTCGAGGAGCTGCTCGCGGCGGGGATCGACGTCGTCTCGACCGTGAACGTGCAGCACATCGAGTCGCTCGGCGATGTCGTGGAGGGTATCACGGGCGTCGTGCAGCGCGAGACCATCCCGGACGCCGTGCTGCGCGGCGCCGACCAGGTCGAGGTCGTCGACCTCGCCCCCGCGGCGCTGCGCGACCGGCTCTCCGGCGGGCTCGTCTACCCCGCGGAGCGCATCGACGCGGCCATGTCGAACTACTTCCGGCTCGGCAACCTCACGGCGCTGCGCGAGCTCGCGCTGCTGTGGCTCGCCGACGAGGTCGACCAGGCTCTCAAGACCTACCGGGCCGAGCACGGCATCCGCAGCCGGTGGGAGGCGAGAGAGCGGGTCGTCGTGGCGCTGACGGGCGGTCCGGAGGGCGAGACGCTGCTGCGCCGCGGCGCGCGGATCGCCGCCCGCTCGGCGGGCGGCGAGCTGCTCGCCGTGCACGTCACGACGCAGGACGGGCTGCGCGCCGCCGACCCCTCGGCGCTCGCCCGCCAGCGCGAGCTCGTGGAGACGCTCGGCGGCACGGCGCACCAGGTCGTGGGCGACGACGTGCCCCGATCGCTCGTCGCCTTCGCCCGCTCGGTCGACGCGACCCAGCTCGTCATCGGCGTGAGCCGCCGCAGCCGGCTCGCCGCCCTCCTCACGGGGCCGGGGATCGGCGCCACCGTCATCCGGGAGTCGGGCGACATCGACGTGCACATCGTGTCGCACGCCGCGGCGGGCGGCGGCTTCGCGCTGCCTCGCCTGGGCGGGGCGCTCACGGCGCGGCGCCGCATCGCGGGCTTCGCGCTCGCGCTCGTCGCGGGCCCCCTGCTCACGTGGCTGCTGACGGCGCTGCGCACCCCCGAGTCGATCACGAGCGACGTGCTGAGCTACCAGCTGCTCGTCGTGGTCGTCTCGCTCGTCGGCGGCATCTGGCCCGCCCTCTTCGCCGCCGTGCTGTCGGGGCTCACCCTCGACTACTTCTTCGTCGACCCGCTCTACACGGTGCACGTGCACGAGCCCCTTCACCTGCTCGCGCTGTTCCTCTACGTCACGATCGCCGTGCTCGTGAGCGTCGTCGTCGACACGGCCGCACGCAAGACCCGCGCTGCGCGCCGTGCGGCGGCCGAGTCGGAGCTGCTCGCCGCCGTCTCCGGAAGCGTGCTGCGCGGCCAGGGAGCCGTCCAGGCGCTCGTCGAACGGGCGCGGGAGGCGTTCGGGCTGACGGGCGTGCGCCTCCTCTCGGGCGACGAGGTCGTCGCGACGAGCGGCGAGCCCGTCCCCGACGGGCGCAGCACGGCCATCCCCGTGGGCGACCGGGCGGCGCTCGAGCTGCACGGGCCGGACCTGCGCGCCTCGGAGCGCCGGCTGCTGTCCGTCGTCGTCGCGCAGCTGGCGGCGGCGCTCGACCGGCGCGACCTCGCGGAGGCGGCGAGCGAGGTCGAGCCGCTCGCCGCGTCGGAGCGGGTGCGGAGCGCCCTCCTGTCGGCGCTCAGCCACGATCTTCGCCGCCCGCTCGCGTCGGCGACGGCGGCCGTGGGCGGGCTGCGGATGGCCGGGGCCGCGCTGTCGGACGACGACAGGGCCGAGCTGCTCGCGACGGCGGACGAGAGCCTCACGGCGCTCGCGACGCTCGTGACCGACCTGCTCGACGTCTCCCGGCTGCAGGCGGGCGTCCTCGCCATCTCCGTGTCGCCCGTCGATGCGGCCGACGTCGTGCTCCCCGCGCTCGACGAGCTCGGCGCCGGGCCCGACGCCGTGGAGCTCGACCTCGATGCCACGGCGCCGCCCGCGCTGGCCGACCCCGTGCTGCTGCAGCGCGTTCTCGTGAACCTCCTCGCCAACGCCCTCCGCCACTCGCCGGAGGGGTCGCGCGTGCGGGTGACGACGAGCGCCTTCGGGGGACGCGTCGAGATCCGCGTCGTCGACCACGGGCCCGGCATCCCCGCAGAGCGCCGCGACGAGGTGTTCGTGCCGTTCCAGCGTCTGGGCGACACCGACAACACCACGGGACTGGGCCTCGGGCTCGCCCTCTCGAAGGGGTTCGCCGAGGGGATGGGCGGCTCCCTCTCCCCCGAGGACACGCCGGGAGGCGGCCTCACCATGGTGGTGTCGCTGCCCGCGTCGCCTAGCGTGGAGATCTCATGAGGATCCTCATCGCCGACGACGACCCGCAGCTCGTCCGCGCCCTCCGCATCACCCTCGCCGCGAAGGGCTACGAGGTCGTCACCGCCGCCGACGGCGCGCAGGCGATCGCGGCAGCCGTCGACCGCAGGCCCGACCTCTTCCTCCTCGACCTCGGCATGCCGCAGCTCGACGGCCTCGAGGTGATCCAGGCCATCCGCGGATGGTCGGAGGCGCCCATCCTCGTCGTATCGGGGCGGGCGGGCGCGGCCGACAAGGTCGACGCCCTCGATGCGGGGGCCGACGACTACGTCACGAAGCCGTTCGCGATCGAGGAGCTGCTGGCCCGCATCCGGGCGCTCACGCGCCGCGTGCCGTCGCACGACGCCGAGCCGACCGTGCGCTTCGGCGATGTGACGGTCGACCTCGCGGCCCGCATCGTCACGCGCGAGGTCGACGGATCGCCGCAGCCCGTGCGCCTGACGCCCACGGAGTGGCAGGTGCTCGAGCTGCTCATCCGCCACCCCGGGAGCCTCGTCACACGGCAGACGCTGCTCACGAGCATCTGGGGTTCCGAGCACGTGACCGACACCGGGTATCTGCGGCTCTATCTGTCGCAGCTGCGCAAGAAGCTCGAGGTCGATCCCGCGGCGCCGCGGCATCTGCTGACCGAGGCGGGGATGGGCTACCGGCTCGTGCTCGACGGCTGACGCCGTCCACCCGCCGTTCACCCGCGACGCCTACCGTCGCCGCGATGCGACGACAGGGGATGCGCCTCGACATCCAGGGGCTGCGTGCGATCGCGGTGCTCGCGGTGCTGCTCGACCACGCCCGCATCCCGGGGTTCGCGGGCGGCTACGTCGGGGTCGACGTGTTCTTCGTCGTGTCGGGGTTCCTCATCACGGGGCACCTGCTGCGGGAGCTCCGCGAGCACGGCCGCATCCGGTTCGCGGCGTTCTGGGCGCGCAGGGCGCGCCGTCTGCTCCCCGCCGCCCTGTCCGTGCTCGCGGCGACGACCGGGGCGGCCCTCGTGCTGATGTCGCCGCTGCGGCTGGAGACCGTGCTGCACGACGCCGTCGCGACGGCGCTGTACGTGCCGAACCTGCGGTTCGCCGCCCTGCAGACCGACTACCTCGCGGGCACGGAGCCCTCGCCGTTCCAGCACTACTGGTCGCTCGGCGTCGAGGAGCAGTTCTACCTGCTGTGGCCGCTCGTGCTCGCGGGCCTCTGGCTGGCGCTCCGACGACGGACGGCCGGCCCCGGCATCGGCCTGGGCGTCGGCATCGGCGCGACCGCCGTGCTGTCGTTCGCCGCCTGCGTCGTCGTGGGCGCGTCCTCGCAGCCCTGGGCGTTCTTCTCGCTGCCGACGCGGGCGTGGGAGCTCGCCGTCGGCGGCCTCGTGGCGTGGGCGGGGATGCGACGGGGCGCGCGGGAGGGCGGTGTGCGGGAGGGCGGTGCGCGCGAGCGGATGGCTGCGGTCGCCGCGTGGGCGGGGCTCGCGGCGATCGGGGCCTCGGTGGCGGCCTTCGACGCGGCGACGCCCTGGCCGGGTCCGGCGACGCTCGCGCCCGTGCTGGGGACGGCGGCCGTCATCGCGTTCGGGCAGGCGCAGGGAGGGCCGGCGGCGCTGCTGAGCGTGCCGCCGGCGGTGTTCGTCGGGGGGATCTCCTACGCGCTGTACCTCGTGCACTGGCCGATCATGGTGCTCGTCGCCGAGCGGATGGCGCCGGGCAGCGAGCTCACGGCGGGCGCGGGCGCCGCCTGCATCGTCCTGGCGGTGCTGCTCGCATGGCCTCTGCACCGGCAGGTCGAGGAGCGGTTCCGCCGGCCGCGGGTCGCGGGGCGCCCCCGCGCCGATGCGCGCGCGCTCGTCGGGGCGCTCGCCGCGTCGCTCGTGCTCGTCGCAGTGCTCACCGGTTCGCAGGCGGCGGTCGCGCTGCGCCCGCTCGATGCGGGGCGCTCGGCTCCGACCTCGGCGGAGCTCGCCCCGCTGCCGTCGGGCACGCCGTTCGTCCCGGACAACCTCGCCCCCGCTCTCGCCGACGCGGCGGCGGACACGGGCGAGGTGTACGGGAACGGATGCCAGCAGGGGAGGTCCGCGGCGGAGCTCGTGACGTGCGACGTGGGCGAGGCGGATGCCGACGTGCAGGTCGCGCTGTTCGGGGACTCCCACGCGGGTCGGCTGTTCCCTGCTCTCGCCCGCGTGGCGGAGGAGGAGGGCTACCTGCTGCGGACGTACCTCAAGAGCGGCTGCCGCTCGCTCGAGACCGAGGCGGGGTGGGAGGACGCCCGACCGGACTGCGCGCAGTGGCGGGAGGAGGCGCTCACCGCTCTCGAGGCCGATCCGCCCGATGTCGTGGTCCTGGCGAGCCATGTGCCTCCGATGCCGGGCCGCGACCCCGCGACGCTGCAGGGGCGGTGGGAGGCGGGCGTCGCGGCGGTGCTCGACCGCCTGCCGGAGGAGTCGCGGCCCGTGCTCGTGCAGGACAACCCCGGGCTCGCGTTCTCGGCGCCGCTGTGCCTGTCGTCGCACCTGTCGTCGGCAGCGTCATGCGGGGCGGAGCGCGACGAGGCGCTGAACGCGCCCGTGCGCGCCGCGATCGCCCGCGTCGGGGAGGCTGCGGGCGCGCCCGTCGTCGACACCGTGGATCTGATGTGCGACGCCGAGCGGTGCCCGGCCATCATCGGGGCGACGCTCGTGTACTCCGACGACCACCATCTGACGGCGACGTTCGCCGCGCAGCTGGCGCCCGCGATCGGGGCCGGGATCGAGGAGGCGCTCGCCGTCAGCGCGGCGGCGCCGTCGACTCCCTGATGATCAGCTCCGTCCCGAGCTCGACCTTCTGCGACGCCAGCGGCCTGTCGTCGGACAGGTCGATGAGCATCTCCGTCGCGAGCGACGCCATCTCGGCGAGGGGCTGCCGCACGGTCGTGAGCGCGGGCGCCAGCCATCCGGCGAGCGGAAGGTCGTCGTAGCCGACGACAGACAGATCGTCCGGGACCCGCAGCCCGAGCTCGTGCGCCGCCCGCAGCACCCCGAGTGCCTGCGCGTCGGACCCCGCGAAGACGGCGGTGGGGCGGTCGCTCCGGCGCAGCAGCTCGATGCCGTGCTCGTGCCCGGCCGGAACCTCGAAGCTGCCCCACCGGATGAGCTCCGGCACGACGTCGAGGCCCGCCTCCGCATGGGCGCTCCGGAACCCGTCGACGCGCGCGCGGCTGCAGAGCACGTCCTCGGGGCCAGAGATCATCCCGATCCTCGTGTGCCCCAGCTCGATGAGATGCCGCGTCGCCGCGAGGCCACCGCTCCAGTTGTTGGACCCGACGGTCGGCACGCCCGCTGGCGTCTCCCCGTCCGTGTCGAGCACGACGAAGGGGATGGACCGCGCCCGCAGCTGCCGCCGCTGCGTGTCGTCGAGGCGCGAGAGCACGAGCAGCACGCCCCGCGTGCCGCGCGCCGTGATGCTGTCGATCCACTCCTGCGGCGGCCGATGCGAGCCGCCGAGCTCGGTGAGGACCACGCCGACGCGGTGGGGTGCGGCCGCGCGCTCCACCCCGACGATGATCTCCTGCGCCCACGTGCTGCCGAACTCGTGGAACACAAGGTCGAGCAGACCCCTCGTGCGCGTCGGCGAGTCGGCGCCGACGGGCTTGCGGTAGTCGTACCGGGCCAGCGCCGCCTCGACCCTGGAGCGCGTCTCGGGGGCGACGTCGCTGCGCCCGTTCAGGACGCGCGACACCGTCGGCACCGACACCCCGACCTCCTGCGCGATGGTCGCGATCGTCGCACGTCCTCGAGCCATCTCGACCTCTCCCGGACCGGCACCTCCCGTCCATCCTAGGCGAGCGTCCGGCACGGTCCCGCGCCCCGTCACGGCAGCTCGACGCGCAGCTCCGCCGGCCCCGCCTGAGCCTCGAACCGGGCCGACCGGCCGCCGGCCCGCACCTCGAACGCGCCCGCGAACGCGCGCAGTGCGATCCGGCCGTCCGCGTCGGTCCGCAGTCGCGCGGGGGCGAGCCACCACTCGCCGCGGATCAGCGAGCGCAGCGCGTCGTAGGCCGGCTTGGGCATCCCGTCGCGGCGGATGAGCCCGCTCGGCGCGCCGAGCCATGCCGTCTCGTCGTCGAAGCCCCAGTACGTCACGGCCTCCACCGACGGATGCGCGACGAGGGAGCGGTAGTGCCGGACGATCTCCTCCGCCTGCCTCTCCTCGCCGTCCGGCGTCGACGGCCAGTCGTCCACGACGTGGTCGTTGAGGTCCTCGATCTCGGCGGGCATGAGCGCCCCCGACACGAGCGACGTCTCCGTCCAGTGCAGCGGCAGCCCGAACCGCGCGAACCGCTCGCTGACCTCGGCCGCTCGCTCCTCGCCCCGGTACCCCTGGTGCATGTGCGACTGCAGCCCGATCGCGTCGATGTGCACGCCCGCGTCGAGCACCTCCTCGATGAGCCGCTCGTAGTCGGGTCCGAGATCGAAGTCGTTGAGGACGAGCTGCGCACGGGGGTTCGCGGCGCGCGCCTCGTCGACCGCCAGGCGGATGAGCTCCACGCGTCCGTGCTTCTCGCACAGCCGCGAGACGGCGTTGCGGATGCCGTCCGGCTCGTTCTCGAAGCGCGGCATGATGACCGCCTCGTTGACGACGTCCCAGGCGTCGATCAGCCCGGCGAAGCCGCCGACCTCGCGGCGGATCCGCCCGCGCAGGGCGGCCTCCGCCTCGTCGAGGGGGAGCCTGTCGACCCACGGCGCCTTCACCGTGTGCCACACGAGCGGATGGCCCTTGAGCCGGACGCCGCGATCGGCCAGATCGCGCGCACGCCGCCTCAGCTCGGCCTCCCCCGTGCGGCCGCGCTCCGGCTCGTACCTGCCCCAGTACACCGTCAGGGTCGCGGTGTCGAAGAGGTCGAGCCACCTGGCCAGCATCGCGTCGCCGCCGGAGCCGGGGGCCGTGCATCCGAACGCGAACGCGTGGCGGAGCTGCACGACCTCGACATCGGCGTCGGCGAGCGGCGCGCCCTGCGCGTCCACGATCCGCACGACGGCGTCGGTCTCGCGATGGCGCAGGCCCTGCGGGGCTGCGGTGGCGGTGTTCATGCGACAAACCTCTCTCCCACGTGCTCCTCGACGGGGCGGGCGACGACGCGCAGGAGCAGCGCGAAGACCCAGGCGGACAGCAGCAGCGCGGCCTCCGACGCGAGCGCGACGACGGCGACGGCGACGAGTGCGAGCGACGCGAACGCTAGCGACGCACGCCACTGCGTGAACGCCGTCGACGCCGCTATCCGGGCGGCGTCGCGCGCGCGGAACGAGAAGTACGCGGTGATCACGAGCAGATGTCCCGACCAGAGCGCGAGCGCGGCGAGCAGGGCGATCGCCGCGCCGCGCAGCCACGCCCCGCCCGGCACGTCGGCGGCGGCGACGATGTCGACGACGAGGAGCGCGGCGGCCGCGAGAGCCGGCGCCCACCACCGCAGCACGTCTCCCGTGTTGCGCGCGAGCCCGCGCCAGAGCGCCCGCGCCGGCCGCAGGTCGCGTTCGACCTGCCATGCACGCTGCGCGTAGAGGGCCGCCGACAGCGCGGGGGCGACCGGCACGAGCGCGACGACCCACAGCACGGCGACCCCGACGGAGGGCGATGTCCCCTCCACGCGGCCCAGCACGACCCACGCCGCGAGCGTGGGCGAGCAGAGCAGCGCGAGGAAGCCCGCGAGGACCATCCACCGGTACACGACCGCGGACGCGCGGGAGAGCACGCCGGTCCCGACCTCGTCGACGACCCCGGCCATCCGTCAGCCCTTCACCGAGCCGAGCATGACGCCCGACACGAAGTAGCGCTGCACGAACGGATACACGCAGAGGATCGGGATCACCGTGAGGATCATCGTCACCGACTGGATGTTCGCGTTGAGGTCGGCCGCCGTGCTGCCGACCGCCGCGCTCTCGCTCGCCGTCGTCGACGCGCCCGCGATGAGGTTGCGCAGGAACAGCGTCACGGGGAACAGCTCGTTCTTGTCGAGGTAGAGGAACGCGCCGAACCAGTCGTTCCAGAACGCCACCGAGTAGAAGAGCACCATCGTCGCGATCACGGCCTTCGACAGCGGCAGCACGATGCGCGTGAAGATCCCGAACCATCCGAGCCCGTCGATCTGCGCGGCCTCCTCGAGCTCGGTGGGCAGGTTCTCGAAGAACGACTTCATGACGAGCAGGTTGAACACCGAGATCGCGCCCGGCAGCACGATGGCCCACATCGTGTTCTTCATGCCGAGCGACGAGATGAGCACGTAGTTCGGCACGAGCCCGCCGTTGAAGAACATCGTGAACACGGCGATCCCGATGAGCAGGGCGCGCCCGCGAAGGTGGTGCTTGGCGAGCACGTACGCGTAGCTCGTCGTGAGCGCCATCGCGATCGCGGTGCCCACCACCGTGTAGAGCACGGTGTTGCCGTAGTTGCGCCAGAACATCCCGTTGCCGATCACGGCGGCGTACGTGTCGGTGTTGAAGCCGACGGGCCAGAAGCTCACGAGGCCCGCCTTGATGGCGCCGGAGGAGCTGAAGGACTGCGCGATCACCGTGATGAACGGGTAGAGCATCGCGAGGCACACGCCCACGAGCAGCGCCGTGTTGACGATCGTGAAGACGCGGTAGCCCAGGGAGTCCCTGGTGCCGGCGGTGCGCGACGGTGCGCGGGGGGTCAGGGTCACCACAGGCTCGTTCCCACCATTCGTCGGGACAGGTAGTTCGCGCCGAGCACCATCACGAGGCCGATGAGTGCCTGGAAGAGTCCGATGGCGGCGGCGTAGCTGAGGTTGTTCGACACGAGGCCGACGCGGTAGAGGTACGTGGAGATGACGTCGCCCGTCGAGTAGGTGAGGGGGTTGTACAGGAGCAGCACCTTCTCGAACCCGACGTTGAGGAACGACCCGATGTTGAGGATGAGCAGGGTGATCATGGTGGGCCGGATCCCGGGGAGGGTCACATGCCAGATCTGCTGGAGGCGGTTCGCCCCGTCGATGCGGGCGGCCTCGTAGAGCGACTCGTCGATCGTCGTGAGGGCGGCCAGATAGAGGATGGTCCCCCATCCGACGGTCTGCCAGGCCTCGGACGCGACGTAGACGACGCGGAACCACTCCGGCCTCTGCAGGAACGGGATCGCCTCGCCGCCGACGGCCGTGATGATCTGGTTGACCGTGCCCTGCAGCGACAGGAGCTGCATGACCATGCCCACGACGATGACGACGGAGAGGAAGTGCGGCAGATACGAGATCGACTGCACGACCCTCTTGAACGCGTGCTTGCGCACCTCGTTGAGCAGGAGGGCGAGGATGATCGGGAGCGGGAAGCAGACGAGGAGCGTCAGCCCGCCGAGGATCGCGGTGTTCGCGAAGACCTGCCAGAAGGCGGGGTCCTTCACGAACATCTCGACGTAGCGCAGGCCCACCCACTCCTCGCCGAAGATGCTCCCGCCCGGCCGGAACCGGCGGAACGCGATGACGTTGCCGAGCATCGGCGCGTACCGGAAGATCGCGAAGAAGACCAGCGGCAGCAGCGCCAGCGCATAGAGCTGCCAGTCGCGACGCAGCGCCTTCCGCCACGGGGTGCGGCCCCCGCGGCGCGCGCCGCGGCGCGAGGGCCCGGCGGTCGTGATGACCCTCGTGGTCGTGGCCCCCGGCGGGGCGGATGACGGGTTCGCGGCGAGCGCCGCGCCCGTGGTCGTCGATGTCATGTCGTCGTCCCTTCGACGCCTCCGGCCGCCGCGGGGGCGGCGGCCGGAGAGCGGGTCAGCCGTTCTGCTCCGCGAAGCGCTCGCGCGCGCCGTCGATGAGGTCGACGTAGGTCGTCATGCCTGCGGCCTCGAGCTCCGCGACGTAGGCGTCCCACTCCGACAGGTCCCTGTCGCCGAGGATGAACTGCAGCGTGGCCGTGCGCACGGCGTCCGACAGCGGCGTCGACAGCAGCGATGCCTGCTCGAGCTCCGCCTCGTCGAGCGGCGCCGGCGGGTTGGGGTCGCGCGGCGTGCGCGTCGACAGCACGGTGTCGATGTACTCGACGAACTGGGGGGCGTTGTACGACTCCTTCAGCGCGCGCGACTCGGTCGACCCTGCGAGCACGTCGTTGGCCCATCCGAGGTCGGTCTTGATGTCGGTGGCGCCGTCGGGGTTGATGTTGAAGTCGTCGTACGAGTACTCGGGCTTCAGGGTGATCGTGCCGTCGGCCGCCTTGTCGTACGTCTCGCCCTCGACGCCCCAGCGCAGCATCTCGCGGGCGTCCGGGTTGTAGTAGAGCCAGTCGAGGAACTGGAGCGTCGCGACGAAGTTCGGCGACTCGGCGATGTCGGCGCTCAGCATGAAGCCGTTCCAGAAGTTGCGCGGCTCCACGAGCATCCCGGCCTCGCCGCCCGGAGGGGCGATCTGCACGAGCTCGTACTGGCCGGCGCCCGCCGTCTCGTCGAGCGCCGTCGCGAACTCGTTGACCGTGCCGTTAGAGCCGGATGCCGCGAACACGCGGTCGGCAGCCATCTTCTCTGCGACGTCCGCGGCGCCGCCGCCGGCGTCGGCCGCCGTGAACGACTCGGTGTCGAGCAGCCCGTCCTCCACGAGCCCGTGGAAGAACTCGACCATGTCGCGGTACCCCTCCGACGCCCCCGCGTACTCGAGCTCGCCCGCCTCCTCGTTCCAGATCGTGCCGTCTCCGAAGCCCCATCCGGCCTGCGTGCCGAACGCGTGGGCGGCGTAGTTCAGCATCGACTGCCCCTCGAATCCGTCGGCCAGCGGCGTGGAGTCGGGATAGGCCTCCTTGATGAGCTCGAGGCCCGTGCGCAGGTCCTCCCAGGTCTCCGGCGCGGGCGCCCCGACCTCGTCGAAGACGTCCTTGCGGATGATCATCGAGAACACGGGCACCGACACCTCCTGGAGGCCGGGCAGCATGTAGTACTTGCCGTCCGACTGCTTGAGGCGGTCGATCATCTCCCCGAGGTCCCACTCCTCGACGTACTTCCGGAAGTTCGGCATGTACTCGATGTAGTCGCTGATCGGGAGCACGGCGCCCGAGGAGACGAACGGCTCCTCCTCCCCCGTGTAGACGAGGGGGATGACGGTGGGCGCGTCCCCCGCGGAGATGAGCAGGCTGCGCTTCTCGGTCGCGTCGCTGAAGGGGACGTGGGTGAGCTCGAGCGCCACCCCGGTGCGCTCCTCGATGACGTCGAAGACCTCCCAGTCGTCGGTCACGGGGACCTCCGGCCAGTCGGTCCAGAGCATCGAGATCTCGAGGGGCTCGGTCGCGGTGAACTGCTCGTCGGCCGCGAACTCCTCCATGGCGCCGACCGACTGCGCCTCCACATCGATCTCCGTCTCGCCGTCGCCGCCCGCGCTGCAGCCGCCGATCGCGAGGGCCCCCGCCATCGTCGCCGCAAGGACGGCCGTGCGCGTCGCCGTGCGCCTCTTCATGGATTGCACCGTGTTCTCCTCATCGAGATGGGCTCCGAAAGTTTCGACACTGTCATCGATACTTTTTGGAGCCTAGGGAGCACCGCAAATGTTGTCAATAGCGACAATCACGCTGGACGCACGGAGCGGCCGAGGGGACACCGCGGCCGCCGTCGCGTGCACGGTGCGGCGCGGCGGGCGTGCGACGCGGCGCAGCGGGTGTGCGGCGCGGCGGGTGCGCGGCGCGGTGCGGTGCGGCCTCAGGCGGACTCGCGCAGCACGAGGCGGTGCGCCACCGTGCGATGCTGCGGCGACTCGCCGTCGCGCAGGGCCGCGGCGAGCGCGAGGGTGTCGCGCGCGACCTCGTCGAAGTCGACGGCCAGGGTCGTGAGGGTGGGGGCGACGAGCGCGCCGATCGTGAGCCCGTCGATCCCCGCCACCCGGATGTCCCGCGGCACGTCGAGACCGGCGTGCCGGCACGCCGACAGGACGCCGAGCGCCATCAGGTCGTTGAACGCGACGACGGCGTCGGGAGGACTCGCGCGGCGCACGGCCTGCGCGGCCATCGCGGCGGCGTGCTCGGCGGTCGACGCCGATGCGTGCAGCAGCTCGGCGGGCGCGCCGTGCCGGGCGAGGGCGTCGCGGATGGCGGCTCCGCGCGCGCTCGGGGCGCCCTGTGCCGAGGCGTCCAGCACGAGGGGGCGGCGGACTCCGTGGGCGACGAGATGCGCCGCGAGCGCGTCCACCGCGCGCGTCGGATCGAGCCGCACGGACGCGTGCACCGTGTCGCCGCCCGGATCGAGCTGGATGAGCGGGGTCGCGCCGAGCCCGTCCTCCCAGCCCGCTGACCGCTCGCCGAGGTAGCCCACGACGACGTCCGCCTGGTCGCGGAGCGAGGCCAGCAGCCGGTCCGCGTCCTTCGCGAGGCCGATGTCGACGAGCATCACGTTCCATCCCTCGTCGGCCGCGAGGCGGACGACGGTCGCCGCGAGCTCGGGCGAGTAGGGGTTGCGCAGGTCGTTGACGACGAGCCCGAGCTGACGCTCCCCGCCGGTCACAAGGCCGCGCCCGAAGCGCGACGGACGGTAGGCGAGCCGCTGCGCCGCATCGAGCACGCGCCGCTTCGTGTCCGCGCTGATCCCGGGCAGGTCGTTCATCGCCCGGCTCACGGTCTGCCGGGAGACGCCGGCGGCCTCCGCGACGTCGACGATCGTCGCCCGCGCCCCTCGCGCCATCCGCCGCCCTCCTTCCCGCCTCGGAGCCCGACACACTCCCACCTGACCGCAGCTCCCCTCCCGATCTTTGCCCAACGGATACCCGATTGCCGATCGCACACGCGATCACGCCGTATCGGATGGCCTCTCGGCGAACGGATGCCCGTTGGGCAGAGACGGGCGGGCGGGGACTGCGGGGTCAGGAGCGGAGGTCGAGCCAGGCGACGTCGTCCGGCGAGAGGTCGACCGACAGCCCCTGCATCGACGACCGCGTCTCGGCGATCGAGCGCGGTCCGAACAGCGGGAACGTCGGGAACGGCTGGGCGAGCACGTACGCGAGGGCGATCGCCGTGGCGGGCACGCCCCGCTCCTCCCCCAGCTGCTCGGCACGCCGGAGCCGCTCGAAGTTGGCGTCGCTGTAGTAGCAGCGCACGAGCTCGGCGTCGCTCGTGTCATCCGGTCGCGCGCGCCCTGTGAAGAACCCGCGCGCCTGCGACGACCAGGGCAGCAGCGGGATCTGCCGCTCCTCCAGCCAGCGCTTCGACGCGGCATCCGTGACGTGCACGCATCCTTCCCACGGCACGTCGTAGGCCTCCGCGAGGCCGAAGTGGTCGCTCACCACCGAGAATCCCTGTCGACCGTTCGCCCGCGCATACGCGTTCGCCTCGTCGATCCGCTCGGGCGACCAGTTCGAGCCGCCGAAGACGCGGATCCGCCCGGCTCTGGCGTGCTCGTCGAGCACGTCGACGAACTCGCCCACCGGGATCGAGGGGTCGTCGCGGTGCAGCATGTAGATGTCGGCATAGTCGGTGCCCTGCCGCTCGAGGCTCTCGAGAAGCTGACGGGAGACCGACTCGGGGTCGCAGTGCGGCGTGTGGCCCCCCTTCGTGATGACCACGACGTCCTCCCGGATGCCGCGGTTCGCGATCCAGCGCCCGAGCCTCCGCTCGAGCTCGCCGCCGCCGTAGATGTAGGCCGTGTCGAAGACGTTGCCGCCCTGCTCGACGTAGTTGTCGAACATCGCCGAGGCATGCGCGAGGTCGGGCTGGTTGTCGACCCCCATGACGAGCCGCGAGACGCGCTTGCCGACGCCGTCGATCTCGCCGTACCGCATGCTGCCCTCCGACCGCCGGAGGGTGCCGCGCAGCGGGCGGATGTCGGCGTCCTCCGACTCGAACGGATACCGGAGGCCGATCGCCGCCCGCCACCGGTCGAGCGTCCGCGACGTGGCGAGCGTCTCCGCCGTCGTCATCTGCGGCACCTCGAGGGATCCCTCGCGGAGGGCGCCGACGACCGCCAGCGCCTCCAGACCGTAGGCGTGCGCCGCCTCGATCTCGACGAACTCGACGCCGCCGTCGACCGTCACGACCTCGATCGCCGTCGCTCCGGCCGGCGTCCACGGCTCGGCGACGCGGATGCGCCCGGTCGACCCGTAGATCGACACGACGTTCTCGTCGGAGGCGTTCACCCCCGCACGGAGGCTCGCCGTGATGCCGCCCCGGTAGACGGCGCGCGCGACGGTCCACTCGTCGACGCCGGTCGGGCCGATCGAGCCGGTCGCCTCGAGCTCCACGGGCTCGGAGGCGTGCCGTCCCGTCGCGGCGTCGACGACCGCCGCGGCGAAGGTGACGGGGTACCCGCCCACGTCGAGGATGCCCCCGCCTGCGACCCGCGGGTCGAACAGCCGCCCCCTGCGCTCGCCGACCCGGAAGGCGAACGCCGCGTCGATGTGGGATACCTCTCCGATCGCCCCACGGCGGACGAGGTCGAGCACCGCGGCGGTCTGCGGGTGGAAGCGGTACATGTACGCCTCCACGAGCGGCACGCCGGCCTCACGCGCGGCATCGACGAGCGCCATCGTCGTGCCGCTGTTGACCGTGAGCGGCTTCTCGCACAGCACGGCCTTGCCGGCGTCGATCGCGGCGAGGGCGAGGGCGGGATGCGCCGTGTGGACGGCGGAGACGTAGACCGCCTCGACACGCGGATCGGCGAGCGCGTCATCGTAGGAACCCGCTGTCACGGTCTCCGCTCCGCGGTCCTCCGCCTCGTCGGCGAAGGCGCGGGCACGGGCAGCGTCCGAGCTGCCTGCGGCGACGAGCGCACCGCCGCCCGCGGCGAGGCCGTCGAGGAAACGACGCGCGATCCCCCCGGGGCCGAGCACGGCCCATCCGCCGAAGCCGGTCTGCGTGTCGTCGTCTGCGAGTCGTGAAGAGGTCACCATCGTCCTTTCGAGCGTTCCGTGAACGTTCACGGCGCTGCAACTCTAATGAGTGCCTGCCACGTGGTCAAGAGGATCGTGAACGCTCACGGCGGCAACAGGAAAGAGCCCTCCCCGGCAGCGGGGAGGGCTCGTCCGCGAAGGACGTCAGGCGGCGCGCAGCGTCGGCTGCGCAGCGCGCCGGCGCTGCTCGACGAACCCGTCCGACAGGTCCATGCCGCGGTTGGAGTTCGCGCTGTCCATGAGGTGACGCAGGAGGTCGCCGTCGAGACGCCCCGACTCCTCCTCGATCGCGAAGCGCAGCATGAGCGCGGCGTGCACCCACACGGTCTCCCGGCGCCCGTCGTCGTCTTTCCAGGACATCGAGAAGGACTCGCCGCGACGCAGCTTCGTCAGCGTCACCTTCTGGACGTGCTCGAGCAGGGCGTCATCCACCTCGATCGCCTGTTCGCTCGTGCCGTAGAACATCGTGCCCATCTCTGCTCCTCCGTTCAGCGAAACCCGATCCGGCGACCCGTCGCTCTTTCGCCGGCACGGTCGACTTTAGTAGGCCAGCTAGCAAATCAGCAACTGAGACGTACAGTGGCAAAGTGATTTGCTACGATCGTCGGATGCGACACGCGACACCCGACGCGTCCTCGTACTGGTACGGCTCCGGGGACGAGGAGGCCACGGCGGCTGCGCTCCTGGCGGCGCTCCGCGACTACCGCACGGCCGAGGCCGACCTCCAGCGGCGCACACGGGCCGAGATGGGGATGACCGAGAACGAGCTCCTCGCAATCGGACTCATCTCGCGTGCGAGCCGCGCGGGCGCCGAGCTCGCCCCCGGCGACCTCGCCCGCGAGCTCGGACTCTCGACCGCCTCGATCACAGGGCTCCTCGACGGTCTGGAACGCGCCGGCTACGTCGAGCGCAGGAGGCACCCGACCGATCGCCGTCGACTCATCGTCGCGCCGACGGCGCTCGCGGATGCCGACCCCCGCGCGACGCTCGGCCTCGTCCACGAGCGAATCGTCGACGCCGTCCACCAGCTCACGCCGGACGAGGTCGCAGGGGCCTCCAAGTTCCTCGAGCACATGACGCGGTCGGTGCGGGAGATCCTCGTCGCGACCGAGGCGGTCGCGATCGTCCCCGATGCCGACGCTGTCAACCCCTGACGACGAGGCGTAACGCGCCCTAGCCTGGGACCTCCGACGGAAGGAGGACGCCATGGGTGGAGACGGACACAACACGCAGGGCACGCCCGGTGAGGACGAAGAGGCCGACACGGCCTCGGGTGGTGCACCGGAGGACGAATAGCGTGTCGCCGCGGGGGCTGTAAAGCCCCTGCGGCGCACGCCGCCCCGCCCCTAGCGTCGGCGGCATGAGCCGTCTCGCCATCGTCACCGCGTCCGACTCCGGCATCGGCCGGGCCACTGCCATCGCGCTCGCCCGATCCGGGATGGATGTCGGAATCACCTGGCATTCCGACGAGCATGGCGCGCACGAGACGGCCTGGCACGTGCGCGACGCCGGCCGCCGCGCCGTCGTCGCCCGATTCGACGCCACGGCACTGCACGACGTGCCGGGAGCGATCGATGCGATCGCCGACGAACTGGGCGGCATCGACGTGTTCGTGAACAACGCGGGCGGCGGGGGCGGGACAGCGTTCCTCGACCTGCCCCTCGACGAGTGGCGGTCCACCGTGGCGCTCAATCTCGACGGCGCGTTCGCGGGCATGCAGGCCGCCGCGCGACGGATGGCCGCAGCCGGGAACGGCGGGCGGATCATCGCCGTCACGAGCGTGCACGAGCACCAGCCCCGTGTCGGCTCCGCGGCGTACGTCGCCGCCAAGCACGGGCTCGGCGGGCTCGTGAAGACGATGGCGCAGGAGCTGGGCGCCCACGGCATCACGGTGAACGCCGTGGCCCCGGGCGAGATCGCCACGCCCCTCAACGACATGACCTCCGAGAGCGCGGACACCACCGTCCGTCCCGGGATCCCGCTGCGCCGACCGGGGAAGCCCGAGGAGATCGCGGCGACGATCGCCTTCCTCGCCTCCCCCGAAGCGGCCTACGTGACGGGCGCCAGCTGGGCGGTCGACGGAGGCATGCTGCAGATGGGCCCTCAGGCCGGCTCGCACCTCGAAACGGATGCATGGCGGGAGGGATGAGCGGATCGGGCGTGCCCCTGACCCCCCGACCCGTGCACGCCCGACCTGCGGAATAACGGTACCCGACTTCTCACCGGGTCGTGAATCCGACCGCCTTGTGCGTCCCGTCGCAGAACGGCTTGATGGCCGACACCCCGCAGCGGCACACCGCGATCGTGCGCCGACGACGCTCGATCGGCTGCCCGTCCTCACCCTCGAGCTCCATGTCGCCGCGGACGAGGAGCGGTCCGTCGGGACACGCTGTGATGCGCACGTCGCCGCTCGTCATGCCGCTTCCTGCCCACGCAGCGACGTTCGGCCGTCCCGCCAGGCGTTTAGCATGGCCGCACCGGCGAGGCCGTCGACCACGAGGCACGCGGATGCGCCGAAGAGGATGTCGTCGAGCAGCTCCGGGCGCTCCTCCGCGAGCGACCCGGCGAGGTCGCGGCCGGCGATCTGCTCGTGCACGGCGTCCGCCTCCACGTGCTCGTCGAAGTACTCCGCGACGTCGTCGCCGAACCCCACGCGGCGCAGCCCCTCCGCGTAGAAGCGGTTCGGGATCGACGAGGTCATCTCGAACGCGGCGAGGTGGCCGACGACGGCTCCGACCAGCCGCCGGTTCAGCCCGAACAGCGACATCGTGTTGAGCGAGGCGAGCGTGATCGCCGGCACGCGGTCGACGTACGCGCCGTACGCGTCGGAGAGGCCGGCGCCGCGCATCGCCCGGGCGAACAGCGTGGCGTGCACGCGATCCGGCCGTCCGCCGCCGTACTCGTCGGATTGGATCTCGACGAGCGCCGCCTTCGCGGATCCCGAAAGACGGGGGATGGCCCAGGAGTGCGGATCGGCCTCGCGCAGCGTGTAGATCGAGCGCTGCACGAGGAACTCCCGCGCCTGCTCCTGCGTCGCCTTCTTCGCGAGGAAGCGCGCAAGGCTCGGACCGCCGTCCTCCGCCGTCAGCGCGAACAGCGCGTCGGCGACGTCATCGCGGCGCGGCGCGGGGCGTTCGGGCTGCGGGACGACGGCGCGCAGACGCTCCTCGAGCGCGCCCTCCAGCACTGCCCGTGCCCGCAGCAGATCGGGGTCCCATTCGCGCGCGGCGTCGAACGCCTCGATGCTCCCGTAGGCGCTCGCGTAGAGAGCGAACAGCGCGAGCTGCACGTCATCGTCCTGGAGGATGTCCGTGCTCGACCCGACCGCGTGCACGGCGACGTCGACGACGTCGCGGCACGGCCCCTCCTCCGCGAGCGCCGCGATCACCCGCTCGCTCAGCGGACCGCGCGCGCGGAAGGGCACGGTGGCAGCGAAGGGCACGGCGGCGCGAGATGTCGTGGGGGCGGCGGTCGTGGTCATGGAGAACTCCTCGGAAGCGGGGGCTCGTCCACGGTGTCATCGACGACGTCCGCCCCGCGCGGGGTTGACCGTCGCCCGCTCTGCCGGTACGCGAACGTCCGCCGCTCAGACCCGCCGGTACTCCGCCGAGACGGGGCAGCCGAGCGGATCGGCCGCGGCGAGGCCGACTCGGTTGAGGTAGGCGATCACGATGGCGTAGGACCGCAGCAGCGACGTCTCCGTGTACGGCACGCCGTTGCTCGCGCAGTAGTCGCGCACGATCTCGCGCGCGCGGCCGAGGTGCGGGCGCGCCATGCTCGGGAAGAGGTGGTGCTCGACCTGGTGGTTGAGTCCGCCGAACAGGACGGTGGCCCACCAGCCGCCGCGGATGTTGCGCGACGTGCGCACCTGCTTGCTGAAGAAGTCGAGCCGCGCATCGGCCGCGATGACGGGCATCCCCTTGTGGTTGGGGGCGAACGACGCTCCCATGTAGATGCCGAAGACGGCGACCTGCACGCCGAGGAAGGCGCAGGCCATCCCGAACGGCAGCAGTGCGAACACGGGGACGAGGAGGAGCGCGAAGCGCACCACGAGCATCCCCAGCTCGATCCACCGCCCCTTCACGGGCCCGCGTGCGACGAGGTGGCGGATGCTCTGCACGTGGAGGTTGATCCCCTCGAACGCGAGCAGCGGGAAGAAGAGCCAGCCCTGGCGGCGCGTGATCCACCGCCGCAGCCCCCGTGCCTCCGCGGCGTCCTCCTCGAGGAAGGAGATCGTGTCGACGGCGATGTCGGGATCCTTGCCGACGCGGTTCGGGTTGCCGTGGTGGCGCGTGTGCTTGGCGTCCCACCAGCCGTAGCTCATTCCGACGACGGCGACGAGCACGCGGGCGAGCCTGTCGTTGGCCGGGCCGCTCGCGAGCACCTGGCGATGCGCCGCCTCATGGGCGACGAACGCGATCTGCGTGAGGACGATGCCGAGCGCAGCCGCGATGAGGAGCTGGAACCAGCTGTGGCCGAGGAGCACGAACCCGGCGGCGCATGCGGCGAGCGCCAGCGCGAGCCCGGCGCCGACGAGGCCGTAGAACCACGGCGTCCGGCGGAGCAGGCCGAGCTCGCGGACGACGGCGGAGACGTGGGCGTACGCCTTCGTCGGCGCGGGGAAGTCGGTCGCGCGGGCGTAGGTCTGCCGGACGGGGCCCAGGCGGGCGGGAGAGGAGACGACGGTGGAGGCCATGGACCGGACCTTCTTCGGTCGTGACAGCGCGCTGCCGGTGCGGAGCCAAAGGCGGTCGCCGATCGCTGCCTCCACCGTAGGTCATCCCACATGCGGCAGGCGGCATGTCAAGCCGGAGCGGCGATGACGCCCGCCGGGATAGCGTGGCGGGCATGATCCGGCCGCATGACCTCGCCGACTGGGCGGCCGACTACGCCTACGCCGTGCGGCGGCAGGCGTCGTCGCTGCTCCCGGGCGCGGGCGCCGACGCCTACCGGGACGGCTACCGCGCACCCGTGGTGGTCGTGCCCGGCGTCTACGAGTCGTGGCGGTTCCTCCGCCCGCTCATCCGCGCCGTGCATGCGCACGGCCATCCGGTGCACGTCGTCGACCCGCTCCGCAGCAACCGCGTGCCGGTCGCGGCGGGCGCGCGGCTCGTGGGCGAGCGGATCGCGGAGCGCGGGCTCATGGGGGCCGTGCTGCTCGCGCACAGCAAAGGAGGGCTCGTCGGCAAGCACGCGATGTCGTTCGGGCCGGTCGCCGACCGCATCGCGGGGATGGTCGCCGTCGCCGCGCCGTTCGGCGGTTCCCGCTACGCCCGGCTGTTCCTCACGCGCACGCTGCGGGCGTTCTCACCGCGCGATGCGACGATCCGCCGATTGGGAGGGGCGCTCGCGGCGAACGAGCGGATCGTGTCGATCTCCGCGCGGTTCGATCCGCACATCCCCGAAGGAAGCGTGATGCCGGGAGCGCGCAACGTCGTGCTCGACCGCGGCGGGCACTTCCGCATCCTGGCCGACCCTGCGGTGCTGCGCGAGGTGCTCGACCTCGGCGCGCGCGCAGCGGCGCACGCATGAGACGAGGTCAAGGCAGCGCGTGCTCGTGGACGGCCGTGGAGAGGCTCGCGCCGTTCAGCTCGAGGTAGAGGTGACCCTCCGTCACCGATACCGTGAGGGCGTTGCGCCGCTCGATGAGCGCGGCGGCCGCGTCGACGAACCCCGCGTCGAAGCTGCGCAGCACGATGGCGTCGGAACGGTGGATGGTCTTCCCCTCCCATGACGCGAGGAGCTTCACCGGGTCGCGGTGCGTGTACACCCGGGTGCGGCCGCCGAGCTTGCTCGCATAGTGGAGCCGTTCCGCGTCGGGGGCTCCCACCTCGATCCAGGCGGCCACCGCGCCCGTCAGGTCGCGGACGACGACCGCAGGCTCGTCGGTCGACGAGATCCCCTCGCCGAAGCGGATGCCCTCCTCGTACTCGAGGCAGTAGGCGAGCACGCGCGTCACCATGTAGGCGTCGGTCTCGGAGGGATGCCGCGCGGCACGCAGCGCCAGCTCGTCGTAGACGCCGCGGTCGACATCGGCCAGCTGCACCGTGAAGGTGTGGATCATCGCGCCGATCGCCATGGCATCCGAGCCTACCGGCGTCGGGACCGCGACCCCGCCTCAGGGCCGGTCGACGAAGTCGTACTCCTGGAAGGCCTCCACCTCGGTCGCCCACCGCGTCGCGACGAACTCGCGGTGCAGCGGATGGGCGTCGTAGGCGTCGTACGCGTCCTGATCGTCGAACAGCATCGAGAACTGCCAGTCGAGGTCGCTCTTCGCGCTCACCTGCCGGCGCACCGTGAAGTCGCGCACCCCTGCGATGACCGTGAGCGTCTCGCGCGCCGTGTCGAGGAAGAGCGCCTCCTCGGGCGATCCGGCGGGGTGGCTGAGACGGAAGACGACGGTGTGCAGGATGGCCATCCCCTCATCCTCGCAGGCGCGGCACCCAGCACGGCACGCGATCGCGATACGCGCGGAAGGCGTCGCCGAACCGCGCCTCCAGATCGGCTTCCTCGAGCGGGCGCACGGCGGCGTTCCACACGAGCGAGCCGGCGAGCGCATAGGCCACGGCCATCCACGACCCGATGAGCAGGCCGACGGCCGCGCCCTGCGCGATGCCCGCCAGCGCCATCGGGTTGCGCACGAACCGGTAGGGGCCGGCGATGACGAGGCGTCGGGCCGTCGCCGAGGGGAGGGGCGTTCCTGCACCGCGCGAGGACATCGTCCACCCCGACCACGCACCGAGGGCGCTCGCGACCACGAGGAGCACGCCGCCAGCCACCCGGAGCGGGACGGGGAACGCCACGTCCAGCCCCCAGCGCCGCTCGATCCACAGGATGGCGAGAGGCGCGACCACGAGGAACAGCCCCCAGAACCCGACGATCTGCCGCGCCGTACGCGCACGGTGCACGCGCCGCGTCGCCTCGCGCGCGACCCGGATGGCGAACGGTCCTACGAGGATCCGCTCGGCGGGCAGCCGCCCCGTGAGGACGAGCGCAGCCGCGGCGAGGGAGCCCGCTGCAGACGCGACCATGAGCAGCGCGCCCCATCCTGCGGCCTGCGAGGCCGTGGCGTAGACGGCCATGCCTGCGGCGACGAGCACGGTCCACGCGGCGGCGGCGACGACGGCGGGACGCCACGCGCATGCGGCGAGCACGGAGGCCACGACGAACAGCGGCACGTCGAAGGCGGCCATCGACACAGCGTCGATCCCTCCGAGCGTCGCCCGGCGGATCGGCGGCATCGTGAACACGGCCGCCCACCACGCAGCCCCGGCGACGGCCTGGAACGCGAAATACGCGCGGCCGTGGCTCGCCGTCAGGCGGGCGACGCCGCGTGCGGGTCGGACGCTCGCCATGAGGCGAGCCTAGACGGGCCGCCGGTCGGGAGAGTGCGGCGGGCGCCTCGGGCGCGCCCGCCGCTCCCGGGATCGCCGTCAGGGCACGGGCGAACTCGGGACCGCATCGGCAGAGGGGGAGGTGTGCCGAGCGGATTCCATCCTGC
Organism: Microbacterium gilvum; assembly: GCF_039543865.1. Classification (NCBI taxonomy): domain Bacteria; kingdom Bacillati; phylum Actinomycetota; class Actinomycetes; order Micrococcales; family Microbacteriaceae; genus Microbacterium; species Microbacterium gilvum. The sequence goes on along the minus strand of NZ_BAABKO010000003.1, from coordinate 285,606 downwards.
CGCGGGCGAAAGTCACTCGAGGCGGCTCGGGGTGGGTGCGGGTCACCCAGGAGAAGGCGGGGCGGGAGGCGCCGGCACCTCCACCGCCCCGCCCGACGACGGCCCGGACCACCGCACCGTCGTCGCTGCGAGGGGGCGCGTGCAACCCGCGCTCACCGCCCGCAGGCCGGTGGCCCCGGCGAGCCGGGGCTCCGGGTCAGTTGAAGGCGTCCTTGACGTCGTCTCCGGCCTTCTTGAGCTTCGCCTTCGTCTGGTCGGCGTGGCCCTCGGCCTCCAGCTTCTCGTCGTCGGTCGCCTTGCCGGCGGCCTCCTTCGCCTTGCCGCCGAGGTCTTCGGCTGCGTGCCTGATCTTGTCGTCGAGTCCCATGGATGCTCCTTCCGTTGACGTGGCATCCACGATGCCTCGCCCCGGGCCGTCCGCGGAGGGGGTTGGCAGGAGCGCGGCGATCGGTTATCGCCGCGCTCCCGTCACACGGCGACGGCCTCGGGCGTGAGGACGACTCCGCCGAGCTGGTTGGCCTCGTCGGTCATGCCGACGATCCACCGCATGTTGAGCTCCGGCGGCTCCGGCTCGTCGAAGTCGAACCGCAGGGGGATGGCCGGATGCACCCAGATCGTGGTGCGTCCCGTGGGCCCGCTGCCGCAGGGGTGGGTCCAGGAGACCGCGAAGCTCTCCTGTCTGCGGAGCTTCGAGATGATGACGACTTTCAGATGGGAGAGGGCCCGATCGTCGATGCTGATTCGCGCTCCCCCGCCGTTTCCGTATGTGAGAGTGCCCATGATCCCGACGGTACGCCGGATGCCCGCCGACATCCTGCCCTTGACAGGGGCAGGGGGCTTCGGGGCGGGGCTAGGAGAAGTGCAGCGCGTTGATCCCGAAGCCGGGCAGCGGGCGGAGCACGAAATCGGGCCCGACCGCCTCCTGCACGACCACCTCGACGGTGTAGTGGACCTCGGCGGCGAGCAGATGGCCGGAGTAGGCCGCCCCGCCCTGCTCCTTGACGCCCGCCGCGATGTGGAGGTGGACGGAGGGGCGGCCATCCGCCAGCCCGATGGACCCCGACCCGACGCCCTCGAGGTAGGTCACCTCGACCTGCTGCGGGAGCGGGGGCTCCGGGTCGGCGACGGGCTCGGTCGCCGCGATGAGCCGCGCGCTGCGGAACGCGCCGAAGAACTCCACCGTCGCGGCACGGACCCCGATGCGCTCCGCCCACGCGGAGACGGTGCCGACGAGCTCCTCGCCGGGCTCGAGGACGAGCACCCACCGGCGCCCGGCGACGATCTGCGCTGACCGCACGTCAGGCCGCCTCGGAGCGGGACGCCCGCGTCGGGAGGATCGCGATATCGGCCATGCGACCAGCCTAGGTGTCACGGAGGGATGGGCCGGGACGACGAAGCCGACGGCCCCGCTCGAGGGCGGGACCGTCGGCTTCGTCGGTGGCGATCAGGCGCCGCAGACCTCGGTGAGCTCGGTGGAGGCGTCCGTGAGCTCAGTGGTCGTGGCGGTCATCGCCTCCGTCGCCTCGGTGAGGGCGTCGACGTCGGAGGTGTCGATCGACGCCATGTCCTGCAGCTGGGTCGTGAGGTCGCTGAACGCGCCGGCGAACTTCTCGTAGACGGGCTTCACCTCGTCGTTGGTGATGTCCTCGCCGAGGCTCGAGATCTCCTCGTCGACGGACGCGATGAGCTCGTCGATGGCGTCGGCGTCACCCGACAGGGCGGCGCTCTGCAGCTCGGCGCCCTGCGCGTTGAGCTCCTCGGTGCCGTTCGTGAGGATGTCGCACGCGTCGGCGACCGACTGGCCGCCGGCCGAGCAGCCGGCGAGGACCGGGAACAGGGCGAGGGCCGCGACGGCGGCCATGGTCGTGGTGCGTGCGGTGCGGATGGGCATGTGATTCTCCTGTCGTCGGAACGAGACGGGCCGCCCATGCCGCGCAGCGCAGCGCGCGCACGACGTCCCCCCTTCCTCGACCGTATCCCACCGCGGTCCGCAGACGCGGGGTCGCAGTACCCGTTGCGGTGCCCGCGTGGTCATGCTCTTCTCCGGCAGCACGCGCAGCCCGGACGGGGCGGGGCGGGGGCTCAGCGCCGCCGCATCGCCGAAGCGAGGTATCCCGTCGTCCCCACGAGCACGGCGCAGTAGGCGACGAGCCACCAGGGCACCGGCCAGGCGTCCGGCGTCACGGCCTCGGGGATCTCCGTCGCGTCGATGCGCTCGGCCGTCACGAGGATGCGGTGGCTGTTCACCCCGAGGGGCGTGCAGGTGACGAGCGTGAGCAGGTCGCTGCCCGCGACGGGGCGCAGCGCGTCGACATCCGTCGGGAGCACCACCTGCACCTCGGTGACGCGATACGCGAGCGTCTCGCCGTACACGTCAATCTCGATGACGTCGCCGTCGTCCATCTCATCGAGGCGCGTGAAGAGCGTCGCCTCGGTGAGTCCCCTGTGGCCCGTGAGCACGGTGTGCGAGCCCGCCCCGCCGATGGGCAGCGACGTCCCCTGCAGGTGTCCGACGCCTTGGCGCAGGACGTCGGCCGCGGTGCCGTGGTAGATCGGCAGGTCCACGTCGATCGACGGGATCCGGATGCGGGCCATCGTGCCGTCGCCCGCATCGAGGAGCGACCAGTACGGGTCGTCGGCGTCGATGACCGTCTCCTCCGTGATCGCGCCGAACGGGTCGGGGATGGCCCCGCCTCGGAGCAGATCGTTGTACTCCTCGGCGTCGGCGAGTCGGTCGGCCCTGTCCTCGGGGGCGAGGGCGCTCACCGCCTCCGTGTAGCGGTCGCCCGCCGCGGCCTGGATGCGGTCGGAGAACCAGGATGCCGCGGCGGGATACAGCATGGTGGCGCTGCCCAGCAGCACGAGGAGGGCGATGAGCACGGCCGACCACCGGTGCCGTCGGCGCGCCCGCGCGAGCGAGGCGCGCGTCGGGGCGACGGCGGTGCGGCTCGTGCTCATGGCTCCCTCTCGTGGCGGAGGGGCCGCCCGTGCGGACGGCCCCTCGGATGGCGTCGCGTCAGGCCGCGGCGCGGGCGCTCCGGCGTCGCACCAGGGCGATGCCGACGGCGAGCAGCACGGCCGCGAGGCCGCCGCCGATGAACAGGCTCGGACCGGCGCCGCCCGTGAGCGGCAGCTGGAACGGCGGGACCTGCTCGTTGGCGACCGAGATGGTCGTGCTCGCGGTGCCGCCCTCGACGACCGTCACCGCGATGGGGTCGGCGTCGAGCACGTAGCCGAGCGGGGCGACCGTCTCGACGAGCGTGTAGTCGCCTGCCTTGAGGTCCACCGTCGCGAGACCGTTCTCATCCGTGACGATGTGCGCGACGACCTCGCCGGCCGCGTTGATCACGTCGAACTCGGCGCCCGCGAGCGTGAGGCTCGTGTCGTCGGCGGAGTGCTTGAGCACCTGCAGGCTGCCCCACGAGGTCTTCACGGGCACCGACTCCTGGCCGTGGTCGTGGTTCGGGTCATTGACGAACACCGTCGCGCTGTTCTCGATCGCGCCGTCGCCGAGCGCGTTGATCGTCGTGTCGAGCACGATCGTGACGGCAGCACCGGCGACCGTCTCGAGCTTGTCGAGGCCGCTGGCCGTGAACGAGACGGCGAAGGACGGCCCCGGCGTGATCGTGTAGTCGGCGGGGTCGAGGACGAGGCCGTCGACCGCGACCGTGGCGCCGACGTAGGTCAGCCGCGGGTCGAGGGTGTCGGTGATCTCGTAGTGCGTGAGGCTCTGACCGTCGACGGCGGCAGGCACGGTGGCCGTGATCGTCCAGCCGATGTGGTCGCCGATGACGTACGCGTCGGAGTCGTCGACGGTCTTCGTCGGCGCCTCGGTGACGGTGTTCTTCGGGTAGACGTGCACGTCGTACAGCCAGTCCCCGTCCACGGCGAGCGGGATGGTGACGAGGAACGGCGCACCGGTGATCGTGACGCCGTTATCGCCCGTGTCGGTCTCCGACACGAGGTAGAGGCCGACCGGCAGGTCGCCGAACACGGCGTCGCCCGCGGCGTCCGTGGTCTGCGACTGCGCGGCTCCGAGCGTGTGGTCGGCCTGCACGGAGGCGGCCGTCAGCCCGTCGATGTCCTGCCAGTCGGCGGGGTCGGTCAGGTCGATGTCGGTGACCTGCTGCACTGTGAACGTGACGCCGGCGAGCGGCGTGAGCCCGGTCGTGTCGACCTGGGTGCCGTCGTTCGGCAGGCCCGTCGCGACGTCGGGCTGGGCGAACTTGTGCACGCTGATCGAGCCGGTCGCGTCGGGGTCGATGTTCTGCGCGGCGCTCGCGGGTGCGACGGCGCCGAGCGCGAGCACGGCGCCGAGCGCCGCCGCGCCGACGGCCGCTGCGAGGCTCCGCAGGCGGCGAGGAGGATGTCCGGACATGGTGCCCGTTCCTTTCGTGGAGAGGGTGGTGAGGTCGTATCGGATGGCGGTGGTGCCGCCGGATGGCGGTTCCGCCGGATGGCGGTGGCCGACCCGCGAGCGCGGTCGGTCGGGGCTGCCGCGCGCGCGGCAGAGCGGACGGAGGCCGGCGGGAGCCGGTCACTCCCCCGATGACGCGCGCCGTCGCAGGACGACGACGAGCCCGATGAGGAGCCCCGCCGCGACGATGCCGCCGCCCGCGAGGAGGTAGGGGGTGGATCCGGCTCCGCCTGTGAGCGGCAGGGTCGGCACGGCGACGTCGCGGTTCACGAAACGGTAGATCTCGTGCGCGCCGCGGGCGACCGTGGCCGTGCCGTCGGATTCGACCCAGTTCGCGGGGTCGTCGAGCGACGCGGGGTCGTCGGGATCGCCCGTGAAGCGCTCGATCGCGATCTGGACGTACGTGCCCTCGTAGGCGGGCGCCGAGGGGTCGTCGATCTCGGCCAGGTCGTAGGCCGCGTCGCGGTCGACGACCATGGTGTTGGCGGCTGTCGGCTCGTCGTCGCCGTCGACCGTGAGCGGCTCGGCGTCGGCGGCCTGCGCGGTGAGGTCCCACGCCGACGGCTCGGCCGTGCCGCCGTTCGGCGACTCGACGATCTTCAGGACCGTGAGGCTGCTGACGCACTCGACGGTGTTGACGACGGCGACCGTCTGCTGCCCCGCCCGGATGGCGACGTCGACGGCGAGTGGCTGCTCTGCGTCGATCGACGCCCCCGACGCGATGGCGCTCTGCACCGTGCACCCGGCGAGCGCGTGGTCGATCGTCGTGGTCTCGTCGAGCGACACGACGTCGCCCGCGGCGAGGCCCGTCGTCTCGGCGCCCCAGGGCGTGGCGACGGGGCCGTCGCCCGCGTCGACGGTCAGCTGTGCCGAGAGTCCGTCGGGCTGGTCGCCGTCGGCGAAGGTCTCGCCGTCGACGACCCAGGTCTTGGTCACGATGAGGCTCGCCTCGGCCGGCTCGTTGACGATGACGCACTCGAGCGCCTGCCCGGCGGCGGTCGCGGGCACGGTCAGCTCTCCGGTCGCGCCGTCGCCCTCCGCGACAGTCGCACCGCTCTGGTCGGTGCAGCTCCACGTCGACGTGTACTGGTCGAGCGCGGAGGCCGCTCCTGCGGCCATCCTCTCGGAGAACGTGTAGGTGGCACCCGGGTCGACGTCGACGGCCTCGATCCGCTGCGGCTGCTCGCCCACGGCGCTCCCGCTCGTCGTGGCGGCGCCGATCTCGGCGCCCTGTGCGCCGGCGAGGGAGAGGACGAACTGGTCGTCCTCGTGCACGCGGGCGACGACATCCTTCACGATCGTGAGCTCAGCGGGCCGCGCGTCGTTGGCGAACGTGCAGTCGATCGCCGCGGTGCCGATCCCCGAGGGCACGGCGATCGTGCCGGATGACCCGGTGCCGGTCGAGAGCGTCGTCTGCACGCCCGTGACGCGATCGGTGCGCACGCACGTCCAGGTGCTCGCGTAGGCGGCGAGCGCCGAGCCGGAGCCGGATGCCATCGCCTCGCGGAACGCGTAGGTCGATCCCGGCGTCACGACCACGGGACCGGCTGCCTGCGGCTGGACCCCGTTCGCCTGGCCGCTCGTGGTGGCGCTCGCAAGGGTCGACGAGCCCTGCGCCGCAGTGAGGACGAACTGGTCGGCGGCGACCGCGCGTCCGCCGACGACATCCTTGTGGACGGTGAGCGTCGGTCGGGGGCTGTTGGAGAAGGTGCACGTGATCGGCAGTCCCGACTGCGACGACGCGATCGTGAGCGTGCCGCTCGCGCCGCTTCCTGTCGCGAGCGTCTGCGTCGAGCCGGCGAGCGTCGTGACGGTGCAGGTCCACGACGACGCGTACCGCGCGAGAGGCGTCGTCGAGCCGGACGCCATCGTCTCGGAGAAGGTGTAGGTCGTGCCGACGGTCACGGGCACGGGCCCTGCAGACTCGGCCTGGACCCCGTTGGCCGACCCTGTCGTCGTCGCCGAGGTGATCGACGTGGAGCCGGCGGCGATGCCGAGCGTGAACTGGTCGCTCGCGGCGGAGCGCGCGACGACGTCCTTCTTGACGGTGAGCGTCGGCGGCGTCGCGCAGCTCGAGAGGTCGGTGCTCGACGTGCCGTTCACGGTGAGGCCGGTCGTGACCGTCGCGAGGTACTGCCAGGTCGAGGGATTGTAGCGCACCATGGTCGTGCCGTTGGAGAGCAGGATGTTGCCGTCGGTGTCGAAGGCCACGCCGTTGACGGACGTGATGCGCGACGACACGTCGCCCGAGTTCAAGCGCGTGGCGGTGAGGGTGCGGGTGGCGGAGGGCGTCGCGACGGCGGTCGCGATCGTCGCGGACGTGATCGTGAAGATCGTCGTCGAGGTCGTCGATCCGACGACGTAGAGGTTGCCCTGCGCGTCGAACGCCATGTCGCCGTTGAGGGATCCCGTGATGCCGGTGTCGAAGCCGCCGAGCGCCTGGTAGGCGGCGGTGGTGGGGTTGAAGCTGTAGAGCTGGAAACGGCCGTTGTTGAAGAGGCCGAACATGAACAGCCCTGTGGCGGGGTCGACGGCGCCCGCGACCACCTGGTACGACGACTGGTTGGTCGTCATTCCGCCCGTGGCTCCCGAGCCGTCGGCCCAGGTCCAGACGCCGGTCGACGCGGTGTAGACCATGGCGCGGACACGGTGCTGACCGCCCACCGTCCAGCGCTGCAGGGCGTACGCCCTCGATCCGTCGGAGACGATGCCGAGGCCGTTGGCCTCGTCGATGCCGGTCTTCGTCTGGCTTCCCACCGTCCACGTGAGAGAGCCGGGCGTCGCGACCTGCGTGATCGTGCCCGTGGACGACACGGACTGGAGCGCGCCGTTGGCGCGCAGCGAGTAGCTCGTGCCCGACGAGCACACGAGGTTGGCGGCGGCGGATGCCGGCGCCTGCGGTACGACGACGAGCAGCGTCACCAGCAGTGCGAACGCGGCGATGGCTGCCGCGACCCGTCCCCAGACGAGATCGTGAAAATGGCACGACAATTTACGCCCTCCCCTCCCCAGAACAAGGCGACGTGGGCCGCCGCGTGCCCCTCGGGTGGGGCGGATCGACGACCTCGGCCGAAGCTACCTGCGGAATAACGGCAATAGCAAATTCACGAGTCAAATTCACCCGGTATTCCGCAATGGCGGAAAACTTCTTCTCGTTTGCGAGAATTCTTTCTCGACTCGCGTAATGGAAGGGGGTTTCCGGAGTCCTGGAGACGTGACGGTCGCGGGTCGGCGGCCTCGACGGAGGGGCCTGCGGCGGGCTTCCATCGACCCGCGGTCGCCGTGCGGGTGAAGAGCGACGACCGCGATACGCTCGCGCGCGGCCCAGCTGGCGCGTGCGCCCGCGGCGCTTCTGGTCGTCGAACGAGCCGAGCGTCACGGCCCTGCCTTTCCGCTCGATCCCGTACTGCCCATCCGGTCGTCGAGCGAGCGGAGGGGCCGAGGCACAGCGACCCCGCATCCCGCCCCATCGGGTCGCTCGCTCGTCGTTTCAGCGGGCGGAAACGTCGCGGCCGAGCCTTCCCTCGGTCTCCGGCCTCGCCCCATCCGGTCGTTGAGCGAGCGGAGCGAGTCGAACGTCGTGACCGTCCCTCTGGATGCCGCCTCGTCTCGCCTCATCCGGTCGATGAGCGGGCGGAGCGAACTGACACGCCGTGACCTCGCCCTCCCGTGCGGCCATTTCGTGACCGTTCCGTGACCTTCTCGAGTGTGGATGCTCTCGTTCGGGTGTTCGAATGTCGGTGGCCGGTTGGATGATGGATGTATGGCATCACGGAAGCCGCGGTTCGTGGATGGCTCGTCGTGGGAGGCGACGCCGGCGGAGACGCGCACGCTCCGGAATGTGCGGGACCTCGTCTTGGAACTGCGCGCGGACAGGGCCCGACTGGACGGGCTGGAGGCGGGCGCGTTCGCCGCGGCCGCGCAGGTCGCGGACGCGCAGACCGCCCGCTGCGGGGACGCGTCCGAGTACGCGTTCCCGTGGCGGTCGATCGCGCTCGAACTCGCGACCGCCCTGCATCTGTCCCCCGGTGAGGTGGAGGCCCGTCTCCGGCACGACCATGTGTTGACGCACCGGTTCCCTCTTGTAGCGGGTGCCTTGTCGGGTCAGGTAATCACGCGGCGTCAGGCGGACATCATCCGAGAGCACGGAGAACCCCTCCCCGACCAGGTTGTCGAGGAGTACTCGCGTCGGTCGGTGACCTACGCCGAGGATGCGACACCGGGGCAGGTGCGGGTGTTCGTGAAACGCCTCGCCGCGCAGCTCGACCCCGCACCCCTCCCCGAGCGGCACCGGCGTGCCATCGACCGACGCGGCACTCGGGTGCGGGTCCTCGGAGACGGGCTGGCGGAGTTCGTCCTCACCGACGAAGTCATGAAAGTCGCCGCCATCCACGACCGACTCACCGCGATCGCGAAACCCATCGCGGCAGAGGAGAAGCGGATCGCGACCGAGGAACGGAAGCGGCGCGACGCGGAGGAGAAGCAACGGCGTGACGCGGCGGGTGCCAGTGCCGGTATGGGCGCGGCCGGGTCTGCGGGTGCGGTGAACCGCATCGTGCGGAACGCGTTCGGCATGTGGGTCAACGGCGACGGCGTCGCTGTCGACGCCAACGGATACGCCACCCACCCCGACGCCCGCCCCGGCACCGGCACCGGCGCGGATAGGACGACGTATCCGCGCGGGGGCTCTGCCGTGATGCCCGGCACCTCATCACCACGAGACACCGCCCGCAGCAACACCCACGGTCCCGCCACTGATCGCGACGCCCACCCCGACGATGCCGGCCCCACGAATGGCGACCGTCGCATCGTCCGTTCTCCCCTGCCGGGGTGTTCGATGGTCCGGGAGCGCACCGAGGTGTTCCACGACGGCACCTGGTACCCGTATGACCCCGCCCTCCCTCTGAAGCCGACGGATGAGCAGATCGCCGCGTCGGTCGAACGGACCCGGGATGCGCGGTCGCGGGATCAGATCCGCGCCGACCTCGCCACCGACCTCCTCCTCACCGGAGCACCCACCTCTCAAACAGTCGACGGCAGTGCCGAGAAGGCCGCCGCCATCCGCGGCACCGTCGCCGTCGTGATCCCCGCGACCTCGCTCGCCGGACTCGACGACGGGCCGGCGATGCTCGCCGGGTACGGGCCCCTGCCCGCGGATGTCGCACGCCGATTCGCGCGCGACGCCCCCGGATGGGAACGGGTGTTCCAGAACCCCGACACCGGCGCGTTGGTCACCGTCGACCACTACACCCCCACGGCCGCGATCCGCAGGCTCATCAACCTCCGCGACGACACCTGCCGTGCCCCCGGATGCCCCCAACCCGCCCACCGGTGCGAGAAAGACCACACCACCGAATGGGAACGCGGCGGACCCACCTGCGCCGGGAACCTCTCCGCGTTGTGCACACCCCACCACCAGCTCCGACATCACTCGCCGTGGCGCATCGCGCAGCCCGAACCGGGGGTGATCGTGTGGACCAGCCCCCTCGGCTACGAGTACGTCACCGACCCGCCACCCCAGGTCGCGCATACCGCCGCGCACGCACCGCTCCCACCCGACCTGGGCATGCCGGAGTGGGAATACGCACCCGTGACCCAGGCGGACCTCGACGACGCGTGGTGGTGGGAGTACGAGAACGGCCTCACCGACCAACCCCCACCCGGATGGGACCACCCCGACCCCGCCACCATCACCACAGCCACCGGAGAAGCGCCACCCGGAGGACCCCTGTCCGGAGACGCCGACCTCTGATCACCCGCGCACGGATCAGCTCTCCAGAGCGGCCGCCTCCAGATCGGCCGCCTCCGGAGCAGCTGTCTCCAGAGCAGCCGCCGTCGTCCCACGCGCGATGAGCCACGACAGCACCAGGTCAGTCGGCGGAGTCGAAACCGTCCAGGTCAGACATCGAGGCCTAAGTGGCCCAGGTCAGACATCGCGGCCCAAGCGGCCCAGGTCAGACATCGAGGTCGAAGCGGTCCCGCTCAGTCAGCGAGGTCGAAGCGATCTCGTGCCGCCTCGATCTCGGAGAGATGCGCGTCAGCCCAGGCGACGAGCACATCCACCGGGTGGCGCAGCGTCTTCCCGAGGGGAGTGATCCGATACTCGGCGATGAGTGGCCGGGTGCGGATGATCACCCGTTCGACGATGCCGTTGCGTTCCAGCCGCCGCAGCGTCGCCGTGAGCGACTTCTGCGTCACCGGCGGGATCGCGCGGCGGAGCGCGTTGAACCGCGCCGGCCCTTCGCAGAGTTCGTTGAGGACGGCCAGCGACCACTTGTCGAGCACCTGGTCGAGAAGCTCCCGATGCGGTGCAGCGATCTGCACCTCGGCTGGGTGCACGACCGGTGCGGACGGAGTATCGGGCATGAAACCTGGTCTCGTTGAAGTTTCCGGGATCGCCTAGGTATACAGATGATACCTACTCGCCGACCAGAGGAGATCCTCATGACCGTCACCCGCATCGCCCCCGAGGACATGACCCAGAACGTCCCGTATGCGCACGTCGCCGTCGGCACGGGAACCCGCCACGTCCACGTCGCCGGTCAGGTGGCGCGCACACGGGACGGGGCGCCCGTGGCGCCGGGCGATCTGGCCGGCCAGATCGCCCACGCACTGCGCAACACGCACCGGGGTCTGCGCAGCGCCGGAGCCGGTTTCCACGACGTCGTCCGCCTCACCTTCTACGTCACCGGCTGGAGCCCCGAGAAGATGGGCGACTTCATGGCCGGCCTGGCGCAGGTGTCGGATGAGATCGGCCTCGGGCTGCCGCTGCCGCCCGCGTCGCTCATCGGCGTGGACTATCTCTTCGAGCCCGACATCCTCGTCGAGGTGGAGGCGACGGCCGTGCTCGACTGACGCCCGCCAATCCCGCACGGCACAGCCGCCCGCCCGGCTCCGCAAGCCGCCCCGCAGAACGACGAAACCCCCTCTCAAGGAGGGGGTTTCTCTGGCGGTGACGGTGGGATTTGAACCCACGGTAGGGGGTTACCCTACACAACTTTTCGAGAGTTGCACCTTCGGCCGCTCGGACACGTCACCGCCGACAAGCTTAGGACAACTCCGCCGTCAGCGCGAATCGGGCGCCTGCCGGCGCGGCACCCGGGCGAGTCGCAGCGCGTGCGCCTCATCGGCCGACGAGACCCCCGACTGCGCCATGGCCGTCCGCAGCTCCTCCGCGAGGCCGTCGAGCAGCGCGCCGACCCCCTCCGCACCGCCCGCGGCGAGCGCCCACCACACCGGCCTTCCGACGAACACGGCACGCGCGCCGAGCGCGAGCGCGGCGAGCGCGTGCCGCCCGTCGCGAATGCCGCCGTCGACGTACACCTCGGCATCGGCCCCGACCGCATCGACCACCTCGCAGAGCGCGTCGGGCACGAGCACCGATCCCGCCATCCGCCTGTGGCCGTGCGTCGACACGAGGACACCCGCCGCCCCCGCATCCACCGCCCGGCGCGCATCGTCGCCCCGCAGCACGCCCTTCACGACGACGGGCAGGCCCGTCGCCTCGCGCAGCCGCGCGATCTCGTCGAGCCCCGGAGCGGTCGTCGGGCGCCCCTCGATGCGGGCGCGCTCATCCGCCGTGAGGTTCGCGAGCCGCGCACGCGCCCTCCCCTCCGGCCAGTTCACCGGCTCGACGTGCGCCGGAACACGCAGAGCCGTGAGCTCGACGGTCAGCAGGATGGCCGACGCGCCCGCCGAGGCCGCCCGCTCGGCGAGAACGTACGTCAGCTCCCGCTCGGCGAGCACGTACGTCTGGAACCACCACGGCGCCCCCTGCTCCGCGATGCGCGCGAACGGGATGGCCGTGTTCGTCGAGACGCCGAGCAGCGACCCCGATGACGCGACCGCACGCCCGGTGGCCGCCTCGCCATCCGGATGTGCCGCCACCTGCTGCGCCATGGGCGCGACGAGCAGCGGATGGTCGACCGACGTCCCGAGCACCGTCGTCGCGAGCGTCGGGCCCGCCCCGCCCCTCAGCGCCGTCGGCCGCAGCTCGACGGCGTCCCAGCGGCCCGCCTCGGCCTCGGCGACGCCGTCCGCCGTCGCGGCGACGTAGTCGACCACGTGCGAGGGGATCCGCCGCGCCGCACGGCGCCGCAGCATCTCGATCTCGGCGCGGCTCATGCGGCGAGCGTACGCCGGGCGCGCCTCACAGCGCCTCCGCCTCGAGCACGAGCGCCGAGGCCGGAGCGAGCAGCGGCGTGCGCACCCCGACGGTCTCCAGCAGAGCACCGCGCAGCGTCGCCTCGCCCTCGGCGACCCACGGCACCGGCACGACGTCGAGGAACCGCGCGGCCGTCAGCTCCCGCACGACGCGCACGCGGTAGGTCAGCGCGGGGTCGAGCCCCGGCAGCCGCACCGCGGGCGGCACGGCCCACTCCCCCGTCCGCTCGCGGGTGAGACGGTAGAGCCCGTGCCGTCGGTCATCCGAGACGGCACCCGTGAGCACTGTGCCCTCGTCGGCCGTCGCCCGGTGCAGCAGCCGGCCCGTGTGCATGAGCGGCCGCAGCCGCTTGTACGCGGCGATCCACGCGGCCAGCTCGCTCCGCTCCTCCGCGCCGAACCGCGTGATGTCGGTCTCGATCCCCGCGGAGGCGAACAGCGTCGCGGCCATCCGGAACCGCAGCTCCGTGACGCGATCGGTCGTGTGCGCGCGAGCGGGGCCGACGTGGCTCCCGATCAGCTCGGGCGGAAGGAGCGCCTCCGTCCACCGCTGGATGCGCGTCCGCTCGAGCGGGTCGTTCGTGTCGGATGCCCACACGCGGTCGGTGCGCGCGAGGATCCCGAGGTCGACCCTCGCCCCGCCAGAAGAGCACGACTCGATCTCGACGACCGGATGGCGACGGCGCAGCTCGTCGAGGAGGGCGTAGACAGCGCGCGTCTGCGCGTCGACGCCCGCCCGCCCCGCGTGCACCGCCTCGAGCAGATCGCGGTTGTGATCCCACTTGAGGTACTCGATCGGGTACTCCGTCAGCAGGGCGTCGAGCCGGTCGAGCACCCACGCCGACGCCTCCGGCCGCGCGAGGTCGAGCACGTGCTGCTGGCGCCAGGTGCGCGTCGCGCGATCGGATGGCGCGAGCAGCCAGTCGGGATGCGCACGCGCCAGCTCGGAGTCGGGGCTCGCCATCTCGGGCTCCACCCACAGGCCGAACCCCATCCCGCGCTCCTGCACGTGCGCGACGAGCGCGTGCAGGCCGTCTGGCCACACGTCGGGGTCGACGGCCCAGTCTCCGAGGCCCGCGTCGTCGCTGCGGCGTCCGAGGAACCATCCGTCGTCGAGGACGAACCGCTCGACGCCGACCTCCGCCGCGGCGTCGGCGAGGCGCACGAGCGGTTCCAGGGTGTGGTCGAAGTAGACCGCCTCCCACGTGTTGAGCACGACGGGCCGCGGCGAGCGCGGATGAGCCTCGCGCGCCCGGAGCGAGCGATGGAACCGATCGGAGACGCCGTCGAGCCCGGCGTCGCTCCACGCGAACCACGCCGTCGGCGCCGTGAACGAGTCGCCGGGGCCGAGCACGACCTCGCCCACGCGCAGCAGCTCACCCGCGCCCAGCACGCTGCGCCCCTCCGGCAACCGGTCGACGCGGAACACGGCATCGCCGCTCCACGCGAGGTGCACGGCCCACAGCTCGCCCGACGCGTCGCCGAATCCCGGCGTCCCGAGCACCGTCAGCAGCGGCGCATCGTGCCCCGTCCGGCCCCGCCGCGACTCGCGCGCCGTCGACCCCATCACGGCGGCCCGGCGCTGGGGTGCGCGCTCGCGCGTCCACCGCCCGCCGAAGTCGAGCAGCTCGTCCGCCCGCGCCGGCACGGGCAGCGTCGCGTCGAGCGCCGCGAGAGCCACGTCGCCGTCCCCCGCGTTCTCCACGCGGTGGTCGACGTGCAGGATGCCCGCGGCGTCGAACCGCAGCGAGCTCTCGAGCCGCAGCCCGCCGTCCTCCGCCGAGAGCGTGAAGCCGTGCTCGTCCTGCGAGACGGCGACGACGCGCCATCCCGGCAGCAGCGGAGCCCCGTCGAGCGAGCCCGCGATCCCGGGCCGCCCCTCCCACCCGTCGCGCTCGGTCGGGAGGATCGTGAGCGGCCACGGCACGTCGAGCGCGCTCGCCGACACCTGCCGCGCCGACGCGGCGTCGAGCGCCGCCAGGGCCTCCGCATCGACGGCACCGGGATCGGCGCCCCAGTGGAGCACCTCGGGCAGCTCCTCGCCGCGGAACGCCACGACGAGCGCCGCCCCGCCCGCGCGGAAGAGCTCCGTGGTGCGCGGCGGTGCCGCCACGGCGGTGGGGATCAGGGTCATGCGGTCCTCCGTCTCGACGACATCGTCGAAGACAGATTCCCCCGCGGCGGGCTAGTTTGTCAACTTCTGAAACAAAGATCAGGCCAGGAGGGTGCGGATGGCGAGCCCCGCCCCCGCACGCGCCCATTCCGAGAAGTCCCACGTGCGCACGTCGAGATCGACCTCGGCGGCGTCCTTGTCGAGGCGCTCCGCGAGCGAGCGGCGCACGGCGTCGTCGGCGAACTCGAACACGGCGATGCCGTCGCCCGTCACGACGACCTTCTGCGGGTCGACCAGGTTGACGACGGTCGCGATGAGCACGCCGAGCGCGCGGCCGGCGTCCTCGAAGGCGGCGAGCGCGATGGCGTCTCCCGCCCGTGCGGCCGACACGACATCGTCGTAGTCGGCGCCCGGCTGCCGGTAGGCGTTCACGATCGACGCGTTCACGAGCATGCTCGACGCGCAGCCGCGGTGCCTCAGGCCGCAGTGCGGCCCCGCCTCGTCGACGATGAGGTGGCTGATCTGCCCTGAGCGGGCGTGCGCCCCCTCGAGCGGGCGGCCGTTGGCGACGAGGCCGCAGCCGATCCCGACGCCGACCGTGATGAGCGCCATGTCGTCGATGCCCGCGCCCGCGCCGAACCAGTGCTCGGTGGCCGTGAGCGCCTGCACGTCGTTCTCCACGGCGCACGGCAGGCCCGTCGCCTCGCGCACGAGCGCACCGAGCGGCACGTCGGTCCAGTCGAGGAAGGCCGAGCGCTGCACGAGCGCGCCGTCGCGCGTCTGCACGACCTGGCCGGCGATCGCGATGCCCACGGAGACGAGCGAGGGGTGCTCCGCGGCGAACATACGGGCGACATCCGCGATCTCGGCGACGACGTCGGCGACCTCGCGAGACGGCAGCGCCCGCTCGAGCGAGGCGACGGGCTGCGCGCGCAGGTCGGTCACGACGGCGTAGAGCGTGTCGCCCGTGAGCTTGACGCCGAGGAAGTGGCGTGCGGACGCGCGCAGCTGCAGCATCTCGGACGGGCGGCCCGTCTGGGCCATGAGCCGCGTCTCGCCCTCCGCGAGGAGGCCCTCGTCGACGAGGGAGCGCGTGATGCGCGTGAGACTCGCGCGCGAGAGGTGCAGGCGGCGGGCGATCTCGGCGCGCGGCAGCTCCCCGTGGATGAGCACCTCGAGGAGGGCCGCGCGCATGGCGGGTGAGAGCTCGTCGATCGCGATGTTTGTCACTCTCCTGAACATAGTCTCTTGTGCCCGCTCTCGAGCGCTGAGAGGATCACCATATCTTTCCGCGATCAGCGAGGATCCCACCCCATGACGACCGTCATCTGGCACGCCCCGCGCGTCGCCCTCACCCTGTCCGCCCCGGCCGACGGCCCCGTCTCGGTGCTATCGCTCCGGCCTGCCGACGCCGCCGAGCCGGAGCCGCTCCTGCCGGAGGCCCACGGCGAGCAGCCCCTCGTCGAGCTCACGGCGTTCGGCCACGGCAGGTTCCCCGGCAGCTTCCGCCACGTCGACACGATCATCGGCCGCGCCCTGCGCTACGTGTCGCACGAGGAGCTGCCCGGCGAGCTGCGCGTCGTGCAGGAGGACGCGAGCCGGGGCCTGCGCGTCGTGAGCGTCTTCCAGGCCGCGGACGCTCCGGCCATCCGCACCTGGACGGAGGTGACGGCCGCGGACGACCTCGTCCTCGACGCCGTCTCGACGTTCGCGACGGGGTCGTTCCTCGCCGACGCGGGCCTCGGCTCGGTCGACGGGCTCGTCGTCGCGCACGCCGACAACGACTGGATCGCGGAGAGCCGCTGGCAGGTGGAGCCGCTGCGCACCGCGGGCCTCGTCGACGTGCGCCGCGCAGCCCACCACCACCAGCCGCCTCGCACGCGCCTCGTGCTCGGCAACCGGGGCTCGTGGTCGAGCGGCGAGAAGGCGCCCACGGCTGCCCTCGCCGCCGTGCACGGCGGCTACGCCCTCGCGTGGCAGGTCGAGCACAACGGGCCATGGCTCGCCGAGCTCGGCGAGAACGGGCGCGGCGCGTACCTGCTGCTGAGCGGGCCGACCGATCAGGAGCACCAGTGGAGCGTCCGCCTGCGCGGCGGGGAGACGTTCCGCACGGTGCCCGCGTCGATCGCGGTCGCCACGGGCGGAGTCGAAGAGGCGCTGCAGGCGCTCACGGAGCAGCGCCGCGCCATCCGGCTGCCGCGCGGAGCCGACGACGCGCTGCCGATCGTCTTCAACGACTACATGAACACGCTCATGGGCGACCCCACGACCGAGAAGCTCCGGCCGCTCGTCGACGCGGCGGCGGATGCCGGCGCCGACGCGTTCTGCATCGACGCCGGATGGTACGCCGACGGCCACTGGTGGGACGGCGTCGGCGCGTGGGAGCCGTCGGAGCGGCGCTTCCCCGGCGGCCTCGCCGAGGCGACGGGGTACATCCGCTCCCGCGGCATGACGCCGGGGCTCTGGCTCGAGCCGGAGGTCGTCGGCGTGCGGTCTCCGCTCGCGCGGACCCTCCCCGACGAGGCGTTCTTCTCGCGCGGCGGCGTGCGGATCGCCGAGCACGGGCGCCATCTGCTCGACCTCCGCCATCCCACCGCCCGCGCCCATCTCGACGCCGTCGTCGACCGCCTCGTCTCCGAGTACGGCGTGGGCTTCCTCAAGATGGACGAGAACACGATGACGGGTCCGGGAAGCGACCGCGACGGCCTCGCGCCGGGGCACGGCCTGCTCGAGCACGCCAGGGCCCTCCTCGACTGGATCGACGGCGTGCAGGAGCGCCATCCGCACCTCCTCGTCGAGAACTGCGCGTCCGGCGCCATGCGCATGGACTACGCCATGCTCTCGCGCCTGCACCTGCAGTCGACCTCCGACCAGCAGGATCCCATCCGCTACGCCACGATCGCGGCCGCCGCTCCGGCGTCGATCCTCCCCGAGCAGGCCGGAAACTGGGCGTACCCGCAGACGGGCATGAGCGACGAGCTGCGCACGTTCTGCCTCGTGAACGGCATTCTCGGCCGCCTGTACCTCTCGGGCTACCTCAACCGGATGGCGCCGCACGAGGTGGACGCCGTCCGCGAGGCGCTCGACGCCCACCGCGCCGTGCTCCGCGACGTCCGCGGCCGTCTGCCGATCTGGCCGCTCGGGCTCCCCGCCTGGGAGGACGAGTGGACCTCCCTCGGCCTGCAGATGGGCGGCCACGCCTACGTCTCGGTGTGGCGGAGGGATGGCGCGGACTCCGCGCGCCTGTCGCTCGCGTGGGCGCGGGGCCGCGCGCTCGAGGTCCGGCCGTTCTTCCCCGCGACCGCCGGCGGATGGTCGTGGTCGTGGGACGCGGACGCCGGCGAGCTCGAGATCACGGCGCCGGCCGACGAGCCGTCGGCGCGCGTGCTCGAGCTGCGGGCGGGATGACGCCGGGGCGCCCGGGCATCCGGGCGCCCCCGCATCCTCAGGCCGCCGCGGCGGCCTTCGCGCTCTCCCACTCTCCCGTGAAGTGGTTGAAGCACACCGTGTTGTCGAGCGTGGCGCGGTCGGGCGGCGCCTCGCCGCTCACGACCTTGCCGATGCGCTCCGGATCGGGCGCCGCCATCGCGAGCAGTCGCGTGTAGTCGTGATGCGGATCGAGGATGACGGCGTCGGACGGCCCCCGCTCGACGACGCGCCCCTTGTAGAGCACGAGGATCTCGTCGGAGAAGTGGCGCGCCGTGGCGAGGTCGTGCGTGATGTAGAGCACGGCGAGGTCGTCCTCGCGCTGCAGCCTGCCCAGCAGGTTCAGCACGCCGAGCCGGATGGAGACGTCGAGCATCGACACCGGCTCGTCGGCGAGCACGACCTGCGCACCCGGCGCGAGCGCTCGCGCGATCGCGACGCGCTGCCGCTGCCCGCCCGACAGCTCGTGCGGCCGGCGCGACGCGAACGACGCGTCGAGGTTCACGCGCTCGAGCATCTCGACGACGCGCTCGTGCGTCTCGTCGGCGCCGCGCGTGCGCTTGTGGATGCGCAGCGGACGGGCGATGTGGTGCTCGATCGAGTGGAACGGGTTGAGCGACGCGAACGGATCCTGGAAGACCATCTGCACGTGGCGGCGGTACTCCGCCGGCGGTACGGGGCGCCCGTCGTCGTGCGTCACCTCGATGACGCCCGATGTCGGCGTCTCGAGCTTCGAGAGGATGCGCGCGATCGTCGACTTGCCCGACCCCGACTCGCCGACGAGCGCGACGGTGCGGCC
This sequence comes from Microbacterium gilvum, assembly GCF_039543865.1. Taxonomy (NCBI): domain Bacteria; kingdom Bacillati; phylum Actinomycetota; class Actinomycetes; order Micrococcales; family Microbacteriaceae; genus Microbacterium; species Microbacterium gilvum. The sequence continues at coordinate 266,688 of NZ_BAABKO010000003.1, read as the reverse complement.
CGGCACGAGGTCGAACGACACCCCGCCCACGGCACGGAAGCGGCTGCGGCGCAGGCCGTCGCGCACGCTGAACTCCTTGACGAGATCCTTCACGCGGACGCCGGTCATGCCCGCACCTCCGCGTGGTCGATGCCGGATCGGATGAACGCGCCGCGCGAGCCGCTGAGGCTCGGGAACGAGCCGAGCAGCTTGCGCGTGTACTCATGGTGCGGGTCGCGGTACATGTCGTCGGCCTCGCGCAGCTCGACGATCTCGCCGCGCAGCATGACGGCGATGCGGTCGCTGATCTCGAGCAGCAGCGGCAGGTCGTGCGTGATGAAGATCACGGCGAAGCCGAGCTCGTCGCGCAGGCGCACGATCTCGCGCAGGATGTCGCGCTGCACGACGACGTCGAGCGCCGTCGTGGGCTCGTCCATGATCATGACCTGCGGCTCGAGGATCATCGCCATCGCGATCATGACGCGCTGGCGCATGCCGCCCGACAGCTCGTGCGGGTACGACGCGAGCCGCGACGGGTCGACGCCGACGCGGCGCAGCACGTCGGCGGCGCGCTCGCGCCGCTCGGCCTTCGCCATCTTCGGCCGGTGAGCCTGCAGCACGTCCTCCAGCTGCGCGCGCACGGTCAGCACGGGGTTCAGGGCGTTCATGGCACCCTGGAACACCATCGAGAGCTTCGACCAGCGGAACGCGCGCAGGCGCTCGTCGCCGAGCGAGAGCAGGTCGACGTCGTCGCCGTCGCGGTCGTGGAAGACGATGCGCCCGCTCGCGATGCGCGCCGGCGGCTTGTGCAGGCGGTTCACGGCGTAGGCGAGGGTCGTCTTGCCGCACCCCGACTCGCCGGCGAGGCCGAGGATCTCGCCCGCGCCGAGCGTGAACGTCGCCCCCTTCACGGCCGTGACGGGCTGCTCGACCTCGTAGACGACCGAGAGGTCGTCGACGGTGAGCACGGGGCGTTTCGTCGCGCTCATGCGGCGCGCTCCTTCCTGCGCGCCTCGCGGCGCGCACGGCGCTCGCGGCGCGCGTGCAAGCGCACGTTCTTGAGCTTGGGGTTGATGATCTCGTCGATCGAGAAGTTCACGAGCGAGAGGCCCATCCCGAACAGCGCGATGATGAGCCCGGGCGGCACGAACCACCACCACGCGCCGAGCGACAGCGCGAAGCCGTTCTGCGCGTAGAAGAGCATCGTGCCGAGCGTCGACGAGTTCGACGCCCCGAGGCCGAGGAACGACAGCCCCGCCTCCCCGAGGATCGCGGCGATGACGGCGAAGACGAACTGCGAGGCGAGGACGGGCAGGAGGTTCGGGAGGATCTCGACGGCGATGACGCGCCACGCGCGCTCGCCAGCGACCTTCGACGCCGAGACGTAGTCGCGGCTGCGGATGGACAGCGTCTGCGCGCGCAGCACGCGCGCCGACCCTGCCCAGCTCGTGATCGCGAGGACGACCGCGATGGTCCAGAGCCCGCGCGCCTCGGCGGGCACGAACCCCGAGATCACGATGACGAGCGGGAGGCCGGGGATGACGAGGAAGACGTTCGAGAACAGCGAGAACGCCTCGTCCGCGAACCCGCCGATGTAGGCGCCGAGGATGCCGAAGAAGGCCGACAGCACGGTCGCGAGCACGCCGACGATGAGGCCGATCTCGAGGGACCCGCGCGTCGCGAAGGCGAGCTGGGCGAAGACGTCCTGGCCCGTCTGCGTCGTGCCGAGGAGGAACTCGGCGCTCGGCGGCGTGAGCCCGATGCTGCGGATGGCCGCGGGATCGCTCACGAAGAGCGGCCCGAGCAGGCCGAACAGGGTGATGCCGCCGATGAGCGCGAGTCCGAGCGCGAGCCACGGCGTCATGGTGGGCAGCATCTGCCGGATCGCCGAGCGCGAGCGCTGCGCGCGGGCGGCGCGCTGCTCGCGCGCCGTGCGCGTCACGATGGTCTCGGTGGCGTCGGCGACCGACGGCTCCGTGGTGGGGGCGATGTTGGTCATGGCGATCAGCTCCGTGCCCGCGTGCGGGGGTCGATGAGGCCGTAGAACAGGTCGACGACGAGGTTGGCCCCCAGCACGGCGAGGGTGATGAAGAGGAACAGCCCCTGCATGAGCGCGTAGTCGTTGTTCGTCACGGCCGACAGCAGCTTCGATCCGATGCCGGGGTACGAGAACACCTGCTCGGTGACGACCGAGCCGGACACGACGAAGCCGAGCGAGATCGCGAAGCCCGCGATGGACGGCAGAACGGCGTTGCGCGCCGCGTAGCCGCGCAGGATGCGGCCGTCGGAGAGCCCCTTGGCGTGCGCCGTCAGGATGTAGTCCTCCGACAGCGTCGACACCATCATGTTGCGCATGCCGAGCAGCCACCCGCCGAGCGAGGCGATGACGATCGTGAGCGCCGGCAGGAATCCGTAGTAGAGGGCGGAGCCGATGAACTCGGCGTTCCAGCCCGGGTTCAGGACGACGTCGTACCCGCCCTGCGAGGGGAACAGACCCAGGATGGTCGCGAACAGGTAGACGAGGATGAGCGCGAGCCAGAAGTACGGGACGGCGGCGAGCAGCGTCGTCGCCGGCACGAGCGAGTCGAGCCACGTGCCCGGCTTCCATCCGACGACGGCGCCGAGCCCGACGCCGATGAGGAAGGACAGCACGGTGGCGATCCCGATGAGGGCGATCGTCCAGGGCAGGGACGTGCCGATCACCTCCGTCACCGGTGCCGGGAAGTACGTGACCGACACGCCCAGGTCGCCGCGCAGCACGTTGAGCAGGTAGCTGCCGTACTGCACGATGAGCGGATCGGACGTGTTGCCGCCGAGGAGGAGCTCGTAGGCCGCCCGGGTCTCGGCGTTCACCGTGCCGCCGCGCTGCTGGAGCTTGGCGAGCAGGATGTCGACCGGGTTGCCCGGCAGCAGCCGGGGGATCAGGAAGTTGAGCGTCAGCGCCGCCCACAGGGCGACGAGGTAGAAGCCCAGCTTCCGCAGGTAGTAGTTCACGCTGTCGATCCCTTCACGCGCTCCTCCTCGGCCACGCTCACTCGCCCGTCGGCTCGAGCGCCTTGAACACCTGGGCGTTGTCGGGCGATGCCCAGATCGCCGGGAAGGCGTACAGGTCGTCCTCCGTCGGCCATCCGGTGAACTTCTCGGCGTTGAACTCGCTCGTCGTCCCTCCCGTGAGGATCGGGATGTACGGCATGTCCTCGACGATCGCCGCCTGGATGATGTCGAACTGCTCCTGCCGCGTGGCGGTGTCCTCGGGGTTCGTCGCCTTCAGCACGGCGAGCGCCTCGTCGACGGCGGGGTCGCTGAACCGCGAGACGTTGACGGGGGCGGCCTCCCCCACGGGAGCGGTGTTCGCGGAGGAGAAGAAGTTGTTGTACAGGTAGTACGGGTCGGATGCCGCGCCCTGGCCGAGCGAGTCGATCGCGAGCTGGTAGGTGCCCTTGCTCTTCTTGTCCGTCCACTCGTTCCACGACGACTGCGACGCCGTCACGCCGATCCCGACGGCCTTCAGCTGCTGCGACATGGTGTCGATCGCCGTGATGTAGTCGGTCCAGCCGGTGACGACCTCGATCGTGAGGTTCAGCGCGACGCCGTCCTTGGCGTAGATGCCGTCGGCGCCCTTCTCGTAGCCGGCGCCCGTGAGGATCTCGTCGACCTTCGCCGCATCGGCCGTCTCCGGCACCGTGGTCTCGTCGATGTCGTCCGAGATGAACTGCTCCTGCGCGGGCAGCAGCGCGAACGTCGGCGACATGTCGCTCGCCGTGTTCTGGAACGCGAGGGAGTTCACCTGCTCGCGGTCGAGCGCGTAGTAGATCGCCTGGCGCACGGCGGGGTCGGTCTGCGGCCCCTCGCACCCGAGATCGGCGTTCGAGCACGTGAGGAGCGCCATCTGGTTCTGGCCGATCGTGATGGCGTCGTAGCCGGGGTAGTTCTCCGACACGTTCTGGATGTCGGGCACGGGGCCGGTCTGCCAGTCGATCGTCCCGGCGGCGAGCGCGTCGGCGCCCGCGGTATTGCCCGAGAGCGAGAGGTACCGCACGTTCTCGACGGCGGGGGCGCCGTCCCAGTAGTCCTCGTTCGCCGTGAGGGTGAACGCCTGCGGCTTGAAGTCGGCGAGCAGGTACGGGCCGGTGCCGACGGGCTCCGCCATGACCTCGGCGGTGGGGTCGATGCCGTTCCAGATGTGCTCGGGCACGATGAAGGTCTTGCCGAGGAGCTCGGGGCCGGTCACGAACGCGGGCTCGTCGAAGGTGATCGTGACGTGCGTGGCGTCGACCTTGGCGGGCGTCCCCGCGAAGCCGCCCGTGTTGAGGGCCGGGTTGTCGAGGATCATCTGGAACGTGAAGACGACGTCGTCGGCGTCGAACGCCTCCCCGTCCGACCACGTGACGCCCTCGCGGAGGGTGATGTCGAGCTGCGTGCCGTCGTCGTTCCACGCGTACTCCGTGGCGAGCAGGGGCACGTACGGGTCGGTGTTGACGTTGGTCACGAAGAAGAGCGATTCGTAGATCGTGCCGAGCCCGCCGATCTTCGTGGGCGAGTAGGGGTTGAAGTTGATCTGGTAGTCGCCCGACTGGCCCGTGTAGGCGACGAGCGTGGTCGCGTCGCTCGAGCCCGTCGAGGCGCTCGTGCCGCCGCCTGCGGGGGCGCAGGCGGTGAGGGCGAGGCCGATGGCGGCGACGCCTGCGGAGATGGCGACGGAGGCGCGTCGTCCGCGTGCTGTGCGAAGAAACATCGTTGTCCTTTCCTCACGCCGGGGGAAGACCGTCGGCGTTGACGAACCCGGAGGGGGCTGCTGCCATTGTTACGCACTGAAACGAACTCGGTCAAGCAGTTTCCGTATCCGCGGAACAAACTCGTGGGAGCGCTGCCACGACGGCGCGCGCAGCGCCCCGGCCGGGGACGGCCGGGGCGCTGCGGCGGGACCCCTGCGGTGCGCGGCTCAGCTCCGCAGGTCTCCTGCGTGCCGGAGCACGAGCGCATCCGCGAACACGTCGGGGGCGACGTCGTCGGGCACCCCCGAGACCGTGAAGACGTGCTCCTCGCCCGGCAGCAGCGTCACGAGGCCCGAGTCGACGACGGCAGCGGGATGACCGCGGTCGGCGAGCAGGAAGACGTCGCGCGCATAGGCGCGCGCCCGCACGCGGACGCGCACCGTGCCATCCGCCCGCTCGGCCTCGACCTCGAGCGGGCGCGCGTCGAGCGGCTGGTCGACGACCTCGGCGAAGTCGTGCACGGCGCGCGCGAAGCCGGGCGCCTCGACGACGAGCACCTCGCCGGCACCGCCGGAGGCGACCTCCTCGGGCAGCGGGACGGTCGTCGCGCCGCGCGCTGCGACCTCCGCCGCGAGCCGCACCCGGGCGCGCACCTCGCCCGCCAGCGACAGCCGGCGCACGACGAGATCGCCCGACCACGGCTCATCCGCGTCATCGAGAAGCACGGCCGCGAGGGCGCCGTCGCGCGGCTGGACCGTCACGAGCCGCGGCTCGTAGACCGCCTTGAGGGCGTACCAGAGGGGCTTCCTCCGCTCCGCGAAGTCGACGGCGGCCCAGGAGATGACGGGCCAGTCGTCGTTGAGCTGCCACACGATCGTGCCGGTGTTGTACGGCGCGAGCGAGCGGAAGTGGGCGATCCCGAAGCGCACGGCCGCCGCCTGGTTCAGCTGCGTCGCCCAGTGCCAGTCGTCGATCGTCGCGGGGGCCGGCAGGTGCGGGCCGTAGCCGCGCTCGAGCTTGACATTGCCCTCGTGCGCCTTCTGGTGCACGAGCATCTCGTGGCCGTGCGGCTCGAGGGGCGCGTCGTGCACCGCCTCGGTGAGCGTCGTCCACGCGGGCGGCCCCTGGAAGCCGAACTCCGCGACGAAGCGCGGCGTCCACTCGCGGTAGGCGGCGTAGTCCTTCGTGTTCCAGACGTCCCAGATGTGGACGGTGCCGTACGTGTCGAGGTTGGGGCTGAGGAACCGCGAGAACGAGTACGGGCTCCCCGGCGAGTAGAACCTCGTGCCGTCGAGCTCGGCCACGAGCCTCGGGAAGAGGCGGAAGTAGTAACCCTCGCCCCACGTGCGGCCCTCGAGGCGGTGGCGCCATCCCCAGTCGGCATAGCCGACGATGTTCTCGTTGTTGCCGTTCCAGATGACGAGCGACGGATGCGGCGACAGCCGGGTGATGGCCTCCCGCGCCTCCGCCTCGATCTCGCGCGCGAGCCACTCCTCCTCGGCGTAGGCGGCGCAGGCCAGCAGGAAGTCCTGCCAGACGAGCACCCCCTGCTCGTCGCACAGGTCGTAGAAGTCGTCCGACTCGTAGATGCCGCCGCCCCACACCCGCAGCAGGTTCATGTTCGCCTCGGTGGCGTCTGCGATGCGCCGTGCGTAGCGGTCGCGGCCGACCTCCGTCGTGAAGGCGTGGTCGGGGATCCAGTTCGCGCCGCGGATCTGGATGAGACGGCCGTTCACATGGACGGCGAACGGACTGCCCTGCTCGTCGGGGGCGACGTCGACGTGCACCGTGCGGAAGCCGACGCGGCCGTGCCATTCGTCGAGGCCCGGCAGGCGGACGGCGACGTCGTAGAGCGGCTGCGCGCCGTGACCGCGCGGCCACCAGAGCTCCGCGTCGGCGACGTCGACCCGCACGCGCGCGGCCGACCTGCCGGCGGGCACCTCGACGTCGGCCGTCGTCCCCGCGATCTCGACCTCGACACGCAGCGCGGCGGCCTCCACGCCATCCCCGCGCTCGATCTCGACGTGCGCGTCGAGCACGCCCGTAGTCCCGTCGACGTCGACCAGGGGGCGCACCGAGGCGATGCGCGCGGTCGACCACGACTCGACGCGGATGGGCTTCCAGATGCCGGCGCCCGCGACGTCGATGCCCCAGTCCCACCCGAAGCTCGACGCCATCTTGCGCAGCGCGTTGTACGGATGGTGGTTGACATGCGGGCGCGCGCCGTGCTCCTCCGAGCGCGCGTGCGCCGCCGGAACGGGCGCCGCGATGTCGATGCGCAGCGCGTTCTCGCCGTCGACGAGCGCGGCGCCGATGTCGAAGCGGTACGAGCGGTGCTGGTTCTCGGTCCGGCCGATCTCGACGCCGTTGAGCACGACGGTCGCGAGCGTGTCGAGCCCCTCGGCCACGAGCTGCTGACGCTCGGAGCCGTCCGGCGTCCAGCGGAACGTCGTCTCGAAGCGCCAGTCGACGTCGCCGATCCACTGCTGCGCGTCCTCGTTCGCGCCGTCGAAGGGTTCGTCGATGAGGCCGGCGCGCAACAGGTCCAGGTGCACCGTGCCGGGGACGACCGCGGGGATGCCCCGCCCCCTCACCCCCTCGGGGGCGGGCCCGGTGATCGCCGTGACGGTCCAGTCGTCGGTGAGAGGGATGACGGTCATGCGGCTCCTTCGCCTCGATGTACTTAGTTACATCTTGGTACAAAGTGCCGCCGAGGGGAAGAGGGTGCTCACCCCTCCCAGCGGAACCGGCCGCCGAGGGCGGCGAACTCCTCCGAGACCGCGTCGCGAAGGCGCGCGTCGGCGAGGTAGTCGATCGCCGCCGCCCCGAGCGCCGCCGCCGCGTCGGCCATCGCGGCGAACGCCGCAGGCCGCACGGTCGCGTCGGCGAACGCCGCGTTGTGGGGCTGCACGCCGGCGGGGGCGCCGAGGCCGATGGACGGGTGGATCGACGGCACGTACCGCGAGACGTTGCCCATGTCGGTCGACGGTCCGCCCTGGGCCGGCACGAGGGGCGGCGCCGGCACGGCGCGACCGCGCGAGCGGATGGTCGCGGCCCAGCGCTTCGTGAGCGCCACGTTCGCCTCGAGCGGGAGGTACGGGGGCACGGGGTCGACCTCGATCTCGGCGGTCGCGCCCGTCGAGACGGCGGCGCCCTCGAGCACCGCGACCACGCGGTCGGTGAGCGCGCGGAGCGTGTCGACCTCGCCCGAGCGCACGTAGAACAGCGCCGACGCGCGCTCGGGGACGATGTTCGGCGCGGCGCCGCCGTCGGTGATGATGCCGTGCACGCGGTCGATCGGCAGGATGTGCTGCCGCAGCTGCGCCACGCCCTGGTACGCCGTCACCACGGCGTCGAGGGCATTGAGGCCCAGCCACGGCGCCCCTGCCGCATGCGCGGCACGCCCGCGGTACGTCACCGCGACGCGGCGCACGCCCGTCGTGCGCTGGCCGACGATCGACGAGACCTCGTCGCCGCCGGCCGGATGGACCATCCCCGCCGCGTCGACGTCGTCGAACCCGCCCGCGCGGATGATGTGCTCCTTGCCGCCGCCGTTCTCCTCCGCGGGCGTGCCGATGAGCGAGAGCCGGCCGCCCCGCCGGGCGACGAGCGGGGCGGCCGCGAGGAAGGCCCCCACGCCGATGCCGGCGATGATGTTGTGGCCGCAGGCCTGGCCGATGCCGGGGAGGGCGTCGTACTCGGCGATGACGGCGAAGTGGGGGCCGTCGCCCTCCCCCACCGTGGCGCGCAGGGCCGTGTCGAGCCCGAAGGCCCCGACCTCGGCCTCCACGCCGTGCGCGGCGAGCAGGTCCGCGATGCGGCGCACCGATCGGTGCTCGTCGAAGCCCGTCTCCGGATCGTCGTGGAGCGCGACGGCGAGCGCCTCCAGTTCGGGTCGCAGGTCGTCGACCGCCGCGCCGACGGCGGCACGGTCGGCGTCTCCTGCGCCCTCGAACGGCGACGACTCGTCGACGGTCGCAGGCGTCCGCCCCGCCGCTTCCTGCCACGCGAGGTACGCGTCGATGTGATCGGCCATGGTTCTCCCTCCCGCCGCGCGGCGATCGCTACAGGACGACGACCTCGCCGTCGGCCCGCCGCAGCGTGAGGCGGAAGCCGGCGGGCGCGCCCTCGACGACGTCGGCGCCGTGACCCAGCGCCGTCAGCACAGCGCGCAGCGGCGCCGGGTCGGGCTCGACCCGCTCGAACGAGAGCAGTTCGATGGCGGGAATCCCGCTCAGCCCCGGCTGCTCCGTGCCGCCCCAGTCGATGAGGAACGGCACGTCGAGGCGACGGCCCTCTCCGCGCGTCAGCCGCCACTCCAGCAGCGTGCCGTCGGGCTTGCGGCGCGAGAGATCGTGCACGTCGCCGGGATCGTAGCCGCGCTCGCGAGCCGAGGCGACGGCCTGGTCGATGTCGTCGGGATGGACGGCGTATGCCTGGATGCTCGGCGCCGTGAGCCCGTCGATTCCGAAGGTCGTCGGCACCTCGGGCGCCGTGCGCGCGGGGTCGGGCCCGATGAGCTCCACGTACTGCGGACCGCGCTCGCCGTCGACCGTGAGGGCGACGAGGGCGTTGGCGGTGCCGGTGGGATGCGCGCCCCCGGGCGCCGCCACGACGCCCGTGAGCTCGGCGAACCAGCGCACGACGGCGTCGAGGTCCGGCCCGGCGATGACGATGTGATCGAGGTGCGCGGGGATGGTCATGCGGATTCCTTCCGGCGGCGGGCGGGCACCTCGGGCTCCCCGAGGGACAGCATGAGGCGGTTGGCCCAGTTGAAGAACGCGGCGCCGTTCACGACGTCGACGATCTCCTCGTCTTCGAGCCCCGCATCGCGCAGGCGCTGCACGTCGGCCTCGCCGAAGGCGAGCGGCGTCTCGGCGAGGGCCACCGAGGACGCGGCGATCGCGTTCCAGGCCGCATCGCCGAGGTCGGCGCCGACCCCCTCGTCGAGGAGGCGCTGCACATCCGCCTCGCGGCCCGACTCGCGCGTCGCCGCCGCGGCGTGCACATGGGCGCAGAAGACGCAGCCGTTGTACCGGGAGGTCGCGGCCGCCGCCAGCTCGCGCTCGGCGCGGCCGACGCCGTCCGTGACGTTGAAGAAGATGTCGAGGTCGGTGAGCGTGCGCGCGCGGAGCGCCTCGGGGTCGCGCGCGAGCAGCCGGAAGTAGGGCATCTTCGCGCGAGCGGGCTCGATAAGCGCGGCGCGCTGGGGCTCGGTGAGGTCGTCCTCCGCCACCGGGAGCAGCCACGGCACCCAGCCGAGGCCCTGCTGGGTGAACGCGTCCGGACGGTCGAGGTCGGGGTACGCGGTGACGAGCTCGCTCATGCGCGGCTCCCTTCGGTCGAGGAGGTCGGGGCGGCGGAGGCCAGCGCGCGCAGCCCCCACGCGGTGCGCAGCTGGAACGACAGGAACGCGACGAGCTGCGACAGCGACACGATGTCGTCGGCGCTCCAGCCGGCGTCGACGAGCGCCTGCAGCGCCTCGGGTCGCGACTCGCGCGGGCGGAACACGAGCAGGTGCGCGTGGGTGAGGGCGGCGGCGAGGCGCTCGCCGAGGGCCGCGGCGTCGGCCGTCCACACGAGTCCGGGGGTGCTCTCCGTCGCGAGGCCCGGCTCCCGGTAGGCGCCGTAGGGACCCTGCGTCCTGCCCGAGAGCGCCGCCTCGTCGACGAGGGCGACGAGGCCAGGCGCCTCGTCGCCGAGCAGGTCGGCGTAGAAGTCCGTCGCGGCGTCGAAGCCGTGCAGGCGCGCGACGAAGGCCGCGACCGCATATCGCTCCGAGAGCGGGAACGTCCCCGGGTCCGCGGGCTCGAGCAGCGCCTCGAAGCTGCGCTGCGCGTTCTCCCGCGCCTGCGCCCGGTTGCCGCGGATGGCCGCGAGGCGGCTGCCGGGGGCGATGCCCGCGAGCAGGTCGATGATGTCGGCGTTGTCGGAACTCATGAGACTCCTTCTGCGGGGGCTTCCGCGAGAACGGCGTGGGCGGAGGGGGCGACGTGGGCGGAGCGCAGCGACGCGGCGGCGGCGTGCCCCGTCTCGTATCCGAGGCGCGGTGCGACCTCGGCGGAGAGCAGCTCGAGCGACCGCAGCGTCAGCTCGTGCGTCGCGGCGATCGAGTGGACCTGGAACGAGACGTCGGTCGCGGCGGGGATGGCCGCATCCGCCGACAGCGACGCGACCACCTCGTCGACGGTGCCGACGTGCGTGTCGGTGAGGCGCGCGACGTCCTCGATCCCGAGTCCCGACACGTCCCGCCCGAACATCGTCTGCGCCAGCCGGCGCAGCCCGTCCTCCGCGAGCTCCAGCGCGCGGGTGCGGTGCTCCGGGTCGACGACGAGCGCCGTGCGGGAGGCGAGGATGCGCGGGGCGGCGCCGTCGGGAAGCGCGGCGCGGTACGCCTCGATGATGGGCAGCTGGATGGCGTGGAGCGGAGCGTCGGGGTCGGCCTCGGTGCGCGGCTGCGTGCGCGAGAGCAGCAGGCCGTCGCCGCGGAGCCCGGCGCGGCGACCGCCGTCGACGGAGAACGTCGCCTGCCAGATGCGGTCGGCGAGATCGCCCGCCGGCGGATAGATCCGCGACGGCGTGCCGCGCACGCCGCGGCCCGAGAGCGCGTCGACGAACACGCCGAAGTGGTCGTCGAAGATCTCGCGCCGACGCGACGGATCCTGCCCGAACGCCGCGAACGACGAGGGCGTCCCGCCCGATGCGACCCCGAGCTGCACGCGTCCGCCGCTCAGCTGATCGAGCACGGCCGCATCCTCGGCGGCGCGCAGGGGGTCGTCGATCGGCAGCGTAAGCACGGCGGTGCCGAGACCGATGCGCTCGGTCCGCTCGGCCGCGGCGGCCAGGAGCACGAACGGCGACGGGAGGCCTCCCTCGTGCTCGCCGAAGTGATGCTGCGCGACCCACGCCGATGCGAAGCCGGATGCCTCGGCGTGCGCGATCTGCTCGAGCGCGAACCGGTAGCGGTCGGCGGCGGGAGCCTCCTCGAGCAGGCGCGTGAAGAAGCCGAGCCGGGTCATGCGCCGCCTCGGAAAGCCGCGCCGGGGATGGCCGCGAGCAGCTGTCGCGTGTAGTCGTGCTGCGGGGCGTCGAACACCTGCCCCGCGGAGCCGAGCTCGACCTGGCGCCCGCGCCGGAGCACCGAGACGGTGTCGGCGATCTGCCGGACGACGGCGAGGTCGTGCGAGATGAACACGTAGGTCAGCCCGAGCTCCTCCTGCAGTCGCGCGAGCAGGCGGAGGATCTGCGCCTGCACGGTGACGTCGAGGGCCGAGACCGCCTCGTCGAGGACGACGAGCTCCGGCTCGAGGATGAGCGCACGGGCGATCGCGACGCGCTGGCGCTGGCCGCCCGACAGCTCGCGCGGGCGGCGGTTCGCGAGCTCCGGCGCGAGCGAGACGAGTTCGAGGTGGTGCGCGACGCGCTCGGCTCGCTCCGCCGACGTGCCGATGCCGAAGTTCGCGAGCGGCTCGGCGAGCACCTGCCCGATCGTCTGCCGCGGATCGAGCGAGCCGTACGGGTTCTGGTAGACGAGCTGCGTCGTGCGCCGGAACGCGCGGGCGGATCGGAGTGCCGTGACGTCGACGTCGCCCACGCGGATGGCACCGGACGTCGGGCGGTTGAGGCCCGCGATGCTGCGTCCGGTGGTCGTCTTGCCCGATCCCGACTCTCCCACGAGCGCGTGCGTCGTGCCGCGCGGCACCGTGAACGAGACGTCGTCGACGGCGACGAGCGGAGCCCGTCCGCCGCCGCGCGCGAACTCCTGGCGCAGCGCCGTCACCTCGACGAGGGGGCGCTCGCCGTCCGCGACGACCGGCGGCACGCGTTCGACGACCTGCGCGAGCGACGGGGCGTCGGCGAGGAGGGTGCGCGTGTACTCCGCGTCGGGCGCGGCGAGCACGGTGGCCGACGGGCCGGCCTCCTGCACCTCTCCCCCGCGCATGACGACGATCGAGTCCGAGCGGTCGGCTGCGACGGCGAGGTCGTGCGTGATGAAGAGGATGCCCGTCCCCGTCTCCGTGCGCAGGCGGTCGAGGAGGTCGAGCACGGTGCGCTGCACCGTGACGTCGAGGGCGCTCGTGGGCTCGTCGGCGATGATGAGCTCGGGTTCGAGGGCGAGCGCGGCGGCGATGAGCACGCGCTGGCGCATGCCGCCCGAGAGCTCGTGCGGATACTGCCGCGCGCGCGTCTCCGGGTCGTCGATGTCGACGCGCTCGAGCAGCTCGAGCACGCGGGAGCGGACCTTCCTCTGGTCGCGCCATCCGTGGATGCGCAGAGCCTCGCCGACGCTCGACCCGATCGTCGTGACGGGGTTCAGCGAGTTGCCGGGGTCCTGCGGGATGAGCGCGATGCAGCGGCCGCGCAGCGACCGCCAGCGGCGCTCGGAGAGGCCGACGAGCTCTGTGACGCCCTCGCGCCGCTCGTTCAGGCTGATGCTCCCGCCTGCGACGCGGCCGTTGGAGGCCAGCAGGCCGATGACCGACTGGGCGACGGTCGACTTGCCGGAGCCCGACTCGCCGACGAGCGCCGTCACCTCGCCCGCCGCCACGTCGAACGAGACGCCTCGCACGGCGTCGACGGGTCCGTGCGCCGTGCGGTACTGCACGGCGAGGTCGCGGATGGACAGCAGCGGTTCGCCGGTCATGCGGACTCCCCTCCCCGGATGGCCTGGCTGAGCCGGTTCGTCGCGAGCACGACGACCACGACGACGGCACCGGGCAGGACGGTCAGCCACCAGGCCGTGGCGACGTAGTTGCGCCCCTCCGCGATGAGGAGCCCCCACTCGGGTGTGGGCGGCGGGGCGCCGTACCCGAGGAAGCCGAGGGTCGAGATCTGCAGGATGGCCGAGCCGAGCTGCAGGGCCGCGAGCGCGATGACGGGCGTGAGCGAGTTCGGCAGGATGTGCCGCCACAGCACGCCGAAGAAGGTGCCGCCGGAGCCGTACGCGGCCTCGACGAACTCGCTCACGCGAACGCCGACGACCTGGGAGCGGGCGAGTCGCGCGAACGTCGCGATCGACGTCACGCCCACGGCGATGGCCGCGTTGGTCGTGCCGAACCCGAGCAGGATGACGACGCTGAGCGAGAGGAGGAGGGCGGGGATGGCCAGCAGCACGTCGACGACGCGCATGAGCACCTCGTCGAGCCAGCCGCCCACGGCGCCCGCCGCGACGCCGATGGCGGTTCCGACGACGAGCCCCACGAGCACGGCCACGAGGGCGCCCGTGATCGACTGGGACGCCCCGAAGACGACGCGAGCGTACACGTCGCGCCCCGTGGCATCCGTGCCGAACCAGTGCGCGGCGCTGGGCGCCTGCAGCGACGGGGCGACCGTCTCGGTCGGGCTCGCGCCGGTGAAGAGGGTGGGCGCGACGGCCGCGAGGACGGCGACGACGAGGACGAGACCGGGGACGAGGACGCCGGGTCGCACGAGGGGGCGCCACCATCCGGTGCGGGGGCGCGAGGCGGCGAGCGCGCTCATCGGACGGCTCCCTTCCGGGCCGGGGCCTGCGCCCGGCGCAGGCGCGCGTCGAGCACCGGGTAGAGCAGGTCGACGACGAGGTTGATGACGACGAACGTGACCGTCGTGATGAGGACGACCGCGAGCAGCACAGGGGTGTCGCGGTTGGCGACGGCCTGGGCCGTGATCTGCCCGATGCCGTTGCGGGCGAACACGGCCTCCGTGACGACGGCGCCGCCGACAAGCTCGCCGAAGAGGAGGCCGGCCATCGTGAGCGTCGGCAGGAGGGCGTTGCGGGCGACGTTGCGCCAGAGCAGCCACGCGGTGCTCGCCCCCCGCGCGCGCACGACGGTGACGAAGGGCTGGTCGCGCACCTCGTCGATGCTGCGCATGAGCACCTGCGCGAGCGGCGCGGCGATGGGGATGGCGAGGGTCGCGACCGGGAGGATGAGCGACTGCAGCTCTGACGCGCCGATCGTGGGCACGAGGCGGAGCTGGAAGGAGAAGATCTGGATGAGGATGATGCCGATCCAGAACACCGGCAGCGACACGAAGAACGGCGGGATGGTGCGGAACAGGCGGCGCAGCCATGCGCCCTTGCCGTAGGTCGCGGTGAACGCGATGACGACGGCGAGGAAGATGGCCACGGCGAGACCCGCGACGGCGAGCACGAGCGTGTCGGGCAGGTTCGCGGCGATGAGGTCGGACACCGCCGCACCGCTCTGCACGGAGTAGCCGAAGTCGCCGCGCAGGAACGCGGCGGCGGAGTCGAGGTACCGCACGATGAGCGGCTGGTCGGCGCCGTAGGCGACGCGGATGGCCTCCAGCTGCTCGGGCGTGAGGCCGAGGTCGGGATTGCCGTAGCGCGCGAGGACGGCGTCTCCCGGGAGGGCGGCGAGCAGCACGTACGCCGCCGTGTAGGCGAGCACGAGCACGAGCACCGCCTGCCCGGCGCGTCGCAGGACGTAGAGCATGGTCACCTTCCGAGGTCCCCTTCATCGAAACCAGCCCCCGTCGCCGAGGCCGACGCGCGGAGCGCGGGTCTCGACGGCGAGGGCCGTCTCGGTGCTACTGGGCGAGCCAGGTGTCGTAGAACGACGGACGGCCGACCGACTCCGTGCGGAAGCCCTGGACGGCGTCGATGTAGCCGAACACCTGCGGCTCCTCGAAGATCGGCAGGATGTACGCCTGCTCGGCGAGACGCTGCTGCGCGGCGGCCGAGGCCTCGGCGCGGCCGTCCTCGGTGGGAGACGACGCGATCTGCAGGAGCAGGTCGTCGAGTTCCTGATCGCCCACCGTGCCGTCGGGGTAGCCGTTCAGCAGGGTGTTGCGGTTCTTCGAGAAGTACTGCGACTTCAGGACGTCGTAGTCGGCACGGCCGACCATGGAGTGGTACACCTGCAGCGCGCCGACCTCGATGCGGGCGGCGTCCTGCGCCGCCTGGTCGCCGGGCAGCAGCTCGACGTCGATGCCGAGCTCGGCGAGCTGCTCCTGGATGAGGGTCACGACCTCCCTCGAGCGCGGCTGCGGCAGCGCCTCGTTGAAGGTCAGGGCGAGGGTCTGGCCGTCCTTCTCGCGCAGTCCGTCGGCGTTCAGCTCCCAGCCCGCCTCGTCGAGCAGGTCGGCGGCCTTCTCGGGGTCGTAGGCGTAGTACGACGACGTGTCGGTGTACCCGAGCGCCGTCGATGCGAGCGCTCCCGTCGCGAGCGGGTAGCTGTCGGTGAAGAGCGTCTCGACGATCTGCTCGCGGTCGATGCCAGCGATGAGCGCCTGGCGCACGCGGACGTCCTCGAGGAGCGGGTCGCGGAAGCGGAAGCTCAGGCCGTTGTTGACGCCGTTCGTCGACGCGGCGAGGAGCGAGAGCCCGTCCGCGGAGAACTGCGCCTCGTCGGGCGCCTCGATCTGACGCGCGATCTGCGCCTGCTGCGAGACGACGTTGCCGACGCGCACGCTGTCCTCGCCGACGACGAGGTAGTCGATGGCGTCGAGGTACGCGCGGCCGTCGTGCTCGAACGACTCGGGCGCCCAGTCGTAGTCCTCGCGGACCGCGAGGCTGATCTCGGTCCCGATCTCCTCGCTCGCGATCGTGAACGGGCCGGAGCCGACGATCTCGGCGGCGTTCCCCGGGCCGAACTCCTCGCTCGTGCGGTCGAGCGTCTCGTTCGAGAGCAGGCCGGAGTTGATGGTCGACACGGCCTGCGCGAAGCCGGGGGACGGCGCCGTGAAGAAGAACTTCACCGTGGTCGCGTCGACGGCCTCGCCGTGGTCGTAGTTGTTGATGGCCTCGGAGACCGTGAGGGCGCGGTCGGTGTCGCCCAGGCCGTAGAGGTCGAAGTTCTTCACGACGTTCTCGGCGTCGATGGGCGTGCCATCGGAGTAGGTGGCGTCATCGCGCAGCGTGAAGGTGTACTCCGTCGCGTCGTCGTTCACCTCCCAGCTCGTCGCGATCCAGGGCTCGAGCTCGAGGGTCTCGGGGTCCTGGTAGAGCAGCCGGTCGGTGATGTTGTTGACGATGCCGCCGTTGGGGTAGAAGCCGGCGGACGGCGGATAGAGGGTGTTCCACGTCTGCGGCTCGAGGTACGTGAGCGTGCCGCCTTCGACGGGGTCGCCCGATGCCGCGGAGTCGGACGGCGCGGAGCCGCCGGCGCTGCAGCCGGCGAGCAGCGCGGCTGCCGTGACGGCGGATGCCGCGGCGAGCGCGATGCGGGGGATGCGGGACATGGATGTCTCCTCAGGACGGGGCAGGGGGATCGGCGCTGCTGTGAACCGATGGGATCAAGTCCACCACAGCCGGACGGCGACGGGCCCCGTGAGGGTCACGGAGCGTAAAGTGCGACGCGATCGCACGCGCGCATGGCATGATGACCGACTCGCGCCCGGCGCGCGGTGTCGGCGGCCCTGCCTACGCTGGGGGGATGGCCACCAAGCGCGCCCCCGCCCCCGCCTTCGTCTGCTCGGAGTGCGGGTGGACCTCGCCCAAGTGGGTCGGCCGGTGCGGCGAGTGCCAGCAGTGGAACACCGTCGTCGAGGCGGCCGCGCCCGACGCCGCCCGCCGCGTCGCCCCCATGATCCCGACGTCGTCCGCACGCCCGATCACGAGCATCGACACGTCGGAGACGCCGCGCCGTGCGAGCGGTGTGGGCGAGTTCGACCGCGTGCTGGGCGGAGGCATCGTACCGGGCGCGGCCATCCTGCTCTCCGGCGAGCCGGGTGTCGGCAAGTCGACCCTGCTGCTCGAGGTCGCGGCGCGCTCCGCCCGCGAGGGCAGGCGCGTGCTGTACGTGAGCGCCGAGGAGTCGCCAGGGCAGGTGCGGCTGCGCGCGGAGCGGACGGGCGCCCTCCACGACGAGCTCTTCCTCGCGAGCGAGACCGATCTCGCGAAGATCCTCGGCCACGTCGACGCCGTGAAGCCCTCGCTCCTCGTCGTCGACTCCGTGCAGACCGTGTCGTCGTCGCTGAACGACGGCGCGGCGGGGATGCCGGGCCAGGTGCGCGAGGTCGCCTCCACCCTCATCCGGGTCGCGAAGGAGCGGGACCTCCCCGTCATCCTCGTGGGCCATGTCACGAAGGACGGCCAGGTCGCCGGTCCCCGGCTGCTCGAGCACCTCGTCGACGTCGTCTGCCATTTCGAGGGCGACCGGCAGACGAGTCTCCGCTTCATCCGCGCGCTCAAGAACCGCTTCGGCGCCGCCGACGAGGTGGGGTGCTTCGAGATGGCGGGCGACGGCATCGTCGAGGTGCCCGATCCCAGCGCGCTCTTCCTCTCCCACGGGACGCCCGAACCGGGCACCTGCATCGCGATCGCGCTCGAGGGGCGCCGCGCGCTGCCCGTGGAGGTCCAGGCGCTCGCGGTGCCGACGACGGCGGCGAACCCGCGCCGGGTCGTGAACGGGCTCGATCCGTCGCGCGTGGCGATGGTGCTCGCCGTCCTCGAGATGCGCGCGGGCGTCAAGACGAGCCAGCTCGACGTGTACGTGTCGACGGTCGGCGGCGTGCGGTTCACCGAGCCGGCGGCCGACCTCGCGATCGCGATCGCCGTGGCGGGCTTCGTCCGGGGGCACGCCGTCGCACGGTCGGTCGCGGCCGTGGGCGAGCTCAGCCTCGCGGGCGAGGTGCGTCCCGTCACGCAGGGCGCGCAGCGGCGCGCGGAGGCCGGGCGCCTCGGCTATCGCAGCGTGGTCGACGACGGTGCGGGCAGCCTCAGGGCCGCGCTGGAGGAGATCAGGGCCCGGCACACCGCCTGACGCACACCGCCTGACGCGCGAGGGGGACGCGTCAGGCGTCGAGCACGGCGAGCAGGTCGGCGGGCGCGGCCTGCATGGGGTGAGGACCCGCGATGTCGAGGAACACGGTCGTGATGGCGTCGCGGTGCTGCGTGAGGAACGCGCGGAGCCAGGCGGGCGAGTACACCCCGACCTGGGGCGGCAGGTTCGCGGGCTTGTGGCGGGCGTCGCTGAAGAGCAGGAGCGCCACATCGCCCGTCGCGGCGTCGCGGTAGGTCCACACCTCTCCCCCGTCGAGCGGGTTGTCGCGCGGGCCGGGCGCGAGCAGCGGGACCACGGTGTTGCCGTTGCGGAGGGCGAGGGCGACAGCCGCCATGTCCTGCTTCTCGAGCGCGCGCGCGAGGGCCTCGGAGCGGAACGCCGACGGGTCGGCGGCGACGGACTTCCTGCGCTTCGAGCTGGCCATCCGACCAGCCTACGTTCCGGAAGAGGCCCCCCGCGCTCCGGATGACCGGAGCCACGAGGGGCCGACGCTCTCCGGAGCGAGATGGTCGAGGTGCTGGGGACACCGTGTTCGACAGGCCGCTGGGGACAGCCGTCACGAGCTCCGGAGGTACTTCGACGGTAGTCGAACGACCGTGATCCCGTCTGTCCCCCGTTCGGAGGACAAGACGGGATCACGCGGCATGACGGCCGGACGGATATCGCTGAGAGGGCGACATACCGGGCCTGTTCGGCTACCTTGTCTCTCAGCTTGAAGATGTCATCCAAGCACCATCCGGCTGAGTCCCCAGCGAAGCCGGCTCCGGCCCCCGGCGGTGTCCCCAGCTCCGCCGGGGGCATCTTCGTGTCGTCAGTACAGCAGGAAGGTCGCCGGCTCCGCCGCGTCGACTCCACCGATCGACACGGCCAGGTTGTAGGTCGCGCCGCCGCCGGCGGCCGCCGGACGCTCCTCGCTGTCGCAGGTCTCAGTGCTCGACCGCGTGCGGTCCCAGATGACGGGCTCCGCACTCTGCACCGTCTGCCCGGCCGCGAGGGTGACCTCCATGTCGCTCGGCTCGCTCTGGCAGTCCGTCGACTGCCACCACGTGTCGGCGCCGCTCGTCACGACGAACCGCTGGGTCGTGGTGCCGACGTTGAGCACGCAGTCGACGTCGCCCGTGTTCGCGAGCGAGATGGAGAACTGCGGCAGCTCGCCCGCGGCGTACTCGGTCTTGTCGGTCACGGCCGTCACCTCGAGAACGGCGGGATCGCACGCCTCGGCCGCAGGGACCGCCGTCTCGGTCGCCGTCGGCTGGGGCGTGGCGGACGGCGTCGGCTCGGACGTCGTCATGGTGGCGGTGGGGGTGGGCGCGGGAGTCGAGGTCGGCTCCGCGTCGTCGTCGCCGGCGAACAGCGCGGACCACGGCTGGGCGACGACGAGCCACACGATGCCGCCGATGACGACGAGCGCGAGCAGCAGCACGGCGAGGCGCCGACGGCGGTAGACGGCGGGCGACGGGCGACGGCGCTTCGGCGTGCTCACGGGCTCTCCCTCAGAGGTGCTTGAGCATCCGGGTGTTGCCGAGGGTGTTCGGCTTCACATGGGCGAGGTCGAGGAACTCCGCCACGCCCTCGTCGGGGCTGCGGACGAGCTGCGAGTAGACGTCGGGCGACACGACCTGCTCGCCGATGGGCGAGAACCCGCGGCGGGTGAAGAAGTCGACCTCGAACGTGAGGCAGAACAGGCGGGTGAGCCCGAGCTCGCGCGCCTTGCCCTCGAGCGCCTCGACGATCGCCCGGCCGACGCCGCGATGCAGCCACTCGTCGGCCACGAGCAGGGTGCGCACCTCGCCGAGGTCCTCCCACATGACGTGCAGGGCGCCGCAGCCGATGACGCGGCCGGAATCGTCGACGGCGACGAGGAACTCCTGCGTCGCCTCGTACAGCACGACGAGGTCCTTGCCGAGCAGGATGCGTCGCATCACGAGCGGCTGGAGCATCCGATGGACCTGCTCCATGTCGGCCGCGCGGGCCGGGCGCACCGTGTAGTCGGTCATCCCCCCACCATAGGCGCGGACGCCTCGACCTCTCCTGAGCGCCGCCGCGGCACGCGGAAGGGCGGGGGCCGGAGCCCCCGCCCTTCCGTGTGCGGTCAGTCGCCGAGCGCCGCGAGATCGGGCGTCGCGGAGATGTCGCCGCCCGAGTTGACGCCCACCGACACGCGCTCACCGCGCGGCGCGCTGTCGAACCGGAACGCGCCGTCCGAGAAGTCGACCTTCACGTGGTGGCCCGAGTCGAGCTGGCCGTTGAGCAGCAGCTCCGACAGCCGGTCCTCGACCTCGCGCTGCATGGCGCGGCGCAGCGGGCGGGCACCGAGCGCAGGGTCGAACCCGACGTCGATGAGGCGCTCCTTGGCGGCATCCGACAGCTCGATCGTGATGTCGCGGTCGAGCAGCCGCTCGGCGAGACGCTTCGTGAACAGGTCGACGATCTGGATGAGCTCCGTCTTCGACAGCTGCGGGAAGACGATGATGTCGTCCACGCGGTTGAGGAACTCGGGCTTGAAGTGCCGCTTCAGCTCCTCGTCGACCTTGCCCTTCATGCGCTCGTACGTCGTCTGCTGGTTGCCCTCGACCTGGAAGCCGACGGGGCCGCCCGCGATGGCCGACGAGCCGAGGTTCGTCGTCATGATGATGACCGTGTTCTTGAAGTCGACGACGCGGCCCTGGCCATCCGTCAGACGTCCCTCCTCCAGGATCTGGAGGAGCGAGTTGAAGATGTCGGGGTGCGCCTTCTCGATCTCGTCGAACAGCACGACCGAGAACGGCTTGCGGCGCACCTTCTCGGTGAGCTGGCCGCCCTCCTCGAAGCCCACGAAGCCGGGAGGGGCTCCGAACAGGCGCGAGACGGTGTGCTTCTCGCCGAACTCCGACATGTCGAGGGAGATCAGGGCGCCCTCGTCGTCGAAGAGGAACTCCGCGAGGGCCTTCGCGAGCTCGGTCTTTCCGACGCCCGTGGGGCCGGCGAAGATGAACGAGCCCGAGGGGCGCTTCGGGTCCTTGAGGCCGGCGCGCTGACGGCGGATGGTCTTCGACAGTGCCGCGATCGCCTCCTCCTGGCCGATGACGCGCTCGTGCAGCGCCTTCTCCATGAAGACGAGGCGGCTCGTCTCCTCCTCCGTGAGCTTGAACACGGGGATGCCGGTGGCCTGCGCGAGCACCTCGGCGATCAGTCCCTCGTCGACGACGGCGTGCGACGCGATGTCGCCCGACCGCCACTGCTTCTCGAGGCGCAGGCGCTCGCCGAGGAGCGCCTTCTCCTCGTCGCGCAGCGACGCGGCCTTCTCGAAGTCCTGCTCCTCGGAGGCGATCTCCTTGGCCTCGCGGACCTTGGCGATCTTCTCGTCGAACTCGCGCAGCTCCGGCGGCGACGACAGGATCGACAGGCGCAGGCGGGCGCCGGCCTCGTCGATCAGGTCGATGGCCTTGTCGGGGAGGAAGCGATCGCTGATGTAGCGGTCGGCGAGGTTCGCGGCCGCCACGATCGCGCCATCCGTGATCTGCACCTTGTGGTGCGCCTCGTAGCGGTCGCGCAGGCCCTTGAGGATGTTGATGGCGTGCGGGAGCGAGGGCTCCTGCACCTGCACGGGCTGGAAGCGGCGCTCGAGGGCGGCGTCCTTCTCGAAGTGCTTGCGGTACTCGTCGAGCGTCGTCGCGCCGATCGTCTGCAGCTCGCCGCGGGCGAGGAGCGGCTTCAGGATCGAGGCGGCGTCGATCGCGCCCTCCGCGGCGCCCGCACCCACGAGGGTGTGGATCTCGTCGATGAAGACGATGATGTCGCCGCGCGTGCGGATCTCCTTGGTGACCTTCTTGAGGCGCTCCTCGAAGTCTCCGCGGTAGCGGGAGCCGGCGATGAGCGAGCCGAGGTCGAGCGAGTACAGCTGCTTGTCCTTGAGCGTCTCGGGCACGTCGCCCTTGACGATCGCCTGGGCGAGGCCCTCGACGACGGCGGTCTTGCCGACGCCGGGCTCGCCGATGAGGACGGGGTTGTTCTTCGAGCGGCGCGAGAGGATCTGCATGACCCGCTCGGCCTCCTTCTCGCGGCCGATGACCGGGTCGAGCTTGTTCTCGCGCGCCGCCTGCGTGAGGTTGCGGCCGAACTGGTCGAGCACCTGCGAGCCGCCCTGCGCCGCCTGCTGCGACTCCTGACCGCTGGGGGCGACGCCCACGGGCTCCTTGCCCTGGTAGCCCGAGAGCAGCTGGATGACCTGCTGGCGCACCTTGTTGAGGTCGGCGCCGAGCTTCACGAGCACCTGGGCGGCGACGCCCTCGCCCTCGCGGATGAGGCCGAGCAGGATGTGCTCCGTGCCGATGTAGTTGTGGCCGAGCTGCAGCGCCTCGCGCAGCGACAGCTCCAGCACCTTCTTCGCGCGCGGCGTGAAGGGGATGTGGCCCGTGGGCTGCTGCTGCCCCTGGCCGATGATGTCCTGCACCTGCTCGCGCACGGCGTCGAGCGAGATGCCGAGGGACTCGAGCGCCTTGGCTGCGACGCCCTCGCCCTCGTGGATGAGGCCGAGCAGGATGTGCTCCGTGCCGATGTA
Organism: Microbacterium gilvum; assembly: GCF_039543865.1. Lineage (NCBI taxonomy): Bacteria > Bacillati > Actinomycetota > Actinomycetes > Micrococcales > Microbacteriaceae > Microbacterium > Microbacterium gilvum. The sequence goes on along the minus strand of NZ_BAABKO010000003.1, from coordinate 243,730 downwards.
GTTGTGGTTGAGCATCTTCGCCTCTTCTTGGGCGAGGACGACGACCCGACGGGCGCGGTCGGTGAATCTCTCGAACATGTCACTCCTCTGGGCCGTGGGCCAAGGGACGCGTCGACGAAGGACTGCGGCGCGCCGTGGTTCCACCGTAACGAGCCGCCGATGCGCCCGGCGCCGTGTTCGCCGTGGGCATAGTCGGGGGCGCGAGGCTTCTTGGGGACGGTGCGGGGGAGGAGCGGCATGCGGGATGCATGCGGGTTCGCGCCCGAGTGCGGGCGAGCGCCGTCGGTGCGGTTGAGCGCTGCCGGTGCGTGTGCCACATGCACCGCCGTGCAGCACGCGCGCCGCTGTGCACCATCGGCACCGCAATCACCCCGCGCGGGATGACGCTGACCCGGCTCAGCGAGCTCGTGGGCGTCAGCATCGTGAACCTGTCGATCCTCAAGAACGATCGGGCGAAGGCCATCCGCTTCTCGACGCTCGTCGCGATCTGCCGCGCGCTCGACTGCGAGATCGGAGATCTGCTCGTCCGGGCGGATGGCTCGGGATCGTGAAACGCGATGGCCGGGACGCAGACTGATCAGCACACGCGAGCGACAACGCGACGGTCCTGACCTCGTCCGACGTCGGCGAAGATGCCCGCCTCGCCGAAGGAGATGCGAGGCGTTCAGACGCAGGTGATGCCGAGCGTCTCGGCGACGGCGCGCATCTGAGCATCGGATGTCAGAAGGTCGGCGTCGAAGAGCGCGCAGGTGGCGAGGTGGATGGCGTAGAGCGTGCGCACGTGCGGTCGGATCGCGTGTGCGCCGCGCCAGACGTCGTCGTCGTCGTCATCCGCCGGATGCGCCCGCCGGTCTCCGCGCGAGCGGGGAGCAAGTCGATCGCCGGCCCCGGCTCAAGCATGTGCACGCGGTGCCGACGGCAGCAGGCAGAGCAGATACCGTCGGGGGATGACCGTCGCACCGCGCACCGTGCTCATCACCGGAGCGAGCTCCGGGCTCGGCGCCGAGTTCGCCCGCCGCTTCGCGGCGCGAGGCAGCGCCCTCGTGCTCGTCGCCCGGCGGGAGGACCGGCTGCAGTCGCTCGCCGACGACCTCCGCCGCGACCACGGCGCCGAGGTGCACGTGCTCCCCGCCGACCTCGCGCAGGAGGGCGCCGCGCGGGCGCTGCGCGAACGGCTCGACGCCGAGGGCCTGCGGATCGACGGACTCGTCAACAACGCGGGCTTCGGCGTCCGCGGTCCCGCCGCGATGACCGACCCCGTGCGCGTGTCCGAGATGGTCCGCGTCGACGTCGCGGCCCTCGTCGACCTCACGCAGGAGTTCCTCGCCGACATCCTCGACGCCGACGGCGCCCTCGTGAACATCGCGAGCACCGCGGCGTACCAGCCCTGCCCCGGACTCGCCGCCTACGGTGCCGCCAAGGCGTTCGTCCTCAGCTACACCGAGGCCCTCGCGTATGAGAACCGCGGCAGCGCGGCGCGCATCCTCGCCGTGTCACCCGGCCCGACCGCGACCGAGTTCTTCGACGTCGTCGGCAGCTCCTTCCTCTCCGCACCCCGCACCCAGAGCGCGGCGCAGGTCGTCGACCGCGCACTCCGCGCCCTCGACTCCGCCTCGCGCCCGGCGACCGTCGTCACGGGATGGGTCAACGCGGCCGCCGCGACCATCGTCCGCCTCCTGCCGCGCCGGTTCGCCGTCGCGCTCAGCGCCCGCGCCCTCGCCTGACCCCGCCGCCCCGGCCATCCCCTCGCCGAAGACGAGGGAGAAGAAGGCGACGTTCTCCGCGAACCCCTCGGACATGCGCATCCCGTCGGCGTACGCCCCCGCGACCGCCGCGCCGTCGGGCCGCCGACCCGTCACCGCCGCCTCGATGCGAGGACGCGTGATGCGCCGGAAGACGCCCTGAGCCTCCCACTGCGCGTCGCCCGGGCGCAGTCCCGCTGTCCTCATCCGCGCCGCATCCGCCGCACCCACATCGTTGTTGGTGACGCTGATCGACCGGCGCCGCCCTCCGTCGTGACGATTGAGCCGCATGACGGCGTGCGCCGTCGTCCCCGACCCCGCGAAGAAGTCGAGCACGGTCGCCTCCGGCTTGTCGGCGAGGAAGAACCGCAGCGCGTCCTCGACAGCATGGAGCGACTTCGGGTAGGGGAAGTGCCGGTCGCCGAGCAGTCGCGCCAGGAGGTTGCTGCCATGGCGCGACGCATCATGCCGCGAGATGTTCCACTGCGTCGTCGGCAGGAACCGTGTCGTCGCGCCCGCGTCGTCGATCACGGCGACGCCGTTCTCGTCACGACCGCGGAGCACGTACTCCCCCGCCTGCACCTTGTCGCGCTCTCCCTGCGAGAGGTAGTACAGCGGCGTCGCCGCGCCCGCATACCGCCCCGTCCGCACGAACCCGTCCGCCATGAGCTCCCGCAGATGCTCCGGCGTCGTCGACCAGCGCCCGTCCGCACCGTCCGGCCGCGCCGGCGGCCAGACCGCGACGACCCCGACGGGAGCCCGGGGACGCTCGGCCGCTTCGGCGAGCGCCTCCCCCACCCCGACGATGCGCGCTCCGGTCGCCGTCTGCTCCACCAAGACCGGGTAGAAGCAGCCGGGGCTGCGCGTGCGCACACCGTCGGCTCCTCGCCGATGGAGCTGATTCCAGTGAACGCGGCCCCGCGTCGACCGGCCCGCCGTCCCGCCCCACTCCCGCCCGAGTTCCTGGGGCCGCGGTGCCGCCGAGCCGAGCATGACGAAGAAGACGAACTCGTCCGAGCGCGCGAACGCGCCGCCGCGCGCGACCCCTCCCGGCTTGATGACGGTGGAGACCATCTGGATCCGCGCGTCGGGGAAGACCTGCTCGAGAAGGAGCCCCAGCCGCAGATACTCCTTCTCGTCGATCGTGACGATGAGCACGCTGTCGCGCGGGTCGAGCAGGCCCCGCGCGAGCACCAGCCGGCGTTCCATGAAGGCGAGCCAGGCGGAGTGCCGGTCGCCGCCCTGCGCGAAGTCGTTGTCGTACATCCAGTCGCGCGCACCCGTGTTGTAGGGCGGATCGATGTAGATGGCGTCGACCGCGCCCGCGTGCGCATCATGGAGAACGCGCAGTGCATGGACGTTCTCCGACTCGATCACGACATGCCACGGCCGGTCTCCTCCGCGCGCCACGCGCCCCGTCTGCACGAGCCCCGCCCGCCGTGGGTCATCGTCTCCGATGAGGACGACGAGGTCGTCGACGCCCACTGTCCGGATGGCCGTGCCGCGGCCGTCCGAACACGGCACGACGCACGCCCGGTCGATCTCGACAGACAGCACCCGCCACGAATCCTCGGGGACGGCGATCCCGCGCGGCGGGAGGAGGCGGACGATGTCGCCCGGCGCCGCGCGCAGCCCCGGCGCGGCAAGGCGCTCGGACACCACGGGAACGCCCAGTTGCCGCGTCGGCAGTGCCGCAACCTCGCGTGCGACCGCCTCCGCCAGCTCCGGGCGCGTCTCGCGGAGGTGCGCGATGAGGGCGGCAAGACGCGGCATCTATCCCCCTTCCGTGATCCCCTTTCCGTAGTGTATTAGTACCCGGTGTTTATCACCCTGGTGCGCAAAACCGGTGCCGACGACGCTTGATCGGGTGCCCCGCGTCCCCTCCCCTGCCGCCGCATACGTCGGCCAGAGGATCGCGGCCATCCGCGTCCGTCAGACGATGACGCAGGACCAGCTCGCCGTGCGCAGCGATATCGACTCGTCGAACATCCGCAGCTACGAGAGCGGGCGGTCGATGATGAACGTGCAGTCGCTCGTGCGCATCGCGACGGCGCTCGGCGTCGAGCCGGGAGAGCTCGTCGACGGGCTCACGCCGGAGATGTTCGCGACGCCGTCGTCCGACAAGCGGCGCAAGGCGGGCTGAGCCCGCGGGCGCGAGACGGCGTCAGCCCCGCGTCGGTCCGGCGTCGCGTACCGGGGCGGCCGGCGGCCGCAGCGCGCCGCGCGCGTCGAGCGCGAGCTCCTCTGCATCCATCGCGGTGATGAGCTCGCGCATGACCTCCTCGTTGAGCGCTCCCTTGTCGCGCTCCTCGAGGAGCACCCGCCTGCGCACCTCGAGCCATCCCTTCGACAGGTCGCGCATGCTCTCGTACGACGGGCGCTCACGGGCGGCGGGCGCGTCGTCGAGCTCGCGCTCGGCCTTGTCGGCGTCCTTCTCGACCCGCAGCAGCGACCGTGCGATCCTGTTGAACTTCGCGATCGACTCCTCGCCGTAGAGCTCCGTCCACTCCTCCTGCTTGCCGCGCAGGTAGTCGCGTCCCGCCTCCGCCGTGCGCCGGCGCACGGCCTCGAGCTGGCGCTCGTCCGACGCGTGCTCGGCGTCGGCGTTCACGCCCAGCACCCGGATGAGCGGCGCGAGCGTGAGCCCCTGCAGCAGCAGCGTGCCGACCGTCACGACGAAGGCGCACACGACGATCACCTCGACGTTGCCGGTCGACATCGACCGCTCGGTGAGGTCGGGCAGGGCGGCCGCCATCGCGAGCGTCACCACCCCGCGCATGCCGGCCCACGACACGACGGCGCGCTCGCGCACGGTCATGGGCGGCTCGATGATCCGCTGCCGGATGGCCCGCTCGTCGATCGCGCGGCCCTTGCGCTCGAGCTTCTCCCTGCGTCTGCGCACCGCGCGGGCGCGGGGGCTGTCGGGGTTGCGGCGGTACTCCTCGGCGGCATGCTTCCACCGCATGATCCGACCGCGCTGCCACAGCTGTCCCCACGCGTAGCTCGCGTAGACGAACACGGGCCTCACGAGCAGGACGACGGCGAGCACCGCCATCGCGAGGAGCAGCGTCCGCGTGCCCGACACGTCGCCGAGCTCGCTCAGCACGTCGGGCAGCTGCAGGCCGATGTACGCGAACACGAAGCTCTCCAGCAGGAAGTCCATCGACGACCACAGCGGACCGTCCTGCTGGCGCGTCGCGTAGCTCGTCTTCGGAGCATGGAACCCGACGTAGAGCCCCATCGCGACGACGGCGAGAACGCCCGACCCGTGCAGCTGCTCGGCGATGGCGTAGGCCCCGAACGGCACGAGCAGGCCGAAGGTCCCGGTCACGACGGGATCGCTGATCCGCAGGCGCAGCTGGTGCAGCACGATGCCGAACACGAGTCCCACCGCGACGCCCACGACGACGGCGAGCACGAACTCGACGATGCCGTCCCAGACGGTGACGGTCGCGCCCGCGACGATGGCCGCGAACACGCGCACGAGGGTGAGCGACGTGGCGTCGTTGATGAGGCTCTCGCCCGACATCACGGTCATGACGCGTCGCGGCAGCCCGAGCTTGCGGGCGACCGCCGCCGCTGAGACGGCATCGGGCGGGCCGACGATGGCGCCGAGGAGCAGGGCGCCGGCGATGGTCAGCTCCGGCATGATCCAGAACGCCACGCAGCCGACGGCGGCGGCGGTGACCGCCACGAGGCCGATCCCGAGACGGCGGATGTGCGGGAGCGACCGCTTGAAGCTCACGAACGACACCTCGAGCGACGCGGAGTACAGCAGCGGCGGCAGCGTCAGGTTCAGCAGCAGATGTCCGTCGAGCTCGATCGCGGGGACGAACGGCAGCAGCGACGCGGCGAGCGCGACGCCCGTCACGACGAGCGGCGCCGGCCATCCGCGCCATCGCGCGAAGGCCGCGACCGCGACGGAACAGACGAGAACCACGAACACCTCGACGCCCATGCCCGCCAGGCTATCGGGGCGCCCAGCCGGATGGCCGAGCCGGCACCCAGCCGGACGGCCGAGCCGTCCGGCTCGGAATAGCCCGCCCGCGCACGGGGTTGCACGAGGGGATGTCTGCCGCACCCGCACCCGCCCTCTCCGTCCTCGATCTCGTCTCGGTGCGCACGCACCAGTCGAGCGCGCAGGCGATGACCGCCTCCCTCGCGCTCGCGCGACGCGCCGACGAGCTGGGCTACCGGCGGTACTGGTTCGCGGAGCACCACAACATGCCGGCCGTCGCCTCGACGGCGCCGCCCGTCCTCATCGCCGCCGCCGCTGCCCGCACGCAGCGCATCCGCGTCGGCTCGGGCGGCGTCATGCTGCCGAACCACTCCCCGCTCGTCGTCGCCGAGCAGTTCGCCGCGCTCGAGGCGCTCGCACCCGGGCGCATCGATCTCGGCCTCGGCCGCGCGCCCGGCAGCGACCCCGTCATCACGCAGCTGCTGCGCCGCAGCGGAACGACGAGCGAGGCCGAGCGCTTCCCCGACAACGTCGCCGACATCCTGTCGATCATGAGCCCCGACGGCGCCACCGTGCGCTTCACCTCGGGTGGCGAGTACGGCGTGCACGCCACGCCAGCGGCGACGAGCACCCCCGACGTGTGGCTGCTCGGATCGAGCGACTACTCCGCCCAGCTCGCGGCGAGCATGGGCCTCCCCTACGTCTTCGCGAACCACTTCGCGGGCGAGGGACTCGAGCGCGCCATGTCGCTCTACCGAGCGCAGTTCCAGCCCAGCGCCTGGCTGGACGCCCCGCGGTCGTTCATCACCGCGAACGTCGTCGTCGCGACGACGCAGGACGAGGCCGAGCGCCGCGCCCTGCCCCAGCTGCGCCAGTTCGCGCGGCTGCGCACCAACAAGCCCATGCGTCCCATCGAGACGGTCGACGAGGTGCTCGCGAATCCGTCCGATCCGCTCGAGGACTCGCTCGTGCAGAAGGGGCGCGCCCGCTGGTTCGTCGGCACGCCCGACGGCGTCGCCGACGACCTGCGCGCCTTCGCCGCGACGCACGGCGTGGACGAGGTCATGATCTCGCCCGCCGCAGGGAGCTACGACACCGACGCGCTCGACGCCGCGCCCGGCCGTCTGGAGACGATCGAGATGCTCGCGGCCGCCCTGCGCTGAGCGGTCGTCGGGCTCGCGCTGCGCCGCGCTGGCCCGGTTCCTACGCGCCCGGCTCGCCGGCGACGAGCGCGCGCAGCCAGTCGCGTGCCTCGACGAACGCCTCGTCCCCGTATCGGTGCGGGTAGTGCACGACCTGCCGGTCGGCGCGAGGGTACGAGCCGAGGAAGACGACGTTGGGACTGAATCGCCGCACGCCCATGAGCGCATCGGCGACGCGCTCGTCGAACACGTGGCCGTCGGCGTCGATGACGAACCGGTACCGCCCGAGCGCGTCGCCGATGGGCCGCGACTCGAGCAGGCTGAGGTTGATGCCGCGCGTGGAGAACTGCTCGAGGAGCTCGAGCAGTGCGCCGGGCTCGTCCTTCGGAAGCTCCGCGACGAGGGAGGTCTTGTCGGCGCCGGTGGGCGCCGCGGGCGCGACGGTTCCCGTCACGAGCACGAAGCGCGTGACGGCGTTCTGGTTGTCGCCGATGTTCTCGGCGAGCACCTCGACGTCGTAGTGCTCTGCCACCCCCGGCGCGACGATCGCGACCTGCGCGGGCAGCGAGCCGTCGAGCATCCCGAGGGCGCTCGCGACATTGCTCGACGCCACGACGTGCTCGTGATGCGGGATGGTCTCCCCGAGCCACGTGAGGCACTGCGCGTACGCCACGGGATGGCCCGCGACCGCGACGAGATCGCGGGCGACCACGTCGGCGAGGGCCGTGCCGCGCGGGGCCACGAGCGAGAACCGCACCGGCACGAGGTACTCCCCCACGATGCGGAGCCCCGGGATGGTCGACAGCGCGTCCTGTGCGCTCGACACCCCTCCTTCGACGGAGTTCTCGATCGCGATCATGGCGGCGTCGCTGCGTCCCGTCACGACGTCGTCGAGCGCCTGCCCGACGTTGCTCACGGCCTTCCAGATCTGGCCGCGCGCCTCGGGAACCTGAGCGAGCGCGGCCTCCGTGAAGGTGCCGGCCGGCCCCAGATAGCTGTACGTGCGGCGTTCCGGGGCATCCGTCGACATGCGCTTCAGCCTAGACCGTGACGTCGGCTGTGCACGATGCGCCGCAAGCAGGCAGACTGGGCACATGACGAGCCGAGCCGGTCTCCCCGCAGAAGCCTCCGACCTCATCGACGTCGACGAGCTGATCAACGCCTACTACGACCGCGTGCCCGATCCCGCAGTTCCGGCTCAGCAGGTCGCCTTCGGCACGAGCGGCCATCGCGGCTCGAGCCTGACGACGAGCTTCAACGAGCACCACATCCTCGCGACGACGCAGGCCATCGTCGACTACCGCACCGCGCAGGGCATCGCGGGCCCCCTCTTCCTCGGTCGCGACACGCACGGCCTGTCGCTGCCCGCCGAGCGCAGCGCCGTCGAGGTGCTCGTCGCCAACGGCGTCGACGTCCGCGTCGACTCGCGCGACGCCTGGGTGCCGACCCCCGCGCTCAGCCACGCCATCCTCGCGTACAACCGCGGGCGCGACGAGTCCGATCCCGGACGCGCCGACGGCATCGTCGTGACGCCCAGCCACAACCCGCCCGCCGACGGCGGGTTCAAGTACAACCCGCCCCACGGCGGACCGGCCGACACCGACGCCACCGGATGGATCGCCGATCGCGCGAACGCGCTCATCGCGGGCGGGCTCGAGGGCGTCAAGCGCGTGAAGCACGCCGACATCGATCTCGATGCGCTCGGACAGCACGACTTCCGCGACGCCTACGTGCGCGACCTCTCGACGATCATCGACGTCGACGCCATCCGGGAGGCGGGTGTGCGCATCGGCGCCGATCCCCTGGGAGGGGCGTCGGTCGAGTACTGGGCCCTCATCGCCGAGGTTCACGGCCTCGACCTCACGGTCGTCAACCCCGACGTCGACCCGACGTGGCGCTTCATGACGCTCGACTGGGACGAGAAGATCCGCATGGACCCGTCGTCGCCGTCGGCCATGGCCTCGCTCGTCGCGAAGCGCGCCGAGTACGACATCCTCACGGGCAACGACGCCGACGCCGACCGTCACGGCATCGTCACGCCGGATGCGGGGCTCATGAACCCGAACCACTACCTCGCCGTCGCGATCGACTACCTCTTCTCGCACCGGCCGGGATGGTCGGCCGACGCCGCCGTCGGCAAGACCCTCGTGTCGTCGATGATGATCGACAAGGTCACGGCGGCGCTCGGCCGCACGCTCCTGGAGGTCCCCGTCGGATTCAAGTGGTTCGTGCCCGGTCTCCTCGACGGGTCCGTCGCATTCGGCGGCGAGGAGTCGGCCGGCGCGTCGTTCCTGCGCCGCGACGGATCGGTCTGGACGACCGACAAGGACGGCATCCTCCTCTGCCTCCTCGCCGCGGAGATCCTCGCCGTCACGGGCAAGACGCCGTCGCAGCGGTACGCCGAGCTCGAGGCTGAGTACGGCTCGTCGGCCTACCAGCGCGTCGACGCCGCCGCGACGCCCGAGCAGAAGGCCGCGCTCAAGGCGCTCTCGCCCGACGACGTCACCGCGTCCGAGCTCGCCGGCGAGGCCATCACGGCGAAGCTGTCGCACGCGCCGGGGAACGGCGCCGCCATCGGCGGGCTCAAGGTGCAGACGGCGCACGCGTGGTTCGCGGCGCGGCCGTCCGGCACAGAGGACGTCTACAAGCTGTATGCCGAGTCCCTGCGGGGCGAGGAGCACCTCCGCCTGGTTCAGGAGGAGGCGCGCGCCGTCGTGACGGCCGCCCTCGGCGGCTGACGCAGTCGGGAGATCGCGAGAGGGCCCCGGACGATCGTCCGGGGCCCTCTCGCGATCTGTCTCACGCCTCGATCGCGCGATTCTTCCGGCGCGCCCAGCGGGCGGGCGTGTGCGGGCCGTCCCACACCTGCACGATGCCCCAGACGACGGCGGCGAACGGGGCGGCCAGGATGGCGCCGAGGATGCCGCCCAGCACGGTGCCGATGGTCAGGGCGATGAGGATGACGAGCGAGTGCAGCTTGAGCGCGCGCCCCATGAGGACGGGCTGCAGCAGGTTGCCCTCCAGCTGGTTCACGAGCACGACGACGCCCACGACGATGATGGCGTTGACCGGTCCGTTCGCGACGAGCGCGACGAGCGCCGCGAGGATGCCCGCGACGGTCGCGCCGACGATGGGGATGAAGGCCAGCAGGAAGACGAGCAGCGTGAGCGGGAACCACAGCGGCACCCCGAGGATGACGAGCCCGATCCCGATGCCGATCGCGTCGACCGCCGCGACGGCGGCCGTCCCCCGGATGTAGGAGCCGAACGTCTCGACCGTCTTCGTGCCGGCGCGGCGGACCCGCCCGTACCACTCGCCCTCGAAGGGGCGCGTGAGGAACGCCCACAGCTGCGGGCCGTCCTTGAGGAAGAAGAACAGCACGACGACCATGAGCACGAGGCCCGTCACGAAGTTCGCGACCCAGCTGACGCCCGCGACGGCGCCGGAGCCGAACTGCGCGCTCGTGAGGAAGTCGGTGAGGGCCGCGACCCACTCGTCGATCTGCTCCTGGTCGGGGGCGAAGGGCAGCGTGTTCACCCACGCCAGCACCTGCTGGAAGCCCTCCTGCGCGCTCTCGTACAGCTCGTCCCACTGGCTGCGCACGGCCCACACCATGGCCCATCCGACGCCGCCGAGCACGACGACGATGCCGAGGAGGAGCAGCACCGTGCCGAGCGTGGCGTTGAGGTGCGCGCGCAGCCACCGCATGACGGGTTCGAAGGCGCACGCGATGATGAGCGCGAGCAGCACGGGGATGACGACGACCGTGAGCGACTGGTAGGCGAACACGAGCCCCGCCGCGAGCACGACGACCGCGATGATCTGGATGGACCGGGTCGCGAGCGTCCCGAGTCCGTCCGTCCACAGGGCGCGCGCCTTCGACGGCGGCGCCTCCCGCACGACCATCTCGACCCTGCGTCGTCCGAACATGCGCGTCTCCCCCGGTCGTCGGATCAGTCCCACCCATCCTGCCCGACCGAGCGGCGCCATCCGCGAAGGTTGACGCCGTGGATCAGCTGTGCCAGTCGCTCCGCGCCGTGAGGGGCACGGCCGCCGGCCGCTCCGTGGTCGTCGTCAGCGCGACACGGGCGCCCGTCTCCGCGGCGCGGAGCACGCCCGTCATGATGTCGAGCACGTGCAGCGCCATCGCGCCGCCCGCTCTCGCCTCGACGTCGGAGGGCGTCGCGACGAAGTCGACGAGCCCGACGCCGCGCGCGCCGTCCGCGTAGCCCGCCGACACCGCGAGCGTCTCGGCCGTCTCCCCCGTGCGATGCAGCACGACATCGCCGTCGAACCGGTTCGGGTCGGGCACGAGGAGCGTGCCCTCCGTGCCGTGCACCTCGAGGGGCGACGCCGTCGTGGCCGTGCCGTCGAAGCTCGTCACGATCGTCGAGATCGCGCCGCCCTCGTGCTCGAGGATCCCCGTGACGTGCGTGTCGACGGCGACGGGGATGGTCTCGCCCGCGCGCGGGCCCGAGCCGATGACGCGCGTGTCGCGGATGCGGGACGCCGCCCCGCCCACCGCCACGACGGGGCCGAGCAGCGTCACGAGGGCCGAGACGTAGTACGGGCCCATGTCGAGCATGGGGCCGCCGCCCGGCTGGTAGTAGAAATCGGGGTTCGGATGCCACCGCTCGTGCCCCGGGGTGATCATCGTCGCCGATGCGGCGAGGGGACGGCCGATGCGGCCGTCGTCGATCGCACGTCGGGCGGTCTGGATGCCCGTGCCCAGCACGGTGTCGGGGGCGGAGCCGATCGCGACGCCCGCGGCGCGCGCCGCCGCGACCATGGCCTCGCCCTCCGCGACGTCGAGCGCGAGGGGCTTCTCGCCGTAGACGGCCTTCCCTGCGGAGATCGCGGCATGCGCGATCTCGGCGTGCACGGCGGGGATGGTGAGGTTGAGGACCGTCTCCACCCCCGGGTGGGCGACGAGCTCGTCGACGCCGACCGCGACCGCGCCGGTCTGCGCGGCGACCTCGGCCGCGCGCTCCGCCGACAGGTCGGCGACGGCGACGATGCGGATACCGGGGTGGCCCTCGAGAGCCTCGAGGTACTGGCGCGAGATGTTCCCGAGCCCGACGATGCCTACGCCGTGCGGCTGGCCCACAGCAGTCCCCTCTCCACGATGGTGCGGACGTTCTCGTCCCGCAGCACCTCCGGGCTGTGCCCGGGGGTCGCGACGAACACGCGCCCCTCTCCCCACAACCGGGTCCAGACGACGGGCGAGGTGATCGGCCGGTGCCACGGGTGCCACAGCCTTACGGGGTGGGTCGTCGTGGCGAGCACGTCGATGAGGTCGTCGTGCAGCACCCAGTACTGCTCGGTCTCGAGCGCGAAGTCGTCGATGCCCGCCGTGATCTCGTGCGCGCGGCCGAGCTCGGTGATCTCCACCGTGTACGGCAGGTAGTTGTCGCTCGCGTCGCCGACGACGAGCGACGGCTCCTTGCCCGGGTGGGTCGCGAACTGCCCTCCGACGAGCTGCAGGTAGTCGGAGGAGTTGCGGAACGAATCGGCGATGCCGCCGTGCCATCCCGCGAACCCGGTGCCGGCGCGGACGGCCGCGATGAGCCCCTGCAGCTCGTCGCGCTCGATGGTCGACATCGTCACGCTCTGCAGGATCAGGTCGGTCGCGGCCATCTCGTCGGCGTCGGCGTAGACGGCCGTCGACTCCTCGACGCGCACGTCGAAGCCGTTCGCCTCGAGGAAGGGGAGGAAGAGGTCGGTGGCTTCGACGGGACGGTGGCCGTCCCATCCGCCGCGGACGACGAGGGCCCTGCTCATGCTGCTCCGTTCACGGGGGTGAGGATGGACGAGGCGCCGGCGCTGCGCTCGACGGCGTCGAGCACGCGCTGCACGCGCAGCGCCTCCTCGAACGTCGGCGACGGATCGACGCCCGACGCGATGGCCGCGACGAGGTCGGCCGCCTGGTGGGTGAAGAGGTGCTCGTAGCCGAGGCCGTGGCCGGTGGGCCACCAGCGGGCCGCGTAGGGATGGACGGGCTCGGTCACCTGGATGCGCCGGAAGCCCTGCGCGCCGTCGTCGTCGGACGCGTCGTAGAACTCGAGCTCGTTCATCCGCTCGAAGTCGAACGCGATCGAGCCGCGGTCGCCGTTGATCTCGATGCGGTTGGCGTTGCGGCGTCCGAGGGCGAAGCGCGTCGCCTCGAAGACGCCCAGTGCGCCGCCCGCGAACGAGGCCGTGAAGGCCACGGCGTCGTCGACCGTCACGGGGCCGCGCTCGGCGTCGGCGGCGGCCCTGCCGCCGAGGCCGCGCTGCTCCGACAGGATGGGCCGCTCCGCGACGAAGGTGCGCAGCTGCGCCGAGACGGCGGCGATGTCGTCGCCGAGGAGCCACTGCGCCGTGTCGATGCTGTGCGCGCCGATGTCGCCGAGCGTGCCGGAGCCCGCGACGTCCTTGTCGAGGCGCCACGTGAGCGGTGCCTCGGGGTCCGTCAGCCAGTCCTGCAGGTACTGCGCGCGCACATGCCGGATGGCGCCCAGGCGGCCGTCTGCGATGAGCTGCCTGGCGTAGGCGAGAGCGGGAGTACGCCGGTAGCTGAACCCGCACATGGCGCGCGTGCCGGCGGGCGCCGTGCGAGCCGCCTCGGCCATCCGCTCGGCCTCGGCGACCGTCCGCGCGAGCGGCTTCTCGCACAGCACGTGCTTGCCCGCGGCGAGCGCGGCGATCGCCACCTCGGCGTGGACGTCGCCGGGCGCGCACACGTCGACGATGTCGATGTCGTCGCGCGCGATCACCTCGCGCCAGTCCGCCGACGACTCCGCGGCGCCGAGCTCGTGCGCCGCGGTGGCGGCGCGAGCGGCGTCGCGGCCCACGACGACGGCCAGCTCGGGGTCGCGGGGGAGGTCGAAGAACCGCGGCGCCGTGCGCCAGGCGTGCGCGTGGGCGCGGCCCATGAAGGCGTGGCCGACGAGGGCGACGCGCAGCGGTGCGGACGAGGTCGTCATGGTGTGCTCCTTTGCTCCCGTGCCATCGTGCCATAACGCGGGGGTATCAACAAATAAAGGGCGCGCCGATCCCGGTGAACGTCGACTCCGCCCGCAGGGCGGCCCGGATCGCGTCCTCGACCCCCCTGACGACGCGGTGCCGGCCCTCCTCGTCGTCCACGTCGCTCCAGTGCGCCGCATCGATCGCGCGCGGGTCCGGTGCGGCCATCACGCCGTCGACGAGGCGCATGAAGGCACCGCTCTCGGCGAGTGGGGACAGCAGCGGCGCCCCCGTCGCGCGAGCGTCGAGCAGGTTCTCGAGCAGGGGCCGGCGGCCGTGGAGCCGCGTGAAGGGCGCGTCGTCGCGCTCGACCTGGACGAGGTCGAGCGTGTAGTAGAGACGGAGGCGTCCGCTCGTGCCCACGACCTCGACGTACGGCTCCTCGCGCACGGCTCCGCACAGGGTCACCGCCGTCGTGAGCGAGGGCGCATCGCGCAGGGCGAACCGCGCGACCGAGGTGTCGTCGGCCTCGATGTCGTTGGCGTGCAGCATCTCGAGATCGAGCCCCGAGACGTCGTCCTCATGCTGACGCCCGGCGACCGCGAGCGCCGTGGCGGTGGCGTGGGCGAGGGGGTTCGTCAGCGCACCGTCCGCGACGACGCGTCCGGCCATCCGCCGCCTGCCGGCCCACGGCGACCGCGTGAAGTAGCGGTCGGCCCGCACCCACGTGCCCGTCGCGCCGTAGCGTCGCACCTCGCCCACCGCGCCCTCCGCGATGAGCGCACGGACGGCGGGGACCGCGTCGGAGCCCAGGCTCTGGAACCCGACCTGCACGAGCGCCCCGCGGGCGTCGGCGCGCGAAAGGAGGTCGCGGAACTCCGCGAGGGTCGCCGTGGGGGGCTTCTCGAGCAGGACGTCGCAGCCCGCGTCGACGGCGGCCCCGGCGATCGCGGCGTGCGTGTGGATGGGCGTCGCGACGATGACGACGTCGAGGCCGCCCGCCGCGATCATCGCGTCCGCGTCGGCGTGGTGGACGGCGCCGCCCGGCAGCGCGCCGGGGTCGGGAGGGGCGGGATCCGCCGTCGCGGCGAGCACGACCCTCCCCTGCTCCTGCAGCGCGGCGACGCGGCGCACATGCTGCGCCCCGTACCCGTGCACTCCGACGATGCCGATGCGCGGTGTCTTCACTGGGGTCCCTTCTTCATGGCCGCCCGGGCGGCCGAGGCGCGGGCGTGCGCAACGCGGGCGTGGCGAACGACCATCTGTGTGCCGAGCGGCCACCGGATTGCGAGCTTTCGGGTGTGCTTTCGTCCAACGGATATCCGTTGGACGAAAACACACCCGAAAACGTGGAAACGAGTGCGGATTCGGCACGCGGATGGGCTCTCGGCGGCCGGGCGGGCGGGGGTCATGCGACCGCGACGCCGGCCTGCGCGGCGATGCGCGCTGCATGCTCCGGGTCGACGGGGCCATCCCGCACCACGACCTCCAGGTCGAGCACGAGCTCCTCCCCCGCCGCGAGCACCCGACGCTCCTCGACGGCGACCGCGGGCCCGAACCCCGCGTACCCGCCCGTGCGCACGAACCACGGCATGCCCCCGCGCGTGACCGCGACGAGCGACGCCGCCGGCGTCGACACCCCGAGCCACGGCGAGCGCGAGCCGTGCACGACGTCGGTGCCGCCGCCGTCGGCGGAGAAGACGTCGGCGTCGCCGAATGGCGTCCGCCAGAACACGCCGCCGTAGAACGCCCCGTCGCGTCCGTTCGTCTGCGGGCTGCCGAACTCGACGCCGTCGGCCGCTGCGAAGAGTCGCGAGACCCAGCGCAGCCGCCATCCGCCCGCCGCGGCGCCGACGCGGATCGCACGCTCCTCCGTGATGAGCTCCCGACCATCCGCCCCGTGCCACGCGAGAGTCTCGTCGACACCGTCCTCGACGGCCTCGTGCGCGACGACGCGCTGCACGCCGTGGTTGTCGAGCAGGGTCGAGCCGGTGCCGCGCACGAACGTGCGGCCGCCCCAGAACGACGAGCGCGAGACATCGGGGATGGCGGTGCTGAGCCCGAGATGGTGGAGGTGGTCGTCGGGGCCGACCTCGGTGACCGCGACGCCGCCGCGTGTCCACGCCTCCAGATACGGGCGAGGCGACAGCACGGGTGCGACGTCCGCCCCGTCGCGGTATCGGGCGACGACCTCGCCGTCGAGGCGCAGGGCCGTCATGCCCGCGGACCCGTCGATCCGCGCACGGTGAGCACGGGCATGAAGACGACGGGATCGCGGCGCTCCTCGCCCGTCATCTCAGCGTGCAGCTCCCGCCAGGCAGCGGCCCCGACGCCGGACAGGTCGACCGTCATGGTCGTGAGGGGCGGCGCGGAGAAGCGCGAGAACGGGATGTCGTCGAACCCCGTCACCGAGAGCTCCTCCGGCACGTGCACGCCCTCCTCGTCGAGCCGGCCGAGGAGACCGAGCGCGACGATGTCGTTGAAGGCGATCACGGCCGTCGCGCCGCTCGCGCGGATCGCCTCCCAGGCGTCGTAGCCGTGCTCAAAGCTCGATCCGCCCGCGAGCTCCATGATCTCGATGCCGGGATGCTCCTCGCGGAAGGCCGTGAGACCGTGCTGGCGCTCGTGGTTGGAGCGCGAGGCCTCCGGCCCCGACAGGAACGCGATGCGGGAGTGCCCGAGCGAGACGAGGTGGCGGGCGAGCACCTGGATGCCCGCGGCGTAGTCGACCTGCGCGACGACCGCGTTGCGCCCCGTCGTGCGGTTGACGACGGCGACGGGCTGAACCCTCGGGAGCAGATCGAGCAGCTCGGGGCGCGTCATGCGGGGGGCGATGAGCACGAGCGCGTCCGTTCGATTGCGGATGTCCTGGGCCGCGCCCGTCTCCCCCGCCTCGTCTTCGAGGGTGTCGGCGACGAGGACGCGGTACCCGTCGGCGGCGGCCGCGCGGTGCACGCCGTGCAGCACCTGCTGGAACATCGGGTTCGCGAGGTCGGGGGCGAGGACGCCGATCGTCCGGCTCACCCCGAGAGAGAGCGATCGGGCCGTCTGGCTGGGCGTGTACCCGAGCTCGGCGACCGATGCGCGCACGCGCTCGGCGATGTCCTCCGCCACGGTCGGGACGCCGTTGACGACCCGCGACACGGTCGCCTTCGAGACGCCGGCGTGCGCCGCGATGTCCTGGATGGTGGTCTCGCGGACGGGGTGCTTCCTTGCGCGCTTGGCGGCCATGGCTCATCTTCCCCCGTCCGCGAGCGCGATCTCGAACGCCTCGAAGCGCCCGCGCGCCGCCTGCCCGGCGCCCGTCCCCGCGAACAGCACGTACTCGGCGCCGATCCACTGCCCCTCCGAGGCGCGGAAGCCCGTGAGCACGGTGCGCTCGCCCTCCCCCGTGTCGACGCTCACGGCGATGTCGGCGCTCTCGCTCGTGCGCAGCGTGATGCGGACCGCGTCGCCGAGCGCCTCGTCGCGCACGACGGTCTCCGACGCGTCGTCGCGGTGGCGCAGCGCGACGACGAGGCGTCCGCCCGCCGCCCCTCGCCGCACGCCCGCCCACAGGTAGTCGAGCCCGAGCACGCCGATCCCCGCTCGCGATCCCTCCGGGCCGTCGAGCGCGACCGTCACCGACGCGGCCGAGGCCATCCCGGGCAGCGGCTGCCCGATGACGCGCGGCAGCGTGCGCAGGTTGCCCGCGTCGACGCCGGCCTCGATGACGAGCGCGTGCTCGGCGTCGGCGAGCCAGTCCGCCTCGGCGTTCGCCTGCCACGCCCATTGCCCACCGGGGCGGCCCTCTGCGAAGTCGTCGGAACGGGCGAGGGATCGGGAACCCTGTGCGGTCCCGAAGGGAGTCGGATGCTCCACGACGGGCTGGGCGGGTCCGCCCGCGACGGCCTCGCCCATGACGGGCCATCCGTCGTCGCCCCATGCCATCGGCTGGAGGTGGAGGACGCGTCCGAACACCCCCCTGTCCTGGAAGTGGAGGAACCAGTGCGTGCCGCCCGGGCCTTCGACCCATCCGCCCTGGTGCGGCCCGTTGACGGGCGTCGAGCCCTGCGCGAGGACGACGCGGTGCTCGTAGGGCCCGTGGATGGTCGGGGAACGGAAGACGCTCTGCCATCCCGTCGCGACACCGCCGGCCGGCGCGAAGATCCAGTACCAGCCGTCTCGGCGGTAGATCTTCGGTCCCTCGAGCGTCGTGCAGCCCTCGATGACGGCGCCGTCGATGACGTCGCGGGATGGCCCGAGCACGCGGGTGAGGCCGGCGTCGACCTCGGCGATGCTGAGCACGTTCTTGCGGCCTGCGCGGCTGCGTGCCCACCCGTGCACGAGCCAGGTGCGGCCGTCCTCGTCCCACAGCGGACACGGATCGATGACGCCGAGACCCGGCAGCAGCAGTCGCGGCGCGCTCCAGGGGCCTCGCGCGTCGATCGCCGAGACGACGAAGACGTCCTGGTCGGGATCGGGGTAGACGACGTGGAAGTGCCCGGCGTGATGGCGGATGGACGGAGCCCACACGCCGCCGCCGTGTCGCGGCTGCGCGAACCAGGCCGTCGGCACGCTGCCCGCGAGCGCGTGCGAGGCGAGCTCCCAGTTCACGAGGTCGTCGGAGACGAGGACGGGAAGGCCCGGCGAGCGATTGAAGCTCGAGGCCACGAGGTAGTAGCGGTCGCCGACGCGGATCGCGTCGGGGTCGGGCACATCGCCGTCGATGATGGGATTGCGATAGCGGGGTGTGCTCATGACATGTCCTCGACAGTGAGAAACCGGTTACTCTGCCATCGTACGCACACTCTCGCGAATCCAGGAAGGATGACCCCGTGACACGGCGCGATCTCCGGGGGCTCGAGGGCCTCGACGCCCTCCTCGGCCATCCGTTCTCGGCACCCGCGGAGGCCGTCGACCCCGCAACGCTGCGCAGCCGCCTCCGCGACGAGCTGGGGGTGCCGCCCGCGCCTGCGGCCATCCGCGTCGTGGAGGACGGGAGCTGGACCCGAGACGGCGTCGACGGCGTCGCCCTGCGCTGGAGCGCGGGATTCGGCGCCGACGTCGAGGGCTGGCTGCTACGCCCGGCCGGCGAGCGGCGCGCGCTGCCCGGGATCCTCGCGCTGCACTGCCACGGCGGGATGAAGTTCCACGGCAAGGAGAAGATCGCCGACGGGCCGGTCTCGCCGCGTTTCGCGGCGAACGATGGCCGGGTCGCCGCGTTTCGCGGCGACGCATACGACGGCGTCGCCGTCGCGAACGTCTTCGCCCGCGCCGGATACGCCGTCCTCGCCCACGACGCCTTCGGATGGGGCGGCCGCCGTCAGCGGATCGCCGACATGCCGGAGCGGGTGCGGCGCGCGGCCGAGCGCGACCCCGCCTCGGGCTCGTCCGACGAGTCGGAGCGCTACGACGCCCACGCCGGCGCCGCGGAGGACGCCGTGGCGAAGACGCTCGGTGTGCTCGGCACGTCCTGGGGCGGAATCATCGCGCAGGGCGACCTCGTCGCGGCACGCATCCTCGCGGAACGGGCGGCACCGGGAGGGGTCGTCGCCGTCGGGCACTCCGGCGGCGGCGCCCGAGCGGGCCTGCTCTCCGCGCTCGCCGACGACGCCGTGCGGGGCGCCGGGGTCGTGTCGATGATGTCGACCATCGACGCGGTCCTCGACGGATACGTCCACACCCACACGTGGGCTCTCATGACCCCCGGGCTCGGACGCGTCGGCGAGTGGCCCGACATCGTCGCCGCGCGAGCACCGCGTCCGCTGTTCGTCGGATACGCGACGGGCGATCGCCTCTTCCCGCTCGAGGGGATGCGCGCAGCGGATGCGCGCATCCGTGCGCGCTACCGCGTCGCCGGGGCACCCGATGCCTACCGGGCGCACTGGGCGGACGCGCCGCACTCGTTCCGCGCACCCGCGCAGCACGCCTTCCTCGACTGGGCGTCCGAGCTGTTCGCGAGCTGAGGGGTCAGCGCGGCGAGAGGGCGCGCGCGAACAGCGCGCGCGACCGCGTCAGCACGTCGGCCTGCTCCTCGGGCGCGGCCGCGGCGACCGTGCGGGCGAGCATCGTGACGACGAGGAGGACGTCCTCGCGCGCGATGGCGCCGTCCACCCGCCCCGCCGCCTGGTCGGCTGCGAGAAGCGCGCCGACGAGCACGGCCATCCGCTCGCCGATGTGCTGCACAGCCGGGACGTCGCGCGCCGAGACGACGGCATCGAGGAAAGCTGCCGACATGCGCGCTTGCGCGACGATGGCGTCGAACAGCGCGTCGAGGCTGCCGGCGCGCTCGAGCTCGTCGATGTTGTCCTCGAAGACGGCCGCGGCGAGCTCGATCTTCGTCGGGAAGTGGCGGTAGAGGCTGCCCTGGCCGACTCCCGCACGCCGCGCGATGGCGCTGAACGCGACCTCGAGACCGCCCGCGGCGAACTCCTCCCGCGCGGCCGCGATGAGGGCGCGGCGATTGTCCGCCGCGGCGGCGGGGCCGCGGTTCGGGCGGGGCCCTTCCCTCTCGTCTGCCACAGGGCTATCGTATAACCGGACAGCATCGTCCGGTTGCTGTCCGGCGGACGATGGATCGTCTGCGATCAGCAGGGAAAGGATGGCCGTCATGAGCGACGCCGCAACGCAGGGACCCCGGCTCCAGAGCTGGGAGGAGAGGATCACGGCAGGCCGCTTCGCCGGCAGGACGGTCGTCGTGACGGGTGCCGGTTCCGGCATCGGCCGCGCCACGGCCTCGCGCATCGCGCGAGAGGGCGGACACGTCGTCGCCGTCGACGTCAGCCAGGAGCGCCTCGACGCGTTGGCAGCGGAGCTCCCCGACGCGGAGATCACGACGATCGTCGCCGACATCACCGACGACGCGGGCGTCGCGGCGATCGTCGGGGCCGCGGGCGACCGCATCGACGGGCTCGCGAACATCGCCGGGATCATGGACCGCATGCAGCCCGCGCACGAGGTCGACCAGGACGTGTGGGACCGCGTCATCTCGGTCAACCTCACCGGGACGTTCAAGCTCATGAAGGCCGTCGTCCCCGCGATGCTCGCGGCCGGATCGGGAGCCATCGTCAACGTCGCATCCGAGGCCGGGCTGCGCGGCTCCGCCGCCGGCGCCGCCTACACCGCGTCGAAGCACGCCGTCGTGGGCCTGACGAAGAGCAGCGCGTTCATGTACGCCGACTCGGGCCTGCGCATCAACGCCGTCGCGCCGGGCGCCGTCGCGACGAACATCGAGTCGGTGTTCGCCTCCGAGCTCGGCGCCGCGCGCGTGCAGCGCGGCATGGCGCTCATCCCGAGCATCGCTCAGTCCGCTCAGCTGGCGTCGTCGATCGCGTACCTGCTGAGCGACGACGCCACGAACCTCAACGGCGTCATCCTGCCCTCGGACGGCGGCTGGTCGGCGGCCTGAGACGATCGCCGCGACGACGCCGCATCACCCGCCGAGCGGATGGTCCTGCCTCGTCGACGGGCCACCGATCGGCTCCGCGGCATCGAGGTCCGTCGAGGGCCCGTGCCCGAGGACGACGGATGCGTCGTCCTCGGGTGCGAAGCCGATCGCCTCGCCAGCGACGAGGTCGAACCATCCCGGAGCATTCCGCGAGACGCCCCACACGACATGATGGCGGCCGTCCCGCAGGGCGATCGCGGCCTCGCACAACCGCGCCGCGTCGTCGGGCGAGAACCATGTCGCCTCGGCGCGCCCCCGCTCGGGCGCGAGCAGGAAGGTGCAGATCCGACCGCTCACGACGGACATCCCGAACCGGTCGGCGAACACGCTGCCCAGGGCCTCCATGGCGGCCTTCGACACCCCGTAGTACGAGTCGGGCCGCGCGGCGGCGACGGGAAGCGGACGGTCGGTGGGCGGGCTCTCGAACCCCGCGGCGTGCACGGAGCTCGCCAGCATCACGCTGCGCACGCCGCCGTCCCGCGCTGCTTCCAGCACCGCCCGGGTGCCGTCGATGTTCACCGCCATCAGGTCGCTCCACGCGGTCTCCGATGCGATGCCCGCGAGATGGACGACGGCGTGGGCACCGTCGCATGCCCGCCGGAGCGCGTCTTCATCGTGCAGCGCGCAGCGGATCCACTCGCCCGCTCGGCCCTCGGCCGGATGCGCCGCGTCGAGCAGCCGCAGCGCCCGGCCGTCACGCCGCAGGCGGGGCACGACGGCCGATCCGATGCGTCCGGCCGCCCCTGTGACGACGACGACCTCGTTCGCGTTCCGTGCATGCGCCATGTTCCCGACGATGCCCGAGGGCGACGGTGCGGAGAAGGGGGTTGCGCCGTCAGCGGCGCGTCACCAGACGATGCCGCCGCCCGCCGAGATCCCGCCCCAGGTGAGCAGCACGAAGATCGCGGCGAAGACGACCGGCGCGATGCCCTGGCCGCTCCGCGCGAGCCCCTTGAGCAGCGCGATCACGGTGAGAACGGCCGCGACGATCGAGAGCCCTCCGCCGAGGATCAGCCCGATGAAGAGCGGGATCGGCATGAGCACGAGACCGGCGAGGCCGACCCAGAAGCCCGCCCAGGCGGTGGGGTTGCGACGGCGTTCGAGGGAGCGCGACATGCGGCCATTATCCGGGGCCCGCATGGGAGATCCCGGAGCGCACACGACCGCCCCCCCGGCCATCCGCGTGGATGGCCGGGGGTGCGAGGGCGGATCGGCTCAGAAGTCGAAGTCGCCGATGTTGTCCGCGTCGAACACGAACGGGTCGCCCAGCAGCACGACGCCGTCGGCGCCGACCGTGTACTCGCCGAGGTCGCCCGCCTCGAACGTGTCGCCCTCGGCGCCCGTGATGTCACCCGCGATGAGCGCCTGCGCCGCGTACGCGGAGAGGTAGCCGAGGTCCTCCGGGTTCCACAGCGCGAACGCCGTGACGGTGCCGTCCTCGACGTACTCGCGCATCTGGTTCGGCGTGCCGAGGCCCGTGACGGCGACCTCGCCCTGGAAGTCGGACGTCTGGATGTAGCGCGCGGCCGCCGCGATGCCGACCGTCGTCGGGGAGATGATCCCCTCCAGGTCGGGGTGCGACTGCAGCAGCGCCGCCGTCTTGTCGAACGACGTCTGGTCGTCGTCGTCGCCGTAGACCGTCTCGACGAGGGTGATGTCGGGGTAGTCGCTCGCGAGGTACTCCTCCATGAGCTCGATCCACGCGTTCTGGTTGGTCGCGTTGGCGGCGGCCGAGAGGATGGCGATCTCGCCGTCGCCGCCGATCTGCTCGGCGATGAGGTCGACCTGCACCTTGGCGATGCCCTCGGCGTCGGCCTGGTTCACGAACAGGTCGCGGCACTCGGGGTTCGTGTCGGAGTCGAAGGTGACGACCTTCACGCCCGCGTCGCGGGCCTCGTTCAGCGCATCGCAGATCGCCTGGGGGTCGTTGGCCGACACGACGAGCGCTCCGACGCCCTGCTGCGTCGCGGTGTTGATGTAGCTCACCTGCGCGTCGGGCGTCGCCTCGGCCGGCCCGACCTCGGCGAACGTGCCGCCGAACTCCTCGACGGCGCGCTCGCCGCCCGTCGACGACGTGTCGAAGTACGGGTTGCCGAGGTTCTTCGGCAGGAACGTGATCGAGAGGTTGCCGGTGTCTCCGCCGGCGTCTCCCCCGTCGGAGCCGGAGCCCGAGCCGGTGTCGAGCGCGCAGCCCGAGAGCGTGATCGCGACGGCCATCGTCAGCGCGGCCGCTGCCGCGCCCTTGCGTGCAAACGTCATTGTCTTCCTTTCGTGGGGGTGGATGGTCCGGGCGGGGCTCATGCTGTGGCGCCCCGTGCCCGGACGTTCCCTGGCCGGCGCCGCGACTTCTGCAGCCAGGCCAGGAGGCTCGCCGACACCACGGAGGCCACGAGCAGCGCCCCCGTGATGATGTTGATGACGTCGGACGTGACGTTCGCGAGACGCAGGGCGCTCGCGAGCACGCCGATGAGGAGCACGGCGGCGATGACGCCGTGGATGCGGCCGCGGCCGCCGAACACCGAGACCCCGCCGAGCACGACGGCCGCGATGACCTGCAGCTCCATGCCCGTCGCGTTGTCGCCGCGGGCGCTGCCGAACCGCAGCGTGTAGTAGATGCCCGCGAAGGCCGACACGACGCCGGCGAGGACGAACAGCGTGAACTTCGTGCGGTCGACGGAGACGCCCGAGAAGTGCGCCGCCTCCTTCGACAGGCCGATGGCGTAGACGCCCCGGCCGAACGGCGTGAAGTGCAGGATGACGACGAAAACGGCGAGCAGGATGAGGAACGGCACGATCACGGCAGGGATGGGCGTGCCGGCGAACTTCGCCTTGGCGAGCGCCGCCCACGTGTCGGGGAAGGTCGTGACCGCGGTCGTGCCGAGCAGCCCCACGGCGAGACCGCGGAACAGCGCGAGCGTCCCGATCGTCACGGCGAGCGACGGGAGCCCGACGACCGTGACGAGGAAGCCGTTGAACGCGCCGCCCACGGCGCCGACCACGAGGGCGGCGAGCGCGGCGACCTCGAACGGCGCTCCCGCCTGCACGAGCACGCCGGTGACGACGCTCGCGAGCCCGACCATGCTGCCGACCGAGAGGTCGATCTCGCCCGTGATCATGACGAGCGTCATCGGCAGCGCGATGAGGAGGATGGGCGCCACGTCGAGGATGAGGTAGGTGAACGTGATCGGCTGCGCGAACCCGCGCACCGTGAGCGAGGCGATGAGCACGACGAGGGCGAGCAGGCCGATCACGGCCGCCTCGCGGTTGATGACGAGGCGCTTCCACAGCGGCCGGTCGAAGTCGTGGACCACGCGGTTCGTCGACGTGGTGACGGGTGCGGTGGTCATGACTGGTCCCTCGCCTCGATGAGCCGACGTCGCTGCCGCACCGCGAGCACGCGGTCGAGCACGATGGCGCCGATGATGAGCAGGCCGACGACGGCGCGCTGCCAGAAGTCGGGGATGCCGAGGATCGGCAGCGCCCGGTTGATGGTCATGAGGAGCATGGCGCCGATCGCCGCTCCCCACACGGAGCCCACCCCGCCGACGATGGCGACGCCGCCGATGACGGCAGCGCCGACCGCGTCGAGCTCCCAGCCCGACCCTGCCTGCGAGTTGACGGTTCCGTAGCGCGCGGCGTAGAAGACGCCCGCGAGCCCCGCGAGCGCGCCCGAGAGGACGAAGGCCGTGAGCAGGCGGCGGGTCACCCGGAGTCCGTACAGCTGAGCGGCGGCGGGGTCGGACCCGATCGCGTAGTACTCGCGTCCTCCGCGGGTGTTCTTCATGTACCAGGCGGCGGCCGCCAGCACGACGAGGGCGACGAGCGACAGGATCGGGATCGTGAGGATCTGACCCGTGCCGAGAGCGAGGAAGTCGCGCGGCATGTCGGAGGCGTTGACGCGGTCGCTTCCCGTCCACAGCACGTTGATGCCGCGGTAGGCGTACAGCGTGCCGAGCGTGATGACCATCGCCGGCACCTTCGCGAACGCGACGAGCGCGCCGTTGACGAGGCCGAGCACCGCTCCGAGGAGGACGGCGAGCACGACGACGACGCCGATGGGGATGCCGGGGACGTCGATGAAGAGACGCCCCGTGAGATAGGCCGACAGCCCCATCACCGACCCGACCGAGAGGTCGACGTTGCGTGTGATGAGCACGATGGCCTGGCCCACGGCGACGAGCACGAGGATCGACGGCGTGAGCAGGAGGTCGCGCCATCCGTCGGCGCTGAAGAGGAACGCGGGGTTCTTCGTCGTCGCCGCGCCGACGACGAGCACGAGCGCCAGCAGGATGCCGAACTCGCGCGCCTTGCCGAGCGCGCCGATGCGGCGGGTCACATCCGACGCCGGGATGGCCCGCGTCGCGTCCGTCGCGGTCATGCCGCCTCCTCGTTCGCGTGGGTCGCCGCGTGCATGACGTTCTCGCTCGTCGCGTCCGCCCGCTCGATCTCCGCCGTGATGCGTCCCTCCCGCATGACGAGCACGCGGTCGGCCATGCCGAGCACCTCCGGCAGCTCGGACGAGATCATGAGCACGCCCATCCCCCGCTGCGCGAGCTGCGAGAGCAGGCGGTGCACCTCCGACTTCGTGCCGACGTCGATGCCGCGCGTTGGCTCGTCGATGATGAGCACGCGGGGGTCGGTGGCGAGCCACTTCGCCAGGACGACCTTCTGCTGGTTGCCGCCCGACAGCGTGGCGGCGACGGTGTCGAGCGCGTTGCTCTTCACCTCGAGGCGGCTCGCCCACTCGCGTGCCGCGCGGTTCTCGATGCCCGTCGTGATGAGCCCGTAGTTCGCGAGCCGGCGCCGGATCGCGAGGGTGATGTTCTCGCCCACCCCCGCCTCGACGACGAGCCCCTGCTTGCGGCGGTCCTCCGGCACGAGGGCGAGCCCTGAGCGCATGGCGGCGGCGGGGCTGTTCTTCGGGATCGCGGCCCCCGCCATCCGGACGGAGCCCTCGCGATAGTCGTCGACGCCGAAGACGGCGCGGGCGACCTCGCTGCGGCCGGCGCCGACGAGGCCGGCGAGGCCCACGATCTCGCCTGCGTGCACCGTGAGCGAGATGTCGGAGAAGACGCCGGGGCTCGTGAGCCCCGTGACCTCGAGCAGCGGGGCGCCCTTCTCGGCGTCGAGCTTGGGGAAGAGCTCGGTCACCTCGCGGCCGACCATCTGGCGCACGATGGCGTCGACGCTCGTGTCGGCGATGCGGTCGGTGGCGATGTACGCCCCGTCGCGCATGACCGTGACGGTGTCGCACAGCGCGAACACCTCGTCGAAGCGGTGCGAGATGAAGATGAGCCCGCGCCCCTCGTCTCGCAGGCTCCGCGCGATCGCGAAGAGCCGGTCCACCTCGACGCCCGAGAGCGCGGCGGTGGGCTCGTCCATGATGAGCAGCGAGGCGTCGAGCGAGACGGCCTTGGCGATCTCGATGACCTGCTGGTCGGCGATCGACAGGCCCTCCGCCGGACGGTCGGGGTCGATCGAGACGCCGAGGCGCGTGAAGAGCCGCTCCACCTCGTGCCGCATCGCCCTCCGGTCGATACGGCCGAAGCGCGTCGTCGGCTGCCGCCCCATGAAGATGTTCTCGGTCACCGAGAGGTCGGGGAAGAGGGTCGGCTCCTGGTAGATGACGGCCACGCCCGCCGCCTTCGACTGCGCCGTCGACGTGAAGTCGACGTCGTCGCCGCGCAGGCGGAAGACGCCCGCGTCCCGCTGGTAGAGGCCCGCGACGATCTTCACGAGGGTGGACTTGCCCGCCCCGTTCTCGCCGACGAGCGCGTGGATGGAGCCCGCGTCGACGGAGATCGTGCCCGAGCGCAGTGCGATGACTGAGCCGAAGGCCTTCTCCACGTCGCGCAGCTCCAGCACCGGCGTCTTCGCCATACTGCTCCTGCCCTCTTCGTCGAGGACGAATCTGAATCGATTCAGTCCTGGTGGCTGCCAGCGTAGGGACGTCGACGAGGAACTGTCAAGCGGATGCCGGAAACGTGATGCGACAGAGCCGTGAACACACCTGAACCGATTCAGGAGCGTGGCGGAGCGTGCGGTTCAGGCGGATGCGCGGACGATGAGCTCGGGCTGGAACACCGTCTGGCGCGGAATCGCCTCCGGATCGGTGGATTCCTCGAGCAGGATGCGCAGCGCCGTCCGCCCGATCACACGGCTCGGCTGGCGGAGCGAGGTGAGCGGCACGGCGGCCGCCGCCGCGAACGGGATGTCGTCGAAGCCGATGAGCGCGATCTCGTCAGGGACGAGCGAGCGCCCGTCGACGACGAGCGACTGCAGGAGGCCCAGCGCGAGCAGGTCGTTGCCCGCGAACACGGCATCCGGTCGCTCCCGACGGGGGCGCGCGAGGATGCGCTCCCCCGCGGCGGCACCCTCTGCGACAGTCATGGCCTCCGTTGCCACGACCTCGAGCTCGACGTCGGCGTCGCTGTCGTCGACGGCGATGCGCGCGCCCGCGAGTCGGTCGTTCATCTGGCGGAGGTCGTACGGCCCGCCGACCACGGCGATGCGCCGCCGGCCCGTCCCGATGAGGTGCTCGGCGGCCATCCTGCCGCCGGCGAGGCTGTCGACCGAGACCGAGGAGAACCTCCCGTCCCCGCTGAACCTGTCGATGAGCACGGAGGGGATGCCGCGGGCGCGCAGCCGCGCGAGCTGCGACGTCACGTCGCCGTGCGGCGCGATCAGCACGCCGCGCACCTGCTGCTCCTCGAAGAGGTCGAGGTACATCCGCTCGCGCGCGACGTCCTCATCGGTGTTGCCGTGGATGAGGGCGATGCCGTGGCGGAAGGCCTCGTCCTCCGCTCCCCGGACGACGTCGTTGAAGAACGGGTTCTGACCGTCCAGCACGACGAAGCCGACCGTGCGGCTGACGCCCGCCCGCAGACGGCGGGCCGCGTCGTTGCGCACGTAGGCCAGCTGCTCGATGGCGGAGTTCACGCGCGTCACGGTGTCGGGGGCGACCTCGTCCGGCCGGTTCAGCACGTTCGAGACGGTTCCGACGGACACGCCGGCGAGCTGCGCGACGTCGCGGATGCTCGCGGCCACGTGCCCTCCTCTGCCCGACGTCGCGCCTCATGCACCGGCGCACGGCGTTCGCGACTAGCCCTAGAGTAGTCGGCACCGGATCGAATCGATTCAGCCCCGTTCAACGCCGAGGGAGGATGGCATGCCCGCGCGCGATCCCGACGCGCCGCCCGTCCTCGAGCTCCGCCGCGTCGTGAAGTCGTTCGGCCCCGTCGTCGCGCTCCGCTCGGCGAGCCTCGTCCTGGAGGCGGGTTCCGTGCACGCGCTGGTGGGCGAGAACGGCGCGGGCAAGTCGACCACGGTGGGGGTCATCGCAGGCGTCCACCGCCGCGACGGCGGCCGCTTCGAGATCGACGGCGAGGTGGTCGACTTCGCCTCGACGGCGCAGGCGCGCGACGCCGGCATCGCCGTCATCTACCAGGAGCCGACGCTGTTCGGCCATCTCTCGGTCGTCGAGAACATCTTCATGGGACGGCAGCCGCGCGGACGCGTCGGCATCGACCGGCGGGCCATGCGCGACGAGGTGCTGCGCGTGTTCGGCCGCCTCGGCGTCCGCATCGACCCCGATCTCCCCGCAGACGGCCTCTCGATCGCCGACCGTCAGATCGTCGAGATCGCGAAGGCCCTCACGCTCGACGCGCGCATCCTCGTCATGGACGAGCCCACGTCGGCGCTCTCGGGAGCCGAGGCGGAGCGCCTGTTCGCGATCGTGCGCAGCCTGCGCGACGACGGCAGGGCGATCCTGTTCATCTCGCACCGCTTCGCGGAGATCTTCGACCTGTGCGACACGGTGACGGTCATGCGCGACGGCGCCTTCGTCGACACCGTGCCGATCGACGACACGACGGTCGACGAGCTCGTGGCGGCCATGGTGGGGCGCGACGTGACGGAGCTGTACCCCAAGCAGGCGGCGCCGATCGGCGAGACCGTGCTGCGCGTGTCCGGCCTCACGCGCGTCGGAGCGTTCCGCGACGTGTCGTTCGAGGTCCGATCCGGTGAGATC
Organism: Microbacterium gilvum; assembly: GCF_039543865.1. Taxonomy (NCBI): domain Bacteria; kingdom Bacillati; phylum Actinomycetota; class Actinomycetes; order Micrococcales; family Microbacteriaceae; genus Microbacterium; species Microbacterium gilvum. Next base: position 214,485 of record NZ_BAABKO010000003.1, on the reverse strand, counting down.
GTGGGGCTCGCGGGGCTCGTCGGATCGGGTCGCAGCGCACTGGCTCGCGCCGTCTTCGGCGTCGACCGCTACGACGCGGGCCGCGTCGAGGTGGCGGGCGCGGCCGTCCGCCCCGGGGCGCCGGCCGCAGCCATCCGCGCGGGGATGGCGCTCCTCCCCTCCGACCGCCGCCGCCACGGCGTGGTGCCGGCGATGAGCGTGGCGCGCTCGATCGCCCTCGCCGCACGAGGCCGGCTCGCGCGCAGCGGCCTGCTCACCTCCCGCGCGGAACGCGCCGTCTCGCGGGCATGGGTGGAGCGCCTGCGGATCCGCGCGAGCGCCCTGGACGCGCCCGTCGGCACCCTGAGCGGAGGGAGCCAGCAGCGCGTCGTGCTGGCGAAGTGGCTGGCGACCGGGCCCCGCCTCCTCATCGTCGACGAGCCCACGCGCGGGATCGACGTCGCGTCGAAGGCCGAGGTGCACCGGCTGCTGAGCGCGCTCGCCGCCGAGGGCATGGCGGTGCTCATGATCTCGTCGGAGCTGCCCGAGGTGCTCGGCATGGCCGACCGCGTCCTCGTGATGCGGGAGGGCCGCATCGCCGCCGACCTGCCGCGCGATGCCGCGACGCCGGAGGCGGTCATCCGCGCCGCCACCGGCGGATAGCGACGGCACCGGCGGACAGCACGGCGCCGTCCGCTCAGCGGCGTCCCGGGATCTCCGCGAGGTCGCCCGCAGCGAGGAACTCGACGCCGTGCCGGCGCACGCGGCGCTCGGCCTCGTCGGCGAGGGGGCCGTCGAGGTGGCCGACCTCCCGCACCGTGAGCCGCTTCTCCCCTCCGAGGGCGTGGTAGACGGCGAACTGCCCGCGCGGGTCGACGGAGGGGTCCTGCAGCGCAGCGGCCACGAGCACGGGGATGCGGATGCGGCGCGCGGCGATCGCGGCGTCGAACCAGTCGAGGGTGGCGCGATCCTCGGGGTGGTCGACGAGATGACGGCGCACGGCCTCCCCGCTGCCCGTGCAGAGGCGGCTCAGCCGCATCGGGAAGTGCCCGAAGCTCGGCACGTCGAGGACGGCGCGCCGGAAGCGGTCGTCGAACGCGAGCGCGAGGGCGCCGATCCCGCCCCCGAAGCTCACGCCCAGGTAGTCGAGGCGGTGCCGCGCTCCGGGCGCGGCGTCGAGGAGGAGCGAGGCGGCACGCCAGATGTCCGCGACGGCGAAGCGGTGCGCGTACGTCTCGCGATCGGCGATGCCGTGCAGCACGTGGTCCGAGCCGATCGCGGGGAAGGCGCTCTTGACGTAGCGCGAGAACCCGTTCGCGACGGGGAAGACCGCTGCGACTCCCGCGGGGACGCGATCCATCTCCGGCGCATCGCGCCCGCCGTAGCCGTGTCCGAACACGAGCCCGCCGTGCACGGGCGCCGCCGGCAGCGCGAGCCATGCCGTGGCGCGCTCGCCCGCCGACGAGGCGAACGAGATGCGCTGCACCGTGTGGGCCGCGGTCTCGACCTCCTCCTCGACGGCGACGTCGAGCCCGGGGGCGAGCAGCTCCGTCCGGGTCCTGCCCCAGAACGCGTCGAAGTCGTCGGGCTCGGCGAGCGGGGCCGGCGGCGACAGGAGCCCTGCGAGGTCGTAGATCGTGAGCTCCTCGCCCGGTCGCATCGTCGCGCTCTCCCCTCGGGTAGCAGGAAGGCCCCCGCCGAAGCGAGGGCCTTCCCTGTGATGTGCGCCCGAAGGGACTCGAACCCCTAACCTTCTGATCCGTAGTCAGATGCTCTATCCATTGAGCTACGGGCGCAATCTCCGTTGCCGCGGCAACCGTATGAGCATACAACGCCCGCCGACGCGGGGCCAAATCGAGTGCTCGCCTCCGGGAGTGTCGCGGCGCCGAGGCCCCGCCGATCGCTCGATCGACGACACCCGGGCTGAACAGCCTCCTCCCCCACCCAGCACTAGGCGAGAAGGAGGCCGAACATGGTCTCGAGGGTGTCGGTCAGCTCGTCGACGCTCTGCGTCGGAGACCGCAGGAGGAGCTGGAGCGCGAGTCCGTCGCGCAGGGCGACGAGACCCGAGGCGAGCTGGTCGACGTCGACGCCCGCGACGATGGACCCCTCCCGCTGCATGTCGCTGAGGGTCGCACGGAGGTCGTGATGGATCCGCGTGTAGACATCGCGGAAGAAGTCGTGGGCGGGATGGTCGGGGCGGGTCGCCTCCGCGGCGAGCTGCGTGAACATGGCCGTGATCCCCGGGGCGGCGGCATTCGCCCGCGTCACCGCGACGATCGCCCGGAAGGGCGAGCCCGACTCCGCCAGCACGCGCCCGAACAGCTCCTGATCGGCCTCGTCGCGCTGGCGGAGCAGCGCCATGAGGAGCCCCTCTTTGCTCCCGAAGTGGTGGAGGAGGCCCTGTCGCGTGATCCCGCAGGCGTCGGCGATCTCCTGCACCGTGACCCCGTCGAAGCCCGCGCGCCCGAAGGCGCGGGTCGCCTCGTCCAGGATCTGCCGCTGACGAGCAAGGCCCGGCGCGTACCTGCTTCCTGCTGACACGGTCTCACCTAACCACAGAACGAATGCTTACGCACGCGCAAGTGTTCGTGCTAGCGTCGCGACGTCGATCACCCGCCAGGCAAAGGAGCTTCACCGTGTCCGACACCATCACTGCGGCATCCCTCGAGGAGATCACCGCCGAGCTCACCGCTCTTCGCGAGGAGGTCCTCGCCGCGCGTGCGCTCGCGCAGCGTGCGGAGGACCGCGGGCGCGTGGAGAACCTGTTCAACCGCTACATGCATCTGCACAACGCCTTCGAGGACGAGCAGATCATCCCCCTGTGGGTGAAGGAGGGCACCGAGGGCATCCGCGCGCGCTACACGAACGCGGGGCAGTACACCACGTGGCAGAGCGTGACCGACTACCACCGCGGCCGCCCGCACCCGGTCGGCAAGCTCATCCTCCACGCCACCAGCACCCCGGTCATCGAGGTCGCCGCCGACGGGAAGACGGCCAAGGGCGTCTGGCTCATGGCCGGCACCGAGTCGGGGCTCACCGACCCGAAGGTCGCCGAGGCGTTCCCCGACATGTACTCCCCCGAGGAGGTGCTCGGCCAGAAGGTCTGGGCGCACTGGGTGTGGTGCAAGTACGCCATCGACTTCCTCAAGCAGGACGGCGAGTGGAGGTTCTGGAAGTTCCGCTGCTACGAGCTCGCCCGCGCGCCGTTCGAGGAGAACTGGGTCGCCTTCGGCCTCAAGAACCAGGGCGCCTTCGACCTCGACCTCATGTACTTCGGCGACGACGGCAAGCCCGTCTTCATGCCGCCGGCGGACGAGCCGGTGCCGTCGGGGAACCATCCGTACAGCCCAGAGACGGTGCAGAAGCTCGAGCCGGAGCCGCCGGTGCCGCACGAGACCTTCACCGACACCTTCGCCTGAACCATCCGCCCCGCACCCCACCGAAAGGGACAGCACCGATGCTGCTCGAACGCGACCTCATCCAATCCGTCGGCTTCCGAAACGTCCGCGAGGGCGATGACATCACGGGGTTCCAGTTCCGTGTGCGCATGCCGTCGTACCGCGGCATGGCGGCCAGCCTCATCGACGGCATCGGAGTGAGCATCCCCGGGATCGTCGACGTCGGACCGGACATCCCCCTCTGGACCCTGCAGGGGAGGACCCTCACGCTCGCCGAGCTGTGGGAGAGCGAGGACCTGCGCTGGCCGCTGGAGGACGCTGCGGTCATCACCGTCCCGCTGCCGGGCGGCCTGCCAGACGGGACCCACGAGCTCTCGATCGACCTGCGCCTGCGGATGTCGTACATCCCGCAGGAGCATCAGCCCAGCAGGTACCGGGTCACCAAGCACGTGACCCTCTCGCCCGAGGCGAGCGGCCGGCCGTTCCGCTACGGCGTCAGCCTGTACAGCTTCATGAGCGACTACGGCACCGTGCTCGACCTCGAGACGGCGATGGCCGGGATCGCCGATCTCGGTGCGACCGGCATCGAGATCCTCGGAGAGGGCCACATCCCCGACTACCCCAACCCGTCGCAGGAGTGGGTCGACGACTGGTTCCGCCTGCTCGGGAAGTACGGTCTCGAGCCCACCAACTACGGCTCGTGGATCGACACCCGCCTGCACTCGAGCGGCCCGAACGGCCGCGACATGACGGTCGAGGAGGGCGCGCAGCAGCTCCAGCGCGACCTGCGGCTCGCGGGACGCCTGGGCTTCCGATTCGTGCGGCCCAAGATCGGCGTCGTCTCCGGCGACCTCGTCCCTCACCCCATCTGGACGGAGGTCATCGAAGCCTCGCTGCCCCTGGCGGAGGAACTCGACATCATCATCTGCCCGGAGATCCACTCGCCGACTCCGATCAGGCACGAGGTCGTCGAGGAGTACATCGAGTTCATCGAGCGCACGGGCACGAAGCACTTCGGCATCCTGATCGACACCGGGATCTTCCAGGACCGCCCGATCCCGCTCCGTCCCGGCGAACTCCCCGGCGGACGTCCGGCGTTCCTCGACGGGATCCACGTCGACCCCGCGGACTTCGCCGCCGTCGCCCCGTACACCGTGTTCGTGCAGGCGAAGTTCCACGACATCGACGAGGACCTCGAAGACCAGCAGATCCCGTGGGAGCCGGTGCTCCGGGCCATGCGGGATGCCGGCTACACCGGCTACCTCTCCAGCGAGTACGAGGGCGAACGCGAGCCGTGGCGATCGATCGAGCAGGTCCGCCGCCAGCACTCGCTCCTGCGACAGGTCGCGGACGGGCTCTCATGACGCAGCCGTTGAGAGTCCTCGTCGTCGGCGCCGGCATCGGCGGGCTGACGACGGCCTCGGCGCTGGCGCGGATCGGCGCGCACGTCGACGTCATCGACGACAAACCCGAGATCAGCGTCGCCGGCGTCGGCTTCGGCCTCCGCATCAACGGCCTCCGAGCGGTGCGCGACATCGGGCTGCTGGAGAAGTGCCTCGAGATCGGCCACCCCGCTCCGGCGATCGACAACTACGACGCCGACGGGAACCTCCTCAGCACCATGAGCTACGGCTCGCAGGACGACGGCCTCCCGGGCTGCGTGACGATGTCGAGGATGGCCTTCCTCGAGATGGCCGCGCAGCACGCCCTCGACAACGGGTGCACCTTCCGCCTGGGCACGACCGTCGCCCGACTGACGCAGGACGACGCGAAGGCGAGCGTGACCTTCCGCAGCGGCGACCAGGGCGAGTACGACCTCGTCCTCGGCTTCGACGGCCTCCACTCGCAGATTCGCCGCGACCACTTCGGCGAGAAGTACGCGCCGCGCCCGGTGGGCGGCGTGGCGTGGCGCGCGGGGCTCCCGAATCGCCGCAGGATCATGCAGCCGATCATCAGCCAGGGCTACGGCGGCAAGATCATGCTCACCCCGCTGTCGGAGGACCAGATGTACATGGTCCTCACACTGGCGGAGGAAGGGCGCCCTCGATACGAGGCGGCGAACATGGCCCAGATCATGCACGACCGCGCCGTCGCCCTCACGGGAGGCTCCGAGTTCCTCGCCGACGCGCTGGAAGACGTCCGCCACGCCGAGAACGTCGCCTACACCCCCTACTCGACCGTGTGGGTGCCGTACCCGTGGTTCCGCGGCCGTGTCATGATCATGGGCGACGCCGCCCACACGATGACCCCGTACCTGGGGTCGGGAGCCGCCATGAGCATCGAGGACGGCGTCGTCCTCGCGCAGGAGCTGGCGAAGGACGAGTCCCTGCTCGACGCCCAGCTGAACGTCATGAAACGCCGCCTGCCCCGCGTCCGCGCCGTCCACGAGCGCTCGATCGAGTCGATGCTCGAGGAGTTCGACTCCGTGACACCGGAGGCGTACCGCGCCCGCATCGAGCACCTCCGTCACGACGAGCCGATCGCGAACGAGTACGCGAACCGTCTCCTGCGGATGCCCTACTGATGCACCGATCGCCCTCCACCCTCCAGGAGACGCCCGTGTCGAGAACCGACGAATCCCTCCCCTCCGACGCGCCCTCGTCGGCTTCCACCGCGCGGCTCCTCGTCGTCGACGCGGCCGACGAGAGCGCGTTCCGGCCGCTGAACGGGGTCGGGGGAATCCCCGGGCCGGTCGACGGCCATCCGCAGTTCCCGGACATGACGCCCCTGTGGCGGGAAGCGGGGGTGACGGTCGTCCGGTCGTTCGACTGGGTCTCGCGGCTCGACACGCGGAACAACCCGGCCAGTCTGTTCCCGGACTGGGACGCTCCCGTCGACGATCCCGCGAGCTACAACTTCGCGGCGACGGACGCATGGGTGGAGGCGGTGCACGCGGTCGGCGCCGAGGTCATGTTCACGGTGGCGAGCGCCATCCCCTCCAACAAGCTGCCCGCGCAGGACGTCGATGTCTACGGACGCGTCGTCGAGCACATCGTGCGCCACTACTCGCAGGGGTGGGCGGGCGGGCCGTCGAAGGCCATCCGCATCTACGAGTTCGGGGATCAGCCCGACTTCGGACCGCTGCACTTCGGCGGTCGGCCGGAGGAGTTCTACGGCATGTACCGCGCGTTCTGCGAGGCGGTGCAGCGTGTCGATCGATCGCTGACGGTGGGCGGGCCGGCTCTCGCCCTCCCTCTCGAGGCCGGCGCACCCTACCGGGAGGGGTTCCTGGATTTCGTGAGCGAGAACGAGCTCCCGCTGGACTTCTTCTCGTTCCTCTGGTTCACCGACGCCAGTCGCGACCCCCTCGACTACCGCCACGTGTCGGCGGAGCTCCGGGCGCTGCTCGACCGCCGCGGGTTCACGGACACCGAGCTCACGCTCAGCTACTGGAACTACCTCGGCGTCCCGAGCAGCAGCGCACCGGCGGCGGAGAAGGGCGCATTCCAGGCGGCGACCGCCGTCTACCTGCAGGACACCGTCATCGACCACGCGTTCTTCTTCCGCGCCGACAGCGGCCGCGACCCGCACTACGGCTTCGTCGACCCTGGGGGCATCGGAGCAGCGGATGACGGCCCCGACGAGCGCTCCCGCGCGCTCGCGCTCGCCGGACGCGCGCTCCGCGGCCGGCGCCTCGCCGTGACCGGCGGGGATGAGTCGGGCCTCGCGTGCGCGGCCGGACGCGAGGGGGACACGGTGCGCGTGCTCGTGGCCAACTACGTCGCCCCCGACGTCGCGCTCGTCGAACGGACGGAAGACCGCTTCACCTTCCGCATCCCCATCGGCGAGCAGCGCATCGAACTCGGTTTCGACCTCCCTCCGCAGCGCCCGGAACTGGCCTCGGCCGGAGTGACCTCCGCGCGCATCGACCTCCGCGGCATCCCCTGGGCGGGACGGACGGCGAGCGTGACACGCACCTCGATGGCGGGCGCCGTCGACGGCCCCCAGGACGCGAGGGTGTCGGACGACGGCCGGATCCGGCTCGACCTCGACCTGCCGCCGCAGTCCGTGATCCTCGTGGAGCTGCGCGTGCGCGACGGCGTGCCGGGACGGCACTCGTAGCCGGAGGCGGCGCCGATCTCAACCCCTTCCCGGGCAGGTGCCCGGCGCCTAGCGTCGAAGGACCGGACCGCACGAGGAGAGGAGACGCCATGGGATTCCTGGACGACGCCAAGGAGACCGCGGAGACCGCCGCCCGCAAGGCGAAGGAGTCGTGGGAAGACGCCAAGGACCGCGTCGGCGACAAGGTCGACGAGCTGAAGGCGGAGGCCGACGTGAAGAAGGCCGAGGCCGAGCGCGACTCGGTCAAGGCCCGCAACGACGCCAAGGAAGAGCTGCGCGACGAGCGATGACCGCGACGACAGGGCCGGGGCGCGCGGCGCGCCCCGGCCCTGTCGCGTCAGTCGTCGACCTCGGAGCGGCGCTCCTTCGTCTCGACGGCGAGCTTCTGCAGGTCGACGAGGCGCAGCGCCTGCATGCGCGCCTCCCGCATCGACGCGTAGTCGGGGTCTTCGTCAGGGCGCATAGCCTCGACGCGGAGCCGGGTGTCGAGGGTCGAGGAGATGTCGCCCCACGCCGCCTCGCGGGACTGCTCGACGATCGCCAGCAGGCGCGACTCGTCCTCGAGCTCGGCGCGCAGCGCCTTCGCCACCCCGACGTACTGCTTGGCACGACGGCGGAGGTTTCGGACGTCGCGGTCGCGGTAGTCGTGCGTGCCGTGCGGCTGCGAGTGGCGCCCCCACGCCGCCTTCCTGGCCTTGGAGATGTCGAGCGCGGCCTGCTCGGATTCGTCGGCGAGCGAGGCGACCGCCTCCCGGGCGACGGGCAGGAAATGGGATGCGTCGAACGCCTCGTCGAGCGAGATCGTGCTCACGAGGATCCTGTTCTTGACGGCCAGCCTGGCCGCCGCGTGCGCGATCGCGAGTCCTTCGGCGATCGCATCGGCGTTCCGTCCCACCGCACCTCCTGCCCCCAGCCTAGCCGGGGGCGACGACGCGCACGCAGGCTCAGGCGCGCGGCACGGCGAGCTCGCCCGTGAGGTACTGGGCGCGGCCGAAGCCGAAGCTCCAGTCCTGCGGACCGTTCTCGACGTAGCCGATGAAGACGTCCTGCGGCTCCACACCGACAGGGCCGAGCGCGTCGGCGATGGCGGCGTAGAGGCGCTGCTTCTGCTCGTCCGAGCGGCCGCGCTGCGTGAAGATCTGGATGACGACGGGGTCGGTGCGGTCGAAGCCGAGGCCCGCATCCTCCGCCACGATGGTCGTCGCGGGGCGCGCGGTGACGACCTGGAAGCGGTCGCGCTCGGGGATGCCGTAGACGCCGACGATGGCGTCGTGGATGGCGCCGGCGATCTCGGCGGAGTTGGTGCGGGCGTCGCTGTGGTCGATGCGGACGAGAGGCATGGGGGCTCCTGAAGCAGAGGTCAACTTTGTAAGGACATTCTGTCAAGAGTGACCGTGTGTCGTCAATATTGACAGGACATTACGACAAGAGGAGGCTGAAGCGATCCAGAAAGGAGCGCACATGCGCATCGGACTCGTCGGCTTCGGCGTCGGAGGACGCCTGTTCCACCTCCCCTACATTCAGGCGGCGCGCGAGTGGGAGCTCGTCGGCGTCGTCACCCGTTCGGCGGAGCGCCGCGCCGAGCTGGCCGGCCTCGCGCCCGGCGTCGCCGCCTTCGACGACCTCGACGCGCTGCTCGACGCGGGCGTCGACGCCGTCGTCGTGACGACCCCTCCCGAGACACGACGCGGGCTCGTGCTGCGCGCGCTCGAGCGCGGCGTCCACGTCGTCGCCGACAAGCCGTTCGCCCCCGATGCCGCGACAGCCCGCGAGCTCGCCGCCGCGGCCGAGACCGCCGGGCGCGTGCTGACGGTCTTCCACAACCGGCGCTGGGACACCGACCTCCGCACGCTCGCCGGCGTCCTCGCGGCCGGCGAGCTCGGGTCGGTGCAGCGCGTGGTGAACCGGATGGACCAGGACTCGCCCGGCCTGCTCGAGGTGGGCCCCGCAAGCGGCCTGCTGCGCGATCTCGGGGCGCACCTGGTCGACCAGGCGACGCACCTGCTCGGCCCGGTCGTCCGCGTCGACGGCCACCTCGACTGGGCGGTGCAGGACGGCGAGCGCGTCGACGTGGGCTTCGCCCTCGGCCTCCATCACCGCGACGGGGCCTTCAGCTCCGTCAGCGCGAGCAAGGTGAACGCGCTCGCCGAGCGCGAGCTCATCGTCTACGCCGAGAACGGCTCGTACGTGTCGCGGATGGCGGACGTGCAGTACGAGCAGCTTCTGGCGGGCGCCCATCCCGCCACGAGCGCGGACTGGGGCGTCGAACGCGAGGAGCGCTGGGGAACCCTGCGCACCGTCGCCGGCTCACGCACGGTGCCGAGCGCCCGCGGGGATTACGCGGACTACTACCGAGACCTGCATCGCGCGCTGTCGACAGGCGAGCCCTTCTCTGTCACGCTCGCGCAGGCGGTGCACACGATCGAGATCCTCGACGCCGCACGGGTGAGCGACGCCGAGCGCCGCTCGGTCGAGCTGTAGCGCGCGGCGGGGCGGGGCCGGTGGGGCGGCGGGGGCCGCCGTGCGCGGCGGTGCCGGCCATGCTCGAAGCAGACAGCCGCCCCGCACCCGAACGACACGCAGAAGGGGCTCCGCCGAGCGGGGCCCCTTCTGCGTGTGCGCGCGTCAGCGCAGCGTGCGGCGCGAGTCGCGCTTGGACACCGTGTAGATCGCGCCCGTCGTGACGTCCTCCTCGAGCGCCTCGAGCGTGCGACCGCGCGTCTCCGGCACCTGCGTCACGACGAAGAGGAGGGCGAGGGCGCCGACGCCGGCGAACAGGAAGAACGTCCCCGTGATGCCGACGGCGTCGACGAGCGTGAGGAAGTACAGCGAGAGGAACCCGTTGACGATCCACAGCATGAACACCGAGATGCCCATGCCGAGGCCGCGCATGTGGAGCGGGAAGATCTCCGACAGGTACACCCAGACCGCGATGTTGAGGAACGTCTGCATCGAGCCGACGAACGCGACGACGAGGAAGAGGATGATCCACGGGCGAAGCGGGTTGCCGACCGGCAGCGTCATCGACGCCACGCCGATGAGAAGGTGGCAGGTCGTCGTCAGGGTGAGGCCGATCGCGAACGTCTTTCGGCGGTCGATGCGGTCCATCATCGCCAGGGCGATGACGCCGCCGACGACGGCGATGACTCCGGGGGCGATGTTGGCGATGAGCGCCGCGCTCTCATCGAAGCCCGACTCGATGAGCACCGTCTGGCCGAAGTACATGATCGAGTTGATGCCCGTGAGCTGCTGGGCGACGCCCAGCCCGATGCCGATGAGCAGGATGCGCACGAGGTTGCGGTTCGTGAGGATGGCACGCCAGCCGAGCTGGCCCTCCTCCTTCTCCTCGCGGGCGATGTTCTCGAGCTCCGCGAGCTCGGCCTCGGCGCGCTCCTCGGACCGCACGGTCTTCATGACGGCGAGCGCCTCGTCGCGCCGGCCCTTCTCGATGAGCCAGCGCGGCGACTCCGGCATCCGAAGCATGCCGAAGAACAGCGCGATGGCCGGAAGCGCGCAGATGGCGAACATGATGCGCCAGACGTGGTCGAGGTGCCCGAACAGGTTGCCGATGACCGCGTTCACGACGAAGGCCGCGAGCTGACCCGTCACGATCATGAGCTCGTTGCGGCCCGCGAGGGATCCGCGGATCTCGAACGGCGCGAGCTCGGCGAGGAAGACGGGGACGACGGTCGACGCGCCGCCCACGGCGAGGCCGAGGATGACGCGGCCCACGACGAGCACCGTGAGGTCGGGCGTGAAGACGACGAAGAGCGTCCCGGCGAAGAAGAGCACGGCGAGCAGGATGATCGTCTTCCGACGGCCCCAGCCGTCGGACAGCCGGCCGCCGAACATGGCGCCGATCGCGGCCGCGAAGATGAGCGAGCTCGTCGCGACGCCCTCCGTGAACGCGTTGAGCCCGAGCTCGGCCGCCATGGGGCGGAGCGCGCCGTTGATGACGCCCGTGTCGTAGCCGAACAGCAGGCCGCCGAACGTCGCGATGAGCGCGACGAGTCCGAGCCGCTTGCGGTGGGGACCGGCGGTGAGCGCCGGGAGGGTACTCGAGCCCTCCGGGGATGAGTGGGCCATTCTGACTCCTTCGTCTGGCGAGGGGACGCCTTTGTCCTTACATGATAGCCGGGATGTTTGTCCTGTCAAACGGACATGACATCGATCAGATCACGAAAATGACACTATGTCTTGACATTGATTCCTTCCGGGGTCACAGTGATCCCAGCGCCGACGAGGAGGTCGGCTACCTGTACTCCGGTCGAGCAGAGGCGCTCGACGCACATCGACCTCCTCTGCCCGGTCCGCGGACGGTCCGCGGACGCCCGCACGTCATGGACGTGCACGGGTCGGCCCTCCCGAAAGGACCGCCATGTCGTCGATCACCCCCCGCAAGCTCCTCGGCGCCGGTGCGCTGGCCGCCGTCTCGCTCCTCGCCCTCACCGCCTGCAGCGGAGGCGGTGCCGCATCGCAGAGCACCGCGACCGACTCCTCCGGCGGAGGGGGCGGCGACTCGGGCTACGTCATCTCCATGGTGACGCACGAGACCCCGGGCGACTCGTTCTGGGACAAGATCCGCGCGGGCGCCGAGCAGGCGGCGAAGGACACCGGCGCGACGCTCCAGTACGCCAACGACCCCGCGGCCGACAAGCAGGCCCAGCTCATCCAGACCGCGATCGACTCCGATGTCGACGGCATCGCGACGACCCTCGCCACCCCCGACGCCCTCGCGGCATCGGTCCAGGCGGCGGCCGACGCCGGCATCCCGCTCGTCGGGTTCAACTCCGGCATCGACCAGTACCAGGACGTCGGAGCCCTGATGTACTTCGGCTCCGACGAGAACCTCGCGGGCCAGACGGCCGGGGAGCGGATCGCCGAAGCAGGCGGCGAGCATCCGCTCTGCGTCATCCAGGCCGCAGGCTCCGTCGCACTGGAGGCCCGCTGCGCGGGTGTCGCGAGCGTCGTGCCGGGCACCGAGAACATCCAGGTGAACGGCGCCGACGACTCCGCCGTCGTGGCGGCGCTGCAGGCCAAGCTCCAGCAGGACCCGTCGATCGACTACATCGTCACGCTCGGCGCGCCCATCGCGCTCGACGCGCTCGACGCGATGGAGCAGTCGGGCAGCGAGGCGAAGCTCATCACCTTCGACCTCAACGCCGACGCCGCGCAGGCCATCAAGGACGGCGAGATCGAGTTCTCGATCGATCAGCAGCCGTACATGCAGGGCTACATGGCCGTCACGTCGCTCTACCTCTACCTGAAGAACGGCAACGACCTCGGCGGCGGCCAGCCCGTCCTCACGGGGCCGTCGTTCGTCGACCAGTCGAACATCGACGCCATCCTGCCCTTCGCCGAGAACAACACGCGCTGATCCGCTCCGACGGGCGGGCCGACCGGCCCGCCCGTCCCTCATCCCAGGAGTCCCCCATGTCCCAGGGTTTCGCGTCCTCCGCCCCGTCGGAGGCATCGAACAGGGTGAAGCTCGGCTGGTCGAACCGCCTGCTCTCCCGTCCGGAGGTCGGCGCGGCCGTCGCCGCCGTGCTCATCTTCGTCTTCTTCCTCTCGGTCGCCCCCGCCTTCCGCTCGGCCGACTCGCTCCTCACGGTTCTCTACCAGGCGTCGACGATCGGCATCGTCGCCGTCGCGGTGGGCCTGCTCATGATCGGCGGCGAGTTCGACCTGTCGGCCGGCGTCATCGTCACGAGCGCCGGCCTCTTCAACGCCCTCTTCTCGTACTACCTCGGCGTCAACCTCATCGTCGGGGCCGTGCTGTCGCTCGTGTTCTGCCTCGTCGTCGGCTTCGTGAACGGCTATCTCGTGATGCGCACGGGCATCCCGAGCTTCCTCATCACGCTCGGCTCGTTCTTCATCCTGCAGGGCGCGAACCTCGGCATCACGAAGCTCGTGACCGGCGCGGTCTCGAGCCCCAACATCTCGCAGATGGACGGCTACGACGTCATGAACGCGATCTTCGCGGGATCGTTCCAGATCGGCGGGGTGACCGTCTGGAACAGCGTCCTCTTCTGGTTCGCCTTCGTCGCGCTCGCGGCCTGGATCCTGCAGCGCACGCGCATCGGCAACTGGATCTACGCGGTCGGCGGCAACGCCGCGTCGGCGCGCGCCGTCGGCGTCCCCGTGGTCGCCGTGAAGATCGGCCTGTTCATGTCGGTGTCGTTCCTCGGGTGGTTCATCGGCATGCACACGCTGTACCGCTTCAACACGCTGCAGGCGGGCAACGGCGTCGGCAACGAGTTCCTCTACATCATCGCGGCCGTCGTGGGCGGAACGCTCCTCACGGGCGGGTTCGGCAACGCCATCGGCGTCGCGATCGGCGCCTTCATCTTCGGGATGACCTCCCTCGGCATCGTGTACGCCGGGTGGGACCCGAACTGGTTCCGCTCGTTCCTCGGCGCGATGCTCGTGCTGGCCGTGCTCGTGAACCTCTACGTCAAGAAGCTCTCGACGAGCAGGAAGGTGGGCTGACGCCATGTCGGACACGCTGCAGAGCGGCACGCCGCTCATCCGGATGGCCGACGTCGGCAAGAGCTACGGGGCCATCCGCGCGCTCAAGGGCATCAACCTCACCGTCAACGCGGGCGAGGTGGCCTGCGTGCTCGGCGACAACGGCGCCGGCAAGTCGACGCTCATCAAGATCATGGCGGGCCTGCACGGACACACGGAGGGCACGCTCACGGTGCAGGGCGAGGAGCGCCGCTACGACTCCCCCCGCCAGGCGCTGGAGGACGGCATCGCGACCGTGTACCAGGACCTCGCGGTCGTGGGCCTCATGGAGGTGTGGCGCAACTTCTTCCTCGGCTCGGAGCTCGTTCGCTCGCGCTTCCCGCTCGCGAGCATGAGCATCCGCGACATGAAGGCCATCGCCGACGCCGAGCTGCGCAAGATGGGCATCGTCGTGAAGGACCTCGACCAGCCGATCAGCGAGCTCTCCGGCGGACAGCGCCAGTGCGTCGCGATCGCCCGCGCCGTGTACTTCGGCGCCAAGGTGCTCATCCTCGACGAGCCGACGGCGGCCCTCGGCGTCAAGCAGTCGGGCGTCGTGCTGAAGTACGTCGCCGCCGCGCGCGACGCGGGTCTGGGCGTGGTGTTCATCACTCACAACCCGCACCACGCGTACCTCGTGGGCGACCACTTCGTCATCCTCAAGCTCGGCCAGGCCGTGCTCGACCGCACACGCGACGAGGTCACGCTCGACGAGCTCACGCGGCAGATGGCGGGCGGCGACGAGCTCGCCGAGCTCAGCCACGAGCTCAAGGAGCTGGGCGGCCGCACCGAGGCAATCCGCACCGTCGAGGAGGACACGAAGCGCCGCCGGCGCTGAGGGGAGCGCATGCAGAAGGGCCCGATCCGCGGATCGGGCCCTTCTGCATGCCGTCAGACGATTGAGCGCAGCACCTCGACGACGAGGGCGTGGTCGTCGTGCATCTCGAGCCCGCTCACGCCGACGGCGCCCGCGAGCGCGCCGCGCACCCGGATCGGGAACGCCCCGCCCGCCGCGGTGTAGCGGAGCGGGTCGAGCGCGCTGTGCGTCTCGAACGTCATGCCGTCGGCGAGGTACTGGGCTCGTACGGCGAGCGTCGAGCGGCCGTAGTGCGCGACGACACGGAACTTGCGCTCGAGCCACGCGTCGTTGACCGCGGCGGATCCCGGCACGGCCGCGTGGAAGACCCGCTGCTCGCCGAGGACCACGGCGCACGCGATGCCGTGCCCGCGCTCGATCGCGACGGCGCGCAGCCGCGAGCCCAATTCCCACGCCGTGTCCAGACCGAAGCCGTCGAAGTCGAGCTCCGCCTCCTCCGACTCGAGGCGCGCGAGGAGCGCCTGCGCGTCGAGAGAACGGTATCCCTCCCCCGCGGTCACGCGAGCACTCCGCCGTCGATCGGCTCGCTGCGCCCCGAGGAGAGGGATCGCGTCGCCGCCTCCGCTATCGCCTGCGCGCGGAGGCCGTCGCGCAGGCCGACGGGAACGGGCCCGCCCGTCTCGAGCGCCGTCACGAACGCGCCGAGGGCGGCGGCGTAGGTCGGGCGCACGCGCTCGAACCATCCGGCGTGGAGGCCGTCGGACACCGCCTCCGTGCCGCGGAAGCGCGTCACCCCGCCCGCGCGCATGCGACCGGATTCGGCCATCCCCGCAGACCCCAGCACCTCGATGCGCTCGTCGTAGCCGTAGCCCGTGTGCCGCACGCTGTCGATCTGGACGAGGGCGCCCCCCGCGAGCTTCAGCGTCGCCGCCGAGGTGTCGACGTCGCCGATCTCGGCCACGCGAGGGTCGGCGAGCGCCGATCCGGCCACGTGCACCTCGAGGGGCTCGAGGCCCGTGATCCACCGCGCCAGGTCGAAGAAGTGCACCGTCTGGTCGCGCATCTGCCCGCCGGACACCCGCAGGTAGTCGAGCGGCGGCAGCGCGGGCCCGCGCGACGTGAGCTGCACGAGCGCGACGTCGCCCACGGCCCCGACGTCGACGAGCCGCTTGAGCTCGGCGTGGTCGCGGTCGAACCGCCGGTTGAAGTCGACCATGGCGGGAACGCCCGCGCGTTCGACGTACGCGACGGTCTCGACGGCCTGCGCGAGATCGAGGTCGATGGGCTTCTCCACGAGCACGGCGAGCCCCGCGTCGGCGGCGCGTCGCAGGTTCTCGGCGTGCGTGTCGGTCGACGACGCGATGAAGACGGCGTCGACGAGCTCGGGGTCGAACGCCTCGGCGAGCGAGCGCGCCGCACGTGCGCCGTGCGCCGCGGCGAGCGCCTCGGCGCGGGCGCCGTCGACGTCGTAGACGAGGCGGAAGTCGACGTCGGGATGCTCCGCGAGGCTGCGGGCGTGCACGGAGCCGATGAAGCCGGCTCCGATGAGGGCGAATCGCTGCATGGTCTGCTCTCTCAGGAGACGAGGATGTGGAGGAGCCCGCGGATGGTCGTGGCCACCTCGAGGAAGTCGTGCTCGTTGGCCTTGTCGGAGAACATCTCCGACACCCACCAGCCGTCGTACCCCGTCGACTTGATCGCGTCGACCCACTCCTGCAGGGGGATGGCGCCGCCGCCGATGACGACATTGCGGTGCACGCTCTGGTCCGGCACGTCGCGTTCCCGGTCGAGATCGAGCCCGTCGGAGATGTGCGCGGCCTTGATGAGCTCCTTGGGCGTCGCCGCGACCTCCTCGAGGGTGTCGCCCGTCGTCCAGTAGTGCCATGTGTCCAGTGCGATGCCGACGTTGTCGCGACCGGCCCGCTCGATGATCTCGAGCGAGTGCCGATGGCGGTTGAGGTTCGACCAGGCGAGCGGCTCGAGGTAGAGGTCGAGACCGCGGTCGGCGGCGATGTCGGCGGCCTCGCGCACATTCGCCGCGGCGACATCGAGAGCATCGCCCTCCGAGAACCCGAGCGTGCCGCGGTAGCGGAGGTCGTCGGCGCTGAGGCGTCCGGCCTGGAAGTCCTTCACGACCTCCCAGTCGACCGGGCCCGTGCACATCTGCAGGATTGGGGCGCCGACGACGACGGCGATATCGGCCATCCGCTCGACCTCGGCGAGGAGCGTCTCGCGTGCGTCGCCGCGCCGCTCGAGGTCGAGGACGGCGCCGATGCCCGTCACCTCGAGGCCGTCGAGCAGAGGCGGCAGCGACTCGACGGCGTAGCCTGCGTCGAGGTAGCGGTAGAGCTTGGGGCTCTGCAGCTCGATGCCGCCGTAGCCTGCGGCTTTCGCGACGGCGATGTCGTTGACGACGTTCCCGTGGAAGGTCGTCGTGACGTTCATGGACAGCTTGGTCATGGATGCTCCAGGTCAGGCGGGAGGGCGGGGTGTGCCGATGGAGGCGGTCGTGCCGCCGTCGACGGGCAGGACGACACCCGTGATGTACGAGGCGTCGGGGCTCGCGAGGAACAGCGCCGCCTGCGCGATCTCCGCCGGCTCGGCCGCGCGGTCGAGCGCGAGGCGGTCGACGAGGCGCGCATGGAAGGCGGGGTCGTCGAGCCGCTCGGCCGTCTGCGCCGTGCGCGTGAAGCCGGGGGCGATCGCGTTGACTCGCACGCCCGCACGCCCCTCGTCGATCGCCATCGTCTGCACGAGGGCGTTCACCGCGGCCTTCGTGGCGCTGTACCCGGGTTGCGACCAGTCACCGCCGAGACCGGCGATCGACGTGATCGCGAGGAAGGTCCCTCGCGCGGCGCGCAGGTGCGGCATGCTCGACCGCGCGAGGAAGAGGGTGCCGTCGAGGTTGAGCGTCCTCATCCGCTCCCACGACGCGTCGGAGATGTCGGCGATGCCGCCGTGCTCCGAGAGGCCGGCGTTCGCGACGACGACGTCGATGCCTCCCCAGGCGTCGACCGCAGCGGCGACCGCGCCGTCGACGCCTGCGCGCTGCGACACGTCGGCGACGTGCACGAGCGCGCGATCGGGCGCCGCGGACGCCGTCGCCTCGAGCGTCGCGCGGGTGCGCCCGACGATGGCGACCCGCGCGCCCTGCTCGAGGAAGGCGGTCGCCACCGCGGCGCCGATCCCGGTGCCCGCTCCCGTGACGAGCACCCGCGTGCCGTCGTACGGGTAACGGGCCCAGGTCATCCGATCAGCTCGCGCAGCTTCTCGAGCTGGTAGCGCGACACCTCGTCGCGCGCCTCGTCCTCGGCGAACACGTTCGACACGATGAGGGCGTCGTCGCGGTCGAGGTAGCCGACGTCGCGCAGCGTCGTGAAGAGCTCCGTCCAGTCGACGTCGCCGTCGCCGATCCTCAGGTGCTGGTGCACGCGCACGGCGTTCCCCGGCGGGTTCGTGATGTAGCGGAGCCCGTGCGAGCGGTGGTGGTCGTACGTGTCGGCCGTGTAGACGGCGCCGATGCGGTCGCCGAGCTCGGGGAGCAGCGTCGTCGCGCGGTCGCCGTAGTGGAACGTGTGCGAGGCGACGTAGACGAACCCGACCGCCGGCGAGTTCAGCCCGCGCAGCACGCGCCATCCCTCGAGCCCGTCCTCGACGAAGTCGTCGGGGTGCGGGTCGACGTTGAGGCGGAGCCCCTCGCGCTCGATGATCGGCAGCAGCTCCTCCATCGACGTGTAGAACGCCGCCTCGGAGTCCTCCTGCCGCTCGGGCCGACCGGAGAACTCCGTGTTGATGACGGGGACCTCCAGTTCGACGGCGAGCTCGATGATGCGGCGGAAGTTGCGCACCGCCGCCTGCCGCTGCGGCTCGTCCGGCCACGAGATCCGCTGCACCGGGAGGAGCGCGGGGATCGAGACACCGGCGTCCTTCGCTGCCTTCTTGAGCTTCGCGACGAGCGCGTCGTCGGCCTTCGGGTAGCGGAAGAACGGCCCGAAGTCGGCGTGCGGGGTGAGCTGCAGGTGCTCGTAGCCGAGGCGTGCCGCGATGTCGGGGAACTCCAGGATGGAGTGCCCGTCGTGGTAGGGCGTGGGGTCGAGGGCGATGCGCACCATGTCGTCGTCTCCGATCAGGCGTAGAAGGCGGGGCGGTCTGCGGCCTCGACGGACTGGACGCCGCCGTCGAGCGCGCGGACGCCGGCCTCGCACGCGAGCGCGACGAGGTAGCCGTCCCACGCGTTGGGGCCGTCGACGAGGCGGCCGTCGCGCACGGCGTCGACCCACCGCTGGATCTCGTTGTCGTACGCGGTCGCGAAGCGCGTGGTGAAGCTCACGTGCTCCGCGCTCGACACGCGCCCCGCCTGCCACAGCTGCAGGCCCGACGGCTGCCCGATGCGCGCGACGCCCTGCTGGAAGACGGCCTCCGTGGCGACCTGGTATCCGAACTGCACGCTGACGTTCATCTCGACGTCGACGAGCACGCCGTTCTGCAGCTCGATGAGGACGAGGATGGGCTCGCGCAGGCGCTCGGGCGACAGGTCGTTGCGGCGCGGGTACTTCACCTCGACGCTCGCGATCGGCGAGCCCGCGAGCCACGGCACGACGTCGAACTCGTGCACGACCGAGTCGGTGATGAGCATGCTCTGGCCGTAGCTGTCGGGCACGCTCGGGTTGCGGTGGACCGCGCGCACCATGAGGAGCTCGCCCGCATCGCCCGAGGCGATGAGCTCGCGCAGCTGCGCGTACTCGGGGTCGAAGCGGCGCATGAACCCGACCTGGATGTGCGGGCGGTCGAGCTTCTGCTCGAGCGCGAGCACCTGCAGCGACGTATCCGAGTCGGGCGTGAGCGGCTTCTCGCAGAGGATGGGGAGGCCCGCGGCGAGCGCGGGCTCGAGCACGGGCAGGTGGAACTGGCCGGGCGTCGCGATGAGGACGGCGTCGACGGCCGAGTCGGCGATGGCGTCCTCGACGCGCGAGTACGTCTGCGCGCCGGGTGCGTTCCCGGCGGCCGCCGCGGCACGGCCCGCGTCGGGCTCGATGACGGCGGCGACGCGCGCTCCGCTGATGCGGTGGGTGATGCGGGCGATGTGGTCGGCGCCCATGAGGCCGGCGCCGACGACGCCGATGCGGAGGTCCTGGCTCATGTTGTCTCCTGTGCTCAGTGCTGACGCGCGAACGACGTGCAGCCGAAGATGTGCTGGCGGGTGCGGGTGGCGATCCCGAGGGGCAGGTCGATGTCGACGCCCGGCATGTCCTGCTCGACGATGGCGAAGATCTCGGGATCGATGGCCGAGACGGCCTCGATGATCGGGGCGAAGTCGGGGATGCCCGACGGCGGCTCGACCATGATGCGGCTCGCCGAGTCGGCGAACGGCACGTCGTTCTTCAGGACGTCGAAGCGGTATTCGGGGTCGATCTGCTTGAGGTGCAGGTAGCCGATGCGCTCTGGATGCTCCTGGATGAGGCGGAGGTTGTCGCCGCCGTAGTAGGCGTAGTGTCCCGTGTCGAGGCACAGGTTGAGGTAGCGCGGGTCGGTGAGCTCGAGCAGGCGCACGACCTCGCCGCGCGTGCCGATGTGGCTGTCGGCGTGCGAATGGAACTGCTGGCGGACGCCGTACTCCTCGAGCAGCGCCTTGCCGAGGCGCTCCTGCCCGGCCGCGAGCTTGTCCCACTGCGCGGCGTCGAGGGTGCGCGGCTCGAGCGCCTCGCCCGTGAGGTCGGAGCGCCACATGTCGGGGATGACGACGATGTGCTCCGCGCCGACGGCCGCGGCGAGACCCGCGACCTGGACGGCCTGGTCCCACGCGCGCTGCCACTGCTCGTCGCCCTTGTGGAAGCCCGTGAACACCGTGCCGGCCGAGAGCTTGAGGCCGCGTGCGCCGAGCTCGTCCTCGAGCTGGTGGGGGTCGGTCGGGAGGTAGCCGTAGGGGCCCAGCTCGATCCAGCTGTAGCCGGCCTTCTCGACCTCGTCGAGGAAGCGCTGCCAGGGGATCTGACGCGGGTGCTCGGGGTACCAGACGCCCCACGAGTCGGGCGCCGTGCCGATGCGGAGGCCGCGTGCGGCGGCGTTGTCGGTCGTCATCGTCCTGCCTGCTCCTTTGCTCGACGGCTTTGTTAGGTCATACCGTCAAAGACGATTAGAGCGCACCAAGTGGCTCCGCGTCAAGTCGTCCCCGCCGTGTCGCGCCGCGCGGCGGCGCGGTCGTCGAACGCTCCACGAGGACGGGAGGGATGACGACCGCGCGTGCCGCGATGCCGGGCTCTGCGACACGCTCGAGGAGCATGCGCACGGCCATCCGGCCCTGCTCGCGGGCGTGCTGCTCGAGCGTCGTCAGGCCGATCGACGGCAGCGCGGAGAGGTCGGTGTTGTCGTATCCGACGAGCGACACGTCGCCCGGCACCCCGACGCCCCGCTCGGCGAGCGCCGACATCGCGCCCACCGCCGAGAGGTCGTTGTGGGCGAAGACGGCGGTCGGGAGCGCTTCGCCCTCGCCCCACGCCGCCACGGCGGCGCGCCCGCCCGTCGCCGCGAGGTCGCCCTCCACCACCCACGGCTCGAGCCCGTGCGCGCGCATGGCCGCCTCGTAGCCGCGACGGCGCAGCTGATACGGGTTGCCGTGCGGGCTGGAGACGTGGGCGATGCGCCGATGCCCGAGCGCGATCAGGTGCTCGACCGCGATCGTCGCCCCCTCCGCGTCGTCGGACACCACGCTGTCGACGCCGTCTGCGTCGATGCGACGATTCGCCACGACGACAGGGAGGCCGCGCGCCGTCCGGAGGAGGTCGGCCGCCGACCCCACGTAGCCGGCGACCATAAGGCCGTCGACCTGTAGCGTCACGAGGCGCTCGAGCACGGCCTGCTCGCGGGCGCCGTCGCGCGAGCCCGCGACGAGCAGCACCTCGTAGCCCGCGGCCTCCGCGACCTCCACGACCCCGTCGTGGAGGTCGGCGTACGCGGGGTTGTGGAGGTCGAACAGCAGCAGGCCCAGCGTGCGCGTCGACTTCGCGGCGAGGCGGCTCGCGATCTGGTTGTGCCGGTACCCGAGCTCGTCGATCGCCGCCGCGACCGCGGCCCGCCGCGCGTCGGAGACGAGCGGCGAGCCGCGGACGACGAGCGAGACGAGCGAGCGCGACACGCCCGCGCGAGCCGCCACATCCGCCATCGTGACGGAGCGCTGCGACGCCATGGCCCCTCCCCCGTCGCCGCTCAGCCGATCAGCGGCCTCTGCGCCTTGAGCTGCTCCTCGTACTCGACCCGCGCCGCGAGCGTCGACGGGATGGTCGACACCTGCGCGACGGGCACGTCCCACCATCCGGCCCCGTCGGGGGCGTAGATGTGCGGGTCGCTGTTGATGTGGATGAACGTCGACCGGTCGGATGCCTTCGCCTCTGCGAGAGCGGCCCTCAGGTCGTCGATCGCCGACGCCGTCGGCTCGATCTCGACGACGTCGAGCCCGTAGCTGCGGGCGTTCATCGCGAGGTCGACGGGGAGGATCTCCTCGCCCTGGAAGTCGCGCGCCTGCGGATCGTATGCCCGGTACTTCGTGCCGAACCGCTCGGATCCGACGGTCTCGGACAGATGGCCGATCGACGCGTAGCCGTGGTTCTGGATGAGCACGACGATGATCTTGATGCCCTCGGCGACGGCCGTCACGAGCTCGGTGTTGAGCATGAGGTACGAGCCGTCGCCGACCATGACGATCACGTCGCGGTCGGAGCCCGACGCGAGGGCGCCGCGCTTCGCGCCGATGCCGCCCGCGATCTCGTAGCCCATGCACGAGAAGGCGTACTCGACGTGGTAGCCGAGCGGGTCGCGCACGCGCCACAGCTTGTGGAGGTCGCCGGGCAGGGAGCCGGCGGCCTGCACGACGACGTCCTCCGGCGCGCTCGACTCCTGCACGGCGCCGATGATCTCGGGCTGACCGGGGAGCGCGAGGCCCGACGGAGCGAACGCGGCGTCGACCGCGGCATCCCACGAGGCCTTCTCCGCCGCGATCCGCTCGGCGTAGTCGGCGTCCACGCGCAGGCCGGCGAGCGCGTCCGCCAGCTCGACGATGGCCTCGCGCGCGTCGGCCACGACCGGCAGCTGCGTGCCGTGCTTGTACGCGTCGAACGCCGCGACGTTGATGTTCACGAACGCGACGTCGGGGTTCTGGAACGCCGTGCGCGAGGCCGTCGTGAAGTCGCTGTAGCGCGTGCCGATGCCGATGACGACGTCGGCCTCCGCCGCGAGGCGGTTGGCCGCGAGCGTTCCGGTCGCGCCGACGCCGCCGAGGTTCTGCGGGTGGTCCCAGGCGAGCACGCCGCCGCCGGCCTGCGACGTGCCGACGGGGATGCCCGTGGCCTCGACGAAAGCGCGCAGCTCGCGCTCCGCGTCGGAGTAGAGCACGCCGCCGCCCGCGACGATGAAGGGCCGCTTCGCGTCGCGGATGGCGCGCACGGCCGCGGCGAGCGCGTCGCGCTCGGGGCGCGGCCGGCGGATGCGCCACTCGCGCTCCTGCAGGAACTCCGCCGGGACGTCGAGCGCCTCGGCCTGCACATCCTCGGGGAGCGCGATCGTGACGGCGCCCGTCTCGGCGGGGTCGGTCAGCACCCGCATGGCGGCGAGCGCGATGGAGAACAGCTGCTCAGGACGCTGCACGCGGTCGAAGAAGCGCGAGACGGGGCGGAACGCGTCGCTCACCTGGATGCCGATGTCGTGCGGGTGCTCGAGCTGCTGGAGCACGGGGTCGGCGACACGCGTGGCGAACGTGTCGCTCGGCAGCAGCAGGGCAGGGAGGCGGTTCGAGGTCGCGAGCGCGGCGCCCGTCAGCATGTTGGCGGCGCCGGGGCCGACCGAGGCGGCGGAGGCGAACGTGCCGCGGCGACGGTGCATCCGGGCGTACCCGACCGACTGGTGCACCATGGCCTGCTCGTTGCGGGCCTGGTAGTACGGCATGAGGCCCGGCTGCTCGTGGTGGATCTGCTTGAGCGCCTGGCCGACCCCGGCGACGTTGCCGTGTCCGAAGATGCCGAAGACGCCGGGGATCGTACGCTCGCGCACGTCGCCGTCGACCGTCCACTGGCGGGCGAGGAACTCGACGAGCGCCTGGCTCACCGTCATTCGCGTGGTGCTGCCCATGGTCAGCCCTCCTTGTTCTCGTAGGGGAGGCGGGGATCGAGCTCCTGCCCCTCCCAGGTCTCGCGCACCCAGGCGTGGCCGGGGTGGTCGCTGATGTGCCAGACGCGCTCCGCATCGGGGCCCGCCATGACGTTGAGGTAGTACAGGTCGTACCCGGGCGCCGCGACTGCGGGACCGTGGTAGCCGAACGGCACGAGGGCGACGTCGCCCGTGCGCACCTGCGCGTTGATGTCGATCTCGCCGGCGGGAGACGAGGACGTGCTGAACATCCCGAAAGACGCCTCGTGCGTACCCTTCTCGCCGCCGACGCGTGCGGGCGCGGTCTCGAAGTAGTAGATCTCCTCGAGACGGGACTCGTGGCCGGGCGTGTGCTCATCGTGCTTGTGGGGCGGGTACGACGACCAGTTCTCGGACGGCGTGATCACCTCGCACACGATGAAGCGCGCGGCGTCGAGCGCCTGCGGCGTGCCGAAGTTGTGCACCTGGCGGCTCGACGCCCCGGCTCCCCGCAGCTCGACGGGCGTCTCGGCCGCGCGGATGAGCCGGGTCGGGAACCCGGTCGCCGTCGGAGAGGTCGCCACCGCCACACGCCCCTCCCCCGAGAGCACGCCCGTCTCGGTCGTGGAGAGGTAGAGCACGTCGCTCGGGCCGTCGAACACCGACGCCCGCCCCGCGAGCTCGTGGACGGCGTCCGCCGTCGTCACGCGGAACGAGCCCGCGAGCGGGACGACGAGCTTCTCCGTGCCGGGCTCGAGGGGGAGCTCCTGTCCCGCCTCGAGCCGTGCGACGCGGAGGCCCGTGTGCGCCCAGCCGTCGATGGTCTCGTCGACGACCGTCTCCCATCCGTCGCGCGCGAGCGCGCCGCGGGGATGGAACCAGCGCTGGTCGGTCATGGGATCGATTCTCCTTGGTGTTGCGTGGGGTGGAACCGTCTCGCTCCGCTCGCGGGGCGACCGGATGGCGGCGAGCTCCGCTCGCGAAGCCTCAGTCGTTCTGCGGGAAGCCGAGGTTAATGCCGCGGGCGTCGGACTGGCCCCTCGTGGCGGGGTCGAGCCAGCGGCTCGTGACGGCCTTCTCGCGCGTGAAGAAGTCGAATCCGTGCACGCCGTAGGCCTTCGCGTCCCCGAACAGCGACTGCTTCCATCCGCCGAAGGAGTGGTAGGCGACCGGCACGGGGATCGGCACGTTGATGCCGATCATGCCGACCTGGATCTCGTTCTGGAAGCGGCGGGCCGCTCCGCCGTCGTTCGTGAAGATCGCGGTGCCGTTGCCGAACTGGCCCGAGTTGATGAGGTCGACGCCCTCCTGGAAGCTCTTCACCCTGACGATCTCGAGGACCGGGCCGAAGATCTCCTCCTGGTACGCCCGCGAGGTGAGCGGCACGTCGTCGATGAGGGTAGGGCCGAAGAAGAAGCCGTCCTCGCGCCCCTCGACCTGGAAGCCGCGGCCGTCGACGACGATGGTCGCGCCGTCCGCCTCGGCGATGTCGACGTAGCCCGAGACCTTGTCGCGGTGCTGCGCGGAGATGAGGGGGCCCATGTCCGGCTCGACGCCGTCGGCTCCCGCGCCGTCGCCGATGCGGAGACGGCCGATGCGCTCGACGATCTTCTCGATGAGCTCGTCGGCGACGGGCTCCACCGCGAGGACGACCGAGATCGCCATGCAGCGCTCGCCCGCCGCGCCGTAGCCCGCGTTGATGGCCTGGTCGGCGACGAGGTCGAGGTCGGCGTCTGGCAGCACGAGCATGTGGTTCTTCGCGCCGCCGAGCGCCTGGACGCGCTTGCCGTGACGCGAGGCGGTCTCGTAGATGTACTGCGCGATCGGCGTCGATCCGACGAACGAGACCGACTGCACCTCGGGCGCCGTCAAGAGGCCGTCGACGGCGAGCTTGTCGCCCTGCAGGACCGTGAAGACGCCGTCGGGGAGACCCGCCTCCTTCCACAGCTGGGCGAGCCAGAGAGCGGCCGACGGGTCCTTCTCGCTCGGCTTGAGGACGACGGAGTTGCCCGCGGCGATCGCGATGGGGAAGAACCACATCGGCACCATCGCGGGGAAGTTGAAGGGGCTCACGATGCCCACGACGCCCAGCGGCTGCTTGATCGAGTACACGTCGATGCCCGTCGAGGCGTTCTCGCTGAACGCGCCCTTGATGAGGTGCGGGAAGCCGGTTGCGAGCTCGACGACCTCCTGGCCGCGCAGGATCTCGCCCATCGCGTCGGAGACGACCTTGCCGTGCTCGGCCGTGATGATCTGCGCGAGCTCGGCCTTGCGGGAGTTCAGCAGCTCGCGGAACGCGAACAGCACCGTCTGCCGCTTCGCGATCGAGAACCGGCTCCACGTCTCGAACCCGCGCTGGGCCGAGGCGATCGCCTCGTCGATCTCCGCCTGATCGGCGAGCGCCACATGCGCGCTCACGGCGCCCGTGGCGGGATTGTGGACGGGGGCGGTCCGGCCGCTCTGCGAGGCGCGCACGGCGCCGTCGATCCAGTGGCCGATGACGGGGATGTCGGTGGTGCTCATGGGGTGTGTCCTTCGGATGGGAGGAGTCAGACGGCGGCGGGGATGTCGCGGTGCACGAGCCGCGCCGCCGTGTCGACGGCCGCGGCGACGTCGCCGTCCGGCGGGTAGAGGAGGGTGCGGCCCACGGTGAGACCGCGGACGCCGGGGAGGGCGAGGGCGTTCTCCCACGCCGCGAACGTCTCGTCGGGGTCGGCGCCCGAGTCGCCGCCGAGGAGCAGCGTCGGCATCGTCGTCGCGGCCATGACGCGCTCCATGTCGTCGACGACGGGCAGCTTCATCCACGTGTACGCGCTGTCGGCGCCGAGGCCCGAGGCGATCGCGATCGAGAGGATGACGGCGTCGGTCGACAGGTCGTTGACGATGCGGCCGTCGCGCCACTCGCTCATGAACGGCTCGAGCATGATCGGCAGGCGGGCGGCCGCTGCCGCGTCGACGGCCCGCGCCGTCGCCTCGAGCGTCGGCGCGGTGGCGGCGTCGGCGAGGTTCACGCGGACGAGGGTCTTCGCGAAGTCGATGCCCTTGGCCGCCATCGTCGGCACGTCGTATGCGCCGTAGCGGTCGTCCATCTCGAACGCGGCGCCGCGCAGGCCGCCGCGGTTCATGGAGCCGACGACCACCTTGTCGTCGAGCAGGCCGAGCGCGGCGAGGTCGTCGATGATGTCGGGGGTGCCCAGCACGCCGTCGACCCCGGGGCGCGTGAGCGCCGTCGCGAGCCTGTCGAGGAGCTCGTAGCGGTCGGCCATGGCGGTCTGGTCGGCGCCCACGGCGAGCGCCCCCCGCGCCGGATGGTCGGCCGCGACGATGAAGAGGCGGCCGTCGCCCGCCAGCACGTCGCGACGGCGACGGGCGGCGAATGCCTCGCCGATCTCCTGCGGGCGGTGGGCGCGGATGTCGCGGAGGCGCTCGAAGTCGGCCTCGGTGAGTGCGGGCATGTCAGGCTCCCTGCAGAAGGTTCTCGACCTCGTCGGCCGTGGGCATCGCCGTGGAGCACTCGCGCCGCGATGCGACGACGGCTCCGGCGACGTTGGCGAAGCGGAGGGTGCGCTCGAGGCCCCAGCCCTCCAGGAGGCCGTGGCAGAGGGCGCCGCCGAAGGCGTCGCCCGCGCCGAGGCCGTTGATGACGTCGACGGCGTGCACGGGAACCTCGACGACCTCGTCTCGCGTCTTGGCGAGCACGCCCTTGGGCCCCTGCTTCACGATGGCGATCTCGACCCCGCGCTCGAGGAGCGCGTCGGCCGCGCGCAGCGGCTCGGTCTCGCCGACGGCGACCTGGCATTCCTCGCGGTTGCCGACGGCGACCGTGACCTGGCCCAGCACCTGGGCGATCTGCTCGGTCGCGAGGGAGGGGTCCTCCCAGAACATCGGGCGGTAGTCGAGGTCGAGGATGGTGTGCTGCCGGCGGTCGCGCGCCGCGAGGGCGACGTGGTGCGCCTCGCGGCTCGGCTCCTCGCTGAGACCCGTCGTCGTGAACCAGAGGATGCGCGCCGCCCGCACGGCGTCGAGGTCGATCTGCGCGGCGTCGACGTTCATGTCGGGCGCCTTCGGCTCACGGTAGAAGTAGAGCGGGAAGTCGTCGGGCGGGAAGATCTCGCAGAACGTCACGGGGGTGTTGAGCGACGGATCGGTCGCGACGTAGCGGTTGTCGACACCGAGTCGCGCGAGCTCCGCGAGGAGGTAGCGGCCGAACGGATCGTCGCCGACACGCGAGACGAGCGCGGAGTCGTGTCCGTAGCGGGCGACCGCCACGGTCACGTTGCCGGCCGTGCCGCCGAGGTACTTGCCGAAGGTCTCGACCTGCTCGAGGCCGACGCCGTCCTGCAGCGGGTAGATGTCGACGCCGAGGCGGCCGATCGCGAGAACGTCGGGTGAGGTGCTCATCGTGGTGCTCCGTTGTCCTGACCGGGCATCAGCGCCCGAGCGGTCGTTTGCTTATGTCCTGACAATATCACAAGCGGCGCGTCATGCAAGGGCATCTTCCGCTGACAAACCCGCCTCGCGGTAACATTGTCGGGACATTAGGCCGATGGCCGGCCGCAAAGGAGCGCATCATGGCTGCAGACCAGCCCGTATGGCCCGACGAGCTCTTCGCCGACCTCGATCGGACCGGCCCCGTCCCCCTCTACTTCCAGGTGTCCAGCCGGCTCGAGGCCGCCATCCGCTCGGGCGAGATCGCGCCCGGCGCCAGGCTCGAGAACGAGATCGAGATCGGCCACCGCCTCGGCCTATCGCGGCCGACGGTGCGCAGGGCCATCCAGGAGCTCGTCGACAAGGGCCTGCTCGTGCGGCGCCGCGGCATCGGCACGCAGGTCGTGCAGGGTCAGGTGACGCGTCAGGTGGAGCTGACGAGCCTCTACGAGGACCTCAAGAACGCGCAGCACGACCCCACGACGCGCGTGCTCGTGCGCGATGTGCGGGCGGCACCGGCCGATGTCGCGGAGCAGCTCGGCGTGGCGGTCGGCAGCGACGCGCTGTACCTGCGTCGCCAGCGCAGCACCGACGGAGTCCCCGTGGCGCTGCTGGAGAACTGGCTGCCGAGCGACTTCGCGGACATCTCGCTCGAGACGCTCGAGCAGCAGGGGCTCTACCAGATCCTTCGGACGCGCGGAGTGACCATCCGGGTCGCGAAGCAGCGGATCGGCGCCCGCCGCGAGCACGGCGACGAAGCCGAGCTGCTCGACGTCGACAAGGGCGGCCCGCTGCTGACGATGGAGCGCGTCGCCTACGACGCGTCGGGACGCGCGATCGAGTTCGGGCACCACTGCTACCGCCCCGACATGTACAGCTTCGAGACGACGCTCGTCGCGAAGTAGCCGGGGCGGGGACGGTCGACGGGTCGCCCCCGTCGACCCGGTCTCACACGGCGGCGAGCTCCGCGGCCGCGCCCGACGGGGCCGCCGCGCCCGCCGTGGCGAGCGTCACGGGCTCGCGCACGGGCAGGATGGTCGGATGCGTGCTCGACATCTGCTCGAGCACGCGCACCACCTGGCACGAGTACCCGTACTCGTTGTCGTACCAGACGTAGAGCACGACGCTCGACTCGCCCGCGATCGTCGCGAGGCCGTCGACGATGCCGGCGCGGTTGCTGCCGACGAAGTCGGTCGAGACGACCTCGGGCGACTCGACGTAGTCGATCTGCTGCCGCAGCGGCGATGTCAGCGACGTCTGACGCAGGTACGCGTTGACCTCGTCCTTCGTCGTGGGACGCTCGAGCTGCAGGTTGAGGATCGCGAGCGAGACGTCGGGCGTCGGAACGCGGATCGCGCTGCCCGACAGACGCCCGGCGAGCTGCGGCAGGGCCTTCGCGACGGCCTTCGCGGCACCCGTCTCGGCGATGACCATGTTGAGCGCCGCGGAGCGCCCGCGGCGGTCGCCCTTGTGGAAGTTGTCGATGAGGTTCTGGTCGTTCGTGTACGAGTGCACGGTCTCGACGTGTCCGTGACGGATGCCGAAGGCCTCGTCGACCGCCGCGAGGACGGGGGTGATGGCGTTCGTCGTGCACGACGCCGCGGACAGGATCCGGTCGTCGTCGCGGATCTCGTCGCTGTTGATGCCGGAGACGATGTTCTTGATGGCGCCCTTGCCGGGGGCCGTCAGCAGCACGCGCGCGACGCCCGGAGCGCGGAGGTGCTGCGAGAGCCCCTCCTCGTCGCGCCAGCGCCCCGTGTTGTCCACCACGATCGCGTCGCGGATGCCGTAGGCCGTGTAGTCGACGCCCGCCGGGTCGTCGGAGTAGATGACCTGGATCAGCGTGCCGTTGGCGAGGATCGTGTCGTTCTCCTCGTCGACCTCGATCGTGCCCGCGAACGGTCCGTGCACGGAGTCGCGACGGAGGAGGCTCGCGCGCTTGCGGAGGTCTCCGTCCGCCCCGCGTCGGACGACGACGGCGCGGAGACGGAGACCCGTGCCATCCCCCTGGTGCGCGATGAGGATGCGCGCGAGCAGGCGCCCGATGCGGCCGAACCCGTACAGGACGACGTCCGTCGGCGTCGACTCCCGCGCGTCGAGGACGGGCGCGAGCTCCTCGCGGAGGAAGGCCGCGAGCACCTCGGGCTCGTACGCCCCGCCGCGCCTGTCGAAGCGGGTGACGAGCCGCGCGATGTCGACCGAGGCGGGGCCCGGGCGGAGCGCGTCGAGCGCCTCGAGCACGGCGTAGGTCTTCTCCGGGCGCAGCACGTCGTCGCCGACCTTGCGCGTGAACCGGTGGTTCTTCAGGATCTCGACGGGCGAGATGTTGATGAGGCGCCGCCCGTGGATGGAGGTCACGATCCCGTGCTCGCGGTACAGGCGCCCGATGAGCGGGATCATCCGCTCCGCCAGCTCCTCTCGCGCGATCCATTCCGCTCGTCGGGCTTCGAAGTGCTCGCTCACGCTCGCTCGGTCTCCTTCGGTCGGCGGGTCGTCATCGCCCGCGCTGCTCGTGGCGAGACCAGGCTATGACCGGACGAGGTCGATCTTGCGACTCGCGAGCACGTTAAGAAGTCCGCTTCTTGCCATCCGCGAAAGCCCACGCGGCTACCGCGATGAGGGCGGAGACGAGCATCACGATCCCGCAGGGCACCGCCGTCGCCTCGCCTCCGATGCTCACGAGGGGCGAGACGACCGCCGCCAGGCCGAACTGCAGCGCGCCGATGACGGCCGACGCCGACCCCGCGGCCCCCGGTGCGGCGGCCTGCGCGAGCGCCGTGGCGTTGCCGAGGACGAAGCCGAGCGAGGCGACCGCGACGAAGACGGATGCCGCGAGCAGCCAGAGCGGCGCACCCGTGACCGCGACGACGAGGAAGGCCGCCGATCCCGCGAGCGATCCGCCGAGCCCCCATGCGAGCAGCCGACGAGCGGGCACGCGGTCGACGAGCTTCGCGGAGAGGGCGCTCGTCGCCATGAGCGCGAGCGCGTTGAGGCCGAACAGGAGGCCGTACTGCACCTCGTCGAGGCCCATCATCGTCTGATAGAGGAACGGCGACGCCGAGATGTACGCCATCATGACGCTGAACGCGAAGGCGAACGCGAGCGCGTGGCCGAGGAACGCCCGCGATCGGAGCCCCGCGGCCTGTCGCGTTCCGCTGCGCGCCCGCGCGGCACGCGGATGCGTCTCGCGCACGACGAGCACGACGGCGATGAGCATGAGCACGGAGATGCCGAGCACGACGCCGAGCACGCCGCGCCATCCGAGCGGCTCGGAGAGGAAGCCGCCCACGAGCGGCGCGACGACGGGCGCGACCCCGCCGACGATCATCATGAGGCTGAAGGCGCGCGCCGCCGCCGCGCCCTCCGCGAGGTCGGCGATGATGGCGCGGCCCAGGACCATGCCCGCCGCCCCGGCGAGGCCCTGCACGACGCGCGCCGCGATGAGCACGGGGAGCGTGGGAGCGAGCACGGCGACGGCGCTCGACACGACGAGCGCGACGGCGCCGACGAGCAGGGGCCCGCGGCGCCCGAACCGGTCGGACAGCGGCCCGAAGACGAGCTGGCCGGCAGCCACGCCGACGAGGAAGCCCGTCAGGGTCAGCTGGATACCGGTGGCGTCCGCGGCGAGGTCGACCGCCATCTGCGGGAAGGCCGGCAGGTAGAGGTCGGTCGCGAACGGCGCCACGGCCGACAGCAGGGCGAGCACGAGCAGCAGCGCGGCGCCGATCGCCTCCCCGCTGCGTACGCGGACGGCGGATGACTGGGCGATGGTTCCCGTGCTCATGATCTCCTCGACTTGGTTATGTCGGCATAATCATAGCGGATGCGCGCATAGGATCGGATCATGTCCCCGCACGACGCCGATCTCGCCGCGCTCGCCGACGCGGTGCTCACGCTCGCGCGCGAGATCGAGCTGCGGATGGCCGAGGAGGCCGACGTCGTCGCGCTCACGGCGACCGCGCGGATGGTCCTGCGGCACGTGCACCACCGCGACGGGGCCTCGCCGAGCGACATCGGCGAACGGCTCGGGATCAAGCGCCCCAACGTGAGCGAGGCGCTGCGCCAGCTCGAGCGCGCGGGACTGGTGACACGCGACCATCCGACGGGCGATCGCCGCGGCGTCGTGGTGCGCGCGACGCCGCTCGCCGATGAGAACCTCGCACGGCTGCGCGAGGTCTGGGCGCGCACGCTCGCCCCCGCGCGGGGGATGGCCCTCGACGCGGCGGTGCTGTCGCACTCCCTGGGCGACCTCGCCGACGCCGCAGCCGACGCCCGCACCGGGCGCGCCTGACGCCCGCCTTCCCGCCTCGCCCCGGTCGCACTTCCCGCCCTCAGAATGGGCATCCGGGGCCGGGAAGTGCGACCTGGACAGGGCAGAACTGCCCCCGTACGACGACTGGTCGACGTCTGTAGGCTGAGGACATGCCCCACGACTCCACGCGCGCGGGACTCTCCGCCGTCATCCGCCCCGACGGCTCGGCCGAGCTCACCGTCGACGAGACTCCCCAGGAGATCCCGACGTCGCTCATCGAGGACGCGAGGCGCGAGATCGTGCGGCGCACCGCCGAGATCGCGGCGCTGCTCGGCGGGCCCGTGCAGGTCGTGGTGCACGAGCCGGATGGCGACTGGCCGCTGCTCGTGCATCCCGACGGTCGCGTGGACTCGGACGAGGGCTCCGTGCCGCAGGCCCCCGCCGGTGCGGACGAGAGGCCGGACGAGGACGACGAGGTGTCGGCCGACACCGCCATCCGCCCTTCACCCGCTCGACCGGAGACGCCCGCCGAGGAGACGCCGTCGACCCGGCCCACGGCCGTCCCTGCGTCCTCCGTAACGGCCCCGGTCGCGGCATCCCCGATCTCCTCCGTGCCGCTCGCCGCCCCGGCATCTGCACCGGCACCGGCCGCGCCGGCCCCCGCCCCTGCGGTCTCCGCAGCGCCCGTCTCCGCAGCGCCGGTATCCGCAGCGCCGGTCTCCGCAGCGCCCGCCGCGACCGCGTCACCCGCGCCCGCTCCCCCGCGCAGCGCGAACCCGGCGCCGGCCCGGTCGGCGGCCCCGTCGCGGACCGCCCCCGCGTCGTCTCCCGAGCCCTCCGGCCCCGAGGAGCGCCGCTCCTTCCTCGCCGCCGAGCAGGATGCCGAGGAGCTCGCCACACGCGGATGGCGCGGTGCGCTCGTCCGCACCGGCATGCGCGTCCCGCCCGGATCGGCCGAGCGCGCCGAGCGGGCCGATCAGACGGCCGTCGCGCAGCACTGGTTCGGACCGCGCACGATCGCCGTCGTGAACGGCAAGGGCGGCGCGGGAAAGACGCCCACGACGATCCTCACGGCAGCGGTCTTCGCGCGCTTCGGCGGCGCGGGCGTGCTCGCCTGGGACAACAACCAGACGCGCGGGACGCTCGGCTGGCGCACCGAGCAGGGGCCGCACGAGGCGACCCTGCACGAGCTGCTCCCCGAGACCGACCGCCTGCTGTCGGCCGACGCGCAGGCCGCCGATCTCGCACGCTTCGTGCACCACCAGACGCGCGACCGGTTCGACGTGCTGCGGTCGAAGCCGATGGTGCTCGCCGAGCAGCAGCGCATCCACTCCGACGACGTCGACCGCATCCACGCCGTCGCCTCGAAGTACTACCGCCTCATCGTCATGGACTCCGGCAACGACGAGTCCGACCCGATGTGGCTGCGCATGATCGACCACTCCGACCAGATCGTCGTCACGACGACCTCGCGCGCCGAGCACGCCGAGGCGGGCGCCCTGCTCCTTGAGGCGCTGGCCTCGCGCGACGCCCGTTCGGCGCGGCTCGCGCAGAACGCCGTCGCCGTCGTCAGCCAGGCCGACCCCCACGCGTCGACGACAGAGCACCGCAAGGTCGTCGACGGCTACCGTACCCTCGCGCGCGACGTCGTGAGCGTGCCGTACGACCCGGCGATGATCGGCGGCCTCCTCCACTACGGCGCGCTCAAGCCGGCCACGCAGCGCGCGTGGCTCGCCGCCGGTGCGGCGATCGCGCGGGGTCTCGGTCCCGCAGGAGGCTGAGCCGCGCGGGTCCGGCCCGCCTACAGCCGCACGACCTCCGTCACGCGGACGACCGCGGCGCCGGCCTCGGCGGATGCCTCGAGGTCCACCTCGGCGCGGATGCGCCAGTCGTGGTCGCCCTCCGGGTCGTCGATCGTCTGCTCGACGCGCCAGAGCGCGCCGTCTTCTTCGATGCGGCAGTAGGCGGGCGACCGGGAGGCCCCGGAGACGCCGATGGACTCGTGCTCCGCGTAGTACCGGTCGAGGGCGCCGGGCCAGTCGACGTCGGGGTCGAGCGCCGCGAGGTCCTCGTCCTTCTCGAGCGCCGCGAGCTGCACGCGCCGGAACAGCTCGTTGCGGACGAGCACCGTGAACGCGCGGCGGTTCACGGTGACGGATGGCGGAGCCGGCGGCACGACCGACGTGGCGTCGTCGCCGTCCGCCCCCGAGGCGAGCGCCTCCCACTCGTCGACGAGGCTCGAGTCGACCTGCCGGACCAGCTCGCCGAGCCACTCGATGATGTCGCGCAGCTCGTCCGTGCGCGCCTCGGCGGGCACGGTCTGGCGGATGGCGCGGTATGCGTCGCTGAGGTAGCGCAGCACGAGCCCCTCGCTGCGCCCCAGCTGGTACCAGTTCACGAACTCCGCGAACGACATGGCCTGCTCGAACATGTCGCGCACGACCGACTTGGGACGCAGCTCGAAGTCGCGCACCCACGGCTGGCTCGACGCGAACACCTCGAACGACTGGCGCAGCAGGTCGGCGAGCGGCTTGGCGTAGGTGACCTCCTCGAGCGCCTCCATGCGCTCCTCGTACTCCATCCCCTCGCGCTTCATGGCCGCCACCGCCTCGCCGCGCGCCTTGTACTCCTGCTGGGAGAGGATGGCGCGGGGATCGTCGAGCGTCGACTCGATGACGCTCACGACGTCGAGGGCGTACGACCCCGTGCCCACGCCGTCTGCGCCGTCGGCGGGGTCGAGCAGCTCGATCGCGGCGAGCGCGAAGGGCGACAGCGGCTGGTTGAGGGCGAAGTTCGGCTGCAGGTCGACGACGAGGCGGATGGCTCCGTCCGGCGCGACCTCGACGATGCCCGCCTCGCGCAGCGTGCGGAAGATGGCGAGCGCGCGGCGCGCCAGCTCGTAGCGGCGGTGCCGGGGCTCGTGGTTGTCGAACACGAGGGCGCGGACGTTCGCGAAGACGTCTCCGCCGCGGCCGATGACGTTGATGAGCATGGCGCTCGTGATCTGCAGCTGCGGCTGCAGGGGCTCCGGCTCCGCCTCGACGAGCTTCTCGAAGGTCTGCGCGCTCCACGACACGTAGCCGGCCGGTGCCTTCTTCCGCTGCACGCGCTTGCGCTTGACGGGGTCGTCGCCCGCTTTGCGGAGCGCCTGCGCGTTCTCGATCTCGTGCTCGGGCGCGAGCACGATGACATTGCCGTAGGGGTCGTAGCCGGCGCGGCCCGCGCGACCCGCGATCTGATGGAACTCTCGCGCCGAGAGGCGGCGCATCCGGGTGCCGTCGTACTTGGACAGCGCCGTGATCATGACGGTCCGGATGGGGACGTTGATGCCGACGCCGAGGGTGTCCGTCCCGCAGATGACGCGGAGGAGCCCTCGCTGCGCGAGCGTCTCGACGAGACGGCGGTACCGGGGCAGCATGCCCGCATGGTGAACGCCGATGCCCGAGCGCACCAGCCGCGAGAGGGTCTTGCCGAACGCGGTCGTGAACCGGAACCCGCCGATGGCCTCGGCGATCTCGTCGCGCTGCTCGCGCGTGGTGACCTTGACGCTCGCGAGCGCCTGCGCGCGCTCCACGGCGGCCGCCTGCGAGAAGTGCACGATGTAGACGGGGGTCTCCCGCTCCTCGAGGAGCTTCTCGACCGTCTCGTGCGCGGCGTGGTCGGAGTAGGTGTGGTGCAGCGGCACGGGTCGCTCGGCGCCCGCGACGAGCGCCGTCGGCCGCCCCGTGCGGCGGCTGAGGTCGGCGCGGATGTCGGCGGTGTCGCCGAGGGTCGCCGACATGAGGAGGAACTGCGCACGCGGGAGCAGGAGGAGCGGCACCTGCCATGCCCATCCGCGGTCGGCGTCGCCGTAGTAGTGGAACTCGTCCATGACGACCTGATCGACTTCGGCGTCGGCTCCGTGCCGCAGCGCGAGGTTCGCGAGGATCTCGGCCGTGCAGCACACGATCGGGGCGTCGGCGTTGACCGATGAGTCGCCCGTGACCATCCCGACGTTCTCGGCGCCGAAGATGTCGACGAGGGCGAAGAACTTCTCGCTCACGAGCGCCTTGATCGGCGCCGTGTAGTACGTGCGGCCGGCGCCGGCGAGGGCGACGGCGTGCGCGGCGATCGCGACGAGCGACTTGCCCGTTCCCGTCGGTGTCGCGAGCACGACGTTGGCGCCCGAGACGAGCTCGATGACGGCCTCGTCCTGGGCCGGGTACAGCGCGAGCCCGCGGCCCTCGGCCCACTCCACGAAGGCGGTGTAGAGGGCGTCGGCGTCGGAGCCGGCCGCGCGGACGCTGTCGAGGAGGGAGGAGGCCATCCCCTCGAGTCTGCCTCATCGGCGGAGGGCGCCGCTCTACGATGAGGATCGTGCCCGCGAGTCCTGCCGTCCTGCTCCGCTTCTTCGACGCGCTCGTGGGCGCGGAGGTCAGCCTGTGGGGCGACGCCGACGCCGCCGTGACGGCGGGCACGTCGGCGGGTCTCGGCACCGTGTCGGCGCTCGGCGTCATCGCGGGACACGGCGACGACGCCCGCGTGCAGGACGTGGCCGACGGCATCGGCATCACGGTCGGCGCCGCGAGCAAGCTCGTCGACCGCCTCGAACGCGACGGGCTCGTCGTGCGCGCCCCGAACCCCTCGGATCGCCGCTCGTCGCTGCTGCGGATGACGGCGGATGGCCGGCGCGTGCTCGACGACGGCAGCGGCGTGCTCGTGCACGTGCTGGGCGAGCGCCTCGCCGACCTCGATGAGACGACGCTCGCGTCGGCGACCGAGGTGCTCGAGTCCCTGCGGGGCTGATGCGGATTCTGGAGAAGATGCATCCCGGGCAGGTACATCGTCGCCGCCCCCTTCTCGCCCAGGTCGCGGTTCCCGTCCGCTAACGGCGCCCTCAGGCCGGAAAGTGCAACCCGAGCGGATCGCCCCCTCGCCCAGGTCGCAGTTCCCGTCCGCTACCGGCGACCTGAGGCCGGAAAGCGCGACCCGGACGCGACGGCAGCTGTCAGCGGCTCGTCTCGCGCGCGATCGCAGCGACGAAGGCGTCGATGTCGTCCTCGGTCGTGTCGAAGCTGCACATCCAGCGCACCTCGCCCGTCGACTCGTCCCAGTCGTAGAAGCGGAAGCTCTCGCGGAGGCGGTCGGCGACGCCCTCCGGCAGGATGGCGAACACGCCGTTCGCCTGCGTCTCGCGCGTGAACGACACCCCGCGGATCGAGCCGTCGGCGAGCCCCGTCTCGACGCCCGCCCGCAGCCGCTGCGCCATGGCGTTGGCGTGCCGGGCGTTGCGCAGGTACAGGTCGCCGTCGAAGAGCGCGAGGAGCTGCGCCGAGACGAACCGCATCTTCGACGCGAGCTGCATGTTGAGCTTGCGCAGGTACGTGAGGCCCGTGGCCGCCGCGGGGTCGAGCACGACGATCGCCTCGGCGAGCATGGCGCCGTTCTTCGTGCCGCCGAGCGAGACGACGTCGACCCCCGCGTCGCGCGTGAACGCGCCGAGCGGCAGGTCGAGCGCGGCGGCGGCGTTCGAGATGCGGGCGCCGTCGAGGTGGACGCGCATGCCGAGGCCGTGCGCGTGGTCGGCGATCGCGCGGATCTCGTCCGGCGTGTACAGCGTGCCGAGCTCCGTCGTCTGCGTGATCGAGACGACGAGGGGCTGCGCGCGGTGCTCGTCGCCCCATCCCCACGCCTCGCGGTCGATGAGCTCGGGGGTGAGCTTGCCGTCGTCGGTCGGCACGGTGAGCAGCTTCATTCCGCCGATGCGCTCGGGGGCGCCCTGCTCGTCGACGTTGATATGCGCCGTCGCGGCCGCGATGACGGCGCCCCAGCGCGGCAGCATCGACTGCAGCGCCGTGACGTTGGCGCCCGTGCCGTTGAAGACGGGGAACGCCTCGACGGGGCCGCCGAAGCGCTCCGCGAGCACCTCGTGCAGGCGCGCCGTGTAGACGTCCTCCCCGTAGGCCACCTGGTGCCCGGTGTTGGCGGCGGCGAGCGCCGCGAGCACCTCAGGGTGGATGCCGGCGTAGTTGTCGGACGCGAAGCCGCGCAGATGCGCGTCGTGCAGAGGGTTCACTTCTCCAGCCTATTCAGCGTGGTCGGGCGCGACGCTCGGCGCGGCGCGCAGCGGACGGCGGGGCGGACGGCCGTGCGTCAGGACAGCTCGATCACGCGGTCGTCGACGGCGTCGGCCGGGGCCTGCCAGAGCGCCGCGTACTCCTCGGCGAGGCGCTCCTCGAGGCCCGCGAGCGCCGTCACGCGGAAGATCGTCGCCGCAGCGGCGGGTGCCTCCTTCGCGAAGCCGTGGGCGAGCGCGCGCATCCACGCCTCGCTCGCCGCCTTCACCGCGGCGTAGCTCGCACCGCCCGCGAGCGGTCGCGCGACGGCGGTGGACGACACCATCGCGACCCGCGCGCACGGGGAGGCGACGAAAGATGTCCAGAGGGCGCGGGTCACGAGGCGGAGGGCCGTGAACGACCCCTCCAGGGCACGGTAGTCGGCCTCGGTCTGGCCGGGGATGCCCCCGCCGCCGCGCCATCCGCCGACGAGGTGCAGCACGCCGTCGACGGGGCCGAGGGCCGCGGCGAGCGCGGCCACCTCGTCCTCGTCCGCGAGATCCGCCTCGATCGTCGCGACGCCCTCGCGCCCGAGCGCCGCGAGCTTCGCGGGATCGCGACCGGCGACGACGACGCGCGCGCCGCCATCCGCGAGCCGTCGTGCGACGGCCCGGCCGGCCGCGCTCGTGCCCCCGGAGAGGAGCACGGTGCGGCCGGCGAGGCCGAGGTCAGTCATCGGAGCCGCGGATGCCCGAGGTCTGCGCGATGACCGAGCGCATCTTCTTCTCGAGCGCCTCGTAGAACATCGACAGCGGGAACTCGTCGTCGAGCACGGCGTCGGTGTACCCCCGCACGGGCCCCGCGAGCACGGCGTCGGGGAGGCCCCTCGCCCACGCCGATGCGGGATGCGGCGTCAGCACGGAGCGGACGAGGTCGTACGCCGCGAGCCAGTGCGCCGCCTTCGGGCGGTCGATCGAGCGCCAGTAGAGCTCGTCGATGGCGTCGCCGAGCGCGACCACGGCCTCCGGCACGGCGTCCCAGTCGAACGCGAGCGAGGTGTCGGTCCAGTGCAGCGCGCCGCGCTGATGCAGCCAGGCGAACAGCAGCTGGCCGCCGAGCCCGTCG
This sequence comes from Microbacterium gilvum, assembly GCF_039543865.1. Classification (NCBI taxonomy): domain Bacteria; kingdom Bacillati; phylum Actinomycetota; class Actinomycetes; order Micrococcales; family Microbacteriaceae; genus Microbacterium; species Microbacterium gilvum. The sequence continues at coordinate 174,765 of NZ_BAABKO010000003.1, read as the reverse complement.
TAGTTGCGCACGCGGCTCCCCGTGATGGCGAACCGGAAGATGCGGTCGAAGATGACCGCGTACTGCACGAGCACGGCATGCTCGAGCGTCTCGCGTTCGACGTCGTCGAGGTCGTCGGCCGCCGAGAGACGGCGCTGGATGGCCACCGACTCGCGGAACGCGGTGAGGTCGCAGCGCAGCTCCTCGAGGGAGTAGAGGAAGTACGGCATCCGCTGCTTGATCATGAACGGATCGAACGGCAGGTCGCCGCGCATGTGCGTGCGGTCGTGGATGATGTCCCACATGACGAAGGACTTCTCCGTCAGCGACTGGTCCTCCAGCATGCGGCGGGCGTCGTCGGGCAGGTCGAGCTTCGTGATCTCGGCCGCGGCGCGCACGACACGGCGGTAGCGGGCCGCCTCCCTGTCCTGGAAGATCGCGCCCCAGGTGAATTCCGGGACCTCGCGCACCGAGACCGTCTCCGGGAAGAGGACCGCCGAGTTCGTGTCGTAGCCGGCCGTGAAGTCGACGAGCCGCAGGCTCACGAACAGGCGGTTCCCGTAGTCGCCCGCCTCGAGCCGTGCGATGAACTCGGGCCAGATCACCTCGGCGACGAGCGCCTCGATGCGGCGGTCGGGCGACCCGTTCTGCGTGTACATCGGGAAGACGACGAGATGGCGCAGCCCGTCGACGCGGTGCCGCTCGGGGTGGAAGGCGACGAGCGCGTCGTGGAAGTCGGGGACTCCGAACCCCTGAGCCTGCCAGCGCGCCAGGTCGGCGTCGACGGCGGCGAGGTAGGCGGCGTCGTGCGGGAACCGCGGCGCGAGGTCGCGGACGGCCTCGCGCAGGCGCTCGGTCTCGACGCGCGCCGCGGCGTGCAGGGCCGCCTCGGGGATGGCTCCGTCCGCCGCCTGCATGCCCTGCAGCGCGGTCGCCGCCTCCTTCAGGCGGCGCCAGCCGTCCGAGCGCTCGACGCCGGGTGCCCGTCCGTCCTCGACGACCTCGGGCTCGCCGATGATGGCCTTCGTCACCTGGATCTGGCTCATGGACATGGGAACCTCCGTTCTCGAGGCTCGGGCCGCGACGGCGCGGCGACGGATGTCGGTGCCTCCCAGGCTAGGCGTCCGCGCCCCGCGGCGACATGGCCATCCTGCGCGATCTTCCGCGATCGGACGGGCAAGGACCGTGCGTTCTGCGCAGGCGGAACGCGGCCGGCCTACGCAATCCGGCGCGCCGCGAGCAGGCCGGACGCGAGCTGCGCGACGCCGAGCACGACGAGCAGCACGAGCGTCCATGCCCATTCGCCCGTCACCTCCGCGAGAGCGCCGGCCGCGACGGGGCCCGCGGCCGCGAGCAGGTAGCCGACGGTCTGGGCCATGCCGGAGAGCCGCGCCGCCTCGGCGTGCGAGCGCGCCTTCGTGCTCACCATCGTGAGCGCGGCCGTGAGCGAGGCGCCCTGCCCGAAGCCCGCCACGGCGGCCCAGACGAGGGCGAGGCCGGGCGCCGCGAGGAGGCCGGCCGCCGCGACGATCATCGGGACGGCGGCCACGGCCATCCCCGCCCGGTGGTCGCGACCGGGTCGGAGGAAGCGCGGGACGGCGAGGCTCCCGAGGATCCCGACCCACACCATGACGGAGAGGTGGACCCCGGCCGCGCTCGACGACGTGCCTCGCGCCGTCTCGATCGTCGGGAGCCACGTGACGAGCACGTAGAACGCGGTCGACTGCAGGCCCATGAACGCGGTCACCAGCCACGCGGTCGGCCAGGTCCAGACGCTCCCGCCCGCGTGGGGCATCGCGCCGGGCGCGGCCGGCACGGCGGGAGCGGGGCGCCTCACCCGCCACATCCAGGCGATCGCGGCGACGAGCGAGAGCACGCCGGGGGCGAGGAGGGCGAACCGCCAGTCGACGGCCGCGGCGAGCGGCGCGGACGCGGCGGAGGCGACACCCGCGGCGAAGGCGAGGAACGCGGTGTAGAGGCCCGTCGCGCGGGAGACGTGGGCGGCGTAGTCGCGCTTCACGAGCACGGGGACGAGCACATTGCCCACGCCGATCGCGATGCCGATCGCGAACGTGCCGGTCCACAGGCCGGGCTCTGCGCCGTAGGAGCGCAGCACGATCGCCGCGGTGAGCACCAGGAGGGCCGCCAGGATGGTCCGCTCCTCGCCGAGGCGCGTCGAGACGCGGTGCACGAGGGGCGAGACGGCGGCGAAGGCGAGGAGCGGGAGCGCTCCGACGAGCCCGAGAGCCGACTCGCCCAGACCGAGGTCCGCCCCGACGAGCGGGAGGACGGGACCGAACGAGGTCAGCGCGGGGCGCAGGCACATGGCCACGAGGAAGACGAGGGCGGCGACGAGCGCCGTGCGCCGGGTGCGTTCGGTCATCCTCCGATCCCATCATGATCGCGTCGGTACGATCGACGGATGGCCCGGCGGTATCCCTCGACGATCGCGTCGCCCGTCGAGCACGAGCTCGTCATCCGGAAGTCGCGGTTCATCGCGCAGCTCGCGCCGGCCGCGTCCGTCGAGGAGGCCGATGCGGTGATCGCCGCCGTCCGCCGTCGCGCGTGGGACGCGCGGCACAACTGCACCGCCATGGTGACGGGGGTGCTCGGCGACCAGGCGCGCTCGTCCGATGACGGCGAGCCGTCCGGCACGGCGGGCGTGCCGATGCTCGAGGTGCTGCGGCGCCGCGAGCTGACCGACGTCGTGGCCGTCGTGACGCGGTACTTCGGCGGCGTCAAGCTCGGGGCCGGCGGGCTCGTGCGCGCGTACTCATCCGCGGTGTCGGAGGCTCTCGACCGCGCGCTGCTCGTGCGGAGGGAGGCGCTGTCGCAGGCCGTCGTCGACGTGCCGCACGGCGACGCCGGCCGCATCGACAACCTCCTGCGCGATTGGGCGCCGCTGCACGGCGCGACGCTCGGCGATCCCGTCTACGGCGCCACCGCCGCGTTCGAGCTCTGGGTGCCCGAGGATGCCCGTGCGCGCCTCGTCGACGATCTCGCCGCCGCGTCGGCCGGCGCCCTGTCGCCCGTGTTCGGCGTCGAGCGGGTGGTCGACGTCCGCTGACGGTGCCCCGTCATCCCCGGGCGCGCCCGTCCGCGTTCACTCCGCAGGCGCCCCCGACGGCATCTCGCCGTCGGCCGGCGCGCCGCCCATGCCGCCCGCCGCCGCCTGCTGCTCGACGCTGTTCGCATAGTCGTTCGAGGGGTCGCGGTAGATCGTGTGCACGTGGCCCCAGCCGCTCGTGGAGACGCCCTCGACGTCGGCGCCCGCCGAGCCGCCCTGCGCCTGGAAGGCGAGGTAGACGTTCGGGCCGGAGATGGAGAAGTTGATGCCGTCGCCCGTGCTCATGTCGTAGGTCGTCTCGCCCGACCAGGCGATGACCGTCTCGTCGAGCGTGGCCTCGATCTCGGCGAGCTCGGTGGCCGTCGTCTCCTCATCGGCCATCCCGGCCCAGTTGGCGATGAGCTCGAGCAGCAGCTCCCTCTGCTCGTCGGTGAGGTCGGCGCCCGAGAGCCCCGCCCCGCTCTCGTACTCGCACGTGTCGCCCGGCGCGCAGAACGTGACGTCGCCCGAGGTCAGGGTCGCCTGCTGCTCCTCCGTGAGGCTGTCGTAGAAGGCGAACGCGTCGGTGTAGATCGCGTCGAACGGCTGCACCTCCTCGCCGTCCTCGTTCGTGTAGACGGCGGGCTGCACACCCAGATGGGTCGGAGCGAACGTGATCGCGTTCTCGGAGCCGTTGAGGTCGGCGTTGATGCCGAGGTGATGGCCGCCGAACTGCACGGCATAGGCGTCGGTGTCGGATGCGTCACCGAAGAACGCGATGTAGTACTGACCGAGCGATGTCTCGGTCGTGCTGCTGTTCTCCAGCAGGTACTGGTCGCCGCCCATGACGGAGACGACGGTCTCGTATGCCTCGTCGCTCAGCAGCGCCTCGAGCACCGCCATCGCCGCCTCCTGCTGCTCGTCCGTCAGCTCGGCGAGGTTGAGGCCGGCGCGCTCTACGAAGGTCACGGGGAAGTTCGACCACGAGGTGGTCTTCGTCTCGTCGTCGTAGTCGTAGGTCACGGCCTCGACCTGCTCGTCCGAGAGCGTCGCGAGGAAGGCCTCCACCGCGGCCGTCGTGTCCGCGATCGTCTCCTGCGTCGTCGTCGCATCCTCCGACCCCGTCGAGGTCGTGATGATCGCGTCGTCGAGCGTCGAGACGGTCGAGGCCGTGGTGGTGCCGGAGGAGGAGGTGCCGGAGGACGCGGTCGTCGTGCTCGCGCATCCGGCGAGCGCGAGCCCGCCGACCATGAGCGTCGACGCCATCCAGAAGGTGCGGGAACGGGAGGCTCGGCGCAGCACGCCGGTCGAGTCGGAGTTCGTCATGTCCTCGACGGTAGGGTCCGGGTCTACCGGGTTCCTATGGAACGGGCCTCCGATTGCCGACCGCCCACGGAGATGGCGGAGAAGACCAGTCCGCGGTCGCGATCAGGCCAGCGCGGTCAGCCCGTCCGCCTCGAGCTGCATCCAGAGCGCCAGGTGGAAGTCCTGGTCGTTCGCGAGGGGATCGGGGGCGTGGGCTGCGACGCCGTCGACCGTCGTGGGCATGACGAAGGCGCACGTCGCCGATCCGTCGGCGGCGTAGTTGGCCATGTTCGCGCGGAGGATGGCCTCGGCGAGCGCGTCGGTCTCCGACGTGCGCAGCTCACGCGGAAGACGCAGCAGCACGGTCGCGGTGAGCGCGCTCCAGTAGTGCGGGAACACGTCGCCCCACTGCCGCCGCTGCCCGAACCAGTAGCCGTCCCAGTGGCGGATGGCGACACCGTGCAGTCGCGCATGCGGCTGCGCTCCCCCGAACGCGAGCAGCCATGGCAGGCGCCGGCGGATCTCCTCGAGGAGCGCCGGATCGCCCGTGATCGCGTGCGCGTCGATGAGCGTGTGGAGCAGCGGGGCGACGATCGCCTGCTCGTAGGCCACCTCGTGCCCCGGGAGCTCGGCGCCGAGCCCGGCGAAGAAGCGCCCGCTCTCGACCACGGCGTCACGGAGGCCCTGCGACCGCTCCGCCTGGCCCGCGTCGACGAGCGCGTCCGCGACGGCCACGGCGACCTCCGAGAAGCCGATCGTGAGGATGCGCGCGAGGCCGAGCTCGAGACCGCGCTCGAGGAGGCGTGCGGAGAGATCGAGGTCGTCGATGCGACCTCCGTGCGCATGGCGGAGGAGGAAGAACCGTGCCAGCCACGGGCTGTCGTACAGGCGGATGCCGGCGTGCTGATGCTGCGACCCTCGTCGCGGTGCGGCGCTGTCGTCGATGAGGTGCGCACGCGCGAACGCGGCCCATCCGTCGAGCGCGGCCGCCGCATCGTCGTCCAGCCACCCGCGGGCGTGGGCGTGCTGCAGCATGAGCGCGACGCCGATGCGCTCGGAGCCGTCCGTCCAGTCCGACCAGCCGTTGGTCGCCTGGGTCAGGCGCGTCGTCGTGTCGACGGGGACGATCGCGTGCGAGAGGAGCCCCGGCCGCTCGCTGCTGCGCTGGTGCGCGAGCACGTATGCCGACCTCTTCTCCACCGCCGTGCGCACGGCGTCGTGGAAGAGCACCTCGGTGTGCGCGTCGTCGCCGATCCGCACGGTGTAGCTGCCCGCCGAGCGCGCCGTCAGACGGACGCCGTCGTCGACGGCGACCACGTCGATCCCGGCGTCGGCCGTGACGGGGAGGCGCGTGGTGACGAGGATGTCGTCGCCGACCTGCGCCGCGAGGCGCGAGAGGCGCGCGGGTGCGGCGGTCCCCTCGAGGAAGGCCGCGACGTCGTCGTACCAGCCGACCGTCCAGGAGAGGACGTGCTCGGCGCCCGGAGCGAGCACGATCGCCGGCTGACCGCCGAACGCGCCGGGGTTCCGCGCCTGGTCGGTCGCGTGCAGCACGATGTGCCCGCGCGCGTTCGACAGCGTGCTCGCGTTGCGCGTCTCGACGGCGTATCCGTGCAGGGCGCCCTCCGCGAGCACGAGGCCGAGGATGCGGCCCTCGCCGTTCATCGGCTGCGCCGCGACCCATGCCCAGCTGCCGCCCGTGAAGACGTGCGCGTGCACGCGCCGGCGCAGCGCGTCGCCGGCGCCCGGGTAGAGGTCGGCGAACGGCGTCTGTATTCCGAGGCTCGTGATGCGCAGCGGGGCGTCCGATGCGTTGCGGAACCGGTAGGTCTCGACGAGAGCCGCACCGCCCTCGCGTTCGATGCGGACGTCGAGCGCGCCGCCGACCTCGTGGACCGCGACGATGCGGTCGCCCTCGCGCTCCACGACGGACGGGTCGTTCCACCTCCCGCTGAAGCCGTCGGCGATGACGTGCCCCGTGCCCCACGCGTGCTCGAGCGTGTGCCACGGGGTGCCGGCATCGAGCAGGTAGGTCCGCTCCGGCGCATCCGCATCGGTGAACTGCACCGGGATGCCGCTTGCGACGTCGATGGTCGCGTGCCCGGCGCCCATCGGCAGCGTCGCAGTCTCGACGGCTGCGGCCCGGAGCAGCACCTCGGTGGCGATGGTGGTCTCGTGCGTGACGGTCATGATGTCTTCCTGTGGCGCGTCGTGTGTGCGGGATGCGGATGTCAGCCCTTGACGGAGCCGGCGACTCCGCCGATGACCTGCCGCTGGAGGATGAGGTAGAACACCACGAGCGGCAGCACGCCGAGCACCATCATCGGGAACAGCGACGTCCAGTCGATCGAGAACTGGCCGATGTTGCGGTACACCTCCTGCAGGATGACCTGCTTGTCGCGCGATTGGAGGAAGTACAACGGCCCCATGAAGTCGTTCCACGCACTCAGGGTGTTGAGGATGGCGACCGTCACGACGGCGGGGCGCAGCAGCGGGAACACGATCGTCGCGAAGGTGCGGAAGACGCCCGCGCCGTCGATGCCCGCCGCCTCCTCGAGCTCGCGGGGGATCGTCGTGGTGAACGCGTGGAAGAGGAGCGTCGCGAACGGGAGGTTGACGGCGACGTTGATGAGGATCACCGCGAGCAGGCTGTTCATGAGGCCGAGGGCCTTGACGACCTCGTACAGGCCCAGGATCGACATCTGGTAGGGGAACATGAGCCCCGACAGCAGCACGAGGAACGCGATCGACGCCGTCCTGCTCTTCGACTTCCTGCTCAGTGCGTAGCCCGCCATCGAGCCGAGCGCGACCACGCCGACGACGGATCCGGCGGTGATGAGGAAGGTGTTGAGGAAGGCGCGCGGGTACTCCATCCGCACGAACGCGTCGACGTACACCGTGAGGTCGAACGACGTCGGCAGGCCCATGGGGTTCGCGGCCGCCTCGTCGGTCGTCTTGAAGGTGGTGACGAGGAGGTAGTAGACGGGGATGAGGACGACGATGCTCAGCAGGATCAGCGCGACGAGGGCTGCGATCGAGGTGCGGCGCCGCGTTCTGCGCAGCGACGGCAGACGGGCCGGTGCGACGGTCATGAGTAGGTGGCCTCCAGACGGCGGAAGACTCGGAGGAGGACGCCGCCGATGAGGAGGCTGACGAGGAGGAAGAGCACTCCGAACGATGCCGCGAGCCCGTAGTTGCCCTCCGAGAACTTCCGGTACATGAGAGTGAGGACGGTCTCGGTCGCGTAGCCGGGCCCTCCGTTCGTCATGGATATGACGATGTCGAAGACCTTGAGGCCGGCGATGAGGCCCGTGACGATCGTGATCTGGAACGCCGGGATGAGGCCGGGCAGCGTCACCGTGCGGAACGATCGCCAGCGGCCGGCGCCGTCGAGCGCCGCGGCCTCGTACAGGTCCTCGTTGATGGTCTGCAGGGCGGCGAGGTAGATGATCATCTGATAGCCGAACCACTGCCACACCTGGGTGACGATGATCGTCCCGAGCGCGAGATCCGGGTCGCCGAGCCAGTTGACGTTCTCGAAGCCGAGCGTGCGCAGCACGGTGTTGACGAGGCCGTAGTCGTTCGACGAGAAGATGTAGCTCCACAGATAGCCGACGACGAGCACGCTGAGGACCGCGGGGCCGAAGAAGATCGTGCGGAAGCCCCCGCGGAACGGGATCCTGGCGTGCAGGAGCAGCGCCACGGGGAGGGCGATCGCGTTCTGCACCACCACGACGACGACCGCGTACGTGAGCGAGTGCTGGATGCCCGCAAGGATCTGCGGATCGGTGAGCGCCTCGACGTAGTTCTCGAGGCCGATGAAGGTCACCTCGCGCGAGTGGTTGCTCTGATCCGTGAGGCTCAGCACCGCGGTGCGCAGCACCGGGATGATGAAGAACACCGCGAAGACCGCCATGGCCGGCGCGACCATGAGGATGTACGGGAGGCCCGCGCGCAGCGACCCGCGCCTCCGGGAGCGCCGTGGCGACTCCGTCGATCTGGATGCCGGGCCGCCGGCCCGGACGACGATCCTGTCGTCCGGGCGCGGCGGCGCCGTGTCAGCGTGCGTCATGGTGCTCCCGGTCAGTAGCGGATCGAATCCGCCTGCGCGTCCAGCTGCGCGATGAGGTCGTCGGTGCTCTGCTGGCCGCCGATGACGCTCTGCAGCCCCTTGGTCAGCGTGTCGAGCATCGTCTGGGCCGGCATGTTGACCCCCCAACGGTCCCAGCCGACCGCCACGTGGCCTTCCGCCAGCAATGGGGCGACGAGGTCGTACTCGGCGGGGAACGAGCCCTCGACGCCGTTGTAGTAGCTGAAGGCGCCGGGGTTCGCGTCGATCGTCGCCTGCATGGCCTCCTGCGAGGCGAGCGCGTGCAGGGCGATCAGCGCCTCCTCGGGGTGCTCGCTGTCGACGTTGACCCCCATGCTCGCCGCCGGTCCGCCGAGCAGCCACTGGTTCTCGGCGTCGTCTCCGACGTGCGCGAACATCCCGAAGTCGAGACCGGCGTCGACGAAGACCTGGTAGTCCCACGGACCGCTGATGTACATCGCGGCGTCGCCGCCGGTGAACTCCGCCTGCGCCTGCGTCATGGGCGTCCCGATCATCTCCGCGGTGAGCACGCCGTGGTGGATGAGCTCGCTCCATGTGTCGAGCGCGTCGTTCCAGTTGCCGTCGAGCGTCGTCTCGCCGTAGGCGAACTCGGTGTCGATCTCGGGGCTGCCGTCGCCGTTGTGGTAGTAGGCGTTCTCGAGGTAGCCCATGAGCGAGTGGATCGCCTTGTCGCTGTCGGCGAGGCCCGCCGCGAGCGGCGTGATGCCGGCGTCGATCAGCTGGTCGGAGACGTCGAGGAACTCGTCGAACGTCGTCGGGACCTCGACGCCGGCCTCCTCGAACAGTGCCTTGTTGTAGAAGATGCCGGAGAACCACCCGTACGAGGGCACCCCGTAGACGGCGCCGTCCGCGGCGGTGGCGAGGGCGAGGCCCTCCGGCGTGAAGTTCGACACGATCTCGTCGTCGCTGATGTCGACGAGATTGCCCGCCGCGACGCGGGCCGGGAAGCTCGCCCCGTCCATGATGAGGTCGGGCCCCTCGCCCGACGCCAGCTGGGTGCTGAGCCAGGTGTTGTACTGGTCGAGCGGGATCTGGGTGTACTCCAGCTCGATGTCGTCCGCGGCGAGGATCTCGTTAGCGGTCTCGATGGTCGTGCCGATCACGTTCTCCTCGTACCAGGACGAGATCGTGATGGTCGTGGTGCCGCCCTCGGTGCCCGCGTCCGAGGAGCAGGCGGCCAGGGGGAGGGCGGCGAGGGCGAGAGCGGCTGCGGCGGCCGCCGCGTGCATCCCTGCTCGACGTCGAGTCATCGGATTTCCTTCCGTGCCGTCGACAGCGGCGGCGGTGAAGTGGCTGTTCGGGTAGTTGATGCGCATCGATTCGATGCGCATCGATAGCGTAGACGACGCGGTCCGTCGCCCGCAAGAGCAGACTCAGGGGCGGGAGCCGCCCGTGGTCGCGCGGCGTGTCAGCCGCGGCGAGACCAGGTGGACCGACGCCTCGCCGGCCCCGCCGTCGACGCGGTCGAACAGGATGCGCATGGCCTGCCGCGAGACATCCCTCGGCTCGGGCGACACGTTGGTCACGGGGATGCGGAACGATTCCGCGGTCGCGTCGGTGCACAGGCCGACGAGCGAGACGTCGTGCCCCACGACGACGCCATGCGAGGCGAGCGTCTGCATGGTCCTGTCGATGGCCTGCGGCGTGCGGGCGATGACCCCCACGCGCTGCGCTCGGATGTCGTCGACGACCCGGGCGAATCCCGCGAAGCCCGGCCAGCCGTCTGCGTCGGGCTCGTAGGTCGTCAGGTCGGCGCCCGCGGCCCCCGCGGCCGCCGACACCCCGGCGGCGAACTCGGCGATGAAGCCGAACCCCTCGGAGCGCACGGAGGGCGTCTCCCCCACGAGCACGATGCGCTCGGACCCCGTCGAGACGAGCTCCTCGACGGCGAGGGTCGCAGCCATCCGCACGTCGAAGTCGACGCAGTCGAGTCCGTGCGGGTCGTCGGGGACGCCGATCAGCACGACGGGCACGCCGAGTCCGCGCGCGGTCTCGAGCCTGTCGTCGTCGCGACGGATGTCCATGAGCACGATCGCATCGACGATCGCGCGGCCAGCGAGCCGCTCGAGCCCGGCGGGCCCCTCGTCCTCCGTGACGAGGACGACGTCGCAGTCGCGCTCCCTGCTCGATCCGGTGATGGTCTCGATGAAGGGCAGCAGCGCCGCCACATCGGTGTTGCCGGGAAGCCGGGCGACGAGGCCGATCACGTTGGTGCGCCGCCCCGCGAGAGCGCGCGCGCCGGCGTTGGGGTGGTAGGAGAGCTGCTTCATCGCGGCCTCCACCCGCGCGCGGGTCGCCGGCGAGATCGTGCGCGTTCCGCTCATCACGTACGACACGGTGCTCTGCGACACCCCCGCGAGCTTCGCGACATCGCTGGCTGTGACCACGCGCTACATCCACCTCTTCCACTTGAATACGCCCCACAGCCCCAGGCTCGTCGCCGCCATGAGCGCGATGGCCGCCGGGTAGCCCCACACCCAGTGGAGCTCGGGCATGTAGTCGAAGTTCATCCCGTAGATCGCGCCCACGAGCGTCGGCCCGAACAGGATGGCCGCCCACCCCGAGATCTTCTTCACCTGCTCGTTCTGCTGGAGCGACGTCTCGGTCTGGCGCTGGGTGACGATCGTCGCGTTCACCGTGAGCGCGTTGTCGAGCACGGTCCGGAACCCCGCCACCCGGTCGCCGAGCTGCAGCACGTGGTCGAGCACGTCGCGCAGCAGGCGCTGCAGCTCGACGTCGACCCCGTACTTCTCCCCGCCGCGCAGGAGCGCGTCGAGCATGCCCGAGAGCGGCTGGGTTCCGCGCTGGAACGACAGCACCTCGCTCGAGAGCTCGTAGATGCGACGCGAGAGCGGCGTGCCGGTGTCGGCGAACAGGGCGCTCTCGATCTCGTCGATGTCGTTCTCGACGCCGCGGACCACCGGAACGTACTGGTCGACGACCTCGTCGAGGATGGCGTACAGCACCGCCTCGGGGCCCCGCGCGAGCAGCTCGGGGTCGGCCTCCATCCGCCGCCGCACGCGAGACAGGTCCGGCGCCTCCCCGTGGCGCACCGTGACGACGAAGTCGCGGCCCACGAAGACGTGCAGCTCGCCGAACTCCACCGTCTCGGTCTCGTCGACGTACCAGGCCGGCCTCAGCACGACGAACAGGGTCTCGCCGTAGCGTTCCAGCTTCGCGCGCTGATGGCCGGTCTGCGCGTCCTCGATCGCGAGCGCGTGCAGCCCGAACTCGCTCGACACGGTCTCGAGCTCCTCCGCGCTCGGACGCAGCAGCCCGATCCAGCCCATCCCCTGCTTCTCGCGGAGGTACTCGAACGTGAGGTCGAGACTCGCCGGATCGGCGATCCGCCGGCCGTCGACGTACACGGCGTTGTCGATGATGGGCACGCGTCCATTGTGCGCCCGCCACCCGGCATAGGAAGCCCATAGGCGCCATCCGGCGTTCCTCCTGCCCGCGCCTCGGATGCTCATGGCCGCGCCGCCCAGCATGGGGATCGCCGAAGGGAGCAGGACATGGACGAGACCCGCAGAGGATGGCGGCGCACGAGGATCGCGACGGCCGTCGTCGCCTTCACGAGCGTCGTGGCGACCGCGATCGCCGTTCCGGCGTTCGCGGCGGAGACGACGAGCACCACGACGGACGCGGAGTCGAGCACGACCACGTCGACGAGCGACACGTCGACGAACCAGGCGAGCACGACCGAGTCCACCGCGACCGAATCGACCGAATCGACCGACTCGAGCACGGCCGAGTCCACCGAGTCGAGCACGACCGAGTCGACCGAGTCGACCGAGTCCACCGGCTCCTCCGTCAGCGAGTCGACCGAGTCGTCGACCGACGCGACCACGAGCGGCTCCTGATGCGCGCCTCGAGGGAGTGGCCGCTGTGGTCGACGACGGCGCGCGTCGTCGTCGACGACCCGTCCGTGCTCGACGACGCGGTCCGCCTCGCGGATGCGCAGCTCGCGCGCATCGACGAGGCGGCGAGCCGCTTCCGGTCCGACTCCGAGCTCAACCGCGTCGCGCCGCTGCAGCACGCGGGCGTGGAGGTGTCCTCGCTCCTCGCCCTCCTCGTGCAGCGCGGTCTCGACGCCGCGCTCCTCACCGGCGGGCTCGTCGATCCCACGCTGGGGCACAGCATCGACCGCGCGGGCTACGACCGCGACATCCGCTTCGTCGAGTCCGATGACGCCCCGGTGAAGGCGATCGTGACGACCCGGCCCGGATGGCGCAGCGTGCGCCTCGCGGGAACGCATCTGACCGTCCCCGGTCACCTCGCGCTTGACCTCGGCGCCTCCGCGAAAGCCGTCGCGGCCGACCTCGTCGCCCGCGAGATCGCCCGGGAGACGGGGGCGTCGGCCCTCGTCTCGCTCGGCGGCGACATCGCGACGGCCGGGGAGGAGCCCCACGGGGGATGGCACATCTCGGCGCAGGACGGACCCGGCCAGCCGAAGCAGGTGGTGCGGATGGCCGCGGGCACGGGCATCGCGACCTCGAGCACGCTGCACAGGACGTGGCGCCGCGGCGGCGAGCCGATGCACCACATCATCGATCCGCGGACGGGTCTGCCGGCGCCGCCCGTCTGGCGGAGCGTGTCGGTGTCGGCGGAGAGCTGCTTCGTCGCGAACGCGCTCTCCACCGCGGCGGTCGTCCTGGGAGAGAGCGCCCCGGCGTGGCTCGCCGGCCGCGCACCCGCCCGGCTCGTCCGCCACGACGGCCGAGTCGTCACGGTCGGCGGCTGGCCGACCCCCGTGCTGCGCGAGGAGGTGCGCCATGGATGAGGCGATGTGGGCCCTCGGCCGCGGCACGGGCGTCGTGGGTCTCGTGCTCTTCACGGCGGCCATCGTGCTCGGCATCGTCGTGCGCTCGGGCCGCCCTGCGGCGGGTCTGCCCCGGTTCGGCGTCGCGCGACTCCACCGCGACGTCGCGCTCCTCGCGACCGCGTTCATCGGCGTGCACATGGTGAGCCTTCTGTTCGACAGCTATGCGCAGCTCACCGTGGTCGACCTCGTCGTCCCGTTCCTCGCCGACTACGAGCCGGTCTGGCTCGGCATCGGCACGCTCGCCGTCGACATCGTCATCGCCGTCGTCGCGACCGCCCTTCTGCGGCACCGCGTCGGCGTCAAGGCGTTCCGCTTCGTCCACTGGGGCACCTACCTGCTGTGGCCCTTCGCCGTCGCCCACGCGATCGGCGCCGGCAGCGACGCGGGCGAGGCGTGGTTCCTCGCGCTCGTCGGCGTATGCGTCCTCGCCGTCGCGGCGTCGGTCGCCTGGCGCCTCAGCCGCCGCTTCTCGCGGCCCTCCCTTGCGGGGCGGGGAGTCCGCCCCGTCGCGCTCATCCCCCAGGAGGCTTCGTCATGAACGCTCCCGCCCGGCTGCTCGCCGCTCCCGACCCGTCGTTCGCGGCCCACCGCTCGACGTTCGGCGCATTCCGCACGCTCCCGCTCGACGACCTGCTCCGCGAGCTCGAGGCGTCCGCGCTGACGGGGCGCGGCGGTGCGGGCTTCCCCGTGCACCGCAAGCTCGCCGCCGTGGCGCGAGCGTCCGCCGGCGGCGGCGCACCCGCCGTCGTCGCGAACGGCTCGGAGGGCGAGGCCCTGAGCGCGAAGGACGCGACGCTGCTCGCGCGGTCTCCGCATCTCGTCGTCGACGGGATCCTGCTGTGCGCCGCCGCGCTCGGAGCGAAGGACCTCCGGCTCGTGGTCGACGAGCGGGCCGCACCCGCCGTGCGCGCGGCGCTCGCCGAGCGCGACGACGCATTCGCCATCCTCGTCGCCCCCGCCCGGGGAGGGTTCACGGGCGGCGAGGCGTCGGCACTGGTCGCCGGGCTCGACGGGCGGATGGCCGTTCCGGCCGATCGCGTCGTGCGGCTGTCCGAGCGAGGGCTGCGCCGCGCACCCACGCTCGTGCAGAACGTCGAGACCCTCGCGCACATCGCCCTCATCGCCCGGTACGGTGCCGACTGGCATCGCCTGGTCGGCGCACCGGGCGATCCCGGCACGCGCCTCGTCACCGTGAGCGGCACGCGCTCCCCCGTCGTCCGCGAGGTCGCGGGAGGCACCGCCATCCGCACCGTCCTGCGCGCGGCAGGCGAGCCGGACGACCGGCCCGTGCTCGTCGGCGGCTTCCACGGTGCATGGCTCGAGCCGGCGGCGCTCGACGCGGCGCTCTCACCCGACGGCCTCGCGCGTCACGACGCCAGCCCCGGGGCGGGCGTCCTCCATGTCCTCCCCGACGGCCGCTGCGGCCTGCAGGCGACGGGCGACATCCTCGCCGTGCTCGCGGCGGCATCCACACGGCAGTGCGGTCCGTGCGCGAACGGGCTCCCCCGGCTCGCCGAGCTGCTCCGGCTGCTGCTGGCAGGGCAGGACGTCCGCGGCGAGCTGCACCGTGTCGCCGGTCTCGTCGACGGGCGGGGCGCCTGCCATCACCCCGACGGGACGGTGCGGATGCTCCGCAGCGCGCTCGCCGTGTTCTCGGCGGATGCGGATGCCCACGCGCACGGCCGATGCCTGGCGCGCGAGGGGGTGGCGGCATGACGACGCTGCACATCGACTGGACCGCGTGCCGTGGGCGCGGGGGATGCACGGAGCTCCTCGCCGGCGTGCTGCGCCCGGACGACTGGGGGTACCCCGAGGGCGCAGGCGGCTCCGACGTCGAGGTGCCGCGCGCCAGGGTGCGCGACGCGCGCGATGCCGCGGCGCTCTGTCCTCGCCTCGCGCTCACGGTGCGCGGCTGACCCGCTCTCAGCGCACGCCGACGGGCTGCGTCACCCTCACGGCGATGAACCGCGCGCCGTGCGCCCGCACGGCGACGGGATGCTCGGGGTCCAGCACAGCCGCCGACAGCGGCGGCACGCCCTGTCCGTCGACGCTCAGCTCGCCCTCCAGCGCGATGAGCACGCGGGTGCCCCCCGCGAAGGCGTGCTCGCCATCCAGGCCGTGGAACGCGAGCGACGGCGCGGCCTCCGCGGCGTCGTAGCTGAGGAGCAGCATCCGGCTCGCGCCCGACGGCCGCGACGACGGCCGCCGCATGAGCACGGCGGACGTCTCCAGCTCGCTCGCGCGATCGCGTCGCAGCGGGACGAGCCCCTGCGGCTTGCGGATCGACAGCTGCGGCCCCGACAGTCCCGCCACGAGCTGCCGGGTACCTGCCGGGGCCGATGCCGCTCCCTCGGCACTGCGGAGCTCGACGATCTGCAGCATCCAGAGCAGACGCTCGCCGGGCGCCGTCTCGACCTGCACATCGCGCACCGCGCCGATGCCGGAGAGGAGCCGCTGACCCGGCTGGTCGCGGAGGGGGAGCACACGAGGGAGGGGGCTCATGGGGGCCTTCCGGAACGGAGGAGGCGTGCCGGGCTCACGCCCGGCACGCCTCCTGAGGCAGATCGATCAGGCCCGGGCGTCGGTGAGGACGTAGCCCTCTTCGCCGTGGACGATCGTGTCGATGCCGGCGACCTCGTCCTCGTTCTTCACGCGGAAGCCGATCGTCTTCTCGATCGCGAAGCCGATGATGTAGGCCAGCACGAACGAGTACACGAGCACCGCGACGGCCGCGATCGCCTGGACGATGAGCTGGTTCGCCCCACCGCCCATGAAGAGGCCCGTGCCGTTCGCGAAGAAGCCGAGGTAGAGCGTGCCGATGAGGCCGCCGACGAGGTGGATGCCCACGACGTCGAGCGAGTCGTCGAAGCCCCACTTGAACTTCAGGTCGATCGCGAGCGCGCAGACGGCGCCGGCGATGATGCCGAGCAGGATGGCCCAGATCGGCTGCAGCGACGCGCAGGCCGGGGTGATGGCGACGAGACCGGCGACGGCACCAGAGGCCGCGCCGACCGAGGTGGCCTTGCCGTCCTTGAGCTTCTCCACGACGAGCCAGGCGAGGAGGGCGGCGGCGGGAGCGGCGATCGTGTTGACGAACGCGAGGGCCGCGGTGCCGTCGGCGGCGAGCTCGGAGCCGGCGTTGAAGCCGAACCATCCGAACCACAGCAGACCCGCGCCCAGCAGCACGAACGGCGGGTTGTGCGGGACGTGGACGCCCTTCTGGAAGCCGACGCGCTTGCCGAGGACCAGGGCGAGGGCGAGGGCGGCGGCACCCGCGTTGATGTGCACGGCCGTGCCGCCCGCGAAGTCGATCGCGCCGACGCCGAAGACGTCCTGCAGACCGTGGGTGATCCATCCCCCGTACGCGAACGAGCCGTCCTCGGCGAGGCCGAAGTTGAACACCCAGCTCGCGACGGGGAAGTAGACGATCGTGGCCCACAGACCGGCGAAGAGCATCCACGAGCCGAACTTGGCCCGGTCGGCGATGGCGCCGGAGACGAGCGCGACGGTGATGATGGCGAACGTGGCCTGGAACGCGACGAACGCGAGCGGCGGGAAGGCCGCATCCTCAGGCGTCTCGAGCAGGCTGGTGAGGCCGAGCGCCGTCCAGTCGATGTTCCACGGCGCGACCGTGCCCTCCGCTGCGGGGAAGGCGATCGCGTAGCCGTAGAGCACCCACAGGACGCCGATGAGCCCCATGGCGCCGAAGCTGAGCATCATCATGCTGATGACGCTCTTGGCCTTGACGAGACCGCCGTAGAAGAACGCCAGGCCGGGCGTCATCAGCAGCACGAGCGCCGCGGCGATCAGGATGAAAGCTGTGTTTCCTTGATCCATCGGGGAAGAGAGCCTCTCTGGGTGGACGCAGGACGAGCGTCGGGTGCGCCCAGTATTCCGCCGCCGCGTTTCCCGCGGACGGGCTGGATGTTTCCACCGCGTTTCGATCCCCCCGGTTCGTGTGAACATCGCGTGTCGCAGGGCAGGATGGAGGGACGTCCGAGACCGATGGAGGCCCCATGACCGCGCCGATCGACCCGCGTCCGCTCGCCCGCACGGGGCTGGAGGTGAGCCCGATCACGCTGGGCGCGTCGTCGCTCGGCAACCCGGAGCGCTCGCCGGCCGATCCTCTGGAGCTCGCCGAGGCCATGCTCGCGAGCCCGTTCGCCGTCGTCGACACCTCGAACAACTACGCCGACGGAGCGAGCGAGTCGGCGCTCGGCGCGGCCCTCCGCGCCCGCGGCGGCGTCACGGCGGGCCATGCCGTCGTCACGAAGGCCGACGTGGGCGCCGACGGCAGGTTCGACCGCGACCGGGTCTGGCGCTCCTTCGAGGAGAGCACCGCGAAGCTCGGCCTCGAGCGGCTGCCGCTCCTCCACCTGCACGACCCGTGGGCGGTGACGTTCGAGGAGGCCACGGCACCCGGCGGCGCCGTGCAGGGGATGATCGAGCTGCGTGAGCAGGGACTCGTCGGCGCGATCGGCATCGCGGTGGGCGAGCTCAGCCTCGAGACCGCGTACGTGCGCACGGGCGCATTCGACGCCGTGCTCACCCACAACCGGTGCACGCTCGTCGACCGCAGCGCCGAGGCGCTCATCGCCGAAGCCGGCGAGCGGGGCATGGGCGTCTTCAACGCCGCTCCGTTCGGCGGCGGGCTTCTGGCGGGCACGGGCACGTCGTATGCCTACCGCGAGGCCCCGGCCGAGCTGCTCGCGTGGGTGTCGCGGCTGCGCGAGCTCTGCGCGGAGTGGGCTCTCCCCCTCGCGGCGGTCGCCCTGCACTTCTCGCTGCGGCACCCTGGGGTCCATTCCACGGTCGTCGGCGTCGGCCGCGTCGAGCGCATCGACGAGCTCGTGGCGCTGTACCGCACGGCCGTGCCCGAGGACTTCTGGCCCGAGCTCGCCGCGCTCGGCACGCCGCCGTCGACGATCGACGACTGAGCACGTGCCGGCCGGTTGGCGCGATACCGGCGAGCGCGAGCGGGCCACTTCGTGCAGAAACGTGCACGAAGCAGCCGCACCTTCAGACGACGACGCCCGGAACCTCGGCGAGATCGAGGTAGACGGGCAGACCCCGCTCGCGCGCGATCGCGACATCCTGATCGGCGCCCCGCGACTCCCCCGGCAGCCGCAGGACGGCGTCGGCGCGCTCGAGCAGACGGTGCGCCGCGGGGTACACGACCTCCTCGGCGAGAGGCTCGAAAAAGCCACTTCCCGCGCTCGCGAGCACGGGGAGGGCGACCCACTCCCCGATCATCGGCAGGTGTCCTGCGCGAAAGAGGGGCCAGGCGGCCGCCTCGAGTCGGCGCAGGTTGTCGGCCATCAGCCGCGGGTCGTCGCCCGTGCCGGAGCGATAAGGACCGGCGATAAGAATGAACATCGAGTTGTGCATGGTTCTGCACGTTATCACGCGATGTAGGATAGGAACATGCAAGAACAGGAACGGTCCTTGACGGCGGAGCGCAAGGAGCATCTGCTCTCCGCGATCGCTTCCGACGGGAAGGTTCTCGCGAAGGAGGCCGCACGCGACCTGGGCGTCTCGGAGGACACCATCCGCCGCGACCTGCGCGAGCTCGCCGCCGCAGGGCTCTGCCGACGGGTCTACGGCGGAGCGCTCCCCGTGCCGGCGGCGCAGGCGACGTACGAGGAGCGCGGTTCGCTCAACACCGCGGGGAAGTCGCGCGTCGCCGAGGCCGCCGCGGGGCTCGTCCGGCCGGGCATGACGTTCGTCCTCGACGGCGGCACGACCGCGCTGCGCGTGGCGAGGTCGCTCCCCGACGACCTCGCCGCGACGGTCGTGACCCACAGCCCCACGGTGGCCGTCGAGCTGCTGCCGAAGACGGGCATCGAGGTCGTGCTCATCGGCGGCCGCCTGTTCCGGCACTCGGCCGTCGCGTCGGGCGCGGCCGCGGTCGAGGCGGCCTCGCAGATCAACGCCGACTTGTTCCTCATGGGCGTGACCGGCGTCAGCGCCGACTTCGGCCTGACGACCGGCGACTCCGACGAGGCCGTCGTGAAGCGGACGTTCGCGAGGCGCAGCGCCGAGACCTTCGTGCTCGCGAGCTCGGAGAAGATCGGAGCGGCGTCGCCGTTCCAGGTTCTGCCGCTCTCCGGCGTCACGGGCGTCGTGACGGACGCGGAGGAGAGCAGCGCACTCGACGCGATCTCGCAGCGCGTCCGCGTCATCCGCGCATAGCGCCGCACCGGCTACCGGGCTGTGCTCCCCGTGTCAAGCGGGCGACAGGGGGCCCGCGGCCTCAGTAGAAGTGGAGGGGTCCGGCACACCGCCCCGACCCGAGGCGGATGCGGTGCCGGGTCCTTTCGGAAGGAGCACGACCATGGGCATCGGAACCGGCATCGCCCTCATCGCGATCGGCGCCATCATCGCGTTCGCGATCAACGTCGACCTGGGCGGCGCGATCGACCTGCAGCTGATCGGCTACATCCTCATGGCGGCCGGCGCCGTCGTGTTCCTCATCAGCCTCGTTCTCGTCCTCCGCCGACGCAGCAGCGTCTCGACCTCGCGCACCTCGGTCGACCCCGCCAGCGGCGAGCAGATCACGACGCGCCGGACGACAGACGACGGCGACGCCGTCGTCTGATGCCCGCCTCCGGTCTCGTCTCCGGTCCGGAGACAGGTGAGACGCTCGACGGCCGCTACGAGCTGTGTGCGCGCGTGGGATCGGGCGGGATGGCCGCCGTCTACCGGGCGCGCGACCGCCTGCTCGACCGAGACGTCGCCGTCAAGCTCTTCCACCCGGTGCTCGACGACGACGACCAGTCGCGACAGCGCCGCTTCGCCGAGACGCGCCTGCTCGCCTCCCTCAACCACCCCTCTCTCGTCACTCTGTACGACGCGCGCGTCGACGGCGACGACCATCCGTACCTCGTCATGGAGTTCATCGACGGACCGACGCTGCGGGAGCGGATGGCCGACGGCCCGATCCCCGCTCGCGAGATCTCCGACACGGCGGCGGCACTGGCCGACGCTCTCGCGGTCGTGCACGCGGCCGGCATCGTCCATCGCGATCTCAAGCCGTCGAACGTGCTGCTGCGCCCCTCCGTCCTCCCCGGCGGCGCCGCATCGGCGACGCTCGCCGACTTCGGGATCGCGTATCTTCTCGACTCCACGCGGGTGACGACGCCCGGCACGACGATCGGAACCGCGGCCTACCTCGCGCCGGAGCAGGTCCGCGGGGAGGCACCGGCCCCTCCCGCCGACATCTACGCGCTCGGGCTCATGCTCATGGAGTGTCTGTCCGGGCGCCACCCGTTCGGCGGCGGCACGCCCCAGGAGATGCTCGCGTCTCGTGTCGCATCGACACCTCGCATCCCCGCAGGGCTGAGCGTCGGATGGCGCTCCCTGCTCGTCGAGATGACCGCTCACGACCCCGCCGACCGCCCCACGGCGGCGCAGGTGGCTATCCGAGCCCGCGCCCTGCGCGACGACGACGGGATGGCCGCGGCGTCGGCAGCGATCGCCGACCATCCGACCGAGCCGTACACCGTCGACGCGCCCGCGCCGAGCGGGAACCCTGCGTCCGGCACCGCCCCGCACGCCGCTCTCGCTCCCGCCCGGCGACGTCGCGCGCAGTGGTCGGCGGCCGTCGTCGCCGTGGCGCTGTGCGCGCTCCTCCTCGCCATCGGCGTCGTCCTGCCTGCCATCGGCGTCTCGCCCGGCGGCGAGGCGCCGACAGCGACCGCGCCGCGCCACGCGGGCATGCTCGTGCGCGAGGCGGGCCCCGCCGCCGATCCCTCCGCGCCCGGTACTGCCGTCGTCGACAGCGGCACGGCGCCCGCCGTCGTCGAGGAGGTCGCCCCGAGCACCGCGCGAGAGCCGTCCGCCGATCCCGGCCAGGGCAACGGCTCGAACGGCGGGAACGGGAACGGGAACAACGGGAACGGGAACAACGGGAACGGGAACGGGAACAACGGCAACGGGAACGGCTCGAACGGCAACGGGAACGGCTCGAACGGCGGCGGAAAGGGCTGAGCCGACCACGGCCCGGGACGGAGCCCATCCGATCTCGCGTGCGCTCCGAATCACGGGAGCGCGGTCATCCGCGCGCCCATCGACGATCGAGGAGCCCGCCGTCCACATGAGGGAGACCGCCACCCCTTTCGCCGCCGACCACTCGGGTCACCGCAACGTCACCGACCTCCTGGTCCGTCGCGAACGGGCCGCTCCGGATCACGCCGCGTTTGACGTGCCGGAGGACGGCGGCTGGCGTCGCGTCTCGACCACGGAGTTCGCCGACACGGTGCGCGCCGCCGCCAAGGGCCTCATCGCGCAGGGAGTCGGCGCAGGCGACGCGGTCGCGATCATGTCGCCGACCCGCTACGGATGGGCGGTGGCCGACCTCGCCGTGTGGTTCGCGGGCGGGGTCGTCGTGCCCGTCTACGACTCGTCGTCGCCCGAGCAGGTGGCGGAGATCCTGCACGACGCCGGGGTCCGCGCCGCGTTCAGCGGCGACGACCGCTCCCGGGCGCTCCTCGAGTCGTGCACACTGCCGCTGGGCGTGTGGTCGCTCGACGACGACCTCGACCGCCTCGCAGCACTCGGCGAGGGCGTCGACGACCTCGACCTCGAGGCGCGGAGGACGACGGCCGGTCCTGATACGCCTGCGACGATCGTCTACACCTCCGGCACCTCGGGCGCACCTCGCGGAGCGGTGCTCACGCACGCCAACTTCCTGGGGCAGGTCCTCAACATCGCGGCCGCCTACCGCGACATCGTGCGCTCCGACGGCAGCACGGTCATCTTCCTCCCGCTCGCACATGTCCTGGCCCGCGGGCTGCAGCTCATCTGCCTCGCGAGCGGCATGCGCATCGCGCACCTCTCCGCCCCCTCCGAGGTCATCGCCGCGCTGCCCTCGCTGCGGCCGACGTTCCTCGTCGTCGTGCCGCGCGTGCTGGAGAAGATCGCCGAGGCCGCCGCGCAGAAGGCGGCGACGGCGGGCCTCTCGCGCGTGTGGGACGACGCCGTGCGCACGGCGGTCGCGGCGGGCTCACGACGCGAGGCCAGGGAGGCGGGTGCCCGTGGCACATGGGCGCCCGTCGCGGCGGCCCGGACGCGCGTGCACGACGCGGTCTTCTTCCGCCGCGTGCGCGCGCTGCTGGGCGGGCGCATCCGCTACATCCTGTCGGGCGGCGCGCCGCTCCCGACGCGCACGTCCCTCCTCTTCCGGGGGATGGGCGTGCCCGTCGTCGAGGGATACGGGCTGACCGAGACCACGGCGCCGCTGACGGGCAACCTCCCGGGAGCCATCCGATCGGGAACGGTGGGCGTGCCGCTGCCGGGCTCCGCCGTGCGCATCGCCGATGACGGCGAGGTGCTGGCGCGCGGCGTCGGCGTCTTCTCGGGCTACCGCGATCCCCGCGACGACGCGGACGCCTTCGTCGACGGCTGGTTCCGCACGGGCGACCTCGGACGCCTCGACGACGCCGGCCGGCTCATCCTGGAAGGACGCACGAAGGACGTCGTGACGACCTCGCAGGGGAAGACCGTGTCGCCTGCGCGGTGGGAGAGGGAGGTGGAGTCGTCACCGCTCGTCGCCTACGCCGTGACCGTCGGGGACGACCGGCCGTACCTCACCGCGATGCTGCTCCTCGACCGCGAGGCGGTCGCCCGCGTGCACGATGTGCGCGACCCGCGCCCGCTCGACGACGATCCCGCGATCCGCGCCCTCCTGGAGCCGGTGGTCACCGCGGCGAACGCCCGGGTCGCGCGCAGCGAGCGGGTGCGGCGATTCGCGCTCGCCTACGCCGAGCCCGACGACCGCGAGCTGGTCACCCCGACCCTGAAGATCCGCCGTCGCGCCCTGCTGCAGCGGGCGTCCGACACCATCGACCGCCTGTACCTCTGAGAGAGCCGATCATGTCCTCCGCCTCGCGCGCCTCCCTCGTCACCGTTCTCGTCGCCCTCGTGCTCGGCGCCGGCCTCGCCGCCGCCGGCAGCGTCGACGGACCATCCGTCGGCGGTGTTCCCGTCTTCGCCCTCGCCGTCGTCCTCGCGTTCGCCGTGCAGTTCGCCGCCTTCATCCCGGCCGCCGCGCTGCGGACGGAGCGCTTCTTCGACCTCACCGGCAGCCTCACCTTCATCGGCGTGACGCTCGTCGTGCTCCTCCTCACGGGAATCGGCGCGCGCGCCGTCGTCATCGCCGCGATGGTCGTCGTCTGGGCCGCGCGGCTCGGCGCGTTCCTCTTCGCGCGTGTGCGCCGTGACGGATCGGACGGGCGCTTCGATGAGATCAGGACCTCGCCGCTGCGCTTCCTCCGGGTCTGGACGATGCAGGGGCTGTGGGTGTCGGTCACCGCGTCCGCGGCGTGGATCGGCATCGGTGCGGGAGGCGACGGCGTGGACGGATGGCTCGTCGCGGGCGTCGCGGTCTGGCTCGTCGGGTTCGCCGCCGAGGCGACGGCCGACGCGCAGAAGGCGGCCTTCCGCCGCGATCCGGCGAACGCGGGCCGCTTCATCCGCTCGGGTCTGTGGTCGGTGTCGAGGCACCCGAACTATCTCGGCGAGATCCTCGTCTGGTTCGGGGTCGCGCTGGCCGCACTCCCCGTCGCCGTCGGATGGCAGTGGATCGGGCTGCTGTCGCCCGTGTTCGTCTTCCTCCTGCTCACGAGGGTGAGCGGGATCCCGCTGCTCGAGAAGCGCGCCGAGGCGCGGTGGGGCGACGATCCGGAGTATGCCGACTACCGGCGCCGCACTCCCGTGCTCGTCCCCGGCTTCTCCCGGTAGCCCGACCATCCGCCGATCGCCGCGAGCGCGCTCGCGCCGGCGAGCACGGCGAGGGCGGCCGGCAGCGTCCACACGCTCGCGAGGGCTCCGACGAGAAGCGGTCCGCCCGCGTCGCCCACTTCGCGTCCGAGCTCCGCACTCCCCATCGTGCGGCCCATCCGCTCGGCCGGCGTGTTCGCGGCGAGATGCGCGAACGCGAGCGGGGTCACGACCCCGGTCATCGCGCCGAACGCGATTGCCGCCGCGAACAGCGTCACGGCGTGGGGCACGACGGCGAGGAGCACGAGCGCCGCTGCGGCGAGCGCGAGCCCTGCCGTGCTCCCCGCGCGCGTCGACAGCCGACCGGCGTCATGCCGCCGGCCGACGGCGGGCTGGATGGCCGTCGACACGACCGCGAGGACGGCGACCGCCGCCGCCCCCGCGAGCGGGGGCATCCCCAGCCGCGAGGCGAGGAGCGGGAGGAACCCCACCGCGACGCCGAGCACGGCCGTCGTCATGGCGAGGGAGAGCGTCGGGAGCAGGAAGCCGCGTTCCGTCGTCTGCCGGAAGAGGTCGGAGAGGGTGGAGCGCGTGCGCGGCAGCACGGGCAGCGACGGCATCGCGAGCACCGTCCAGACGGCTGCCGCGGCGGCGAGCGCTCCGAGGGCGAGGTACAGCGCGGCCATCCCGAAGGCCTGCACGAGGAGCACGCCGAGCAGAGGCCCTGCGACGTAGCCGAGGCTCTTCCATGCCCCGTATCGCCCGAAGGAGCGACCGAGCCGTTCGGCCCCGGCCATGCGGGCGACGGCCGACGAGGACGCGGGCGAGAAGGCCGCCGCGGCGGCGCCCTGCCCGAGGCGCACGAGCGCCAGCACGAGCGGCGTGGGGTCGAGGATCGCGAGCAGGGAGGCGGCCGCGAACGCCGCAAGACCGCCGACGATGACCGGCTTCGCTCCGATGCGGTCGCTCAGAGCACCGAAGAGCGGCTTGAGCACGACCTCGGCGACGTCGTACAGCGCGAGCGCGAGGCCGAGCCCGAGCAGCGAGAGGCCGATGTCGTCGCTCTCCCCACCCAGGACGGATGCCACGCCGTGCGCTCCGAACGCGGTGGTGAACCCGGCGAGGTAGAGCGGTGCGATGCCGCGTATCTCTGTCACGTTCTGGACTGTAACAGGCGTTACAACATCGCGCACGTTACGCTCGGAGGATGGTCGAGGACACAGGATGGCTGCTCGCCGTCGTGCAGGTGCCGAGCGACCCGTCCCGGCATCGCGTCGCGGTGTGGCGGGAGCTCCGCCGTGTCGGCGCGGTGCCCGTCTCGCAGGGGACGTGGGCGCTGCCCGACGCCGACGCGTTCCGCGCGGCGCTCGCCCGCGCATCCGAGCTCGCAGCGGAGGGCGGCGGCTCGGTCGCATCGTTCGCCGTGACCCCTCAGGACGAGGCGGCGCGCACGCTCGTCGTCGAGACGTTCCGGGAGGCGCGCATCGAGGAGTGGCGGGAGTTCACGGCCGACTGCGGGAAGTTCGAGGACGAGATCGCTCGCGAGATCGCGAAGCGGAAGTTCACGTTCGCCGAGCTCGAGGAGGAGGAGCACAGCCTCGACCGGCTGCGGCGCTGGCATCGCGACCTACGGCGCCGCGACGTCCTCGCCCTCGACGAGGGCGCGCAGGCGGCGACGCGCCTGCGCGCGTGCGAGGCCGCGCTCGACGACTTCGCCGGGCGGGTGTACGAGGAGAACGGCGGAACACGCACGCGGGCATAAGTCGATATTCTCGACATATGCACGCGAGCGATGGCGCCCGATGAGGATCGATCCGGAGGGGCGCGCCCTGTCGGGGCTGTCGACGTTCCTCACCTTCGTGGCGCTCAACGTGTCGTACCTCGTCGTGTGCCTGCCTGTCGTGACGATCGGAACGGCGACGGCGTCGCTGTTCGAGGTGACGATGCGGTACTCCGACGACGAGCAGGGCCGACCCCTCGCCGACTTCTTCCCCGGGCTGGTGCGGAACGCCGCCCGCGGCACGGCCGTCCTCCTCGCGATCGGGCTGCCGCTAGCCGCGCTCGTGTTCAGCGGCGTGTTCTGGCTCGGCATGGAGTCGATCGTCGGCGCGATCGCGGGGGCGGTGGCACTGCTCGGCGCGGCGTACCTCGTCGCCGTTCTCCTCTACGGGCTCGCGCTCGTCGGCCGCTACGGAGCGCCGGTGCGGATCACCCTGCGCAACGCGATGCTGCTGCCGCTCGCGGAGCCGACGCGCACGCTCATCCTCGTGGCCATCCCCGCCGCCTGCGCGAGCCTCGCTGTCGTCGTGCCGCCGTTCACGGTCATCCTCGGCACGATCGGGTTCTCCGTCGGCGCCTACGCCGCGGCGTTCGCGTTCCGCAGCGCCTTCGCGCGGCACACCGACCCGGCCTGATCCGACTCCGGCCCGGCCCGGCCCGGCGCGGCGGCGCGGCGGCGCGGCGGCGCGGCGGCGCGGCGGCGCGGCGGTCGATCTGCCGGTCTCCCCCAGGTCGCACTTCCCGACCCCTACGGCCCCCACACGGCCGCAAACCGCCACCCCGACGAAGGGTCCGAGACCCCGAGGAGGCGGCCCGTGGACGCGGAGGCGGCCCTGGACACCGACCCTGACACACGACGCGGCGGGCCCCGGGACCGAAGCGATCCCGGGGCCCGCGGCTCGGCGGACGGCGCGGCTCACCCGAACTCGGCGGCCACCTCCACGCGCGCCTCGTTCTGCGCCTCGGCCTTCTCGAGGTCGAAGTCGTAGACCTTGTCGTACCCGAGCCCCTCGGCCGTCGTCTTCATCTCGGCGAGCAGCGACTCGAACTGGGCGTCGTCCTCCGCGAACACGAGCTGCCACGAGTACTGCACGATCGACGCCTTGATCTGGTTGCGGAGCGTCTCGATCTCCGATGTGTCGGCGGGCGCCGTGTAGCCCGCGCCCGGGGCGACCGTGATCTGATCGTTCGCCTCGAGGAACTCCATGGTCGACGTCGCCCCGCCCATGTGCGCGGACCAGTCCTCGGTGAAGGGGTTCGCCTGCGTCTCCTGGAAGCTCGGCCAGAACGTGTAGCTGTAGGGGTAGCCCGTGTCGGGGTCGACGTCGGCCGGCAGCACGACCGTCACGTTGAGCGCCGAGACGCCGTCGCGGTAGGCGCCGCCGCCCCACTCCTCGGGCACCGTCGCCTCGCCCGTCAGCAGAGCCTCGGTGCCGAACTCCGTCAGCGCGGGCTCTCCGTCGTCGCCGATCTCCCAGTTGAGACCCTGCGGCCCCGCGGCGGCCCCGGTCTGGCTGCCGTTCGCGTAGGCTCCCTCGGGCGAGTACAGCCAGTCGATGAAGGCGGCGATGCGCTCGGGGTCCTCCGCGTTCGCGCCGATCGCGAGCACCTGCTTGGCGCCGTAGACCTCGGCGCCATACGAGAAGATCCTCTGGTCCGCCATGTCGACCATCCCGAAGCCCCGCCCCTCCGCGGTGTGCTCGGGGGTGTTGTAGGCGGCCTGGCCCAACCACGGCCAGAACGAGAACAGCACCTGGCCGTTCTGGTACTTCGTGAACATGGTGTCGTAGTTCTGCGTGGTCGACTCGGGATCGACGAGGCCCAGCTGGTTGGCCTCGTGGAAGAAGCGCAGCGAGCGCACGTACGCCGAGTCGGGGTCGATGATGCTCTGGTACTCCGAGCCGTCGGCCTGGGCGAGCACGAACCCGACCTCGTCGAAGCCGTAGAACGTCGCCGGCTGCTTGGCGTTGTTCATGAAGTTGCCATCCCAGTCCTTGAACAGAGACAGCGCGTAGGCCTGCTGCCCGTTGTCGCCGGTCGGATGGGCCTCCTGCATGTCGGCGAGGACGGGCAGCAGGTCCTCGAGCGTCCCCACCTCGGGATAGCCGAGCTCGGCGTAGTAGTCCCATCGCAGGTAGGGGCCGAACGTCGGCTCGAGCCCCTCCGACGACTCGGTCGGCTTGATGGAGGACACGCTCGTCGGGAAGGCGTAGACACCCTCGTTCTCCTCGTTGAGCTTATCGACGGCGGCGTCGAACCGCGGCGCGTGCTCCATCTGGTCGTAGTAGGCGCTCGAGTCGAGCACGAGCCCGCCCTCGATGAGCTCGTCGAGCTTCTGCCCCTTGTCGGTGATGATGAGATCGCCGAGGTCTCCCGCCGCGACCCGGGTGTTGTAGAGCGTGTCGCCGCCGCCGGCGACGTTGGGCGCGATGATGTTGAGCTCCATGTTGAACTTGTCCTTGACGATCTTCGCGAACCATCCGCTCTGGACGCCCATGTAGTTCGCGAGGCCGTCGAAGACGTCGATCGTGATCGTCTCGTCCCAGCTCTCCGGGAAGCTCCCCGATGCCCCCGCGGAGCCGTCCGCCTGCTGCGGCTGATCGCCGGTGATCAGCGAGCAGCCGCTCAGCGACGCCACGGCGAGCGCGCCCACCGCGGCGGCCGCGGCCATCCTCTTGATGCTCACGTGCTTTCCTCTCTCTCGAGCTCGACCGTCAGCCCTTGACGGCGCCGAGCATGATGCCCTTGACGAAGAACCGCTGGAACAGCGGGTAGATGAAGATGATGGGGAGCACGACGATCACCGAGATCGTCATGCGGATGGAGGTGGGCGTCTGCGCCGTGGCGGCCGCGGCGATCGCGCCGAGGTTCCCGCCCGCGTTCTGCGCCGCCTGCGCCAGGCTCGAGGCCTGGTTGATGAACATGTACAGCTGGTACTGCAGCGTGTAGAGGCTCTGATCGGTGATGTAGATGAGCGTGTCCTGGAACATGTTCCACTGCGCCACCGCCGAGAAGATCGCGATGGTGGCGAGGATGGGCGTCATGTTCGGCAGGTAGACCTTGAGGAAGACCTGCACGATGTTGGCGCCGTCGACTTCGGCCGCCTCCTGCAGCGTCTGCGGCATCGACTCGACGTAGGTCTTCGCGAGGATGATGTTGAACGGCTGCACGATGAACGGCAGCACGTACACCCAGAAGTTGTTCGTCAGCCCGAGCGCCTTGATGATGATGAACACGGGGATGAGCCCGGCGCTGAAGTACATCGTGATGATCGTGAACCGGTACCAGAACCGGCGCGCCCACATGCGCTCCTGCGTGAACATGAAGCCGAGGAACGCCGAGGCGAGCACGGTCGCCACGGTGCCGAGCACGGTGCGCGCGACCGACACGGCGGCCGCGTTCGCCAACCCGTCGAGCTGGAACACCTGCAGGTAGTTCGCGAGGTGGAGCCCCTCCGGCCACAGCCGCACGTCGCCGAGCGCCGAGACGTCGTTGGCGCTGATCGAGTTGATGATCAGGTAGTAGAAGGGGTACGCGCACAGCAGGGCGAACACCGTGAACAGCGCGTAGTTCGCGATCGGGAAGGCGACGTCTCCCGGCGAGCGGCGGCCGAAGCGCGGCGGCTTCCGTCGCGGCGAGGAGGTGACGAGGGTCGAGGTCTCGGTGACGGTCATGGCTGCCTCAGATGATCGACGCGCCGCGCGTGCGCTTCGCGATGAGGTTGACGGCGAAGAGGAGCACGACCGAGATGAGGCTCTTGAGCATGCCCACGGCGGTCGCCATCGACAGGCTGTTGCCCGTCAGGCCGATGTTGTAGACGTACAGGTCGAGCACCTCGATGTGCTCGCGGTTGAAGGCGTTCTGGAAGACGTAGAACTGCTCCATGCCGTTGTTGAGCAGGTTGGCGATCGACAGCATGAGCAGGACGACGAAGGTCGGCATGAGCTGCGGCAGCGTGATGTGCCACATGATCTGGAACCGCCCGGCGCCGTCGAGCTTCGCCGACTCGTACAGCGCCGGATCGATGCCCGCGATGGCGGCGAGGTAGATGATGGCGCCCCAGCCGAGCCCCTTCCACAGGCTCCACAGCGTCATCGTGAGCCAGACGTTCTCACCGGAGTCGAGGAACTTCACCGGCGCGGTGATGAGGCCGGAGTCGATCAGCACGTCGTTGACGAGGCCCGTGCTCGAGAACAGCGAGAACGCGATCATGTACACGAGCACCCAGGAGATGAAGTTCGGGAGCGTCGTGAGCGTCTGCACGGTGTTGCGGAACCACGGCGCCTTGACCTCGTTGAGGAAGATCGCGAACGCCACCGGGAGGATCGACGTCGCGATGCCGATCGCGCTCATGGCGAGCGTGTTCGTCAGCACCTGCCCGATCTGCGCGACCTGGGCGGGTGAGTTGAACATGAGCTCGAACCACTGGAGCCCGACGAACTCGCTGCCCGCGAGGCCCAGCGCCGGCCGGTAGTCGTACAGGGCGTAGATCCAGCCGTACAGCGGGAAGTACGAGAACAGGAACACGAGCACGAGGAAGGGCGCGATGCAGAGGAACATCGTGAACGACGCGCGCCGGCGCTTGCGCGGCGGGCGGATGGCTGGGGCCGCGGGCTCGTCGGCGTTCGCCGCCTCTGCCGCGACGACGCCGACCTGGGTCTGCACGCTCATGCGCAGGCCCCGCAGATGTCAAGGCGCACAGCCATCCCCACTCCTTCGTGTCGGTGTCGTGTGCTCGTCGTCGCGTGCCTCGCTGGGCGAGTGCGGGCGACTGTCGAACCGCTTCGAAGAAAGTATCCGGAGAATTTGGTGCCGTCAAGCACAAATTCGACGCATGCGAGCGCTCCCACGCGCTGGAGGAAGCGCGTGCGCACGATCCGTGCCGCACGGCCGGAGGCGGCTCCTCCCCGCTCGCGCAAGCGCTTCGACGCTCCGCGCGGATGGATGGCGCCGCTCAGGCCCGGCGCGTCGTCCCGCGCAGGGCGAGCGAGAAAGGGCTCACCGTACGGCGAGGGGCGGGCAGTTGCTCCCCCGCGATCCGCCGCTCCAGCAGGACGACGGCCGTCTCCGCGATGAACTCGTGATCGGGGCTCACGGTCGATATCGCGGGATTCGCATAGCGTGCGGCCGGCACGTCGTCGAAGCCGACGAGCTGCACGTCCTCCGGCA
This sequence comes from Microbacterium gilvum, assembly GCF_039543865.1. Classification (NCBI taxonomy): domain Bacteria; kingdom Bacillati; phylum Actinomycetota; class Actinomycetes; order Micrococcales; family Microbacteriaceae; genus Microbacterium; species Microbacterium gilvum. The sequence continues at coordinate 143,832 of NZ_BAABKO010000003.1, read as the reverse complement.
CCCGCAGGCCGGCTCCGATGAGCGCGTGCAGCGCACCGAGAGCGACCGCGTCGGTCATGCAGAAGACGCCGTCGAAGGGGGCGCCGCGCCGCAGCAGCTCCGCAGCGGCCGTCGCGCCCCCTTCGATGCCATAGCGCTCGGCCGGCACCGCGAGCGCCGGGTCGGGGACGAGCCCCGCATCTCCGTGGGCGCGCCGGTACCCTGCCAGCCGCTCCGAGGCCATCCCGCCGTCCTCGACGATGCCGCCGAGGACGGCGATGCGGCGCGAGCCCGTCGCGAGGAGATGCGCGACGGCGGCGCGCGCGCCCTCCTCGTTCGGCATCGACACCTGCGGCAGCTCGTCGGCGAGATCCTTCTCGCCGACGAGCACGAGCGGGTAGTCGATGGCGCGCAGGTCGTCGACGCTCACGCCGAGGGCGCTCAGGATGAGCCCGTCGATCATGAGACGGCGCGACAGGGCGACCGCTTCGAGCTCCCTGTCGCGCGCGGCGCTCGTCTGCTCGACGGTCACCCTCAGCCCGCGCCGACCCGCGGCCTCCACGACGTGCGACGCGAGGACGCCGAAGTACGGCTGCGCGATGTCGGGCACCGCGAGCCCGATCGTGCCCGTGCGCGAGCTGCGCAGCCGGCGCGCGGCCGGGTTGACGCGGTAGTCGAGCTCGGCGATCGCCCGCAGCACCTTCTCGCGTGTCTCCGCGCGCACGTGCGGGCGATCGTTGAGGACGTTCGAGACGGTCATGGCGGAGACGCCCGCCGCTTTCGCGACATCGTGGATGGTCGCCATCCGCCCGCCTCCCGTCAGTCGGCGGTGTCGACCGCCAGATCGATCGTCACATACGAGTGCGCGGGGATCGTCACGGTGAGCACGTCGCCGTCGAGAGAGAACCCCTCGAAGGTCGTCACGGCCACGGCATCGGGCGTCGCGAACGTGTTGTGCGCGTCGATCGCGGCGGCCGTGAGGATGCGTCCGCGCACGTCGCCCGCGGTCGCCCCGCGCAGCTGGATGGCGACGGTCGCGGCGTCGGCGTCGTGCGCGTTCGTGAGGGAGAGGAGTGCCCGGCCGTCCTTGCGCGAGGCCGACGCCGACAGCGTGCGCACGTCGCCCGCCGACGACTCGCGCACGGGCGCGTCGTCCAGCAGATGCACGTCGAGCGCACGGGCATCGTGGTGGCCGCGGTTCATCTCGAACACGTGATAGGTGGGCGTCAGCACGAGAGCACCGGTCTCGGTGTCGGTGAGCAGCATCGCCTGGAGCACGTTGATCGTCTGCGCGATGTTCGCCATCACGAGGCGGTCGGCGTGGCGGTGGAACGCGTCGAAGTGCACGCTCGCGACGAGCGCGTCGCGCAGCGTGTTCTGCTGCTCGAGGAAGCCGGGGTTCGTTCCCGGGGTCGGGTCCCACCACGTGCCCCACTCGTCGAGGACGAGTCCGATCTTCTTCTCCGGGTCGTACACGTCCATGACGGCGGAGTGCCCCTCGATGAACCGCTCGGCCTTCGCCGCGGCGGCGATCGCGCGGTAGAACTCGTCGACCGTGAAATCGGTCGCGCTTCCCTTCCGGTCCCACGTCCCGGTCATCGAGTAGTAATGGAACGAGATCGCCTGGAACACGCCGCGCAGCTCGCCCGGCCGCTCGACGCTGCCGAGCGCCTCCATGAGCGTCTGCGTCCACCGGTAGTCGCCGTCCGATGCGCCCGCGGCGATGCGGTAGACGCTGTTGCCGCTGTGCTGGCGCACGTAGGTGGCGTACTGGCGCGCGAGGTCGGCGAAGGTCTGCGCGCTCATGTTGCCGCCGCAGCCCCACGGCTCGTTGCCGACACCCCAGAACGGCACCGTCCAGGGCTCGTCGCGCCCGTTCTCCCGGCGGAGCCGGGCCATCGGCGAGTCGTCGCCGCGCGTGAGGTACTCGACCCAGTCGCTCATCTCCTGCACGGTGCCGGAGCCGACGTTGCCGCTCACGTAGGGCTCGGCGTCCAGCATCTCGCACAGCTGCATGAACTCGTGGGTGCCGAACGCGTTGTTCTCCACGACGTCGCCCCAGTGGCTGTTGACGGTGCGGGGGCGCTCGTCGCGCGGGCCGACGCCGTCGCGCCAGTGGTACTCGTCGGCGAAGCAGCCGCCCGGCCAGCGCAGGTTGGGGATGCCGAGCGCACGGAGCGCCTCCACGACGTCGAGGCGGATGCCGCCCTCGTTCGGGATGTCCGACCCTTCGCCGACCCAGAACCCGCCGTAGATGCACCGGCCCAGGTGCTCGGCGAAGTGCCCGTAGAGGTGGCGGCTGATGGTGGCGCCCGGCAGGTCGACGTTGACGACGGCGCGGATGGGGGTGGAGGTCATGATGATGATTTTTACCGATACAAGAGAGGTGCGTCAAGGCCCTCAGCGGTCTCGGCGGATGACGGTGCGACGGCGGGATGGCGACGCACCGACACCAGCTCACGGGCGGGTGCGCACCTCCGCGCGCGCGAAGTCGGCGGACCATCCGCGCCCGTCGAGGTCCTCGGCGCGCAGGCCGAGGAACATCCCCGTGAACCGCAGCCGTGGCCCGTGGTCGTCCGACAGCGTCCAGGCGGGGAACGTCCCATCGATCGCGCGCCAGCCGCCGTCGATCGCGTACGAGAAGGTCAGGGCCGCGCCGTCGAGGTGCGCCCTGAGCCCCAGCTCGCCTGCCGGCACCGGCACGGCCGCCGATCGGATGGTCGTGCGGTCGTCGCGCCGCACGACGCGCAGGTGCCGGCCATGGTCCGGATCCCACGTCAGCTGCAGCCAGATCCAGCCGCTCCGGTCGTACCAGGCGATGAGTCCCGCCGCCTCCCGCGGCGAGCGCGGGTCGCCGTCGACGATGGTCTCGAACTCCGTGTCGTGCTCCTCCACGCGCGTCAGCACCGTCGACTGCTCGAACACCGATGCCGTCGAGTGCCCGCCGTGCAGACGCAGCCACCCCGGGCGCGCCTCGAGGTCGATGCCCGACTGGGGCGCGGGCACCCGCAGCGTCGACCACCGGAGCGTGTCGAGCTCGGATCGGTCGAAGTCGTCGGTCCAGCCGCTCGCGGGCGGTACGTCCTCCGCCTCCGCGTGCTTGTCCCCTGAGACGGCGAAGGACTGCGCGGGATGATGACCGCCATGCGCGAGCCGCGGCCAGCCGTCCTCGAAGACGACGGACTGCAGGCACGTCTCCCGGCCCAGCGTCCCGTAACGCTCGCCGAGATGCAGTGCGGGACGCGTCGCGAGGTGGGTGAGGACCCACTCGCCTTCCGGCGTCTCGACGAGCTCGCCGTGGCCGGCCTTCTGCAGAGTTGCGCCAGGGGCGTCGCGAGTCGTGAGGACGGCCTCCGCCGTGTCGCGCGCATACGGCCCGAGCAGCGACCGCGAGCGTGCGGCCGAGATCCCGTGGTTCCAGCCCGTGCCGCCCGCGGCGAGCAGGAGGAGGTACTCTCCGCCGATGCGGTAGAGGTTCGGCCCCTCGACGAGACCCTCCTCGGCGTAGATGCGATGCGCCACGCCCGACGTCCGGCGATCCTCGGGCAGGTACTGCTCGACGACGATGCCGCTGAACGAGGGGTGCTCCGGCCGCTGGTCCCACTGCACGCCGACGATCCAATGCGTCCCGTCGTCGTCGTGGAAGAACGAGAAGTCGAAGCCGCGTGAGCCGAGGTGCACGGGCTCGCTCCACGGCCCCAGCGGACTCGGTCCGGTCACGAGGTAGTTGTCGATGTCCTTGTCGTCGCCGTCCATGGTGCGCACGACGGAGTACGCGAGCCAGAACTCGCCGTCGACATGGGTCAGGCTCGGCGCCCACACGCCGCCGGAGTCGGGGATGCCGCGAAGGTCGAGATCGTGCAGGGCGTGCCCGGCGATCTCCCACGTCGCAAGGTCGGCAGACCGGTGGATGCGCACCGCCGGCTGGTACTCGAACGTGCTCGTGGCGAGGAAGTACTCCTCGCCCACTCGCAGGATCGACGGGTCGGGGTTGAATCCGCGCAGGACGGGGTTCTCGATGCGGGCCACGGCGCTCGGTGCTTTCGTCAGATCAGGATGGGGTGGAGCAAGGCGTCGCCGTTCGCGAAGCGGACCGCCTCGGACGCGGAGACCGCGCCGAGTCTGCGCAGCTCGGTCCCCATCGATCCGGCGAGATGGGGCGTGAGGAAGACATTGGGCAGAGCGTAGAGCGGGTGGCCGGGCGGCAGCGGGTCTGGTTCCGTCACGTCGAGCACGGCGTGGATGCGACCGGACCCGAGCTCTGCGACGAGCGACTCCTGGTCGACGAGCGCTCCGCGTGCGGTGTTGACGAGCGTGGCGCCGTCGGGGAGCGCCGCGAGCACGGCGGCCGACACCATCCCCCGCGTCTGCGGCAGGTCGGGGGCGTGGATCGTGAGGATGCGCGAGCGCGCCGCGAGGGCCTCCAGGTCGTCCACCCGCTCGACGCCGAGCGCGATAGCCCGCGCGGCGGACAGCGTCGGGTCGTGCACCGCCACATCGACCCCCTGGTCGTGGAGACCGGCGATGACGAGCTCGCCGATCGTCGACGCGCCGACGACGCCCACGGTCGCACCCGCGAGACCGGTGTGCCCGTACTCCCGCTCGCGGTCGATGTACCGCTGCTCGAGCGTGTACTGGCGCGATGCCCAGAAGACGTCCTTCGCGGCCAGAGTGATCATCGCGAGCGTGAACTCGGCGACCGGAACGGCGTTGGCGGCCTTCGCCGAGGAGAGCGCGATGCCGCGCGCCGCGACGTCGCCGGCGGATCCGAAGCCGCCGCCCCAGTGCACGATCGCCCGCAGCCGGGACAATCGGTCGAGATCGGCGTCGGTCGGCGCCACCGCGCCCCATCCCATCAGCAGCACCTCGACCCGCTCGGGCTCCGCGAGGTCGTGGACGGCGTTCACCGCGGTGAAGCCGATGTCGAAGACCTCGGTCAGCGCACGCCGCTCCTCCTCGCCGAACACGAAGTCGACGAGGTGCGGGTCCATGAGCAGGGCTGCGCGCATCACGCCTCCCCCGGCGTCCAGGCGTCGCGCCACTCGAGCACGGCGCTGTCGCCGTCGATGCGCAGCGGCAGGATGACAGCGGGCGAGTGGAAGAGGTCGTCGGACTGCCAGCGGTCGCCCACATAGATGAAGCCGCTGTCGACGGGCACGACGACGCTGACCTGGGAGTCGAAGGTGCGGCTCCCGGCCGGCGCGAATCCGCGCCACGGCGACCATGGCCCTTCGAGGGTGCCTGCGGTCGCATGCATGTTGTCGTTGAGGCTCCATCCGGTGAGGTCGGAGCCGAACAGGTGATAGCGGTCCTCGTGCTTGACGAGCGTCGGCGACTCGTAGCCGATCTCGGGTCGCATCTGCTGCCGGAGCGTCGCGACGATCGACTCCACCGCGAGGTAGTCGTCGCGCAGACGGTAGAGGTGAAGTCCGTTGTCGCGATCCTCCGACAGGAGATATCCGATGCCCGCCTCCTGGTACACGCCGATGTCTCGGCTGACGTTGCCGAGCGGTCGTTCGCTCCCCATGTACCGGTACGGTCCCTCCGGCCGATCCGACACCGCGTAGCCGACGCGCGCCGCCGCGTAGTCGGTCGTGTCGATGTGGAGCAGGAGCACCCAGGTGCCGTCAGGTCGCCGGAGCGCCTTCGGCCTCTCGACCACACGATCAGGACCGATGTCGCCGTCCGCGGCCTCGAGCGCGTTCCCCTCGAAGCGCCATGTCGCGAAGTCGGCCGTCGAGTAGCAGGCGACGGCCGTGAACGTCTGCCCCGCGGTCTTGTCCTCGCCCCAGGCGAACCAGCGGTCGCCGACGCGCTGCACGCCGATCCCGTGCAGCTGTGCGACACGGCCGCGGTCGTCGAGGAACGTCGTCCCCGGTCGGATGGTCATGGTCACGAGCTCTCCTCCACGGTCAGCACGCGGGCGGTGGGACCCGCGACGGTCTCGATCACGATGCCGTCGCCGGACGACGACACCGCCCATCCGCTCGTCGGAAAGGCCTGCGCGACACACCCGTGCACACCCGGCACGAGGATCGCCGAGGCCTCGGCGGCGCGATCCCAGACGAAGAGCAGCGTGCGCTCTGGCGCGCGGAGTCCGAGGCAGACGATGTCGTCGTCCCAGGCGGGGAGCCCCCGCGGCCAGAACGGCACGGCGTCGGCGAGCGACGCGCGCAGGTCCTTGTGGAGGGCGACGGCGCGCGCGACCGCGGCGCGCTGCTCATCGCTCAGGCTGTCGAGGAAGCCCGACAGGTACAGCCGGCCGCTGAGACCCGTGACGAGCGTGAACGCGGTCTCCTCCTCGCTCATGCCTGCGGCCGGATACGCCCAGTTGCCGCACTGCTCGGGGAGGATCGACATCGGCGCGGACGCCGCCACCGGCGGGTACAGGCGGAAATCCTGCTGATCGCTCGTCGACTGCAGGTGCGTGACAGAGAGCAGCGCGTAGTCGGCGCGCATTGCGCCCGAGCTGCAGTTCTCGAGCTCGAGCCCGGGATGGCGCTCCTGCACCGCGACGAGCCACTCGCGGAAGGCGCGGGTGTGCGCGAGCAGGCCGTCCCCGGCGGATGTCGCGTCGTACTCCGTGCCGGCGCCCGGATTGATGTTGTAGTCGAGCTTCAGATACGTCGCATCATGGTCGCGCACGAGGGCGTCGACCACCGCGTCGAGATGGGCGCGCGCCGAAGGATGCCGGAAGTCGAGGTGGAACCTCTCGTGCTCGCGCACACGCTCGCCGAACCGCTGGAAGAAGGCGTCGTCCGGCAGCGAGCGGGCCGCCGGACTGGCCGCGCCGATGACTTCCGGCTCGAGCCAGAGCCCGACCCTCATGCCGTTCTCCCGGATGGCGCGGGTGACACGCTGCAGTCCGCCGTCGGGGAACCGGGTGGACGACTCGCGCCACTCCCCCACCGTCGCCCACCAGTCGCCGACGGACGGGTCGGCGAACCAGCCGGCGTCGATGCAGAAGACCTCGCACCCCGCCGCGGCGGCCTCTGCGACGAGCGGCAGCAGCACGTCGGTCGTCGGCTGCCCCATGAGGGTGTTCATGAAGTCATTGTAGACGACGGGCAGCGCCTCGATGCGATCGCGCCTGAGCCAGCGGCGATAGGCGGTGAGCTCGGCGATCGCGCCGTCGATGCCGCTCGCCGACACGGCGACGGCGACCGGCACCGCGGCGAACCCGCCCCCGGGCTCGAGCCGATGCGCGAAATGGTTCTCCAGGTCGGCGGGACCGAGCAGCGTGAGGACGCCTCCGTCCGCGGTCTGCGACAGGTCGACGGTCCAGCCCGCGCTCGTCTCGATCTGCCAGGCGAGCGCGTCGCTCCCGGAGACGAGCGCGCCGACCGGAACGAACTCGCCGCTCGACCACGCGCCGTGGCTCGAGATGGCCGCGTGGCCGCGGCCGTCCTGGCCGTGCAGCGGAAGCGAGAGCTCCGGGAGCACGCTCGGCAACGGCCGCTCCGACCAGCGGTTCTCGGCGAGCCACTCGCTGCGAGCCGTGAGCAGACTCATCCCGGCGAGGTCGGCCGCGTCGCGGCCGAAGCCGACCGTGGCCGAGCCGATCGCGGTCAGCGTGATCGGCGCATCGGACGTGTTCACGACCGCCGTCTCGATGCGGAGCGCCGACGTGCCGCGCGGCGCTGTCAGCGTCGTCGACGTCTCGAGCCCGGTCGCCTCGTCGCGCTGCACGATGACGACGGTCTCCTCGTCGATCTGATCGGTCGAACGGACCCTGAGCCGCTCGCCGACGGCAGAGCGGTAGTAGGCCTGGCTCGTGCGGGCACGCTGCTCGGCCGCTGTGAGCACCTCGACGAGCGCCGTTCCGACACGGCCGCCGAGCGTCGAGCGGCCGCTGTGAAGGCCAGCCGGGTGATCATCCGACCAGGCGACCGCGAATGCGCCGGCGTCGAGCGTCGCGAGGGTGGGGGCGGCGAGGACGTCGGTCACAGGTTCTCCTGTTCGATGCGCGGGCCGAAGCCGAGAGCGCGATTGCAGATGTGGATGCCGAGCGCGACGAGCGCCGGGGCGAAAACCATGAGGCTCGGGCCGAGCACGGGCACGGCGCAGGACGCCGTTCCGAGGGCGACGAGCAGGAGCCAGGCGAGCACGATGTGAGGACGCCGCGCTGCCGCTGCCGATGCCGCGGCGATCAGCGCGGGCCCCCGCGCGGGGGCCGCCGCCGCGGTGGCGCAGATCGCGAGCAGCACGGCGATGAGCGTGATCGCGAACCCGAGCACGACGAGCGTGACGGCGTCGTCCTCCGGGAAGAGCGCGAGGTCGTACGACAGCACGACGACGACGGCGCCCGTCGAGAGCGCGACGCCGCGCAGTCGCCCGCAGCCCTCGCGGAACGCGAGCCAGAAGACCGCGCCGGCACGCGCTGCGCCACCGTGGTCGAGCACGCGCCCGGTCGCGACGAGCAGCGCGTGCAGACCGGGCACGACGGGCAGCACGGCGACGCCGAAAAGCGCGATCGCGAGGTGCGTGGGCTGCCATCCGACCAGCGCCTGGAACAGGATGAGCGGAGCGAGCGCCGCGAGGAACGACGCCCCCGCGAGGAAGCACTGCCAGATGGCGAGCAGCCATCCCGCGATCCTCCCGTCGTGCGCGAGCAGGCGACCCGTCCGCGTCGCGGGGGCGCTCATCCCTTCACCGCCCCGATGGACATCCCCTTGATGAAGTAGCGCTGGAACGCGGCGAAGATCACCACGGACGGGATGATCGCGAGGATCGCGCCGGTGTAGATCAACTGCCACTGCGAGGTGAGGAGCCCGACCATCCGGTTGATGGCGACGTTGATCGTGCCCGCCGACGACGAGTCGAGGAACACCAGCGGGATGAAGAAGTCGTTCCACAGGCCGAGCGCCTGGATGATGACGAAGGCGCTCGTCACGGGCAGCAGCATGGGGAACACGATGAGCCAGAACGTGCGCAGCCGGCCCGCGCCGTCCACGTGCGCTGCCTCCTCCACCTCGACCGGGATGCCCTTGATGAAGCTGCAGTACAGCAGGATCCCGAAGCTCGCCGCCCCGCCGAGGTGGACGAGGACCACCGACGTCAGGGTGCTGTAGAGGCCGACGTCGTCGAAGCCCTTCACGAGCGGGATCATGCGCACCTGGAACGGGATCATGAGGCCGGCGATGAAGAGGACGTAGAGCCAGCGGCCGGCGCGTCCGCCCATCCTCTCGATGCCGTACGCGGCCATCGGGACCATGGCGATCAGCAGGACGATCGTCGCCACCGTGATGATGAGCGTGTTGAGCAGCGCCTCGGGGAAGTCCGTCTGCTGGAAGAGCTGCACGTAGTTGTCGAACGCGAACGACGTGGGCAGCCCCATCGGGTCGATGGTGATCTCGGCGTAGGAGCGGAACGAGTTCACGAGGGCATAGAGCACGGGCGTGGAGACGAGCACGACGAGCACGCCGAGCACGACCATCACGACGACCTCGCCGGGCGTCCAGCGCTTGCGCGCCCTCGGCTCCTTGCGCGACGCGCGACGCGTCGTCAGCACCTGTGTGGCGGTCATGCCTGGATCTCCCTCTTGCGCATGTAGGTGTTGGCGGCGACGGTGCTGACGATGACGACGATGAACAGCACGATCGCGGCGGCGCTGCCGAACCCGGCCCGGTACTCGCCGAAGCCGACCTTGTAGATGAAGAACGCCATGGTCTCGCTGATGAATCCGGGGCCACCCGAGGTGAGCACCATGACCTGGTCGAAGATCGTCCAGCCGGCGATCATCGCGAGCGTCATGTTGACGGTCACGGCCCCCGCGAGCATCGGCCAGGTCACGTTCGCGAACACCTGACGCCGATTCGCGCCGTCGATGCGCGCCGCCTCGAGAAGCTCCTGAGGGACCGACTGGAGGTTCGCGAGGTAGATGAGGGTGGTGTTGCCGCCCAGCGTGAAGCAGGTGAGGAACAGGATGACGCCGACGACGATGCTGCTGTCTCCGAGCCAGTCGCGAGCCGCATCGGGCACGCCCAGGTCGCGCAGCAGCGTGTTGACGAACCCGAAGTTGTAGTTGAGGAGGTACTTCCAGATGGTCGCGGCGATGAAGCCGCTCACGAGGGCCGGCAGGTAGACGGCGGTTCGGAAGAACCCCTGGGCGTGCTCGAGCTTGTCGAGCATGAGGGCGATCACGAGCGAGACGACGTTGATGATCACGGCCGACCCCAGTCCGAGGATCAGCGTGTTCTTGACGGCGTTCCAGAATCGGCCGCTCTGCAGGATCTCGCCGTAGTTCGCGAGACCGACGTAGTCGTAGCCGTCGCTCACCCCGTCCCAGTCGGTAAGACTCAGCTCGACCGACTGCAGCGACGGGATGATGACCATCAGCAGGTAGACCGCGAGCGCGGGGACGACGAAGGCGAACATCGTCCACCGGCCCGTGCGCAGGCGGCGACGCGACCGCGGAGGCCGGACACGGGCCGCCACCCGGGGTGCCGCCAGCGTCGGAGCACCGGGCTCGGCGACCGCATCGATGGTCGCTGTGGCCCGCGGCAGGGGTGAATCGCTCATGACATCTCCTCGTCGCGATGCGATGGGTCAGGTGGGGCCGGGCGTCGCCCGGCCCCGGGAAGTGGTGTCAGCCCGCTGCGGGGACGACGGACTTGTCGAACTCCGCCTGGAGCTTCGCGATCGCCTCGTCCACGCTGATCTGCCCGTCCTGCATCTCGATGCGCGTCTGGCGGAAGAACGTGTTGAAGGCGGTCAGCGCCTCGTTGGAGGTGTCGTTGCTGTACCAGGCGAGGCTCGGGTTCTCGAGGAGGGCGAAGTAGTCGGCCGACCCCGGGATGGAGGTGTTGCGCACCACCTCGTCGGCTGCGGCGATGTTCGGCGAGATCCACCCGAGCTCTTCGATGAGGTTCGCCGCGTCGACGGAGTAGAAGTACTCCAGGAACTCCACCGCCGAGTCGTACTCCTCGCCGTCCTCCTCCGCCTGGGCGGAGATCGCGAGACCGCCCGCGGTATCGCCGATGACGGCGTTCTTCAGCACGTCGATCGATCCGTCGTCCGAGGGGATGATGAACAGGCCGGCGTCGAATTCGGGATCGACCTTGTTGATGTCGTTGAGCCGTCCGATGCCCGCCGACGACGTCGCCATGATGGCCTGACCGTTCACGAGAAGGGTGGTCGTCTGCGCGTCGGCCGTGGACTGCCATCCCTCGAGCACGAAGTCGTCCGTGATCGTCTTCAGGCGTTCGAGCGGCTCACGGAGGTCCTCGATCGACGCCGAGCCGTCGATCACGGCGTTCCAGAAGCCCGTCTCGGAGTACTCCGCGAAGACGGGAGCCGCGAGCGGCTTCCAGAGCTGGTCGCTCGGCCACACCTCGGCGGCCGCCGTCGCGAGCGGCGCATCGCCGTTCGCCTGGATGTCCTCGAGAAGGGCGACGAAGTCGTCGTACGTCTCGGGGACCTCGAGGTCGTGCTCGGCGAAGTAGTCCTTGTCGTAGACGATGTTGATGCCGATCTCGCCGTTGAGAGCCGAGGTGGGCACCGTGTACACGTTGCCGTCCTCGGCGGCGCCGTACACCTCGGGCTTGAGCAGCTCGGTCACCGACTCCGGGATCGGCGCGAGCTTGCCCGCCTGGATGTAGGTGATCGTGTCGCGCATGTCGACGACGGCGGGCCAGTTGCCCGTGGCGTCCATCGTCTTGAGTGCGGTCGCGTAATCGCTGCCCGCGGGCAGCGGATCCAGCTCCACCACCGTGTCCTCGCTCTGCGCGTTGAACGCGTCGACCACGCCCTCCACGACCGAGTTCCAGGTCTCATCCCCCGTCGCGTAGAGGAAGCGGATGGTCGTCTTGTCGCCCCCGCTCGCCCCGGCGTCCGATCCGGCGCACCCCGCGAAGGCGAGTGTCGCGGCGGCCGTCCCGGCGACGACGGCCGCGATGCGCCCGGCCGCGCGCGTCTGTGCGTGCTGCATGTGATCTCCTTTGATTCGTGCCGGACGTCGTCCGTCCCGAGGAGCGTAGCGCAAAGTGGACAACGTTTGCCACTGCGTTTCCGAGAAGCCCTCGGGCGGCGCGGTCGCCCTCAGCGCCGCGCGAGCGCGGAGCCGTGGACGATCGGCGTCGCACGCAGGGCGACGCGCTGCCCGGGTGAAGACGACTCGTCGTCGAGCGCGAGCGACAGCGCTGCCTCGCCGAAGGCCTCCAGCGGCACCTCCACCGTGCTGAACTCCGGCAGCACGTCGCCGAGCATGGGCACATGGTCGAAGCCGCTCACTTCTACGTCCGCGGGCGACGAGAGGCCGAGCTCACGCAGTCGGGCGATCACTCCGACCGCCATCGTGTCGCTCATCGCGGCGATCGCATCGAGGTCGCCGACGGGCGTCTCGAGCGCGTCGACAGCCGCATGCCCCCCGTCACGCGAGAAGGAGCGGTGCACGACGTCGCCCGGGGCGACGACGATCCCGTGGGCATCGAGCCCCTCGAGGAAGCCCGCGACGCGTTCGCGCGCCGTGATCTCGAGGTCGGGCCCCGAGACGACGGCGAAGCGCCTGTGCCCAGCGCGGGCGAGCCCGTCCGCGAGCGCCCGTGCAGCCTCCCTGTTGTCGACCGTCACCGCCGGGAAGGGGAGATCGCTGTCGCCGATGACCACGACACGCGTCCCCTGCTCTTCGAGGGTCGAGAGCTGCGACGCGAGCGCGGCTTCGCGCCGCGCATCCGTCGTCCGACTCGTCCCGATGATCATGGCGCGATGCCGTTCCCCGCGGAGTTCGTCGAGCAGTCGGAGCTCTCTCAGCGCGTCGTCGCGCGTCGTCCGCACCGCGACCGACACGCCGCGCTTCTCGGCCGCGTGCATGACACCGGAGATCATCGTGGCCGCGCCGAAGTCGTCGATGTCGCTGACGACGAGGGCGACGGTGCGAGCCCGCCCGCCCTTGATCGCCTGCGCGGCCGGGCTCACGGAGTACCCGAGCGCTCGTGCGGCGTCCTGCACCCGCTGCCGCATCTCGGGAGAACCGCTCTGACGACCGCGTACCCCGCCGTTGAGCGCGCGCGACGCCGTCGGCACAGAGACGCCGGCCAGGCGCGCTACATCCGTCAACGTCGGCGGCCTGTCGGCTTTCGGCATCGGTCCCCCTCGCGTATGTCTGACAACGCTATCCAAGCGGTGGGATCGTCACAATTCACATCGTCGACCGCCCCGCTCCTCCGTCCGCCGACGGTCAGGTTCGAGCGAGGGCACGCGGTCGGAATGAGCACCGCGTGCGACATCCGCGCGCCCGTCACCCGCAGGATGCGGCCGCGTACTCAGCCGTCACGCCGATACCGTCGACGGTGACGGTGACCGTTCCGGCGCCGACCGACGCGGCGCGCGTCGCGAAGACCGCGGAAGACCTCTTCCGCGGTGGGAGCGCGATCGACTTCGCCCCGAACGGCGTCCGGACCTCCGCGGTCGCGCGCCGGTCGCCCCTGTTCGTCACCGTCACCATCAGCCGCACCGCACCGGCGACGCAGCGAGTGCTCACGATGACCTCCGGCGCTGAACCCGGCTCGCGGGCCGCGGGGTCGAACAGGATCACCGTCTCCCCCGGGCCGACCGAGCGCGCGGCCGACAGCTCGACGGTCTCGCCGCTGCGGCAGTCGATCCCCACGCCGCTCGCCGGACATTCGTACGCGAACGTCTGATCGGTCGTCGTGTTCATGGCGATGTGATACCCCGCGTAGGCGAACCGGTAGAACGGCGCCCGTCCCGCCTCGATGGTCTCGACGCCGAGTTCGTCCGCCCCCAGCTTCGGGTCCATGTCCGACGGTGTCGGGGCGATGGGCAGCTCCTCGCCCGCATACGCCTGATGCAGCGCGGGGCCGGGCGGCGTGATCCCACCCGGGAGCAGGCCGTTGCCGTCGCTGTCGTTGATCGTGTAGTCCCAGCAGACCCAGTCCTCGATGGTGAACGTGCCGACGGGGGCGGCGGTCCCGAACTCGACCTCGCACCGCACGGTCGCGACCCGGTCCTCGTCGGGCCGGACGAGATGCGCACGCGACCAGCGATTGACCGCCTGACGAGCACGCCAGTAGAGGGAGGCATAGAGCACCTCGTCCCCGCGCTTGACGGCGACGGCTCCCGTGACCGGGTCAGCGAACGCGAAGTCGGGCTGGCCCCACCCCGAGGGAAGGCGCGCACTGCTCGACGCAGCCGCTTCGAAATGGGGGAGGTCGCGCATGATGAAGCGCGCCGCGTTGAGACCGATCCGCGCAGACGTGTCGGTATGGAGCAGCTCGAGGATGGGCCCGAGCTGGCCGTCCTCGACCATCTCCTGCGACCATCCGACCAGCTCAGGCGTCGGGAATGCGGACGAGGCTTGAAGGGGATTGACGTCCTTGTCGGTCGGAGTGACGTAGACGATCTCGCCCGCGTAGTGCTCGTTGCGCCATCCGATCGCCGACTCGAGCCGCATGACGCGGTGGCCCTCGTCGTCGACGCCCTCGTGGCGGAACCAGCCTCGGGCGAGGAAGAGCTTCTCGATCTGCGCGCGCAGCGCCTCATCCTCGCGCGCGATCGCGCCCTCCGCGACGGCCTCGTACATCGCCACGAGCAGGTCGCCGGTGATCTCGCCGTATCCGCCCACGTACCCGAGCTCGCGGCTCAGACCCTGCTCGCTGTAGATGCGGTAGCCGCGCCCGAGCTTCCACTTCTTCGATCCGTCGGCGAACTCGCCGCTCGACAGCGGCAGCAGGCCGACGGCCTCGTAGATCCACTCCCGCGCGCGCTCCTCCGGCCAGGCATCGTCCGGCGAGAGCAGCTCGAGCCCCTTGTTGCAGAGGTAGATCCCGAGGCTCGTGAACTGGACCTGGTTCGTGTAGTGCCTCTGGTTCTGCCGCCAGTACTCGCGGCTCGCGAGGAGCATGTCGCGGTAGGCCTCGCGTCGCGGCGGGAGGTCGCCGGAAGCCGGCGGCGTTCCCTCGACGAGGGCGAGCTCGACATCGTCGAACCACGCCGTGCCCGTCCCCTCCATCCGCAGGTCGACGCGGATGCGCGCCGCGCCCGCCGGGGTCGCGAGCTCGGCCGCGATCTGCTCCCAGTCATGGGTGCCCGTGCGGGCGAAGAACTTGCGGTCCGACTGCACGACGACACCCGCCGCATCGTAGAAGAGGACGTCGAGGTACGGCCCGGGAGCCGCAGCCTGCTCGGTCCGGCACCAGACCGAGACGCGATAGGTGCCGGTGCCGACGAGCGGACGACTGGCGCCTGTCACCGTGACCCCGACGGCGCTGCCCGTCGTGCCGTTCGCATCGGCCGTGAGCTTGAGCGAGGCCGATCCCGTGCGTGCGACGGCCGCGTCGGCGGCGACCGTGCCGCTCCCCCGCCAGGTCGTCACCGTCCAGCCGGCGGTCCCCACCTCGAACCCCGGGTTCGGCAACACCGTCGTGCCCTGGACGACCCGGGCGTCGAGGAGGTCCTGGAGGTCGCCCCAGAGCGTGTCGAGCGCGAGCGCCACCCGGCCGAACCCCAGCCACTGCTGACCCGACGCGGTCAGAACGGCCTCGTTCCCCTTCCAGGCCACGTAGGTCGCGTCGATCGCCTCGCACACCTTCGTCAGCGCGCGCGGATCGCGGTAGGCGGGGCCGTCCTCCCAGCGGTATCCGTGTGCGAGGGTCATCCAGGCCCAGGGATCGATCGATGCCGGCGGCTTCGCCGAGAGGAGCGCGTTCTGATCCGCGAGCACGCGCTCGCGTACTCGGCGGATGGCCTCGGCCGAGTCGTCGGCGCGCACGCCACGGCTCGACGGCGTGCCGAACTCGTCTCCGTCCGCCGGGAGGAAGTGCGCGTCGGCGTGGGTGTAAGCCGCGTAGATCGGACGCGACGAGGTCGTCATGTCCTTGTAGAAGGACGACGCGTCGCCGTACGCCCAGATGCGGCCGAGCGAACGGATCTCGACCTCGAGCTCGGTCTGCCCCTCCGTCATCCGCTCGGGGAGCGGAATCGTGTGGAGCGCGAAAAGGCCGGCCGTCCGAGGAGCCGTGCTCATCTGATCGAGGCTGTCGACGGGCCCCTGGTCGAGCCATCCCGCCGCCTTGCCGTCGATGAACAGCTGCAGCCGCCACTCCTCAGTGATCGGGGAGACGTCCTCACCCCAGACCTTGAGCGACAGGTAGGTCGTGCGCGCCGGGTCGATCTGCATCCGGAAGCGGAGCGTGCCGCCCCACGGGCCGACGGGGTCGGAGGGGTCGAGTATGCGGGCGGTCTGGGCGAGCGCCCCGGTGAGAGTCGTGCTGCGGTCGCCGACGAGACCGTGCGCGGCCTCCGAGACGCCGTCGCCGAACACGATGCGATCGAGAGCCGGGTTCGCGCGGCCGACCGTCACCGCCCTCGCGACGGCGGGATCGTCGAGCGTCCAGACGGCGGCCGTCGCGAGGGCGACGGCACCTGCCTGCACGAAGGCACGGCGGGAGAGTTCCATGGGCATTCGGGCTCCTTCGTCCGAGTGTGTGTACGTCTGGTCAGGCGGGGACGGCCTCGCGGTAGGCGAAGGCGCGACCATGCACGAATCTCTCGAGCTCGTCGACGACGTCGCGGCCGAGTCTGTGCAGCTCGCTGCCGGTCGCCCCCGCGATATGCGGGGTGAGCGAGACGTTCGGCAGGTCCCAGAGCTCGTCGTCCGCAGGCAGCGGCTCGGGCACCGTGACGTCGAGGACCGCGTCGATGCGCCCTGTGCGGACGTGCGGTCGCAGCGCCTCGTGATCGAGCAGCGTGCCGCGGGCGGTGTTGATGAGCGTCGCCCCGTCCCTCAGCAGCGCCAGTTCGCGCGCGCCGATCATCTCGTGGGTCTCGGCGGTCGCCGGGGCGTGGATGGAGACGATGTCGCTCAAGGCGAGCAGCTCGTCGAGTCCGCAGCGCCGTGCCCCCAGCGCCGCCACGTCCGCGCCGCTCGCGTACGGGTCGTAGACGATGACGTCGAGGTCGGTGGGCCGCAGCAGCTCGGCCACGCGGCGCCCGATGCGCGAGGCGCCGATGAGCCCGACGACACGACGGTAGTTGCCGGTGTCGCGCAACTCGACCTCGCGGTCGACGTGGGCGCGACGCTCGCGGTACAGCCGCTCGGCGAATGCCGCGCGCTTTCCGGCGAGCAGGATGACCCCGAGCGTGTACTCGGCGACGGCCTGCGCATTGCCCTCCCCCGCGTTGGTGAAGACGATCCCGCGTTCGGCCGCGATCCGCGTGTCGAGGACGGCGGCGGCCGCCCCTCCCGCGAAGAGCACCGCGCGCAGGCGCGGCATCCGGGCGAGCACCTCGGCGTCGAGGCGCGGGCATCCCCACCCCGCGAGGAGGATCTCCGTCTCGGCGAGGCGGCCATCCGCTTCATCGAACCGCTCGCGCGCATCCGGGTGCAGATCGACGAGCCCTTCCAGCCGTGCGCGCTCGTGTGCGAACAGATCGTCGGCGAGCGCCGCCGGGCGCATCGCCATTGTCGCGACCGGCCGGCTCACTTGAGCGCTCCCAGGGAGACGCCCGTGCGCCAGAAGCGCTGCAGCAGGAGCATGACGGCGGCGAGCGGGATGACGGAGAGCAGGGACCCGGTCACGACGATGCTCGTGAAGTCGATCGTGCTCGCGTTCGAGACCTGGCTCTGTCGGAGCCAGTTGTAGAGGCCGAGCGTCATGGTCCAGTTCTCGGAGTCCTGCAGCATCGTGATCGGGAGGAAGAAGCCGTTCCAGGACGCGACGAAGGCGAGGAGGAAGATGGTGGCTCCGGCGGTCGGGAGCATGCGCGCGACGATGCTGAAGAAGATGCGCGCCTCGCCCGCTCCATCGAGCCGAGCCGCTTCGAGCAGCTCCACGGGGATCGACGACTCGACGTACACCTTCGCCAGATAGACGCTGAACGGGTTGATCACGGTGGGGATGAGCACGGCCCAGAGCGTGTTCGTGATCCCCATGCTCGAGAACAGCAGGTACAGGGGCAGGGTCAGCATCGAGTACGGGATGAGGAAGGAGCCCACGACCAGCCCTGTCAGCACGCCCCGGCCGCGGAAAGAGAACCGGGCGAGACCGTAGCCCGCCATGAGAGCGACGAGCGTGCCGATCCCTCCCCCGACGAAGGCGAACAGCAGCGAGTTCGCCGTCCAGCGCAGGAAGACGCCGTCCTGGTAGGCGAAGATCTGGCCGAGGTTCTCGAAGAGGTTGAACTCGGCGAACCACAGGCCGTTCGTGAGCAGCAGATCACGGGAGTCCTTCGTGGCGTTGACGATGAGCCACCAGACGGGAGCCACGGAGTAGATGAGGAAGAGGACGAGACCAGCCGTCACGAAGGCGCGCGTCCGACGCGGCAGACGGCGTTCGTCCTCGGCCGACGCCTTCGCGGCGCGGGGTCGGACCTCGCGGAGGGTGGTGGTGGCGCTCATGCGGCCGTCTCCCGGTTCGTGAGCTTGTAGAAGACGACCGATACGACGCCGACGACGAGAGCGAGGATGACCGACAGGGCGGACGCGTAGTTGTAGTTGCTCTGCTGGAAGGCGAGGTTGTAGATCATCATGATCGGGGTGAAGTCGGCGGTCACGGTCTCAGGCGACGTGACGCGGAAGACGAGGGGCTCGGCGAAGATCTGGAGCATGTGGATGATCGAGAGCATCCCCGTCAGGACGAGCGAGCCGCGCACGTACGGGATCTTGATGGACCACGCGATGCGGAACTCGCCCGCGCCGTCGAGGTAGGCCGCCTCGAAGAGCTCGCGCGGCACGGAGCGCAACGAGCCGTAGATGATGAGCATGTTGTACCCGAGCCCGGCCCACGTGAGCAGATTGCCGATGGAGACCCACAGCAGCTGCGGCGAGAACATGTCGACCGCCCCTCCCAGCCACTCGGCGATGTCGGAGATCGGTCCGAGGCGTGGCGAGTACAGGTAGAGCCACACGAGCGTCGCGACGATCGCGGGGATCATGTACGGGATGAGCAGGCCGAGGCGGAAGAAGCGGGCGCTTCGCCCCACGACCATGTCGAGCAGGAGCGCTGCGACGAGGCTGAGGCCCAGCATGATCGGGATCTGGACGAGCGCGAACAGGCCGACCCGGCCGATGCTCGCCCAGAAGTCGCCGTCGGCGAATCCGAGCGCGAAGTTGTCGAGGCCGACGAAGGTGCGCACGGCGCCGCCGAGGCCCGAGCCCGAGCGCCGCTGAGCGAACAGGCTCTCGACCAGTGCGTATCCGAACGGCACGACGAACACGAGGGCGAAGCCCGCGAAGAACGGCGCGGTGAACAGGAATCCCTTCGCTCCGGTGAGGTCGGTCCGGCTTCGGCGCCGCGTCGTGCGCACCTTCGTCTGCGAGTACATGGGTGGTCAGTCCTCCGAGACCGAGATGCCCTGCTGGGTGAGGTCGTCGACGATCCATTCCTGCAGCTGCGGGGCGATCTCGGTCGTCGCGATCTCGCCCGCGACCGCCTTGCCCCAGAGGTCCTGGAGCTGGGTGAAGGCGCCGGCCCAGTTCGGCCCGTAGGTCCAGTCGCCGAGCTGCGTGTCGACGGCCTCCAGGACGACGGGTTCCCAGGCGGAGGCGTGCTCGCCGACGAGGTCTGCGGGCAGCGTGTCGGCGACATAGGGCTGCGGGTCGGCGACCGCGGGGAAGTACGACAGCCCCGTCTCCGGGCTGGCGAGCGCCGCGACCGACGCCTCCTCAGTGGAGAGCGCGTGCGCGGCGAACACCGCCGCCTCGACGTCGTCGGCGTCCGCGCTGACGGCGAACACCCTCGTGAACGCGGCGTTCGCGGCGTCGCGCCCCTCCCAGTGCAGGTTCGGAGCCGGTTCCCACGAGCCGAGCGAGTCGACGAGGTTCGCCTGCATGCCCTTCGTCTGCCACGTGGACAGCTGGCGGGACGCGATCTGCCCCTGGTCGTACGACTGCATCATGGCGGCGTACTCGGCATAGGAGATGGTCGAGAACATCCCTGCGGCGAACCCGTCGTCGAAGTACTCGGCGGCCCGCTGCGTCTCCTCGCTGTCGACGTCGATGTGCCATGTGTCGCCGTCGAGCTCGTACCAGCGCGCACCGGCCTCCCACGCGAGGTATATCAGCGCGGTCGGGTCCTCACCCGCCACATTGAAGATGCTGATGCCCCGGTCGGCGAGGGTCTTCCCCGCCTCGAGGAACTCCTCGTACGTCTCGGGGTACTCGAGGCCGTTGTCGGCGAAGATCCGGGCGTTGTAGAGCATGAAGGTGGGGATGTCGGCCGCCGGCACCGCCCACTGCCGATCTCCCGTGGTCACCGCTTCGTTGACCACGTCGGAGTAGTCGGACGCGATGCTCTCGTAGTACGCGGTCACGTCCGCCGCGATGCCGTCGGCGATGAACGAGGCGAGATCGGCGGTCTGCGAGATGAACAGATCCGGAGCGTCTCCGGCCGCCGACGCATTTCGGACGGCCGTGTTGAGGTCGGTCGTCTCGACGAACTCGATCTGGATGCCCTCGTCCTCGTGCGCGGTGTTGAAGGCCTCGACGGCGGGCTGGAGGGCGGCGTTGTCGTGCCAGATCTCGACGGTCACGGGATCGCCCGTCCAGGTGTCTCCGATCTCGACGGGCTCGGCGTCGTCGGCGACGTCGTCCGAACTCGATGCCGGCGTTCCGCAGCCGGCGAGGGCGAGGGCGGACACCAGCCCGAGGCCGGTGAACGCGAGTGCGCGGGTCTTCATGGATCGTCTCCTCGTCAAGCGATCGATCCGGACGGCGGGTCCGTCCGGATCCCGGGACATGGTTCGTTCCATGCCCGGTAGTAAACCTTTTCTGCGCCTACAGTAAAGCTTTACTAGGATGTTGTCCAGTCCTTCTTGCCCTTTACTGAAGGAGTAGCCGTGGCCACCACGATCCATGACGTCGCACGCGAGGCCGCCGTCTCGATCGCCACCGTGTCGCGGGTTCTGGCCGGCAACTACCCGGTCGCCGAGAAGACCCGCGCACGGGTGCTCGCCGCCGTCGAGGCGCTCGACTACGCCGCGAATCCCAACGCCCGCCGCCTGCGCGGCGCCGACGCGGGGCCGATCGCCGTCCTGCTCGGCAGCATCACCGGCCCGTCGTTCGCCGCTCTCGCCCAGGGCGTCGAGAGCGAGGCCCGCGCCCGTGGTCGCGTCTGCCTCATCGGCGCGACCGGCGGCGACGCCGACAGGGAGATCGAGCTCGTCGAGCTCATGCGCAGACAGCACGCCTCCGCGGTGATCGTCCCCGGCGGGTTCTGGCGCGACGATGCCCACCACGATCGGATCGCCCGCCTCGCAAAGCTCCTCGCGGAGGACGGCACCCCGCTCGTCCTCTGCGGCAACCGGTCGCTCCGCGTGAACGCCGACGACGCCATCGCCATCCGGTACGAGAACGAGCGCGGCGCGGCGCGGATCGCCGGTCGCGTCGCAGCCGCCGGGCACCGACGCGTGCTGCTGCTGCCCGGCGACACGCGAGGCTCGACCGCCGAGGAGCGACTGCGCGGGTTCGCCGAGGCGTTCGCCGGGGTCGACGGCGCCGAGCTGATCGTCCGAGAGACGTCGTTCGACCGCGAGCCTGCGCGCGACATGCTGCACGCCGTGCTCGACGAGCTGTCGCAGGGCGGACGGCCGCCCTTCAGCGCCGTGCTCTCGGGCACCGACCAGATGGCGTCGGGTGTGCTCGCCGCGCTGAGGGAACGCGGACTCGCCTGCCCTGCCGACGTCTCGGTCACCGGGTACGACGACGTGCCAGCCGCCCGCGATCTCAATCCCGCCCTCACCACCGTCCGCGTGCCCTACGAGGAGATGGGGGCGCTCGCCGTGCAGCAGGCGCTCGACGGGGCGCCGTCCGCGCCGACCGTCCTGCCCGTCGAGGTCGTGGAGCGGGAGTCGGTCGGGGCCGCCTCCCGCTGAGCGGCGCCCGCCCGTCGGAAACTTTCGCTCGTTGCGTTTCGAATCCGCTTTCGCTACTTTCGCTGTCGATGCCGGAGCCCGCGTGATTGACGCGGGGTTCCACAGTTCGAGCGGCGGGGCCCGGGAGGGGAGCGGTCAGGTGGGATGCGGTCGGCTCTCAGCGACGCAGGACGGTCGAGTCGCGGATGATCAGGCTCCCCGGCAGCCGCTCGACGCCGCCGCGGATCTCGCCGGTGGTCGCCCGCTGGAGGCGATGGGCGGCCACCCGCCCGAGCTGCTGCAGCTGGAGGTCCACGGTCGTCAAGGGCGGTCGTGCGTGCGCCGCGAGCGGCTCCCAGTTGTCGACGCCGATGACGGCGACATCGTCGGGCACCCGCACTCTGCGCTCGTGCAGCGTGTCGAGCACTCCTCGCGCGACCTGGTCGCTCCCGCAGAGGATGGCGTCCACGTCCCCGTCCTGATCGAGGATGTCGTGCGCGGCGGCGCGCCCCCATCCCTCCGACCAGTCCCCGAACCGTACGCGGCCCGCGCCCTCGAGGAGTCCGGCTGCGGCGATCGCAGAGGATGCGCCGCCGACTCTGTCTCGGGATGCCCCGTGGCTCGCCTCTCCTGCGACCTGCGCGATCCTCCGGCGGCCGATGTCGAGGAGATGCCGGGCCGCGCGCCGGCCGACGTCGGCGTTGTCGACCGTGACGGACATGTCCGAGGGATCGTCGGACTCGGCGTACGCGTAGACGACGGGCACCGGGATCGCACCGAGCGACGGCCTCGGATCGGTCTGGCGCCCGACGAGGATCAGGCCGTCGACACGACGGGCGAGCAGGCTCGCGATCAGGCTCTCCTCCCGCAGATCGTCGCCGCGCGCGTCGCACAGGAAGCTCAGGATGCGGTCGATCCCGAGCGAGTCCTCGACGCCCATGAGGATCGGAAGCGCGAAGCGGCCATCCAGGTCGGTCGTCACGACGCCGACCGTGCCCGTCCTCGCGCCCATGAGCCCGCGCGCGAGGCTGTTGGGGAGGTAGCCGAGATCACGCGCCGCCTGCTCCACCCGCGCCCGCGTCGCCTCGTTGACGTCGACCCGCCCGTTGAGCGCCTTCGAGGCCGTCGCCGACGAGACGCCGGCACGCCTCGCCACCTCGGCGAGGCTGACCGGTGTTTCCGAGATGCGCACCTTCGCCCCTTTCCTCCCCCAGCCGATACCGTATTCGATTCTTTCGAGACCAGGAGTCCCCGATGACCGCCTCCTCCGCCACCGCCGCACCCGTCATCCCGTCACGCAGTGAACTGACTCCCCTGTCCGTCGAGGCCGTCGCCCTTCGCGCGGGATTCTGGGACGAACGGCAGCGCCTCAACACGGCGGTGATCATCCCGCACGCCGCGGGGTGGATGGACAGGCTCGGATGGATCGCGAACCTCCGGCACGCCGGCACCGCAGAGGGCTACGAGCACACGGGGCGGGAGTTCGCCGACTCCGAGATCTACAAGCTCATGGAGGCGATCTCCTGGGACACGGCCCGCGGTGTCGACGAGCACGGCGAGCTGTTCGAAGAGCTTCTCGCCGCAGTCGAGGGCGCTCAGGATCCCGACGGCTATCTGCACACCCTGTTCGGACGACCGTGGCAGCGCCCGCGCTATTCCGACTTCCAGTGGGGACACGAGCTCTACTGCTTCGGCCACCTCATCCAGTCCGCCGTCGCCCACCACCGGGCGACAGGAGAGGACCGCTTCCTGCGCGTCGCCATCCGTGTCGCCGACCACGTCTGCACGATGTTCGGCCCCGACGGCCTCGACCGCGTCTGCGGTCACGCCGAGATCGAGGTGGCGCTCGTCGAGCTCTTCCGCGCGACAGGAGAGCGACGCTACCTCGACCAGGCGAGCGTGTTCGTGGAGCGTCGCGGCACGGGCACCCTGCCGCTGTTCGAGTTCGGCAAGGCGTACTGGCAGGACGACCTGCCTGTACGCGAGGCGACGGTGCTCCGCGGGCACGCCGTCAGAGCGCTCTACCTCGCGGCCGGCGCGGTGGACGTCGCCGTCGACACGGGAGACGACGAGCTCCTCCGGGCCCTCATCGAGCAGTGGGACAACACGGTCGCCCGGCGCACCTACCTCACCGGCGGGATGGGCTCCCACCACATGGACGAGGCGTACGGCGACGACTTCGTGCTGCCGCCCGACCGCTCGTACTGCGAGACGTGCGCCGGCGTCGCGTCGATCATGTTCAGCTGGCGCCTTCTGCTCGCGACCGGCGAGGCGAAGTACGCCGATCTCATCGAACGCACGCTCTACAACGTCATCGCGACGTCGCCGTCGGAGGACGGCACGGCCTTCTTCTATGCGAACACCCTGCACCAGCGCACCGAGCACACGCCGCCGCCGTTGAACGAGGACGGCGTCGTGATCCGCGGAGGGGCGTCGGGTCGGCAGGCGTGGTACGAGGTCTCCTGCTGCCCGCCCAACGTCGCGCGGACGCTCGCGAGTCTCGGAAGCTACATCGCCACCGGGACGGCGTCGGCCATCCAGATCCATCAGTTCGCGGCTGCCGAGATCCGCACCGAGGGCACCGCGCTCGTCGTCGAGACGGAGTACCCGTCGACGGGGACCATCCGCGTCACCGCCGCCGAGGCATCCGATGACGGCGTCGCCGTGAGCCTGCGCGTGCCCGCCTGGTCGAAGGGAGGGGTCCTGGAGCATCGGGACGAGACCATCCCGGTCGACGGGGGCGCGTACACGCCGTCCGTCGTGCTGCGCGCAGGCGAGTCGCTCACGCTCGAGCTGCCGCTCGACGTCCGCGTGACGGTCCCCGACGACCGGATCGACGCGATCCGGGGCACGGTGGCATTCGAACGCGGGCCCGAGGTGTTCGCGCTCGAGTCGGTCGATCTTCCGGATGGCGTCGCACTGGAGGACGTGCGGGTGTCGTCCGAGGCAGCGTACGACGGGGAGACCGTCACCGTCGCCGCGACGTCGGTTCGCCGCGAGGACGCGGACTGGCCCTTCGGCGTCGACGGCGCAGAGAGCGTCTCGACGTTCCGAGCGCGTCTCGTGCGCTATCACCGGTGGGCGGAGCGCGGACCTTCGCTCATGCGCGTCTGGATCCCGACGGCGTCATGAGGCTGCCTCGCCGAGACCGGCCCCGCCGTCGAATGCCTGCGCGGAACGCGGGTCGGGCGACGGGGCCGGTCTGAGCAGGATGGGCGAGCGCGAGGTCAGCTCTCCGAGGCGTCGACCTCGTCCGCGCCCTCCTCGCCGGGGATCTCGGCGTTGTGCACGCCGATCCCCACGGCGTGGTGGCTCGGCTCCTTGCCGTCGGGCTCGGGGGCCTTCGGCTCCTCCCCCGGCTCCTGCTCCGTGCTGGGCTCCTCGAGCTCGGCATCGTCGCGCTGCTCCTCCGGCTGCACGTCGAGCGCGTCTCCGTCATCGTGGTTCTGCACATCCGACATGGTGCTCTCCTCTCGTCGAGCCTTCATCGTGCGACGGCGGCGCACGACACGGGAGCGGGTTGACGACGGATGGCCGCGGGCGTTAGCGGGGTCCGGTCGCGACATAGCGGCCGGGCCGGTGGTTCAGCGCGATGATGAGGTTCAGGATGACCGCGCCCACCGCCGAGTACGCGACGGAGAGCGGCGGGACGACGGCGAACGACGCGATGACCACGAGCGCGTCGAGCACCATGAGCACGTAGCCGGCACGGAAGCCCCGGTGCTCCTGCAGATGCAGGGCGACGATGTTGAACCCGCCCAGGCTCGACCCGTGCCGGAACAGGATCAGCACGCCGACGCCCGACAGCACGTTGCCCATGATGGCGGCGTACGCGGCGTCGATGCCGTCGAGGTCGACGAAGAGCGGCTGGACGAGCACGAGGGCCCCGACCATCGCGATCGCGAGGCAGCTGCGGAGCGTGAACGACCATCCCCTGCCGCGGGCTGCGAACAGGAAGAACGGCACGTTGATGGCGAGGAACAGCACGCCGGTGGGGGTGGGGACGACATAGCCGAGCAGCAGCGAGAGCCCCGCGGTGCCGCCGGTCACCGCGCCGCCGCCCTTCAGGATGGCGAGGCCGAGCGACACGATGAGGGTGCCGGCGATCAGCGCGACGATGTCGTCGACGAGCCGGTGCGGGGGCACCTCGGGCGCGGTGCGCACGGCGACGGTCGCGCTCATCGGGCGCACGGGACGATCTGCAGCATGCATCCACTGTCGAGATCAGGATGGTCCTGCGCAACAGAGCCATCGGATGGGGGTGCTCTTTTCAATTGGTCGGCGTCAGACTGACGAAATGACCACCAGATCAGAGCTCGACGCGCTCGATGCGCGCATCCTCCTCGCGATGGACGACGAGCCGTCCGCGTCGGCGCTCGCACTCGCGCGTCGCCTGGGGGTCGCGCGCAACACCGTGCACGCCCGGCTGCAGAAGCTCGAGCGGCGGGGCGCGCTCGCCGCGCCCAGCCGCCGGCTCACCCCCGCGGCGTTCGGCTACCACCTGACGGCGTTCGTCGACGTCGAGCTGAGCCAGGCGCAGGCGGCCGCCGCGTACGCGGCGCTCGCGGCCATCCCCGAGATCGTGGAGGTGCACTCGACGACGGGCGACGCCGACCTCATGCTCAAGGTCATGGCGCGCGACACCCGCGACCTGCGCCGCATCACCGAGCTGCTGCTCGCCGCCCCCGGCGTGCAGCGCACGAGCACGACCGTGTCGCTCGGAGAGGTCGTCGCCTACCGCGTCGACGGCGTCCTGCGCCGGCTCGCGGAGGGGTAGGGCCGACTGCAGACCGGCGGGGTGACCGGGACGCTGACGTGGACGGGCTCGTCGCTGTCGCCCGCAACCATGACGTCCAGGACGACGACGTCCGGCTGGGATTCGAACGCGGTAGGGGCCTCTGACTCACCGACCAGCGCCCCTCAACCAGAAGGACCCCGCCTCAGCGGGGTCCTTCCAGAAGAAAGCGGCGGAGACGAGGGGATTTGAACCCCTGGTCCCCTTACGGGGACTCCACCTTAGCAGGGTGGTGCACTAGGCCTGACTATGCGACGTCTCCATGTGCCTGCACGCAGACACGTCGTCCATCCTAACGCGTCGGAGGGGGTGCCGCGAACCGCGGCTCAGCCGCGTCCGTTCGCGCACAGGCTCTCGGATGCGCGCGTGCCGGTCTGCGCGCCGGATGCCGTCTCCTCCGTGTTCGCGGCGGGCGGCGCGGTCGTGGGCGCCGTCGAGGGGGCCGGCTCGACCGTGGCGTCCGGCGGCGCCTCGATCGTGCCCGTGACATCGTCCTGCGCCACGTCGAACGGCGTGTTCGCATCGAGCGCCTGCCAGAGGGCGTCTGCCTTCTCCTCATCGAGCACGACCCGGTTCGCATTCGTCGGCGCCGGGAAGGTCGGCAGCCGCACGAACGTGACGTCGTCCAGTGGCACCTCCGCGAGCGCGAGGCCGAGCTGGGCGAGCGTTGTGACGTCGGCGAGGTTCTCGCTCGGCGTGACGCTGCCCACGATCGTGCGGGCGAGCGACAGCACGCGCACCGGGTCGGACACGACCCCCTCGCTCGTCATCTTCTGCGCGAGCGCGGTCATGAACAGCTGCTGGTTGTTGACGCGGGCGAGGTCGCTGCCGTCTCCCACCCCCTCGCGCGTGCGGAGGAACTCGAGCGCCCAGATCCCCTGCAGCGTGTGCATGCCCGGCGCGAGCGCGAGACCCGTGTTGTCGGGGTCGTAGATGCCGTCGCCGCCCACGCACACCTCGACGCCGCCGATCGCGTCCGTGATCTCGATGACGCCGCCCCATGTCACGGCCATCGCGAAGTCGACCTGCTGTCCGCTGATCGCCGTGATCGTCCGCGCGATGCACGGCACCCCGCCTCGCGCGTACAGTGCGTTGATCTGCGACGACGCCATCGGAGAGAGCTCCGATCCGTCGTCGCCGGTGCATGCCGGCACCGGCGTGAGCAGATCGCGAGGGAAGGTGACGGCGGTGACACGTCGCGGCTGCTCCGAGACGTGCACGAGGATGTTCACGTCGTTGAGCGCACTCGCCGCGTCTGCGTCGCACCGGCCGGGAAAGTAGTGCGCGTACTCGTCCTCGCATTCGTCGCTGCCGACCAGGAGCAGGGTGAACGCCTCGTCGCGCGCCGCGAGATCGACCGCGGGCCCGTCGACGGGCAGGGCGATCTGCTCGTCGCCCCACGCACGCGCGAAGTCCCAGGCCGCATACGCGCCGACGCCGAGCGCACTCACGAGCAGGACGGTCGCCGCGACCGCGACGCCGCGCAGCGCCTGACGCACCGGCCCCGGCGAGCGCAGCACCCCATGGCGCGCGATCGTCGTGCGTCCCTCGACAGCCATCCGGCACCCCCGTTCGCGGAGACGGCCGAGCCGCCCTCGCGGCAGGATACCCGCGACTCAGCCCGCGCCGTTGGAGCAGGTGACCTGGCCGGCGTTCGTGCCGTGCACGTTGGAGCCCAGCTCGCCGCTCGCGATCGTCTCGGTCGGGTCGGGCGTCGCGGTGGCCGACTCGGTCGGCGCCGTCGTGTCGACGGGGGCCTCGGTCTCGGTGCCCTCCTCGCCCTCGGCGAGCACGGCTCCGCCGCCGGTGTCGCCGCTCAGGTCGATCGCCACGTTGGCGTCGAGCGCCGCCCACAGCTGCTCGGCCGACGCGTAGTCGGGGGCGACGCGGTTGGAGTCGTACGGGTCGTCCACGACCGGGTACTGCACGAACGTGAACTCGTCGAGCGGAACATCCGCGGCCGCCATGGCGATCTGCACGAGCGTGACCGGGTTCGTGAGGCTCGACGACGGGTCGACGTTCTCGAGCGTCGTGCGCGCGAGCGTGAGGAGCGCGCCCGGATTCGTGAGCACCTCCTCGCTCGTGAGCTTGCGCGCGAGCGCCGACATGTACACCTGCTGGTTGCTGATGCGGTTGAGGTCGCTTCCGCCGACGCCGTAGCGGGTGCGGAGGAACTGCAGCGCCTCGACGCCGACTAGCGTGTAGTTCTCGGAGGGCGCGATCGCGAGGCCCGTGTGCTCGTCGTAGATGCCCTCGCCGCCGATGCACACGTCGACGCCGCCGATCGCGTTCGTGATCTCGATGACGCCGCCCCAGGTGACGGTCGCGGCGTAGTCGATGGACAGGCCCGTGAAGCTCTCGATCGTCGTCGCGATGCACCCGAGATCGCCGCGGTAGTACGCCTGGTTGAGCTGGCTGTACGACGAGGCCGCCGTGACGTTGCCCTGCGGGTCGGTGCACTCCGGCGCCTCGATCATGAGGTCGCGAGGGAAGCTGATGACGGTGACCTTGCGCGGCTCCGGCGAGATGTGCACGACCATGTTCACGTCGTTGAGCACGCCGTCGCGCGAGTCCTCCGAGTAGTACGCGTCCTCCGGGCAGCGGCCGTCGCCGAAGTACTGCGCGTACTCCTCCTCGCACGCGTCGAGGCCCGCGAACAGGATGTTCACGCCCTCGTTGTCGAGGGCGCCGATGTCGGGGGGCGTCGACTCCTGCCCGTCCAGCACGACGGCGTCGGCGGCGAAGGTCGCCCCGAAGTCCGCCGCCGCGTACGCGACCACGCCGAGCCCGCTCACGAGCACGACCGAGAGGCTCACGGCCAGCACGCGGAGCAGCTGTCGGGCGGGCGTCAGCGTCGACAGACGGCCGTGGCGGGCGATCGTGCGCCGCACGCCGTCTCGGGGGGTGTCGCTCACTCGGGTCCTCTCGGCTGGACGAGGTCGCTCCGGCCACGGGGGCCTGGGCGGAGGGTGTGGGATTCGAACCCACGGGACATTTCTGCCCACCGGTTTTCAAGACCGGATCCTTCGGCCGCTCGGACAACCCTCCGTGCCCACGGATGCCCGTGGACTGGCGTCGAGTCTAGTCGACCGGACCTCCCGCCATTGTCGGGGCCGCTCCTGTGCGCGCCCTGGCAGAGCGCCGTCAGCGGATGGTCGAGGTCGCCGCGCCGAGCTGCGACAGGGCGGCCGCCACACCGCCTCCCTCGACCGAGAGCGTGAGACGCGACGCGTGCTGCTGCACCTCGAGGGGAGCCTGCCCCATCGCGACGGCCTCGCCGCCTCCCTCGCGCGCCCAGGCGAGCATCTCGACGTCGTTGCGTCCGTCGCCCATCACGACGATGCGAGCCGGGTCGACGTCGAGCAGCGCGCGCACCTTCTCGAGCGCCGTCGCCTTGTTGACGCCCTGCGGCGCGATGTCGAGCCACGCCGACCATCCGACCGCGTACGTGACCTGCTGCAGGCCCATCCGCTCGACGAAGTCGTTGAAGTCGTCGCCATCGTGCTCGGGCGAGACGACGACGACGCGGGTGACGTGCAGGCCCAGCATCTCGTCGAACGGCACCTGATGCGCTCCGGGGCGGTTCAGGTCCCAGTCGTCCATGAAGTCGGTGAAGAGGCGCGTGCCGTCGCCGAGCTCGACCATGTAGCTCGCGCCGGGCAGGTGGCCGCGGATGAAGCGCAGCACCTCCGTAGCGTCGAACGTCTCGATCGTGTGCCGGGCGTAGCCGGTCGGCTCGTCGGCGTCGCGCGACATGATCGTCGCGCCGTTGGCGCACACGACGTACGGCGGGCGGATGTCCAGGCGATCGAGCACGGGATGCGTCGACTCCCAGCTGCGCCCTGTTGCGAGCGTGACGGCGTGCCCGCGGTCGACGGCCTCGGCCACCGCCTCCTCGACGCCGGGGCTCGACGTCCCGTCCTCGAGCAGCACCGTGCCGTCGATGTCGAGGGCGATGAACAGGCGGTCCGGCTCGGGGACGGGGAGCGTCACGCGATCGGCTCCAGCACCTCGAGGCCGCGCAGGTACGGCCGCAGCGGCTCCGGGACGACGACCGAGCCATCCGGTCGCTGATGCGTCTCGAGGATGGCCACGATCCAGCGGGTCGTCGCGAGCGTGCCGTTGAGGGTCGCGACGGGCTGCGTCCTGCCGCCGTCCGGCCTGTGCCGGATGTCGAGACGACGCGCCTGGTAGGTCGTGCAGTTCGAGGTCGACGTCAGCTCGCGGTACGCGCCCTGCGTGGGGACCCATGCCTCGGTGTCGTACTTGCGCGCGGCACTCGATCCGAGATCGCCCGCCGCGACGTCGATGACGCGGTAGGCCAGGCCGAGAGACTGCAGCATCTGCTCCTCGAGCGCGACGAGGCGGGCGTGCTCGGCCTCCGCCTCCTCCGGCGTCGTGTAGACGAACATCTCGAGCTTGTTGAACTGGTGCACGCGGATGATGCCGCGCGTGTCCTTGCCGTGAGAGCCCGCCTCCCGGCGGTAGCACGTCGACCAGCCGGCGTAGCGGAGGGGGCCGTCCTGAAGGTCGACGATCTCGTCCTTGTGGTAGCCGGCGAGCGCGACCTCGCTCGTGCCGACGAGGTAGAGGTCGTCCTCCTCGAGCCGGTAGATCTCGTCGGCGTGCGCACCGAGGAAGCCCGTGCCCGCCATGATGTCGGGCCGCACGAGCGTCGGCGTGATCATGGGCGTGAAGCCGTTGTCGAGGGCCGTGTCGAGGGCGTAGTTCATGAGCGCGAGCTCGAGCCGTGCGCCGACGCCCTTCAGGAAGTAGAAGCGCGCGCCGGAGACCTTCGCGCCGCGCTCCATGTCGATCGCGCCGAGCTTCTCGCCGAGCGCGAGGTGGTCGAGCGGGCCGTCGGGGAAGTCGGCCGGGTCGAAGGTCGGGATGTCCCCGACGCGCCGCAGCTCCACGAAGTCGTCCTCGCCGCCCGCCGGCACGCCGTCGATGACGACGTTCTGGATGGCGTCGAGCGCCGTACGGGCCGCTTCCTCCGCCTCGTTCGCGGCCTGCTGGGCCGCCTTGACGCGGTCGGCGAGCTCCTTCGCCTGCGCGACGAGGGCGGCCTTCTCGTCCTTCGGCGCCTTCGCCACGCGCTTGCCGAACGCGTTCTGCTCGGCGCGCAGCTCCTCGAACGCCGTGATCGCCGACCGGCGCGACGCGTCTGCGGCGAGCGCGGCGTCGACGGTCTCGGGCGAGTTGCCTCGGGCGACCTGGGAACGCCGGACGAGTTCGGGGTCTTCGCGGAGCAGCACGGGGTCGATCACCCTCCGAGTCTAGGCGTGTCGCCCGCTCCCGGCCGCGGGCCCGCGGCGGACGACGGCGGCACCCTGCCCCGGGCGACCGGAAGCAGCGGTCCGCCCGGTCGAGGCGACGGCCGTATCCTGAGGCGCATGTCCGATCCCCTCGACGCCGTCGACTGGCCCGTCCGCACCGAGCGCCTCGTCATCCGGCGGGCGACGGCCGACGACGCCGAGGCGCTGTGGCGGCATCGGCGGCTGCCCGAGGTGACCATGTGGATCACGAACGGGCCATCCGATCTCGAGGACTTCCGAGCGCACCTCGTCCAGCCCGAGCGGCTCGCGACGACCCTCGTGATCGAGCTCGTGGAGCCGGGAGGTCCCCTCGTCATCGGCGACGTCATGCTGCGCGTCGAGGACGGCTGGGCGCAGCGCGAGGTCGCCGAGCTCGCGCGCGGCACCGAGGCCGAGCTCGGCTGGACGCTGCACCCCGGCCACTCCGGTCGCGGCTACGCGACCGAGGCCGTCCGCGCCGTGATCGCGACGTGCTTCGGGGCGCTCGGGCTACGCCGTGTCCACGCGGGGTGCTTCGCGGCGAACGAGCCCTCGTGGCGGCTCATGGAGCGCGTCGGGATGGAGCGCGAGGAGTTCAGCCGCAAGACCGGGCTGCACCGCTCCGGCGTCTGGATGGACGGTATGCACTACGGGGTCCTGGCGGAGGACTGGACGGGCTGAGCCGGCGGCCATCCGCCACCTAGAGTGTGAGCATGACCGCCCACGACGCCTCCGCGAAGCGGGCGGCGCTCGTCTACAACCCCGTGAAGGTCGCCTCGGCGGACGCCCTGCGATCGGCCGTGACGCTGCTCTCGCACGAGGCCGGATGGCTGCCGCCGCTCGTCTTCGAGACCACGGTGGACGACCCGGGCCAGGCCGTCACGCGGCGCGCGCTCGACGAGGGGGTGGCCGCCGTGCTCGTGGCGGGCGGAGACGGCACCGTGCGCGCCGTCTCGGAGGCGATGAACGGGACGGGCGTGCGGCTCGCGATCGTTCCCAGCGGCACGGGCAACCTGCTCGCCCGCAACCTGCGCCTTCCGCTCGCCGACCCCGAGGAGATGGTGCGCGCGGCGATCGAGGGCGACACCGCCGCCGTCGACATCGGCGTCGCGCGGCTGCGCCGACCGGGCGGGGCGGTCGAGGAGCACGCGTTCGTCGTCATGGCGGGCATCGGGCTCGACGCCGCGATGATCGCCAACACGAGCCCGCGTCTCAAGAAGCAGGTCGGGTGGGTGGCGTACGTCGACGGCGCCGCGCGGGCGCTCCCCGGCGCGCACCCGTTCCGCGTCGTCTACCAGGTCGAGGGCGGCAAGCTCCACGCCGCCAAGGTGCAGAGCGTGCTGTTCGCCAACTGCGGCACGCTCCCCGCCGGCATCGAGCTCATCCCCGAGGCGTCGATCGCCGACGGGCGGCTCGACGTCGCGCTCATCCAGCCGTCGGGGCCCTTCGGCTGGCTCGGAGTCTTCCGCAAGGTGTGGTGGGACAACTCCGTGCTGCGCCGCTCGCGTCTCGGGCGTCGCGTGATCGAGAGGCGCCACGACACCTCCGTCCGGTTCCTGCAGGGGCGCTCCGTCGAGGCGGCGGCGGTCGAGGCGCAGCCGGTCGAGCTCGACGGCGACGAGTTCGGCGAGGCGGTGCGCCTGCTCTGCCGTGTCGACGAGGGCGGCCTCCTGCTCGCGGTGCCGAAGGGCCATCCGCCCCTCTGAGTCATTGGAGCGCCGAGGTGAGCCGCGCGAGGTTGTCGAGCACCTGGCTCCAGAACGGACGCCGCACCCACTCGACGAGGTCGAGCCGCTTAGAGCGCGCGCGGTAGTCGTCCTCGACGCTCCGCAGCTGCTGCACGAACTCCTCGCCGCGCACGAGCAGCGACACCTCGAAGTTGAGGCCGAACGAGCGCATGTCCATGTTGCTCGACCCGATGACGGCGACCTCGTCGTCGATCGACAGCGTCTTCGTGTGCAGGATGTACGGCGGCGGGAAGAGGTAGATCTTCACTCCGGCCTTGAGCAGCGCCTCGTAGTAGCTGCGCTGCGCGTGGAACACCATGGCCTGGTCGCTGATCTCCGAGACGAACAGCTCCACGCGCACGCCGCGGGAGACGGCGGCGCTCACGGCGAGCATGAGCGCCTCATCCGGCACGAAGTACGGGCTGATCATGATGATCTTGTCCTGCGCCGCGTACATCAGGCCCAGGAACAGGCGCAGGTTGTTCTCGACCTCGAACCCGGGGCCCGACGGCACGACCTGGCAGTCGAGGTCGCCCGTGCCGTCGTCCATCTCGCGCAGGTCGACGCCCGCCGGCGTCTCGCCCGTCTCGCTGTAGTAGTCGCTGAGGAACACGGCGTCGACGCTCGACACGACCGGCCCGTCGAGCCGCACCATGAGATCGACCCACTGCAGCCCGCGCCGGATGTTCGCCTTCACGTTGTAGCTCGCATCGGTGACGTTCTGCGAGCCGAGGTACGCGACCTCCCCGTCGACGACCAGGAGCTTGCGGTGGTTGCGCAGGTCGGGCCGCTGCCAGCGCCCGCCGAGGGGTCGCAGGGGCAGCAGGTAGTGCCAGTCGGCGCCCATGCGGGTGAGGCGGTCGCGCGTCCTCCTGTGCAGCGGCTTCGAGAGGTTCGCCCAGTGGTCCATGAGCACGCGCACCTCCACGCCGCGTGCGCACGCCTCCTCGAGCGCCCGGAAGAAGTTCTCCGTCGACGAGTCGGACTTGAAGATGTAGAACTCGACGTGCACGTAGCGCTGCGCGCGCCGGATGGCCTCGGCCATCGCGTCGAGGCTCTCCTGGTACCCCGTGATGAGACGGACGCCGTTGTCGCCGGAGATCGGGAGGGCGCCGAGCTCGCGGTTCATGCGCACGAGGGCGCTGAACCACGCGGGCTCGTGGGGGCGCAGCGTGCCCCGTTCGAGGCTCTCGTTCGCCTCGCGGAGCACGGCGTTGATCTCCGTCTGCATCCGACGGCGCTTGCGCGGCAGCCGCGGGTTGCCGATGAGGAGGAAGAGGAGCAGCCCGGGGATCGGGAGGAGGAAGATCGCGAGCAACCACGCCATGGCCGATGTCGGCTTGCGGTTGCGCGGGATGATGATGAGCGCGAGCACGCGGACGATGATGTCGACGACGGTGTACGCGCCGATCCAGAAGGCAGAGCTGATGAGCCAGTCCACGCCGCTCCCCTCCGTTCGCCCCAGCCTATCGAAGGGCGGCTTCCGGGCGTCTACCGTCCGGGATCGGCCTCGTCGGGGAGGTGCGCGACGGGGATCATCTGCACGTCCTGGACCTTCCAGTCCAGCGCGGCGATCGACTCGGCCGCGCGCGTCAGGTCGTCCACCCTCACACCGCGTCGTCGCGGCACGGCGAACGCCTCGATGTGGAGCACCTGCCCCTGATCGCGCACGCGGACCGCGGCATCCCGCACCCAGTGCGCCTGACGCAGGCGCGAGACCGCCGCGGCGGCGAGGGGGTGCGGCTCGGCGTCGTCGTACGTGCGGGCGCGGCGGTCCATGAGGTCGACGACCGCCGCGCGGGTGTTGCGCACGCCGTCCCACACGATGCCCGCGGAGATGACGAGAGCGGCGGCGCCGTCGAGCCACCACACGCCCAGACCCACGCCGAGCACTCCGACGACCGACGAGACGGTCGTCTGCCAGTCGGCCTTCGCCATGTCGGCGTCGGCGTGCAGCAGCTTGTTGTGCAGCACGGGCGCGAGCCTCGCCTTCGCGGGGCCGTAGAGGAACACCGGGCCCACGATGATGAGCAGCATGACGGCGATCATGAGCCATCCGAGCCAGATGGTGTGCCCGAAGAGGGCGACCGTGCCGATCGTGGGATGCTCGGCCGACGCGAGGGAGACGACGGCCTCCACGGCGAGGTTCGTGCCGACCGCGAGGAGCGCGACGCCCGCGACGAGGTGGCCGACGCCCATGGCGCGGTGCTTGCCGTACGGGTACTCCCTGGTCGGGGGCTTCCGCACGAACGGCAGCGCCGCGAGGAAGGCGAGCTGGGGGATGAGCGACAGCATGTCCTCGATCCACGCCGTGCGCATGGCCTGCGAGCCGCCGACGACGAAGGCCAGCAGCGCGATCGTCGCGGCCGTGTAGCAGATCGTGAAGACCTCCCACCGGACGGCCCGGCGGAGCGCGTCGCGCTGCTCGGCCGGCAGGTCGGTGCGGCCGAAGTGATGCCACCGGACGCTCACCCGCCGGCCTCCGCGTCGAGGTGCGCCTCGAGCGCCGCGAGGAGGCGGTTCTCGCCGAGCGGCACGAGGAGGACGACGGGGCGCCCCACGGCGCCGGGCAGGTCGGGGTAGCCGCGCGTGAGGCCCGCGCGGTCGATCCACGGCGAGGCGTCGGTGAATCCCCCGACGGCGATGTCGACGTCGCCCGTCTCCAGCATTCCGACGAGCGTCTCCTCGCTGCCCTCCGTCCACGTGACGCCGACGCCGATCCCGTCCGCGAAGCGCTCCACGACGTCGGCGAGGGGTCCCGTCGCCGCGCCCGCGTCGACCTCGACGAGTCCCGGCTCGTCGGATGCGCCGACGGCGAGCACCCCGGCGGCGACGACGGCGTCGAGCGTGCCGTCGGGGTCCTCGGGGATGCGCAGGCCGCACGCGCTCGTCGCGAGGACGGCGGCGAGCGCGGCGACGGCGCCGATCCGCCGGACCGACGCCGTCATGACGGCCTCACACCCGTCGGCGCGCGTCCCGGCCGAGGAGCGCACCCGCCGCGATCATGACGATCGCGAGACCCAGATGGAGCCAGTTGTCGGCGCTGTTGAGCGGCACGAAGTTGGCGGCGTGGTCGTGCGGCACCACGAGGCCGTACACGAACAGCGCGAGGTAGAGGACGCCGCCCACGACGAGGTACCCTCGCGATCCGGGGGCGGAGCCGGCGAGCGCGAGTCCCGCGACGCCGAACATCACGTGCACGAGGTTGTGCAGGATCGACACCTGGAAGATGCCGAGGAGCATGGCCTCCGATGTGTGGCTCGCGACCTCCAGCGACCCGATGTCGGTCGTGAGCCCGGGGATGAACCCGGCGATGCCGACCAGGAGGAACACGACCCCGAAGACGAGGGCGACCTTCTGGACGGGCGTGCCCGCGTAGCGGACCCTGCTGACGGTGGTGTCGCTCATGTGCTGCTCCTCTCGACGTCTCCCCCGCGAACAGCAGACCGCGTCCGAGCCGGCGAGGGCAGGGGCTTGACAGCGCGCGCTCACAGGCCGCGCATGGTGAAGGCACCTTCCGCGGCGCGGTGCGCGGGAGGCAGCGCGATCATCCGCACGGCCGCGTCGCGGACGAGCAGCGCGGCGCCCGATCTCGGAGCACCCATCGCCATGTTGAAGCGCGCGCGCCGCTGCGCGAGGAGGGCGGCCTCGCGGCGCGCATCCGCATACGCCGCCCACGGCTCCGCGCGCTCGCGGCCGTCGCCCACGGCATCGGCGAACGCGGCCGCATCGAGCCACCCGAGGTTCATCCCCTGACCGCCGATGGGGCTCATCTCGTGCGCCGCATCGCCGACCAGCACGACCCGCCCGCGGGCGAACTGCTCGGCGATGCGCTGACGGGCCGCGAACGGGCTCGGCTCCCCGAGGGCGCTCAGGACGGCGCCCGTGCGTGCGCGGACGACGGCCGCGAAGCCCGCCCGGGAACGGGCGGCGGGGTCGTCGGTGCGCACGACCCAGCGGCGGCGGCCTCCCGGCAGCGGGAACGACTCCACCACGCCCTCCCGCTCCAGGTGGATGGCCGCGACAGCGCCGGATCCGGTGTCGTCGGCCGCATCGGCCATGACGAATGCGACGTCGGGATCGCGGCGCTCCCACCGGATGCCGGCCGCATCGCGCACGAGGCTGCGGGCGCCGTCCGCTCCGACGAGGACCCGCGCCGACGCCCCGCCCCGGCTGTCCTCGATCTCGACCGCGTCGGGTGCCAGGTGGACCGCCCCGACCTCGACGCCCCGCGCGAGCGCCCGCGGGGCGAGCTCCCGAAGCCGCGCTTCGAGGAGCCGTTCCGTGCGGTCCTGCGTGAGCGAGAGCACGGGGTCGCGGAACCGGAGGCGGCCGAGCGTGCGGCCTCGGCGGAGCGCCGCGCCGCCCGGGATGGCCACGGCCTCCGCCCGCACGGCGTCGCCGATCCCGACGGCGTCGAGCACGGCGAGCCCGGGAGGGTGGATGCCGATGGCGCGGGTGAGCGGCGACGGCGCCTCCGCGCGCTCCCGCACGACGACGTCGACGCCGCGCTGCGCGAGCAGGCACGCGAGCGCGAGGCCGACGGGTCCTCCGCCGACGATCGCGACGTCGTGCGCGCTCATCGCGCGCGCACCGCCTCGACGCGCCACGGCCATCCGCGCCGCACCTCCCAGCCGTCCGGCACGAGAGAGGAGAGCTCGCGCGCCGTGCGGCTGCGGCGGATGGAGGTGAGCCCGTCGGGGCGGATGAACGTGCCGCGCAGCAGCCATGGCTGGAACGGCAGCGTGGCGAGCGCGAACGCGGCGAAGGCCAGCCCGGACCGGGCGATGTCGCGGTGGACGGCGACGCCGCCGGGCCGCAGGAGCCGTTCCGACACGCGCAGGAGCTCCACCACCTCGTCGTCGGCGAGGTGGTGGAGGACGTGGTTCGAGTGCACCACGTCGAACCGCTCGCCCGCGTCGAGCACGGCCTCCGCGGTCATCTGCCGGATGCGCAGGCCGTGCTGATGCGGCCCGCGCATCGCCCACCCGTACGCGCGCGGGTCGGGGTCGATCGCGAGGATGTCGAGCGGGTGCGCGGCGCGGCGCGCCCACCGGACGACGGCGCGCGGGAAGTCTCCCCCGCCCGTTCCGATGTCGAGCAGGCGGACGCCTCCCGTGCGCAGGCGCGGCGCGATCCGCCGACGGTAGGTGCGCCGGGGAGCGGCCACGACGGCGTTGACGATGCCGAATCGGGCATACGTCCGATCGAGCCGGACGGGATCGCATGCCGGGTCGTCCATGAGCTCGCGGACGTCGGCATCCCGCCGGCGCATCACGAGCCCCGGATGGTGAGGAGTGCGGACTCGACCGTCAGGCCGGGTCCGAACGCCATCGCGGCGACCCGCTCTCCCGCCGCAGCGGCGGGAGAGTCGAGGATGTGCCGCAGCACGAACAGCACGGTCGCGCTCGACATGTTGCCGAAGTCTCGCAGGGTCGCCCGCGCCGGGACGAGCTGCGCCTCATCGAGGTGGAGAGACGCCTCGACGCGGTCGAGGATGCTCCGGCCGCCCGGATGCACGGCCCAGTGCGGGATGGCCGCGCCCGCCGCCCCGTCGTCGAGTGCGCGCGCGAGCGCCGGCTCGGGGGCGAGAAGGGGGCGGACGGCGTCGACGACGTGGCGCCCGAGGATCGCCGGGACGGCGTTCGACAGCACCATCTCGAAGCCGTGGTCGCCGATGCGCCATGCCATGTCGCCCTCGCCCTCCGGCGCGACCCTCGACGCGAAGCGGTCGAGGTCGAAGCCCGGCTCGTCCGACCCGATGGGCCGCGCCGTCACGAGGGCCGCGCCCGCGCCGTCCGAGAAGAGCGAGGTGGCGACGATCGTGTCGGGGTCGTCGGAGGGCCGCAGGTGCAGCGTGCAGAGCTCGACGCTGATGACGAGGACGACGGCGTCGGGATCGGCCAGGCACAGCTGGCTCGCGAGACGGAGCGCCGGCAGCGACGCGTAGCATCCCATGAAGCCGAGGTGGAACCGCTGCACGTCGGCGGGCAGGCCGAGGTCGCGCGCGACGACGAAGTCGGGGCCGGGAGCGTAGAAGCCGGTGCACGAGACGGTGATGACGTGGGTGACGTCGTCGGCGTCGAGCGCCCGCTGCTGCGCGAGCGCGGCGCGCCCCGCGTCGACGTAGAGGCGGGTGGCCTCGCGGATGTAGATCTCGTTTCGCGCCTTCGTGCCGGGAGAGCGCAGCTCGCGCGTCTCGCGGTCGTAGAAGAGCGGCTCGCCGCCGTCGGGCTCGCCGCCGCCCAGCTCGCGCAGCACGGTGTGGCGGCGCTCGATGCCGGAGACGCCGAACGACGTCGTGACGAGCCGCTGCGCGAGCCGCGACTGGCCGGGCTGCGCGGCGAAGACGTCGCGCACCTCGTCCTGATGCAGCACCGTCGGCGGGACGAGGGTCGCGAGACCGAGGAGGGTGACCGTCATGCCGCGAAGGTATCCGCGACCGCGCGGCGGCGACAGGGGGTTGCTTTCCCGCGCCGCTCCGGGATCAGCCCTCGCGGGGAGGCAGTCCGCGCCTGGCGCGCTCCTCCGCCTCGATCTCGCCGTACACCCGGCGCTCGGTGCGGTCGAACTTCAGGATGTTGCGGAGGATCAGCCAGAAGACGATCGCGATGACGACGGTGGGCGCGAGCGACCACAGCGCCGCCATCCAGAAACTGTCCACGCCGCCATCGTACGCGGCGCGCCGGAGGGCTTCCTGGGGGCGTCCTCGCGTGCACAGGGCGCGCAGCCCGGCGCGGCGGCCATCCGGGCTGTGGACACCCGCCGGAACGACGCCGGCGCACGCCAGCCTCGGACCATGACCACGATCATCCGCGCCCGCGACGCCCGCTCGTTCCTCTCGCTCCTCCCCCACGTCTGCGGCTACCGCCCGCGCCGCAGCCTCCTCGTCGTCCCGTTCGAGGACGGGCGCACGGCCGGCGCCGCCCGCATCGACCTGCCGAAGCGGCCGGAGCACTGGCCCGAGGCCGTCGCCGTCGCGCTCGGCATGGTGTGCCGCATGCGCGGCGTGACGCAGTTCGCCGCCGTCGTCTACACCGACGAGCCGCTGCTCGGCGCCGACGGGATGGCGTTCGCGGGCCTCGTCGAGGCGCTCCGCGAGCGCGCCGACCACTGCGGGCTCGAGGTCAGAGATGCGCTGTGCGTCGCGGCCGACGGATGGGGCGCCTACGCCGACGGGCGGCCGACGCCGCGCCCGCTCGAGGAGATCGCCCACGAAGACGCCGTTCCCGGCGGAGATGACGTGCTGCCCGACCAGGGAGCGGGGATCGCCCCGCCCGCCGTCGACCTCGCCGAGCGCGAGCGCCTCGGGCGGGCTCATCTCGAGCTCGGCCGCGCGTTGGCTGTCATCCTGGGCGAGGACCATCCGGGGACCAGCGCCATCGGCGCGGCGTCGAACCGCGGCATCCCGCCTCGAGCGCTCGCGACCGCGTGCTTCGCCGCCGACCTGCCCGTCGTCTTCGAGGAGTGCCTCGACTGGGAGACGGACGACCTCGACCCGTACCTCGCCGCCCTCCTCGTCTGGGCGCTCGAGCGTCCGTGCTTCCGCGATGTCGCGCTCTCGCAGTGGAGCAGCGACCTGCAGGAGGGGTGGAACGTCCTCGACCTCAACGAGCGATGGGCCGACGGCGACGACTCGCTGCCCGACGGACCGCTGCGGCTCAAGGGAGAAGGACCGCGCCCCGATCCCGACCGCCTCGAACGCGCGCTCGCGCTCGTGCAGCGGCTCGCGGCCTCCGCCCCCGGCCGCTCGCGCGCGGGGGCGCTCGCCTCGGCCGCCTGGCTCATGTGGGCCCTCGGCCACGGCACGCACGCCCTGGCGTACGCGCGGCAGGCGCTCGCCGTCGACGACGAGCACGGACTCGCGCGGCTCGTCGGGGCCATGGCATCGCACGGCATGCTGCCGGAGTGGGCGTTCGAGCGGCCGGGGGCCGCGTGAGGCTACTTGACGAGCGGGAAGAGGATGGTCTCGCGGATCCCCAGGCCCGTGATGGCCATCAGGAGGCGGTCGATGCCCATGCCCATGCCGCCCGTCGGCGGCATGCCGTGCTCGAGGGCCCGGAGGAACTCCTCGTCGATGCGCATGGCCTCGTCGTCGCCGCGGTCGGCGAGCTTCGCCTGCTCGACGAAGCGCTCGCGCTGGATGACGGGGTCCACGAGCTCGGAGTAGCCGGTCGCGAGCTCGAAGCCGCGCACGTAGAGGTCCCACTTCTCCACGACGCCGGGGATCGACCGGTGCTCGCGCACGAGCGGGCTCGTGTCGAGGGGGAAGTCCATGACGAACGTCGGGCGCGTGAGGTGCTGCTCGACGAAGTGCTCCCACAGCTCCTCGACGAGCTTGCCGTGCGTGGCGTGCGCCGGCACCTCCACGCCGTTCGCCTCGGCGAGGGCGAGCAGCTCGCCGAGCGGCGTCTCGGGCGTGACCTCGACGCCGGCGGCCTCCGACAGCGAGGGGTACATCGAGACGCGGTCCCACTGGCCGCCGAGATCGAACTCGGTGCCGTCCGCCCAGGTCACGGTCGTCGAGCCCGCCACGGCGACGGCGGCGTTCTGGATGAGCTCCTGCGTGAGGTCGGCGATGCCGTTGTAGTCGCTGTAGGCCTGGTAGGCCTCGAGCATGGCGAACTCGGGACTGTGCGTCGAGTCGGCACCCTCGTTGCGGAAGTTGCGGTTGATCTCGAACACGCGGTCGATGCCGCCGACGACGGCGCGCTTGAGGTAGAGCTCGGGCGCGATGCGCAGGTAGAGCTCGGTGTCGAAGGCGTTCGAGTGGGTGATGAACGGCCGGGCCGTCGCGCCGCCCGGCTGCACCTGCAGCATGGGCGTCTCGACCTCGACGAAGTCGTGGCCCTCGAACGTCGCGCGGAGGCTCGCGTTGACCTTCGCCCGCGCGCGGACGGTGTCGCGCGCCTGGTCCCGCACGATGAGATCGAGGAATCTGCTGCGCACTCGGCTCTCCTCGCTGAGCTCGGAGTGCAGGTTCGGCAGCGGCAGGACGGCCTTGGCCGCGATGGCCCACTCGGTCACCATGATCGACAGCTCGCCACGGCGGCTCGAGATCACCTCGCCCGACACGAAGACGTGGTCGCCGAGATCGACGAGCTCCTTCCATGCCGCGAGCGAGTCGTCGCCCACGTTGGCGAGCGACACCATCGCCTGGATGCGGGACCCGTCGCCGGACTGCAGGCTCGCGAAGCACAGCTTGCCAGTGTTGCGGCTGAAGACGACCCGCCCTGCGACGCCCGCCGTCGTGCCCGTCTCGGCGCCCGCCTCGAGCGCGCCGTACTCGGCGCGCAGGGCCGGGATGGTCGTCGTCACGGGAACCGACACCGGGTACGCGCCGCCCGCCGCGCTCTCGCGCTCCGCCACGAGCCGCTCGCGCTTCGCCAGCCGCACCGCCTTCTGCTCGAAGATGTCGTCCTCGGGCGTCTCGGGGGCGTTCTCGACGGGCGTTTCAGACATGCGGGGGCTCCTCGGGGAAAGTCTGCGACCAGTCTAGTCGGCCCCTCTGCGCCTCCCCTGGCGAGCCGTCCGCCCCCGTCAGTCGTCGAGCGGCAGGTCGGGGATGGCGGGCGTCGCCTCGGTGAGCGCCTGATCGACCGTCGACCGGACGAGCGCGGAGAGGTAGCCGCCGGGGTTCTCGACGCCGATGCCGCGCAGCAGCGCCGTCGCCTGATGGACGATCTGCCGGGAGAACGCGGATGCCGTCTCGATCGCCTCCGCGTAGGCTGCGCGGTCGGTCTCGGCGACGACGACGGGCTCGCATCCGAGCTCGACGGCGAGCGCCTGGGCGATCGGCAGCACGGCGGATGGCGCCGTCACCGCGGCATACGATGCGGCGAGCTGGCGCAAGTCGACGCTCGTGCCCGTGAACGCCATCGCGGGGTGCACCGCGAGCGGGATCGCGCCCTTCTCGGCCGCCGGCCGCAGCACCTCGATGCCGTGGGAGGCGTCGGTGTGGAGGACGAGCTGGCCGAGCTGCCACGCGCCGACCTCGGCGAGTCCGGCTACGAGGGCCGCGAGCTCCGGTCGCGGCACGGCGAGCACGACGAGCTCGCTGCGCCGCACCACCTCGAGCGCGTCGAGCACCGGTGCGCCCGGCAGGACGGCGGACGCGCGGTCCTCGTCGGACCCGCGCGTGATGCCCGTGATCGCGTGTCCTGCACCGGCGAGCGCGGCACCGATGACGGGCCCGACCCGACCGGCGCCGATGATCCCGACACCCAGCCGTCCGTCGCGTCGCACGGCCTCGACCCTACGCGACCCTGCTCGACCTACGCGACCCCGCCCGATCCGCGCGACCGGGTCGGCCGCGCGCGGCCGGCGGCCGCATCAGGCCCTGGCCGCCCAGCGATGCGAGTGGTCGTGTGTCGCAGCCTGCACCGACCCGCGGCTGACCCGTTCCAGCAGGGCGACGGCGTCGTCGCGTTCGAGCCCGACGATCTGCCCCGAGATCGGCCCGACGACCGTGTGGGCCTGTCCCCAGGCGACGCGCTGCAGCCGGTCGATCGGGCCCTGTGCGATCGACACGCCCTGCAGCCGCGCCAAGGGGAACACGGCGAGCTTGCGCCAGACCCGCCCGCGCCGCAGCAGCAGCCCGAACTCCGTCACGGCGTACCCGTGCCGCCGCCACGACACCGGCCGGCGCCACCAGGCGCGCGCCGGGATCGTCCGGTACGGGTCGTCGGGGCCCGGCCCGAGGATGCCGTGCTCCCAGACGAGCGGGAGGTCCTGGGGCGGCATGTCGGGGAGGATGAGCGCGAGCACCCTCTCCACGTCCTCGCGCTTCCCCACGGGCAGCACGACGTTGAACTGCTGCGCGCTCCCCGACTGCTGCTGCGCGGCGCTCTTCCCCGACATGCGGTTGATCTTGATCGTCCACCAGCCGAACGGACGCCACAGCAGCGACTGCGACACCTCGACGGCGAAGATGCGGCCGGGCGGCAGCGTCTCGGTGACAGTGGTGAGGAGGCCGTAGGTGATGCGCACGCCGTCGGGGGTGGGAGCGATCGAGTAGCGCAGCGACTTCGAGATCTGCGCCCACGTGATGCCGACGGTCGCGATGACGAGCGGCACGCCCATGCCGAGGCCCGCCCCCAGGAGGATGACGAGCCCGTCGCCGTCGTCGTTGCCGAGCGCGA
Source organism: Microbacterium gilvum (assembly GCF_039543865.1). Lineage (NCBI taxonomy): Bacteria > Bacillati > Actinomycetota > Actinomycetes > Micrococcales > Microbacteriaceae > Microbacterium > Microbacterium gilvum. The sequence continues at coordinate 99,086 of NZ_BAABKO010000003.1, read as the reverse complement.
CCGGCAGGAGGAACGCCAGGACCACGCCGAGGAGGACCGCGAAGAACCCGAACCACAGCACGCCGCTGATGACCTGCGAGCCGATGAGGCGCCCCGCGGGGATCTTCACGACGCTCTCCGGCACGAGGTCGGCACGGTCGACGCCGTCGATGAGCCCGCTCACCCCCTGGTTGAGGTTGCCGAGGAAGTGCTCCCGCGCTCCCGCGGCGCCACCCGGCGCAGCGGCACGAGCGGAACCCGCCGCGGCGCCCGCGCGTGCGGCCTCGCGCGCGGCGCGCGCGCCGGACGCGAGCCGGAGGATGTCGGAGCGCACCGCCTCGGCGCGCGCCGTCGCGAGGTACTCGAGCGGCACGTTCGCGTCGGTGCCCGCGCCCACGACCTCGAGCTTGGCCATGCCGATGAGCCGTGCGGGGAACGGACGCGTGAGGTTCACGCCCTGCACGCGGTCGAGCGGAGCGCGTCGGTGCGAGCGGAAGACGATGCCCTTGCGCACCTCGACGTGCTCGTCGGTGATGCGGAACTGCTGGAACCGCCACACGAGCCAGAACGCGCCGCTCAGCACCGCGACGACGGCGAGCGTCGCGAGCAGCGCCACGACGAGGAGGTTGTTCGACAGCACCCAGTCGACGGGGTCGCCGCTCGAGTAGTCCTCGACGCGCGTGCCGCGCGGCGTGAACAGGTCGACGAACCCGTAGATCAGGCGGTCGCGCAGGTTGCCGATCACGATTCCCGCGACGATGAGGAGCGCGAGTCCGCCCTTGAACAGCGGCGTCAGCGGATGCAGCCGATGCCAGTCGCCGTCCGCGAGCGACGACGAGCCCCCTCCGGGCAGCACGGAGGGTTCCGGCGCGGCCGGGCGCGACGGGTCGCTCACAGCCCGGTCCGGCGGGTCTCGGCGACCTCGATGAGGGTGTCGCGCAGCGCTTCGGCGGCGTCCTGCGAGAGACCGGGGATCTCGACGCCGGTCGTGGCCGCGGCCGTCACCATCTTCAGCTTGGCGATGCCGAAGGCGCGATCCATGGGACCGTGGGTGATGTCGACGAGCTGCATGCGGCCGTACGGCACCGCGACCATCCGCTGCCACAGGATGCCCTTGCGGAACACGAGGTCGTCGGGGCGCAGCATGTAGCCGAGCGCACGAGCCTGGCGAGGCAGCACGATCATCGTGAGCACCGTGACGAGCACGATCGCGCCCGCGACGAGCCACACCCACGGCTCCGACACGACGAGCGCCCAGAACACGCCGGCGGCGGCGAGCACGACGGCGACGAAGATCGCGTTCTGCACGAACTGCGAGACCACGTACTTCGGCGAGATCTGGTGCCACGTGCCGTCGAGGGAGAGGCGTCCGGCTCCGCGCGGCTCGCGGATGGCGGGGTAGGTGCCCGCGTCGAGCACATCGGGTGCCGCGACGGGGGCGGAGGGCTCGGGCGTCGCGGGAGCGGGCGGCACCCACAGGTCCTCGCCGGGAGGCCATGCCGCCGGCGGCAGGATGCCGGCGGATCGCGCGGGCGGGACGGGAGGCGCGGGCGGCACGGCCGCGGGCGGCGGCACGGCCGCGGCCGGAGGCACGGCCGGAGCCGGCGGCGCGGGAGGCACGGGCGGCACAGCGCGTGCCGTCTCCTCCGGCGCCGTGGAGCCGGTCGGCGCCTGCGGGTCGGCCGCAGCGCGACGCGCAGCGGCGCGCGTCAGCGGAGGGGTCGCCGGTTCGTCACCGGGGTTCGAGTCCGGCTGCGGGGTCGTCGGGCTGTCGCTCATCTGGATCCTTCGGCAGCGTGCAGAAATGCTCTGCGACCAGCGCCGCGACCACGAGAAGCGCCCCCGCGACCGCCGTGGCGATGGTCGTTCCCAACGACCCTAGCGCGGGCGACACCGGCCGGGTGGCTCCGTAGAGCAGCAGGCCGAGTGCGGCGCCGCCCACGGCGGAGCCGACGATACTGGCCGACTTCGCGAGCACCGCGACGCGCAGCGCGCGGAACGGGTCGACGCGCGGTGCCTCCGCGTCGCGCACGGCCCTGCGGATGGGCCACGCGAGCGCGAGGCACAGGGCGCCGAGGAGGACGAGGAGGACCGGCAGCATGAGAGCGGGCGCGAACGTCGTGCGACCGCTCGAGGTGAGCACGTGGTCGAGGAGGAATCCGCCCCCTCCGCCGAGGAGAGCCGCCACGACGAGCGCGAGCACGGTCGTCCGCTTCATCGCGCGCCCCGCCCTGCCACGAGCGCGGCGACCGGTCCGTGGCCCGGCAGTACGGCGTCGGGATCGACCTGGAGCCACGGGAGCAGCACGAAGTCGCGCTCCGCGGCACGAGGATGCGGAAGCACGAGCCGCGGGTCGTCGGAGACCACGTCGCCGTAGACGATGAGGTCGAGATCGAGCGTGCGATCGCCCCAGCGCTCGCGCCGCACCCGGCCGTGGCGCTGCTCGATCGCCTGCAGGAAGCCGAGCAGCACGGTCGGCGCGAGCCGCGTCTCGACGAGCGCGACGGCGTTGAGGTAGGCGGGGGCGTCGGCATCGGGCCCGTCGAGCTTCACCGCGACGGTCTCGAGCGGCTCCGAGCAGACGACGCTCCCCGTCAGCGGGAGGCGGTCGAGCTCGCGGACCGCGGCGTCGAGCGTCGCCCGCCTGTCGCCGAGGTTGGCCCCGAGCGCGACGACGGCGCGCACGTACGCCGCGGGCGTGCGCCGCGACGGGGCGCCCGCCGACGCGCGCGCGGGCGGGTCGGGGCGGCGCGTCGTCATGACGGCTCCGCCCGGCCGCCTCCGGCGCGTGTGCGCTGCACCGTCACGGAGACGTCGGCGAACCGGGCGCGGATGGGCGCGTGCGGCTTGTGCACGGTCACCGCGACGACGTGCACGCGGTCGTCGGCGAGCACGACGTCGGCGATGCGGTGCGCGAGCGTCTCGATGAGGTTCACGGGGTCGCCTTCGACGACGGCGACGACCTTCTCGGCGAGCTCGCCGTAGTGCACCGTGTCGGCGACGTCGTCGCTCGCGGCGGCACGGGAGGTGTCGAGGTGGAGCCTGAGGTCGACAGAGAAGTCCTGCCCCTCCTCGCGCTCGACCTCGAAGACTCCGTGACGGCCGAACGCCGTGAGGCCGCGCAGCTCGATCGTATCGAGGGGGATCATGCTCTCAACCCTGCCATTCCCGTGCGACCGCGAGCGCATCGCGTGTCGACGCCGCATCGTGCACGCGCACACCCCACGCCCCCGCCTGCACCGCGAGCACGCTCGTCACGGCCGTGGCGAGGTCGCGCCGTTCGAGCGCCGCGTCGTCGCCGATCGCCGACGCGAGGAACCGCTTGCGCGACGTGCCGACGAGCACGCGGTGTCCGAGCTCGAGCACGTCGTCGAGGGCGCGCAGGAGCGCCCAGTTCTGCGGGCCGCGCTTGGCGAAGCCGATGCCGGGGTCGACGACGATCCGCGCATCGGCGATCCCCGCCGCACGGGCGGCATCGACGCGCGCCGCCAGCTCTGCCGCGACCTCGCGGCCGATCCGGTCGTACGCGGCGTGCGCGTACATGTCGGCGGACGGCCCGCGCCAGTGCCCGAGCGCGACGTCGACGCCGTGCTCCGCGACGACCTCGAGCAGCGCGGGGTCGGCGAGCCCGCCGGCGACGTCGTTCACGACGGCGGCTCCCGCCGCGATGGCCGCGCGCGCGGTCTCGGCCCGGTAGGTGTCGACGCTCACGACGGCTCCGTCGGCGGCGAGCGCGCGGATGACGGGCTCGATCCGACGGATCTCCTCCGCCGCTCCCACGGGCTCGGAACCCGGCCGGGTCGACTCGCCTCCCACGTCGAGCACGGTGGCGCCGTCGGCGAGGAGCCGGCGTCCGTGCGCGACCGCGGCGTCATGCGCGAAGTGGCGCCCGCCATCCGAGAACGAGTCGGGCGTGACGTTGACGATGCCCCAGATGGAGGTCACGCCTGCTCCTCGTGCCCGCCGCCCAGGGCGATGAGCGCGATGATCTCGCCTCGGGCGGCGGGCTCGGCGAGCGCGCCGCGCGCCGCGACGGTGACCGTGGAGCTGTCGCTCTGACGGCCTCCGCGCGTCGTCACGCACTGGTGCACGGCGTCGAGCACGACGACGACGCCGCGGGTGTCGAGAGATCCGTCGATGACGTCGGCGATCTGCTCGCCGAGGCGCTCCTGCACCTGCGGCCGGGCCGCGAGCACGTCGACGACCTTCGGCAGCGCGCCGAGCCCGACGACCTGCTCGCCCGGCAGGTACGCGATGTGGGCATGGCCGACGAACGGCAGCAGATGGTGCTCGCACACCGAGCGGAAGCGCACGCCGCGCAGCAGCACGGCGCCCGATGGGAGCGTGTCGGGCGCCGGGCCGCGGCTGACGCTGATGGTGTGCGCGAGCGGCTCGGCGGGGTCCTGGCCGACGCCCGCGAAGAACTCCGCGTACGCATCGGCGACCCGCTGCGGGGTCTGGCGCAGGCCCGCGCGGTCGGGGTCCTCCCCGATCGCGACGAGCAGCTCGCGCGTGAGCTCCGCGACGCGCTCCCGGTCGACGGTCACGCCGTCACGCCGTGGCGGGTCGCGTGTGGCCCGTCGCGGGCCGGGTCGCGGGCTGCGTCGCCGTCGGCTGCTCGGCCGACGCCTGCGCGGCGACCCCGTCGGGCTGCCGCTTGCGCGGCACGTCGATGGGCGGCAGCGCCGAGACGGGGCGGTCACTCGACGAGAGCCACTGCGGCCGCTCGGGGAGCTTGCGCACGTCCTTGAAGATCTCCTCGATCTGCAGATGGTCGAGCGTCTCGTGCTCCAGGAGCGCGAGCGCCAGCCGGTCGAGGATGTCGCGGTTGGCGTTCAGCACCTCGTACGCCTCGTTGTGGGCGAGCTCGATCAGCGCGCGCACCTCGTCGTCGACGTTCTCGGCGATGCGCTCGGAGTAGTCGCGGCCGTGGCCCATGTCGCGGCCCATGAAGACCTCGCCGCTCGAGCCGCCGAGCTTGACGGGGCCCACGGCTGTCGTCATGCCGTACTCGGTGACCATCTTGCGCGCGATGCTCGTCGCCTTCTCGATGTCGTTCGACGCCCCCGTCGTGGGGTCGTGGAAGACGATCTCCTCGGCGACACGGCCGCCCATGGCGTACGCGAGCTGGTCCTGCAGCTCGTTGCGGGTGACGGAGTACTTGTCTTCGAGGGGCAGCACCATCGTGTAGCCGAGCGCCTTGCCTCGCGGCAGGATGGTGATCTTCGTGACGGGGTCGGAGTAGTTCATCGCCGCCGCGGCGAGGGCGTGGCCGCCCTCGTGGTAGGCCGTGATGAGCTTCTCCTTGTCCTTCATGACGCGCGTGCGGCGCTGCGGCCCGGCGATGACGCGGTCGATGGCCTCGTCCATGGCGCGGTCGTCGATGAGCTGAGCGTTCGAGCGCGCGGTGAGGAGCGCCGCCTCGTTGAGCACGTTCGCGAGGTCGGCGCCCGTGAAGCCGGGCGTCTTGCGCGCGACGACCTCGAGATCGACGTTGTCGGCGAGCGGCTTGCCGCGGCTGTGCACCTGGAGGATGCGCAGGCGCCCCTTCAGGTCGGGGGCGTCGACGCCGATCTGGCGGTCGAAGCGCCCGGGGCGCAGGAGCGCCGGGTCGAGGATGTCGGGACGGTTCGTCGCCGCGATGACGATGACGTTCACCTTGGGGTCGAAGCCGTCCATCTCGACGAGCATCTGGTTGAGGGTCTGCTCGCGCTCGTCGTGGCCGCCGCCCATGCCCGCGCCGCGGTGCCGTCCGACGGCGTCGATCTCGTCGATGAAGATGATGGCGGGCGACGACTCCTTCGCCTGGTTGAAGAGGTCGCGCACGCGGCTCGCGCCGACGCCGACGAACATCTCGACGAAGTCGGAGCCCGAGATCGAGTAGAAGGGGACGCCCGCTTCGCCGGCCACCGCACGCGCGAGGAGCGTCTTGCCGGTTCCGGGAGGGCCGTACAGCAGCACGCCCTTCGGGATGCGCGCGCCCACCGCCTGGAAGCGGGCGGGGTCCTTCAGGAACTCCTTGATCTCGTGGAGCTCCTCGATGGCCTCGTCGGCGCCCGCGACGTCGGCGAAGGTGACGTCGGGGTGCTCCTTGCTCATGAGCTTGGCGCGCGACTTGCCGAACTGCATGACGCCGCGGCCTCCGCCCTGCGCGCTCGACATGAGGAACCAGAAGAGCAGGCCGAGGAGGAGGATCGGGATGGCGAGCGACAGCAGGCTGTCCCAGATCGTCGCGCGCGGGACGGCGTCGTCGTAGCCGTCCTCCGGGGCGGCCTCGCTGACGGCGCTGACGACCTCGTCGGCACGGGCCTCGACGTAGTAGAACTGCACGTCCGTCGCGCCCTCGTAGGCGTCGGACAGCGTCATGTCGACCCGCTGGTCGCCATCCGTGATGAGCACCTCGGTGACGGTGTCGCCGTTCAGCAGCTCGAGGCCCTCCTGGGTCGAGATCTGCTTGGGCGCGCCCAGGTTGGAGATGAGCGAGAACCCGACGATCAGCAGCACGCCGACCAGAAGGATGTAGATCAGCGGGTTTCGGGTGAGCTTCTTGACGTCCATGCCTGGGGTGACTTCCTCCCGTCGGCGCGACCAGCGCGCAGTCGTCTCAGGCTACCCCTCGACGTCTATGGGCCATCTGTGATTCGCCCACGGCGTACGTGTGGGGAGGTCGTCGCGGTGATGCGCGTCGCGTCAGCTGTACACGTGGGGGGCGAGCACGGCGACGTCGCGGAGGTTGCGGTACTGCTCGGCGTAGTCGAGTCCGTAGCCGACGACGAACTCGTTGGGGATGTCGAAGCCGAGGTAGCGGCAGTCGATCTCGACCTTGGCGGCCTCGGGCTTGCGCAGCAGCGCGAGCACCTCGATCGACTCGGCTCCGCGCGAGGCGAAGTTGCTGAGCAGCCAGCTCAGCGTGAGACCGGAGTCGATGATGTCCTCGACGATGAGCACGTGGTAGCCCTGCAGATCGGTGTCGAGGTCCTTGCGGATCTGCACGACGCCGCTCGACTTGGTGCTCGAGCCGTAGCTCGACACGGCCATCCAGTCCATGACGACCTCGCGCGTGAGGCAGCGCATGAAGTCGGCCATGACCATGACGGCGCCCTTGAGCACGCCCACGAGCAGCAGCTTCTTGCCGGCGTAGTCGGCCTCCACCTGCACGGCGAGCTCGCGGAGCTTCGCCTGGATCTCCTCCTCGGTGACGAGGACGCGGTCGAGGTCACCGGAGATGTCGGCAGCACGCATGTGCGCCATCCTACGGTCCGCCCCTGGCGGGCCGCCGCACGCGATGAGCGGGATCAGCCGACGTCGCCCAGCGCGGCGAGGATGGCCGCCCTGCGTGCCCGGCTGTCGACGGCGCCCGCGATGCCCGCGGCGAGCCCGGCGACGAGGACGCCGACGCCCGGCGCGAGCAGCACGGACAGACCGGCGAGCGCCCCCACGTCGTCCTCCGACGCCGAGTCGTTGACGAGCGCGGTCCACGGCGCGATGCCGAGGAGGACGAGGAGCGCGCCGACGGTGGCGAGCCCGTACGCGAGCCGGGTGAGCCATCCCGGTGCCGTGAGCTGGGAGAGGACGTCGTCGGAGCGTTGCAGCGTTCCCGCACGGGCGTCGCGCACGATGCGGCGCTCGGCGCGCGCCGTGCGCAGCAGGAACGGGACGGTGGAGGCGAGGAGCAGTGCGACGGGGATGAGGATGAGCAGGCCGCCGAGGCCGACGAGCAGGTCGACGACGCCCTCCATCGGCCCTCCGCCGTAGTCGATCTGATCGCAGCCACGGCACGGCTGGCGGAGGATGACGCCCGCGAAGAACGCGTAGACCCCCAGCTGCAGGGCGAACCCGGTGACGACGCGCCATCCGATCGCCTTCGTCGCGGCACCCGCTCGACGCGTCGCGGCTCGCGCGGTGCCGCCCCGACGGCGGGTCCCTGGACCGGGCCCGCGCACGCGCTCGACCCGGGCCGTCCAGCGGCGTGCGAGACCGCCGTGGGCGAAGAAGAGGCCGACGGCGCCCAGCGTGATCGCCGCGCCGGCTCCGAGGGCGATCCCGTCGAAGTCGAATCCCGAGACGAGGTCGACGAGCATGACGACGGGGCCGAGGACGACCGCGAACCAGGCGAGCACGAGGAGCCCGCCGTAGGGCTCCTCACGCAGGGCGCGGTCCTCCGCGCGCGGCAGGCGGGGCGCGTCGGGGCCCGATCCGCGGCGCTCGGCGGCCCGCAGGCGCATCCGGCGCTCGAGGATGCCGCGCGGAAGCTCGACGAGGAGCGCCGCGCCGACGGCGAGCAGCACGCCGCCCATGAGCGAGCGCGAGAGCACGTCGAGGACCGACGGCATGCCGATCGCCTCCTCGCCGACGATGCCCGCGACGAGCACGACGACGAAGGCGATCCCGGCTGCCGCGAAGGTGCCGATCGTCACGGCGCCGAGGCCCGCGACGACGGCGAGGGCCGGCCCGACGGGCAGCGGCTCGATGCGGCGCGGCTCGGGGCTCATGCGGGGGTGCCCTCCACGGTGGTGTCCGCTGAGGGGGTGTCGTCTGCGCGCGCGACGAGCGAGACGAGGCCGGCCGTGCGCGCCGCGGTGAAGCCCGGCAGGTCGAGAGGCCCCTGCCCGCGCCAGTCGGAGACGAGGCGCGCGACCTCGAGCGTCTGCCGTCGGGTGAGGGCGACGCCGAACTCGCTCTGCGCGACGTGCCGGATGATGCGGTGCCGGAGAGCGGGAGGGTTCGCCGCGAGCGCCGGGACGGAGATCGCGATGCCCGCCTCGACGTGCTCGACGATGTCCTCGATGACCTCGTCGATCATGTCGGCGAACGCCTCGTTGTCCTCGCGCAGCTGCTCGGCGGTCCGCGCGAGCGCCTCCGCCACTCCCGGGCCGAGCTCGCGCTCGAGGACGGGCAGGATGGCGCGCCGCACGCGCACGCGCGAGAAGCGGTCGTCGACGTTGTGCGGGTCGTCCCACGCGTCGAGGCCGGAGGCGGCGCAGAACGCGCCGGTGTCGTCGCGGCGGAGGCCGAGGAGCGGGCGGAGCCACGCGAGCCCGCGTTCGTCGAGGCGGCGGGGGGCCATCCCCGCGAGGCTGCCGGCCCCTGCGCCGCGTGCCAGGCCGAGGAGCACGGTCTCGGCCTGGTCGTCGAGGGTGTGGCCGAGGAGCACGCCGGCCGCCCCCGTGTCGAGGGCCGCGGCGCGCAGTGCCGCGCGGCGCGCGTCGCGCGCCGCGGCCTCCGGGCCGCCCTCCGAGCCGACGTCGACGCGGACGACGCGGGCCTCGGCCATCCCGAGCGCGCGCGCCTGCTCGGCCGCGCGCGCGGCGACATCCGCCGAGCCGGCCTGCAGGCCGTGGTCGACCGTGATGCTCACGGCGCGGATGCCCAGCCGGGGCGCCTCGAAGGCCGCGGCGGCGGCGAGGGCGAGCGAGTCGGCACCGCCGGACAGCGCGACGAGCACGGTCGCGTCGGCGCCCTCGAAGGGCGCGAGCGCCGTGCGGACGGCGAGGCGGACGGCGGCGATGGCGGGAGCGAGCACGCCTCCACGGTAGCCGCGCCGACGGCGCCGACCGCGACCCGGCTACGCTGGACGTCGTCCACACCCTTTCTCTGAGGAGCGATATCGCCATGGGCGCGTACGACGCAGTCATCGAGATCCCGCGCGGCAGCCGCGTGAAGTACGAGGTCGACCACGGCACGGGCCGCGTGTTCCTCGACCGCGTGCTCTACACGACGTTCGGCTACCCCACCGACTACGGGTTCTTCGACAACTCCCTCGGCGAGGACGGCGACCCGCTCGACGTGCTCGTCGTCATGGACTTCCCCGTGTTCCCCGGCGTCGGCGTGAAGGTGCGCCCGGTCGGCGTGCTGAAGATGAGCGACGAGGCCGGAGGCGACGACAAGGTCGTCGCCGTCATCGCCAAGGACCCGCGCTGGGACCACATCCAGGACGTCGACGACCTGCCGGAGTACACGCGCAAGGAGATCGCGCACTTCTTCGAGCACTACAAGGACCTCGAGCCCAACAAGTGGGTCAAGGTCGACGAGTGGGCGGACGCCGCGGAGGCCGAGCGTCTCATCGCCGAGGCGTACGTGCGCTTCGAGGAGCACGAGGCGCAGACGCGCACGCAGGGCGAGGGCGAGCTGCCCGACACCCGCTCCTGACATCCGTCCGGATACGCGAAGGGCGCCTGCCGATCGGCAGGCGCCCTTCGCGTATCCGGGTCGTCAGACGTAGATGCCGACGCCCGCCATGTAGTCGATGGGGTTGGTCGTCGCGCCGTTCAGGTAGACCTCGTAGTGGAGGTGGCAGCCGAAGGAGTTGCCCGTGTTGCCCTCGAGGGCGATGAGGTCGCCCGCGTTCACCCACTGGCCGTATCCGACGAGGACGCCGCCGTCGACGATGTGGGCGTAGCCCGTGCCGACGCCGTCGCCGTTGTCGATCTTGATGTAGTTGCCGTAGCCGCCGTTGTAGCCGGCGTAGACCACGGTTCCCGAGTGGGCGGCGTAGATGCCCGATCCGCAGCCCGACGCGAGGTCGACGCCCGCGTGGAACGAGGTGGAGCAGTAGCTGGAGCCGCAGATCTGCGACCGCCATCCGTAACCCGAGGTGCGCGTGGCGCCGGGGTGCGGGTGCGTCCAGCCGTTGGCGGCGGGCGTCGACGAGCCGCCGCCACCGCCCGTGCTCGCCGGGGCCTCCGAGCCGCCGCCTCCGCCGCTGTTGTTCTGCTGCTGCTGTTGCTCCTGCTGGCGCTGCTCCTCGAGCTGGCGCTGCTGCTCCTCGAGGGCCTTGCGCTGGCGCTCGGCCTCCTCGCGGGCGCGCTGCTCGGCGATGCGGCGCTGCTCCTCCTCGTAGGCCTTCTTGGCCTCGACGCCCTCCTGGTACTCCGCGACGGTCTTGTCGGTGGTGTCCTTGAGGGCCGCGAGCTGCGCCTCGAGCGTGATGAGGTTGGCCTCCTGGTCGGCCAGGGCCTGCTCGGCGGCGGCCTGCGCCTCCTGGGCGGCGACGAGCTTCTCCTCCGCGATCTTCTGGAGGCGGTCTCGCTCGTCGCGGGCGACCTGCGCCTGGTCGCTGAGCGACTGGGCGGAGTCGCGCGCGGCGACGGCGGCGGCGTACACCGACTCGTTGCGCTCGATGAGCTTGTCCATCTGGCCGAGCTGCGTGAGGAGCTGGTCGGCGTTCTCGGCGGAGCCCGCGAAGAGCACCTCGAGGGAGGTGTCGTCGCCGCCGGAGCGGGCGAGCTGGGCGGCGAGGCGCGCGGCGGTCGCGGCGGCCTCATCCGCCTTCACGGCCTGCTCGTCGGCCTGGCGCTGCAGCTCGTCGGCGCGGTACGAGGCCTCGAAGAGGGCCTGCTGGGCTTCGTAGAGCTCGTCGGCGGCGGCCTTCGCGGCGGCCTGGGTCTCGGCGACGCGCTGCTCGAGGCCGGCGATGAGTCCCTCGATGCGGGAGACCTCTGCGGCCTTCGCCGACTCGTCGTTGCGGGCCGCCTCGACGTCGTCCCACGTGGGGTAGTCGTCGGGGTTGTAGGTGACCGCGTGCGCTGCGGGCCCGAAGGGGCTCGTGGCGACGAGCGCGGAGGCCGTCGCGATGCCGAGCGCGCCGAACACGAGGGCGTTGCGTCGGGAGACAGGGCTCCAGAGCGTGCGGCGTTCCGCGGCGGTGGGAGCGCAGTCGCACGCCTCCGAGGCAGTCTCTTCGGCGCCCATGACACCCCTTTCCGCGCGAATCACACAGGTAACAGTAACAACAAGCGTCACATCCGGCACTCCCGAGTTCGGTCCCGGGGCATGGTTCGCCACCCATCCTGGGGGCCATCCTGGCCGCGGCACGCCCGGCGCGCGGGTTGAGTTTGGATTTTTCATCCGCGTCTGCGTATGCTGGATCGTCGGCAAGCGTGAGCCCCGGTGGTTCACCCCCGGCCCCATCGTTTAGCGGCCTAGGACGCCGCCCTTTCACGGCGGTAGCACGGGTTCGAATCCCGTTGGGGTCACACGAGCTGATACAATTGAAAACTGTGTGCGAAAGCACGATCATGGCCCTGTAGCGCAGTTGGTTAGCGTGCCGCCCTGTCACGGCGGAGGTCGCGGGTTCAAGTCCCGTCAGGGTCGCTCCACACCGAAAGGCCTCCTCTCGAGGAGGCCTTTCGGGTAGGAAGCGGCAGACATGCCGCACGGCTCTGTAGCTCAGTTGGTAGAGCGCACGACTGAAAATCGTGAGGTCACGGGATCGACGCCCGTCGGAGCCACTTGAAACCCCGGCTCGGTCCGGGGTTTTCTCGTCTCAACCTACACCCACAGTGGCCTGGTGTAGCCGCCCGTGTATCCGATCTGTTTCGGCTACCAGTCTCGGCGTGTTGTGGGATCGTTGGCTATGAAGTTCTTCGAGTTGCTGAGAGGCGCGAAGGCGCGCCAGCCGTCCGGGACGAGACGTTACGTCGTGCAGGTCGTGTTCTGCCCCCTCACGGGCCCCATCCCCGACAGTCGCACGACTTATGACTACGAGTGGGCGCTTGCAACACCACCGCGCGTAGGAGATCGCGTCTTCGTGCGCGGAGGGGACGGACGGCACGCTGAAGCTGCAATCACGTCGGTCGGGGAGGCTGTCAGCAAGACGCGCGTACTAGACCTCGCGCCCGTGTACCGAGTCGCAACAGACGAGGACATGCGAGAAGCGACCGCCGCGGAGGAACGAGCGAGAGCACGTGCTGACGAGGAAGAGCGCGCCTGGCTCCGGGTGATGCGTAAGGCAGCAGGACTGCCGACGCCGGGGCGAGTGTCCGCTAAGTTGCCAGAGCGGTTCCCGAGCGTCCCTCCGGCAACCGGAACAGCTTCACCAGAGAAGGCCAATGAGTACGGCAGGGCGTGGTGGCGCGCGTACAAGCGTGCCGAGGAACGAGGCCATGACTCAGAGGAAGTGCAGGCATTTCGGTCACTCGCGCACCGCTGGTATGCGATCCGCGACAAGGGCTGAGGCGTCTCTGCCCCGTGCGCGGATGCGCCGGCACGTGACCGGGTCGTGTCGGATGCCGTCGATGCTTCCCGCGGCCCTGTGGAGGAGCACGTAGTACCTGGCTGGGGTGATGCCAAGCTGTCCACGGATGGTCTCTTCTTTCCACCCGTTGTGTCGTGGGTGGGTGCGTTCGAAGTCGATGAGGGTGGCGGCGTCCATGCGGGTATGGTCGCATGAACCACGGACATGCGACACGCCCGGGATGCAGGCCGCTTGCTCCGTGTCCAGCTGCCCCTGTTAGGTTGAGGACCAATCCACCCCGTCGTCCGGCCTAGCCGCACGGCGGGGCTTTTTCTACTCGGAGCAGTTGTGTCCCAGCGTCTCATCGTCTTCTTCGATTGGCAGAACGTGTACAAGCGTGCGCGGGAGACCTTCGAAGGCAACGATGGTCCCGCTTACAAGGGGCAGGTGGATCCCATCGACCTGGCTCGTGTCCTCCAGAGGAAGTATGAGGAGCACCACGACGTAATCGCCGAGCTCGAGCAGATACGCGTGTACCGCGGTCGCCCGACTCAGCAACACGACCCGAAGGGGTACCAGGCCTTCCGTCGCCAGGACTCGAACTGGTCGCGGAACAACAAGCTCTTGCCGTTCTACTCGGATCTCCGCTATCCGGAGAACTGGGGACAACCTGGATGCGATAAGCCTCGCGAGAAGGGCGTGGATGTCGCGCTTGCCGTGGACCTCGTGACCCTCGCCCACAAGGGGTTGATGGATGCGGCGATTGTGATGTCTGCGGACTACGACCTTCTGCCAGCGATCGAGACCGCAGTAAAAGTCGAGGATGGCCCTCGGGTTGAGGTGGCCGCGTGGAAGGGGCAGCACGATTCTCGCCCTCTGCGCATCAGGCGCGCGAATGGCCCGCTCTGGTGTCACTGGCTATCCCAGCAGGACTACTGGGGCGTGACGGACGACACTGATTACGCCCTCCCAGCAGAACGACCAGTCCGCCCCGTCCCCGGTCCGCCGCGTCGGTACTGATCTTGTCGTGGACTTCCTGGGCGACGTGGTAGAACCTCACTGTCCGACGTGCGGGACGGTGCTGCACGCGCATCCACGAGGGTGGGAGTGCCGCGGGTGTCGGGTTGAGTGGCCGGAGGGTGTGGTGCGTTTCGGGGACCGCTCAGAGGGTCACTGACGGGCGCGGGAGGGGTCGGTTCGGTGCACCCTCGTACACGGTCGCGCGCATGCGCTCGTGACGCGCCCATGCCCCTTCGCAGGCGGACTTGAGGGTGGTCGTCCACCCCATCACCTCGCCCGCCATCGTGATCCGGTATCTGGGGCCGACGTTCGTCCTGCGCAGTTCGATGTCCGCGATCGTGCCCGAGTTGGCGTCACCGAACAACCAGTGCCCAGGGTTGATCTCCTGGGTCATGAGCATCACGTGGTACGGCGGCTGTGGGATGGACATGCAGGGATGCTACGCCGAGTCTCAGACATGCGTTCGCCACGATTAAGTGCCTGGGCTTCATCGGGTCGAAGATTCATCGGAACACGAAACCGCCCCCTCCCAGAATGGGAGGGGGCGATCTGTGTGTATAGGTGAGTCACGGGGCAGTAACCCCCGGGCAGTATCCTGGGCGGCATGGCGCGCGAACGGCACAGCATCCTCTCCGAGCACCCCTGGTGGCAGTGGGCGATCCTCGGGGTGGCTGCGGTGTTCGCTCTCGTCTTCACATACCTCGCGCTCGACAAGGGCTCAACACCCCCGGCGGTGTCCGCGCCGCGGTTCACTCCCGCTCCGGTCGAAACCACCGAGCCGCGGCCGTCGATTGCCGCGCTCGGGGACTCGTATACCGGAGGCTCCGAGGAGGACTCGGGTGAGGTAGCGCGGTGGCCCTACCTGGTCGCGCGAGCGCTCGACGTTCCCATCGACGTCATCGCGAGCGGCGGATCGGGCTACGTCGTGCCGGGCCCGAACGACACCACTTTCCCTGAGCTCGCCGCCGACGTTCCCGCAGACAGCGACCTGGTCATCATCTACGGCAGCCGCAACGATGTCGCGACGGCCGAGGAGGTCTACGACGCCGCGACCGCTACCGTGTTCAGCCTGGGAGAGGTCGCACCCGACGCCGACATCATCATCGTCGGACCCACGTGGATCACCGCCGACCCGCCTCAGAACATCCTCGACAGCGAATCCGCGCTGACGCGCGTTGCCGCTGACCAAGGTCTCCGCTACGTCTCGTCGCTGGCATGGCTCACGGAGGATGCCGAGCTCATCGGCGGGGACGGCGTGCACCCGAACGATGCAGGGCACGCCGTCCTCGCTGACCGCATGGACGACGTCGTTGAGGAGTGGCTGGCCGCCTCTACGAGCTGAGCGCCTCACGGAGGGTTTCCGCGAACCGGACCCCCGCGTAGTCGTGCCCGGCCTGGGTTGGGTGCACGGCGTCGCTGTAGACGTAGGCGTCGGAGTTCCCCACGCCGGTCGTCGCGCCCACGCGCCCCGTCCCGGTGAACCACGGCACGCCGGGGCCGGTCGCCTGAGGGATGAACACGTCCGCGTCCACGGCGGAAAAGATCGCCGCTTCCCGTGCTGCCCACGTCGCGAGCTGCCCCGCACCGCCGACGAACCACGGGCCCGCTGCGACGACGAGCGCGTCCGGCCATGCGGCACGGATGGCGGCGTAGACGGGGACCGCGGCGGCGGCGATCTCGGTGGGCGTGCCGTTGTCGTTGTGCCCGGAGGAGACGATCACCACGTCGGGCTGGATGCCCGCCGCGACAGCCTTCGCGACCTGCGCGAGCGTGTTGTTCTGCTGCCCGCCGACCGTGGCGATGTAGCCCGTCGAGCCGACCGCGTTCTGGTAGATGTCCTCCCACCCGAGGGTGTCGGCCATCGCGGACAGCCACGTCGTATATGCCGCGCCGTTCGCGCCGGTCGCGCCGCCGGTGTAGGAGTCCCCGAACGCGATCACTCGGGGGCCGCGCGGGCGGGCGGGCCAGATGGTGCCCGTCACGGACGTGTTCAGGCCGATCGGGAGCGCGGTCGTCTCGATCACGATGCGACGCAGCGCGGCAGTGCCGAAGTCGAGCTGGAGCCACCTGGTCGCGCCCGCGACGCCGAACGACGTCGCGGTTGTGGTCACGTACTCGTCGTCGACCTTGACCCGATACGTCGCCCCGGACGGGATGTAGAACGACGCCTCGTACTTCGCCTGGTCGCAGTAGGTCATGATCTTGTACCCGGCGACCGTGAGCCCGTTGACGTCCAGGGCGCGGTCGGTGCGCCACCACGAGGCGGCGTTCCAGCCGTTCGTCGGGTGTGCCCATCCCGCACCGCCGACGAGGCAGTCGGGCATGGCGGTCACGGGGTCGATCTGCGGTGCCGCGGCACCCGTGATCGTGGAGTTGCCGGAGTAGACGGTGATCGTCGGCGGGGTCGTCATCACGCGTCGCACCTGCGTGCGCGGGGGTGCGTGGCGGATGAGGTCCGAGCGCGCATCCGCGACCTTGAACGAGTCGAGTCGACGCCCGTGCGCGTCACGCATGTACGCCATCTCAGGCCTCCTCGAACGTGATGTCGTCGATGTCGCCGGTCACGGTGTTGACGTGGATCGTGGTCACGGAACCGGCCGGGAGCGGGTCGCCGTTCTGATCCACGAACCGAACAAAATGGGTGTCCAGTTCGGTTTCCGACAGCCGGCCCGTGGTGGTGAGGGTCTTCAGGTCGTCCACGTCATCCGCGACCGGCGCGACTGCTGTGGTGGCGTCTGTCGCGGCCTGTGCAGCTTCCTCCGCGGCCGTCTGCGCTTCCGTGACAAGCTGCCCCCACAGGTCGGGAACCGCGATCACATCACCTGCGACGGTGGATGCAGGGACGGTCTTGTCGAGGTCGATCGGCCCTTCCCCATCGGGGACGACGAACGGCCCGAGGGTGAGTTTCCGCATCGTCCGGTTCTGCTCGTCCAGGATCTCCACGAGCGCCGTGTACCGGTGCGTGTACGAGTTCGGTGCAGACACGTCGATCAGCTGGTTCGTTTCCGCGTCCTTCCACCCCGACACGTCCGTGTGGGGAAGGATGAACGACACCTCCGAACCCAGTTCCGACGTCTTCACGTCCGGGACACGCTCGAACCGGTACCCCGTCGCATCCCACACCAGGGACTTCGACGAGGACACCGTCACCCGCACCTTCAACAGGGCAGACGACTCAATACTCATCGCACCACCGAGAGTGACCACCCTCGTCGCGATGTCAGGGGGAAAAGCCATGCTGCCTCCTCAGGCCAACACGAAACGCCCCCACATGGAGGGCGTCAGAGAGGGTGGTCAGGCCGGGTTAGGCCTTCGGGGTGTTGCTGTTGTCGACCGTCAGACCGAACACGGCACGAGCGGCACCCCACCCGGCAAGCGTCGGAGTGGTGACCGCGAGCAGGTTGAACGCGTCCGTTGCCGCGTCGACCGCCATCGTCACCACCAGGGCCGCACCGATCGTGTCCAGCACCGTGCGGGCGATCTTACGAACCTTCGGGTTCTCGATCACAACGTTCGGGGTCTGCGTGGGAAGAGTCATGGGGTCTCCTTACGTGCCCGCCGAATCCAAGCCGGCGGGATGGTGTCTTCAACTTCTGAGATGTCGTCCGGGTCCAGGTCGGGCCCATGGGGGTCGCCGGTCCACTGGCGGGCGATCTGACGGAGGATGCGCGCAAACGCGGACGCCTGCCGGACAGCAGCGTTCTCCACCTCGTCGAGCCGCTTGTACACCCGCTCGAGCTCATGGTTCAGGCGGGCATCGATCCGGGCGTCGAGGGCGGTCTTCGCGTCCGCACGGGTCTTCCCCTTCGTCCCCATGTAGGTGACGACACCGCCCATGAGGAGGAACGCGCCACCGACGATGGCGATGATGATCTCGTTCACGCGACCCCCAACTGTGCCTGACGGCGTTCCTTCATCTCCTCACCGAGCAGGTTCAGTCGGAACATCGCGAGGGGGAGACCGAACGCGAGCATGCCGACGACGAACGTGTTCGGTTCGGGGGAACGGGAGAAGAAGATGATCGCCGCCACATACCCGGCGACCAACCCCACGAGCACGACCTTCCCCGCGATCTCCACCGCATACAGTCGGGGAAACGCCACCCCGAGGAGGGCGACGGTCGCGACGAACGTGAACAGCAGCCCGAGCGAATCAACCCACTCGGGAGGAAACAGCCGGTTCAGGAGTGTGGAGCCGTACAGCATCGCCTGGATGCCCGCGTAGATCGCGATGCAGTCGTACAGGGGAAGCCACACCCTTTTCAGGTTGCGGAACTTCCACTCGTCCGCGGGGATCGCTTCGGGATGCCAGATCGACGCCCGCCACAACCGCCGTAGCAGGCGCACCCGTCACTCCCCCGAGTCGAAGAGCGCGTTGAGCGACGCAACATCGACGCCCTCCGCGGTCAGGAGCTTGTCGAGCTTCGCTTCGATCCTCTTGTTCGCCTTCGACGCGTGACCGGCGGCGACCTTCGTCTTGTTCGCCGCGTCGAGCGCGGCCTCCGCGATCTTTCGGATCTTCGGGAGCTCCTCCGTTTCTATGCGGCCGACCGCGTTCTTCACGGTGTTCGCGGTCTCCACCGCCTGCTTCGCGGAGTCCGCGGCCTGCTTCAGCTGCTTCACCTGGTGCTCGTTGTCGATCGTTCCCATGTCGTCCTCCTCGGGGATGGTGTCCGCGTCGGATGACGCAGGGATGTTGTCGGAGCCGCCCGCCCATGGGTCTAGGTGGGCGGCGAGTTCGATGTGCCACGGTTCCCCGAACCCGTACCCGGCGGGGTCGAACCCGTAGCGGGCGGCGTTGGCGCGAATCCAGTTCGATCGGGCGTTCCCCGCAGTGGTGACGCCTGCTCCGGACCCGGAGTCGCGGATGTCGAGTGCGCGGCCGTTGCCGTGATTCGACGTGCCCGGCTGTGCGACCGTGCCCTCCCCAGACGTGCGCACGTACCGGATACCGTTCCACCAGCGCACATCCCCGTACGGCCCGGTCCCGACCGTCTGCGGCACGTACCGATCGAGGAAGATCTTCGCCTGGTCGTCGTACGACCGGTAGCCGCTGTAGACGTGCAGGGTGATGCCAGGGAACGCAGTGTCGAAAGCCTTCTTGAGGGTCGCGAACGCGAGGGCGGTGCCCACAGCGACCGGCCACCCATCGATGCGGACAGTTGTCTCAGCCATTCGGCTTCCTCTCGGGTACGACGAAGCCCCGCCACTGTGGGGCGGGGCTCCGTCATGGGATGGGTGGGGTCAGGCGACGCGCGCCCAGATGCCGGATGTGCCGTCCCACATGAGACGCATCGACTGTCCGGGCGACAGGGTGACGTTCGCACCGCCAAGGTCGGTCCCGAACGAGGCGCCGTGCGGGATCGTCACCGCGGCCGGGGAACCGGTGTGACAGTAGATCACCATCTGCTGCCCCGCGAACGCGCCCGCGTACACCTCGCCCGCCGTTGCCGCCGACGTTGCGCGCACCCGGTAGAGGATCACCGGGTCGCCCGACCAGTGGGTGAGGTTCGCTCCCGCGGTGACCGTGAGCGCCCGGAACGCGGACGACGACGCCGCGTCGTTCGTGCGCAGCGCGCGGAGTGTCGCGACTTGCAACGGGGCGCGCTGCGTGTTCCCCGCCTGGGGGAGCATGGTAGTGGCGTCGTTGACCTTCGCCCGCACCTCCCCGCGTGCCGTGGCCCACCGGATCACGCACGTCGTGTTCAGCAACGCCCAATCGGACAGCACCAGGTCGAGGTCGAGGTCTACGGTCTGGAACCCCGACGACAGCGTCCCGAAGCTGATGATCTCCGTGAGCGTTCCCGAGGTGATCGAGCGTGCCACGATGCGGGCACTGCCTCGAACCTCGCCGTTGCCCACGTTGATGAGGTTCGACGTCGAGGGCACGGTCAACCCGGTGTAGCGGAACGTCGGGCACCCGTTGAGCAGCACCCGGCCGTTCGCGATGTCCATGCACGCCGCGCCGGTCGCGTCGAAGTCCCCACCATCGATCGACACCGTGAAACCGCGCCGCACATCCATGATCTGCGACAAAGCGATCTGAATCGGCTGCCGAACGTTCCGGGTGGTGGCCCCGATGATCCGATGCCCCTCAGACGTCGCCCACGTTCCCACGCCCTCATCGTGGATGCGGAACCCGACCTGTGCGCCGTTCGCGAAGGGGTTCGCGATCGTGTGCGACCGGCCCCGCAGCGAGAACAGTGGCGCACCGGACGCGCCGGCACCCGTAGCTGAGATGTCGTAGAACAGGTGACCGTAGCCACCATGGTGGGTGTCCCACGAAGCCTGCGTGGTAGCCATGGACGCGCCCGTGATGCGGTCAAACATCGACCGTCCGTACCGTCCCGGGTCGCTCGTCTCGCCCGTTGCCAACGGGTACACGCCATCCGTGTAGGAGTGACGGCACCGGTTGGCGTTGATCCTGAGGTCCGACGCCACCGAGGAGTACGACCCCACCACGTACCCGTCCGTCTCCGGCAGGTTCGCACCCGACACATCCACCCGCGCCCCGTACGTGGACTCGAGGTAGACCGCGGGGCCAGGTGCGCGGAGGATGTCCCCCGTGACCGCGGGGAACGGGAGGGAACGCAGGCGGAACATAACCCGCCCACTGAACGTGCCTCCCGCGCCACCACCGGATGCCGCGTCGAAGTCCGCCGTCCCGAAGTGGAACTCGATGTGATGCGGGATGAACTTCGCCACCCTCACGTTCAGGTCGTACGTGTCGAGAAGCGGGGCCACGACCGTGACCGTGTTCCCGCTGATCGCCGTGATGACTGCGAACTCACCCTGCCGCCCAACAGACCCGGTGCCCTCATCACGAGCATCCGAGATCACGTTGTCGGAGAACACCTTCACCATGTTTCCCACAGCGAACCCTGAAGCGTCCGCCACCGTGAGGACCGAGTTCAGAGAGTTGGTCGTCACGCCTCCCACGGAGATGTTCGGGCCCCACTCGCCCTCGCCCGTGAAGATCGGTTGCGCCGCGGTGCGCACCACATGCGAGCCGGAGAAGTCGACGATCACAGACTTCTTCGACACGACGATCCCCGATGAGCGGATCGTTGACCCAGGCGGGGCGGTGAGCTTCAGGACACCGAACGACCCCGACCACGCATTGATTGCCGCGTTGATGGGTGCCGCATCATCATCCACACCGTTCATCGGTGCACCGACGTCAGCGACGTTGACGTAGAACACCCCCTTGGGGGTGAACCCGCCCTCGAGGGCGGCGCGAGTCTCAGAGTCGAGAGCCGCGATGTATGTCGCGAACGCGGAATCGTTCGCGAGCGCGTTCGTCCCAGGCAGGCCGCGGGGGATGCGGAAGTTCGCGACCTTAGCAGTCTCGGGGCCCGTCAAGAACACCTCAGCCGGCTGCTCCGCCGCGACCGACACCGCGTTCGCCCCAGCGAACGTACCCGTGTCCCCCTTCACGCCCTTCGCGCCCTCCGGGCCACGCAGGTAGCTGATCGGGGTCAGCTTCTCGGTCACCATGTGATCTCCCTCTGGTAGAGCCACGTCGTGGACGGGTTGTATGCGAGCTGATAGCGAGGGACCGGTGACATGTTCTCCGCCACCGCATCGGACACGTACACGAGCCCAAGACCCGCGATGATCTCCACCAGATCCCCGATCGGACCGCCCGTGTCCGGAAAGATCGGCACCGGCCATTCGAAGAACGCCCTCGCCCGCTCCTCGGAAGGCTCAGACTCCTGCCCAGGGATCAGCCAGTCAGCGCGCAGCGTGTAGAACAGGTCCGGTTCGAGCGTCGACCACACATCAGCCGTGAACGCCCCTGTCGCACGGTTCAACGCGCACAGGACGGGCTGGCCATCCAGTGCCCTAGAACCCTTGATGTGCCCCTTGTTGGGGACCAGCCAGAGACGCTGCTGCAACGACTCGGGCAGGATGGCCAGGCCATGCTCCGACACGTTGCCAGTCAAAGTCACCAAAGGCATGGCAACCTCCCTCTATCGCACACCCGCGACACCTGGTTGACTGCGGCGTATGCCGCAAGATGGATGGGTGGTCCCTGACACCCAGCGCTCAACGGCCTGTACGTGTTCGCGGCGGACGTCCTACAAGCCGTGTACAAGCTCGAAACAGGGCAGATAGCACCACCCGTGCGCGTCGTCGACGATGCCGACTGACCGCAGCCGCGACAGCCGCATCCGCCTCGACCGCATTGAAGCCCGGCAGACCACGCGGGATCGAGAATTCAGCCATATCGGCCCCCTATGAAATTCGGTACTCTTGCGGGCATGAAGAAAAGCGCCTGGATCACCGCTGCGACCGCGGCAGTCGTCGTCGCTGGTGGTGTCGGCGCATACGCACTCACCAGCCAGGACGAACCCGCACCCGTCGAGACCGTCGCCGTCGAGACGACCGCGCCCACCGTGGAGCCGACGCCCACCACGGAACCGACCGGAACGCCCACGCCGACCGTCGAACCGACGCCGGAACCGACGCCCGAGGCGACCTACAGCGAGAGCGAATCCGCCTACCTCGCCGCTGCCGACGAGAGCCTCCGCGGATGGCAGATCGTCAAGACGGATCAGGAACTGATGGAGGCAGGCTGGTACGTCTGCGAAGACCTCGCAAACGGCGGGCACGTCAACACGACGACTCCGCTCGCGGAGGGCGGGACGGTCGCGAACTCGAACCTGGCCCGGATCGCTGACGAGTACCTCTGCTGATCACTCAGGCCCATAGGCGGCCATAAATGAGCGCGGGTTGATGTGCGTGCCGTAGCTGGTGCCCATCCACGTTTCGAAGTGCAGGTGCGCGCCGAAGCTATTGCCGGTGTTGCCGACGTAGCCGATGACCTGACCCTTCGTCACGGTCGCGCCAACCCCAACGAGCGGGGTTGCGTTCATGTGTCCATAGAGCGTGGAGACCTGCTGCCCGCCGTCTAGCGTGTGCGTGATGCGAACGTAGTTCCCCCATCCCGTCGACGGAGAACCGCCCTGCGAGACCGCGACCACGCCGTCACCAGCAGCGATGATCGGGGCACCCGCGACCGCCGGGGAGATGCCGAAGTCGATGCCCTCATGGAAGCCCGTGTAGGGCGTCGTGCGCGGCCCGTACTCACTCGTGACGGACGTGAGGGGGAACGGCCACTGGAAGTTCCCCAGATCCTCGCCAGGCTCTGGGTCTCCGCCGCCGCCCACGCCGGACGACAGGTACAGATTCCCCAGCAAGTCCGCGACGACGTACTTCGCTGCGGTTCCGCTCGGCAGATCCTGGATGTTCGGGATTCGGATGGTGCCGTTCGTGAAGTAGATGACATCCGTGCTGCCCGGCATCGTGAACGTGAAGGACTGTCCCGTAGGTGACCCTACGATCTGCGACAGACCAAAGTTCGCACGGGGCGAGTTGAACGTGCTGTCCAACTGCACGATGTTGCTCCCCGTGCCGACGATGATCTTCCCGCCGCCGACCACGTTCATGTCGCCCGTCAGGTCGACGTCACCCGTGATATCCCCATCGCCATCCAGGGACCACGCCCCGTTGATGTCGATCGGCCCGTTCTGCGTCCACTTCCCTGTCGCCGTGACGTCACCGGAGATCGTCCCGTCGCCCTCGAAGTTCCACGGGCCAGTGAACTCCACCGAACCCGACCACACCAACTGACCAGACCCGTTCAGCAGGCCCGTGATGTTGACCGTCCCGTTCGCGTTCATCGTCCCGATGAGCGTCAGCGTCGCACCGGAATCAAGCCGCAGCTCGCCGCCGATGAACCGCATGCGGCCGTTCTCGATCGCGGAGTCTTCCAACATCGTCGTGTTCTCAAGACGCCGGATCTTCTTCTGCATCTTGCGGATCTCGGCCCACGCATCAGACAGGTCATCGACCATCAGATCTGCACCTCCGGGGTGATCGCGAGAGACATGTCTCCGCTCAGAGCGATGACCCGTAGCGTTGTGCGGCCGTCATTCATCCACGGGTCTCCCTGGCTTTCGAGGTAGACCCGCTCGCCGGGGAAGAACGCGTTTGGCGTTTCGTCGCCCAGTTGGATCTTGAAGCTGTACTGCTCGATTGGGAGATCCCACAAGTCGAGGAACGCGGCGGCGATCTCGCCCAGCCGGGTGGCGTTGCGGGTGTCCTTCGAGGACTCGTAGGCGTCCCGGATGGGGATGGTGTTTCCTGTGGTTGAACCCGCCCAGTTCGTCACCATGTCGGGCCCTGTTCCGTTTCCTGACACGAACACGCCCGTGAGCCGTTTGGACCCGTCCGACGTCATCTTCAGGTCCGTGATGGGGCATTCCGGGGCGGTGAGGTTGAAGTCCCGGAATCCTCCCGAAATGGGACGTCCCACCCGCACCGACCAGCGCAACACGCCAGACGTGAGAGCGGGCCGGAACTCGATCTCGTACCCCTCCTCCTCCACGGACCCGAGGAGGTCTTCGATGGTGAGCACCTGGTGCTTCTTCCACGACCGGCTCAACGTCCCCGATTCGTTCTCCGGGAGGTCGAGAGGTAGCGCCCATTCGGATGACCACTGGGTGGCGCGCTGCAAGATGGCCCTGACGACACCGTTCGCGTTCTTGTTGGTGATGGTCAGATCGCCGTTGACGTACTGGTTGACGCCGAACGTCAGGCGTTGCTTGAAGATGTGCCGGATCTCAGTGTGAGAGACCGTCACCGTTCGGGTGGAACGGTCGTACGCGGAAGAGAGGATCATTCCCGCGTACACCGGGGTCTCCTCCCAGCAGACCAAGAGCGTGCGCGCGTTGTCCCGCAACAGGTCTCGCCACGTCGCCCGGGAGAAACCTGTCTCCGAGTCTGTCAACACGAACGTGTGCTGCCCCTGCCCCTGACCGGTCAGTCGCCGCGCCCAGGACCCCGCGGAGGGGAAGACCTCCACGAGCCTTGCGCCGGAGATCGTGTCATGTACGTAGAAACGCCACATGGCACCCCCTCAGATGAACGTGTCGACAATCTGCGCCGTGAACGTCCCCGTGTTGATCGAGTGGACCCACCCGGGCCCTGGTGGCACCGCCCACGTCGGGCCTGCCGCCACACCGAGCATCAGAACCCCGTTCCGTGCGACCCGGCCTGTGCGCATGTCAACCACGTGCGTTCCGCCCGCGGTGGCACCTGACACGACGAACGACCCGGCTGGCGACGTGATGGTGTACGCGGCCGGCGCGGAGGTGATCGTGAATGTGGGCGCGGCTTCGAAGTTCCCGTCGTGGTAGATCGTCCCCGGCGGGAACGACCTCTCCGCGCCGAACCTGCGAGGGTTCGGGGCCCAGAACTGCACCTCGAAGTCCGCTTCCATTCCGGAGGGATGACGGTCGATCTGGCACGACGCCAACCTGACGTCCGCCCAGGTCGCGTCCCCACGATCGTCCTGCACCGTGAGGCGCTTCTTCGACCCGTCCGCACCCAGCCCAGAGAGATGCAACAGCATCCGTTCCAGGATGTCTTCTGACGATGCCAACGCGGTCCCTGTGATGCCCACGACTCGGGCGGGAAGGAACCCGGGGGCGTCGAACGCGCCGTGAGCGTACGGTCGAGCCGTCTCCTCGCGCCGCATCGACGCCCCACCGAACCATCCCGTCAACCCGCCCGGGGTGATCACGAACGACGTGTCCAGGTCGCGCGGCCACTCGTCGAAGCTCAAACCGTTGATCGTCGCCCGCATGGACTACCCCCTGAGTGCGAAGTTCAACTGCGACGCCGCGACCTGACCGACGACCGTCTCATCCATCCCCGCGGACGGGTGAATGTTCATCTCCACCGAACGCCCACCCCCACCACCGCCGAGAGCAGCGAGAACCTGCGGCGACAGGGGCACCACGGCCTCGTCGTACCGGCCCTCACCGATGACCGCGAGCGTGCCCCCACTGGACCGGGACACCAGGCCACCCTCAGCGAGGTGAGGGATAGCGCCGATCGTGAAGTCCACAGCCCCGCCGGTCACGTCCGACACGAAGTTCCCCACCTCGTTCAGACCCGCCGTGAAACCGTTGATGATGTCGATCAGGCCGTTGATGACGCCCTTACCGATCTCCCCGACACCCTCGAAGATGCTCGTGAAGATGTCGGTGATGCCCTGCCACGCCTTCTCCCAGTCGCCCGTGAACACGCCCGTCAGGAACGTGATCACCCCGCCCAGCACATCCACCAACGTGTTGATGATCGGGATGAGGACGGACGACAGGGCATCGACGACACCACCGATCACGGGCACGAGAGCCTGGAACAGGGTGACGAGGATCGGCAGCACCGCCTGCACCAGTTGCAGCAGCATCGGCAGCAACGGCAGGATCGGGGTCAGCAACGCCCGGAACAGGGTCGCCACTTCCCCGAGCAACGGCATCAGCAACGGCAGCACCTGAGCGACAAGCTGCGCGAACACGACCGCGATGCCCGAGATCGTGGGCAGCAGTGCTTGCAGAATGTTCCCCACAAGGGGTTCGAGGATCTGCGTCAACTGGGTGAACGCCGCCACGATCATCGGCAGCAGTGGTGCGAGAAGCTGGAACACCAACCCCAGCGGGGACACCAGGGGCAACATCTCCATCAGTTGCCCGAGGAACGGCCCCAACGCGTCGAACGCGCCCCGCAGGAACTCCCCGAACGCCATCAGGTTCTGCACCAACCCCAGGGGGAGGATCGAATCCTCCTCCATCAGGTTCCCCGTGAACCCGACCTTGATGACGTCGATCACCTCGAACGCCATCCCGATCAGGTCCGACAGGCCGTTGATCATCTCCGTGATCGCCGGCTTCCCGGACGTGATCATGTCGGAGAAACCGCCGACGATCGTCGCCTGAAGGTTCCCGATCGCGCCCTCAATGGTGGACGCACTGGTCGCGGCCTTCACCGCGGCATCGTTCTGCCCGAGCTCGAGCAGAGCCGCGTTGAACTCCTCCGCAGTGATCTCCCCCGCGGCCATCGCGTCACGGAAGTTCCCCGTGTACGCGCCCGCATCCGCAAGGGACTTCTGGATGATGCCCGACGCGCCAGGGATCGCGTCCGCGAGCTGGTTCCAGTTCTCCGTCGTCAGCTTCCCAGCACCCGCAGTCTGGGTGAGCATCATCGCGACCGATGAGAACGTGTCACTGTTGCCACCGGCAACCGCGTTCAGGTTCCCCGCAGCCTCGGTGAGCTCCGCGTAGTTGTCGATCCCGTTCGCCGCGAGCTGCGCAGTCGTGTTCTGGATCTCCGCCAGGTCGTACACGGTCGCGTCCGCATAGTCACGGGTCGACTTCGTGAGCTGGTCGATGGTGTCCGTGTCGAGACCCGCGAAATCGAGAGTCGACTTGAACTTGTCCGTCGCGTCCGACGCCGCGATCGCTTCCGACGCCAACCCGCCGATCGCGGACGTCAACGTCGTCGTCAAAGACGCCGCGATACCACCCACAGCGCCCGCGAAACCGGCCGTGAACAGCCCGCCGGCCTTCTTCCCTTCCCCGCCGACATCCGCCTGCCCCAAGGCCGTCTGGATGTCCCGCCGGGCACCGGGCATCTTCACACCCAGAGCGACATACGCGTTCGCGATCTCCGCACCAGAACCAAACGCCATGCGGACCCCCAAAGCGAAAGCCCCGGGAGGATGTCCCGGGGCTACCCGTGTTCAGTTCGTTCTTGGATGCGACGGAACGTCTCCGCCTGCCGCGCAAACTTCTCCTGCTGCGCCCGCTTCTCATGAGCGAACGGCGGGTCCTGCGGGGGCTTCGGCTTCTTCCCCTTGCCGTGACGGGCGTGGTAGTCCGCCACCCGGACCGAGTAGTCGAGCATCTGGATAGCCCTGGTCTGCTCCGTGACGGCCGCAGGGCCCCCGAAGGAACGCCAGAACGCGCACCCCGCGGGCAACCACTGCACAAGGTCAGAGAGTTCGAACATGTCCCGCATGTCCGCGAGCCTCAGCCCGTACACCTCCATCAGCGATGCCCGCAACGCACCCTCGTGGTAGTGGAGGGCGAGCGCGAGCATCAGGAGTTTGGGCGGGCCTCCTTGATGAGCTCGTACACGAACTGCACGACGTGCGCGATGTTCAACGACCCGTGCTTCGCGGCGAGCTTGTCGAGCGCCTGCGCTTCACCGCGCGCACCAACAAGTCGCCGGATCAGCGCCGGCACACGCAAGTTCAGTTCCGCGACCACATGGTGGTCGGGTTCCTGCCCGGCGGCGCTCGCATCCGCCAACTCCTGCATCAATCCGAGAGCGGACGCTGTGCGCGGGTCCGCGAGAGCGGCGAGGTTCACCGTGTACTCCACCCCGTCCAGAGTCACTGTCGGATCAGCGCGATCCTCGGCAGGCTCCGGTGCCTCAACCTCCGACGCCTTCGGGCGGTGATCCTGAGGGATCTTCCGGTTCTTCGACATGTCAGCCCCATTCCGCAGCCCCAAGAGTGAAGGTGGGCGAGGCTGGGGCTAACCACCCCGCCCACCGGTCTGTCACGCCTCGGGGCCCTGCGACACGTTCTCGTAGTCGCCCACGATCTCCCCAAGGAACGGGAACGCCGCAATGTCGTTGTTCACGAACACCCGGTCCCCATCGGGTGCGACCTCGAACCGCGGGATCTCGTCCCGGTCCTGCACACCCTCGAAGTCGGAATCGAACTTGTCGATGATCGCCGCCCACCGCGTGATCTTCTGACCCGCCCCACGCACCTCACGGCGCACACCCGACGTCGTGGTCGACGACTTCACGTCGTACCGCATCCCCCGGGTCAGGGGCGTGTCCTCGAGCGCGACGAACGCGATCTGCGTCCCCGGCTCCTCCATCCGGGTCCGCACCACACGATTGCCCTGATGCCCACGGATCGACGTCCGCGAACCAGTCGGGGTCTCCGTGATGCCATCCGTGTGCAGCCACCCGACCGCCTGCCACGGCGAACCAGGAGCCGCAAGGTCAGTCGGGAACGGCGTCCCCACAGGGGCCAGATACACCATGTCCAGATCGGAACCATAGATCCGGGCGTTGTCCGAGTTAACGGGCATGTCTCCTCCTAAGCGCCCAATCCGGGCATGGAAAAGCCCCCACCGGCGGCAGGGGCTGGAACAAGAAACAAGGGGTCAGGAACGGGACGCGCGCACGCTCAACCGCACCGAGAGCCGGTACACCGGCAGGTTCGTCTCCGGGTCAGGCGACAGGTATGGGCCCGTCAACTCCTCCACACCCCGAACGAGCGGCATCGCCGTGTACCCGTTCAGCAGAGCCTCACGGGCAACAGACGCCATTTCCTCCGCACGAGTCGTGGACTTCGCCCACGCATCCACCGTCACAGTAGGGAAATCCAGGACACGCGACGCCGCACCCCCACCATTCCGGCGCGCCACAACGAACTCATCCGGCCGCGACGACGGCACCCGCAGATACGCCTTCACCGGGTTCAACACCGGGCCAAGGAAGTCCAACAGCATCGCGTCCACATCGGGGAGCGTCATATACGCCTCCTCGACAACACCCGCTCAAGCACCGCATCACGCGCCTGCCGGCGAGCACCCTCACCAGACGCGACCTGCACATACCCGCGCGCACCGAACCGATGCGGACTCGGCACATACTCGAACCCCGGACCCGCGTCCGCCTCCATCGCCCGGCCAACATCGTCAACGATGTCCTGCACCGCACGATCCCGCATCACCTTGTTCAGGCCGGGGAGGATCATCTTCACCGGGATCGACACCATCAGCCATCCGCCCTTTCGAGCTCGACAGGCATATGCCACCGGGTGGGCGTGTTGGCAAGGGTGAACGGTTGCGGGTCACCGATCACATCACAAGGGGCACCGCCACGAACGGAAACCTTCGCGCCCCGCAACGACCCCGTGAACGTCTTCGGAAAATGCAGATTCCACGCCACAACCGTCCCCACAGGACGGAACGCGTCCGGGATGTCTGCACGTGGCCCCGGAGCGATCAGCACATCATCCACCGACTCCTCCACAGCCTCCGTGATGGGCTCGTTGTGCGCATCCGTGCCCGTCACAACCTCCCGCACCACCACGACCGTCTCACCGATCACAGCGGCCACCACACAAGCGTCACAGGTGCAGGGTCGGGAGCCATCGACACGGTGAACGCCGTCTGCTTCCCGCACCCCAGAAGCGCCTTGTCCGCCTTCGTGAGATACAGGTCACCTGTCGGGTTCGAGAACTGCACCGTCTCCTGATACGGCCCCGCACCCTGCTGAACAGACGTCACACCCAACCCACCCGAACCCGACGACCCGGTGACCATCGCACGCTTCACCATCTCGCACGACACGATCAACCGGGACGCAAGCTCCTGCGACGTCGGCGGCACAGACGGGGCGCAGAGAGCATCCAACCTGACCGCGGCATCCTCCAACAGCACCCCCGCACGCGCCTGCTCATCCGAGGTGAGGGTGCGCCACCGCGCTTCCAGATCAGCGACCGTCGCGTACATGACGCACCCCCACACTCACTCAGACTTCTTCGGACGACCCGGGCCGCGCTTCACAGGAGCCTTCTCAGGCTCCTCCCCGACCCACCCGGCCTGCTCGAGGACGGTGACCGTGACCGGATTGGCGACGGTCACCGTCTTGTCAGTTCCGGGCTTGGTGAACCTCACGGCGTGACGTCTGCGGGCGTCAGGACCGCAGCCGGGTAACGGGTCGCGGCCGTCCCGTTGACACGGGTCAGCGGGTTCGCGACCTGGAAGCCGACACGGAACACCACGCGGAGGATCTTCGAATCCTGCTGGTACGCGTTCACGATGACCTTGCCGTCCGCGTCGGTGATGACCGCGCTGTCGGAGATGCTGAACGTGATGTCCTGTCGCACGCCGACCACGAACTTGCGGAAGTCGGCGGCGAGCAGCTCTGCGGCAGTCGCGTCCCATGCGCCGTTCGTGACCTCGTTGAGGCCGTAGCCGTACAGGGTCGACGGGGCGCCGGCAGCGAGCGAGGGCGTGTAGATCGGCGCGCCCTGCGCGGAGCGGAGTCCGATCAGCTCCCAGTTGAAGCCGGGGGCCGTGGCGAACCCGTTCGCGGAGAATCCGTCCTGCGCGAGCAGGCGTCCCAGCGAAGCGACGTCGACCGCGAGGTCCGCACCCGTGCCGCGCTCGACCACATTCCCGGCCGCGATAGCCCCCGGGACGACCGCGGTCGGCCAGGAAGCGGGCTTGTCGACGCCGAACAGGCCAGCCTCATCGACCTTGCGGCCGATCGCCTCGACCATAAGAGGACGAACCTCGGACCAGATCGGGATCGAGGAGTCGTCGATCACCGCATCAGGCACGACGACGAGCGCCGCGAGCTCCTCCGCGGTGATGACGAGGTTGTCCCACTCCGCCTTCGTGGTCTGCTTGAGACCGGCGTCGCCGTTCACCCAGTACGCGTCGGGCAGAGCCGACAGGACGGGCTGCTTGAGCGTCTTGGACGACATGCGCACCTGGCGGGCACGGTTGAGGAGCACGGACGCGCCGGGAAGCTCCTGGATGATCTCGTTCGCGACCGGCTCGGGAATGACGGTGTCACCGCGAGCGATCGACTCGTTGTATCCAGCCATGCTGGTTTCCTTTCAGGAAGTGGTTATCGCTTCGCGAGGTTGCGAAGCCAGTCATCGGCGCTCTCGGGAGCTGCCTTGTCGGGCGTCTTGCCCTGGGTGGGGACGACCGGGCCCTTGGCCGGCTCCCCGCGGAAAGCGATGAGCGCATCAGCGGATGCTTCAAGCTCCTCCTGTGTGGTGCCGGTGAGCAGTGCAGCGGGAACACCCTTCGCGGCTGCGACCTCGGCTCGAGCGGCCTTCGTCGCGAGGTCGTTCGCCTGCTTCTCAGCGGCCTCGGCGCGTTTCTGCGCCTTCTCGAGCTCGGTCAGGTTGGCCTGCTCGATCCGTTCGAGCTGAGCCTTGTAGTCCGCGGCAGCCTTCTCGGCGGTCTTGCGGGCCTCGCGCTCCGCGGCGATCGCCTTCTTGCCCGCGTCGCCCAGACCGTCCTCATTCGGCTCGCTGGGCGCGTTCTGCGGGTCTTCCGCTGGGGTCTCGTTCGTGTCCGTCATCGTTTCCTCCCGAATCGCTCGGTGTCAGCCCAGCGACATCGCGTCGCAGGGAAGATCAGTGGGCAAGGCCCATCTCGGCGCGCATGCGCGCGGCGATGTTCTTCGTGTTCACGGCCGTTTCGGGGAACTGCCTGTGGAAGTTCCGCAACCGAAGGTCGGGGGCGAGCTTCCGCTTCTCGCGGTAGTCCGCGAGGATGTCGGCTCGCGCTTTCTCTGCGGCGTCAGCGAACCGGTCCATGTAGTCCGCGTCAGGGAGCGGGTTGTCCTCCCACCAGGGCACGTTCACGCAGGTGCAATCGGTGTGCCACACGGTGTCGTCGTAGACGGTCGCTTCGACGGTCGACAGGTACGCGCAGAACGCGCACGCGCCAGCCCTCGCGAACCTGCGGACCCCGCCAGACAGTGGGTCAGCGGCGGAGGTGAGCATCATCGTCTGCCGGTCGCCCGCCGCCGTGTGCAAGCTGACCGCGCCGGCCAGGCGAGAGAGGAAGGTCTGCCCAGGGGAGCCGAAGGCTTCCGGCGTGAACAAGGGGGCAAGCGCGTACCCAAGGTCCGCTGCGAGCCTCTCCCCGATCGACGGGGGCGCTATTTCTACCGGGGCACCGGCCTGAGGGCGCTGCCCCTCATAGAACAACGCAGCACCCTCAGCGGCAACACCCGAATACGTCCCCACGATCGCCGCAGATGCTTCACGCACCTGACCCGCCACATCCTCCGGCGACTCGTTCATCACGGCCCGCGCGTACGCGGTGATGTCAGACGCTGCGAGCGTCGTCACCTGCGACAGTTGCGACCTGTGCTGTTCCACTTCCGCCAGAAGCATCAGACCTCCCCGCCGCCACCGCGCTCAACGCGCGCGTGAACGCCCGCGAGTCATACCGGGACTTATCTGCCAGCAGTCGTGTGATCTGAGCGTGGGAGAAGCCCGCGTACTCGAGGGCGACTTCCGACTCAGACAGCCACGGGAACACGGTGGAGAGCTCGCGGAGGGCAGTCGCGGATGTGATCGGTGACGTAAACGTCGGGTTCATCCAAGATGCGCTCAGCTTCTGCATCTCGTCCGTCACGATCCCGCCATCACGGAGACGGATGACCTTCTGCGCCATGCGCTTCAGCCCCGACGCCATGATCCGGTTCTGCCGGTTCGCGGTCGCCACAATTCGACGGTCGTCCGCGTACAACGCCTCCGCGGACGGCGGGTTGTCCGTCAGGATGCCGAGACTCGACACCGGGACACCTGTCGCCCCAGAGAACTGGGTTGCGTACATGCGGTACTGCTCGTGGATCGGCTGCATCGTCATCTGCGGGAACTGCCCCACAGTGGGCGCATCGCCGTTCTCGTCCTTCGTGATCGCGAACCACCGGTCGATCGCGGCCTGCCACTTCCCACGCGAGAACGCATCCTCAGACACGCCCAGCGCGTACATGCGCGGGACCGCGTAGAAGTCCGATGAGATCTCGGAACGGACGATCGTCGTGAGGGCGTGGTCGGTGATGTTCATCACCGGACGCGAAATCCGAGACCGGCCGAAAGGCCGATCCAGTTGCGGGTCGTAGCAGATCGCCTCTACCAGCACCTCACCCAGCGGGTTCGGTCGACGGTCCACTACAACCCACGAACCTGAGGGCCGGCGCGTCAGAGTGAGTACCGTACTCGGGAGGTAGACATCGAGACTGTCTGGTCGCCCCACATCGTCTGTTGACGTGACCGCCATCGCCGCCGCAATCGAACGCCGACGCTGATCCCACGTAGCAGCCGACCACATCGCCTCACGCGGCACCACAAGCACCTCAGGCTCACCCGACGCCACATCACCCAGAGCGGTCGTGATGAACGCGCACGAGTGCTTGTACGCCGAGGTGATCACCTGTGGGAGCTCGAGGTCGAACCTGTTCGCGTCGAGAATGGAGGCCAGGTCGAACGGGTCTTGCTGCGCACCCGGTGAAACGAACCCCTCGAACACCGACCGATCCGCCAGAGCCGAGACGGCCTTCTCAGGCCAGTCCAACACCGCCCTGATCTTCCGCATCGCCTCCTCAGGGATGTTCCCCGTGGACTGGACGGGCATCTTCGCGTCGAAGTACGTGGACCGCAGCAAGTTGCGCGGATACTTCCGCTGCCACTTGTCGAACAAACCCCTGATGATGTCGTGCTCCACATCATCGACGCCGGCCACGAAAGAAGGTGTCTCCCAGACAAGAACCGTCATATCAACACCTGCTTTCGTCCGGGGACTCGCTTGCTTGTTCGAGCAGCCCAATAGGCCGCGCAGAACGCCTCCACAGGCGTCTCATCCCCGTCCGGGACGGTCGGTTCCCAACCCCACTGCCCATTCATGCCGCGACGCTTCGTGTCACTCACCGCGACCGACGCGTTCAACACGTCACCCTCAGCACCCACCGGGTGCGAAATCGCTTTGGCCTTGATCCCGTCTTCGGTCATCGTGTTCGCCGCGAAGTAGTCCTGCGTCGACATGACATGCAGCACCTGCTCCGGAACCTTCCGGTCCCGCAGAGCGGCTTTCAACGCCGCGCCAGCGGTGCCGAGGATCGCGATACGCGACACATCCCGCCACCGCTCCGCCAGCCAATCAGCGAGCGGGTCGACCCCCCGCTCCTGGACACCCTGGAACGCGTCGATGAGCTCCACATGCACGCCGTCCTCATGCTTCACCGCGCCCGCCAACGACAGCCTCGAGCCGTCCAGCGAGAACGCGACCGCGAACGACCGCACACCACCCTCAGGGGCCCATTCCGTATTGACCGATGACCAGAAGTCCGCCGACCAGCGTCGCGTGCCCTCAGCGTCGTCATCCCAGATGCCCATGCCCTCACGACGCCAGTCCGCAGGGGTCAGCTTCCGCTTCAACCGCTGTAGCGACTGCGCCGGGGTACGCTTCGGGTAGGACGGGTTCATCTTGCGCCACTGCGCACGGTCGTCATCCTTCGCGTCCGCATCAGCACCGAACTCGATCCAGGCACCATCCGTCAGCGTTCCCGCCAGCGCCTCCCGACGCATCCGCTTGAACGTCTCCGAACGATCCTCCGGCTTCGGCGGAGTCCCGATGTACAACTGCAACCCGAACCGCGACGTGTTCATCGTGGCGAGCATGTTCGACATCGCCTTGTCGGAAAGGATCTGCGCCTCATCGAAGATCAGCACATCCACACCAGGGATACCGCGACCGAAACCGTGCTCACGAGCCCCGAACAGAATCCGCGACCCGTTGTGGAAGCGGACCTCCTCGTCACCAGACCCGGTGAACACCTGCTTGATGTGCGGGGCGACCTTCACACGCTTCGCCATGCCCTGCATCGACAGGAACGTCTCCGTCGACGTTGCGGAGTGATGAGCCGTCCAGATCACCAGAAGGCCAGGAATGTTCACGCACAGCGCGAACGCCACATAGCCGACTAGATGCGTCTTCCCCACCTGGCGGGGTAGGGACATCCCAACGCCATCGATCATCGCGGCGAGGCTGCCGTCCTCACGCTTCGCGAGCATCACCCGGCCGGCGCCGTCCTGCCAGTCGTCGAACTCCGCACCCAACTTCTCCGTGCACGTCTTCAGCACAGACGGCCACATCGTCGACGTGATGTCGGCAGGTACCGCCAGATGCTTAGCGAGCTCAGAGAGCTTCCGCCGCCCACTCCTCGTCTTCTGCGACGTCAGCGGCATCAGCACCCTCTTCCCTCGCCCGCAAATCCAACGCCTCGATCTCTTTCGAGATGTCCTGCAACCGCCGTGTCAACGACGCCAGATCACGCGGAGGACAATCCGGGTCCGAAACAGTCCGAGCAATCCGCTCCCGCATCGCCACCAGCAAGGCCCGATGATCACCCGTCGCCGCAGCCTGCTGAACCGACAGCTTCTCGGCCGGCTTCTCCCCCGGCTCCACCGCCCGTAGAACCTTCTTCGCAGGCATGCTCACCTCCGGGGCGGTGTGGAAAAACGAGGTAGATATGACGGCCCTGGCCTCCGGGCGGGCTGTCGAGGGGAGGGGGAGGGGGTTGGGGTCACCATGCGATGAGCGTGGTGATGGTGCGGGTTGCTTGTGCGGTTTGGTGTTGTTGTTGTCTTGCGGTGTACTCGTGCACGGGCATGTTGCCGCGTGCTCTGTTGCAGGCGCCTATCGGTGCGCGAGCCTGGTGTTGGTTCGCGCGTATGGGTCACCGCCTCGTGAGACGGGGATGATCTCGTCTACTTCGGCTCGCATGTCGTGGGGGATGCATCCTGCGCAGTCGCCGGCACATCGTGGGCCGTGCTTGCCGGGGGTCATGCTGAGTGTCTTGTCCACCCACCCCCCGCAGAGGTGGCAGTGGGTCTCTTCCGCGAGGACGCGTTTGCGTAGCTCGGTGCGGCGGTGTCCGTTCTGCCTGCGGACGTTGACTTCCCGCATGTCGGCACCTGCCTCAGTCGATCCCGCGGTAGATGCCGCGTCGTTGTTCTTCCTCGGTGTTGCAGCAGAACAGGAGCGCTGACTCGTTCGTGAAGGTGCGCCCACAGTCGGGGCACTCGTACATGGGCCGCGCGTCAGGCATGAGCTAGCCGTTCGATCACTTCGCGGTGATCCACGATGACCTGGTCCGCGACGGCCATGACCTCATCGTGGTCGGCGTACTCGATCAATGCGTCAGGCATCTCTCAGCACCTCGTTCAGGTAGTCGCGGAGCCTGATTGTTTCTTCACGTCGGAGTGCTCCGGTTGCGCTGTATTCGGCGCGCGGTTCGATGGTG
Organism: Microbacterium gilvum; assembly: GCF_039543865.1. Taxonomy (NCBI): domain Bacteria; kingdom Bacillati; phylum Actinomycetota; class Actinomycetes; order Micrococcales; family Microbacteriaceae; genus Microbacterium; species Microbacterium gilvum. Next base: position 62,414 of record NZ_BAABKO010000003.1, on the reverse strand, counting down.
CGAGCTCCGTTGACATCGAACGCTTCGATGTAGATCTCGCCATCTCGGTACCCGTGGACGATGACGCCCGACTTCTCAGATTCGACGTGTTCAACCCCGTCGTCATCGAAGTACTTGTCGTTGAACGTCAGATCAATGGACAGATCAGGCATTGCCGTCGTCCTCGCTCGGTCGTAGGGGGATGAATGCTTCACGGCCGGTCTCGGACTCTGCGAACACGAGACCTTCGTAGGCGTCAGGCATCGTCGCCCTCCTGGGGTGTGGAGCTATTCACGGGGGGAGGTTGCATGCGTTGGCCGGTCGCATCCCCGGGGCGGTCTCGCACGCCTGGCGAGGTTCGGTACCTCGCTGGTCCACCACGGCAACGACGTTTCAGCCCATGCCTTTGACCGTTACGCGACAGGATCGCGGCGGGACTTGAACCCGCATCCGTACCCTTCCCGAGGTTCGAACTCGGACTGTGGCGGGTTTGGGCCGCTTGCCTCTGCCTGTTGGGCTAGAAGGGTGCACACCCGCGGCCGCAGCTCGGGAGCTTTGGCCGCGGGTGGCATACAGCGCGCTTCCGTCTCCTGGACGGCGCAACCGTGACATATCCCCACCAGGCCCGGAGGACGGCGGGGAGCAAAGACGGTCATGCGGCGTTCCGGTTTCCCGGGTGAGGCGTGATCGCCACTGACGCATGCACCGTGTCTCGATATCTGCCGTCGAGACTCGCGCGTGTGTAGTTGTTGACCGGCGTCGGCCTGTGTGTTGCGCGATCGTCGCGCGTCCTTCGTCCACGCTGGCACCGGGGTTCCGTTGCGTCTGGTGGGAGGAAACAGGAAAGCCGCCCTGGACGTGTGTCCTTGGCGGCTTGGTTCTACCTGGAAAAGTGCGCACTTCAGGTAGGCGTCATCAGGGTATCACCTGGCGTAGGGCGATTTCACCTTTTCTTGGCGCGTGTCATGCGGTCTTGTCGTTGAGTTCGTCGTTGAGTTCCTCCATGGCGTCTTTCCCGTTCCAGATGGCGTCGCAGGCTTTGCACATGACTTTCGCGTGGCCTTCGTCGTCGGGTCGGTAGATGAGGACGAGGGGGTTGGTGACGAGTTCCCCGATGTCGTTCGTGTACGTTCCCTGGTTGCAGACGGGGCAGGGGGCGGTGATCTCGATCGTCTTGGGCGGGTTGATCATGCTGCGGATCTGTCCTGCCCATGCCTTCATCTGGTCGATGTAGAACCCGTCCGAATCGCGTGTCTGGGGTGGTGCGGCGAGCCTGGATACATACCAGGTCCTGAGGTCGGTGACGGGGTTGCGGGTGACATTGACTCTCCCCATGCGGCACCAGTCCCCGATGGTGGAGGTGATGATGGTGGCCTGGTAGAGGGCTGTCGAGTCGAGCACGTTCCTCGTCCATGCTGCCCCGCCGGCACCGGAACCGGAGTTCATCGACGATGACACGGCTTCCGCGAGCTGCACAAGCAGGGCGTCCTCTGTGGCCCACTTCGGCCCGTCGTCTGTGTCCACCTTCACGGGTTTCGGGGCGGTGAGATCATCCACCGCGTCCAACAGTTCGTCCGTCATGGTCGTGTTTCCTCTCGTGCGGTGAGGCTGGTTCCCAGCGGGCGCTTGAACTCGATGGCCGTCCCGTTGATCGACCAAGTGCAGTCTTCATCGGAGAAGTACTCGGCCGCGTCGTAAAGGTCGCGGATCGTGTCCCGACCCGGGACAACACGCGTCAACTCGAACTCCTCCGTCAGGTGATAGTGAGTAACCGTCACGACTGCCCCCTAATCTCGTCATCCGCCGGGCGGCCGTGCTCGCGCATGTACTCGACCACGGCGGATGCGGTGCGCAGCGCATCGAGCCTGTCGTCGTCCGATGCTTGTTCGGACCAAACGTCCCAGTCGAGCCAGGGAGTGCCTGTCACGTGTCGCGTGAGCAAGATGATCGCGACTTCCTTGACAATCAGGTCGGCTTCGAGTGCCTCTTGCTCCTCGATCAGCTCCTGATCCCAGTCACGCATGTCCATCAGCCCTGCCCCCTAATCTCGTCATTCGCGGACCGCAACGGCACGTATGTGCCGTTAATCTCGGCCGTCATGAGGCGCTCGGCCGCCCAGTCGCCATACGCGACAAGCACGGACGGGGCGCCCGAATTCGCGGCGGCGCGAGTGCCGTCCGCGTGGTGGAAGTGCAGCCGACCATGCAGGAACAACAGGCCCGCCGCCTTCCCCCACACCTCGCGCACGAAACCGGCGGTCTCAGTGCGGGCGAAAACCAGCGCGATGCCGTCACCGTGTGCCGCGAGTTTCTCCAGCCACGTCCACGCGGCGAAACTGTAGGGCGGGTTCAGCCACACGTGCCCCGTCCACTCCGCCGTAAGACCATCCTCAGGAAGCTCGACATGTCGGGCAGCGGTCGGCCACGGCCTCGGCGACGGAGCGGCGCACGGGTCCATGTCGAATGGGCCGAGCTTCTCAATCAGTTCCGGTGGCGTGAGCCACGTCGTCGTCTTCGCTCGCGCCGACTGGTGGGCGCCCATCGCCCTACTCATCGCTCACGCCTCTCGTTCTCTCGTTTAGCGGTTTCAGTTGTCATCTCGGTCGTTCCTTGCGTCGTCTCTTCCGGGGATGAGTTCGTCGTGGTCGTCGACGGTCCAGAGTTCGTCCCAGAGTTGGGTGGTGTGACGGTCAGCGGGCCAGGACATGGGTGTCCCATTCGATGTCGGGCACGCCGGGGCGTGCGAGCATTTCGCGGAGCGCTGCGGCCGCTTGTTGGGGGACGGCGCCGTTGCCCGCGATCTTCAACTGTTCGGCGCGTGTGAGGCCGATGGCGGGGTGGGTGACGTGCCCGGCAGGCCAGCCCATCATCCACTCCGGGAGCTCCGGGTTCAGGCGGGCCTTCCCACCCTTCCCGTCCATCCGTACCGGGGCCGGCGCGGGGCGACCGAGTACGGTCTCCCAGCGTGCGACGGCCGCCGCGTACGGGCCCCAGTCGGTGGCGTGTTCGCGAGCGAGTCCCGGAAGCAGCTTCTCCCCCGATCGGTCTCCGCCACGCTGAGCGTTGCCGCCCGTTGCGTTGCCCACAGTCGGAGTCGGCAGCAGCGCTACGGGAGCATGCGTACCGCTATCGCGAGAGGCGCGCCCGCTCCGTTCCCGTTGATCCCCATGTCTTTCAACCTCGCCTGCCGCGCGAGGAATGCCTCGGGCTCTCCCTCGAACGGATTCGCGGACGGCGTCGGCAGCAGTGCGCTCTCGGGGCCAGGCGAGGATGAAGACCCGGAACCGGCCGTGGGGTGCGCCGACGTCGGCGGCTCGGATGCCTGTCCATTCCGCATCGAACCCGAGGTCGGCCAGGTCTCCAAGTACGGCTCCAAGTGCCCGCAGAACATGCCCTGGGTTGTCTCCCACACAGAGCGGGCAGGGTTCCACATCGCTAGCAGCGTCCGCGCTGAGAAGTCCTCGGACATTCTCGATCACCACCCAGTCAGGTCGGTCTTCTTCGATGGATCGGGCGAACTCGGACCACAGTCCGGATCGTGTGCTCTCGGTCATCCCGCGTCTCCTTCCCGCGAGTGACACGTCCTGGCAGGGGAATCCGCCGGATCGGACGTGCGTGTGCGGGAGGTTGCGGAAGTTGACCTTGGTGACGTCGCCGTGGTTGGGGACGTCGGGATGGTGGTGGGCGAGCACCTTGGATGGGGCGGGGTCGAACTCGCTGAACCATCCGGGCCGGGTGCCGAACACTTCGTCGACCGCCATCCCGAGACCACCTGCCCCGGCGAACAGTTCCCCACTGAGGGGTTCAGAAGGGAACATCCGCGCTCCCAGGTGTCGCGGTGTCCCAGGTGTCGGCTTGGGGTGCCTGCTGTGGGGCCTGTGCGGGCGTCTGCGGGGCGTTTACCCCATCCCTGAGGTTCTGCCTCGTCGGGACGTGTGAAACTGCCTCAGCCCACACGACAAGGTCGTAGTAGTCCTTGCCCTCGTGGGTGCGCTTCTCGGTGCGTTCCTGTCCGGCGACCGCGACCCGGTCTCCCTTCGCGTATCGGGTGAAGTCGATGTCGCCCTTCACGGTGCGGAACGTGCGCGCCACGGTCTCGTACCCGGTGTCCGTCTTCCGCTGATGCAGTTCGGAGGTTCGCAACGCCCATGGGCCGTCACGGCCGATAAGCACGTCGTCGATGAACGCCTTAAACACGATGGTTGCCATCTCTTACCTTCCGGTTGTCCGCCAGTACCAGCGGAGGAATGAGAGAGCGCCCCTTTTCAGGAGCGCTCGAGTGATTTCGTATGCGATGACCGCGGGTATCGCCCAGACCGGTTTCATGAGGTCTTGGGTTGGTTCGCGTCGCGGTATGCGATGTTGCGTCGTCTGCTGCGTTGGTAGGCGGTGTTCGCGGCTTTGCAGTCGTCGCACCGGCACTTGTGGCGGTCGTACGCTGCTTTCGTTCCGTGGGTCATTCGTCCACCCTTGCGTCGACCTGTTGGATGGCCTGCTGGCCTCGGATGAATCTCCGTAACCGTTCTGTCTCTTCGTCGTACGCGATCTGCGCGGCGTAGTCCGGTGTCTTCTTGAACCTTTCCCACATCGCTTTACGCAGGCGTGGCCCGGACTCTTGCAGTCGCTTCATGTGTTCGTCAGACCACTCGGTTGCGAGGCCGGGTCGGTCGGTCGACGACGCGGCGGCATTCATCGCCCCTGCTCCCTGATCCGGGCGGCGAACTCGTCGGCACGAGAGGTCAGCCGCATGGCCTCTGCCCGCATGTGATGGAGCGGCTCGTTCAGCGCTCGCCACGCCTGGCTGCCCTTCGGGTGCTCGTTCCGCGCCGCTTCGCAGTCGCTGATGCGTTCTCGCAGGTGCATCGACTCATCGCGCAGTGTTTTCTCGCGCTCGTCCTGGCGCACCTTCTCGTTGTGACGGGCGTAGGCGCACGGCCAGTCCTCGCCGTCGGCCTCGCAGTAGTGGCGCGTGTAGTCGTCCGGCACGGGTCCTTCGTACCCCTCGGCCACATCGTCGGCGTACGCGATGCCCTCGACATGCTCGTAGTCCAGGAGCGCGCGCTCCTTCTGGCGAGCCTGCTCCGCGATCTCCTCGTCTCGATGCTCCACGTCGATGAGCCGGTTCATGGCCTCCACGACCGCGATCGCTGCGCCGTATCCGAGAGGAGTCACCATCGCCATGTAGCGCGCGAGGCGCTCATCCTTCGCGGGGTCGTACGTCTCGCGCTCCTCCTGGCGTACGGCCTCGATCAGCGCGGGAAGGAGTTCATCGATGGCGCTCTCCAGCGCCTCGTGCCAGACCCTCGGATCGTGTCGCATGCGGTTGCGGGCTTCCAGCTTCATGCCCTCGATCAGCGCTTCGTCAGCCACGGTCCTGCTCCTTCCGGTAGGGGTTGGCCTGTGGGCTTGATGCATCCCAGTAACGGCGGGCTCCGTCGCCCCTCCAAGCCTCATAACCCTCGTCCCATGCCTTCGCCTTCTCGGCCTCGATACCCCGCCGGAACTCGGCCTCCCACTTGGTCATGGGCATGGGCGACTCGTCTGTCGCCTCGATGTGGTGTGCCATCCAGGCGACACGGAGGTCGTCCAGGCTCGGCGTGTACTCGGTGTCGGTCATCGGTCCTCCTCGCCATCTGGCCGCACTGCGTCGATCCGATCCTGGATCGGCATTGGGATGCGCGAGGGGCGTCTGGGGTCGTGATCCTCTCGATGGTCGCCTCGGCAATCGACCCATCGATGCGGCCACTTCTGGCAGTCGGGATAGTGCTCCTGCTCCTCGGTGACCGGCTCAGCGCTGTCGAGCAGCGCGAGCGCCGACAGGATCAGGCCCGATGAGTCCTCGGCGCGCCCACGGCGGGCGTAGTCGATCGCCCAGTTCAGGAGGTGGCGGATGCCGTGCTCGGCGTCGTGCTCCGGACCGTAGCCCTTCGCGATCGCCCGGTCACGCGCCGCCTGCGCTCGCGCCGCCCACTCCTCGACGGTCGGCTCGGTGACCGGCTGGGATGCCCGCTCTAGAGCGTCGGCCATCTGCATCACCATTCCGACAGGCGAGTCGGGGGACCACGACCCGCGCTGGTCCCACGAACGAACCAGCTCCCGAGCCTCCGCGATGAGCGCGGCCACGTCGGTGAGTGCCTGTCCCTTCGGCTTGACCCCGAAGGCTTCGACGAGCCCGATGGCAGTGAACACATCAGCCATCACCTCGTCGGCAAGCGCGTCCTCGTCGGCATTCTGGAAGACGTCCATGACTCGGTGGGCAACCTGCCGCATGTGAGCGTCAATCACACCCTGCGCCTGCCCCTTCGGTGTCACGTCGAAACGCGACAGGATGGCGTCGACGTCACGTCGCCGAGCGCGCAGCGCCTCGTCGTCGACCTCGCCAGCACCGCGACCCGGTCCTATCCATCCGTCGAGCCCGACGCCGTTGCCTTCGTCCCATGCTGCTTCCAGCGCCTCGCGCACGTTGTCGGTCACAGCCCCATCTCCTCTTCGATCCATGCCTTGTGCCCCTGCGAGAGCGCGTCGGCCGCAGTGCAGTACGCGATGAAGTTGGCGGCCCGCTGCTCCTGCGCGAGCGCGAGCGTCGCGTGCACCTGGGCGGACGCGATCATCTCGTCCAGGGACAGGTCTGCGCCGTGCACCCCGTCTATAACGATCAGGATGCGCTCCGCCTCGGCGGCGTGGTCGATTCGTTCGGTCATGTCATGTCCTTTCGTGCTGTGCATCGGGCGCATGTCCCGTCTCTCACCCACAGGTGCCCGATACTGCACGGGTCGGTGGGTGTGTTCATGAGTTGGTCCCACTGGGTGTTGATCACCGTTGGGGATGCGGTGGGGAGGTCATCCGTCCACCGTTCTCCGTTCAACCAGACGACAAGCGCCGGCACGTACCGGGCTTCCGTGGTTGACGTGTACGCACGCCCGAACTTGACCACCTGTTCGGCCAGCCACTCCGGGTCATGCTTCTTCGCCAGCAGTTTGAACTTCTCCGCCGACTTCTTCTTCTCCGTCTTCTTCGGCCACGACTTGTACGCACGCTCGAACACCGTGTCGAGCTCGCTCGGCGCGGGTAGTGAGTGGCTTGTAGATGTAGCTGTAGAGGTAGTTAGTAGTGGGGCATCCCTTTCGGGAAGGGTCAACGGAACGGTTCCGGTCAGCAAATCGGAAGGGTTAACCGAACCCTTCGACATCACTTCGCGAACCTCCCGCACGTCGAACCCTTTCCAGTCGGGGAACCGTTTGTGCAGCCGGTTCAGCTCGTGCACCACCACACCTTTGAGGTCGAGTGAGTACACGCCGTCGTACGCTTTGACCATTGCTTTCGCGACGTTCGGCTTCTGAAGCAGCCCGTCGTGGCGGAGGAACGACCGGATCAGGATCTCCTCGGTCATCTCGTCGATCACCACATAGAGGCCGTCCACGAGTTCCTGAGCGGCCTTCTCCACCGTTCCCGGCGCTCTACCCGCAGACAAGGCTGCGATGCGCTTAGGACGCCAATCTGCTACCCCCACGTAGGTGAGAGTGGCCGAGGTGAGCAGTTGAAGGTAGAGGAATTGCGCCTCTGCGCTCAGTCTCCTGAAGTCGTCGTCGTTCCAGATGTCTGTCCTGATATTCGCCCTATCTCGGGACACGTCTCCTCCTTTCAGAACGGCGCATCCGGCCCGACCTCCACACGACGCCCATCCCCCGTCAACCACCACGCCACGCCCCGCCAGTCGACCAACGGCACCATGCGAGGGTCCGCGGTCTGACGCACACGGAAACCCCGTTCAGCGGCCTCGTCAGGGTGGGATTCGATGTACCCGTGGCATCCGGTGGTCCCGGTGCCGTGCACGACGACACCGTTCGCCGCCCCGTTCGTGACCGGGTTCCTGGACCCACCCATGCCCCTCGCGCGACGGTGCTGCAACGAGTAGTCGTCGGGTCGTGCAGGCTCCCCACACCATTGACAAAGGCCGTGATCACGTTCGATCACGGCCTTCCTCGTCTTCACAGTGAACCCTGTCACTCGTCTCTCCTGTGACAGTCGCACTCCGGCTTCCGGCACAGGTACTCGCCACCGAACTGCCGGCCCGGGTGGCAGGAAGAACACCTCATGCAAGCGCTCATCGGTTCTCCCGGATTCGTGTTGCGATGGTCCCGGCTGCGTCATCCCAGCCCTCCGCGTACTCGAAAGCACCGTTGGTCGGCTCGTTCTCCGCGACACGAGCGCACAGTTCACGCTCCTCCGCCCGGACCTTCGCCTCCAAGGCCGCGTCGTGCGCCGCGATCATCCGGTCGAACTCGGCACGCTGGGATGCTCGGAGCCCGCTGAGGTCTGTTTCGCCCTCGGCGTCCTCTGTGCGCCACGCGTACGCCCACGAGTACAAGTCCCGCACACGGTCCAGGCTCGGGGTGTATCCGGTGCCGGTCATCGGTTCCCCTCCCTCGCGATCCAGGACGCCGCGCGGTTCGTGACCCCGAACTCGTCTCGAAGCTCGCTCACGATCCGCTCACGCTCCGCCGCACGAGCCTTCGCCTCCACGGCCTCGTCATGCCGCGCGATCATCCGGTCGAATGCGTCAAAGTACATTCCACGACGGCTCTTGTCGCCCTTAGCCCTGGCGAACGCGAATGTGCTGCGCGCCGAATGCAGGCTCGGCGTGAAGTCGGTCTCGGTCATCGGCCCTTCTTCCGCCTGGTCATTCATGACACGCCCTGCGCAAAGTGCCAGAGGTGCATGAAGCCACCCGCTTCGACGCGGCCGTCCCAGTCCGCTCGCGAAATCGGCAACACGACCTCACCGGGCGCGAACGGCACCCCGCATTCGTGGCACGGCGTATGGATAGTCGTCTGAGTTCCTTCAGTCATGCTGCTTCCTTCGTTCGTTCCAGCCATGCACGCTTGTACGCCATGGCGACTTCGTGACAGGACGGGGTGGCAGGGCACGGGTCGCCCTTTCGGCACTTCTTCGCCGTGTACATCGACACGGTGCCGTGCTCAAGATGCGGGCGACGGCGACCCTGGCTGCGGGACTTGCGGCGTGGTTTCCCCTTCTCCGGCCCCTTCCGGTCCGGGTGCACAGGCAACTCCATCTGCCGGCGCAACTTCCCGACGTACGCGATCGTTTCGCCCATGTCGGCCGCGATCTGCCGGTCCGTCCACCCCTTCTCGTGACGGTGGCGAACCTCGCGTCGTTTCTGGTTCGCGTTCGAGATCCGTTCGTCGTTCACATTCCGCACCGGGCGGGCCTGTGCGGCCTTCTCCCGCGCCAGAATCGACTCCACCGACTCGCCACCGTCCACGGCCTTCGCGAACGCGTAGTCGCCCCTGTAGCGGACGCTGAACGCTGCACACGACAACGGGGCAGGACAGATCGATCCCTTGCATCCCAACCGGAAACCCTCCACCGTGCCGTGCGGGAAACCGTCCTCGATCATCGCCACGAGAGTCACGACGCCACCTCCCTGATCAGGAGCTCGAAGTGCGGGTCGGCGTCCTTCTCCAACCGGATGAAGGGAGCGAGCTTGTCCATGTACTGAGGCGTGTCATCGGGGACGACCCCACCGTCCACGAGCCCGTCACAGAGCGCTTTGAACGTGGGGTAGATGTTGTCCGCATCCCGGCGACGGTTGTCCTTCACCACCCATGTCAGCTTCACCGCGACCTTCTCGAACGTCTCGAGAGGGGCAGTCATCATCGCCGCGGTTCTCACCATCCTGGTGAGCTGGGCACGTTCGGCCCAGTGGAGCCGCTGGTTTGCGGTGAGTGGTGGTCGTTTCCACCCGAAGACGATGGTCGTCTCAAACAAGAGGTTCTCCTTAGGTACGAGGAAGGCCCGACACCATGCAGATGTCGGGCCTCGAAGAGGTTGAGGGGTCAGGCGAGCTCGGTCTTCCGGGCTTCCTTCGCAGCGATCACATCCGGGTGACCCTGCACGCCACGCTTCCCCGCCAGATCCCACGCCGCCTTCAGCGCGGGGATCGACGTCGCCTGAGCGATGTCCTCCAACGCCGCGGCAACCATCTGCGGGTCAGGACCGGACGGCAACGGACGGATCGTGACCTGCTTGTACTGGCCCCGGGTGATCGTGTGAGCCGTCTGCACCGGGCCGTCGATGTGAGACAGACCGGAAACCCGAATCCCGCCCACTTCCTTGCCCGCCCACTTCACAGTCGGCTCGTTGTACAACTCGATACGCCGACCGATCCACGGTTGCGTCTCCCGGCCCCACGCCTTCCCCAGATCCCGCAGGACCGTCTTGGAAGGCTTGAACGGGCGCTCCGGGCCGAACACGTCCGTGATGATGTGCACGGGCTGCTCAGCGTTCCCCTTGCGAACATCCACGACCGTCACCGTCACCGGCTCCACGAGATCCACCGCATTGAGCTGGTCACTGCGAGCGAGGATGGCATCTGAGATGTCCATCAGAACGTGAACTCCTCTGCGTCTTCGTTCTCATACACCGCCCATGTGGGCGGCGTGAGCGTCGCGGTCCCGTACCCGGGCCAGGTGCCCGTTTCGGTGCACCGTCGCCACAGGTCGCGGGCTTCCTTGACCTTCTTCATCCCGAGTTCCGCCCACATGAAGTCCAGGTCGTACACACCCACCAGGTAGGGGGCAGTGTTCTCCACGACGATGAACTTGAACTCCTCGAGCTCACCCCCGGTCTCGGCTTGGTACGCGTCGCGGTAGAAACGCTCCTGGATGTGGTATCCGCGGTGTGCAACGGACCGGTTGAAGCCACCAGGCGATGAGTCCAGGGCGGTCTTGAGGTCGCCGGCCTTCCGCCCGTTGTAGATGTCGAACCGAGCTCGTGTCGGAACACCTTCGACGTCAGCGAAGACGCTGACCTCGCGGCCCTCCACGGCTTCCAGGAACTGCCGCGCCTCGAGGTGGGCCAGCACAGCCTCCGCCATCGCGTCGACCTTCGCGGCGTCACGTCTACTGAGCAGTACGCGGCCAGCCGCCATCTGCTCCGCTTCCCACGCGACCGTCACGGCCTTCGTCGAGACATTCCCGGAGGGCGTCAGATGCTCCTCCGGGTAGGTCACGACCGGTGATCCGACCCCCAGTACCTTCGTGTGCGTGGCGGTGCCGAGGATCATGGCCGGCGTCGGACGGGACGGATGATCCTGCTCCCACTTGAACTTCGCGGGGGACTCCAAAATGCGTCGCGCCCCGGTGCTCGAAAGCTCTGGGCGCGAATGGTAAACCTCGTCAGGCATGTCATGGACGATCATCCCGTCACCTCCCTCATCCGGTCGGCGGCGTGCGAGAACGCCCACGCAGCGCCGGCACGGAACGCGTCCGCTTCGGCCTGTCTGATCGTGTAGTCGTCTCTGCCCCAGTTACAGGGCTGGTCGAGGTAGTCGGCCAACGCTTCATCCAGACCCATCAGATGCTCCTCGTCCAGAAGTCGGGGTCGTTCTCCGGGGTGTACTCGTTTCCCGCTCCGTCCGGCGGGAACTCGGCGACCATGCGGTCGAACGAGTCGAGCACAGGCACGTCCGGGTAGTTACGCTTCACCTTGGCGACGAGATGAGCGGGCACGTCGTCTCGGAATGTGAGAGCAACGATCCGGGCCTTCATGCATCGGAACCCGCGAGTACCGATCACGGTCTCCCCGTATCCCTCCACGACCGCCGACACCATTCCGGTTTCGGAGTAGTCGTCGGACCCGTCGTAGTAGGCGTAGAAGCCGTGCTTGCAGTCGGCCATCGTGTGCGCGTCTTGGCGGTACTCGCGTGCCGGCTCAACAGGCCGGGTTCCGGTGCCCCAGGACTGGTACAGAGCCCTCTGCACCGCGTAGGACATCGCTGCCGATTCGTTCTCTACGGCACGACACATAGCCTCGTTCTCGCCCGGCGTCCAGATCTGCTTGTGATGCACGCCCGTTAGTCGCCCCAGCTTGTCGACCCGGAATGAACGCACACCCCGGACTACGCCAGCGCTGAACCCTACATCCTCGAGTTCGGGCAGGTTCAGCACGGTCTTCCCAGAGAACTCATCGAGGTTCATGCGGGCACCGGTTCCTCGACCGGAGCCGCTGGAACCGTTGCCGGCACCTCCAAAGGTTCCAACTCGATGTGCTTGCGTTCCTCCCCAATGTCCCCCAGGCGGGGTGCTCCAACCGATGAGCGGTTGAACATGAGGGTGAATTGTGAAATCGCCATGGACTTTACCTTTGCTTTTCGTCTGCTTGTTCGCTTTCAGGACGGCGCGAATCCACTTAACGGCGAAATAACCGTTCGCCGCGCCGATGATGAAATTGACGGCGGTGCGCCATCCGATAGGAAGGTTGAGGAGGTGAGTCAGAAGCGGGGCGACGAAAACAACCACGACCGCCCCAGAGACAATGGCTGCAACCTGAAAGCACGCCTTCCGCTTGCGCTCACCCATCAGTCCACGCTCCTGTACATTTCCCACCCGACCGTCCGGTTCACGTATGCGCGTTCCTCCACCGTCAACGGGGTGAAGGACGGTTCCCACGGGGCGTTCTCCGCCACACGAAACAGGACAGCCATCAGTCACCCTCCGGCCAGATGCGGCGGGCTTCGGTTATCGCGGCGGACGGCACGAACCAAGTTGGGGATGGCTCGTTCAACGGCAGGAATGCGACCGCGTGTTCGCTGTACGTGGGCTCAACCACCTTGCAAGGGCGTTCCTTGCCGTGCAGGGTCACGGCCCATACCTCGCCCGGCTTCGCGTCCTCCCACGGCTTCCGCTCCGGGTGATCTTCGAAGTAAGCGCGAGCCGCGACAAGGAAGGGGTTACCCTCGCCTGCGCCCCTTGCGGCAGCCCGCGTCACGCAGAACGCCGCGACCCCCTCGGGCTCGGAAAGAACGGCGACATGACCATCGTCTCTTGGGTACACCATGTAGTTCGGGTTCTCGGGCCAGCGCCAACGCCCCAGATCGGCGTCACGCTCGGCGTCCAGGCACTCGATGAGCGCCTTCAAGTTCCGCCCAGAGATCTCGATGGAGACGCCGTCTTTTCGGCCGAACCACAGTCGTCGCCATCCTGTGATGGCCTGCTTCTCCATGGTCACTTCGACCCCGTTGCTTGCTGTGAACTTCTCCATCACTCCACCTCCGGGAGTTTGTCGATATCGGCTCTCACTTCCGCTTCGAACATGTGACGTTCGACCCACGGGTACACGTCCATGAGCGAGTCGTAAACGGGTGTGCTCATCGTTCTGCCTCCGTGTCGATCACGACTGTCCCCCACCGGGACGCAAACTCTTCCGCTTCCCTGCGACTATTCGTCCGAACACCCGCCTCACCCGACGACGTATTCACGATGAAACGGTCACTCATCGCATACCCCACTCGGCAGTGTGAGCGTCCATGTCTTCCTCCGACCCGGGCAGGAATCCGCATTCGCATTCAATGTGGCCCCCATAGTTGAAGACCACTTCGAACCACTCATGTTCCTTGCTCATGCGGCGCAATCCTCTTCGTCTTCCTGATCCCACGAGTGATCCACAGGGCACCCCGAATCCATGTCATCCAAACGCGACCGGGAAGAAGGCTCCACACCCACCCAAAACCCTGGCGAGAACACACCGAACGTCCAAAGGAGAACCGCCGACGCGAGAACACCGATAACGAACAAGCCGTTATAAGTGCGCGTGAAACCCAGGCCGATCAGACAAGCCACGATCACGAAACCCGCCGACCATCTCACGGCGATCATGACCGCCACCGTTCCGCGACGTACCGTTCCAGAGCATCCACTTCCGCGGGAGTCGCCATTTGAACGTTTCCGTCCTCGTCGAGTGTTCCCAGACGGCCCTCATCATCGATGACAACCCACCGCATCAGACGTCCTTCGCCATCGCGTCGAGGTCGGAACGCCAGATGTAGAGGCGCTGCGGTCCGAACCGATGGGCTGGGAGGATACCTTTCTGAATCCAGCCGTAGATTGTCTTCGCCGAAACGCGCCGATACTTAGCGGCTTCACTCACGGTCATCTCATGATCCGCGGCCGGAGCTGCCTGGGGCGCGAATATCGCCAAGAGTTGCTGGCGCTGCTCATCCGTCAGCGGCGGTGCCTGAGCAACCAGCTTCGCTACATAATCCTCGTACTCACCCATGTCTCTTCTCCTTCGAATACGTGAAGAACGCCCCACACCAGGACGCCCCGAAAACACTGGTGACGCAGCCGGGACTCACACCCGGACATCTCTGACCTCGAGCACTGCGCCGACCGCTGTAACCCCGCGGCGGGGACTAGTCACCTCTCGATGACTTGGATGACAATTTCGTTATCTCGGGCGATGACTTCGTAGGCGTCGTCGTACCCTGCCTTGTCGGGAAACTCGCTGTCCAGCTCCTGCTGGATCAGGTGTAGCGAGAGCGCGAACTGTTTGGCATCGCACGGTGTCTCAATCACCCACTCGTGAATCGTCCGGGTGCGACGAGTTGGCACATCTCCCATGTCTTGCTCCTTTCCGTGCCCTGCTCGGTGTCGAACCGAGGCACCTAACAGCGATTTCTTTAGGTGCGTCCCCAACCAGGGCTAGTGCGACATTGCCGAGTCGCCCGTCCAGCACCCCTATCCCCAAACGGGGGTCACTAGTGCTGCCTGAAAATAGCTCCACACCCACCTAGCTACTTTCTCTCGCGGGCGGCAACTCCCCTGCCTGGGGCCCGTCCATTCATCGCGGTTCCGGCTTTCCCGGCGTCCAGCACCCAATGGCGTGAGTGCCGCGTATCCTCGCTAGTCAGTGTTATTGAATTGTCAAAGAACAATGTTCGAGACCCGAAAAAGGGTGCACGAAACCGCGGTACCGGCCGATCCGCGAGCGCACCGGTACCTGCGACCCGTGAAGGGTCAGATCATTGGGCTTGGTTCCCGCATCTCCGGGTATCCCGCCCACGTCGCGGGGCTGTAGCAGTCCCCGTCGTCGTCGTGGCAGTAGTTCGCGCGCTTTTCGCCGATCCAGACGGTGGCCATCATCTGACCGTCAGCACGTCCGCAGGCCGCGCACTTCTTGCGGCTCATGCCGCCACCTCGAGGTTCAGCTTCCCCAGACGAACCCGCAGCCGTTCCAGACCCCGAACCGTCACCCGAACCTGCGGAGGGTCCAACACCAACTCCCCCGTCCGCGGATGATGATGCGACTGCGGCAACTCCCGCAGATACCCCGCATTCACCGCCGACTGGAACGCCGTCCACTTGCCCCGCTCACCACGGAACACCCACCCCAACTTCGCGAGCTGCGTGAACAACCTCTGCTGACCCGTCTCGATCCCAGCCCGCGCCAGGATCTTCGCCGCATCCCCCACCGCGTAGTCACCATCAGCAGACGCCAGGTCATCCCACGCATCCGCGCGAGGCGTGAGCTCCGCTACCTCATGCTTCGCCGCGACCAACTCCTCAGCCGTCCGAGTGAGCGTCTGCGCCAGAGCCAGCACACCCTCCGGGGTCGACAGGTCAGGAAGCGCCGGGGCGCCATACGAACCCGTCCTGCGAATGGTGGGCAGCACCTCGTGAGTCACCCACCGCTTGAACTGCTTCGCCTCAGCCTTCCGACTGCCGAGGATCAGCGAGTACAGTCCCGCCTCGTTCACGGCGTTCACCTCTCGACCACCCTCATTTGAGATGAGGGTGCGCTCGTCTTCATCCAGGCGAGCGAGCGCCTGCGTCGTGTTGGCGAGGTCGAGAGCGTTGCACACGTCAACCGCGACGAACCAAGGCTCCCCATCGATCAGCCCTGCTCGGAACGGAAGCTCGTTGAAGTCGAATCGCTGCAAGCCGCTCACGCGACACGCTCCGGCTTCTCGTTCGGCAGGCTCTCAAGCCATCTCCTCGCCTCATCCCGCGTCACCACGGGCTTCGTGCCGAAGTAGTTCGCCACGAGATCGCCGGCCTTGATCGCCTTGCTAATCGAATCGACCGAAAGGTCCGTGGCGAGAGCCAGGTTCGGAACCGAGTAGCTGAGCTTGTCGAGCTGCGTGTCCATCACGCGGCCTCCTCCATGAATCGAGTGACGGGGATACGCAGAAAGCCGCCGACACGCACCAGTACCCCAAGCTGAAAGTCGGCACGCCCGTTCAGGCAGTCGAGCAGCTCGAGGTCGGTGATGTCGGCGGCTTGTGCGACGCTGTGAACGTCCGAGCCTGCCTCGCTGATCGCGAGGTTCACTCTTCTTGCGATGCCGATTCCGGCGTGCAACCTGTCCATATCGGTAGGCTACATGCCGCCAGCGGTTGCCGCAACCCGTTAGCGGAACTTTTCATGCCGAAATCGGTGGGCTGGCGACCTAGACTGGAACCGTGTCCCCCGCCCAGCCACTCATCAGCCAAGTAGCCTCCGACGTCCTAACGGGCTTCTATAAGCGGAAGCGACTCACGCAAGAAGAGCTTGCCGAGCGCTCGGAGATCCCGCTTACATCGCTTCAGAAGAAGCTCCGCGGGACCGCACCCGTCACGGCGACCGACCTTGTGGTGATCTCCAACGCGATCGGCGTCAGCCCGACGATTGTGATGGAGGAGATCCTGCGAGAGCTGGCAGAGCGCGAGCAGGCCGGGATGTCGGATGGTCCCGTTAGCCTCGAAGCCCACCGAACGAAGAAGTCGGTTGCCGAGATGACAGATGACGAGATCGAGGCGATCGAGAAGAAGGCAGCGATCTATGACACCGAGCTCGAACAGGACGAGCCCGAGCTTCCCTAGGGGGCGGGCCTATGACCCGTATGCCCACGCCGACGCGATCGGTTTGGAGGTAGTCGTCAGGCCGCTGCGGACTGGGCACGAACTCTGGCTGCCGGAACTGCGCACCCTCATCGTCAACTCCAAGCTGAGGTCAGTGCACCGAAGGAACGCCTTGGCGCACGGCATCGGACACTCCGAGTACGGGCACGAGGACGACCGCCCAAAACACGAAAAACAGGCCGACCAGTTCGCTGCCTGGCATCTCATAGATCCAGAGGAACTGGCCGACCTGTATAGGTGGTGCCCTGACGAGGAGCGCTTGGTGAGCGAGCTGGGGGTTACGCTGCGTCTATTTCGCGCGTATGTGGCGGGACAACGAACAGCTTAGAGAACTGCTCCATAGCGCCCAAAAGACGCTGGCGGTTCTGAGCGGTCTTGTACCCGCGGGTCGTAGAGCGCACCGAGTGGCCGACGATCTCCATGATGAGGTCTTCAGGGACGCCGGCCTCGAAGAGAAGGTCCACCGCGGAGTGGCGGGCGTCGTGTAGCCGGACGTTCTTCTCGATCCCCGCTGCAGCCAGAGACGTGCGCCAATCTCGTGACGCTTGATCGGGGCTGATCGGGTTGCCGTCGCGGGTGAACACGAGACCCCAAGGGTTGTCGGGCGCGTGCTCCATGTGCCGCTCGAGGATGCCTTTCAGCGGGTCCACCAGAGGGATGATGCGCCACGACTTTGACGACTTCGGCCGGGTGAGATAGAGCCCGCCCTTGACATGCTGGTACTCGTAGTCGTCGGGCACATTGGGCTTGCCGTCCGTTTCCGTCTTCGCGATACGGATCAACTGCCAGGAGAGGTCAAGGACGTCGGTAACGCGGTCGCGCTGCAACCCAAGCACCTCACCACGACGTGCCCCGCTCATAAGGGCCGTCGCCCACTTGGCCCCGTGGATAGGGTCGCGCAGGGCGTGGTCCAGGAAGTGGATCGCCTCTGCGCCGGTCAGCGCTTCAAGCTCTGGCCGCGCTTTGCGCGGTGCTGCGGTCATCTCGGCAGGGTTCCTTCCTAAGCGCCCCTCGCGGACTGCGATCTTGAACGACACGGACATGACGCGGTGTGCAAGCAGGGCCGTGGTGGACTTCATGCCCTTCTCGGTGATCGCGTCGTGTACGCGTCGGATGTGCGTCGCCGTCACCTTGTCGAGCTTGGTCTTCCCGATGGCGGGGATGATGTGGTTCTCAACCGTGCGTCGGTAACCGTCGTAGGTGTTCGGTCGCACTGTCTTGGCGGCGACCTCGCGGAGCCAGTAGTTCATCCACTGGTCAACGGTCTGCCCACCCGTGGGGAGGTCGCCGCGCCGGGACAGTTCGGCTGTCTGGCGGCGCATCTCGTCGATAAGCGCCTTCTTGTCCTTGCGGCGGATCACTTTGCGGCGTCGGTCGCCCCCGTGCGACGGGAGTTCGATGACCCCGTTCCAGAGTCCGCGCTTGTCCTTGAAGATCGAGCCTTCGCCCTTGCCCCTCATGCGGGCCTCCCCTGTTCGTGCTGCTTGCGTTGAGACGCTCGCGGACCCCGTTGTCCGCGGATCTTCTTCTCATGCGTTCGACGTACGTCACCGCTGGTTCCTTCCGGCCAAGGTTGGTGTATTCGACGGTGTAGCCATAGCGACCTGTCGCTAGCGGCTGTCACCTGCCGATATCGACACGCTAGCACGCGGCTGAGGCCAGATTCAAGCCGTTATCGACAAGTTCCTCACAACTGAAAATCGTGAGGTCACGGGATCGACGCCCGTCGGAGCCACAAGGACCGTCGTTACAACGGTCCCAGAAACCCTCGCCTAGCTTCTACATGGCGGGGGTTTTGCTCTGCCCCAGCGCCGTGCCCCTGCCTCTGGCCGATGAGCGAGCGAAGCGAGACGAAACACCCGCGCCACTCCCCGCCCTTGGTCGATGACCGGGCGGGCGGGGCTCACTCCGCCGGCGGCTCCGTCGGCGCGAACGTGATGTCGAGCTCAGGGAGCGGCGCCGCCGACGGGGCGGTCGTGCTCGACGGCGATGTCGACGGCGCGGGGGTCGTCGACTCCGCCGGAGGAGTGGAGGTCGCGGGCGGCTGCGTCTCGGCGGGAGGCTCCGTCGTCACCGGCGGCTGCGTCGGCTCGCTCGTCTCGGGCGGCGCCGTCTCGGGCGGCGCCGTCGTGGGCGGCGCCGTTGTCGGAGGCGCTGTCGTGGGCGGAGCCGTCGTCGGAGGCGCTGTCGTCGGAGGAGCCGTCGTCGGAGGCGCCGTCGTCGGCGGCGCCGTGGTCGGAGGGGTCGACGGAGACGGAGACGAAGGGCTCGTCGGCGTCGGCGTCCCGGGAGCGGTCGGCTTCGGCGTTCCCGGAGCCGTCGTCGGAGTCGCCGGCGCCGAAGGCGCAGCCGACGGCGTCGTGCCGGCGGGCTGGCCGCCGCCTGTCGGCGTCCACGGCTTCACGTCGTCGGGTGTGCCCGCCCCGTCGAGGTAGATGCGCGGGTCGACCGGCACGCCCTTGACCCGCACCTCGAAGTGCAGGTGGTCGCCGAAGCTGTGGCCCGTGTTCCCGACCTGGCCGATCGGGTCGCCGGCCTCCACCCAGTCGCCCTCCTCGACGACGCGGCTGCCGTACGTCATGTGCCCGTACAGCGTCTGCACGCCGTTCACATGCTGGATGATGACCGCCACGCCGTACCCGTAGTAGCCCTCGCTCGACACGACGACGACACCGGGCGACGCGGCTGTGATGGGCGTGCCGCCCGCTGCGGCGATGTCCATGCCCATGTGCTTGCCGTTCCGCGCGCCGAACTGGTCGGTGAGCACGTAGTCCTTCACGGGCCAGAGGAACCGCCCGATCGAGGTGAGCCCCTTCTCGTCGAGCCGCGACAGGTCGACGTCGAGGCCCGACTCGATCGCCGAGCGGATGAGCGCCTCACGCGCCTTCTTCTGCGCCTTGGTCAGCTCGTCCATCGTCGTCGCGCCGTAGGAGCTCGATGCGAGCTCGGGGAGCTCGACCACGGATCCCGCGGCGAACTGCGCCGCAGCATCCGAGAACCCGGCCGTGGGCGACTCGGGCACCTCGTGGTCGTCGGAGACCTCCGGCACGGCGGCGATCGAGACGGCCGCGACGGGCGCGCTCTCCGCCGTCGGCACGGCCACGGCGAGCGCCCCCGCTCCCGTGGCGATGGCGAGTGCGGCTGCCGCCGCGACGCCCACGTGCGCCATGCGCCGCGGCCTCGGCGGCCGTTCCCTCCGCAGCGCCTGGTCGTGCTGCGTGTCGTCTTCAGACTGCATATGTGATTCCCCCGCAACCCATACTGAACGCTCAGGCGCGAAGAGGGAACCCCTTCTTGCCCACGTCAACCCCGCGACGTCCGGCACCCGCGCATGCGACGGTGGGGTCATGAGTCTCATCTGGTTCACGCAGGACGCCGACTTCCGCCGCGAGTGGACGGGCCGGCCCGTCGACGAGATCGTCGCGCACGCGGCGCCCGTCGTCGAGCAGCTCACGCCCGGCGCGACGCCCGAGCTCGTCCGCGCCTACGCCATCTCCGTCTCGGAGGGCCGCCCCTTCTCGCTCGACTGATCCGATGCGAGGATGGCCCGCATGAAGCGCGTGCATGTGGTCGCCCGCGGCGTCGTGCAGGGAGTCGGCTTCCGCTGGAGCACAGCCCGGCAAGCCGAACGGCGGGATGTCGCGGGCTGGGTCCGCAACGTCGGCTCCGATCGCGTCGAGGCCGAGCTGGAGGGATCCGACACGGCCGTCGACGCCGTCGTGGCCTGGATGCACTCCGGCCCCGTCGGGTCGCGCGTGGACGGCCTCGAGGTCGACGACGCCGATCCGCAGGGCGACAGCACCTTCGAGGTGCGCGCCTCGATCTGACCGAGCGACTACTCGGCGGGCAGCAGATCGACCTGGATGTCGGCCGCGATCCGCTCCAGCTCGCCGATCGCCGCATCCAGTTCCGCGTCGTCCGCCACGCGCACGGCGGCGGTCGCCTCGAACAGCCGACCGCCCGCCATCGCGGCGTCCCGCGTCTCCGTCGCCATGCTCTCGATGCTGAGCCCGTGCGCGCGCAGCGCCGACGACACCTCCCGCACGATCCCCGGGCGGTCGTCCCCCAGCACACGGAGCGTCACGGAGCGTCCCGCGCCATCCGACCCGGTGCCATCCGACTCGGTGCCATCCGACCCCGTCCGCACGACGACGGTGAGCAGCCCGTCGAGCGCGTCGAGCCCCTCGCGCAGCGCGGCGACCCGCTCGGACGGCACGGACACCTGCACGACGCCCGCGAACGTGCCGTCGAGCTCGGCGAGGCGGCTGGTCTCCCAGTTGCCCCCATGGGCATCGACGACGTCGGCGATCGCCGCGACGAGGCCGGCGCGATCGTCGCCGATGACGGTGAGGACGAGGGTGGTCACGGCGTCACTGTAGCCGCGTCGCCGACCCCGCCGCCAGGGCGGCCGTCACGACGGATGGCGGTCGCCGGCCTCCACGGGCGGGCGCAGCACGAGCACCACGACGACGACGGCGAGGATGAGAGCCGTCAGCGTCACGGGGATCGGCAGGACGGGATCGAGGAGCACGAGCACGGCGCCCGCCGGCACGGCGACGTTGACGACGCGGTCGGCGCTCCGACGGATCGCGATCCACCAGATGCCGAGCACGAATACGGCGATCGGCACCGTCACGGTGAACGACGCCGCGACCCCCGTCAGGGCGCTGTGCCCCGTGAGGGCGTCGATCTCGACCTCGATCCCGGCCGAGAACGCCCCGGCCGCCGCGAACACGAAGTAGTGCACGTAGCCGTAGCGGATGGACTGCCCCAGCGTCCCGATCGCGCGGTGGTGGGGCGGCCAGAAGTAGATCCACCACAGCGCCGCCGTCACGACGAGCGTGAGCACGGCGATCGCGACGAGCGGCCCGAGGGTCTCGACCTCCTCGAGCGCCTCGATGATCGCGTTGGCGGAGGCGAGCAGGCTCTCGCCGAGCAGGATGAGCGTGAACAGACCGTACCGCTCCGTGATGTGGTGCGGATGCCACGGCGTCTGGCCGCGACGCTCCGCGAGGAGGGGGATGGCCACCTCGAGGGCGACCCCGACGAGGAACGCGATCGTGAACGGCACGCCGTGCGGCACGAAGAGGATGGCCACCCAGTAGACCTGCACGGCGGCGATGCCGCCTGCGTAGACGCGCGTGGCCCGTCGCGCTCCGCCCGCCGACGCCGAGGCGCGCAGCCACTGCGTCACCATCGCGATGCGCATGATGACGTACCCGACGACGGGGATCGCGAACTCGCCGTGGAACGCCTGCGGGATGCCAGCCGCGAGCACGAGCACGCCGCTCATCTGCACGATCGTCAGCACGCGGTACAGCCAGTCGTCGGTGTCGAACGACGTCGCGAACCACGTGAAGTTCATCCACGCCCACCAGATCGCGAAGAACACGAGCCCGTACGACAGCAGCCCCTCGGCGACGTGGCCCTCCGCGAGCGCGTGGTGCAGCTGCACAGCGGCCGTGCTCACGGCGACGACGAAGACGAGGTCGAAGAACAGCTCGAGCGACGTCGCCGCACGATGCGGTTCGCGCGGGTCGCGGGGCTGCATCGGGGTGAGCCGCAGGCGCGGCATCCCGGGCACTCGGGTGGTCATGGCGGTCAGGATAGCGACCGCGGCGGCCTCACAGCTCGTCGCCCTCCACGGCGAACGTGTCGCAGGCCGAGACGCCGGACGCGTAGCCGGTCTGGAACCACCGCATGCGCTGCTCGCTCGAGCCGTGGCTCCAGCTCTCCGGGTTCACGAATCCGCCCGACTGCTCCTGGATGTGGTCGTCGCCCACGGCCGACGCCGCATCCAGCGCGTCGGCGAGCTGGGCCTGCGTGGGCGCCTCGAGATAGGGAACCCCGTTCTCGTCGACCTGGTCCGTCATGTCGCCCACCCAGGCACCCGCGAAGCAGTCGGCCTGCAGCTCCGTGCGCACGCCGTCGCTCTCCGGCCCCGTGGCCGAGCTCTGGTGCTCCGAGAGCGTGCCCTCGAGGTTCTGGATGTGGTGGCCCCACTCGTGCGCGAGCACGTACAGCTGCGCGAGCGGCCCCGCCTGGGCGTCGTACCGCTCCCGCAGCAGCGAGAAGAACGTCGGGTCGACGTACACCGTCTCGTCGGGCGGGCAGTAGAACGGGCCGGCGGCGTTCGACGCCGTTCCGCACGACGTCGCCGTCTGCCCGTCGACGATGACGAGCCCGGGCTCGCGGTACGCATCGGCGAGCGTGTCGCCCCAGAACTGGTCGAGCGCGAGGGAGCCCGCCGCGAGGCGGCAGTCGTCGTCCTCGTTGGCATCCTGCCCCGTCTCGCAGTCCGCGATGACCGACCCCTCGCCGGAGCCGCCCGTCGTCGTGCCGCCGTCGGGCGAGAGCAGCCCGAGGAGGGATCCGAAGTCGCCGCCCGTGAGGAGACCGAGCACGAGCACGCCGATCACGCCGAGGCCCGCCACCCCGCCGCCCGCCACCGCTGCCGTGCGCCCGCGGCGGCGCGCGCGATTGCCGCCCACGTTCGCGTTCTCGTTGAACGTCATGCGCTCACGGTAGCGCCCACGGGCATGCCCCGCGCGAGGGCCTTGACGACGCCGCGACCGGCGTCCTCACGGCCATCCGCCCTACCCTGGAGGCGTGCCCGCGAAGATCCTCCTCTACTACCTGTTCACGCCGATCGCCGATCCCGAGGCCGTGCGCCTCTGGCAGCGCGATCTGTGCGAGCTGCTGGGGCTGCGCGGACGCATCCTGCTGTCGAAGGACGGCATCAACGGCACCGTCGGCGGCGACATGGACGCCCTGAAGCGCTACATCCGCAAGACGAAGGACTACGCGCCGTTCGCGCGCATCGAGTTCAAGTGGTCGTCCGGCTCCGGTCTCGACGCGGAGGGCCGCAGCCTCGACTTCCCCCGGATGTCCGTCAAGGTGCGCGACGAGATCGTCTCGTTCGGCGCGCCGGGCGAGCTCCGCGTCGACGAGGACGGCGTCGTGGGCGGCGGCACCCATCTGACCCCAGGTGCGCTCCACAAGCTCGTCGAGGAGCGCGGCGACGAGGTCGTCTTCTTCGACGGGCGCAACGGCTTCGAGGCGGCGATCGGGCGGTTCAAGAACGCCGTCGTGCCGGACGTCGCGACGACGCGCGACTTCATCGCCGAGCTCGACTCCGGCCGCTACGACGACCTCAAGGGCAAGCCGGTCGTGACCTACTGCACGGGCGGCATCCGCTGCGAGGTGCTGTCGAGCCTCATGACGGCGCGCGGCTTCGGCGAGGTGTACCAGCTCGACGGCGGCATCGTGCGCTACGGGGAGACCTTCGGCAACACCGGCCTGTGGGAGGGCTCGCTGTACGTCTTCGACGGACGCGAGTCGATGACCTTCGGGTCGGGCGCCGCCGTCATCTCGCAGTGCACGTCGTGCGGCACGGCGACCGACCGGATGGTCGACTGCGTGGACGACGCCTGCCAGGTGCGCGTCGTCCTCTGCGGGGGATGCGGCGACTCCGCTCCCTGCGCACGTCACGCCGACGCGCTCGTCTGAGGCGGATGGCCCGGCCCGCGCGGGCCGGGCCATCCGGCTCAGAGGCGCTCGAGCAGGGCGCGCGCGACCGACGCCGACGACTGCGGGTTCTGCCCCGTCACGAGCGGCCCGTCGACGACGACGTGATCGGCCCACGGCTCGGCCGCGTCGACGACGACGCCGCGGTCGCGCAGCGCCGTCTCCAGCAGCCAGGGCGCGCGCTCGCCGAGCCCGCCCTGCCGCTCCTCGGCGTCGGTGAACGCGGCGACCGTCCGGCCCGCAGCGGCGAGCGCGCCGTCCTCCCGCGTCGCCGCGACCAGCGCCGCGAGGCCATGGCACACGAGCGCGGTGGGGATCCCGGCGTCGAGCGCCCCCGAGAGGAGGGCACCCGAGACGGCGTCGGTCGCGAGGTCGGCCATCGGGCCGTGCCCGCCCGGATAGAACACGGCGTCGAACGCGCCGACGTCCTCCAGGCGGCGAGGAGCGGCGAGGCCCGGGATGGCGGCGAGCGCCACGGCGTCGCCCTCGGCGAGCGATGCGGGGTCGGCGACGGGCGCGACCCCGCCGGGCGTCGCGAACACGACGTCGTGGCCGGCCTCGACGAGCAGGCGGTAGGGCGCGAGCAGCTCCTCCGCCCAGAACCCGGTCGGGTGGGCGGAGCCGTCGGAGAGGGTCAGGGTGCGGGCACCCGTGACGACGAACAGGACGGTGGACATGGGGTCTCCTCGATCTCGGCGGCCCTCGTGGGCCTCGATGGGTCGAACGGTCCGTCATCACCACCTCTTCCGATAGCTTGGCGATATGCCCCATAGCTCATCTGATGGCCTGGACGACCTCCCCCTGTGGCGCGCGTTCCTCGCCATCCACGCCGCGGGATCGCTCTCGGGCGCGGCTCGCACGCTCGGCCTCACCCAGCCGGCCGTGACCGCGCAGCTGCAGGCGCTCGAGCGCACCCAGGGCCAGCGCCTGTTCGAACGCGGTGCGCGCGGCGTCATCCCGACCCCGCACGCCGACGCGCTCGCCGCGCGACTGGCGGCGCCCTTCGCGGGGGTCGCCGCGGCGCTGGGCGGAGGCGACGGCGTGCGCTCGCCGCAGCCGCCCGTGCGCGTGGGCGGGGCGGCCGAGCTGCTGGCGGAGATCGTCGCGCCTGCGCTCGCTCCGCTCGTCGCCGACGGCGTCCGAGTGCGCACGACGCCCGGACTGAGCGCCGCGCTCGTCGACGCCCTGCGGGCCGGCGCCCTCGACCTGGTCGTCGCCTCCGAGCGGCCTCGCGGGCGCTCCGTCGTCTCCGTGCCGCTCTCCGACGAGGTCTTCGCGCTCGTCGCGGCACCGCGATGGGCGAAGGCGCCCCTCGACGACACGCCCCTCCTCTCCTACGCGCACGACGTGCCCATCCTCCGCCGCTTCTGGCGCCATGTGCTCGGCACGCGCCTCGAGCGCGAGCCCGCCCTGATCGCGCCCGATCTGCGCGCCCTGCGGCGGGCGGCAGTCGCGGGCGCCGGAGCCACCGCGCTGCCGCTGCACCTGTGCCGCGACGACCTGGCCGACGGCCGCCTCGTCGACCTGGCGCCGACCGACGACCCGCCGATCAACACGCTGTTCCTCGCCCGGAGACCCGGAGCGCTCGCACCGCACGTCGAGCGGGTCCGCGCCGCCGTGGAACGGGCCGTCGTCGACGCGCTCGCCTGACGCTCCCGTCGCACTCGCCGCATCCTCCCGGACGCACGACGATGCGCAGGTTGCACAGCGTCCACCGGCCTCCACCGGCCGTTCCGCACACGCGGCGAGGACTCGACAGCGCACCCCGCGCAGAGCGGGCGCACCCGACGACTCCGCGCACGTTGCCGCGGGTGACCGGCCGTGACAAAGCGGCAACAGACGGGCGATACCGTTGAGTCATGCACGATCCCACACCCACGGAAGTACTCGACGCCGTCGGGCGGCTGGAGGCCGAGCAGGAGATCCCCGAGCAGATGCGCGCGGATGTGCGCCTGCTCGGATCGCTGCTCGGGCAGGTGCTGCGCGAGAGCGGCTCGACCGGCCTCTTCGAGGACGTCGAGCGCCTGCGCACCGCCACCATCCACGCCTACACCGACCCCTCCCCCGAGGCGTTCGACCGTGCCGTGGCGATCGCCGACGCCTTCACGGTCGCCCGCGCCGACGAGGTCGCGCGCGCGTTCACGTGCTACTTCCACCTCGTGAACCTCGCGGAGGAGAAGCACCGCGTGCGCGTGCTGCGCGAACGCGACGGGCAGCCGGAGCGCGACCCGCGCGGCACGATCGCGGGCGCCTACGCCGAGCTCTCCGCGGAGATCGGCGAGGATGCGGCACGCGACCGCCTGCAGGCGCTGCGCTTCCACCCCGTCTTCACCGCGCACCCCACCGAGGCGCGGCGCCGCGCCGTCTCCACGAGCATCCGCCGCCTGTCGGGGCTCGTCGACGACCTGTCGACCGCTCCGCAGGGCGGGTCGGCCGAGCAGCGCACCCGGCGCCTCATGCTCGAGGAGATCGACACGCTGTGGCGCACCGCGCCCATCCGTCCAGAGAAGCCGTCGCCGAAGGACGAGGTGCGGGCCGTCATGGCGGTGTTCGACGACACCCTCTTCACCTCCGTCCCGGAGATCTACCGTCGCGTCGACGACGCCCTGCAGGGCGTCGACGGCGGCGACCGCGCCCCCGTCGTGCGCCCCTTCGTGCGGGTCGGCACGTGGGTCGGCGGCGACCGCGACGGCAACCCCTTCGTCACCGCCAAGATCAGCCGCAAGGCGGCGGCGATCGCGAGCGAGCACGTGCTGCTCGGGCTCGAGCGCGCCACCCAGCGCGTCGGCCGCGGCCTCACGCTCGATGCGACGACCACGCCGCCCAGCGACGAGCTGCTCGCCCTGTGGGAGCGGCTGCGGAGCGCCGACGAGGACACCGCGGCCGAGGTCGCCAAGCGCTCCCCCAACGAGCCGCACCGGCGCATCCTGCTCCTCCTCGCGCGCAAGATCACCGCGACCCGCACGCGCGACGCCGACCTCGCCTACCGCGACCCCGAGCACTTCCTCGCCGACCTGCGCGTCGTGCAGCAGTCGCTCGCCGCCGCCGGTGCGGCCCGCCAGGCCTACGGCGCGCTGCAGGAGCTCATCTGGCAGGTGGAGACCTACGGCTTCCACCTCGCGGAGCTCGAGGTGCGCCAGCACTCCGCCGTGCACGCCAAGGTGCTCGCCGAGCTCGACGCGGGCGGCACCCGCAGCGAGCTGACGGAGGAGGTGCTCGAGGTCTTCCGCGCCATCTCCTACATCCAGGAGCGCTTCGGGCCGCGTGCGGCCGGCCGCTACATCGTGTCGTTCACGCAGTCGGCCGACGACCTCGCGAACGTGCACCGTCTCGCACGGTACGCCGTCGGCGAGACGGGGACCGTGCCCGTCCTCGACGTCATCCCGCTCTTCGAGACGTTCGCGGACCTGCAGGCGGCCCCGGGCATCCTCGCGGAGATCGTCGACCATCCGGAGTTCGCGTCGCGACTCGACGCCACCGGCCGCCGGCTCGAGGTCATGCTCGGCTACTCCGACTCGTCGAAGGACGTCGGCCCCGTCGCCGCGAACCTCGCCCTCTACGAGGCGCAGGCCGCCATCGCCGCGTGGGCGCAGGAGCAGCGCATCGAGCTGACCCTCTTCCACGGCCGCGGCGGCGCGCTCGGCCGAGGCGGCGGGCCGGCGAACAGCGCCATCCTCGCGCAGCCCCCGCACTCCGTCGACGGGCGGTTCAAGCTGACGGAGCAGGGCGAGGTCATCTTCGCCCGCTACGGCGACGCCGACATCGCGATGCGCCACGTCGATCAGGTGGCAGCGGCCATCCTCACCGCGTCGGCGCCGTCGAACGAGGAGCGCAACCGCACGGCTGCCGAGCGCTTCGCGGGCATCGCGCAGACGATGGAGACGACCTCGCGGGCGCGCTTCTTCGAGCTCGTGAAGGCCCCCGGCTTCGCACCGTGGTTCGCGACCGTCACCCCCATGGAGGAGGTCGGCCTGCTCGCGCTGGGCTCGCGTCCCGCACGCCGCGGCCTGTCGGTCGAGTCGCTCGAGGACCTCCGCGCCATCCCGTGGGTCTTCGCCTGGACGCAGGCGCGCATCAACCTCGCAGGATGGTTCGGGCTCGGCACGGCGCTCGAGGCCGTCGGCGACGAGGCGCTCCTGAAGGACGCCTACGCGCAGTGGCCGCTCTTCCGCACGATGATCGACAACGTCGCCATGAGCCTCGCGAAGGCCGACGACCGCATCGCCCGCCAGTACCTCGCCCTCGGCGACCGCGACGACCTCGCCGCGCTCGTCTCGGACGAGATGGCGCTCACGCGCGACTGGGTGGTGCGCATCGCGGGCGGCGACGGCCTGCTCGCGAACAAGCCCGTGCTGCAGCGCGCCGTGAAGCTGCGGAGCCCCTACGTCGACGCGCTGTCGCTGCTGCAGCTGCGGGCGCTGCGCGCCCTGCGGGAGACCCCGGCGGGCGGCAACGCCGACCCCGAGCAGCAGCGCCTCCTGCTGCTGTCGGTGTCGGGCGTCGCCGCCGGCCTGCAGAACACCGGCTGAGCCGGCGTCGCCCGTCGTCGAACGGCCGCGCCCTCCGGGGCGCGGCCGTTCGACGATCTCGGGGGCTCCCTCTCCGGCACCGCCCTCGCGGAGGCGACGGGAGCCGCGGCTATCCTGGGCGGATGGCGGCAGGCGGGGCGAGGGCGACGATGAAGGATGTCGCGGCGCTCGCCGGCGTCTCCGCCAAGACCGTCTCGAACGTCGTCACCGGCTCCGTCTTCGTGCGCCCGGAGACGATCGAGCGCGTCCAGGCCGCCATGGCCGAGCTCGACTTCGTGCCGAACCTCGCCGCGCGCGGGCTCCGCAACGGGCGCACGGGCGTCATCGCCCTCGCCCTCCCCGACCTCGCGACGGCGTACTCGGCCGAGGTCGTCCACAGCATCGTCGAGGTCGCGCACGAGCGCGGGTTCGCCGTGCAGATCGAGGAGACGGCCGCCGAGCCCGCACGCGAGCACGCCCTCGTGTCGCGTGCGCGGGCGCATCTCGTCGACGGCGTCATCCTCAACCCCATCCGCCTCGAGGACAGCGCCGTCGACCACACCGACCGGCTGCCGCCTGTCGTCCTCATCGGCGAGGTGGAGCAGCACGTCACCGACCGCGTGCTCGTCGACAGCCGCGCCGCCGCGCGCGACATCACCCGGCACCTGCTCGCCCAGGGTGCGCGCCGTGTCGCGGTCGTCGGCGGCGGGGGCCGCGGTGAGGCCGCGACCGCGACGAGCCGCCTGCGTCTGGCCGGCGTGCACGACGCCCTCGCCGAAGCGGGCATCGCCCCCGACCCCGACCGGGAGGCGACCGTCTTCCCGTGGAACACCGAGGCGGGGGCGCGCGCCGCCGACGAGCTCGTCGAGCGCGGAGCGCCGTTCGACGCCGTCGTCGCCTTCACCGACTCCCTCGCGGTCGGGGTGCTGCACGCGCTCGCCGCGCGCGGCATCCGCGTGCCCGAGGACGTGCTCGTGACGGGCTTCGACGACATCGAGCCCGCGCGGTTCACGACTCCCGCGCTCACGACCGTCCGCTTCGACCGCCGCCGCTTCGCGGAGGAGGTGCTCGCACTGCTCGAGAGCCGGATGGCCGACCGCTCGCGCCCGCCGCGCGCCGTCGTCGTTCCTCACGAGGTCGTGGAGCGGGCGAGCACGGCCCGCTGACCGCCGCCGTCTCCCCCTCTTGCGCAGAGGATTTCATCGATGTAACGATGGGTGCGCCCGATCGAAGGAGAGACATGGCCCGCGCCCGTATCACGATCGACCGCGACTTCACGATCGCCGACGTGCCCCGTCGCCTCTTCGGCTCGTTCGTCGAGCACATGGGACGCTGCGTGTACACCGGCATCTTCGAGCCCGGCCATCCGCAGGCCGATGAGCGCGGCTTCCGCCGCGACGTGCTCGCCCTCGTCGACGAGCTCGGCCCGACCGTCGTGCGCTACCCCGGCGGCAACTTCGTCTCCGGCTACCGGTGGGAGGACGGCGTCGGCCCGGTCGCCGAGCGCCCGCGCCGCCTCGACGGCGCCTGGCACACGGTCGAGACCAACGCGTTCGGACTGCACGAGTTCGCCGCGTGGGCGGACGAGGCCGGCGTCGAGATCATGGAGGCCGTCAACCTCGGCACGCGCGGCGTCGAGGAGGCGAGGGCCCTCGTCGAGTACGCCAACCATCCGGGCGGCACGCACTGGTCGGACCTGCGCCGCGCCAACGGCGCCGAGAAGCCGTTCGACATCCGCCTGTGGTGCCTCGGCAACGAGCTCGACGGCCCGTGGCAGATCGGCCACAAGACGGCGCACGAGTACGGACGACTCGCGCAGGAGACGGCCAAGGCGATGCGCCTCGTCGACCCGACGATCGAGCTCGTCGCGGTCGGCTCGTCCAACCGGCAGATGCCGACGTTCGGCACCTGGGAGCACACCGTGCTCACGCACGCGTACGACGAGGTCGACTACATCTCGATGCACGCCTACTACCAGGAGCACGACGGCGACGCCGCGTCGTTCCTCGCCGAGGCCGTCGACATGGACGCGTTCATCGACGGCGTCGTCGCCACGGTCGACGCCGTCAAGGCCGCGGGGAAGCACAGGAAGCGGGTCGACATCTCGTTCGACGAGTGGAACGTCTGGTACCAGCGAGGCCTCGACACCGACGACCAGCCGCATCTCGTCGCACGGCGGTGGCGGGAGCATCCGCGCCTCATCGAGGACGCCTACAACGTCACCGACGCCGTCGTCGTCGGCACGTTCCTCCACAGCCTGCTGCGGCACGGAGACCGCGTCCGCATCGCCAACCAGGCGCAGCTCGTCAACGTCATCGCGCCCATCCGCTCGGAGGAGGGCGGCCCCGCGTGGCGCCAGTCGATCTTCTGGCCCTTCGCGCGGATGGCCCGGCTCGCGCGGGGCCGGATCCTGCGGCTCGCGGTCGACGCCTCGCGGATCGCGACGGCGCGCCACGGCGACGTCGACGCGGTCGACGCCGCCGCGACGTGGGACGAGGAGACGGGAGCGGTCGCGCTCTTCCTGGCGAACCGCTCGCTCTCCGAGCCCGGCGACGTGACGGTCGACCTGCACGGCCTCGCCGCCACGGCCATCCGCTCGGCCGAGGTGCTCACCGTCCCCGAGGGAGGCGACCGGTTCACGGCGAACCTCGCGCACGCGCAGGACGCCGTGGGCCTCGTCGCCCTCGACGCCGCCGCACTCGTCGACGGGTCGCTGCGCGCGACGCTGCCCCCGCTCTCCTGGGCGGTCGTCGTCCTCGACGTCGCGCGGGTCTGAGCCGTCTCAGCCGCGATCGAGCCATCCTCGGATGCGCTCGGCCGCTGGCGCGCCGTCGCGGATCATCGTCTCGTGTCCGTGGCCCGGGATCTCGACGAGCTCGCCGTCGGGAAGCAGCCCCGCGACGCGTCGACACCATGGCTCGGGGCACACGACGTCGTCGGCACCGCGGACGACGAGCGCGCGCGAGCGGATGCGCGGATAGGCGTCCTCCGGCCGATGCGCGAGCATGGCGCGCATCTTGCGACGGAGGTGGGGGCCGGCGCGGAGGTACTCGCGCGCGCCGAGAAGCAGGACCTTGACGCTCTCGCCCAGGAGGTCGCGTCCGAGTCGGGCGAGCTGCGGGAGCGCCCGGCGAGCCGACGGGTCGACCGTCGGCGCCACGAGGACGACGGGGCCCGCCAGCTCGGGATGGCGGGCCGCGACCTCCGCGACGACCTGCGTGCCCATCGAGTGCCCGACGAGCACGGGGCGCTCGAGCCCGCGATCGCGGATGAACGCGGCGACGAGGTCGGCGACGCGCTCGATCGCGGGCGTGCGCCGCGGCTCCGGCGCCTCGCCGTATCCGGGCTGGTCGATGGCGATCGTCCTGCCGTGGGCGGCGAGCCGGACGGCGACGTCGCCGAACACCTTGCGCCCCATGCCGATCCCGTGGACGAGCAGGAAGACCGGCTCGCCCGCACCGCGCTCCTCGGCGACGAGCGTGGCGCCCTGCCACGTGAACCGCGAGACGCGGCCCTCGTCTGGCGCGTCCACGAGGTCGTCGATGGCGGCGTCGACCGTGTCCGCGACGTCGCGAGCGACCGCCTCGGCCTCCGCGACGGTCTCGTCGATCGCCGCCTTCGCGCGCTCCGCCGTCTCGTCGATCCCGTCCGCAGCCCGTTCCATCCCCCCAGCCTAGAGTCGGCGTCGGAGCCGGCGGCACGACGCGGATCTATCCTGGAGACATGACGAACGCGAACGAGATCACGATGTTCGGCGCCGAGTGGTGCCGCGACTGCCGCCGCACGAAGGCGCAGCTCGACGGGCTCGGAGTCGCCTACACCTACGTCGACCTCGAGGCCGACCCCTCAGCGGCCGACGTCGCCAAGGAGATCTCCGGTCGGACGAACATCCCCGTCGTCGTCTACCCCGACGCCAGCCACCACGTCGAGCCGTCGAACGCCGACGTCGAGGCGAAGCTCCGGGAGCTCTCGCTCATCTGACGCGGCACCGGTCCGGCCCGGGGCGATCCTCAGCGGGCGGATGGCGCGTCGTGGAGGTGCTTCCGGCCGTGGTCGAGCACCTTCACGACGACGCCGCGTCGCGTCAGCGCGGCGATCGTGCGGACCTCCTCCGCGGCATCGCGACCGAGGGCGTGCACGCTCGCGACGACGAGCACGTCGCCGGCCTTGAGGTGCGAGAACAGCCGCTCGAGCCGCTGCTCCCACGACTCCAGGATGTTGGGCGCCGGATGCCGGAAGCTCTCGATCGGCACCCCGAACCTCGTGAGGTCGTCGCGCTGCTGGATGACCGACGGCATGTCGTCGCGCTGCACGACGAGGCCGACGAGGCGGGAGCCGGCGGGGCGCGCCTGCCACCAGTCGTTGTCGCGGCGCAGCTCCACGAAGCACTCCGGGCACTCCGCTGCCTGATGGATGTCGGTGTCGGTCGTGTCTGCGTGCGTCATGTCCCTGGCCTCCACGTCCATTCTGCCGTGCCGACCCCCTCGATTCCCAGCCCCGGCGCGCCGCCCGTCATCCCCCGACGCACGCCGTCTCGTCGGCCGAGCTCGTGCCGTTCGCGCGCCGGAGGGTCACCGTGAGGCACGTCTGCGCGCCGCGCGCCGGCACCGTGACGGACGTCTCCTCCGTGACCTCCGGATCCGGCTCCTCGTCGATCGCGGCGGCGTCCCAGATGTAGCTGTCGCCATCCTCGGGATCGGGGTTGGTCCACGTGAACACGACCTCGTCGCCGGCTACCTCCCCCGTGAGCTGCTCGACGGCGGGGACCACTGCGACGGGGTCCTGCGGGGCGATCGTCGCCGTCGTCTCCTGCGGCTCCGGCGGGGCGAGGAGCGCGGGGACGCCGGCCGCGACGACGCCTGCCGCGGCGACGCCGACGACGACCGCGGCGGTGATCCACGGCCACCGCGCACGCGCGCTCTCCGCGGAGATCTCCGTGCGCGGCGCGTCGGCCTTCTTCGCGGAGTACGGCGGCCGGATGACCGTGGCGTCGACGGGCTCGATGCTGACGGCCCCGCGCAGCACCGTGTCGGCGTCGACGGACGCGCCGCCCGCCGCCTGCGGCTCGATGCTGACGACGCCCCGCACGCGCGTGCGTCCGCCGTCGGAGTCGTCCCCGCGCTCCGCGACGGGCCGCTCGTCGATGATGTCGATCGGCGTGACCGTCTGGCCGAGCTCGGCCTGGATCCGCTGCAGGTCGCGGGCGAGCGCGAGCGCGGTGGGATGACGGTCGGCCATCCGCCTCGCCATCGCCTTCGCGAGCACCTCCTGCAGCGACTCCGGCACGTCGGGACGGTCGAGTCGCGGCAGCGGCAGGGTCTGGATGCGGTCGACGACGTCGGCCGTGCCGTTGCTCCTGCCCGGGATCTCGAACGGCGACCGGCCGGCGAGCAGCGTGTAGAGCGTCGCACCCAGCTGGTAGACGTCGGAGCGGGGGGCGCTGCGCTGCACGTCGCCGAACGCCTCAGGAGGCGACCACGGGATCGACATCCCCGTCGCCTCGGACGGCGCGTGGGCCGTCGCGGCGATGCCGAAGTCGGTGAGCGCTGGTCGGCCGTACTCCGTGACGAGGATGTTCGCGGGCTTGATGTCGCGATGCAGCACGCCCGCACGGTGCGCGGTCTCGACCGCTCCCGCGATGGGGATGCCGATGCGGAGCGTCTCGGCGACGGACAGCGGCTCGCGCCGGTATCGGACCTGCAGGTTCGGCCCTGGGCAGTACTCCATGACGAGGTACGGTCGCTCGTCGGCGGCGACGCCGGCCTGCAGCACCGTCACGATCGCCGGATGGCTCGAGAGCATCGCCATGACGTTGGCCTCGGCCGTGAACTGCGCGGCGTCGGACACGGCGCCGTCCGCGAGCATCACCTTGATCGCGACCTGGCGTCGCGGCAGCTCCTGCTCGTAGCGGTACACGTCGGCGAACCCGCCCGACCCGAGCACGTCGACGTAGTGGAAGCCGGGGATCTCGGGCGGCGGGGCTGCAGGGCGGCGCGTGCTCACGCGAGCCCCTCGAAGCGGATGGCCGCGCCGTCGCCGAGGTCGACGACATCCCCCGGGACGACGACGGTCCGCTCGTGCGGGGGAAGGGACTCGGGTGCGGAGGCCGAGCGGATGAGGACCGAGCCGTTCGTCGAGGCGAGGTCGGCGACGACGATCCCCTCGCCGACGGGGAGGACGGCGAGGTGGCTGCGGGAGACCTCGCCGGTCGGGCTCGGCACCGCGACGAGACGCGCGCCGGGCATCGCCCCGGCCCGCGGCAGGCGGCCCACGACGACGGGCGCGTCGATCGCGACGACCTCGCCCGTCGGGAGGACCATCCGCCCCTCGATGCGGCGCGGGCCCCGGCCCGCCCGATGCGGGCGGGTGTCGCCGTCGTGGTCGCCGGGCCTGCCGGAGGGGACGGTGCGCCCGTCGTGATCGCCCGCCGGCACCCGCGTGGGGGCGGCGACGGCCGTCATGCGCGCTCCCGACGAGGGCGGGTGTCGACGTCGAGCTCGCCGGTGTCGTCGGCGCCGCCGCGCCCGGCCACCGCGAGGGCGTCGACGACGATGGCGGTGACGTTGTCGCGCCCGCCCCGTGCGACGGCCGCCGCCACGAGCCGGTCGGCCGCGCGCTGCGGATCGGGCTCGCGTCGGAGGATGTCTCCGATCGCGGCGTGATCGACCTCGCGCGGCAGGCCGTCCGAGCACACGAGGATGCGGTCGCCGGGTGCCGCGGGGAGCATCCAGTAGTCGATGCGGGCGCTGCTGCCCGCGCCGAGCGCGCGCGTGATGACGTTGCGGCGCGGATCGCCCTCGGCCTGCGCGGCCGCGAGCTCCCCCGCGTCGACGAGCTCCTGCACGAGGGAGTGGTCGACGCTGATCTGCGCGAGGTTCCCGCCGGAGAGCCGGTAGGTGCGCGAGTCGCCGATGTTGAGCGCGAGCCAGTGCCCGACGCCGCGC
Source organism: Microbacterium gilvum (assembly GCF_039543865.1). Lineage (NCBI taxonomy): Bacteria > Bacillati > Actinomycetota > Actinomycetes > Micrococcales > Microbacteriaceae > Microbacterium > Microbacterium gilvum. The sequence goes on along the minus strand of NZ_BAABKO010000003.1, from coordinate 26,758 downwards.
GTCTCCGTGACGACGACGCCGGTGAGGGTCGTCCCCGCTCCCGCGCCGCGCGACGACGACAGCACGTCGATGCGGCGGCGCACGGCGTCGAGCGCCGCCCGCACCGCGTCGACGTCGACGTGCGTGCGCCCCGCGAACGCACGGAACGCGGCGACGGCCATCTGCGACGCCGCCTCGCCGGCATCGTGCCCGCCCATCCCGTCGGCGACGAGGAAGACGGGAGTCTCGGCGATGACGGAGTCCTCGTTGAGGCTGCGGCGGCGCCCCACGTCGGTCGCCGCGCCGAAGGACACCGTGATGGGCGCCGTCATGAGGCGTCCCCCACGGTCGCGGTGCGGTCGCCGAGCTCGAGGACGTCGCCCTCGTGCAGGGCGGTGCGCTCGCCCGGGACGACCTCGATGCGCTCGTCGCCGCGCACGATCGCCACGCCGTTCGTGGAGTGCAGGTCGACGATCCAGGCGCCGTCGGCGTCGACGTCGACGGAGAAGTGGGTCTTCGACAGCGAGAGCGTCTCGTCGCGCACGGCGATGCGGTCGCCGTCGCCCGACGGGTTGCGTCCGAACAGCGAGACGCCGTCGATCGTGTGGGCGGCGCCGTCGTCCCAGATGAGCGAGGTCGTCGGGCGGGCCGCGGGCCGCCGCACGACGACGGTGTCGTCGAGCAGCGGGTCGAACGACCGCTCGCCCGGGATGATCGTCTCGTCGGAGAGGTCGTCGTCGGACCAGGCCGGCGCGGACGCCGCGGGGCCGGCCGGGGCCGGCGTCGGCTCGGGGACGGCGGAGGTCGGCGTCGGCTCGGGGACGGCGCGGGCCGGCGTCGGCTCGGCACCGGCCCGGGCCGCGGCGGCGGCGGGCTGCACCGCAGCACGCGCGGGCGCGGGGGGCGGGTCCTGCGTGATGCCGGGGACCCGGTCGATGAGCGCGCCGCCGCCGACCTGATCCGTCTCGGCGCGAGGGGGTGCGGCATCCACGCGAGGAGGAACGGGCGGGGTCGGCGGAACGGGCGGGACGGTCCGCTCCGGACCGGAGCCCTGTTCAGCGGGTGCCAGTTCAGCGGGTGCCGGGGCGACCGGCGCCGGGAGCGGGGGACGCGGGGGGATGACGAGACCGGGCTCGATCGGCGCCGATGACGGGGGAACGGGCGCCACCGGAGCGGGCGCGTCAACGGGCGCCGCGGAGGCGGGTGCCGCCTGCGCCCGGTGTGCGGGGGCGCGGGGTGGGAGCGGAAGGCCGGCCGACCCCCGCGCGTCGGAGGGAGCAGGGCCTGACGCGGCCCGTGCGTCCAGCACGAGGGCGTCGGCGACGAGGTCGTGCCATCCCTGCCGCCGGCCGGACCGGTCGAAGAGCACCGACACGTACCCCACGACGATGCTGGCCGCGAGCGCCCAGATGACGTTGCGCAGCAGCGCGCGCCCGAACCCGAGCGGCGCGCCTCCGTCCGCGCGCACGAGCCGCGTGCCCATCCAGCGCATGCCGGGGGTCCCGCGCCGGCCGCCCTGCAGCCAGCTGTAGAGCAGCCACCAGCCGGCGACCAGCACGCTCGCGACGGCGGCGAGCGCGGCGCCCAGCCAGAGCGGTCCGGCGAGGAACGCCCACGCCGTGAGGCCTCCCAGCGCTCCCGCGCCGACCACGGCGACCGCGACGTCGACGAGGTACGCGAGCGCGCGGCGCCCCAGCGGGGCGACGGCATCGGGAGCGGGCCGCAGCGGCGCCGGCCCGTAGCCGGCCGGAAGCGGCGGGCGGCCGCTGCTGTGCGGTGCCGGTGTCGTCATGTCACCCATCCTTCCGTCCCCGCGCGCGAGCGGCGCGACGCGCGCGGATCCTGTCCTGCCATCCTCCCGGACGACGCAGCGAGCGCAGGCTCAGCCGTGCACGCAGCCTCCGCCACGGCGACGACCCGCCCTTCATGCCGCCCACGAGGGCGTCGACCTCCGCCCAGAACGCCTCCACGTCGTCGGGGCGGGGGTCGCCAGGGCCGAACACCTCGGCGTCGGCGCGGACGGCGAGCGCGTCGACGCGCGTGTCGTCGAGCGCCTCCGTGAGCACGGCGGCCTCCTCCACGCGCGTGCGCCCGCGCGGCGCGTCGACGGGGAACGCGCGGAAGTCGACCGCGCGGTCGCGCAGCTCGTCCCATCCGCCGCTGATCCGATCGGACGCCTTCTCGGCCTGGCGGCGTCTCCGCCGGCGCGCCGCCTTGAGGGCGCCGATCACGATGAGCGGGGAGAGCAGCACGAGGATCGTCCCGAGCCCGATGCCGCCCGCCACGAGCACGATGGCGAGCGAGCCGTCGTCCGGCTCCTCCGGATCGTCGGTCTTGCGCTCGTCGGGGACGAGAGGCGGCAGCTCTGCCGGCTCCTGCGGCGGAGGCGGCGGCTGCAGCACCTGGGGCTTCGGATCGCTGCGCGGCTTCGTCGTCTGGTCGTTCGGCACCTGGTCCTCGGGGGGCGTGGGGTCGAACGCGACCCACCCGGCGCCGCGGAACGCGACCTCCACCCAGGCGTGGACATCCTCGCCGGTCACGAGGTACGGGTCGGACGCCGCGGCGTCCTCGTCGGGATGGAAGCCCATCACGACGCGCGCGGGGATGCCGAGCTCGCCCGCCATGAGGGCCATCGCGACGGCGTACTGCTCGTCGTCGCCCACCATCTGCGTCGCGCCCACGAGGGCCGCGATGCGCTGCGAGCCGTGCCCCGCACGCGAGACCACCTCGCCCTCGAGGCCGTGGCTGAAGGCGCCGGACTCGGAGAGGAACGCCTCCAGGGCGAGCACCGTGTCGATGGGCGTCGTCGCGGCGACGACGGCGTCCGCGGCGATCTCCGCGAGGTCCCCCGGCACATCCTCCGCGGTCGGGATCTCGACGTCGGCGAAGACGTCGTCGGCCGCGACCGTGTCGGCCGTCGCCGTGGGCAGCACGGTGTCGATCGTGTAGGCGTCGCCCTCGCGCAGCCCGTCGCGCACGACCGCCGTGTCGGTCCGGTCGTTGTAGTACGCGCCCCGGCGCAGGTCGTCGCCGCGGTCGCCTGTGAACGCGATGCTGTCGACGGCGCCCGCATCGGGCAGCCACGGCCCCTCGTATCCCTCGATCTCGAAGCCGATCGTCGCCTGCTGACCCTCCGCGCCCTCGGCCATGTTCGACCGCAGCGGCGTGAAGTCGCTCGACGACTCCGCGACGTCGTACACGACGCCCGTGTACGCGTCCATGGTGGCGAGCCGCACGCGGGCTCCCGCCGGGAGCCCCGTCACGGTGAGGAGCGGGTCCTCGTCGTAGTCGCGCACGTACTTGCGGAACGACTGCAGCGGACTCGGGTACTGGCGCACGTCGAAGGGCGGGATGATCACCTCGCGGAGCACCGCGCGGGTCTCGTCCGCAGGGGTGGCGGCGAGCGAGACCGCCCCGGCGCCGACGGCGACCGCGAGCACGGCGCCGCCCGCGGCGAGCCGCCGCACGAGCGCGTATCGGCCGTCCGCTCCCCCGCCCTCCTCGGGCGTCGCCGCGACGGCTGCGCCCTGCTCGGGAGCGAGCGCCGCCCGCACCGAGAGCCACGCCACCGCGGCGACGGCGAACAGCGCTCCCTGCACGAGAGGCGCGGCGGGATCGACCGTTCCGAGGGCGATCTGCAGGACGAGGAAGGCGCCGGCCGGCACGAGCGTCCACGCCGCCTGCTCGACGCGCAGCGCCAGGCTCGCCGTCACGGTGGCGAACACGAGGGAGAGGATGAACGGCACGATGAGGTGCCCGTCCTCCGCGGCGACCGGCGCGACCGAGGTGAGGAGCGACTTCCACGCCGTGATGACGCCGGCCGCGAGCTGCCGCAGGGTCTCGAGCGTCGGGACCACGCCGCCGATCGCGGTGTGCCCGAGCGCGAGCGCACCGCCGAAGACGAAGTACGCCGCGACGACGACGGCCGCGACGAGCAGCACGCTCCAGCGCCGGATGGCCCCGGCCGTCGCGATCGCGAGCCCGAGCACGAGCCCTCCCGCTGCGGCGGGCAGGGAGGAGAGCCCTTCGAAGGTGGGGCCGAAGCCGATGACGGGCACCAGCAGGAGCAGCAGCGCCGCTCCGAGATCGAGCGCGCGCCGCGGCCATCCGCCCGGGTCCCGCATCATCCCAGTGCCTTCCGCAGGGCGCGCGGCAGGTCGTCGAGCTCGGCGATCGTCAGCACGTCGGTGTCGCCGATGCGGCGCCGCCCCGTCTCCGCATCGGCCGAGACGACGACGGCGAGCGTGCGCGCGCCCGCGGGGAGCCGCGAGACGGCGTCGCGCAGATCCGCGGGAGCGGCGCCGCCGCCGCACACGAGGACGACGACGCTCGCGAGCGGGGCGGAGGCCGCAACGGATCCGGCGAGGTCGGCCACGCGGCCCTCGCGCGACCGGGTGCCGTCGACGCCCGACAGGGAGTCGAGGAGCTGTCGGCCGGAGTCGGCCCTCAGGGGGCCGGCGGGCACGCGCGCCTCGACGTGGAACGCATCCCGCAGGGCGCGCAGGCCCAGCGACGCCGCCGCCGAGACGGCGGTCTCGAACTCCGCCTCGCCGGCGTAGTCGGCCGTCGCGGTGGACAGGCCGATGACGAAGTGCGACCGCCGGGTCTGCTCGTACGTGCGCATCATGAGGGTGCCGGTGCGCGCCGTCGAGCGCCAGTGCACGTGGCGGAGGTCGTCGCCCGGCTGGTACTCGGAGAGCGCGTGGAACGCGATGTCGTCGCGCGCGAGGTCGCGCGTCTCCATCCCCTCGAGATCGCGGACGAACCCGATCGACTGCCCCTCGAGCCGCACGGTGCGCGGGTGCACGTAGAGCGGCACGGGCTCGTCGCGCCGGTCGACGCGCTCGTACAGCCCGAACGGGTCGCCGCGCACGATGCTCACGGGGCCGACCGCCAGGACGGCCCGCTTCTGCGTCGGGATGGAGAAGAGCTCCTCGATGCTGTCGCCGGGGGCGAGCTGGCGCACGCCGAAGACGCCGCGCCCCGAGCCGACCGGCAGCACGATGCGCGACGGCAGGATGCGCCGCGTCCCCGTGTTCGCGAGTCGCAGCGCCCCGACGGCGCGCTCCCCCACGACGACGCGCGTGCGTGTCAGGTCGAGTTCGACGGCGTACGAGGTGCGGCCGAAGAGGAACAGCACGGACAGCACGAGCGTCGCGGCCAGCACGACGGCGATCGTGCGCACCTCCCGCCATCCGTAGACCGTCCCGAGCACGCCCAGCACGACGGCGGCGGCGAGGAGGATCCACGCGAGCGGCCGCACGACGCCCGCGACGGCGCGCGCCGCAGCGAGCGCGAGCACCGCGGCACGGCGCCCGGCGGCTGTCCAGCCCGTGCGCTCGACCGGCTCGTCCGGCGTGCTCGTCGTCGCGTCCTCGGTCGTCATCGCACCTGCGGGGCGGCCACCTGCGAGACGACGCGCGAGATGACGCGCGCGGCCGTCGCCCCGGAGAACTCCGCCTCGGGGTCGAGCACGATGCGGTGCGTCCACACGGGGCCGACGAGCGCCTTGACGTCGTCGGGGACGACGTAGTGCCGGCCGAGCGATGCCGCGCGCACCTTCGCGAGGCGCACGATCGCGAGCGCGCCGCGCACGGAGACCCCGAGCATCGTGTCGGGGTCCTCGCGCGTCGCCTCCGCGAGCTCTGCGGCGTACCGCAGCACGCTCGCCTCGATGTGCGCCGTCGACGCGAGGTCGGCCATGTCGGCGACCGCGCCCGTCGTGATGATGGCGGAGAGCGACGCCGCGGGGTTGCGGTCGGCGGATCCCGCGAGGATGCGCTCGGTCACCTCGACCGTCGGATAGCCGATCGAGGTCTTCACGAGGAAGCGGTCGAGCTGCGCCTCGGGGAGCTTGTAGGTCCCGGCCTGCTCGATGGGGTTCTGCGTCGCGATGACGAGGAAGGGTCGCCCCACCTCGTGGGCGACGCCGTCCACCGTGACGCGCGACTCCTCCATCACCTCCAGCAGGGCCGACTGCGTCTTCGGGCTCGCGCGGTTGATCTCGTCGGCGAGGACGATCGAGGCGAACACGGGCCCGCGGTGGAACTCGAAGCGGTGCTCCTGCTGGTCGTAGATGGTCACGCCCGTCACGTCGGACGGCAGCAGGTCGGGCGTGAACTGGATGCGGTTCGACGTGCCCTGCACCGTCGCCGCGAGCGCCTTCGCGAGGCTCGTCTTGCCCGTGCCCGGGGCATCCTCGAGGAGCACGTGGCCCTCGGCGAGCATGGCCGACACGACGAGGCCGACGATCTCGCGCTTGCCCATGAGGGCGCGGTCGACGTTGTCGACCAGGCGCTCGAACGTCTCCTGGAACCAGGACGCCTGCTCGGGGGTCATCGTCATGCGGGGGTTCTCCTCGGTGGGGTGGGGTCAGCGCCAGACCACGGCCTCGGCGTCGCCCCATCCCTCGATGTGGACGTAGACCTTGTTGCCGGCCGTGCCGTAGTAGCAGTGCGGGTTCGAGCCGACGTAGATCGACCCGTTGGCGGGGATGCTGATGACGCCGACATCGCGGAACGGCCCGTCGGGCGAGTTGCACGATGCGCGGTAGTCGCCCGCGGGGAAGTTCTCGACGTTGAGGATGAGGTACTCGCAGTTGTCGGTGCTGCAGTTCTTCTCGTCCTTGGCGCTCTGGTCGGGCGCCTGCGTCGTCCAGGCGCGCGCCTGCGGGATGGTCGTGGCCTCGGCTTTCGGCGAATCCGCGGCCTGGCCCTCCGCCGTCGTCGCGCGGGCCTCGATGGTGTGCGTCTCGGAGTACCCGTACGAGCGCGTCATCGATCCGGTCGGCTCGACCGCCTCCCACGCGCCGCCGTCGATGCGGATCTGCATCGCGACGTCGCGGCCGTTCGGCTGCGGCGCCGTCCACGTGAAGCGGATGTCGCGGCCGTCTCCCGCGCGCTCGGCGGTCACAGACGGCGTGCGGATGGCGCCGTAGGGGATGGCGGCGGCCGAGGGGGCAGACCCTGCGCTCGCGACGGTCCCCGCGCCTCCTCCGGGCGTGAGGCTCGCGGCGTACACGGCCCGCACCGACACCGTGTACGACGAGCCGTTCGAGAGGCCGGCGGCGATGACGGAGCCTGCGGGGTTCGCGGCTCCCGACCACGTGCTCTTCCACTCGCCGCCGTTGAGCGCGTACTGCCAGGAGATCTCGCTCTCCTTGATGCCGTTGCGGTCCGACGGCGTCCACGTGACGGTGATCGTGCCGTCTTCGTTCGGCGTCGACGCCGTGACGCCCGTCGGCGCGTCGGGCGCCGTGTAGGCGCGGCGCGGCTCCGACGCGGTGCTCCAGCCGCCCCATCCCGCCTTGTTCTTCGCCTGCACCTGGAACGTGTAGTCGGTCTCCGAGGTGTCGACCTCGACCGTCCGCGACGTCTGGGAGGCGTCGACGGGGAGCGTCTGCAGGACCTCGCCGCCGCGGATGACCTGGAGCTGGTAGCCGTCGATCTCGTCGCCGTTGGTCGCGGGCTTCGTCCACGACACCGTGAGGCGGGCCTGGTCGCCGACCGGCTGCGCCATCGCGGTGGTCGGCTGCGCAGGAGCGTCGGGCACGGTCGCGGGGATGTTCGTCGCCGACCATGCGCTCCACGACGAGGGGTCGGGAGCGAGGTTGTGGGCGCGTACGCGCACCTGGTACGCCGTGCCGTTCTCCAGCCCCTCCCATGTGAGGGCGTTGCCCGTGACGCCCGTCTTCGTCGCGATGCCGTTCGGCGGCGCGGGCGAGATCTCCAGCGTGTAGCTCTCCACGGGCGATCCGGGCGTCGACGGCGTCTTCCACTGGATGTCGAGGCTGCGGTCGCCGAAGCCCGTGATCTGCGGAGCCTGGGGCGTGTCGGGCCGCGCGTCCGGCCGCGCCACCTGGCTCGCGAGCGACGCCTCCGAGGCGCCGACGGCGTTCACGGCGACGACCGTGAACTGGTACTCGACGTTGTTCTGGAGCCCGTCGAGCGTGCACGTCGTCGCGGCGCACGACCGCTCGTACGCGCCGTCGACGCTCGAGACGAGGTACTCCGTGATGGCGGAGCCGTTGTCGGACGGCGGCGTCCAGCTGAGGGCGACCTGGCGGCTCTGCACGCTCGAGACCGTGGGCTTGCCCGGCGTGCCCGGCACGCCCTGGACCGTCACCCGGATGCGGCCCTCGACCATGCGGTCCTGCGCACCGGTCGCGTCGGCCACCCGGTACCGCACGACGACCGTGCCGTGGAAGTCGCCCGCCGGAGTCACGACGACCTGGTCGCCCTCGACCTCGACCTGGGCCTCGCCCGTCTCGAGGGTCGCCGAGAGCAGCTCGAGCGGGACGTCCTCGAACGGGTTGACGTCGTTGTCGAGGACGGGGACCGTGAGCGCCTCGCCCTGATCCCACTCCGCGTACACGTCGTCGTTCGCGACGGGGAGGGGGCGCGAGGACGCCGTGATCGAGACCGCGATCTCCCCCGCGACGGGATCGTTCCGGCCGTCCGACACCGTGAACCCGACCGTGCGGTCGAGGCCGGCCGTGTCGGGGCCGGCGTCGACCGTGAGCACCGAGCCGTCGATCGTGAGCTCGACGTCGCTGACCGAGGCGATGCCGCCGAGCGCGAAGGTCAGGTCGTCGCCGTCGATGTCGCTCGCGAGCGTCGCGAGGTCGAGCGAGACCGGCCCGTCGCCCGCGCCCGCCGTCATCTCGCTGCTCGTCACCTCGGGCGGCTCGTTCTCGGGCGGCAGCACCGTGAGGGGGATGGTGAGGGTCGCGCGGGCGCCGCCCGGGTCGTCGATCGACTCGCCGTCTGTCACCTCGAACGTGATCGCGTCGGCGCCCGAGTAGCGGTAGGCAGAGGTGTAGACGAGCGTCGTCTCATCGCGCACGAGCGCGGAGCCGTCGCTGTTGCCGGCCTGCACCTTCTCGGCGTCGGTGAGGATGACGGGCGCACCCGTCATCGACTTCACGTAGTCGGCGAGCGGGATCTCCACGGCGGTGTTGCTCGGGACGACGAGCGGCTCGGCGTCGAGGAGCACGGGCCGCAGGTCCACCTGCGCCGGCACGTGGACGTACGCCGTCCCCGTCAGGCCGTCCTCGTCGGTGACGGTGTACTCGATCAGCTGGCGGGTCTCGAGGACGTCGACGGTGAGGATGCCCGCCGCGGCGTCGAACGTGCCGCCGTCGACCGCGACGTCGGCGAAGGAGGTCGTGCCGTCGGGGTCGGAGTCGTTCGCGAACAGGTCGACCTCGGCGGTGAGCTCGTCGGTGACGTCGGCGGCGAGCACGAAGTCGTCCTGCGCCACGGGCGCCTGCAGCGGCACCTCGGGGTCGACGGTGATCTGGATCACGCCCTGCGCCGTCGCGCCGTGGGAGTCCTGGATCGTGTACTGGACGGCCGTCTCCATCTCGCGGTCGGGCGCCGTCACCTCCACGGCCCCGCCGTCGACCACCTCGGCCGACAGCCCGTCGACGTCGGGCACCGTCAGCCCGTCGGCGACGAGGCCCGGGGTCTCGCCGTCGGGGTCGACGTCGTTGGCGACGACGGGCACGGCCACCGTGCGCCCGGGCCGCACGTGCAGCGCGTCGGTCACGGCGTAGGGCGCCTGGTTCGCCGTCTCGGCGGGGGCGACGCCGACGCGGATGGTCCCGATCGCCTCGACGCCGAGCGCGTCGCGGACCCGGTACGTGAAGGTGTCGAGCCCCGCCGCGTCGTCGTAGGCGCGGTAGATGAAGTGGTCGGACTCGACGGCCTCGATGCGCCCGCGCTGCGGCGACGAGGCGATCTCGACGAGCGAGACGGAGTCGCCGTCCGGATCGATGCCGTCGAGCGGGATGCTCACGGTCGCCTGCTCGCCCGCCAGCGCCCGCACCGTCACGTCGAGCGGGTTGGGGGCCTCGTTGGCCTCCTCGTCGACCGGCAGGATCTCGAACCGGACGAGCCCCGCGTCGCTCTGCCCCGTCGAGTCGACGACCTCGTAGACGGCCTCGACGGTCTGCGGCTCGGTGCCCGCGCGGAAGCGCACGGTGTCGTTCGAGACGAACGCCGTGCCGACGTCGGGGTCGACCGGCGCCTCCACGAGGTCGTCGGCGACGTGGATCTCGTCGCCGTTCGGGTGGTAGTCGTTGTCGAGCACGGGCACGGTGACGACATCGCCCGCGCGGACGACGACGTCGAGGTCGTCGTTGGCGACCGGGGGCCGCAGCGTCTCGTCGGCGGGGATGGGCGAGACGACGACCTGGCCCTCGACCGTCTGCGCGCCGTTCGACATCCGGTAGGTGAGGGTGGTCTGCTCCTGCAGCTGCGCGCGGTCGGTGATCCGCAGGGTCTCGTGGCCGAGCACCGCGACGGCGATCCCGGAGTCCTCCGGCACCGACACCGACTGCACGACGAGCACGCCGCCCGCGGGGTCGGAGTCGTTCGCGAGGACGTTGGCGAGCACCTCGCCGCCGGCGGGGAGCAGCGCGATGTCGCGCACCGCGACGGGCGGCAGGTCGCTGCCCTCGTCGGGCACGACGTCGACGCGCACGATGCCGGGCACGGCGTTGGCCCCCGATGCGGCGAGGTACTGCACGTACTCCGTGCCGACCTCCGACCCCTCCACGGTGAACGTCTTGTCGGAGAAGGCCGGCGTGATCGTGAGCCCCTCGACCTCGTCGACCTTGGTCAGCCGCAGCGGCTCGACGCTCGCGGAGATGTCGTTCGCGAGCGGCGAGACGGTCGCCTGCTGGCCGAGGCGCACGACCACGTGGTCGGCGTTGGTCACGGGAGGCGTCGAGCCCGTGGGGCGCACGTCGAGCTTGAGCGTGCCGGATGCCGCCGACTCGCCGTCGGAGACGACGACCTCGACCTCGACCGGCCCCTGCGCGCCGGAGATCGCGCGGTACGTGATTCGGCCGTCCGACGTGAACGTCGCCTCGTCGCCCTGGGCGGGCGTGACCTCGGCGAGGTAGAGGTCGTCGCCGTCGGCGTCGCGCCAGTCCGGCATGATGTCGTACGTCACGGTGCCGCCGGTCTCGACCGCGACGGTCGTGACGCGCTGCTGATCGGGCGCGGCGTTCTGCGAGGCCGGATGCACGTCGAGGCGCACCTCTGCCCGGTCGGTGCCTCCCCGGCCGTCGTCGACCTCGTACACGAACCTGCCGCCGCCCGTCGCGTCCTCCGGGACGACGACCTGCAGCGCGGTGCCGTTGCGGATGAGCTGCACGTCGGCGAGATCGGGCACGCCGTCGGGCAGCGTGATGGTCAGGACATCGCCGTCGGCGTCGGAGTCGTTGTCGAGCACGGGGATGATGACCGTGCGCCCCGCGCGCACGCCGAAGGCGTCGTCGACCGCGATGGGGGGCGTGTTCTCCTGCGTGCGCTCCGGCAGCGTCGTCTCGAGGGTCTCCTCCGTGGTGTCGTCCTCCTGCTCCTCCTCGCCGTCGTCGGGCGGGGTGAGCTCCTCCCAGTTGTCGACGCGCTGCATCGACTCGCTCGCGAGCCACGCTCCGCCGCCGACGGCGTCGTTGAGCATGACGACGTCGCGGTTGACGCGGAAGACGAGCTCGCCATCCGGCTCGTACTCGGGGATGGCCGTGGCCAGGTCCTGCGCGTCGCCGCCGCAGTCGCGCAGGAACACGCCGGCACCGTCCCACGCTCCGTACGCGCAGCCGCCGAGGACGACCGGCTGGGCGGGCGCGCCCGCGACGGCGCCGTTGGCGGTCTCCGTCGGGTCGGACCCGTCGAGGGGCGCCCGGAGGAGGGATCCCGACGTCGCGACGACGACCTCGCCGGCCGCCGCGGAGTCGGCGGCCAGCACGGGGCTCTCGACGCTCCCGAGGGGGATCTCGGTGCCGTCGTCGACGAGCAGCGTCCTGTCGGCGCCGTCGAGCGCGACGGCGCGCGAGCCGACGGCGGTGATCGACAGCGGCGCACCGGCGTCGACCTCGATCGGCGTCGTGACGGCGTCCTCCGGCTCGCCGTCTGCCGTCATGGGGACGGTCACGATCCCCGCGTCGCGCGACACGGCGTGCACCGTGCCGTCGACGCCCACCGTGACGGCCGCGCCCTCGCCGAGCTCGGCGACCGGCTCGGCGTCTGCGGGGTCGAACCCCGACAGGGTGCGGAACGGCATCGCGTACAGATCGCCGGACTGCGCGTCGAGCACCGCGACGATGCCTCCGCCGAGCGCCACCTGCGCTCCGCCCGGCAGGTCGACGCGGTCTCCCATGGCGACGGTCGCGGGGTCGACCGCGGCGACGGCCGACTCGGCCTCGTCGAGCACGAGCACGTCCTGGCCGTCCTGCAGGATGTCGTACTTCTCGCTCGTCGTGCGCAGGCTGCCGTCGAGCAGCTGCGACTCGTGGTTGAAGTGCCCGACGAGCAGGCTCGACGACCGCGTGATCCAGACGCTGCCGTCGTGCAGCTCGACCTCGGTCGTCGGATTGCCCTCGTAGGCGAACGCCATGGTGCCGATGGCGACCGTGGCGGCGGTGACGACGGCGGCGCCCGCCGCCGTCTTCGGACGCGCACGCAGCCAGGCCATCGCCTTCATCCGTGTGCGCCTCCCCCCGGGCTCCGCAGCCGCGGACGCGGAGCACTCACCGTCGCGCGGGCATGTCGTCCAGGGTACCCGCGGGCACCTCCCCTGCCCATGCGGGTGAATGGGCAGGGGTGCCCGTGCCGTCAGGGGATCAGGGCGCGATTCCCGCGGCGGCGGGCCGGAAGCCGAGGCGGGCGTTCTCGCAGCAGCCGGGGCGGCAGACGTCGAACCACGGTCCGAGTGCCGTCTCCCGCGCGCGCTCGTCGACCGGGACGGCGGCCATCCGCTCCTCCACGAGGTCGACGATGCCCGCCACGAAGCCGGGGTCGACACCGGGGGTCGGCGTCCGGATGGCACGCAGGCCGGCCTCGGCCGCCGCGGCGAGCGCCTCCTCGTCGAGGTCCCACAGCACCTCCATGTGGTCGCTCACGAATCCGACGGGCACGATCGCGACGGCCGAGACGCCCTCCGCGGGCAGCTCCGCGATGCGATCGCAGATGTCGGGCTCGAGCCAGGGCTGCGAGGCGGGGCCGGAGCGCGACTGGAAGACGAGCTCCCACGCGACGTCGGCGGCGCGGGCGTCGCGCTCGGCGACGCGCCGCATGACGGCGTCGGCGACCGCGCGGTGCTGCGCCTCGTAGGCGCCGCCCTCTCCCAGCCCGAGCGAGCTCGGGCCCGACCGACGGGCGTCGTCGACGGGGATGCTGTGCGTCGTGAAGAGCACGCGCACCGCGGAGGGCGGCTCCGTGTCGAGGAACGACGACACGGCGTCGGCGACGCCGGCGACGAAGGCGTCGACGAAGCCGGGATGGTCGAAGAACTGGCGGATCTTGTCGATGGTCACCGTCTCGCCGAGCGCGGTCTCGTCGAGCACGCGAGCGAAGTCCTCCCGGTACTGCCGGCAGCTGGAATAGGAGCTGTAGGCGCTCGTCGCGAACGCGAGGAGACGCGTGCGGCCGTCGGCCGCGGCCTCGGCCACCGCGTCGGTAAGGTACGGAGCCCAGTTCCGGTTGCCCCAGTAGACCGGGAGCTCGAGCCCGCGCCGCGCGATCTCGGCCTCGAGCGCGGCCTTGAGCGCCCTGTTCTGGGCGTTGATGGGGCTCACGCCGCCGAACGCCCGGTAGTGGTGGGCGACCTCCTCGAGCCGCTCGTCGGGGATCCCGCGGCCGCGCGTGACGTTGCGGAGGAAGGGGATGACGTCGTCCTGCCCCTCGGGTCCGCCGAAGCCGGCGAGCAGGAGCGCGTCGTACCGCTGCGGGCGCGTGACGTGCGGTGAGCCGTCGCGCGAGGCTGGCGAGGCGAAGGGGACGACGGGGGTGTCGGTCGGGCTCATGGGTGCTCCCGGGTCAGGCGGTCTCGATCGCGAAGACGATGAGCAGCATCGTCGCGACGAAGCCGCAGGCGTAGTTGATCCAGAGGAAGTGCCGCCATCCGCGGTTGGCCCGCGGGGAGTCGGCATCGGAGACGGAGACGTAGGGCGCGGCGGCCCACAGGTACGGCAGCGCGAGGAGTGCCGCCCAGGCCCCCGGCACGCCCGTGGTGAGCATGAGGAGGCCGGCGGCGGTCCATGCGGCGAGCGCGAGGCGCACCGTCGTGCGCGCGCCCAGCACGGTCGCGATGGAGGAGATGCCGCCCTCGCGATCGGGCACGACGTCCTGCACGGCGCCGAAGGCGTGGCTCGCGAGACCCCAGAGGAAGAACGCCGACAGCACGGCGGCCGAGCCGGAGTCGAGGCTCCCTCCCGCGAGCACGATGCCGTAGAGCGCGGGGCTCGCGAAGTGCGTGCTCGAGGTGACGGAGTCGAGGACGGGCACCTCCTTGAAGCGGAACGGCGGGGCCGAGTACGCGAGCACGGCGAAGAGGCTGACAGCGAGGACGAGCCACGACCAGGGAGAACCGACCACGACGAGCGCGACGACGAACGGCAGGCACGACAGCGCCGCCGCCAGGAGCACCGTGCGGTGCCGGCGCGGGTCGAGGAGGGCCCCCTCCACGCCCCCCTTGCGCGGGTTGGCGAGGTCCGACGCGTAGTCGAAGACGTCGTTCACGCCGTACATGGCGAGGTTGTACGGGATGAGGAAGAAGAGGGTGCCGACGACGAGGGCGAGATCGACCTCGCGCGCGGTGAGGAGGTACGCGGCCGCGAACGGGTACGCCGTGTTGATCCAGCTGAGGGGGCGGGAGGCCGCGATGAGGTCGCGGATCACGGCGTCTCCTCCCCCGCGTCCGGCGCCCCGCGGCGGGCGCGGATCGCGACCCACACGGAGGGCAGCAGGATGGCCGCTGCGAGCGGGTACGCGAAGTCCTCCACGGGCGCCGCGCCGATGCGGAGACCGGAGATGAGGCCGTCGTCGTAGGCGAACAGGCCGGCGGCGATCATGACGTTGTCGAAGACGGCGGTGAGGAGGACGAGCGCGGACGCGGCGATCACGGCCGCGGCCATCCGCACGCGGGCACGGCGCGCGAGGAGCAGCGCCGCGAGGAGGGCGGCGCCGACGAAGATCGCGCACAGCAGCGGGTAGGTCATGCGGTGCGCCTCCGGGAGAGCAGGCGCACGGCGCCGGTGTAGAGCACCATGGCGAGCTCGCAGAGGAACAGGAGGAACACGGGCTCCTCGAGGGGCAGCTCCGGCGCGAGCACGATCCCCGTCATGAACGCCGTCTCGGCGCGGAAGAAGATGCCCAGGGCGATGCCCGCGGCGTCCCAGGCGAGGAAGAACACCAGCCCCACGCCGAGGACCGCGAGCGCGGCGACGGGGTCGCGGCCGAGGAACAGCCGGTGCCGCAGATCGAGGAGGACGACGCCCGCGAGCGACACGAGCAGGCAGGCGAGGTAGACGACGCTCATGCGCCGGCACTCGCGACGGGCTCCGGCAGCGGGCCCGCCGAGACGTCTCCGCGCAGGCGCTTCACGACGAGCTCCGCGCTGATGAGGCACATCGGCAGGCCGATCCCGGGGATGGTCGTGGCTCCCGCGTAGAGGAGTCCGTCGACACGCGACGAGGCGTTCGCGCCGCGCAGGAACGCACTCTGGCGGAGCGTGTGGGCGGGCCCGAGCGCACCGCCGCGCCACGCGCCGAAGTCGCGCTCGAAGTCGGCGGGGCCGATGCTCCGCCGCACGACGATGCGCTCGCGCAGGTCGGGCACGCCCGCCCATCCGGCGATCTGGTCGATCGCGGCGTCGACCGCGCGCTCGACGGCCGCGTCGCCCGTGCCGTCCTCGCCGCCCGCGCCGATCCCCGTGTCGGCGGGGACGGGGATGAGGACGAAGAGGTTCTCGTGCCCGTCCGGCGCGACGTCGTCGGTCGCGCTCGGGCGGCAGACGTAGAGCGACGCGGGATCGGGGATGCGCGGGGCGTCGCCGTAGATCGCGTCGAAGCCCTCCTCCCAGTCGCGCGTGAAGAACAGCGTGTGGTGGGCGAGCTCGGGGAGCTCGCCGCGGACGCCGAGCAGCGCGAGCACAGCGCCGGGGCCGGGATCGCGGCGATCCCACCACGCCGCACTGCGGGTGCGGTGCTCCGGCGCGAGCAGGCGGCTCTCCGTGACGTGCAGGTCTGCGCTCGAGACGACGACGTCGGCCGGCAGCAGCTCCCGGCCGTCCGGCCCGTCGATCTCGACCCCCGTCGCCGCGCCATCCGCCACGATGATGCGGCGCGCCGGAGACGACGTGCGGATGCGGACCCCCTCGCGCTCGGCGAGACGGGCGATGGCGTCGATCACGGCGCCGAACCCCCCGCGGGGGTAGAGCACGCCCTGACCCACGTCGAGATGGCTCATGAGGTGGTACATGCTGGGTGCGGCAGCGGGCGACGTGCCGAGGAAGACGGCGGGGTAGCCGAGCACCTGCTGCACGCGCCGGTCGGCGGAGTGCCGGCCGATGAAGCGGTCGAGCGGCTCGGCGAGCAGGCGGGCGAGCGTCGGCAGCCCGCGCAGCGTCTCGCGGGTGATCAGCGGGCGCAGGGACTCGTAGGTGCTGTAGAGGAAGGTCCCCGTCGCGAGCCCGTACGTCTCCTCCGCGGACGCGAGGTACGCGTCGAGGGCGTCGGCGGAACCCGGGTCGAGCGACACGAGCGCGTCGCGAGCGCCCTCCGCCGGCAGGTCGAACGGCTCGGCGTCGCCCTCGAAGTAGACGCGGTACGCGGGGTCGAGCTCGACGAGGTCGAGCTCGTCGGCCGACGAGGTGCCGAGGAGGCGGAAGAAGTGGTCGAACACCTCCGGCATGAGGTACCACGACGGCCCCGTATCGAAGGTGAAGCCGTGCGCGCGCCAGCGGCCGGCGCGGCCGCCGAGCTCGGTGCGCGCTTCGACGAGCTCGACGTCGTGCCCCTCGCGTGCGAGGAGGGCCGCCGTGGCGAGCCCCGAGATGCCGCCGCCGATGACGACGACGCGACGCTGTGCGGTCATGCCGGCACCCTCCCCATCGCGGCGGATGCGAGTATCCGCAGCTTCTCCGCGCGCGGGACCGACACGCGGCGTCGGCGCAGCTCCGCGGCGGGCGTCGCCCGCAGCCGCGCGTTGAGCCGGCCGAACAGGCCGGCGGCGGCCGCCGTCGCGCGGCGTCCGCCGGGCGGCAGCCGCACGATGGCCGTGCGCGCGACCGCGAGGTCGGCATCGATCTCGTCCACGACCGCGATCTTGTCGTCGTCCGTGAAGCGCGCGGGGTCGACCCCGGGCAGATAGGTGCGGCCGAGGCGGTCGCAGTCGTCGGCGAGGTCGCGCAGGAAGTTCACCTTCTGGAACGCCGCTCCCAGTCGGCGCGCCCCCTCCTCGAGCTCGTCGTCGAGGCGGATGCCCCGTCCCTCGCCCGCGAACGCGCGCAGGCACATGGACCCCACGACCTCGGCCGAGCCGTGGATGTACGACCGGTAGGCGGCGTCGTCGAATTCGGCGACACCGTCGGCGTCGACCCGCATCGATGCGAAGAACGGCCGGACGAGCGCGGCGTCGATGCCCGTCTCGCGCGCCGTCACGGCGAAGGCGTGCACGACGAGGTTGGCGCTGAAGCCGCTCGACATCGCGGCGATCGTCTCCGCCTCC
Source organism: Microbacterium gilvum (assembly GCF_039543865.1). Lineage (NCBI taxonomy): Bacteria > Bacillati > Actinomycetota > Actinomycetes > Micrococcales > Microbacteriaceae > Microbacterium > Microbacterium gilvum. The sequence continues at coordinate 9,263 of NZ_BAABKO010000003.1, read as the reverse complement.
AGCCGGTCGACGAGCTCGCGCTTGCGGGTGACGGCGAGCCCCGCCTCCTCGGCGGGGCCGTCGACGATCTCGTCCGCGACTCGGACCAGGGCGTACACGTCGGCCACGTGCGTGCGCACGTCGCGGGGAAGGAGCCGGCTGGCCATCCCGAACGACGTCGAGTACGCGCCGATGACGCGCGCCGACGACGCCCTCGCCGTGCGGGTGTAGAGATCGAGCCCGGTCGAGGCCGTCATGCGTCCCGCTCCGCGCACAGCCGCGCGAGCTCGCCGAGCTCCGCGGCGAGCGGGGCGGGCAGGCCCGCCGCGCGGATGCCCGCCTCGACCTGTTCGCGCTGCTCGACGATGAGGCGCTCGATCTCGCCTGCTGCACCGGATGCGACGAGCGCGGCGCGCAGGCGGTCGGCGTCGTCCGGCTCGAGGGCGCGACGCCCGAAGAGGTGCTCGACCGCGCGCCAGGCGGGGTGCTCCGCGGCGAAGGCGATGAGGAGCGTCCGCTTGCCCTCGCGCAGGTCGCCCATCGCGGTCTTTCCGGTGCGGTGCTCCACGCCGAAGACGCCGAGGACGTCGTCGCGGAGCTGGTAGAGGAAGCCGAGGTCGGCGCCGATGCGGTCGAGCGCCGCGTCGAGATCGGCGCCGCCTCCTGCGAGCGCCGCGCCCGTGCGCAGCGGCGCCGAGAACGAGTAGGCGGCGGTCTTCTGCTCCATCATGCGCGCGATGTCGGCCGAGCGCGCCTCGACGGCTCCGAGCGCGAAGCCGACGTCGGCGTGCTCGCCGGCCGCCGTCTGCAGCAGGCACTCGTCGACGATCTCGTGGATGTCCGCGCGTGCGGGCGACTCGATCCCGGCGAGCAGCGTGTGCACGCCGCTCAGAAGGAGGTCGCCGGCGAGGAGGCCCGACGCCTCGCCCCACGCGGTCGCCGCATCCGGCCCGAGTCCCGCATCGAGCGCGGCGGCCGCGAACTCGCCGGCGAGGTTCGGCCGGCCGCGGCGCACGAGGTCGCCGTCGAGGACGTCGTCGTGCAGGAGGAGGGCCGTGTGGAGGACCTCGAAGGCCGCGGCCGCGATGGCTGCCGAGCGGTGGTCGTCTCCGCCGAGCGCGTCGTGGGCGGCGAGCACGAGGCGGGGACGCACCCGCTTGCCACCCTGGGTCGATGCCGCGACCCGCCGCCACAGGAGCGCGCTCTGACCGCCGAGCGCCTGGGCGCGCGCGATGCGGGTCGCGAAGAACCCGTCGAGCACGGAGTCGACGGCGTCGCGGCGGGTGAGCTCGCTCATGGTCATGTCACCGCCTCCCACCGGGCCGTCGTCTCGGACAGCTCGCGGGCCTGCAGCACGAGCCACGGGCTGAACGCCCACGGGGTCGCAGCGAGGGCTGCGGCGAGGTCGTCGGGATGCACCCACTCGAGGTCCATGACCTCGTCGGGATCGGGGTGGACGGGCCCCGCGGCGACGGCGGTGTAGACGGGGCAGATCTCGTTCTCGACGATGCCAGAGGCGTCGACCGCGCGGTAACGGAAGTCGGGCAGGACGAGTCGCAGCTCGCGCAGCTCGAGGCCGAGCTCGTCGCGGCCGCGCCGGGCGACGGCGTCGGGGACGGGCTCGAAGGGCTGCGGATGTCCGCAGAACGCGTTCGTCCAGGTGCCTGGCCAGGCCTTCTTGCCGAGGGCGCGACGCGTGAGGAGGAGGCGACCCTCCTCGTCGCGCACATGGCAGGAGAAGGCGAGGTGGAGCGGCGTCGACGCGTGGTGCACCGTCGCCTTGTCCGCGACGCCGGCAGGGGCGCCGTCCTCGTCGAGAAGCACCACTCGCTCCGAGATCCGATCCATATCGCTCTCCGTCCTTGTTGCTATCCAAGCTAGCTACTAGGACTCCTAATTTCCAGTCCGGGTCTCCGGACACGCCGAAGAGGCCCCGGTCGGATGACCGGGGCCTCTTCGTCCGAGCTGTCCACGCACGATGCGCCACCACAGGAGCGCGCTGAGGTCAGCGGGCGGGCTTGCGCTCCCGCACGGGGGCGTCTCCGCTCGCAGCGAGGGCGGCGACGTAGGCGGCGGCCTCATCCTGCCGGTCCTGCTCGGCGCCCGAGGCGAGGGGGGCGCGGACGTGCTCGGGCGCGAACCCGAAGGCGTCGACGAGATCCTGCGCATGCGGGCGCAGCCGCGCGCACAGCCGGTCGATGTAGCGGGAGACGGCGGCTGCGCGCTGCGTCGAGAGCCGCCCGTTCAGCAGATGCCACGCGAGGTGCTTCTCGATGAGGCCGAGGCCGAACAGGTCGCGCAGCCACGTCAGCACCTGCCGCGTTCCCGCGTCGTCGACGCGGCCGAGGGCATCGGTGAACGCCTCCCACTGCAGCAGCTCGCCGTGAGCGCGCGCCGCCTCGAGCAGCTCGACCTGGTTCTCGTCGAAGAGCGCCGCGGCATCGGCTGGCGACATCTTCGCGGAGGGCCGCAGGCGCGTCGCGACGTCGGCGACCATACGCTGCACCCGCTCGGTGAGGAGCTGCTGCTGGTCGTCGGCGCGCAGCCCGTGCTCGACCGACCGCGCGGTCGAGCCGAGGTCGGCGAACGCCTGGCCGAGCTGGCGAAGGCCCGCGCCGTGGAAGATCTTGTCCGCCGTCTCGCCCACCGCGAACGCCGCGAGCGCGCGGGCGTCCTTGCCCTTGAACTGGGCGGCGTAGTCTCCCAGCAGGCGCTTGCCGACGAGCTGCAGCAGCACGTTGTTGTCGCCCTCGAACGTCACGTAGACGTCGAGGTCCTGGTGAAGCGTGACGAGCCGGTTCTCGGCGAGGTAGCCCGCGCCGCCGCACGCCTCGCGGCTCTCCTGGATGGTCGCGAGCGCGTGCCAGGTCGACAGCGGCTTGAGCGCTGCCGCGAGCGTCTCGAGGTCCTGCCTGTTGTCATCGGTGTCGGCTGTCCCTCCGAAGACGCCGTCGAACTTGACGAGCAGCTCGTCATGCGCGAACGCCTGGGCGTAGGTCGTCGCGAGGAGCGGGAGCAGCCGGCGGCGGTGCTTGGCGTAGTCGAGGAGCACCGTCTCGCCGGCTCCGTTGTCGAACTGACGACGCTGGTTGCCGTAGGTGATGGCGATCTTGAGGGCCAGGCCGGATGCCCATGTCGCCGCGCCGTCGAGGGAGACGCGACCCTGCACGAGCGCGCCGAGCATCGTGAAGAATCGGCGCCCGGGGCTCGCGATGGGGCTGGAGTACGTGCCGTCGGCCGCGACGTCGCCGTAGCGGTTGAGCAGGTTCTCGCGCGGCACGCGCACCCGGTCGAAGTGCAGGCGGCCGTTGTCGACGCCGTTGAGGCCGCCCTTGACGCCGTCGTCCTGCCCTCCGACGCCCGGAAGGAAGACGCCGTTCGCGTCGCGGATGGGCACGAAGAAGCAGTGCACGCCGTAGTTCACGCCGCGCGAGATGAGCTGCGCGAACACGGTCGCGGCCGTCGCGTGCACGGCGGCGTTGCCGAGGTAGTCCTTCCACGCGCCTCGGAACGGCGTGTGGATGACGAACTCCTCCGTCTCGGGGTCGTAGGTCGCGGTCGTGCCGATGGCGGCGACGTCCGATCCGTGCCCCGTCTCGGTCATGGCGAACGCGCCGAGGATGCGGAGGTCCATGATGTCGCGCAGCCAGCGGTCGTGATGGGACTTCGTGCCGAGCTGGTAGACGGCGCTGCCGAAGAGCCCCCACTGCACACCCGACTTGATCTGCAGGCTCGGGTCGGCCAGCACGAGCTCCTCGAAGCCGGCGAGGTTGCCGCCGTTCGTGGCCATGCCGCCGTACTCGACGGGGTAGGCGCGCCCGCCCGCACCGTGCTGCGCGAGGAGCCGGGTCTGGTCGAGCACGCGCTCGCGATGCGCGTGGTGGCTGAGCCCGTCGATGCGCCAGAACGCGGAGTCCGCGATCATCTCGCGCGCCTCGAGCCGGATCTCCTTCCACGTCCCGAGGAGGAGGTCGGTGACGGCGGGCACGTCGATGCGCGCATCGGCGCCGGCGGCGGAGGTGCGGGAGGCGGACGGGGCAGTGCTGACGGCGGTGTCGACCATGACGCTCACGCTAGGCCGCGGCCGAGGGCGCGGGCGGATGTTTGTCCACGCGGCACAGCCCCGGCGCGGTTCGCGACGGGGCCGGGTTGTCCGGCGGAGACAGTCGGACGCCCGGCGACGTGGCACCCACTCGCCAGTGCGGATGTGCACCGCACCGCACCCGCACCCACTCGCCAGTGCGGATGTAGGCCAGCCGTCCACTCGCCAGTGCGGATGTAGGCGTATCAGGCGCTTCTGACCTACATCCGCACTGGCGAAGCCGGCCGTCGCCGCCAGAGGCCGGCGCCGGAGTCAGAGGCCAGCTGACTCGCGGCGCGCGCGCCGTGACGTCGGCACGGGTGCGGCGGCGGACTCCTCCGCCACGGACCCCGCCGTGGCCGCGGGCGGGGAGCTGCCCGCGGGCGCCGCGTCGCCGCGCCCTCCGCTCGCGCGCCACAGCGCAGCCGCCCCGCGCCCGAAGGCGGAGTACGCGTCGTCGGGCACGAACACGGCGATCGTCGCCAGCACCGCGAGCGCATACCAGGGCAGCGCCATCGCGACTCCCACGACGGCGAGCGACACGATCGCGAGCGCGATCGCGAGGGGGCGGGTTGCGGCCGACAGCAGCAGGAACGGGAACGCCACCTGCAGAAGAAGGAGCCCCCACGTCGCGACCATGACACCAGGAGCCCACGCCGTGAGCACATCGCTCAGCCACGGGGACGTCTGGAACAGCGGCGTGTACAGGAACGCGGCGATCGCCGTCCCGTCGCGCCAGGCGGCGCCGCCCGCCTGATGCAGCCCCGCGGCCGTCGACAGCAGGCAGAGCTGGGCGGCGATCAGCACGACCGCGAGGTTGTGCACGGTGTTCGCGAGCCAGGCCGGTGCGAAGGGCTCGCCCTGCACGATGCGCACGAGACGCGAAGCGGCGGAAGGCGCGACGGCCCGCCGCCGCGCGTCGAGCGAGAGCCGCGCGCCCGAGTCCGCGAACGCGAGCCAGAGCAGCGCGATGCGGAGCGGATCGTCGACGGGAGCGGCCGCGGTCCGCCCGAACCCGGCGAGCACCGTCAGCACGACGACGAGGACCGGCACGGCGATGCGGGTGCGCCATCCGAGGAGCGCGGCGGCCGCGGCGACGCCGCCGATCAGGAAGAGCAGCGCGAGCGGCGCGTCGCCGAGGAACGGATCGCCCGTCCACGCCGAGGCAGCACCGCGCGCGTATCCGCGGCTCGCGATGTCGGTGAGGAGCGTGCCGAGACTTGCGACGGCGAGCAGGATGCGCGCGACGGCGAGCCCGGTCAGGGCGTGCCGGCGGTCGACGAGCCAGGCCTCGCCGGCCGCGAACACCTCTCCCGCGATGCGGGCGAGACCCGCGACGAGAAGCGCCGCTCCGCGTCCGGCGAACCGCCCGAGCACGCGCGGCGCACCGAGCACGCGCCCTGCTCCGGGTGCGCTGCCCGCGGCGGTCATCCGCACACCTTCTCAGGGGCGCCGCAGAACGCGTCGGCGAATGCCACGGGGTCCTGCCCCGCGCGCACGACGAGTCCGCGCCATCCGGTCTCGCTCGCGAGGCCCGTCCCCGTGCTCGCGGCCTGGTCGCCGCGATCCGCGGCAGAGGGCTCGGTCGTCACGTGGAACTGCACGCGGGCGACGTCCTCCCCCCACACGGCCGCCGCCACCTGCGTCGCATACGCCGTGAGCGTTTCGTCCGCATCGAGGTAGGCGCGCGCCGCATCGTCCTCGCCGAGCCCGTCGGCGAGCCGGGAGTCCCAGCCATCTCGGAACCAGTTGAGCGCCGCCGTCTGACGCTGCGCGTCGGAGAGCGCCAGCCACGCGTCGAGGAGATCTCGACCCGCCGAAGCCGCGAGCGCCGCCGACCGTGGCACCGCGATGCCGCTCGCCGTCGACAGCTCGACCTCCGATGCCGCGACCCATCCGGTGATCTCGGCGGCATCGCCCTCGCCTGCCTCGAGCGCGGCGCGGACATCGACCCGGACGGGAGCGCCGGCCGCGGCGAAGGCCGCGGCGTCCTGGTCGAACAGGGGCTGGATGGACGACGCGAGGATGCCTCCCGGCGCCGCATCGCGCTCGGGGGCTGCGGGCGCGGCCCAGAGGAAGGTCGTGAGGATGTGCCAGGCGGCGAACGCCGTGAGGACGGCGACGACGGTGCGGCGGAGAGTGCGCGGGTGCGGTCTCATGGGTCAGCGAGCGACCCGGATCTTCTTGGTCGACGCCGCCGGCGCGAGCACCGGAGCGGCGGTGTCCGCGTCCTCCACGGGCCGATCATCCGCCGACGGGTCGCCGACGGGCTCCGAGAGGGCGGAGGGGTCTTTCGCGAAGGCGCGCCGGACCGCCCACGCGAGGTGCTGCCACGACCGGTCGCGGATGAAGATGAAGTCGATGCCGATCATGGCGAGCGAGAACCACGGCAGGCCCATGAGCACGCCGATGCCGATGTGGAAGCTCATGATGCCGATGAGCGCGATGATGCGGGTCGGGCGCGTGAGGAGCATGAACGGGAACGCGATCTGGAGGATGATCGACCCCCAGCTCGCGATCGTCACCATCGGGCCCCACGCCGTGACGAGGTCGCTGAGCACGGGCCAGGTGCCGAACCGCTCGGTCATGAGCGGCGCGTAGACGGCGTATCCCCCCGACCAGGGGTCGCCTCCGGCCTTGTACAGCCCCCCCGAGGCGTAGACGAACACGACCTGCGCGGTCATCGCGACGAGCACGAGGTTGTGCAGCAGGGTGCTGATCTCGACGGGCAGGATGGTCCGGAACCCCGTCTTCGCGCGTCGTCGCGCGTCGAGCGACCACCGCGCGGCCGGATCGGCGAAGAGCAGGAGCAGCAGGACGATCCGGTACATGTTGTCGCCCTGGTCGCCCACGGCGTCGTTCATCTCGATGAAGCTCACCCAGAGGACGAAGTAGACCGGGAGCACGATCTTCACGCGCCATCCGATCGTCACCATGACGGCGAGCACGAGGAGCCCCAGGTAGAGCAGCGTGAACAGCGTGTCGTCGAGGCGGACAGCGTCGAACAGGCCGAACAGCCAGATCTTCGGGAAGTCGCTCACCGGCTCCGCCGCCTCGCCGTTCCAGGCCGAGCCCGAACCGAACGTGTAGAGACGCGTGGAGAAGTTCGACAGCAGCAGGCCGACGCCCGTGAGGCCGAACAGGATGCGGGTGACGGCGAGACCGTAGAGCGACTTCTTCGAGTCGAGCAGCCAGGACTCGCCGAACAGCCACGCGCGGCGGACGACGTCGCCCAGCACACGGAGCAGCTCGGCGACGAGCGTCGCGACGGCGCGGGGCGCGCGGGCGACGAGGCCGCCCGCCTCGGAGAGGAGGGCGGAGGGGGCGCGGCGGGCGCTCATCCGGAGATCCTCTCCCACTGGGCGCGGAAGACGTCGGCGAACGCCTCCTGCGACTGCCCCTCCTCGACGACGAGACCGCGCCACCCGGTCGGCGAGTACTGGACATCCGGACGCTCGGCCTCCGGGTCGTGGCGATCGGCGAAGGGGATGACGTTCTGGCGGGTGGCCTGGAACTGCACGCGCTCGACGTCGTCGCCCCAGATCGCGAGGGCCACCTGCGTCGCGTAGGCGGTCGCGCGGTGCTCCTGCGCGACGTAGTCGGACACGAGCTGGGGGTCGTCGCCGTAGGCGTTCATCGCCTCGGTCATGCGCGCCTCCCAGTCGTCCTTGAAGTAGTTGAGCTCGGCGACGCCCTGCTGCTCCTCGTCGAGGTCGGCCCAGGCGCCCTTGAACTGGCTGGACACGTCCATCGCCTGGATGCCCGCCCGCGGGGTGAAGAGGTTGTACCGGATCATCGACAGCTCGACGTCGGAGGCGCTCACCCACTCCGTCTCCTCGCCGTCGACGATCGCGCGCACCTCGAAGCGGTAGTCGCCGTTGATGGGCTCGGGCGCGAACACGCTCCACGACTGGCCGAAGATCGGGAGCATGTAGCCGGAGAGCGCCTTCTGCGGCACGACCTCGCGCAGCGGCGACCAGGGTGCGATCCAGAGGAACGATGCGAACACGTGCCACGCCGTGAAGAGCACGGCGACGATCATGACGACGCGGGTGTACACGCGCCGACGGGGAACGGTCTTCTCTGGCACGTCGCTCTCTCTTCGCACGGACTGGGGTTCCTGCGAACCGAGTGTGCCCCGGTGAGATCATCACCGGGGCACAGTCGGTATTTCAGAAGGCTACCCGGTGCTCCGGGCGGTCGCCCGCCCGGAGCACCGGGTGTCTCGCGTCTGGGATCAGACGCCGGCTCCGCGTCGGCGGATGGCGAGCCAGATGGCCGCACCGCCGAACAGCATCGCCGCCGCGAGGGCGCCGAGCTGGAGCGTGGTGTCTCCGCCCGTCGGCGCGAGCGCGCCGGCCTTGGCGTAGACCTCGAAGGTGGCGTCGACAGCGCCCGACTCGGCACCCACGAGCTCGACGCGGTGGTCGCCGAGAGGCGTCCCGTTCGCGATCGTCCACGTGAAGAGCACGTCGCCGTTCGCGTCGGCCACCTGCGTGCCGAGGTCGGTGGGCGTCGAGTACTGGGTACCCGTCACCGTCTCGCCCGGCTCGAAGCCGTGACCGTACGCGATCTGCACCTGCCCGGCCGTGCGGCGCTCGTGCTCCAGCTCGATCGAGAGCTGGATGCCGTCGGCGCTCGAGCTCGCGTTCGCATCGGCCGAAGCCGTGGCGTCGGTGTCCGAAGCCGAGTCGCTGTCCGAAGCCGAGTCTGCGTCGGACGTCGAGTCGCTGTCTGCCGTCGCGGCGCTGTCCGCCGCAGCCGAGCTGTCCGCCTCGTTGTCCGCGTCGGCGGTGGCCGTCGCCGTGGCAGCGCTGTCCGCAGCAGCCGTCGCGTCCGCGTCAGCCGTAGCCGTAGCCGTGGCCGTGGCCGTGGCCGTGGCGTCAGCGTCTGCCGTGGCCGTCGCATCCGCATCAGCCGTGGCCGTCGCGTCAGCGGTGGCGTCAGCCGTGGCCGTGGCGTCAGCCGTCGCGTCCGCAGCAGCCGTCGCGTCCGCGTCAGCCGTGGCTGCAGCCGTCGCATCAGCGTCAGCCGAAGCCGTCGCATCAGCGTCAGCCGAAGCCGTCGCGTCAGCATCAGCCGTCGCCGTGGCGGTCGCATCCGCGTCCGCGTTCGCCGCGGCCTCAGCCGAGGCGTCCGTCGACGAGTCCGCGTTCGACGCCGCAGCCGCAGCAGCCGACGCGTTCGCGTTCGCCGCCGAGGT
>NZ_BAABKO010000002.1:0-687306 GCF_039543865.1 Microbacterium gilvum | reverse complement strand
CGCAGCTCCAGGATCAGGTCGCGCACGTTCCCGATCGTGCGCACCTCGCCCGGGGTCGCCTCCCACGACGGCCCTCCTGCGAACCTCGGCTTCCGCCCTGACATACACCCATCATCCAAGGCACCACCGACATTCGAACACCCGAACGAGACCATCCCGACCCCACGGAGGTCACGGAAAGGTCACGAAACGGGCCGGAGGGGGAACATCACCGCGTTCGGCTCGCTCCGCTCGCTCGACGACCGGAAAGGAATGCGGGCGGAGAACCCCGCCACGTCTCGACTCGCTCCGCCCGCTCAACGACCCGGAGCAGGGGGCGCGGGCGAGAACCCCGCGACGTTCCGACTCGCTCCGCTCGCTCGACGACCGCGAGGGGTGGCGAGGAAGAGACGGGTCGCCTCGCCGCGGCTCGCTTGGCCTGCGCCACGATCACCAGCCGCAGCGCGGGGCTCCGCTCAGACGACGCGGCTCCAGGTGAGTCGGAGCACGTCGACGAGCTCGTCCAGGTCGACCCGCGCTGACCGGGCATCGTCGACGAGCTGGCGAATGCGGCGGACGACGGGCGCAGGGAGCGCGCCCGCTGTCGCAGCGACCCTGGTGCCGGCGGCCGTACGCGTCACGACGAGCCCCTCCTCCTCCAGCCTCCGGTACGCGCGAGCGGCGGTGCCCGGCGCGACCCCGAAATCGCCCGCCGTCTGCCGCACGGTCGGCAGCCGCTCGCCGACCCCGAGGAGTCCCGACCGGATCAGCCCCCGGAATCGGCGATGGATCTCGTCAGCCGACACGGGAGGAACACTGGATGCTCCCGACGCGCCCTCGCTCACGCCGGCACCGTCGCGCGCTTCTCGACACGCGACGCCGCCGGCAGCACCCGCATCGTGAGGAGCAGCAGGACGAAGCCGATGATCTCGAGCATGGGGGCGATCCCACCTGCGATGACCGCGTACTCGCTCCAACGCCACGTCGTCTCGTAGACCACGGGATCGTCACCCACCGTGAGCGTCGCAGGGCCACCGCTCTCGCCGATGAAGCGCCATGCGCCGCCAAGCACGACGAGCACCGCCCCCGTCGCAAGCAGCCCCATCGCCGTGCCGATCTGCGCGCGCTGCGCTCTCTGTCCGCCGATGTCGACGGCCGCGAACGGCCGGAGCGCGTTCTCGCGCAACGCGAGCCAGACCGCGAGCGCGAGCAACGCCATCCCGATGAGCACGGGGATGCCGTACGTCCATCCGAAGAACCACGGTCGCAGCGGCTCCTGCCGCGTGTTCGCGAACGGCAGGTCCAGCAGCACGTATCGGCCCCGATCATCCGACGTCGACACGAGCCCTGCGGCGAGCGTCGTCGCGAGCAGCACGCCCGTGAAGACACCGCCCGACACGAACAGGGCCCTCGAGCCGAAAGACGTCCACGCACGGCGCGCCGACGGGCCCGCAGGCATGGACGGTGCGGGTGCCGACCGCATGACGATGAGGGTGGCGACGAGAACGAGCGCTGACGTGACGAGCGGAACGGGATAGTGCCACCACGCGGCGACGTCGGCGAGCGGAAGCACATGATCGCGAAGCGTCGTCTCCGCCGCAGTGACGATCACGACCGTGAGCGCCCCGTAGCCGAGCACGCGTCGTTCGGCGAGGTCGCGCTCACGAACGGGGGCGCCCGGCCGGAGCACGAGGAAGAGACCGGCGACGATGGCCGCGAGCACGACCGAGACGATGGGCAACGACAGCGCACCGCGGAGCAGGTCGACGATGCTGAGTCCGTCGATTCGATCCATGCACGTCCTCCCGGCCGCTCTCCGACAAACGGCGCTTGTATCAACAGAATGACACAAGTGGCCGGAATCCGCCCCCCGCTGGCGGCTCGCGCCCTCGCGCGCGGACGTCGCAGGCGCGAGAGTCGGGCCATGATCGACGTCGACGCCCTCCTCTCACCCCCGACGCCCACCGCGCGCCTCGCGCTCGAGACCGTGCAGGCGTGGTCGACGCCCGACCTCGCGAACCACTGTCTGCGCTCCTGGGCGTGGGCGTCGACACTGGGCGACGAGCTCGGTCTCACCTACGACCGCGAGCTTCTCTTCGTCGCGACGATGCTGCACGATCTCGGCGTGACACCGGCGTTCGACGCGCATGCCATCCCCTTCGAGGACGCGGGCGGCGCGGTCGGATGGGTGTTCGCGGCGGGGGCGGGATGGCCGGAGCAGCGCCGGACGCGGGTGCGGGAGATCATCGAACGGCACATGTGGACCGAGGTCGACCCCGAGGAGGACGCCGAGGGCCACCTCCTCGAGGTCGCGACGAGCCTCGACGTCGCGGGCGCCGCACCCGAGCGATGGGATGGCGCACTCCTGCAGGCGGTGACCACCCGGCTGCCGCGGGGCGCATTCTCCGAGGCGTTCGCCCGGCTCATCCACGACCAGGCGGCGCGGAAGCCTGCCTCGACGTCGGCGCGGCTCGACGCATCGGGGCGCATTCCCGCGGGCGCCGAGACCTGGCGCGGCATCGCCGATCCGTCGACCTGATGTCAGGAATCGGCGTCTCGCGACACATCCCTAGTGAAGACCGCCGACGACTGGAGCGAACGATGCGCCTTCCCGAGATCGACCCCGCCGCCCTCCTGCTGCCGCCGACGCAGTCGGTCGCGATCGAGACGCCGACCACCGCACCCGCCGCCGAGCGCCCGACCCGCTGAACACGGGCCGGGCGCGCGACCTCAGTCCTCCTCGAGGATCTCTCGCGGCGTGACGAGGATCTCGGCGATGCGGCGGCGGTCCATTGCCGCGACCTGAAGGGTGCCGCCGTCGACCTCGACGATGTCGCCCACCGTCGCGAGCCGCCCCAGCCGCTCGACGACGAAACCGGCGACGGTGTCGGAGGCGCCGCGCGTAAGCTCGATGCCCGTCGCCTCCTCGAAGTCCTGGAAGTTCAGGCGGCCGTCGACGACGCCGCCCTCCTCCTTCAGGGTCTGCGGCGCGGTCTCGGTGTCGTACTCGTCGAAGATCTCGCCCACGACCTCCTCGACGAGGTCCTCGAGGGTGACGATGCCGTCCGTGCCGCCGTACTCGTCGACGACGACGGCGATCTGGTCGCCCGCCGCGCGCATGGCCGTGAGCGTGGGCAGGACGCCCGCCGTGGACGGCAGGTACGGGATGGACCGCACGACGGTCTGCACGGGCGATGTCGACGCGCCCGCCTCGTACAGGTCGCGCACGTGCACGAATCCGACGATGTCGTCGATCGACTGGTCGACGACGGGGTAGCGCGAGTACGGCAGGTCCCGCACCTTGGAGATGGCGTCGGCGGTCGTCTCGTCGGCGCCGAGCGCGACGACCTCGGGGCGGGGGCGCATGACCTCGCTCACCTGACGGTCGCGCAGCGACAGCACGTCGTCGAGCATGCGGCGCTCGTCCTCGGGCAGCCCCTCGTGGCTCGTGACGATGTCGCGCAGCTCCTCGTCGGAGAGCTCCTCCCCCGACTTGTCTGGGTCTCCGCCGAGCAGGCGCACGAGCACGTTCGTCGAGACCGAGAGCAGCCAGATGACGGGCCGCATGAGCTTCGCGAACCCGTTCAGCACGGGCGCGACGGCGTACGCGAACTGGGCGTTGCGCTGGATGGCGAGCCGCTTCGGCACGAGCTCGCCCAGCACGAGCGACAGGTACGCGATGAGCAGCGTGAGGATGATCGTCGCCGTCGTCGACGCGGGACCCTCGGCCATCCCCCACGACACGAGCAGCGGCGCGACGGACGGCGCGATCGACGAGGCGCCGTACGCTGCCGACGCGAAGCCGGCCACGGTGACGCCGATCTGCACGGCGGAGAGGAACGTGTTGGGGTTCCGTGCCAGATCGGCGATCTTCCGCCCGCGCTTGCCGCGCTGGCCGATCGCGTTGATCTGACTCTCGCGGAGGGTGACGAGCGCCATCTCGGTCGCGGCGAAGACGCCGCCGATGAGCACGAACACGATCACGAGGGCGATATTGAGAAGGAGGTCGCCGTTCATCGGCGGACCTCCTTCGTGCAGGCGGGCGCGCCCGGGGTCACCCGGGCGCTGGGACTATGGCAGTCGGAGTCTGCAGAGCGTCTCATGGTTCGAGCATAGGGAGCATCCCTCGGAGGATGCCCGGGAGACGCCCCCTGCCCGTTTGTCAGACCGTGAGCAGCACCTTGGTCGCGCGCCGTTCGTCCATGGCGCGGTAGCCCTCCGCCGCCTCGTCGAGCGGGAGCGTGAGGTCGAACACCCTGCCGGGATCGATCCTGCGGTCCCAGATCAACTGGATGAGCTCGGGGAGGAAGCGGCGCACGGGGGCCGGACCGCCGAAGAGGTGCACCTCGGCGAAGAACAGCCCGAGCCCGTCGAGCGTCACCCCGTGGGTGACGCCGACATAGCCGATGTGGCCTCCCGGACGCGTCGCGCCGATCGCCTGCTCCATGGACTCCTGCGTGCCGACCGCCTCGACGACGGAGTGCGCGCCGAGCCCGTTCGTGAGCTCCTTGATGCGCGCGATGCCCGCATCGCCGCGCTCCTCCACGATGTCGGTGGCCCCGAACTCGCGCGCGAGCGCCTGCCTGTCGGCGTGGCGCGACATCGCGATGATGCGGTCGGCGCCGAGCTGCTTCGCGGCGAGGATGGCCGAGAGGCCGACGGCCCCGTCGCCCACGACCGCGACGGTCTTCCCGGGACCGGCCTCGGCCGCCACCGCGGCGAACCATCCCGTGCCGAGCACGTCGGAAGCGGCGAGAAGAGACGGGATGAGGTCGGCGTCGGGCACGCCGGGGGTCGCCACGAGGGTGCCGTCGGCGAGGGGGATGCGGATGAGCTCCGCCTGGGTGCCGACCGAGCCCATCATGACGTTGTGGACGCAGCGCGACGGGTAGCCGGCCTGGCAGATCTCGCACGTGTTGTCGGAGGCGACGAACGACCCGACGACGAAGTCGCCGACCTTCACGTTCCGCACGTCGGGTCCGATCTCCTCGACGACGCCGACGTACTCGTGGCCCATCGGCGTCGGCCCGTGCAGCTCCTCGATGCCCCGGTACGGCCAGAGGTCGGAACCGCAGATGCAGACCGCGGCGGCGCGGATGATCGCGTCGGTGGGCTCGAGGATGGTCGGGTTGGGGCGCTCTTCGACCCGGACGTCGCCGGGGGCGTGCATGATGACTCCGCGCATGGTGTGCTCCTTCGTGTCTGACCTCATCCAAGCCGTGGCGCGCCGAGCGGGGGAGTCCCTTGCGAGACGTGTACCGACAGGGCACCTCTTCGCGCGGGAAGCCGCCCTAGCCTGGGGGAATGGACAACAAGGCCGAGGTGCGCGAGTTCCTCATGTCGCGACGGGCGAAGGTGTCTCCCGAGGCCGCGGGGCTTCCCGCCGGGCCCAATCGGCGCGTTCCCGGCCTGCGGCGGGCGGAGGTCGCGATGATCGCCGGCGTGAGCGTGGAGTACTACGCGCGGCTCGAGCGCGGCACGATCGCGGGGGCGTCGGCGTCGGTGCTGGAGGCCGTCGCGCGGGCGCTGCAGCTCGACGACACCGAGCGCGCGCATCTGTTCGATCTCGCCCGGGCGTCCGACGGCATCCCGGCGTCGGGTCGCCCGCGGCGGCGTGCGACGACTCAGGGGGCCGGTCGCCCCAGCCTGCAGTGGGCGCTCGAGGCGCTGACGGGCGCCGTCGCGTTCGTCCGGGACCCGCGCCAGGACATCCTCGCCACGAACGCCCTCGGCCGCGCCTTCTACTCGCCTCTCATCGGCGACGGCGGCCGCACGCCCAACCTCGCGCGATTCCAGTTCCTCGACCCCGCCGCACGCGACTTCTACCCCGACTGGGAGCTGTTCGCCGAGATGTGCGTCGCGATCATGCGCGCGGAGGCGGGGCGCGATCCGCACGACCGCGCGCTGCAGGATCTCGTCGGCGAGCTGTCCACGCAGAGCGACCTGTTCCGCCGACTGTGGGGCGCACACGACGTGCGGACACACGGTGCGGGCACGAAGCGCTTCCGCCATCCCGTCGTCGGCGAGGTGACGCTCGCCTACGAGGAGCTGGCGGTCACGGCCGAGCCGGGGGCCATCCTCATGGTGTACACCGCCGAGCCGGGGTCGCCGTCCGCCGACCGGCTCGCGCTCCTCGCGAGCTGGGCCGCCGAACACGCCGACGCCCTCCGGCCGTAGGTCACCGCAGCTGCGCGAACGCCTCCACGCTGACGGAATCCTCACGCCGTCGCGGCCTCCAGCAGCTCGCGGCTCGTCGGCCGCAGATCGCGCGGAGTGCCGCGCCAGAGCGCCGAGACGGGGCGCGAGATCGCGGGGCCGTCGATCGCGATGCGGCGCAGCCTGCCGAGCGCGAGGTCGTCGGCGACGACGTGCGCGCTCAGCACGGCGGGCGCGAGCCCCGAGGCGACGGCGGATCGGATGGCCGCCGACGTCGACAGCACCAGTGCCGGCTCGACGGGAGTGCCGCCGAGCCGCTTGCGAACAGTCGACTCCCACGCGCGGCGCGTGCCGCTGCCGTCCTCGCGCGCGATGAGCGGCGTCGCGGCCACCTCCTCGAGCGTCACGGACGTGCGCGCGGCCCACGGGCCGTCGGGCGTCGTCACGAGCACGAGCACGTCGTCGGCCACCGTCGTCGACGAGAGGTCTTCGGGGATGTCGGGGCTCTCGACGATGCCGAGGTCGACGGCGCCCGCGCGCACGAGGTCGGCCGTCTGCTCGCTGTTCGCGGTGACCAGCCGGACCTCCGTCGGCGTGCGGCCGTCGGCGAGCTGGCGGGCGCGGAAGGCGAGCAGCCAGCGCGGCAGCAGGTGGCCGGCGACGGTCTGGCTGGCGGCGACGGAGAGCTCGCGGCTGCTCTCGCCGCGGAGCGTCTCGACGCCGGCCGCGAAGCGCTCGGCGGCGGCCAGCACGTCGTCGGCCCATGCGACCACGAGCTCTCCGGCGTCCGTGAGCGCCACGCCCCGCGGAGAGCGTGTGAGGAGCTCGAGGTCGAGCGTGCGCTCGATCGAGCGCAGCCGCGCCGACCCCGACTGCTGCGTGCACCCCGTCTCGCGGGCGGCGGCCGACACGGAGCCGAGGCGCGCGACGGCACGGAGCAGCTCGAGGGCGTCGATCGGGGGGACATGTCGCATCGTCCCCACAGTCTCGCCCTGTATCCCCACGCACGACAAGCGGATACCGCCGCGCGGCGCGCGGGGGCACCGTGGAGGGGTGTTCCGCTCGCCGCACCCCGACATCGCCCCCGGTCTCGCCGCGAGCATCGCGATCGCCGTCGCCGCGACGGCGATCGGCGCGATCGCCCCCGTGGCCGGCAGCGCCGTGCCGGCCATCGTGCTCGGCCTCGCCGTCGGCGTCGCGTGGCCCTCCAGGTCGCGTATCGGGAGTGCTGCCGCGTTTCGAGCCGGAGGTGCCGCAGCGAGCGGCCCGCTGCTGCGGGTCGCGATCGTGCTGCTGGGCACGCAGCTGCCGCTCGACGCGATCGCCCGTGCCGGCACGGCCGCCCTGCCCGTCATGCTCTCGTCGCTCGTCGTCTGCTTCGCCTCTGCGCCGCTCGTCGGCCGCCTGCTCGGAGTGAGCCGGCGACTGCGGCTGCTCATCACGGCCGGCACAGGCATCTGCGGCGCCTCGGCCATCGCGACGATCGCGCCCGTCATCGGCGCGACGGGGGCCGAGGTGGCATATGCGCTGTCGACCATCTTCGCGTTCAACGTCGCGGCCGTCGGCGCCTTCCCGCTGCTCGGGCACGCACTCGGGCTCGACGCGCACGCGTTCGCGCTGCTCGCCGGCACGGCCGTGAACGACACCAGCTCGGTCGTCGCGGCCGCTGGCGTCTTCGGCGGCGGCGCGCTCGGTGCGGCCGTCGCGGTGAAGCTCGTGCGCATGCTCGCGATCGTGCCCGTCGCCGCCACGCTCTCGGTCGTCGAGGCCCGACGCGCCGACGCCGCCCGGATGACGTCGCGGCGCGTCGTGCGGCTCGTGCCGTGGTTCCTCGTCGGGTTCGTGCTCGTCGCGCTCGCACGGTGGGCGGGATGGCTGCCCGGCGTCGTGCAGGACGCGGCAGGTCAGGCGAGCGGCTTCCTCATCGCCGCCGCGCTCGCGGGCATCGGGCTGTCGACCGACCTCGGCGCCATCCGGCGGGCGGGATGGCGGCCGCTCGCGCTCGGCAGCATCCTCTCCGCACTCGTCACGGTCACGACGCTCGCGGCGATGGCCGCGACGGGGGCGATGTAGAGCCGGTCACGCACGCTCGCTCCGACTGTCGCCGTCACTCGGCGAGCCAGGCCGGCGTGAGCTCCGAGAGCCGGATCGACAGCCCGTAGGCGAGCTCGTGGCGGGGCTCGATGCGCGCGGCCTCGGCGAGATGCAGCATGGCCTCACCCCACCGCCCGCGCGCCCAGTGCAGCCACGCCGACGTGCACAGCAGCGGCGGCCGCTGCAGCGTCGGGACGAGCGCGAGCGTCTCGTCGAGAACCGTCAGGCCGCGTTCGATGCGCTCCTCCGACGGCGCCCGCCGCGTCTCACCCCGGAACATGCGCACGAAGGGCGACCGGGGCATCGCATCGGCTTCGCGGAGACGCGCGATGTACTCGTCGAGCGAGAGCCCGCGTGCCTGTGCCCGGGCGTCGAGACGCAGCATGTCGAGCCGGTTGCGATCCGCGGCAGCCCCACCGAACGCGATGCCGATCGCGAGCATCTCGGGGATGCCGGGCCAGAGGGCCATCCACGTCACCTGCGCCTGCAGCGCCGTCGTCACGTCGCCGTCCACCAGCTCCTCGGCGACGATCGACACGAGCGACAGCGACGCGAGGTGGCCGGGCGCATCCGACGCCGGGTGCTCCAACGACGCGCCCGCTTCGAAGTCGAGCTGGATGCCGACGATCTCGTCCAGGACGGCGGCCCGAGCGTCGGCCCTGACGCGAGGAAGGGGGATTCGTCCGCCGTAGTCGATGTCCATCTGGCTGCTCATCCCGCCATCCTGATCGTCGGATGGCCGCGCGACGCGGCCTTCCGACGATCTGTGGACGGCGACACGCCGAGCCTGTGGAGAACCGCTCAGACGAGCCGGTAGCCCGCCCCGCGCACCGT
This sequence comes from Microbacterium gilvum, assembly GCF_039543865.1. NCBI lineage: Bacteria > Bacillati > Actinomycetota > Actinomycetes > Micrococcales > Microbacteriaceae > Microbacterium > Microbacterium gilvum. The sequence goes on along the minus strand of NZ_BAABKO010000002.1, from coordinate 678,243 downwards.
CTCGATGCGGTCGGCGCCGAGCTTCTGACGCAGGTACCCGATGTAGACGTCGGCGACGTTCGAGCCGGGGTCGAAGTCGAAGCCCCACACGCGGCTGAGGAGCTGCTCGCGACTGAGCACCTGGCCCGCGTGCCGGATGAGCTCCTCGGCGAGCGCGAACTCGCGCGCCGAGAGGTCCACGGCCGCGCCGCCGTCGACGACCGCCCGCCGGGTGCGCACGTCGAGCGTCAGGTCCCTGTGGCGGAGCACACCGGCCGGCGCGGCCGGCTCGTCCTCCCGACGCATGCGCAGGCGGATGCGGGCCAGCAGCTCGTCGAACCGGAACGGCTTGCCGAGGTAGTCGTCGGCGCCGCCTTCCAGCCCCGCGACGGTGTCGCCGACGTCGGTGCGCGCGGTGAGCATGATGATCGGCATGCGCGAGCCGGAACCGCGCAGGTGCTCCAGCACGGCGAAGCCGTCCATCCCCGGCATGTTCACGTCGAGGACGAGCAGGTCGAACTCGTCGGTCTGCGCGAGCGCGAGCGCCTCGTCGCCGTCGGACGCCACGCGCGTGGCGAAGCCGGCGGCGCGCAGGCCCTTCTCGATGAATCCCGCGATCCGCTGCTCGTCATCGGCTATGAGGATCGACGCCACGTCCGCCCCTTCCTGTCGTCGCCTCGTCGTTCGCGCCATCGAGCGGCACGGTGATCGCGAACACGGCTCCGCCGCCGGGTGCGTCCGTCACGCGCGCCGCTCCGCCGTGGGCGCGAGCGATGACCTGCACGATGTTGAGCCCGAGACCGCTGCCCGCCGTGCCGTCCGAGCCCCGGTGGAAGCGCTCGAAGACGGCCCTCCTCTCGCCGTCCGGCACGCCGGGGCCGTAGTCGCGCACCCACAGCGCGAGCCGGTGCGCGTCGACGTCGCTGCCGATGACGAAGCGCCCCCCGCCGTGGGTGACCGCGTTCTGCGCGAGCTGCAGCATCGCCTGCGTGATGCGGGCGGCGTCCAGCGAGACGACGACCTCGGCGACGGGCCCCGCGGCGACGTCGGCGCCCTCGATCGCCTCGGCCTTTCGCACGATCTGCGCGACGAGGTCGGCCGCATCGGTCGGCACGGGCGCGACGGGGGCCGGGCCGTGCAGAGAGGCCGCCGACGAGAGGTCCTGGACGAGCCGGCTCATCCGGTCGAGCTCGTCGACCGCGAGCGCGCGGGTGTCGCGCACGTCGTCGGGATCGGCCGGGTCCATGAGCTCGACGTGGCCGCGCACGATCGTGAGCGGCGTCTTCAGCTCGTGCCCGACGTCGCTCAGCAGCTGGCGCTGCGAGTCGAGCGCGCCGTCGAGCCGGTCGAGCATGGCGTTCATCGTCGCGGCCAGCTCCGAGACGTCGTCGCGCCCCTCGATGGGGAGGCGCTCCGAGAGCGACTGCGCCGACACGCGCTCCGCGGTCTCGCGCATGCGGCGCAGCGGCCGCAGCAGCCGGCCGGCGGCGATCGTCGCGACGCCCGAGATGATCACGATGACGACGCCGCCCGCGAGGAGGAAGACACGGGCGGGGCCGTTGATCTCCGAGAGCTCGGCGTCGATGTCGTACGCCATGACGAACAGCACGCTCTCGGTCTCGGGCGCCCCCGGCACGTCGACGGGAGTCGCGAGAAAACGCCACACGACCCCCTCCTCGGCGTACGTGCCGAGCACGGGATCGCCGCCCGCCGCGGTCTGCGCGGCGAACGGCACGAAGCCCGGCGCGCTGCGCAGGTCGACGTCGAGCGCGACACCGGGGATGTAGGCCGTCTCGCCGTCGACAACGCCGACGACGCCCGTGTTGTCGTCGGGGCTCATCCGCCGCACGATGTCCTCGACCGCCTCGCGAGACGATCCCCAGGCCTGCGGCTGCTCGTCGGTCCCCGCGACGATGAAGCGCGCAGAGTCGAGGTTCGCCCGCAGCCGGTCGTCGATCTGGCCGAGGATCGACGCCTGCTCGACGATGTACACCGACGCGCCGACGGCCGCCATCCCGATGGCCGCGACGAGCGTGATGACGGCGACGAGGCGCACGCGCACGGACACGACGGGCATGGAGACGACGGGCATGCGCCGCCGTCGTGCCCCGCTCGTCCCCGCCACGCTCCCAGTATCGCCGCGCGGCACCCCGCCCACCGGCCGATCGCGCGACCATAAGAGTTGTCTCATCGACCGCTGCCCCGCCACTTACCGGCCCCGGTCATCCTGGACGCGAGGAGGACCCCCATGCCACGCAGAGCAGTGACCTATACGATCATCGGCGGCCTCTCGCTGGCCGCACTCCTCGGCGGCGCCGCCGCGACGGCCGCGGCGCTCGAGCAGCGCACCGACGGCGGCCAGATCCTCGGCGGCGGGGCCGTCACGGGAGCATACGCGGGCGGCGAGATCGGCCGCATGCTCGGCGCCGTATCGGCGACGCCGGAGCCCACCCCCACCCCGACGACCGAGCCGTCCACCGAGCCCGCTCCCCCCGCGGCGCCTCCCGCGAGCGGTCCCGAGTCGGTTCCCCCCGCGGCCCCCGTCGAAGTCGACGATCTCTACGACGACTCGGACGATCTCGACGACGACATCGAGGACGACGACGACGGAGACGACGAGGACGACTGAGCCCGGTCAGCCGTCCGCCACGGCGGCGAGCATCGCCTCGGCGACACCGCGCCAGCCGTCGCGCACGGCGTAGACGCCGGCGAGCCGCAGGCGGGTCGCCGCCGCGTACGCGGGGACCCGGCCCCACACGGGCCCCTCGCCCACGCCGTCGCGCAGCGCCTGGCCGGCCTCGCCCGCACGTCCGGTGTCGAGCAGCCCCTGAGCGACCCTCAGGTCGAGGTGCACCAGCAGGTTGGCGATGTCGAGGGCGCGTTCGCCGACCGCCATCGTGTCGACGTCGATGACGCCGACGCGCTCGCGCCCTGCGGCCACCCCGGCGGCCGTGACGCGCCCGGCGGGGAGCAGCAGCTGCTTGTCGTGCAGGTCGCGGTGCAGCACGCCGAGGGGGCCGGGCGCCGCCCGCAGCCCGTCCTCCGCCGCGGCGAGGGCCGCCGCGACGCGCGCGGTGTCGAGGAGTCCGGCCGCGACGGCCGGGTCGACGGCGCGGCGGATGGCGGCGAGCTCGTCATCCGCCCCGTGACGCGGCAGCCCCGCGGGATCGAGATCGTGCAGCTCGGCGAGGCCTCGCCCCACACGGCGCCAGACCTCGCGGACGACGGGCATCGGGAGCGCCGGCCCGGCGTCGAGAAGGGTGCGGTCGCCGACGCCCGAGAGCCGCAGCGTCGCGGTGTCGTCGTCCCGCTCGAGCACGGTCGGGGCCTCCAAGGACCGCAGCCCCGAGACGCGCTCCGCCCGGTCGGCGACCCCGGCGAACCGCGACGGGCGCACGAGCTTGACGTAGCCGTCGGAGGTGCGAATCACGGCCCGCCGGCCCGGCCGATGGGCGACGACGGACGTGTCCGCGTCGGCTCGTCCCCGTCCCGGCAGCGCATCGTCGCGGCGGACGCGGGCGAGCGCGAGGAACGCCTCGGCCTCGTCGGCGAGCGCGGCGCACCGCGACGGCCAGTCGACCGCGCGCTGGCGGAACGGCTCGACCGAGCGCCGCAGCAGCGCCGCCGCCGTGTGCGCGATCAGGGCGGTGCCGTCGATGCGGCCTCCCGCCGCCTCGTAGCCCTCCCGGAGCGCGGTGCCCGCGGCGGACCGCGGGATGCCGCGCGCGATCTCGTCGGCCGTCCACGATCCGAGGTCGGCCATGGGGTCGCCGACGCCCGCGCGGTCGAGGTCGATGACGTGCACGCCGCCGGCCCCGACGATGACCTGGTCGGCCGAGAAGTCGCCGTGCGCGGGGGCCGTGACCGCACGTCCTGCGAGCAGCGTCGCCGTCTCGGCCGACAGGCGCGCCATCCGCGTCGAGAGTCCGGGAAGCACGTCGCCCGCGCCCGCTGCGATCGGCTCGCCGGCGACGGACGGCGCGCCGTCGGGGGCGGGAGACGCGTGCAGGCGGGCGAGGACGGCCCCTGTCGCGCGCGCCGCCTCGACAGCGACGGCACCGCTCGCGAGGTGCAGGAGCGCCGTCCCCGGCAGCAGCCGGTACTCGACGAGCCCGTCGACGCCGCGATGCGTGATCGGCGCGGTCGGCAGGAACGCGGCGACGGCGTCGTGGCCGCGAAGGGCGCGCGCGGCACGGGAGGCCGCATGCGCCTTCGCGATGACACCGCACTCGACGCACCGGCCCACCCAGCGCCGGCCCGGCTTGTACACGAGGGTCTCGGCACGCGGATGCCGCGCGAGGGCGGTGCGGATGCCGGGCAGCGCGCGATCGCCGGGCGCCGCGACGACCGCGAGGCCGCGCGCGTCGTCGAGGAGCAGGAGGTCGTCGCCCGTCTCGGTCGCGAGCCGCGCGAGCTTCCCGTGCACGCCGACCGGGTAGGCGACGGCCTGAGCTGCGCGCCCGTCGACGCGGATGCCGGCGACGGCCGACGTGGCGGGCTTGTAGCGCAGGTACCCGATCTCGACGCGGCGCGCGGCGAGCACCCGCCGCAGTCGCCCGGCGTCGAGCACGTCGGCGAGCGCCGGGAGGGCCTCGTCGCGGGCGACGAGGGCGGCGTCGCCGTCACGCACGGGCGTCCTCCCGGCGGTTGAGGATCGACAGGCGCGACCCGGGGCGCGCGAGCAGCTCGTCGGGCGCCCCCTGCTCGACGACGCGCCCGCGGTCGAGCACGACGACGCGGTCGCACGCGAGGGCGTCGTCGAGGGCATGCGTCACGACGAGCGTCGTGCGACCCGCGCTCAGTCGGTCGAGGGCCTCGCGCACGGCTGCGCCGCTCGCGGCGTCGAGGCCCGTCGTCGCCTCGTCGAGGATGACGATGCGCGCGTCGCGCAGCACGGCCCGCGCGATCGCGATCCGCTGGCGCTGCCCGCCCGAGAGAGTGTCGCCGCGCTCTCCGACGACCGCGTCGAGCCCGCCGGGCAGACGCCCCGCGAACTCGTCGACGTTGGCGACGCGAGCGGCCCACTCCACGTGCTCGTCGGTCGCGTCGGGGCGGCCCATCCGGATGTTGTCGCGGATCGTCCCCGTGAAGAGCACCGACTCCTGCAGCACGATCGCGATCCCCGCGCGCAGCGAGGCGAGCGTGTACGCGCGCAGGTCTCGTCCGTCGATCCGCACGGATCCCGCCACCGGGTCGTGCAGCCGCAGCAGGAGAGCCGCGAGCGTCGACTTGCCCGACCCAGATTGGCCGACGAGTGCGACCCGCTCGCCCGGGGCGATCTCGAGGTCGATCTCGTGCAGCGCGGGCTCGCCCTCGCCGTACGCCGCCGAGACGCGGCGGAACGACAGCGCGCCCTCGACCCGGCCCATCCGGTGCGCGCCCGGCAGGTCGCCCAGCTCGCTGCGGGTGCCGACGAGGTCGACGATGCGCTCGCCTGACGCGGCCGCCTTCGCGATGCGCCCCGTGTACTTCGCGAGATCGCGCATGGGCTTGAACGCGCCCTTGAGGTACTGCACGAACACCACGAGCTCGCCGGGCGTCAGGTGGCCCTCGAGCACGCTCCAGCCGCCGACGAGCAGCACGGCGCCCGTCGCGACCCCCACGAGCACGTCCGTCCAGCGCTCGAGGCCGGCGGCGAGCCGCGTCGCGCGCACGCCCTCCGTCAACTCGCGCTCGTTCGAGCGGGCGAAGTCGCGCTCGAGCTCCGATTCGAGGGTGTACGCCTGCACGACCTTGATGGCGCCGAACGACTCGCCGGCGGCACCCGCGAGCTCGCCCTCGCGGGCACGCTGCACGCGGGCGGCGTCCGTGATGCGTCGCGACGCGCGGCGCGAGTGCAGGAGGAAGACGGGCAGGGCGGCGGCGACGACGAGCCCCAGCCGCCAGTCGAGCACGAGCATGACGACGAGCATGGCGACGAGCGTGACGACGTTGCCGATGAGCGGCATGGCGGCCGTCACCGCGACGTCGCGCAGCTTGCCGATGTCGGAGACGAGCCGGTTGATGAGATCGCCCGACCGCGTGCCGGTGTGGAAGCGCAGCGGCAGGCGCAGCGTGTGCGCGTAGACGTCGCCGCGCACGGCGTTCATCGCGCGCGTGCCCGCGAGCGAGAAGCAGACGGTCATGAGGTACGACGACAGCGCCCGCAGCGCGGCCGCAGCGACGACGCCGAGCGCGCAGACGACGAGCAGGGCGGGGATGCCGGGATCGGCGGCGGCGCCGGGCGCGATGACGGCGTCGATGACGAATTTGAGCGGCCACGGCTCGAGCAGCCGGAACGCGACCTCGGCGAGCATGGCGGCGAAGCCGCCCGCGATGAGGGGCCGCTCCGGGCGGAGGTAGGGGGCGAGGAACGACACCAGGCGGCGGCCCCGGCGCTCGCGACCGCGCGCGGTCATGCCGCCGCGCTTCCGTCGAGGCGCACGGCGACGCGCGCGAGGGTGCGCTCCACCACGTGCCGCCAGGTGCGCGTGCGCTCCACGTCGGCCCGGCCCGCCGCGGCCATCCGCCGACGCAGGGCGGGGTCGTGCGCGAGCCGCGCGAGGGCGTGGCCGAGGGCGACGGCGTCGGACGGCGGCACGAGGAGGCCCGTGCGCCCGTCGTCGACGAGCGCCGGCAGCTGGCCGACGCGCGAGGCGACCACCGCGGCGCCCGCCGCGAGGTACTCGAGCACCTTGAGCGGCGAGAAGTAGGGATCGCCCGCGGCCGGGTACGGAGCCGTCGCGACGTCCATCATCCGCAGCCATCCCGGCACCTCGGCCGGTGCGACGGCTCCCGCGAAGAGGGTGCGGTCGGCGATGCCCCGCTCGGCCGCCCGGCGTTCCAGGGCCGGGCGCTCCGGTCCGTCGCCCACGATGACGAGACGCGCGTCCGGGCGCTCGGCGGCGAGCAGCGGGAACGCGTCGACGAGCGTCGCGGTGCCGTGCCACGGCTTGAGGGTGCCGACGAACCCCACCGTGAAGGCGCCCTCCTCGCGGCGCCTGTCGTCGAAGCGGACGACGTCGACGCCGTTGGGCTCGACCGCGATCCGCGCGCCGGGCGCCTGCGCGCGCGCCCAGTCGGCGACCGGCTCCGACACGCAGACGGCGAGCGCCGCGTCGGAGATGACGCGACGCGCGAGGGCGTCGGCCGTGTCGGCGTGCACGAGGGTACGGTGCCGTGCCTGCTCGATCGGCAGCGGCGCGTTGACCTCGAGCACCGACGGGATGGCCGCCTCGCGGGCGAAGGACGTCCCGGCGATCGCGAACAGCGCGTAGCGCTCGTAGACGAGGTCGTAGGGTTCGCGCGCGTGGACGGCGGCGAGTGCGCGTCGCGTCGCCTCCTCCTGCGCCATGAGCATCCGCTCGCGCTCGGCCGGCCCCTCTCCGTCGGCGACGGGGAGCGCGTGCACGCGCAGCCGCCCGCCCTCGACGGCCGCGGCGAGGTCGCCGGCGGGCTCCCCGCCCGTGCGGCGGCAGTGCAGGTCGACGCGGTGGCCGTCGGCGAGCAGCACGCGCACGACCTCCTGCACGTGCACCGACGCGCCCTTGGCACCGAAGACGGGGATGCCGGGGTCGCCGCAGACGTACGCGACGCGCATCACGCCACCGCCTCGAGAGCGGGGGCGTCCAGGGCGTCGAGCGCTGCGGCCTGCCGTCGCACGTCGAACTCGGCCTCGACGAGCGCACGGGCGGCCCCGGCCAGGCGGCGTGCGAGGGCGGGATCGTCGAGCAGGCGGGCGAGGGCCGCGGCGAGCGCGCGCGGCGAGCGCTGGGCGACGACGAGGCCCGTCTCGCCGTCGCGCACGGCCTCGACGATGCCGGTCACGTCGGTCGAGACGCACGGCGTGCCGAGCGCCATCGCCTCCAGCAGCACGGTCGGCAGGCCGTCGGCGTTGCCGTCGGCCCCCACGACGCACGGCGCGGCGAACACGTGCGCCCGCGCGAGTTCGGCGCGCACATCGCGCTGCGGCAGAGGGCCCGTGAACGTCACGAGGTCCGCGACGTCGAGGTGCGCGACGAGCTCTCGGAGCTCCCCATCGCGCTCCCCCGCGCCAACGATGCGGCACGGCACGGCCCGGCCCGCGTCGCGCAGCAGCGCGACGGCGGCGATGAGGTCGTCGAAGCCCTTCTTCTCGACGAGGCGGCCCACCGCGAGGATCGCCGGTGCGCAGTCGCGCGCCGGCTCGAAGGCGAACCGCTCGAGGTCGATCCCGTTGTAGACGCGATGCACGGGGGTGCGGGCGGCGGCCTCGTAGCGCCCGCGCAGATGGCGCACGTTGTAGTCGGACACCGTGACGACATGCGCCGCGTCGGCGATCTTGCGCTCGACGTCTCCCGGGTCGACGCTCTCGTGGAAGAGATCCTTCGCGTGCGCCGTGAAGGAGTACGGGACGCCCGTGAGGAGGCTTGCGAGGCGGGCGACGGTCGTCGCGAGGCTCGCGAAGTGGGCGTGCAGGCGCGTGATGCCGTTGCGGCGGATGGCGAGGGCGAGCTCGATCGCCTGGCCCGCATCGTCGTGGTCGGCGGCGAGCAGCTCGCCGAGCGCGCCGTCGAGGAGCGGGAGCTCCTTCTCCGCCCTCCGCAGCAGCTCCCACAGCTCGCTCGCTCGCGAGGCCCGCGGCACCTGCTCCACGGGCGCCGCGACGAGCGAGAGCGTGTCGTGGAACCGCGTGTCGGCCGTCGGGCGCAGCGAGAAGACGCGGATGTCGGCGCCCCTCCGCTCTCGCGCGACGAGCTCCGACACGATGAACGTCTCGGAGAAGCGGGGGTACATCTTGACGACGTAGCCGATGCGGTCAGGCGACATGGCGGTCCTCCGTGGGGGCGGCGTCGCCGACGAGCTCGGCGACGAGGGCGGGGATGCGGGAGAGCCCGTCGAGATCGACGGGGGCCGTGAGGCGAGGGCGCCGGCTGACGGCCGCGGCCGTCCACTCCGCGATGCGTCCGGGAGAGAGCTCATCCGGCAGCAGCAGGTCGACCGCTCCGCGGCGGACGAGCGCCTCGGCGCGGATGAGCTGCTCGCGTCGGGGCGCGACCCGTGGGACGACGAGGAGCGGAGCGTCGGCTGCGAGCGCCTCGCAGACCGTGTTGTAGCCGCCCATCCCCACGACGGCCGCCGCCTCGGCGACGAGGCGCGCGGCGTCCGGCACCGCGCGGTGCACGCGCAGGTCGTCGCGGGCGGCTGCGATCGCGCGCACCTCCGCGACCGCCTCGTCGGGCATGTGCGGTCCCGTCACGAGGATGCCCGTATGCCCCTCCGGCATGGTCGAGCGGGCGAAGGCGCGGGCGACGTGGGCGCCGTCCTGCCCCGCCCCGACCATCGCGAGCACGTATGGGCGCTCCACGCGCGTGCGGGCGCGACCCGCCGGGCGGCCCCGGGCGAGGTAGCCGGTCGTGCGCACGGCGACGCGCGAGGGTACCTTGAGCGCGTCGAGCGGATCGTGCACGTGCGGATCGCCGTACACCCAGACGGCGTCGTACCAGGTCTTCAGCGCCTTCGCGGCGCGCGCCGACTTCCACTCCCGCGCCGCGGTCTCGGCGTCGTCGAGCACGTCGCGGATGCCGAGGACGATCCGACCGCCCGCGGCGCGGACCGCATCGAGCGCCGGCTGGAGCTCCCCGCGGAATCCGCGGGGGTGCTTGTCGACGATGAGCACGTCGGGCTGGAAGCCGGAGACGGCGGCGTGAAGGATGGCGGAGCGCAGCGAGACGAGGTGGCCGGGGCTGACGGAGAGGTGCCGCGCCCCGTAGGTGCCGTCGGCGTCCTTCGCGAGAGCGGGCAGCGACACGATGTCGCACCCCGCCGGGCGTCCGGCGTGGGCGACGTCGGGCGCGCTCGTGAGCAGGAGGAGGTCGGGGGCCGCGTCGCCGCCGCTCAGCGCATGCGCGATCGCGAGATTGCGCCGGATGTGCCCCAGCCCCTGCGCGTCGTGCGAGTAGAGCGCGACGCGCAGGCGCCGGGGGGTGTTCGCCGTCTCAGTCACGTCCCCCACGATCGCGGGCCGCCATGAGACGGCCGTGACGCGTTCGTGAGGAGCGTCTTAGACGGCGCGGGTCAGATCAGCTCCAGTCGCGGCGGGCGGGGTTCGACACCTCGGGCGTGCGCCGCTCCCCCGGCGTCGGCGCGGCCCAGCGCACGCCGTTGGCCAGCACGCGGCGCACCTGGGGGTGGAAGTACACGGGGTACTCCTGGTCGCCGGGGCTGAAGTAGAAGACGCGCCCGCGCCCGCGCGTGAACGTCACTCCGGAGCGGAACACCTCGCCGCCCGCGAACGAGCTGATGAAGACCTGGTCGTCGGGGTTCGGGATGTCGAAGTGCTCGCCGTACATCTCCTGGCGGTCGATGACGAACGGCTGCTCGACGCCCTCGGCGATGGGATGTCCGGGGGCCGTCGTCCAGACGATCTCCCGCTCGCCCTCGTTGCGCCAGGCGAGCGAGCAGGTCGTGCCCATGAGGCGGATGAAGATCTTCGAGAAGTGCCCCGAGTGCAGCACGATGAGGCCCATGCCGCCGAGCACGCGGCGCTGCACGCGCGCGACGACCTCGTCGTCGACCTGGTCGTGGGCGATGTGCCCCCACCACAGCAGCACGTCGGTCTCGTCGAGTGCCGCCTCGGACAGACCGTGCTCGGGGTCGGCGAGCGTCGCCGTGCGCACCTCGACGTCGTCGCCGAGCAGCTCCTCGAGGCCCGCGGCGATGGCGCCGTGGATCCCGTCGGGGTAGATCGCGCGGATGTCGTCCTGCGTGGTCTCGTGCACGTTCTCGTTCCAGACGAGTGCGCGGATGGTCATGCGGCACCTCCCGTGATGTCGAGGTTCTCGTCGAGCGGGAGCTCGCGGCCGGCGGCCGCCGACGCGTATGCCGCGTCGACGAGCTTGGCGCGGCTGAGCCCGATCGTGCCGTCGTGCTCGCGCCACGACGCGGGGTCGCGCACGTGCTCGAGGAAGGTGTCGACCACGGCGGAGTGGCCGCGTCCGGGAAGCGCCGTGACGGGGGTGTCGAGGCGCTCCTCGCCGTCTCCCGTGAAGATCGTGAGCTCGCCGGCCGGCGCGTAGTCGATGACGGAGAGGTCGGCTCCGCCATCCGTGCCGTAGAGGGTGATGCCGAACTCGTCGGGGGTCGCGCGGTGCGAGGCCCAGCTCGTCTCCAGCACGATCGATCCGCCGCCTTCGAGGCGCAGCAGGACGGTGGCGAGGTCCTCGACCTCGTAGGCGGAGCCGGTGCCGTGCTTCACGCCGCCCGAGCCGCCGAGCCCGCGGGGACCGAGCTCGGCGTGGGTGACGGCCGAGACCGCGGTGACGCGGGGCTCGCCCATGAGGTGCAGCGTCCAGTCGAGGACGTGCACGCCGAGGTCGACGAGGGGGCCGCCACCCGACATCTCCGCGTTGGTGAACCAGCTGCCGAGGGCGGGGATGCCCGAACGCCGCAGCCACATCGCGCGCGCGTGGTAAGGGCGGCCGATGGTCCCGTCGACGACGGCCGCGCGGATGGCCTCGATGTCGCCGCGGCGGCGGTGGTTGAACGTCACCTCGAGGATGCGGCCCGACTCGCGGGCGGCCTCGACCATCGCCATGCCCTCCGCGGCAGTGCGGGCGATCGGCTTCTCGCACAGCACGTGCGCTCCGGCTCGGAGGGCGGCGACGCTGATCGGCGCGTGCAGGAAGGTCGGCACCGCGACGCTGATGACGTCGAGGTCGCCGCGCGCGACGAGCTCTTCCCAGTCGGCGTATCCCGCCTCGACGTCGTACTGCGCCGAGAGCTCGGCGCGCACGTCGTCCTCCTTGCCGGCGATGGCGACGAGCTCCACCCCCTCCGCCTCGTGGAATGCCGCCATGTGCTGCTGTCCGGCCCACCCCAGGCCGACGACGCCGGCTCGGATCGTTCCGCTGTCTGGCATGCTGCTCTGCTCCTCCGCCACCTCGTCGAGGCGTTTAATTCAGGTTCCAAATCTAATGGACGTGAGCAACGCTACGGCAGGCGCACGCGGGCGTCAACGCCATCCTGCCGCTTCCCGGGGAAGGCCTGTCAACCCGTTCCGCGCGCACAGTCGCCTTGTTAGCCTGTCGTGTTATACGACAGACGAAGAGAATGAGGAGGCAACCGGTGAACGATCTCCTGGAATCCGACGTCGTGGTCGCGGCCACGGTCGACGAGGTCTACCGTCGCTGGTCGGATGTGACCGCATTGAGTCAGCTGCTCGGCCCCGTCGAGCGCGTGCGCCCCATCGACGAGTACCGGAGTCGCTGGACCGTGCGGATGGGCGGCATGGTCGACGAGTTCTACGTCGATCTCGTCGACGCCGATCCGCCGCACCGCATCTCCTGGCAGAGCACGGACGGCCGCGTCCATGCGGGCGAGGTGACGCTCGCCCCCGTCGACGGCGGCACGCGCGTGCACGTCCGGCTCCAGTGGGAGCTCGGCTCGGAGCTCGACGACGTGGCGGGCGAGCGGCCGGCGGATCCCGCAGAACTGGAACGGGACCTGCGCCGCTTCCGCGATGAGTTCTCCTCGCGAGACGCGCCGCCAGCGCCGCTGGCGACCGCGGAGGCATGAGAAACGGGTGCCGTCGGCTCGCGCCGACGGCACCCGTGTCAGTCGTCCTCCGCGTCGACGTCGGTGTACGCCCCCGGCTCGTCGACCCGTCGTTCGGGTGCGCGGTCGCCGTCCTCCTGCTCGACGTCGGTGTACTCGCCCTCTCGATCGGGATTCTGCTCTCGTGACATGGGTCCTCCTCGCGTCGTGCGGCGATCGTCGCGCACGATCGTCGCGCACCAGGCGCCCCTCCGGCCATCCCCTTGACATGTCGGCGACCCGCGGCGACGGTAGTCTGTCGTCCCGGCGCCGTGTCCGGCGCGGAACCTGGGGGAGAGTCGCATGTCGGTTGGTCTGCTCGCGGTCGTCGACGACATCCTGAGTGCCGCGATGAAGGCGTCGGCGAAGACGGCGGGAGTCGTGATCGACGATGCGGCCGTGACGCCACAGTACGTCCAGGGGATCACGCCCGCGCGGGAGCTGCCCGTGGTGGGGAAGATCGCGCTCGGCTCGCTCGTCAACAAGTTCGTCATCATCATCCCGATCGCCCTGCTGCTCACGGCGTTCGCCCCCTGGGTCCTGCCGTATCTGCTCATCCTGGGCGGCGCCTACCTCTGCTTCGAGGGGGCGGAGAAGGTGCTGGAGTGGTTCGGCCTGGGCCACGGGCACGCCGATGAGGGGGCGCGCGACGAGCGCAAGCTCGTTCTCGGCGCCGTGCGCACCGACCTCATCCTCTCGACCGAGATCATGCTCATCTCGCTCGCGAGCCTCGACGGAGGGATGAGCATCTGGATGACGCTGGGCGTGCTCGCGGTCATCGGCCTCCTCATGACGGTGGTCGTCTACGGCGCGGTCGCGCTGCTCGTGAAGATCGACGACATCGGCCTGAAGATGGCGAAGAACCCCGTGCAGCGCGTGCGGCACACGGGGACGCGCATCGTCCGGTCGATGCCCGTCGTGTTCCGCACGATCAGCATCATCGGGACCGTCGCGATGCTGTGGGTCGGCGGGCACCTGCTGCTCGCGAACCTCGGCGAGGTGGGTCTGACGTTCTTCTCCGACCTCATCCACGCCGTCGAGCACGCGCTCGAGCCGGCGGGCGCCGTCGTCGTGTGGCTGGGAGACACGGCCGTCTCCGCCGTGGCGGGTCTCGCCGCGGGGCTCGTCATCGTGGGCGTCGTGCTGCTCGTCGCCCGGATGGCCGGCCGACGTCCGAGCTTCCACGAGGGCGAGGAGTCGCCCGCCGACGTGCACGTGTGAGGTGCGCTCGCGCTTGCGCTTGCGCTTGCGCTTCGCCAGTGCGGATGTAGGCCTTTCTGCGCTTCGCCAGTGCGGATGTAGGCTTCCGACCGTCCTGGGACGCACATCCGCACTGGCGAATCCCGGGTGGAGGGTGCACACGTGAGCTATCAGGCCGACGAGGCGACATCCGAGCACGTCGGGCGCCGCGTCGTCCTGCGCACGAACGCGCAGTTCGATGCGCTCGCCGGTGCCTTCGAGCAGGCGGTGCCCGAGCTCTCCGACGAGGCGGCGCTCGCCGAGCTGCGCGCGGGCGACTGGGCGGGGTTCGTGCGCGGCGTGCAGTGGGAGTCGCCGAGCGGCTTCGTGCGGACGGCGACGTCCCACCCGGCCGCGCTCCTCGCCCATGCCGGCGCCGATGCCCGCAGCGTCGTGTGGCATCTCGCACACCACGCGATCACGGCACGGCTGTTCCGGCATGATCCGGGCACGATGCTGCACCTGCCGCTGCGCGTCGAGGCGCACACGACGCGCACCCCGGGCACGGTGCTGAGCTTCGAGGTGCCGAGCACCGTGCTCGCGGGCTACGGCGTCAACAAGATCACGCAGGCCGGCGCCGAGCTCGACCGCGCGCTCGGAGATCTGCTCGAGGACATCGGCCTGCCGCGTCCGTCGGCCCTGCGGCGCTGAGGGGTCGCGGCCGGTCGCACACGGGTGCTGTCGCGGCGGCCCTCATCAGTGCGGATGTCGACCCGCGCCGCATTCGCCAGTGCGGATGTCGACGTTTCGGCCCCTTCAGGCCTACATCCGCACTGGCGAAGCGCGCGCCACCCTACATCCGCACTGGCGAACCCGCGCCCCGCACAACCCCGCGCCGCTCCCGCACGGAGAACCCGACGGCGGCTTCGGCCGATCGGCGGGATAGCCTGGGCGACGATGTTCACCAGCCCGCTCTCGGCGTCGCCCTACGAGGTGCTCGGCGTCGCCTCATCCGTCGACGACGACGAGCTGCGGCGCGCATACCGGCTGCAGCTGCGGCGCACGCATCCCGACACGGGAGGCGACGCGGCCGCGTTCATCCAGGTGCAGCGCGCGTGGGAGCTCGTCGGCACAGCCGAGCTGCGCGCCGCGTTCGACCGCGGGGATGCGGAGCGCGAGACGCTCCGGTGGGATGGCCGGGGCCCGTCAGGATGGCGCGACACGCGCCCGCGGGCGCGCTCGCGCGGCACAGCGGGAGCCTGGCGCCGCAGTCGCTACCTCGAGCTGGTCCGGGAGTGGGCCGGAGAGAACGTCGACGACCCCTATGCGACCGCTTTCGTGCGCCAGGCGCCGTGGGAGCTGCGGCGGATGCTCGCGGACGCGCTCGCCGAGGAGGACACGGCCCGCACGATCGACGACCTCGGCATGGGGTTCACGGTGTGGCACGACGTCGCGACGGGGCCTGACGCCGACGACAAGCTCGACCACGTCGTCCTGAGCCCGACGGGGCTGTATGGCCTGACGAGCGAGGACTTCGGGCGGCCGGTGGGATTCCGCGGCGGAGAGGTGATCGGCGAGGCGACGCCCGTGGCCGATCTGCTCGCCCGCATCCGCTCCGTGTCGAAGGCCGCGCGCGTGCGCTTCGGCGGGGCGATCTTCGTCCTGCCCGACGACGACCTCGGCGAGCCGATCACGGCGCTCGGTGCGGTCAAGGGGCTGCCCGTGGCGGCCGTCCGCCGAAGCGCGCTGCGGGCCGTGCTGCGCGCGGGCATCCCCGGCGCCGGCATCGTGGGCGGCCATGTGCTGTTCGACGTGCGCACGCGGCTGAACGCGGCCATCCGCTTCGTGTGAGGCCTCCCCGGGGACGGCCGCTGTGAAGGCCTCGAGCACGTGGCTTTCGGAGCAGCACCCGATGCTCGACGACGAGGAGCACACAGGCTGAGACGGCGGGGCCGGCGCCCCAGCGCCTGGCCCCGCCTGATGGGGCTCCCCCAGAGAGCTCCCGAAGATGAGAGCCTCGGAGAGGCCGATCCGTCACGCTCTCCCAGGATGCTGCCAGGGATGTCCCGGCTGCCGCGCGGACGGCGCCGCCTCAGTCGCCCCCGCCGAACTCGCTCACGGGCGCCATGTCGGCGAAGCGCGAGTAGTGGCCCTGGAAGGCGACCTCGATGTTCGCGGTCGGGCCGTTTCGGTGCTTCGCGACGATGATCTCGGCGCCGCCGGGGTTGTCGTTCTTGTCGTACACCGACGGGCGGTGCAGCAGCATGACCATGTCGGCGTCCTGCTCGATCGACCCCGACTCGCGCAGGTCGCTCACCTGGGGCCGCTTGTCCTGGCGCTGCTCGGGGCCTCGGTTCAGCTGCGACAGCGCGATGACCGGCACCTGGATCTCCTTCGCGAGCAGCTTGAGCGCGCGCGAGAACTCCGACACCTCCTGCTGACGCGACTCGACCTTCTTGCCGCTCGTCATGAGCTGCAGGTAGTCGATGATGACCATCTTCAGCCCGGCGCGCTGCTTGAGCCGCCGGCACTTCGCGCGGATCTCCACGAGCGTCATGTTCGGGCTGTCGTCGATGTACAGCGGGGCGTCGTTGATGCGCCCCCGGGTCGCGGCGACCGTCGTCCAGTCGCGCGAGTCGAGCGACCCCTTGCGCATCGACTGCAGCGGGATGGCCCCTTCCGCGCTGAGCAGGCGCATCGCGATCTCGCTGCGCCCCATCTCGAGCGAGAAGAAGATCGTGGGCATGTTCGCCTTGATCGCCGCGGCACGCGCGAAGTCGAGCGCGAGCGTCGACTTTCCCATCGCGGGTCGCGCCGCGATGATGATCATCTGCCCGCCGTGCAGGCCGTTCGTGAGCGTGTCGAGCTCGGTGAACCCCGTCGGGATGCCCGTCATCTGCCCGTCGCGGCCGCGCGCGAGCTCGATCTCCTCGACGGCCGCGTCCACCGCGACCGTGAGCGGCACGTAGTCCTCGGTCTGCTCGGTGCCTGTGACGTTGTAGATCTCCGCCTGGGCGGCGTTGACGAGCTCGACGGCCTCACCCTCGCCCTTGTAGCCCATCTGCGCGATCTTCGTTCCGGCGTCGACGAGGCGCCGCAGCAGGGCGCGCTCCGACACGATGCTCGCGTAGTAGCCGGCGTTCGCCGCCGTCGGCACGATCGAGGTCAGCGTGTGGAGGTAGTCGGCGCCGCCCGCGCGCTGAAGGTCGCCCGTCTTGATGAGCTCGTCGGTGACGGCGACGACGTCGGTCGGCTCGCCGTGCGAGTAGAGCGACAGGATGGCCTCGAAGATGACCTCGTGCTTGGGCACGTAGAAGTCGGCTCCGCGCAGCGCCTCGATGACGTCGGCGACGGCGTCCTTCGACAGCAGCATGCCGCCGAGCGTCGACTGCTCCGCGATGAGGTCGTGCGGCGGCGTGCGCTCGTGGTCGCGCGGACCTCCTGCTCGGCTCTCCCCGATTTCAGCGATCGACAACGCGCTCTCCTCTTCTCATCCCCGGCGACCGATCGGCCCATCCCAGCACCGACCTCGGACACCGCCCCCGAACACCGTAGGCGGGGCCATCCCCTGCTTCAAAAACGCCTGTGGACAACTCTGTGGACAGCCTGCGCAAAACGCCGTGGATGATGTGGAATCACCCTGTGGAGAGAAAAGACTCGCCCGGGATTCGCATGCCCTGCATCACCTACTGATCAGGCTTTTCTTCAACTCACACCCTGTGGATGGATGTGTGATTAAAGGATCGCTTGAAGGTTTGTGGTAGCTGCCTCAGGCTGTGGACGGCGTCAAGACCCTTAGCCCGATATGACGCCGGATGGCGCTGCCCGGAGAGCGTTCCCCAGGCACGACGAAGCGGCGCGGAACCGAGGTTCCGCGCCGCTTCGGAAGTCCCTGGGGACTTACTTCTTGAGCGCGACGACCTGCAGCGAGATGACCGCGGTCACCTCGTCGTGCAGACGCACGAGCGCCTCGTGGTCGCCCACGACCTTGATGGCCGAGGGGATCGAGACCTTGCGCTTGTCCAGCTCGCCGAGACCGGCCTCCGACACCGCGGCGGCGACGTCGGCCGGCTTGACCGAGCCGAAGAGACGGCCCTCGGCGCCGGCCTTGACGGCCAGACGCACACGGGCGTTCTCGATGGTGTTCTTCAGGGCGACCGCGTCGTCGTGCGACGCGATGGCGCGAGCCTCGCGGGCCGCGCGGATGGCCGCGACCTGCTTCTCGCCGCCGCGGCTCCACGCCACAGCGAAGCCCTGGGGGATGAGGTAGTTACGGGCGTAGCCGTCCTTGACCTCGACCACGTCTCCGGCGCTGCCCAGGCCGTCGACCTCGTTCGTGAGAATCAGCTTCGACATGGGTGCTCCTTAGCGGCCTGCGCCGGCGTAGGGCAGGAGAGCCATCTCGCGCGCGTTCTTGATCGCGCGCGCGATGAGGCGCTGCTCCTGCACCGAGACACCGGTGATGCGGCGGGCGCGGATCTTGCCGCGCTCCGAGATGAACTTGCGAAGGGTCGCGACGTCCTTGTAGTCAATGACGCCGACCCGGATCGACTTCGCGGGAGCGGCGTTCTTCGCGCCCTTCCGCGGCTTGCGGCGGTCGCCGCTCGACTTTCCAGCCATTTCAGGTCCTTTGAGATGAGTTCTGAATCAGAACGGGGTGTCGTCCGAGAACGACCCCGGGGTGCTCCATGCGTCGGCGCCGGACTGGCCGGGTGTCGCCCAGGGCTCCTCCGACGCGGCCTGCTGCTGCGGGCGCTGCCCGTAGCCGCCCGCGTTGCCGCCGCCGACGGCGTTGCCGCCGCCGTAGCTCCCCTGGCCGCCGCCACCGGCGGCGCGGGTCACCTGCGCGGTCGCGTAGCGCAGCGAGGGGCCGATCTCGTCGACCTCGAGCTCGATGGAGGTGCGGCGTTCGCCCTCCTTCGTCTCGTAGGAGCGCTGACGCAGACGGCCCTGCGCGATGACGCGCATGCCCTTCGTCAGCGATCCGGCGACGTGCTCGGCGAACTCGCGCCACACGCTGGCACGGAGGAACAGGGCTTCGCCATCCTTCCATTCGCCCGACGCGCGATCGAAGTTGCGCGGCGTCGAGGCGATCGTGAAGTTCGCCACCGGCAGGCCGTTCTGCGTGTAGCGCAGCTCGGGATCGGCCGTGAGGTTCCCCACGACGGTGATGATGGTCTCGCCTGCCATGGTGCTTAGGCCTTCGCCGCCGTCTTGCGCGCAGCCTTCTCCTCGGCGCGCTTCGCCTCGGCGGCCACCAGTGCGATGGCCTCCTCGGCACGCAGCACCTTGGTGCGCATGATCAGCTCGCTGAGCTTGAGCTGGCGGTCGAGCTCGACCGTCGCCTCGCTCGTGGCGGTGAAGTTGACGACGGCGTAGATGCCCTCGTTCTTCTTCTGGATCTCGTATGCCAGACGGCGCTTGCCCCAGATGTCGACGTTGTCGATCGAGCCACCACTCTGCGTGATGACCGTCAGGAACTTGTCGAGGTGCGTGGGGACCTGGCGCTCGTCGACCTCAGGCTGAATGATGACCATGAGTTCGTACTGGTGCGTCACTTACCCACCTCCTTCGGACTCGAACGGATGCCGGGCATTTCCCGGCATCAGGAGGGTGTGTTGCATGTCGTGCGCTCGTCCACGGACTCAGCCGCGGCCGCACAACCTTCATATCGTACCCGATCCGAGAGGCCGAGCCCAACCCGGCCGATCCGCCCGCGGGGTCAGGCCCGCAGACGCTCCCGCAGCGCGTCGACGGTCGCGGGCGCGCCGCCCGCCGCCGCGAACCAGGCCGCCGCGCCGCCGCGCCTCTCGAGCTCGTCGAGGAACCCCTCCATCGCCGTCGCGGGCGCCGTGAGGATCTCCTCGGGGATGTCGATCGAGAGCTGCGCGCCCGCCGTGCGGGCGGCGACCGTGCGCCGCGAGCGCGCGTGGACGCCCGGCATGTTCGCAGCCGTCCGCACGTAGTCGGCGACGATCGCGTCGCGGTCGACGCCGACGAGGGCGAGGGCGATCGCGACCGTGACGCCCGTGCGGTCCTTGCCTGCCGTGCAGTGCACGAGCACGGGGCCGGGGGCCCCGGCGATCTCCTCGATCGCGCGCACGAGCAGCGCGCCCGCCTCGCCCTCGAGCATCGAGGCGTACATGCCGCCGAGCCCCGCGCGCACGAATGCCGCCAGCTCGTCCTCCGAGAAGTCGAGCCGGGCGCGGCCGCCCATGAGCGGCAGATCGACGACACGGCTCTCGCCGAGGAACGGGTGCGCCTCGCTCTTCTCGGCATCGTCGCGCAGATCGAGCACGACAGCGGGCGGCCACGGCACGCCGTCGGGCACGGCGTCGCCCGAATGCGGGGCGTCGCTGCGCAGCAGCGCGCCCTCGCGCAGGACGGGGCTCGCCGAGCCGGCGTCGCGCAGGTTCGCGAGCTCCCGCGGGGTCTCCGTGATGCTCATTCGTCCTCCATGGGGTGTGCGTGCGACGGATCGACGGCCATCCCCCGCCAGGCGACCAGGAGTGCCTGACGGCAGCGGTCGACGACACCGGGATCGTCGAAGGATACGCCGCGGACGACGTACTGGTAGTAGAAGACGCCGTTCATGAGGTCGATGCACGCGTCGATGTCGATGTCGTCGCGCAGCTCGCCGCGGCGGATGCCCTCGGCGAGCACGTCGGAGATCGCCCCGCGGCGGCGCGCGACGTGCGAGCGCCAGTACGCCCGGGCGAGCTTGCGGTCGGTCATGGCGAGCCGGATGCGCAGGCGGAAGCGCTCGTCGCTGTAGCCCGCGCCCGCCGCGCCGGGCAGCGTGTAGCCGTCGAGCAGGGAGGCGAGCAGGTCGTCGCCGACCGGCACGGTCGGCACCTCGCGCCCCACGTCGAGGGCGGCTGCGAGCAGGTCGGTCATGCTCGGCCAACGGCGATAGAGCGCGGCACGGCTCACGCCGCTCAGCTCGACGACGCGGCCGACCGTGACCTCCTCTCCGCGGTCGAGCAGCGCGACCGCCGCGTCGAGGATGCGCTCATCGTGCCCCTCGGCGCGCGGACGACCGGGGCCGCGCCGCGCAGGCGCGACCCCGTCGGGGCGGACGGCCGCCTCGGCCGAGGGGGCCGTCGCCGTCATGCGGCGAGCGCGCGCTCACGCAGGCGTGCGATGAGCGCGTCGTCGAGGCCTGCTGCGCGCAGCGGCGCGAGGGGGTCGCCGTGGCGCTCCGCGAGGCCGGCGAGGAGCCCGCGCATGGGCGCGGGCGAGAACTCCGTCCGCACCGCGGCACGCGCCGCGGCGTCGAGATCGAACCCGTACCGCTCCATGAGCGGCTGCATGACGGGCGCGATGCGCTGCATGATGGCGGCCGAGTTGTCTCCCGTGCGGGCGTAGTCGGCGACGATGTCGTCGTGGTCGGCGCCGAGCGCGAGCAGCAGCGACGCGGCCAGCACGCCGGTGCGGTCCTGCCCCGCCGCGCAGTGGAACGCGACGGCGCCGGGGGCGTGCGCGATGATCGCGAGCGCCGTGACGATCTGCGCGGCCGCCGTCTCGGCCATCCGCACGTACATCGACGCGAACGACGACTGGTCGACGGGGAGGTCGTCTCCGGCGTCGCCGATGGACGCCATCAGGGGCACGTGGTGGTACGTCACGCCGGCGTGCGCGGCGAGCGGTCCGCGGCCCGTGATCGCGACCTCGTCGGCCGAGCGCAGGTCGATCACGGCGCGCAGTCCGTCGGCGACGAGCACGTCGGCGACGTCCTCTGTGACGAGGGCGAGGTCGTCGGCGCGGATCGCGAAGCCTTCGCGCACGGCACCGCCCGCGACGGGGATGCCGCCGAGGTCGCGGAGGTTGACGGGGGCGGAGAGCGGGAGGGCGTCGACGAGGGTCATGTGATCCTCCTTCGGATGATGGCGCTCGCCTGGTCGATGACCGTGACGAGCACGATGATGCAGATGACGATCGCGGACAGGTGCCCGTAGTCGTACATCTTCATGGCGGTGGTGAGCTCGAGGCCGATGCCGCCCGCGCCGACCATGCCGAGGATGGTCGCGCCGCGGACGTTGCCCTCGAAGAGAAGCAGCGTGTACGAGACGAGGAGGGGCGCCGACTGCGGCAGGATGCCGTATTGCACGACCTGGCGCGGTGAGGCGCCCACGGCCTGCATGGCGGTGACGGGTCCCCGGTCGACCGACTCCATGGCCTCCGCGAAGACCTTGCCGATCGAGCCGATCGAGCCGACCGTCATGGCGAGGATGCCCGCGAAGGGTCCGAGGCCGACGGCCGAGACGAACATGAGCGCGAAGACGAGGTCGGGCAGCGACCGGATGACGTTCATGATCCAGCGCGTCGGGTAGTACAGCCACCGCGGGGCGATGTTGGAGGCGGCGCCGAACGCGACGACGAGCGACAGCACGGCGCCGAGCACCGACCCGACGATCGCCATCTGCAGCGTCTCGACGAGGAGGGCGACGATCGTGCCGAACTTGTCCCAGGTGGGAGGGAAGAGCCGCCCGAGGAATTCGCCCATGTTGACGGCGCCCTCGCCGAGCTTCGCGAAATCGAACCCGGCGCCGACGAACGACCACACGAGCAGCACGGCCGCCACGGGCAGGCCGAGCAGGAAGCGGGCGCGCGGCACCGAGAAGGCGCGTTCGAGGCGCTCGCGCTCGCGCGGGTCGAGCTGCGGGGCGCGGGGCGCCTTCGCGCGCTCGGCACCGCGCCGGATGGCGCGCTCAGGCGATGTCGTCGACATCGTCGTCCTCCTCGTCATGGGCGTACACGGGCTCGAGCGCGGTCGCGTCGAGCTGGGCGGTGGGGGCCGAGACCACGAGCTCGCCGTGGCGCAGTCCCACGATGCGGTCGGAGTGCTCGAGGGCGAGGGGCATGACGTGCAGGCTCACGAGCACGGGGATGCCGTCGTCGCGGGCGATGTCGTGCAGCAGCGTCAGCACCTGGTGCGACATGCGCGGGTCGAGGGATGCCACGGGCTCGTCGGCGAGGATGAGCTTCGGGCTCTGCATGAGGGCGCGCGCGATCGCGACGCGCTGCTGCTGCCCGCCCGAGAGCGA
This sequence comes from Microbacterium gilvum, assembly GCF_039543865.1. Classification (NCBI taxonomy): domain Bacteria; kingdom Bacillati; phylum Actinomycetota; class Actinomycetes; order Micrococcales; family Microbacteriaceae; genus Microbacterium; species Microbacterium gilvum. Next base: position 655,486 of record NZ_BAABKO010000002.1, on the reverse strand, counting down.
CCGGGCCGGCTCTGCCGCCTTGTGGGCGATGCCGACGCGGTCGAGCAGCTCGAGGGCGCGCCGGCGCTGCGCGGACCGGAATCCGCCGACGAGGTTGAGCGCGCCGGCATCGTGGAGCCCGCCCGTGAGCACGTTCGTCAGCACGCTGAGGCGGCCGACGAGGTTGAACTGCTGGAAGACCTGACCGACCGACGCGCGCACGTCGCGGAGCTGGCCGCGACGCAGGTTCGCGAGGTCGTACCCGCCCACGCGCACCGCGCCGTCCGCGATGGGGGCGAAGCCCGTGAGGCTCTTCATGAGCGTCGACTTGCCCGAGCCCGACGACCCGAGCAGGGCCACCATCTCTCCGGGGAAGAGGTCGAGGTCGACGCCGTCGAGCACGAGCGGCCCCTCTCCGTACGCGACCTTCAGGCCGCGCACGGAGACGAGGGGGAGCCGCTGACGCAGCTCCGCCGTCGTGGGAGCGGACGCGTCCGCCTGCTGCGTGGTCGTCATCAGCCGAGATCCGAGATGTCGACGTCGGCGATCGCGGCGATGTCGACGAACGGCTGGAAGATGTCGGCGGCCGGCTCGAGGACCGGATCGGTGCCCTGCATCGCCTCGAACATCGCGCCCAGCGCCTCGGCGTTCTCCTCCGTGAACACCGCGGGCAGCGCCTCCAGCAGCAGCTCGCGCTTGTCGTCGGCGATCTGCTGATCGGCGAGCACCGACACGGCGACGGGCATCGAGTCGCTCTCTCCGATCGAGCGCGTCTCGCCCTCCGCGAAGGGGAACATGTCGGTGCCGACCATCGTCGGGAAGATCGTCGACGTGCAGGCGACGTCGACCTGACCCTCCTTGAGCGCGATGAAGCTCATGTCGTGGCCGCCCGAGAACATCGACGTGTAGTCGACGTCCTTCTCGAGGCCCGCGCCGTCGAGCATCGAGACGGGCATGAAGTACCCGGAGCTCGATGCGGGGTCGGCGAACGCGACGACCGTGTCGGGCGTGATGTCCTCGAGCGACTGGAGCGGCGACCCGTCGAGCACGAGGCAGGTCGAGACCGGCTCGTCGTTGCCGGGCCAGGCGACGAGCGCATCGACCTCGCCCGTGTTGACGGCGAGCGCCGACGGGAACCCGCTCATGAAGCCGATGTCGACGTGGTGGTTTCGGATGGCCTCGACGACGGCCGTGTAGTCGGGCACGTCGACGATCTCGACGGCACGGCCGGTCTCCTCCTCGACGAGCGAGGCGAACGCCTCGATCGGGTTCTCGGCGGTCGGATCGTCGCCGAGCGGCGTGGTGGCGAAGGTGATGGGGGCGTCGGGGTCGGACGCCGCGGATGCGTCGGCGGAGGCGGCGGAGCAGCCGGCGAGGGCGACGCCGCCGAGGGCGACGAGGGCGAGGGCGGGGAGGACGCGGGCGCGCATGACGGGCGGGTTCCTTTCGGGAGGAGATATCGCGACGGGCGATATCGGAAAGGCAACCGCCTCCGGGTGACGCGCAATTGCGAGACCGCCGTACTCGGAAGGGAACCCGACGTGAACATCCGGTGTCGCGGGGCGTCCGCCGCTAGCGTGGGGGGGAGGGGGAGATATGGACGGGACACCGCAGCGCCCAGGAGGCGCCATCCGCCGCATCGTCGTGATTGTGGTCATCGGCGCCTTCGCGCTCGCGGCCGCCGGCGGCATCTTCGTGCTGCTCGGCGGCGATCCGGGCGGAACCGGATGGCGCGTGCTCGCGACGACGGCGCTCGTGGGCGCGTTCAGCGTCGGAGTGCTCTGCAACGCGGCCCTCATCGGCCGCCCCGCACAGGCGTTCGGATACGGGGGCGCCGTCGTCACGGTGGTCGCGGCCGCGCTGACGATCGGGATGGTCTGGGCCGACGGGGCGCCGTGGGACGCGTTCTGGCGCCTGCTGTGGACGCTCGTCATCGCGTCGGCGGCGAGCGCGCTCGCCGCGCTGCTCCTCGCGATCGACGCCGGCGGGCGCCAGGCGATCCGGATCGGGAGGGCGGCCACGCTCGCCGCCCTTGGCGTCGGAGTCGTTCTCGAGCTCGTCGCGATCTGGGTCGACGCCGCATACGACGACGACGCCATGCCTCGCATCCGGGGGGTCGTGTGGATCCTCGTCGCCCTCGGCTCCGTGACGATGATCGTGCTGTCGCTTCTCGTCCGCGGGCGCCCGGTCGCGTCTCCTGCGACGCTCTCGCCCGCCGCAGCCGACGCGATCGAGCGGGCGGCCGCCGACGCGGGGCTGACGCCCGACGCGTTCGTCGCGCGCCTCCTCGACGGGGGCGCAGCCCGCGACGGCGTCTTGTAGCGTCAAGGAGTGCCCTCGTTCGACGCCCGCGCCCTCACGGAGCCCGTCGACCGCGCAGCGGTGAAGCGGTTCGCGCAGGAGATCGACACGCGCTATCCGCGTTCGACGGGCGCGACGGTCGCCTTCGTCGCCGCGATCGCCTTCGCCGTGGTCATCGGCATCATGATCGTCGTCATCGGCGGCGGCGCCGTGCTGCTGGCCGTCGCGACGGGTTTGTCGGCGGGGGACGGCGGACCAGGGCTCGTCGGCTTCCTCCCGCTGCTCTTCTTCGGAGGCGTCGCCGCGGTCGTCGTCGTGGGCGTCGTCGTCTCGTCTCGCCGCATGAAGGAACGGCGCTGGCGGCTCGACCGGTTCGCCCGCGCGAACGGGATGGCCTACATCCCGACGCACGCCGATCCCCCGCTGCCCGGAATGGTCTTCGGGATCGGCGGCAGCCGTCGTTCCGACGACATCGTGCGGGGCACGACGCCTCGGTTCGTCGAGTTCGGCAACTACCAGTACACGACCGGCTCCGGCAAGAACAGGAGCACCCACCGCTGGGGGTACGTGGCCATCCGCCTGGACGCGCCGCTGCCGCACATCGTGCTCGACGCGCTCGGCAACAACACCGTGTTCGGGTCGAACCTGCCCGTCGGGTTCCGCACCGACCAGCGGCTCTCGCTCGAGGGCGACTTCGACGAGCACTTCGCCCTCTACTGCCCGGAGGGGTACGAGGCCGACGCGCTGTACCTCTTCACGCCCGACGTCATGGCGCGCTTCCTCGACAACGTCGGCCGGCTCGACGTCGAGATCGTCGACGACTGGATGTTCCTGTACACGCGGCGGCAGGTGTCGACGCTCGATCCGGCGACCTGGCAGTGGATGTTCTCGGTCGTGGGCGCGCTCATCGGCAAGCTCGACCAGTGGGGCAGATGGCGCGACGAGCGCCTGGCCGCATCCCCCGCCGGCTGGGCGCCGGGCTCGCCCGCCGCCGGGCCGCTGCCGTTCTCGGTGCCCGCCGCGACGGCGCCTCCGCGCGGCGTCGCGAGCGAGGGCCGTCGCCTGCGTCGCCGCTTCTCGTGGCTCGGCCTGGTCTTCCTCGTCCTCGCCGTCGTCGGATGGTTCCTGCCGCTCCTGACGGGCGATTGACCGGGGCACCGCGGCGGCCATCCCCCGTCCGCCGCGGCGCATCCTCCCGAACCCCTCGAGGATAACGGCGCGAGCCTGGGCATCCCACGGGGAGCACTGCCCGCATGGCAGGGGCTCGGCACCTCTTGGCACTCTCCGCTGTCGAGTGCTAATCTCTCCTTGAGTCGATGAGGCTCAAGTTCTGTAGGTGAACAACGCCACACAGAAGGAGGACGATCATGGCGATGTTCTTCGATCCGTTCCGCGAGCTGGACCGGGTGGCCCAGCAGATGCTCGACCGTCAGGGTCCGCGGCTCATGCCGATGGACCTCTACCGCGACGGCGACCACTACGTCCTGAACGCCGATCTGCCGGGCATCGACCCCGGCAGCGTCGACATCGACGTGGACGGCCAGGTGCTCACGATCCGCGCCGAGCGCACCGTCCGCGGCGACGAGGGCGTCTCCTGGATCACGCACGAGCGCGCGTCCGGCTCGTTCCTGCGGCAGCTCAACCTCGGTCAGGGGATCGACACCGAGGCGATCTCCGCCCGTTACGAGAACGGGGTGCTCAGTGTGATCATCCCCATCAGCGAGAAGGCCAAGCCGCGCAAGGTGGCCGTGACGCACGGCAGCGACGCGCCGGCTCTGACGTCCTGAGCGCGCCGGCGGGGGTCGGCGGCCACGCCGACCCCCGCCTCACCGGGCCGTGAGCCCGAAGCGCACCGCCTCCTCCCGGGTGAGCAGACGCGAGCGGATGAGGAAGCGCATGCCCGTGGGCGCCTCGACGCTGAACCCTCCCCCACGGCCCGGCACGACGTCGATGGTGAGGTGCGTGTGCTTCCAGTACTCGAACTGGGCCGCCGACATGTACACCTCGATCGCGTCGTCGAGGCCCGCGTCCACAGCGCCCAGCAGGACGTCACCCGGCCCCGTGAGGAACATCCCCACGGGATAGCACATGGGCGACGACCCGTCGCAGCACCCTCCCGACTGGTGGAACATGAGCGGGCCGTGCTGCGCCGTGAGCGTGCGCAGGAGCGCGGCGGCGTCATCCGTCACCGCGACCCTGCTGAGCTCCGTCGACATCAGAAGAACCCCATGGGCCCTTCGGCGTACGAGACGAGGAGGTTCTTCGTCTGCTGGTAGTGGTCGAGCATGCGCAGGTGGTTCTCGCGCCCGATGCCCGACTGCTTGTAGCCGCCGAACGCGGCGTGCGCCGGGTACTGGTGATAGGTGTTCGTCCACACCCGGCCGGCCTCGATGGCGCGGCCCGCCCGGTAGCAGAGGTCGGCGCTACGGCTCCACACGCCGGCGCCGAGGCCGTACAGCGTGTCGTTGGCCGTGGCGATGGCGTCGTCGTACGTCGCGAACGACGTCACGGAGACGACGGGGCCGAAGATCTCCTCCTGGAAGATGCGCATGCTGTTGTCGCCTTCGAACACCGTCGGGGCGACGTAGTAGCCCTCGCTCAGATCGCCGCCGAGGTCCACGCGCTCGCCGCCCGTGAGCACGGTCGCGCCCTCGTCCCTGCCGATCCGGATGTAGGACAGGATCTTCTCGAGCTGGTCGTTCGACGCCTGCGCTCCGATCGTCGTCTCGGGGTCGAGCGGGTTGCCCTGACGGATGCGGCCCACGCGGTCGAGCCCGTCGGCGAGGAAGGAGTCGTAGATCGACCGCTGGATGAGCGCACGCGACGGACACGTGCACACCTCGCCCTGATTGAGGGCGAACATCGCGAAGCCCTCCTTCGCCTTCTCATAGAAAGGGTCCTGCGCGGCGGCGACGTCCTCGAAGAAGATGTTCGGGCTCTTGCCTCCGAGTTCGAGCGTGACGGGGATGAGGTTCTGCGACGCGTACTGCATGATGAGACGCCCCGTCGTCGTCTCGCCCGTGAACGCGACCTTGCGGATGCGCGGGTGCGACGCGAGCGGCGCACCCGCCTCGATGCCGAAGCCGTTCACGATGTTGACGACTCCGGCCGGGAGCAGGTCGCCGATGAGGTCGAACAGCAGCAGGATCGACGCCGGCGTCTGCTCGGCCGGCTTCAGCACGACGCAGTTGCCCGCCGCGAGAGCGGGGGCGAGCTTCCACACCGCCATGAGGATGGGGAAGTTCCACGGGATGATCTGGCCGACGACGCCGAGCGGCTCGTGGAAGTGGTAGGCCACGGTGTTCTCGTCGAGCTGGCTGATGCCGCCCTCCTGCGCGCGCAGGACGCCGGCGAAGTAGCGGAAGTGGTCGACGGCGAGGGGGATGTCGGCGGCGAGCGTCTCGCGCACCGGCTTGCCGTTCTCCCACGTCTCGGCGACGGCGATCATCTCGAGGTTCTGCTCGATGCGGTCGGCTATGCGGTTCAGGATGACGCTGCGCTCGGCGGGGCTCGTGTGCCGCCAGGAGGCGAACGCCTTCCAGGCTGCCTCGACGGCGCGGTCGATGTCCTCTGCGGTGCCGCGGCCCACCTCCGTGAAGGGCTTGCCGGTCACGGGGGTGATGTCCTCGAAGTAGCCGCCCTTCACGGGCTCGACGAATTCGCCGCCGATGTAGTGCCCGTATCGCGGGCGGTAGGTCGCGACCGACCCCTTCTGGCCCGGTGCGGCGTAGACGCTCGACACGCCCTCTTCCACGATGGTCATTGCTGTCTCCTTCGACTGCGCGACGTAGGCGGGGCGGGGCGCCCCGCGCGGTGTGCCGTCACGCTACGTCGCGGCAGGTTGCATCGGGTTGCGCGCTACGCGAGGCGATCGAGGCGCGCGACGACGCCCGCCCGACGCGGCGACCGGCGCGGGAGCATCCGCAGCACCTGCCGCAGCGCCTCGACGTCGTCGGCCCCTGTGTCGGTGTCGACGTAGGCGAGCAGAACGTCGACTCCGGCCTCGGCGAGCAGGGCCTCGCGCAGCGAGGTGCGGATGGTCTCGCGCAGCTCCGCGACGCCGGGCGCCGTCGAGTCGGGCAGCGCGTCGCCGCGGTAGGCGGCGAGCGCGACGCGATGCGCTCCCCGGTCGAGGAGCGACTGCACCTGCTGCACGTCGGTCTCGACCGCGGCCATCCGGTACGGGCGGGAGTCGGGGACGAGTGCGGGCGCCGACCTCTCGAGCAGGCGCCTCAACCGCACCATCTCCGGGCGGAGCGTGCCGACCGCCGCGGCGTCGCCGTAGACGAGCTCGGCGAGGCGGTCGGCGGCGAGCCCCTGACGGTGGGTCGCGAGCATGAGGACGATCTCGGCGTGGCGCATGCCGAGCTCGACGACTCGCTCGCCGCCGTCGCCCGCGAGCGCGAGCAGCGCGCGATCGCGCCCGAGCACGGAGAGGATGGCGCGGGTCGCCGGCGGCACGGGCCTGCGGCTCCGGTGCGCGGGCTCCTGGCGGGAGCGCAGCCGTGCGACGAGGAGCTCGCCCTCGACGGCCCGCGCCGTCGCGTCGACGAGCAGCTGCGCCTGCGGGCTGGCCGCCTCGTCGCCTCCCGTGACGTCGATGACGCCGAGCAGCCGTCCCGACTCGGGATCGCGCACGGGCGCCGCCGTGCACGACCACGGCTGGACGAGCCGGTTGAAATGCTCGGCGCCGTGCACCTGCACCGATCGCCCGAGGGCGAGGGCCGTTCCGGGAGCCGCCGTGCCGACGCGGTCCTCGGCCCAGTTCGCCCCCTCGGCGAAGCCCATGTCGCCCGCCCGCGAGCGGAGGGCCCGGTCGCCCTCGACCCACATGAGGCGGCCGGCGGCATCCCCCACCGCGACGAGCACGCCGGAGTCGTCGCCTCCGCCGGGCAGCAGCAGACCGCGGATCAACTCGAGGGCTCCCGCGAGCGGATGGCCGCGACGGTAGGCGTCGAGCGCGTCGCCGCGCAGATCGAGGGCGGGCAGCGCCTCCGCGCGCACGCGGCTGCCGACCGAGCGACGCCACGACTCCCGCACGAGCGGACGGACCTGCGCGAGCCGCGGGTCTGCGGCGTTGCCCGCGAGGAGCTCGTCGTGTGCGCGCTCGACGAGCAGGCGCGAGACCCGGGCGCTCTCGCTGCGGAGCCACGGAGACGACATGGCGCTCCTTCCTCGTCGAGGGAGCGGATGGTGTCATCCTAGGCCGCGGTCAGGGCGTGCGCACCCCGAAGAACGCCGTCTCCTTGCGGACGAGGAACCCGAGCTTCTCGTAGGCGCGGATGGCATTGACGTTGCCCGCGGACGCGTGCATGAGCGCGCGGTCTCCGCGCTCGCGGATGTGGAAGGCGACGTCGAGGACGAGACGCGAGGCGAGCCCCTGCCGGCGGTACGCCTCGTCGGTCGAGACGGCGCTGATCTCGGTCCACCCTGCGGGGTGCAGGCGCTCGCCGGCCATCGCGACGAGGCGCCCGTCGCGGACGACGCCGACGTAGCGGCCGAGCTCGTGCGTGCGCGGCAGGAACGGACCCGGCTGGTTGCGCGACACGATCGCGAGCATCGCCTCGACGTCGTCGGCGCCGAGCTCGACGGCCTCGTCGAACGGCTCGGGCGCGAGGCGGTCGGTCTCGACGAGCTGCACGCCCGCGCCGCGACGCACCTCGACCCATCCGTCGGGCAGCGCGGGGTCTGCGTTCGAGATCGGGACCTCGGCGCCGTGGCCGAACACCTCGATGACGGCGTCCCACACGTCGGGGTCGTCCCATGAGCGCACGCCGGTGAAGGGCGAGACGTCGTCGGGGTACCGCTTGACGAGGTCGTTCCCGATCGCGAAGCGCGCATGAGCGCCCGTGAGCGACGACCACGCCGGGTTGTCGAGGACGGGGTCGGTCGTGGTGCCGGGGATGGCCGTGGTCATGGGCGCCTTCCGTCTCGGGTTCTGCAGGACCTCGGAGGCAACGCTAGGCGGGCGCCGGTTCTTCCCGCCCCGCGTGTCGCCGCGTGACGGAACGTGCCGTCCCGTGACGGGCGCCAACCGCCCTGCTAGCGTGCCCGCATGCGGCGCACGGTCATCCTCGTGGAGGGCGAGAGCGACCGCGCCGCCCTGCATGCGGCGGCGGCGCGCCGCGGCGAGGAGCCGCCCGCGCGCATCGAGGTGCTGCACGGCATCACGAACCTCGCGAAGGCCCTCGCGGCGCACGCCGGCGACCGGGTCGTCGTGCTGTTCGACGGCGACGAGCGGGCGCGCGTCGCACGCGCGATCGAACGGGCGCCGACGACGCCGATCGCCGCGATCGCGTGTGAGCGCGACCTCGAGGACGAGCTGATCCGCGCGCTCGGGGCGGATGGGGTGCTGGCCGTGATCGCGGCGGAGGGCGACCTGCCCGCATGGCGGGCGCTGCGCGGCCAGCCGTTCCACCGCGGACGACCCGTCGACGAGGTGCTGCACCGCTTCATGGGGTCGATCGGCGGACGCAAGCTCCGGTACGCGCGGGCCCTCGTCGAGGCGCTGCGGCCAGGGGCGATCCCCCGCCCGCTCGTCGACGCCCTCGCGGCGGCGCGCTGACACCGGCGCGACGACACCGGCGCGCGGGGAGGTCACCCCGGGAGCCGGGCGCCGGCGCTGAACGCCTCCAGCAGCTCGCGACCGTGCGACCATGCACCGAGGCCGCTCTCCGCGTTGAGGTGCCCGTGGGGGCCGACGTCGATCCAGCCCGCGCCGATCGCCGCGGCGAACGAGGCCGACCGTGCGGGCGACGCGTACGGGTCGTCGGTGCTCGCGACGACGAGCGTGGGGGTCTGCAGCGAGCCGTCCAGATCGATGGCGCGGAACGATGCGGCGGCGTCGGGGAAAGCCGGCCCCTCCGGGTCGGGCGGCGCGACGAGGAGGAGTCCGGCGGCGAGCGTGCGGTGGCGCCGTGCCCACGCGACGGCGGCGAGGCATCCGAGGCTGTGGGCGATGAGCAGCGAGGCGTTGCCGTCCGACGCGCGGTCGAGGGCGAGCAGCCAGTCGTCGAGGTCGGGCTCGTCCCACGACGTCGGGGCGAAGCGGACGAGGTCGGGGCGCGAGCGCTCCCAGTGGCTCTGCCAGTGGTCGGGGCCGGAGCCGCCGATCCCGGGGACGACGATGGTGCGCATGGCCTCACGCTAGCGGTGCCGCGTTTCCGGCCCGAGTCGGCGGGGGTCCGTACGATCGAGGTCATGGACTCCGACGAGCGCCTGCTCCTGCGTGTCAGCCTGCTCGACGTCGAGCCGGAGGTGTGGCGGACGTTCGAGATCGACGGCCAGCTGAGCGTCGGGCAGCTGCACCGCGCCCTGCAGATCGTCATGGGGTGGCGCGAGTCGCATCTGCACGACGTGCGCGAGGAGTCGGGTGCGGGAAAGGAGCCCCTGCGCTGGGGTCGCCCGACGGGAGACGACCCCGATGTCCTGGACGAGGACGCGTGGACGATCGTGGGTGCGATCGAGGAGTCGCCCCTGCTCTACCGCTACGACTTCGGGGACGGGTGGGAGCACCGTGTCGAGATCGTGCCGGGCGAGGTCTCCGGCGCCGGCGATCCGCCCGTTCTGCTGCGCGACGGCGCGAACCGCGCCCCGTGGGAGGACAGCGGCGGTCCGCACGGATACGACGCGAACCGTGCCGCGCTCGCCGACCCCGGCCATCCCGATCACGCGTCGATCCGCGAGTGGGTGGAGGAGACGGTGGGCCCGTGGAGCCCCGTCGACCCCGCGGCGTTCGATCCCCTCGGGGTGCAGTCGGAGCTGAACCTGCTGTTCAATCCCGGCGGGTCGGGGGCGCATCCCGCCGACATGTCGGGGCTCGTGACGGTCGACGCGCTGCGGGGGCCCGACGACGTCGCGCTCGACTCGCCGCTCGTCGCCTACGCGGGCGAGCTGCCGCCGCCCGTGCGGATGGAGCTGCGCCAGCACCTGCACCGCACGGGCGTGCTCGCGCCGACGGGGATGTCGCCCGAGACGGCGGCGCGCATCGTGCGGCCGTTCGCGTGGCTCGTCGACCGGGTCGGGACCGACGGCGTCGACCTGACATCGGCGGGCTGGCTGCCGCCGCAGATGGTGCTCGAGGGGATGACGGAGCTCGGCTGGCTGGAGGGCTGGATCGGGAAGGGCAACCGCGAGGATCTCACGCCGCCGATGGCGAACCTCCGGCAGACGGCGACGCGGATGGGCATCGTCCGCGTGCAGAAGGGGCGGCTGCGGCTGGCCGCGGAGGCGAAGAAGGCCGTCGGCGATCCTCGACGGGTGCTGCGGCTCGTGGCACGAGGGCTCTACCGCAAGCTGCAGGATGCCGAGGTCGACGCCGCCGTGCTGCTGCTGCTCGCCTTCGCCGACGGCACGATGCCCGCGCAGCGGTGGCGGTCGATCGCGTTCGGGCTCGAGATGGTGGGATGGCGGCACCCCGACGGCGACTTCAGCCGCGCCGACATCACGAGCGTCGCGGGGCAGACGGAGGACCTGCTCGGCATCCTGTTCGGATGGCGGGTGCGGATGGACGCGCCCGCGACGGACGACTTGCGCCTGTTCGCGCGGGAGGCGCTGCGGTAGGGGGTCATCGCGCCGTAGGGTCGTCACATGGGGAGGGTCGCCTGGGCGTTCGCGCCCTATGCCGTCGTCTCGGTCGTGCACGTCGCGGCGCTCGCGCTGGACAGCCCGTTCGCGCCCGCGACCAAGCTGCTGCTCATGCCGTTGCTGGCGGTGCCCGTGGCCGTCGCACGGCGAGACGCGCTCGTCACGGTCGTCTTGCTGGCCGCGATCGCGTTCTCGTGGCTCGGCGACGGTGTCGGGGTCGTGTTCTCCCAGGTGCCCGAGCTGCCGCTCATGCTCGCGTTCTTCGGCGCCGCGCATGTCGCCTACATCGTGCTCTTCGCGACGCGCGGCGGGCGGATCCCGCTGTGGACCCTCGTCTACTTCGCGTGGTGGATCGGCATGATGGTCGTGCTCGGCCCCTATACGGCGGGCATGCTGACGGCGGTCGCCGCGTACGGCCTCGTGCTCGCCGGCACGGCCGTGCTGTCTGCCCGCGGCGGCGCCGTCGCGGCGGTGGGCGGCGCGTTCTTCCTGCTCACCGACTCGGTGCTCGCCGTAAGGTTCTTCCTGCCCGACGCGCTGCCGCCATGGAGCGACCCCGTCGTCATGACGGCATACGCGATCGGCCAGGGTCTGCTCGTCGCCGGGGCGCTGCGAGGCCTCGCCGTCCACGGGCAGGCGGGGGCCGCCGACGTCGTTCGAGCGGGCGGCACCCGGCTCTGAAACGCCGATCCTGGGCGCTCTGGCACCGGGCTCTGAGGCCTGCGCGCTCGGACCCCGCCCGCCGTCCGTCGCCGTGCCGTGCCCGCCGCCTGATCCGTGCCGGGAATCGGACCCGTGGTGTACGCGACGCCTCCTGAGCACGACACGCGCACACCCGCCCCACCCATCCGAGTTCCTGCCCGGCCCGGCCGTGGGATGCCGACCGACCAACGCCATCCGTCCATGCCGCGAACCCGACCAATGGGGCGGATGTCGCCGCCTGCGCACGACACGCGCACACCCGCCCCACCCATCCGACAGACGGCTCGCCGCCAGCGGCCCGCACCCGCGACGGTGCAGCACCTGACGGCCGAGAGCGCACGCAGCGCCCCCGGCCGTCGAGGCCGTCAGCGCCCGCTGCGCTCCGAGACGACGAGCGTGAGCACGTCGCCGTCCACCCGCAGCGATGCCGTCTGGCCGGGCTCGAGCCCCGTGACCTCGAGCGCGGGCAGCGCACCCGGGAAGCTGGCCGCCTCGATGAGCGGCAGCCGCGACGGGATCTCGTCGAGCGCCGAGAGGTCGACCGCGAGCGCACCGCGCAGCTTGGCCTTCTCGTCGACCGTCACGGCCGGAGCCGAAGGGTCGTCGACGGTCAGCTCGAGCGTCGCACCTTTCTTGAGCGAGAGCTCGGCGCCGATCGCGAGGGTGCCGTCGACCTGCTCGCTGAGCGTTCCCCCCTGCAGCTCGACGTCTGCCGTGCCGAGAGCCGAGGCCGTCGTCGCGACGAGCTCGCCGCCCTTCACGCGAACGCCGCCCGTGAACGCGTTCTCGCCCGCGAGGGTGAGCGAGCCGCTGCCCGTCAGCGTCAGCGATCCGTTTCCGTCGATGTCGTTGCGCCACACATCCTGCGCACCGTAGCCATCGGCCGAGCCGTCGAGGGAGACCTCGACGTCGCGGTCGAAGGCGCCGAAGCCGTTCGCGGCGGCGAAGAGGTTGAGACGGCCCCAGCCCTCGGCATCGTCGACGACCGGCAGACCCGACTCGAGCTCGGTCGAGTAGAGCACCCAGCGCAGCTGCTCGTCGGAGAGGTAGGGATAGCGACCCTCGATGAGCGCTTCAGCCCCCTCGGGCACGACGGGAGCGAGCGTCGTGTCGCCCACGGGCTCAAGGCCGAACGTCGTCTGCGCGAGGTACTCGGCCAGACGTGCCTGATACGCATCGCGGTCGGCGTCGAGGTCGACCTCGGCCCCGAGCAGCGCGTCGGCGTCGGCCGTCGCCTGGGCGACGAGGGCGGCGTTCTCGTCGTCTGCGAGCGTCGCAGCCGCGATCGCGGTGGCGAGGATGCGCCCGCCGATGACGTCGAGCGGCGAGTGCATCCCGGCCTCGACCCGGCTGTAGCCGAGGTCGGCGGCCTGCAGGATGAGGTCGTCGTAGTGCTCGGGAACGGCCGCGGCCATCCCGATGCCCGCGAGGAACGCGGCGTTCGTGTGCCCGCTCGGGAAGCCGCCGTCCGACAGCGCCTGCGTATCGGGCTTCTTCACGGGCAGCAGGGCGGGAACGATCGACACGTCGTCGCTCCAGCGGAACGGGCGCATGTACTGGTAGTACTCCTTGGCCCGGTTCGACGTCGCCCAGTTGCCGCGCACGGTGTTGACGAGCTGGACCACGCTGCCGAGCTCCGACGTCGTGTCGGCCCAGGCGCCGTTCTCGTTGCCGCCGTCGCTGTACGCGACCGTCGTCGCATCGGCGGGTACCTCGTCGGGGATGGTCGTGCCCGCGTTCGCGAGCGCGGCGAACGTCTCGGCGTCCGCGCCGAGGCCCGCGATGATCGAGTAGCTCTGGTGGCGGCGATCGGCGAGGTAGGCGGCGTCTGCCTCCTCGGCGGTGCGGTTCTGCGTGATCGAGACGACCGTGTCGATGTTCGCGCCGTGGAGCTGCGCGTTGAGGATCGTGCCGTCGTTCCAGCTGAGCCCTGGCGTGAAGTAGTCGAGCATCTCGGAGAGCACGCCGATCGCCGGGTTCGTCTCGGGTGTCGCGTAGTCGGTCGTGTTCTGCCGGTAGGTGTCGACGTACGTGCCGTAGGCGGCCGTGCGCGGCTCGATCGCCGAGCGGTCGACGAGGTCGTCGCCCGGCTTGCCGGCGGCCGCCGCCGGCGTCGCGACAGCAGGGATGGCCAGCAGCGGCACGAGGGCGGCGCACGCGAGCGCGCGGGGGCGGAGGACGGAGGGCATGGGGGTTCCTTCCCGGCCCGGCGGGTTCCGGGCTCGATCGAACGGCGCGGCTGGGACCGCGCACAGGGCCTCGAGCAGGCTGGCCGAGCCGGGTGAACGGGCGGCGAACGGACGGCGAACCGAACCGGCGGTACCCGGGTTCCTGTCGGGACCGGCCGCGAACCGCTACCGTGGGCATCCAGGACGAAGGGGACCGACTTGGCTGCCATCCGCTCTCGCCGCGCGATCGTCCTCACGACGATCGCCGCCCTCGTTGTCGTCACGATCGTGCTCGCGCCGATGGGCACCGTGGGAACGTGCGTCGACGCGGCGTCCGGCTACGGCGAGTCCTTCTGCCGCACCGATCTCGTCTCGCTCGTCGGCATCCCGTCGAATCTGTTCCTCTGGCTCATCCCCTTCCTCGCGGTGATCGGCGCGGGATGGGGGATGGCGCGCATGCACGGGCGCCGCCCCGCGCCCTGACACACATCCCGCGCGGGCGCCAGGGGATTCCCGGATCGGCCATCCGCCGGTGGAGTGGGGCGATGACGAACGATCTCGCAGCGCCGCAGACCGCCGCCGGGCCGGGCCTCAAGCGCGTCCTCGGCACGCCGCTCCTCTTCGCGTTCATCGTCGGCGACACCCTCGGCGCCGGCATCTACACGCTCGTCGGCACGATGGCGACCGACGTCGGCGGGGTGATCTGGCTCCCGCTCGTCATCGCGCTCGTCGTGGCGCTGCTGACGGCCGGGACCTACGCCGAGCTCATCACGAAGTACCCGCACGCGGGCGGCGCGGCTCGCTACGTGGATCGCGCGTTCGGCATCCCGTACCTGTCGTTCCTCGTCGGCTTCCTCATGATGGCGTCGGGCATCACGACCGCGGCGGCGCTCGCGAACGCCTTCGCCGGCGACTACCTCGCCGCCCTGTGGGACGTGCCCCCGATCCCGGTGGCGCTCGCGTTCATCGCCATCCTCACCCTCATCAACCTGCGCGGGGTGAAGGAGTCTCTGAGCGCCAACCTCGTCGCATCGGTCATCGAGGTGACGGGTCTCGTCATCGTCATCGTGCTCGCCGCGATCGTGTTCGGGCGAGGCGAGGGCGATCCCTCGCGCATCTTCGAGTTCGCGCCGGATGTGCCTCCCCTCGAAGGCGCGTTCGCCGCGTCGATCGTCGCGTTCTTCTCATTCCTCGGGTTCGAGGCGGCGGCGAACATGGCAGAGGAGGTGAAGGACCCGTCGCGCTCGTACCCGCGCGCCCTGTTCGGCGCGATCGCGACCGCGGCGGTGATCTACCTGCTCATCGCCCTCGGCGCTGTCGTCGTCGTGCCGCCCGCCGAGCTCGCGACCTCGACGGGCCCGCTGCTCGAGGTCGTCACGGCGAGCGGGCTGGCCGTGCCCGGATGGCTGTTCAGCCTCATCGCGCTCGTCGCGATCGCGAACGGCGCGCTCCTGTTCATGGTGATGGCGAGCCGCGTCGGCTACGGGCTCGCCGAGTCGGGTCTGCTGCCGCGCGCCTTCGGCCGCGTGCTGCCGAAGCGCCGCACGCCGTGGGTGTCGATCCTCGTCGTCGCGGGTGCGACGATGGCGCTCACGATGGTCGGCGACATCGGCACCCTGGCCTCCACGACAGTGCTGCTGCTCCTGCTCGTCTTCCTCTCCGCGAACGTCAGCGTGCTCGTCCTCAAGAAGGACCGCGTCGCGCACCGCCACTTCTCGGTGCCCCGCATCGTGCCCGTGCTCGCGATCATCGCGAGCATCGTGCTGCTCACGCAGCAGACCGGCGTCGTCTGGCTCGGGACAGCCGCCTACGTCGTCATCGGCACCGTCCTGTTCTTCATCGCGCGGTTCGGCCGGAGGAAGGAGCGGGCCGCGCTGCGGCAGCAGTGAGCGTTATTCCGGTTAGACTGCCCAGGTCGACCCGGGCAGTTCGCGCGGGAGCCATCCCCCTGGAGGAGCCCCATGGACCATCCGCGCCGCGAGAGACGACCTGTCTTCGGACGCACACCGCGACCGGTGCTGTGGATGATCGCGACCGTCGGAGCGATCGTCGCGCTGGTCGCTCTGAGGCCGATCTTCCTCCTCGCGGCCGTCGCGGTCCTGATCCTGGGCATCCTCGCCCTCGCGAAAGCGACGCCGAGAGCGCGGCCGTTCCGGTCGCGGAAGACGGCCGCAGTCGCCACGACGCTCGCTGCGGCAGCTCTCATCGTCGGAGGCAGTGTGAGCGCGGCCGACCGACCGCCCGTCGAGGCCACGGTCGTGAGCAATGCCGACGACGGCGCGGCCGACGATGCGGCAGCGCCCTCGCCGGAGACTCCTTCCCCGTCTCCCGAGGCGACGCCGACCCCGGTCACGATCACGCGCGAGGAGATCGTGACGGAAGAGATCGCCTTCGACCGGGTGACCGTCGAGGATGGCACGCGGCCCCACGGGGAGTCCTCCGTGACCGCCGTCGGCCGGCCGGGCGAACGCAGTCTCACCTATCGGATAACCGAGGTCGACGGTCAGGAGGTGGGCCGGGAGCTCCTCTCCGAGGCAGTCACCGTGGAGCCTCAACCCGAGGTCACAACCGTCGGCACCTACGTCGCGCCTCCTGAACCAGCCCCCGTGGAAGCCGCCACGGGCTGCGACCCCAACTACGCCGACGGGTGCGTCCCCATCGCCGCGGATGTGGACTGCGCGGGCGGCAGCGGAGACGGGCCCGCGTACTTCGAGGGGACCGCGACGGTGGTGGGCGCCGACATCTACGACCTCGATCGCGACGGCGACGGGATCGCGTGCCAGAACTGACCCCCTCTCCAGGCTAGCGCCCGCCCCGGGGCTTGCGGCAAGGCCCCCGACCGGGTCCAGAATGACCGCCGTGACAGGGAATCTCTTCGATGTGATCGTCGTCGGCGGCGGGCCGACCGGGATGATGCTGGCGGCCGAGCTGCGGCTCCACGACGTGCGGGTCGTCGTGCTCGAGCGCGATGCCGAGCCGACCCGTCTCGTGCGATCGCTCGGCCTCCATGCGCGCAGCAGCGAGATCCTCGATCAGCGCGGCCTGCTCGAGCGCTTCCTGTCGCACGGCACGAGGTATCCGGGCGCGGGCGCGTTCGCCGGCATCCCGGGCTCGCCGATCGAGCTCGACACGGCGCACGGGTTCATCCTCGGCATCCCGCAGCCCGTCACCGACCGCCTGCTCGCCGAGCGCGCCGCCGAGCTCGGCGCCGACATCCGACGCGGCGTCGAGGTGGTCGGCGTCGAGCACGGGGCGGATGGCGTCGCCGTCGCGCTGTCCGACGGCTCGCGTCTCGAGGCGGGCTGGCTCGTCGGCTGCGACGGCGGCCGGAGCTTCGTGCGGCGCACGCTGGGCGTCGGCTTCCCGGGGGACGCCGCGACGACGGAGTGGCTGCTCGGCGAGCTCCACGTGACGACGCCGGCCGACGAGGTCGCCCGTATCTCGGAGGAGGTGCGGACGACGCAGCGCGGGTTCGGGATCGGCCCGACGCCCGAAGGGCACGTCCGCGCGGTCGTGCCCGCGGCATCCGTCGCCGAGGACCGCTCGATCGCGCCGTCGTTCGACGAGTTCCGCGCGCGGCTCCGCGAGGTCGCGGGAACCGACTTCGGCGCGCACTCGCCGATCTCGCTCACGCGGTTCACGGATGCGACGCGGCTCGTGGAGCACTACCGCGTCGGGCGCGCACTGCTCGCGGGAGACGCCGCGCACATCCACCCGCCCCTCGGCGGGCAGGGGCTGAACCTCGGGATGCAGGACGCGTTCAACCTCGGCTGGAAGCTCGCGGCGGTCGTCCGCGGCGTCGCGTCGGACGGCCTCCTCGACACCTACGGAGCCGAGCGGCGACCGGTCGCGGAGGGCGTGCTGACGCTCACGCGCGCGCAGAGCGTGCTCATCTCACCCGAGCCGGGGCCTCAGGCGGTGCGTCGGCTGTTCGCCGAGCTGATGGCGTTCGACGACGTCAGCCGGCTGCTCGCCGAGCGCGTGACCTCGATCGGCATCCGCTACGACTTCGGATCAGACGATCCGCTCGTCGGACGGCGCCTGCGCGACCTCCCGTTGTCACACGGTCGACTCTACGAGCGGATGCACGCTGGCCGCTGGCTGATGCTCGATCGCTCGGCGGGGCTCACGACCGCCGGATGGCCCGAGGTCGACCTCGTCGCCGATCCGTCCGTCGAGATCGACGCGCCCGCCGTGCTGCTGCGCCCGGACGGCCACGTGGCGTGGGCGGGCGGGGACCAGGAGGAGGCGGATGGCGTGCTCGGGCGGTGGCTCAGCCGCGAGCCGTCCCCATCCGGCCGTTGAGCGAGCGACGCAAGACGAAACGCCGGCCCCGACGCCTTCGGCCCCCGGATCGGGGATCCGGGGGCCGACGGTCGATCCGGCGACGCGGTGTCAGACGCTGGCGCGCTTGCGCGACTTGCGGCTCGACGTGTCGTCGCTGTCCGCGTTCTTCGCGGCCTCCTCGGCGGCACGGGCCGCGAGGAAGAGGCCCTCGCGGTTGAGGTGGCGCGAGTAGCGGGCGTCGAGGTAGAGCACGGGCACGTCGCCCGCGGTCTTGATGAGCTCGGGGTAGAGCTCGTCCTTGATCGGGCCGGAGCCGCCGCCGTAGACGTACACGACCTCGGTCGACTCGCCCGACTGGCTGAGCGTCTCGTCGAACGCGCGGCGGATCTGCTCGACGAGGTGCTTGACGTCGGGCTCGACCAGGCGGTGCGCGCGCTGGTGGCGCCCGCGCTGGAGCGCCGTCGGCTTCGTCTGCAGGAAGTCGGCGAGCTGCTTGCGGCTCGTGAAGCGCAGGTCGGCCTCGTCCTGGCGGTCGAGGGCGTTCTCGAGAATGGTGCCGTAGCCCATGTCGAGCGTCGAGGCGGCCTCGGCATTGAACCGGCCGGCCGTGAAGACGGGGAAGTTGACGGTGCCCTCGCCCACGTCCACGCCGACGGTGTTCTGGGCCGCGACGAGGTCGGCTCCCGTGATGTCGGGGAGGATGCCCTGCTCGCGCGATCGGAGGTCGGTGAGCAGCGCGTTCGCGAGCGGCTCGCCCTTCTCTGTGATCGCGTACTGCGCGGAGGCGCCCTCGGCGACGACCTGCACGTCGACGAACTCGAGGCGCACGCTGACGGGGGTGTTGAAGTTCTTGATCGTCACGAGGTGGACGGCCGAGCCCTGCGAGCCGATGTACTCGCTCGCGTAGCCGTAGCGACGGCCGACGAACTCGCTGATCGGGAGGGCGAGGCCGGCGCGGACCTCCACGCGCAGCTCGTGGTCGGGGAGGGAGCCGTGCTCGCGCACGTAGTCGCGCAGCGCCTTGGCGGCGAAGACGCCGAGCACGAGGATCTTGCTCAGCTGCTGGTCGGCCTTGCTCGCGTGGCCGTCGTGCACCTCGAACTCGCTGAACACCGATCCGCGCACGCTGAGCGCCGAGCGGCCGAAGATGCGGCGGTCGCTGTCGGACACCAGCGGGGACGAGAGGGAGGCGTCAAGGCGGTTGTAGAAGTCCTGCTCGGCGTCGTCCATCACCTGGACGGCCTCGTCGTCCTCGATCGGCACCTTGGGCGACTGGCGCGGCGTGGCGACGATCGCGCTGGGCAGGTCGATCCGGTCCCGCACGTCCGTGTCGGTGTTGAGGATCATGCCCTTGACGTAGCCGTTGCCGACATCGATGCCGCCGGTGAGGTGGATGGTGTCCGAGCTCATAGGGAGCCTTTCGTTTCGTGTCGGGGTGTTTCCGGGGGTGGTCAGAGACCGAGGATGTCGTCGATCGTCGCCGACGCCGATGTCGCGTCGGAGGAGGGCGCAGCGGCCTTCGGCTTCGCCGACGGCGTCTTCGGAGACGATGGCTTCGAGGCGGAGGGCTTCGCGGCCGCGGGCTTCGACGACGAGGATGCCGCGGGCTTCGCCTCCGACGACCGTGTCGACGAGCGTCGCGTCGCCGTCGGAGCGGGCTCCGGCTCCGGCTCGAGCTCCGGCTCCGGCTCCGGCTCGTCGTCGTAGACGGGCGGGGCGGTGAGCGCGTTGTCCGGCGGGAAGTCCTGCGCGACGTAGACGGGGTTCCGGGGCGGACGGACGGGACGGTTCGCGACGTCGACGAAGCCCTCTCGGGCGACGGCCTCGCGGATGAGCCGGCGGAGCGACTCCGAGGGCGAGTACTGGAAGTCGAGCCACTCGTTCACCGTGACGTCGGCGGGCGGCACGGTGAACTGCACCTTGCGGGCGGGCGCTGCCTCTGCCACTGCTGGTCTCCTTCACCGGGATCACGCGCGCACGCGAACCGCCGTGCGCTCATGTCACGGTACATCACGGTCGTTACCAGAACGTTGAGATGACGGGCGTCAGGTGAGGCGCTCGAACACCATCGTCGCCTGGATGCGGCCGCCGCCGCCGAAGCCGGTGCTCCCTCCCGACGACGTCGTGATGGTGTGCAGGCGGTAGCCCAGGGCGGCCTGCCGATTGATGACCTGCTCGAGCTCTGTGAGAACTTCTCCTTGAGCACGACCTGCAGCACGACGTAGCTCATGCCCGCGGGTGCGGGGCGGGGCTGCGCGCCCGACACCGCATCGGCCTGCGCGCGGTTGACGATGCCCGCGATCCCGGGCTCGGGCGAGCATGGTCGGCAACAACACTCACCGGCCGCTTGCGCGGAGCGAGTTCCGCGGGTTCGCGCTGCACGATGCCATGGCGCCGCTCGTCTTCGTCAACACCCACGACGATTCCCTTGCGGGTCAGTTCTTCACGTTCTTCCATGAGCTCGCCCATCTCCTCCGAGGGGAGACCGCGCTCGACATCCCCGACCTGCGCGCGGAGACGGCCGGCGCCGAGCGATGGTGAAACCTCGCCACGCCTCAGCCGGTCAGCCTCTCCCGCATCCACTCCCGCAGGGCGGGATCGCAGACGTAGACGAAGGTCCCGCGGATGCCCCGGGTGAGGAGCACGCCGTAGATGTTGCGGATGTACTGGAGCAGGTCGTCATCGCTGTAGACGATGCCGAGGGCGGGGTTGTTCTCCTTGCCCTTCTTGTCGCGATACGAATCGCGGTCGACGCGCAGCCGTCCGCTCGCCGGGTCGAGACGGAGATCGGGCCCGATGATCACGCCGGCGTAGTTGAGGTCGTACCCCTGCACGGTGTGGATGGAGCCGACCTCGTCGAGGGAGCCGGGCGCGTTGATCCAGTCCTTGTCGGTCCTGTTCCACCGCAGCGCCACGCCGTCGAGCTCGATGTCATGCGCGGCAGGATCGCGGCGGCTGCGCCAGTCCCAGGCGTACCCCGCGACGAGACGGGCCAGGCCGTGCTCGTCGTCGCGGCGGCGGATGGCCTCGCGCATGTCGCCGAGGTCCTGGAAGAACCGGAGTTCGTACTCCCCGAGCGCGTCCGCGGTCAGGCGCGCGCCATCCTCGCCCCGCAGGATCCCGCGGATGGCGTCGACGTAGTCGGTGCCGGCGTTCACGCGCATCTGGGTGAGCAGCGGATAGCGGCGGCCGAGCGCGGCGGCGGCGCGCACCTCCGCCGCGAGCATCGTCGCGGGGAGGTCGGCTGGACGCACGCTCTGCTCGCCGTCGACGAGCAGCACGCGGTGAGCGCTGCGCGCGGTGATCCAGTCGAGCTGGGTCTTCGACGGGTCGTCGGCGCCGAAGAGGCGCTCATTGATCCGCGCGAAGTCGCGGTTGAGCACGCCCGACGACTGGTTGGCGCGCTGGTTGAGCCGGTGGGTCTCGTCGACGACGAGCAGGTCGTAGGACTCGGCCGACCTGCCGACGTCCCACGGCGAGACGACCATCGACGGGTGGAGCTTCGGCGTCTTGGCGAAGACGCGCTGGATCGACAGCCGCAGCGACTGCTGGGGGACGACGAGCGCCATCCGGAATCCCTGCAGGAGCGCGCGGTGCTCGGGGACGAAGAGGTCGGCGAAGACCGAGTCGGGCTGCACCTCGTCGTCGGCGTCGTGGTCGCGGATGTCGGCGAGCAGCTTCATGAGGAAGATCGCGACGATCGTCTTGCCGGTTCCCGGATGGCCCTGCACGACGGCGGTCGATTCGGCGCCGGTCGCGAGGTCGGCGAAGATCCCCTCGAGGATGTCCTCGACCGCGGCCGCCTGATCGTTTGTCAGCGCCTTGAAGGGCGACAGCTTGAAGAGGTCGCCGTTCTCGATCTGGGGGATGGTGCGCTCGAAGACGCCGTCGGCACGCAGCTGCTCGAAGACGTCGCGGAACGACTCCCGGTAGACGTCGCGGTCGTAGTACGACGCGTCGGTGATGCCCTCGTTGCCGTTGAGGACGGTGAAGCGACCGTCTCCCGCGAGCCAGCGGATGAGGTGCGATTCGAGATCGAGGCACACCGACTTGTTGAAGCGGTCGTCGACGACGACCCGGATGGTCTCGAGCCCGGTCGCGCGCTTGCTCGCGTTGGCGAGGTGCTGGCGCATGCGGGCGGCGGCGTTGAGTGTCTCGCCGACGTACACCGCCGGCTTCGTCTGACTTCGGTCGCCGTCGAGAACGTAGACGACGGGCCAGTCGGTGTGGGCGCGGTCACGGCGCGACCAGTCGCGGATCTCGTCCTGCGCGAACGGGAGGCGCTCGATCCTAGAGGGCGTCATACTTCGTGCTCCGCCCCTTCGCCCGGTCGACGGGGTACTTCTCGCGCGTCTTCGCGAGCTTGTCGAGCACGATCCCGTCCGCGTCGAGGCCGAGGCGGTCGGCGAGCAGGAGGCAGTAGGTCAGGACATCGGCGAGCTCGTCGCGGACGCTTGCGGGGTCGCCGTCGGCATCCCACTGGAAGCACTCGAGCAGCTCGGCCGCCTCGATCGAGATGCTCTTCGCGAGGTTCTCGGGGGTGTGGAACTGCGCCCAGTCGCGCTCGCGCACGAAGGCGCGGAGGGCCTCGAGTGTGGCGGCGGTGGGCATGGGGCGAACGTAGCAGGCGGGCGGGGGAGCGCGGCGAGCTCGCCCCCTCAGCCCCGCCACCCCGCGCCCGGTAGACTCTCCTCGTCCGCTCCCCCTCGCCCCTCAGGAGCTTCCGCGTGACCACGCCCGCATCATCCGCTGCCCCGCACGCCCACGTCGCCGACACCGTCGAGAACGCCGTGGCCACGCCCGAGAAGGAGCAGCCGTACCCCGCGCTGGGTCTGAAGCCCGACGAGTACGAGCAGATCAAGGCCATCCTCGGCCGCCGCCCCACGTCGGGCGAGCTCGCCATGTACTCCGTGATGTGGAGCGAGCACTGCTCCTACAAGAGCTCGAAGATCTACCTCAAGCGCTTCGGCCAGAAGGTGTCCGACGAGATGCGCGAGCGCCTCATGGTCGGCATGGGCCAGAACGCGGGCGTCGTCGACGTGGGCGAGGGCTGGGCCGTCACCTTCAAGGTCGAGTCGCACAACCACCCCTCGTACATCGAGCCCTTCCAGGGTGCGGCGACGGGCGTCGGCGGCATCGTCCGCGACATCATCTCCATGGGCGCGCGCCCCGTCGCCGTCATGGACCAGCTGCGGTTCGGCGCCATCGACCACCCCGACACGGCTCGCGTCGTGCACGGCGTCGTCTCCGGCATCTCCTCCTACGGCAACTGCCTGGGCCTGCCGAACATCGGCGGCGAGACGGTGTTCGACTCCGTCTACCAGGCCAACCCGCTCGTCAACGCGCTCGCCGTCGGCGTGCTGCGCCACGAGGACATCCGGCTCGCCAACGCCACCGGCCCCGGCAACAAGGTCGTGCTCTTCGGCGCCCGCACGGGTGGCGACGGAATCGGCGGCGCCTCCATCCTCGCCTCCGACACCTTCGCCGACGGCGGCCCCACCAAGCGCCCCGCCGTGCAGGTGGGCGACCCCTTCGCCGAGAAGGTGCTCATCGAGTGCTGCCTCGAGCTGTACTCGGGCGACCTCGTCGAGGCCATCCAGGATCTCGGCGCCGCCGGCATCTCGTGCGCGACGAGCGAGCTCGCCGCCAACGGCGGATCGGGCATGAAGGTCGAGCTGACGAACGTCCTGCTGCGCGACCCCTCGCTCACCGCCGAGGAGATCCTCATGAGCGAGTCGCAGGAGCGCATGATGGCGATCGTCGCGCCCGAGAAGCTCGACGCGTTCCTCGCCGTCACCTCCAAGTGGGATGTCGAGACGAGCGTCCTCGGCGAGGTCACGGGGGATGGCCGACTCGTCATCACGTGGGACGGCGAGACGATCGTCGACGTCGACCCCTCGACCGTCGCCGTCGACGGCCCCGTCTACGAGCGCCCCGTCGCCTACCCGACGTGGATCGACGCCCTGCAGGCCGACGCCGCGGAGGCCCTCCCCCGCCCGACCGAGCCCGCGGCCATCCGCGAGCAGTTCACGCAGCTCGTCGCGAGCCCCAACCTCGCCGACACCTCATGGATCACCAACCAGTACGACTACTACGTGCTCGGCAACACGGCCCTGTCCTTCCCCGACGACGCCGGCATGATCCGCGTCGACGAGGAGTCGGGCCTCGGCTTCTCCATCGCCACCGACGCCAACGGCCGCTACTGCCAGCTCGACCCCTACGCGGGTGCGCAGCTCGCCCTCGCCGAGGCGTACCGCAACGTCGCCGTCACCGGCGCGACGCCGACCGCCGTCACCGACTGCCTCAACTTCGGCAGCCCCGAGAACCCCGAGGTCATGTGGCAGTTCTCGCAGGCCGTCGACGGCCTGTCGGATGCCTGCCTCGCGCTCGGCGTGCCTGTCACGGGCGGCAACGTCTCGTTCTACAACCAGACCGGCGACACCCCCATCCACCCGACCCCCGTCGTGGGCGTGCTGGGCATCGTCGACGACGTCGCGCGCCGCATCCCGAGCGGATGGCAGGACGCGGGCGAGAACATCTACCTCCTCGGCGTCACGAAGGAGGAGCTCTCGGGCTCCGCATGGGCCGAGGTCGTGCACAGCCACCTCGGCGGCCGCCCCCCGGCGGTCGACCTCGAGGGCGAGAAGCGCCTCGCCGGCCTCATCGCCGCCGCCCGCGACGAGTGGCTCATCTCATCGGCCCACGACCTGTCGGAGGGCGGCCTCGGCCAGGCCCTCGCCGAGGGCGTGCTGCGCTTCGGCGTCGGCGCCCGCGTGTGGCTGTCGGAGATCATCGAGCGCGACGGCGTCGACGCCGCGACGGCCCTCTTCAGCGAGTCGACCGGCCGCGTGCTCGTCACCGTGCCCCGCGAGGAGGACGTGAAGTTCCGCGGCCTCTGCGAGGGGCGCGGCTACACGGTCGCCCGCATCGGCGTCACCGACACCGAGCCGGCCCTCGAAGTGCAGGACGTCTTCACGATCCCCGTCTCGGAGCTGCGCGAGCTGTCGACCTCGACGCTCCCCGCCCGCTTCGGCGCGACGATCGCGGAGCCCGTCGCCTGATGACCGCCTCGGACGACGACGACCTCGAGATCTACTCGAGCCGTCGCGCCCAGCGCGTGCGCATCACGGCGTGGGTGGCGCTCATCGCGCTCATCGCGACGGGCGGCGGCGCCGCCATCTTCTCGCTGCTCGTCCGGTAGGGGACGGTCCCGGCGAACGCGAGCCCGGTCGGCCCCTGCCACATCGGCATGGGTACCTCAACCCGTTCACGTCGCCGGGATGACCGGCCTAGCGTCGAACCCACGCGGCAGGATCTGCCGCCGAAGGGAGACGAGAAGATGAAGACCGGAACGAGGATCGGCTCCGTCGCCGCCGCCACCCTGCTCCTTCTCGGAGGCGGTGTCGCCGTCGCCCCCGCCGCCTCCGCCGCGACAGGATTCACCCAGGTGTCGGGAGCGACGGTGAACCAGTGCGCCGAACGCCTGCAGTCCCAGATGACCGCGGCGCGCGCTGCAGGCCGCCAGGTCACCGACATCCAGGGCTGCTACTACCTCTGGAACCTCTTCGGCGACGACTACATCGGCGGCTTCGAGTGGTCGACGATGAAGATCTCCCGCTGAACCAGCCGTGACTGCGCGGGCCGGGGGCGGCCATCCGCTCTCGGCTCGCGCATAGACTCCGCCGCTAGATTCGGGCCCACAGAGGGAGTACTTCCGCAGCGGCCGGCCCGTCAATACGGACTCGTCATCGAGTTCCGGGCCGCCGGCTCCGATTCGGAGTGAAGGAGACTTTGGAACCGTCGGCCTCGCCGACCCTTCCGAAGGGTGCCGTCATGGGCAAGCTCAACTCGATCATCAACCTCGCGAAGAAGGCGATGGACTCGTCGTCTTCGTCCTCCTCGTCGTCGCGTGGAACGTCGCAGAACGACTGGATGGCCAAGGCGCGCGGCGCCGTCGAGTCGCTCCTCGGCGACGACCAGCGCACCAACGGGCAGCAGGGCTACGCCCAGCCCGGATCCGCGCAGACGACGCCGCGTCCGACGGGGCTCACTCCTCCGCCGGCCAACGGCCATCCCTCTCGCGCCGCGTCCGGCTCGGCCGAGGATCGCGCCGCGATCGCCCGCTACGACTACCTCCTTCAGACGGCGCGCCCCGACCAGATCGAGCAGGTGCACCGCGACGCGTTCGCGCGCCTCTCGCCCGAGCAGCGCGCGCAGATCGCCGAGCGGATGCGCACCGAGCTGCCGCCCTACGAGCAGCCGCGCTCGTACGACGCCCCCGAGCTCGCCCGCGTCGCCGCCCGCACCGAGGCCGCACAGCCCGGACGGCTGCGCGGGCTGCTTGCTCGCACGCGCGGTGTCGGAGCAGCGGGCGGTCTGCTCGCCGGCGGAGCCGCGGTCGGAGGCGTGCTCGCGGCCGTCGCTGGCGGGGCCATCCTCACGAGCATCGGCTCCGAGATCATCGGCAGCGCCCTCGGCGCGGGCGTCGACTTCGAGGCGCTCGCGGAGGGCATCGACGTGTCGTCGATCGCGGAGGGAGCCGGCGGACTCGCCGAGGGTGCGAGCGGGCTCGCGTCGGAGGCCGGTGAGTTCACTCAGGGGCTCGGAGACATCGCGTCGGACTTCGGCCTCGGCGACCTCTTCGGCCGCTGACTCCGGTGCGTCAACCGCCCGGGTGGCAGTTCCCGGCCCGTACCGGCCATTTCAGGACGGAAACTGCCACCCCGGGGAGGGGACCTCCCGCCCGGGTCGCAATTCGCGGCCCCAAACGGCCATTTCAGGACGGAAACTGCCACCCCGAGGGAAGGACCTCCCGCCCGGGTCGCAGTTCGCGGCCCCAAACGGCCATTTCAGGACGGAAACTGCCACCCCGAGGAGGGAACCTCCCGCTCGGGTCGCAGTTCGCGGCCCGTAGCCGCCAATACAGGACGGAAACTGCCACCCCGGGGGGGGGGGGGGGGGGGCGAAGCCCTCCCGGGGAGGCGAAGCCCTCCGAGAGGGAAAGCCGTCCCTGGAGGAAAGCCCGCCCGACGACCTCAGCTGAAGGAGGCCCCGGCGAGCTGCGCCGAGACGTCCCAGACGCGGGCGGCCTCGGTCTCGCTGCGGAGCGGACGGTAAAGCTCCTGCTCGGCCGGAGCCCCGCCGAGGTGCCCCGGGCCGCTCGGGCCGTAGAACTCGCCGCGCGACGTCGCCGCGAGAAGCGCCGGCAGCCCTGCGCTCTCGACGGTGCCGAGCAGGATTCCCCTGGCCGACAGCGCCCGGATGATCCGCACGCCGACCGTGTCGCCGCTGCGCCCGATCTCCGGGCGCGCCGCGAGGAGGTTCGTCGGCGCGACGCCGGGGTGCGACAGGTTGCTGGTGACGCCCCATCCGGCCGCGCTGCTGCGGCGGTCGAGCTCGAGCCCGAAGAGACCCAGGGCGATCTTCGACTGCGAGTAGGCCCGCTGGCCGTCGTACGCCCGTTCCCACTGCAGGTCATCCCAGTTGATCGCGCCGCGACGCGCCGCGACGCTCACCTGCGACGTGACATGGCCCCGGCCATCCTTCAGCAGCGGAAGCAGCTGCGCGACGAGCGCGACGTGCCCGAGGTGGTTCGTGCCGAACTGCAGCTCGAAGCCGTCCGTCGTCGTCTGCCGGTTCGGGGGCGTCATGACGCCCGCGTTGTTGACGAGGATGTGCACGGGGTCGCCCTCCGCACGGAGCGCCGCGCCGAGCGCCGCGACCGACGCGAGCGACGACAGGTCGAGCGTGCGCAGCGATACGCGCGCCTCGGGGTGGCGCGAGCGGATGGCCTCGGTCGCGGCCTCACCCTTCGCCGGGTTGCGCACGGGCATGACGACCTCGGCTCCCGCCGCCGCGAGGCGCTCGGCGATGCGCAGGCCCATCCCGTCGCTCGCGCCCGTGACGACGGCGCGGCGGCCGGTCAGGTCGGGCACGGTGATGTCGATCGGTCGGCGTGTCATGGCGTACTCCTCTGCTCGGCTGTCGTGTCTCCGTAGAGCTTCGCCGGATGGCGGCCGCTCATCCAGGGACTCCTGATCCGTGGCACGACGCCGCCGGGTCGTGTGAGATGGGGGCATGACGACGATCGACCGCGGCGCGCTGGCGGAATTCCTCCGCATCCGGCGCGAGGCGCTGCAGCCGGAGGACGTCGGCCTGACCCGCGGCCCACGGCGTCGCACGAGCGGCCTGCGCCGCGAGGAGGTCGCCGCGCTCTGCCACATGTCGACCGACTACTACGCGCGGCTCGAGCAGGAGCGGGGGCCGCAGCCATCCCCGTCGATGCTCGCGGCGATCGCACAGGGGCTGCGGCTCACGCTCGACGAGCGCGATCACCTCTTCCGCCTCGCCGGCCAGCAGGCGCCGGAACGCGGCGGCTCGAGCGAACACGTCAGTCCGGGCCTCGTGCGCATCCTCGACCGGCTGACCGACACCCCCGCGGAGATCGTCACCGAACTCGGCGAGACGCTTCGCCAGACGCCGACCGGCGTCGCGCTGACGGGCGACCTCACCGCGCACGCGGGGCCCTTCCGCAGCATCGGCTACCGCTGGTTCGCCGCCCCGGAGGGCCGCGCGCTCTACGCCCCGGAGGAGCACGACTTCCTGTCGCGCATGTACGCGTCGGGCCTGCGCGAGATGGCGGCCCTGCGCGGTCCGTCATCGCGGGCGGCACGGTACGCCGACCTGCTGCTCGCCGAGAGCGCCGAGTTCCGCGAGGTGTGGGAGCGGCACGAGATCGGCATCCGCCCGCGCGATGTCAAGCGGTTCGTGCACCCCGAGGTCGGCGCGCTCGAGCTCCAGTGCCAGCGCCTCGTCGACCCCGAGCAGTCGCACCTGCTGCTGGTCTACACCGCGACGCCCGGGTCGGAGAGCGCCGAGAAGCTCCGCCTGCTGTCGGTCATCGGCGCGCAGTCGCTGGCGTAGGGCGCTTCGCCGCCGGTGCTTCGCCAGTGCGGATGTCGGCCCAGATACGCTCTCGGCCCACGCCGCCGGCGCTTCACCAGTGCGGATGTCGGCCCAGATGCGCTCTCGGCCCGCGCCGCCGGCGCTTCGCCAGTGCGGATGTCAACGTGAGAGCGCTCACACCCGCACATCCGCACTGGCGAAGCGACGCAGGGCCAACATCCGCACTGGCGAGCGCGCCGCGGCACCCCACGCCCGCGCCGCGGCACCCCACGCACGCGCCGCAGCACCCCCTCCGCGCCCCGCCGCAGCGACGGCCTGGGAGACTGGAGCGCGTGACCCGCGCGCAGACCGTCCTCGACCGCATCGTCCGCGCCAGTGACGAGGAGGGTTTCGCCGCCCACAGCGCGCACGTGCGCATCGGCGACGACACCGCAGAGCACCGCTGGAGCGACGATGTGCGCCGCGACATCCACTCGGTCGCGAAGGGCGTCTGCGTCCTCGCGGCGGGCATGGCCTCGGATGAGGGGCTCTTCGACGTCGACGCCTCCGTAGCGACGTACCTGCCGTTCGCGCGAGACGACTCCGACGTCACGACCCGCCATCTCCTGGGCATGACGAGCGGCATCGACCTCCCCTGGTCCGAGACGCTCATGACGGACTGGCCCGACCTCGCCGTCGAGTTCCTCAGCCGGCCGACGCGGGGCCGTGCGTTCCAGTACGCCAACGCGAGCACCTATACCGCGATGCGCGCGCTCGCCACGGTCGTCGGCGACGTCGCGGAGTGGCTCGAGCCGCGACTCTTCGCCCCGCTCGGCATCGCCGCGCCCACCTGGGACCGCTGCCCGAACGGCCACATCGTCGCCGGCGGCGGCCTGCACCTCGACGCCGACGAGCTCTCGCGGCTCGGCCTGCTCATCCGCGACCGCGGGGTGTGGGATGGCCGCGCCCTCGTCTCGCCGGGATGGATCGACGCCATGCACGGCGACTGGTTCGACCGCGGAGAGGACCCGGAGCCGCAGTACCGTCGCTACGCACTCGCGGGGTGGGACGGCCCGGGCGACGCCTGGCGGCTGCACGGCGCCTACGGGCAGCTGCTCATCTTCCGCGGCGATGCCGTCGTCACGCTCACGGCCGACGACCACTTCACCGCAGACCGCGTCGCCGCGCGCGCGGTCGAGGCGCTCACGGCGTGATGTCGCAGGCCCCCGCTAGCCTCGCAGCGTGACCTCCTCTGCCGCCGCCCTCGACCGATTCGTCCGCGCCGTGGAGTCGGAGGGCCTCGGCGCGTACGGCGTGCACGTCCGCATCGGCGACGATGCCTCCGAGCACCGCTGGCGCAGCGACGACCGCGTCAACGTGTACTCGGTGTCGAAGGGCGTCTCGGCGCTCGCCGTCGGGATCGCGGTCGTCGAGGGCGTCGTCGCCCTCGACGAGCCGATCCGCACGTCTCTCCCCGGGATGGCGTACGGCCAGGGATCCGACGCCGTCACGCTGCGCCACCTGCTCACGATGACGAGCGGCATCGACTTCGCGTGGTTCGGCTCCGAGCAGGTGCCCTGGCCCGATCTCGCGCAGGAGATGCTGCGCCGTCCGTCACGCGGCCGCGTGTTCCAGTACTCCGACGCGAGCACCTACACGGCGATGCGCGTGCTCGGCGCCCACGTCGGCGACGTGCGCGACTGGCTGATGCCGCGCCTGTTCGAGCCGCTCGACATCCACAACCCCCAGTGGCACCGCTGCCCTCGGGGGTGGATCGTGGGAGGCAGCGGGCTCGAGCTGCGCACCGAGGAGCTGTCGCGCATCGGCCGCCTGCTCCGCGATCGGGGGCGGTGGGATGGCCGGCAGCTCGTTTCCGGCGGATGGGTCGACGCGATGCACGCGGACTGGGTCGAGACGGGCTCCGCGCCGTACTCGCGCTACGGACTCGCGGTGTGGGACGGCCCGGGCGGCGCCTGGCGGCTCGACGGCCTCTACGGACAGTACGTCGTCGTCGACGAGGCGCATGACGCGGTCGTCACGATCACCGCGCACGAGGAGGAACGCAGCCACCGCCTCGCCGAGCTCGCGGTCGAGGCGGTGGCCGGCTGACGCGTCCGGTCAGCTGACCCGCGCGATCCGCACGGCGATGCGCGCCTGGGGAGGGGCGCCATCCCGCAGCACGTCGGCGACACGACGCGCGACATCCGGCGTCGACGCCGACATCGCGGTGCCGATCCGCGCGCTCACCCGATCGTCGCGGTCGACGACGGGATCGTCGGACGACTCGTGCCCGAGCAGTGCGGCGACCGATGCGATGAGCGCGCCCTCCGCCGCATAGACGTCGACGACACCTGCGACCCCGCGCACTGCGGCGGCGCGCAGCGCGCCCTCCGGAACGCTCATGATCGGCCTCCTTCGTATCCGTGGATGTCGTCGACGCGGATGTCGACGGCCGTGACGTTGAGCTCGGTGTGCTGGCGGAGCGCCGCGAACGCGCGTGCACGGAGCTCCTCGCTCACGGCCGCGACATCGAGCGGCCAGGCGATGCTCGCCGTCAGCCGCACCGTGACGGGCGCCCCCGGCGTCTCGGCGTCGCCGTCGATCGCGGTCCGCCCGATGAAGACGCCGTCGACACCGTCGCCCGCCGTCCGCAGCAGCGCATGCACGGCGCCCTCCGTGATCGACAGGTCGACGCGCGGATCGGGATGGTGCAGCGGCAGGTCCCTTCCCGCCCGCAGCTCCAGCGCGATAGCGCCGAGGATCCCCTGGAACCAGCTCTCCGGCGGCTCGGGCAGCGTGGATGCGTCGACCGCGACCAGCGCACGGGACAGCCGCCCCGCCCCCTCGAGCGTGTCGAGCGCGTTGAGGCACTCGGGGCACGACTCGATGTGCGCGTCGCGCGGAGAGCGCCCGGACTCGAGGTAGTCGCTGAGCTCCTCGAGCGTTCTGCCGCAGTCCAGCCGCGGCTCGTCCGTGCTCATCGCCACTCCTCCATCCGGACGGTGATGCTCGTGCGTGCGCGGGCGAGATTGCCCCGCACGGTGCTCGCGGGGAGGTCGAGCTCCTCCGCGATCTCGGTGTAGCTGAGCCCCGCGACCTCGCGCAGCAGCCAGCACTGGCGCTGCGCGTCGGGCAGGGTGTCGAGCGCCTTCGAGAGCGCCGCCATCTGCGCGTCCCGCACGACGACCGTATCGGGTCGCGCCTCCGCCGCGAGCACCTGCTCGACGGCTTCGAGCGGCACAGGCGAGGGTCGTCGGCGCAGGTACGCCGTCGCCTCGTGCGTGGCGACCCGCATGAGCCATGCCTTCAGCGCCGACGGGTCGCGCAGCGTGTCGAGCTTGCGCCACGCCAGGATGAACGCGTTCTGCACGACGTCGTCGGCCTCGGAGACCGAGCCGACCATCCGGGCCGTGTACGCCCGCATGAGCGGCGCATGCCGGCGCACGATCTCCGCGAACGCGTGCTCGTCCTGATCGAGCGAGCGGGCCACGAGGATGGCGTCGCTCGCCTCCCGCACCGGCTCTCCCCGGGTCCTTCCCATGCGTCACGCCCTCCCCAGGAACTTTTTTGTGACGAATCCGGGAGGCCGCGCCTCTCAGACATGAGCGACCGTAACGCTCCCGGATGAAGCTCCTGAAGTGCTTGCATCCGGCCGCTGACCGAGATAGAAGGAGCCGATCATGGCCGAGCAGGACACGAAGACGACCCCCGCCACTCCCGCGACCCCCGCCGCACCGCGCGTCGACCGCGCCGTCGCACCGGCCGCACCGGGCGAGCAGGCCGGTCGCACGACGATCGCCGACCACGTCGTCGCCAAGGTCGCCGGGATCGCGGCCCGCGAGGTCGCCGGCGTCTACGCCCTCGGAGGCGGCGGCGCCCGCACGCTGGGCGCCATCCGCGACGCCATCAACGCCACCGACCTCACGCAGGGTGTGAAGGTCGAGGTCGGGGAGACGCAGGCCGCCGCCGACGTGACGATCGTCGTCGAGTACCCGACGCCCATCCAGCAGGTCGCCGGCGAGGTGCGCGCAGCCGTCACGCGGGCGATCACCCAGCTCGTCGGCCTCGACGTCGTCGAGGTCAACGTCGCCGTCGACGACGTGCACCTGCCGTCGGCCGACGACGACGAGTCCGCCGCCGAGTCGCGCGTCTCGTGAGCGCCACCGCAACGGGCGCCCTCATCGGGGCGATCCTCGCCTTCGCCGCCCTCGCGTTCGGCTTCTGGGGCTTCCTCCTCGTGGCCGTGCTCGCCGGGGTGGGGGCCGTCGTCGGACGCGTCGTGAGCGGCCAGCTCGATCTGCGGGCGCTCGCCGGCGTCTTCACGGGACGGCGCACCTCCTGATGAGCGCGCTCGCGGAAGCGCTCCCCGTCGTCGCGGCGCACGACGGGGAGCCCGCCGGCCGCATCGACGTGCGCGACCGCGTGCTGGCGAAGGTCGCCCGTGCCGCATCCGCGGAGGCCATCGGCGTTCCCGCCGACACGATCTCGGCGCACGTCTCCGACGTCGGCCGCGGGCTGGCGGTGCGCCTGCGCGCACCGCTCCCCATGCCGGACCTCGACGACGACGCCGCCGTCGCCGCTGCCGTCCCGCTGCTCGAACGGGCACGCGGGCTGCAGGACGACATCCGGGGGCGCATCACGGCCCTGCTCGGGCGCGAGGTCGCCCTGGTCGACATCACGATCGCGGGCGCGGTCGTCGAGACGAGAAGGAGGGTGCGATGAGCGATCCCGCTCTGCGCCGCATCGTGCGCCGCGAGACGCACTCGCCGCGCACCGCTGCCGTGACGATCGTCGTGCTCGTCGCCGTCGCGGCCCTGGTGTGGGTCGCCGTGGAGACCGCGCGCCAGCTCGCGGGGCTCTCCCCTTGGCTGGCGTCGCCCGCCGAGATGCTCGCGTGGGCCGGGGCGCTCCCTGCCGCCGAGCCACGGGGCGCCGTCATCGCCGGATCGGCGGGGGTGGCCGTGCTCGGCCTGGTGCTGCTCGTGATCGCGTTCGCGCCCGGTCGCCGTGCCCGCCAGGAGCTCGCGTCCGACACCCATGCCGTCGTCGTCGACAACGGCGTGCTCGCGTCGGCCGTCGCCCGGCGCATCGCCGAGGAGGCAGGGCTGCGACCCGACTCGGTCGTCGTCGGCGTCGGCCACAGGGCCGTCGACGTGATGGTCCGCCCCGAGACGGGCCTCCCCGTCGATGTGGATGCCGTCCGCGAGGCCGCCCGTGCCGAACTCGAGAGGGCGTCCGTCACGCCACCGCTGACCACGCGGGTGCGGGTCGCCCGCGCCCGGGAGAGGAGCGCCGCATGAACGGCACCAACCGCGCGCTCAACCGCGCCGTGCTCGCGCTCGTCGGCCTCGCGCTCGTCGGCCTCGGCGGCGCCGTGATCGCCGCGACGACATGGACCGCTGCCGCCGACGTGTGGCATGACGTCTTCACGGCGGCGCGCGTCGCGGCGACGGACGGCGCGGCGGCCACCCGCATCGACGGGACCGCGGCGAGCTGGCTGGGGATCGGCATCGTCGCCGCGCTCGCCGTCGTGGCGATCGTGCTGGCCGCCGTCCCGATCCGGGCGCTCGCGCGCCGCTCGCACGTGCACGACGGCGGCATCGCCGAGCGCACCGACCTCGGGCGCATCGTCGTCGCGGAGTCCTTCGCCTCCGACGCCCTGCGCCAGTCGCTCGACCGGCGCCCCGACGTGCTGTCGTCGCGCGTGGCCATCCGCCGCGCGCGCGGCATCGAGGTGCTGCACGTGGACGTCACGCCGCGGCGCAGCGCGTCGCCCGCCGATCTCGCCTCGGCGACGGACAGGCTGCTCGCCAACCTCGCGACGCTCACGGGCGAGCGGATGCCCGCGGTCGTCACCCTGCGCTCGTCGCTGCGGGCGCGCTTCGCGGCCGATCAGGGCCGCGTCGACTGAACCAGACCACCGAAAAGAGAAGGGAGACCCCCATGGGACTCGACGACAAGATCAAGAACGCCGCAGAGGACCTCGCCGGCAAGGCGAAGGAGGCGGCAGGCAAGGTCACAGGCAACGAGAAGCTCGAGGCCGAGGGCAAGGCCGACCAGGTGAAGGCCGACGTCAAGAAGGCGGGCGAGGACGTCAAGGACGCCTTCACGAAGTGATCGGCCGCGTGTGCGCGGGGCGGAGCCATCCGTCTCGCGCACACGCGTGCGTACGATGGGCGCATGCAACCCCTCTTCGATTTCATCGAGGGCTACTGGTGGCTGGTGTTCCCCCTCGGCGGCGGCATCGCCGCTGTCGCGGGATCGACGGCGACCTGGTGGTCGAAGGAGTCGAAGGCCCGCCACAAGCGCCGGCTCGAGCTGCTGCAGGCGAAGACCGAGGCGCGGTCGATCGAGCTGCAGGCGCGCGCGCAGCTCAAGGCCGCGAAGACGACCGCCGACCCCGACGACGTCGCGGCTGAGGACGCCGCGAACCGGCGGGCGCGCCTGACGCGCCTGCTCGACACCCACGACGACGTCGTCCGCCGCTGGCTCGACTACGAGCTCGACGTCGCGAAGCTCATCGCGTTCCCGACCATGAGCGACGGACGCCAGCCGTTGACGGCGGCGTTCCTGCGCGCGAAGAAGGCGGCGGATGGCCTGCGCCCCGCCGGCGCGGACGTCGCGGTCTCGGCCGAGGAGCTCGCCGAGTACCGCACGGCGGTGAACGATTTCGAGGTCGCGTTCGACATCGCCGAGCAGGACGCCCGACGCGTGCGCGACAGCGGCTTCAGCGAGACGGAGCGCAAGCGCCTCGACCGTGCGCAGCAGCTGCTGCGCACCGCGGTCGACCAGTCGGCCACGGCTGCCGAGCGCCAGGTCGCCTACCGGCGCGTGCGGGAGGAGCTCGACGGCCTCATCTCACTGTCCGATGACGCCATCGAAGTGCTCGAGAAGCAGGTCGCGCGCGCGATCGAGCCTCGACGCGACCCGCTGCCGCCGAGCTGACCGGGCGCACTGCGGCACCCGTCCTCAGGACGGCCGCTGGATCTCCACGGTCACGGGCTCGGCGTCCTCGATCGTGATCGACGCCTCGTCTGGCACGGCTCCGCCCACGGCGTCCTCACCGAAGACGTGCGTCGTCGGCGCGTAGTCGGCCGTGCAGACCTCGGCCGACGATCGCACGAAGACCACCATGATGATCGAGCCGTCGTTGTCGAACTCCGTCGCGCGCGGCGGACAGGAGGAGCTCCCCCACGTCACGATCTGCACGCTGCCGTCGTCCATCGCATACGCGAGGGGGCCGCCCATCGTCTCGACCGGGAGCGCCACGCCGTCCGGCCCGCCTGTGATCACCTCGTCGGCGATGCTCTCGGGCGAGGGCGTCGGCACCCCGGTGGGCGCGGTCGTCGCCCCCTGTGCGCACCCGGCGAGCGCCCCCGCCGTCAGAGTCGCGAGCGTGGCCGCCAGGATCGCGCCCGTGGTCCCTGCACTCCTGCGTCGCATGGTGCCCGAGTCTGCCACGCGGGAGCGGGGGCCGCTACGGCGTGCGCGAGTGCGCGGTCTCGGCCGGTCGAGCACGCTGCGGGGCGGTTTCGTCCATGCCTCTACCGGCATCGACTCCGCGCGACTACCGTGAGCGCCATGACGGCGGCGATCGAGACGCACGGCCTGCAGAAGCGATACGGGCGGCGCACCGCGCTGCACGCCCTCGACCTCGCAGTCCGACCGGGCACTGTCTTCGGCCTCATCGGACCGAACGGCGCGGGGAAGACGACGACGCTGCGCATCCTCCTCGACGTCATCCGCCCATCCGGCGGCGAGGTCCGCGTGCTGGGCGAGGACCCACGTCGAGGAGGGCCGGCGCTGCGCAAGCGGATCGGCTACGTTCCCGGCGAGCTGCGCCTCGACTCCCGCACGACCGGACGAGGTCTGCTCGACTTCTACGCCCGCGTGTCCGGCCCCTCCCCGAAGGGCCGCGCAGACGAGCTCGCGGACCGCCTCGGCCTCGATCTGTCCCGCCGTGTGCGCACGCTGTCGAAGGGCAACAAGCAGAAGCTCGGGCTCGTCCAGGCGTTCCTGCATGAACCCGAGCTGCTCATCCTCGACGAGCCGACGAGCGGTCTCGACCCGCTCGTCCAGCGCACCTTCATCGAGCTCGTGCGGGAGGCCAGGGATCGCGGGCAGACCGTGCTGCTGAGCTCGCACGTGCTGAGCGAGATCCAGCAGACCGCCGACGAGGTC
Organism: Microbacterium gilvum; assembly: GCF_039543865.1. NCBI lineage: Bacteria > Bacillati > Actinomycetota > Actinomycetes > Micrococcales > Microbacteriaceae > Microbacterium > Microbacterium gilvum. Next base: position 618,398 of record NZ_BAABKO010000002.1, on the reverse strand, counting down.
GCGGTCCTGAGCGAGGGACGCGTCGTGGCTTCCGGCGATGTGGCATCGCTGCGTCTGGGTGCCGTGCGGCGCATCCGCGCCGGCATCGCCGACACCTCAGCCGAGGATGTCGCCACCGCGCTCCGCGCGCTGCGCCTGCACGATCTCGACGTCGCGGGCGGCACGGACCAGGTGCGGGTCTCCGCCACCGCCGAGGGCGAGATCGACGCCGTCGTGAAGGTGCTCGCGGGATTCCCTCTCGTCGATCTGACCGTCGAGGAGCCCGATCTGGAGGAATCGGTGCTGCGGCTCTACGGCGCCGAGCGGCACCACGCGGACGATGCCGCGGACGACAGCACCGCGCGCACGGACGAGGCGGATGCCGCTGCCGTTGCGGACGACGCCGGCGCGGCGGACGCGGACGAGGCGGACGCGGACGAGGCGGACGCGGACGAGGCGGACGCGGACGAGGCGGACGCGGACGAGGCGAGCACAGGGCAGGCAGACGAGGCGCACGCAGACGAGGCGAACGTGTCGAGGGCAGGCGACGTCCACGACGAGCCGCCGACGGGCGCCGCCGCCGATGCGCAGACGCCGCGCGCGTTCCGATCGAACTTCGTCGACCCGCCTGCGCCGCAGGTCGATGCCGAGACGCCGTCCGTCGCCGTGGAGGCCGAGGCGGGAACGCCGACGCCGCCGGAGGAGTCGCCGACGGACGGCACGCTTCCCGATTCCGTGCGGGCGGACGATGAGCGGGGCACCCCTGCGGAGGAGGCGGATCGAGACGAGGCCGCCGCGCCGGAATGGCCGCCGGACCCCGAGGATCTCCTTGCCGCGCCCGTCGTGCCGAGCACGCGTCCGGCGCACGCGCGCGGGACGTTCACGCCGGTGAGCGCGGCGTCGCCGCGCTCGGGGGCTGCCATCGACCTCAAGACGGCCGAGGTCCGTCGCCCGGGCGACAGGGCCGGCGGGGAGGATGCTCGGGAGGACGGGCGACGGCTCGCGGAGCCTGCGGCGTCCGAACCCGAGCCGTCCGAGCCTGCGCCGTCCGAGCCCGAGCCGTCGAGGCCGCTGCTTCGGCGGGATCTGCGCGGGCGGCCGCCGACGGGCGTCCTCCCGGTCGCCGGCGGCGTGCAGCACGAGCCGGGAGCCGCGCGATGATCGCCGTGCTGGGCCGCGCCCTGGCGGAGACATGGCGCGGCGTGCTCGTGTGGACGCTCGCCCTGACGGCGGTGATGATGCTGTACCTGTCGCTGTATCCGAGCATCGGGCTCGACGGGCAGATGGCCGACCTGCTGTCGACGCTGCCGTCATCGCTCGTGAACACGCTCGGGTTCGACCAGATCGCGACGGGCGCGGGCTACGCGCAGGCGACGTTCTACGGGCTCCTCGGCTTCGTGCTGCCGACCGTCGCGGCCATCGGCTGGGGCGCGGGTGCCGTCGCGGGGGCGGAGGAGCAGGGGCGCCTCGAGCTCGACCTCGCCCACGCCGTCTCGCGCGCCGGCTACGTCACGGGTCAGGCGGTCGCGCTCCTCACCAGGCTCGCGTGGCTCGCGGCGTACACGGGTCTCCTGATGCTCCTCGTGAGCGGCCCGTTCGAGCTCGAGCTGGACGCGGCGAACATCGTTCCCCAGGCGACCGCCGCCCTCGGGCTGTGGCTGTTCGGCGGCGCGACGGCGCTGTGCGTCGGCTCCCTCACGGGCCGCCGCGCGGCCGCGGTGGGCGCGGGGGCGCTCGTCGCCGCCGCGGGATTCCTCTTCAACGGCGTCGCGAACCAGAACGACGACTTCGACGTCCTGCGGGCCTTCTCGCCGTATTCGTGGGCGTACCACGACGCCCCCTTGACGAACGGATGGACGGAGGGCCTCCTCCCCCTCTGGGCCGGCGTGACGGTGCTCCTCGCGGGCGCCGTCGTCGCGCTGACCCGGCGCGACCTGCGGGGCTGATCGCCGCCCGCGCTGCGCGGGAGCACCGCGGCCGGGGAGCCGCGCGGACGGGCGGGATAGTCTGCCGGACATGAGGTTCGTCTCGGCCGCCGCCGCCGTCGCCGCTGTCGCCCTGCTCGCGGCGGGATGCTCCGCACAGCCGGAGCCCGCCGCCGAGAGCTCCCCGACGGCGTCGGAGCCGGTCGCGACGACGCCCCCGTCCGAGTCGACGCCATCCGTTCCCACGGCCCCCGCGCCGACGCCCACCGCGGAGTCGCTCGCGACGCCGCAGACCTGCCTCGACGCCGGCATCGCGGTCGGCGCGAGCGTGGACGGCGCCGCCCTGGGAGCCTGCATCGCCGACGGACTCGCGGCTGCCGGCTCCGGACGGATGACCCTCGGCGGTACGCTCGCGCAGGGCGCTGTCGACTTCGCGTACTCCCCCGCGTACGCCTTCCACCTGGCCGGGGCGTTCGACCTCTGGTACGTCGACGGCGCGTTCTGGGTGGACCAGGGAGCCGGCCCCGTCGCCGCCGACCCGGCATCGCCCGACGAGCAGGAGCGGATGGCCGCCCAGACGGCGGAGTACTACCGGGCGTTCGCCGATCCGCGGGCCGTGGCGGACATCCTCGCGGCCGGACCCGAATGGCTCGTCGACGACGAGCAGACGGAGGACGGCGGGTTCCGGGTGACCGCGAGCGAGCCCTTCGACTGGGAGGGGACGCGCATCGCGGAGCTCGCGGTCGAGCTCGCGCCGGGCCTCGCACCCGTCGGCGCGGAGCTGTCGCTCACGGTGCACGGCGTGGACGGCACCCTCACGCAGACGTTCGAGGATCTGGGCGAGCCCGTCGAGATCACCCCGCCCGTCGCGGGCTGAGGCCGCAGAGCGGATCAGCCCCGCCAGGTCTCCAGGACCGCACGCACCGCGTCATCCGACTCGACCTCGATCGCACGCGCCGACGCGGCGTCCAGCACGTCGGAGATCCGCACACGCCGGCCGGTCGTCGCCGACTGCACGGCGCCCTCGACCATCGCCAGACTCGCGACGTTGGCGCGGGCATCCGTCGTCGGACGCAAGCCCGTCCGCACGGCCGCGACGAACTCGGCGAGGGATCCGTCGATCTGCTCCGGTGCCGGGTCGCCGGCGGCGGGCGCGTCGAGTGACGACACCGGTGCGCCGTCGCCGTCCCACTCCGCGCTGCCGTCGGCGCCGCTCACGCGCCAGCGCCCGTTCCACGAGGTCTCGAGCCCGGGCGCGCACCAGCTTCCGGTGTACGTGTACCGCACGCCGTCGGCGAACTCGAACACCGCGACGGCGTTCGAGGCGCCGCGGTACCAGCTCCACGACGGGTTGTACTCCTCGGCGTAGACGGCGACCGGGTCGCTGCCGATGAGCGCCCGCGCCGCGTCGAACGAGTGGATGGCCATGTCCACGAGGAGCACGTGGTCCATCTCGTCGCGGAACCCGCCGAAGCGCGGCGCCTTGAAGAACTCCGTCGCGACGGCGCCGAGCGCGCCGAGCCGTGCCGTCTGGGCTCGAAGCGCCGCGAAGCCGTCGAAGTACCGGCGCGACTGGCTGATCATGAGCAGCCTCCCGTGCACCTGCGCGGCAGCGGCCTGCCGCAGCGCGTCGGCCACGGTGGGAGCCGCCGGCTTCTCGCAAAGCACCGGATACCCGGCGGCGAGCGCCTCGACGTTGACGGGCAGGTGCGCGCCGGGCACCGTGACGTTCACGACCGCATCGGCCGACACGGCGGCCGCCACCTCGGACGCCGACGTGCCGACCGCGACGCCCGCGAGCCCGGCATCGTCGAGCGCCGCGCGCGCCGTGCCGAGGTCGAGGTCGACGAGCCCGACGAGCTCCGTATCGTCGTGGCGCGAGATCGCCCCGATCCAGGCGCGGCCCATCCCGCCCGCGCCGACCTGCACGACCCGGAGCGCGCTCACGGCTCCATCGCCCCCTCGTAGCCGCGGCCGTTGTAGAAGTCCTCCGTCTCGTATCGGAGCAGCACGGGCTCCGTCCGCTCGGGTCGCAGCGTGCGAGCCCACTCGACGCCGTTCGCGATGACGCGGCGCACTTCGGCCTGGTGGTAGACGGGGTAGTCCTGGTCGCCGGGGCTGAAGTAGAAGATCTTGCCGTACCCGCGACGGTAGGTCATCCCGCTGCGGAAGACCTCGCCGCCCGAGAAGGTGGAGAGGAAGATCAGCTCGTCGGGGGCCGGCACGTCGAAGAACTCGCCGTACATCTCCTGCGCGGGGATGAGGAAGGGGTGCGGCACGCCCTGGGCGATCGGATGGGTCGGGTCGACCGTCCAGACGATCTCGCGGTCGTCTTTCGAGCGCCAGCGCAGCGTGCACGTCGTGCCCATGAGCCGCCCGAAGATCTTCGACCAGTGGCCGGAGTGCAGGACGAGGAGCCCCATCCCCGCGACGACGTGCCGGTGCACGCGGTCGACGACCTCGTCGGCGACCTCGTGGTGGGCGGCGTGCCCCCACCACACGAGCACGTCGGTCTCGCGCAGCAGGTGCTCGGTGAGGCCGTGCTCTGGGTCGTCGAGCGTGACCGTGCGCACGGCGACGCGGTCGCCGAGGTTCTCCTCGATGCCCTCGCGGATGGTCGTGTGCATGCCGTCGGGATAGATGTCCCTGACGTTCTGCTGCACCTGCTCGTGGCGGTTCTCGCCCCAGACGACGACGCGGATCGTCTCACTCTGTGTCATGTCTCACCTTCATTGGTAAAGCGCTTAAATGGAGTATGCGGCCCCCTCGCCGCCTCGTCAAGCGGGAGGATGGGCTGATGGCCACCATGCAGCAGGTCGCGGAGCGTGCCGGCGTCTCCATCGCGACGGTGTCGTTCGTGGTCAACGGAACGAAGCACGTGACGGACGAGACCCGCGCGCGCGTCGAGGCCGCCATGCGCGACCTCGGCTACGCGCGCCATCACGCGGCGAGCGCGCTCGCGCGCGGTCGCACGAACATCCTCGCCCTGCTGTATCCGGCCCTCGAGAGCGATCTGAGCGGCTCGGGGGTGCAGTTCTTCACGGGCGCCGCCGAGCGCGCACGCGAGCGCGGCTACACCCTCGTGCTGTGGCCCGCGCGCAACGACGCCGGGGAGATCGCCGAGCTCACCGCGACGGGGCTCGTGGACGGCGTCGTGCTCATGGAGGTGCAGCTCGACGACCCCCGCGTGGACCTGCTGCGAGCGTCGACGACGCCGTTCGCGCTCATCGGCCGCACCGCCGACCCCTCGGGCACGGCATGGGTCGACATCGACTTCGAGGCGACCGTCGACGACGCCGTCGATCGACTCGTCGCGCTCGGGCATCGGGCCATCGCCTACGTCGAGGGCGAGCCGGACGGCCGCTCCTCCCCGCACGGAGGCGCCGCGCGGGCCCACGCCGCCTACCTCGCGGCAGCCGCCCGCCACGGCTTCGCCCCACGGCTTCTCGCCTGCGCCGGCGATGCGGGCGCCGGCCGCTCGCTCGCCAGCCGGCTCGTCGACGAGGGCTCGGATGCGACCGCGCTCGTCGTCGTCAACGAGCACGCGGCCCCCGGCATCCTCGCGGAGCTCGCACAGCGCGGGAGGACGATCCCCGCAGACCTGTCCGTGCTGTCGATCGGCACGTCGCCGGGAGCCGCTGACCCCGCGCTCGCGCGCATGCCGTCACCCGGCGCGGAGCTCGGCCGCCTCGGCGTCGACGCCGTCATCGACCGCATCGAGAACCCCGACCGTCCCCTGCCGCAGACGCTCATCCCGTGCGGGCCGCCCGAGGGCGACTCGCTCGGCCCGGCGCCTCGGCCGGCGGGGTAGGCAGGGTCCGGGGCGCCGGCGGGCTCCGGTGGCGCCGGCGGGCTCGGAGCTTGGTGCTCTTCGCCAGTGCGGATGGAGGGACAGGCGCTCTTCGCCGGTGCGGATGTCGACCTCGAAGCCCTGCACGACCGACATCCGCACGGGCGAACGGGAGGCGAGAGACCGACATCCGCACGGGCGAACCGGCGCGGCAGCGCTCAGATCTCGTCGTCGGCCGCGATGAGGTCCATGCGCCACCGGCGCGCACCCGCGGCTCCGGGCTCGTTGAGGTCGCGGAACTCCTCGACCACCGACCCGATGCGCTCCAGCATCCGGGTGAACTGCTCCTCGTCGAGCCACAGCGCGTACTGGTTGAAGGTCCCGTGGACGCCCGCCGCCCGGCCGCTCGAATACTCCGGCGCCCACGCGATGATGCGCTGGACGAGGTCGTGATGCTGCGCGGCGAGCGCACGGATGACCGCGGTCCCCGCCTGCTCGTCTTCCATCGGATGCTCAGGGCTGCCGAGCTCCCACGTCTGCTTCGCCCGCGTCCAGACCCGATCCCTGCGGTCGCGGGCCTTCTCGGGCGCCTCCTCGATGAGGCCCGCATCGGCCAGGACCCGCAGGTGGAAGCTCACCTGGTTCGCGGGCAGGTCCAGATCGGCCGCGAGGTCGGCGGCTCGGGCGAATCCTCGACGACCGAGCGCCTCCTCGAGGCGCAACCGCACCGGATGCGCCATGGCGCGCAGCTTCCGCGCCGACACGGTCTCGGCGCGGGAGGTCCCGGGGGGATTCGGCATGCCCCCATCGTACGGATCCCGCGCAGAAAGTTGCGCACGACTGCTTGCGCAACTTTAGTTGCGCATCTACGCTCGCCCCCATGACCGATCTCGCGCCCTATCGACTCACCCGCGATCGCCGCTACGTCCTCTGGCTCGCAAGCGACACGGCATCCGGGCTCTCGAACGCCCTCTCGGGCTTCGCCATCCCGCTCATCGCCCTGGCGTCGACGGGCGACCCGGCGCAGGCCGGCATCGTCGGCGCCGTGGCTTTCGCGGCACGGCTCATCGCGACGGTCGCCGGCGGGGTGCTGGCGGATCGACGCCGTCGCATCCCGCTCATGCGCGCCGGCGCCGTGATCGGCCTCTCCCTCGCCGCCGCCTTCACGGCTCTGGCCGCCTCCGGCTCGCTGACCTTCTCCGCGCTGCTCGCGATCAGCACGGCGCTCGCGGTGCGCACAGGGCTCTTCGGCGTCGCCGGCGAGTCGGCCCTGAAGGAGCTCGTGCCCGACGAGGCGATGGGCCGCGCGCAGGCGGCGAATCAGGGGCGAGACGCCGCACTGTCGCTGCTCGGCTCGCCACTCGGGGGCATGCTGCTCGCCGCCGGCGGATGGTTCGTCGGCGCCGCGATGACGGCCTGCCAGGTCGTCGCCGCGGCGACCGCATGGGCACTCGGCCGCGGGGGCTCCGATGCGGGTGAGCCGCCGGCCGCCGCACCGTCCCGATCGCCGTTCGCGGACATCCGCGAGGGGATGGGATGGCTGCTGGCTCGACGTGACCTGCGAGGCGTGCTCGTCGTGTCGACCATCGTCAACCTCGGCTTCAACGCGGGCCTGACGACGGCGCTCTACGCGATGCAGCAGGACGGCGCGACGACGACGACCCTGGGATGGACCATGGCCGCGGCGAGCGCGGCGATGCTCGCGGGCGCCGTCGCGAGCCCCGCACTCGTCGCGCGGGTGCGCGCCGGAACGCTCATCGTCGTCGGGCTGCTCCTCGCAGGCCTCGGCATCATCGCGCTCCCCTTCGTGCACGAGCCGCTCGCGATCGCCGGCGTCCTCGCGGCCGCCGTCGTCGCGATCCCCGCCCTCAACGCGGCGCTGCTCGGCTACTTCACGGTCGCGACGCCGAGCCGGCTGCTCGGCCGGGCGAACAGCGCACTGCAGGTGCTCTCGATGGGAGCGATGCCGCTCGCGCCCCTCGTCGCCGGCTTCGGCCTCGCCTTCGCCGGCCGCACGGGCACCCTCGCCCTGGCCTCGGGGCTGTGCGTCGCCGCAGCCCTCGTCGCGATGGCGGACCGCAACCTGCGGTCGCTCCCCGCCGAGGCCGGGTGGGCCGCGCACGCCGCGGCGATGCGGTGACCGCCCGAGACGCCGCGGTCTCACCAGTGCGGATGTAGACGACGGCGCGCTTCGCCAGTGCGGATGTTGCCCGAAAGGCGACTCGAGACCTACATCCGCACTGGCGAGAGCGCGACAGGCCTACATCCGCACTGGCGAAGCCCAGCCCGCGAAGCCCTCCAGCCCTGAAGCCCCGCAGCCCTGAAGCCCCCGCCCGCGCACCCGCCCTTGACACCGCCTAAGGTTCCATGGTTACTTAGTCGAGTAACTAACCGACACACCGGAGGATGCGATGGACGACGGCCGCCCCCTGTTCGTGCAGATCGCCGAGCAGGTCGAGGACTCGATCGTCGACGGCAGCCTCGCCGAGGAGGCGCAGGCCCCGTCGACGAACGAGCTCGCTGCCTTCTACCGCATCAATCCGGCCACCGCCGCCAAGGGAGTGAACATGCTCGTGGACAAGGGAGTGCTGTACAAGCGCCGCGGGATCGGCATGTTCGTCGCCCCCGGCGCGCAGGAGCTGCTCCGCGCGGAGCGCAGGTCGGCCTTCGCCGATCGCTACGTGCAGCCGCTTCTCGCCGAGGCGCGAAAGCTCGGGCTCGAACCCGACGACGTCGCCGACCTCATCCGCGCGGGCGCCGCGCGGACCGCACCGTAGGACCGAAGGACACAGGATGAACCCCGTGATCGAGGTCAGAGACCTCACCAAGCGATACAAGGACAAGGTCGCCCTCGACGGCGTGAGCTTCGACATCGAGAAGGATGTCGTCTACGGCTTCCTCGGCCGCAACGGCGCCGGCAAGACGACCGCCATGTCCATCCTCACCGCGCAGAACATCGCCACGAGCGGCGAGGTGCGCGTGTTCGGCGAGAACCCGTACGAGAATCCCCGCGTCCTCAGCCGCATGTGCTTCGTGCGCGAGAGCCAGAAGTACCCCGACGACGCGACCCCGCGGCACGCGTTCGCCGCGGCACGCCTGTTCTTCCCCCGCTGGGACCAGGGCCTCGCCGACCGCCTCGTCGACGACTTCCAGCTGCCCCTCAAGCGCACGATCAAGAAGCTCTCCCGCGGTCAGCTGTCGGCGGTCGGCGTCGTGATCGGTCTCGCGTCGCGTGCCGAGATCACGTTCTTCGACGAGCCGTACCTCGGCCTCGACGCCGTCGCGCGGCAGATCTTCTACGACCGGCTGCTCGCCGACTACGCCGAGCACCCGCGGACCGTCCTGCTGTCGAGTCACCTGATCGACGAGGTCGCCGACCTCATCGATCGCGTGCTCGTGATCGACGACGGACGGATCATCATGGACGAGACGACGGAGGACGCCCGCGCGCAGGCGACGAACGTCGTGGGCGATGCGGCGACCGTGGAGGCCGCCGTCGCCGGCCGCGAGGTCATCCACCGCGAGAACCTCGGGCGCGTCGCCTCGGTCACCTTCATCGGCCGAATCGACGCTGCCGAACGCGCTCGCCTCCTCGACGCGGGCCTCGAGCTCGCACCCGTCTCCCTGCAGCAGCTCATCGTCCGCCGCACCCAGCACGCGGGCGCCCGGCCCGCCGGCCTCCCTCAGGAAGGAGCACTCCGATGACCGCGATCGACCTCCCCGCCGCGACGCCGAGCAGTCGCATCCTCAACGTCGTGCGCCTGCAGTTCATCAACACCCAGACGTTCGTCTGGGTGCCGGCTCTCGTGCTCGGCGGCTCGTGGCTCATCACGATGGCGATCTACTGGATCATCAACGCCGCATCCGATGGCGCGGCGGGCCCCATGTTCGGAGGCGGATCGCAGGCGCCGCTGTGGTACTTCCTCGCCATCGGCATCCAGGCCATGACGATGTCGTTCCCCTTCTCGCAGGCGATGAGCCTCACCCGCCGCGAGTTCTCCCTCGGCTCGCTCGCGGCCGCGAGCGTGAGCGCAGCGGGGATGGCCCTCGTCTTCGTCCTGCTCGGCCTGCTCGAGCAGGCCACGGACGGATACGGCGTGAACGGATGGTTCGCCTACCTCGACTGGGTATGGGTGGCCGGCCCCCTCGCCGCCTGGTTCATCTACTTCGTCGCCAGCCTGCTCTTCTTCATCCTCGGGTTCTGGTGCGCGACCATCTACAAGCGCTGGGGGACCGCCGCGGTCACGACCGCGCTGCTGGCGATCGCGCTCGTGCTCCTCGGCTTCGTCGCGGTCGTCACCCTCAACGAGGCATGGCCCGGCGTGTGGACGTGGATCCTCGACACCGGCGCCCTGGGGCTCGCGTTCTGGGGCGCGCTGCTCGCGGTCGTCCTCGCGGCCGGCTCCTACGCCACGCTGCGGCGGATGCCCGCCTGAGCCGCGCGTCGAGCGCGCCTTCCCCTCGGAAGGCGCGCTCGTCGCGTCAGCCCTGGCGCTGCTCGGCGGCCGCCTCGTGGTGGCGGATCACCTCGGCCACGACGAAGTTGAACCACTTCTCGGCGAACTCGGGGTCGAGGTGAGCGGCCTCCGCGAGCGCGCGCAGCCGCGCGACCTGCTGCTCCTCGCGCTGCGGGTCGGACGCGGGCAGCTCGTGCTCGGCCTTGAGCTGCCCGACCTGCTGCGTGCAGCGGAATCGCTCGGCCAGCATGTAGACGAGGGCGGCGTCGATGTTGTCGATGCTGGCCCGAAGGCGCAGCAGCTCGGCGCGGGCTTCCTCGTTCGTCATGCTCATGATGTCGAGGGTACCGGCCACGCGCGGCGCCGCCCCTACAGTGGCAGGCATGACCGCCGAAGAGCACGACGTCTCCGAGCCGCCCCCGTCGCGCACGTTCTGGGCGTTCCTGCGCCAGCCGTTCGGCGCCGGCTTCCTCCTGACGCTGGGAGGACTCGTCGCGATCGCCCTCGGCATCGCGCTGTCGAACCTGTCGACCGTGCTCGTCTACATCGCCTTCGCGCTCTTCATCGCCCTGGGACTCGATCCCCTCGTGCGGGCGATCTCGGCACGTGGGCTCTCCCGCGCGGTCGGCATCGCCATCGTCTGCGCGGGCTTCGGCGCCGTGCTCGTCGGCATCCTCCTGCTCATCATCCCCACCGTCGTCGACCAGATCGCCCAGTTCATCCGGTCCATCCCCTCCCTCATCTCCGATTTCCAGGGCTCCGAGGTGTACGTGTGGCTGGAGGAGTCGTTCGGCGATCAGGTGGGAGCCGTGCTCGCCGAGGTGCAGGCGTTCCTCACGACCCCGTCGAACATCGCCGCGATCGGCGGCGGCGTGCTCCAGGTGGGGACGACCGTCGCGACGGCCGCGTCGGGGGTGGTGATCGTCATCGTGCTGAGCCTGTACTTCCTGGCGTCGCTGCCCACGATGAAGGTGTCGCTCATCCAGCTCGCCCCCGCGCGCAGCCGCGCTCGCGTGGGCGGGCTCGCCGACGAGATCACGGCGTCCGTCGGCAGCTATCTCGGCGGGATGGTCGTGCTCGCGCTCGTCAACGCGGCGTTCGTCTTCGTCGTGCACCTCGTGCTCGGGCTGCCGTTCCCGCAGCTCATGGCGGTCACCGCGTTCTGCATCACGCTCATCCCGCTCGTCGGATCGGTGCTGTTCTGGGCGATCGCGTCGGCCCTCGCCCTCTTCACGAGCCCCGTCACAGCGCTCGTGTTCGCGATCGTCTACCTCGTCTACATGCAGCTCGAGGCGTACCTCCTCACCCCTCGCGTCATGAGCCGGACGATCTCGGTTCCCGGCTCGCTCGTCGTCATCGGAGCGCTCGTCGGCGGCACGCTGCTCGGGCTGCTGGGCGCGCTCGTGGCGATCCCCGTGACGGCGTCGATCCTGCTCATCGTGAAGCAGGTGATCATCCCCCGCCAGGACCGCAAGGCGTGATCGTCCATTGACCGGAATACCGCCGCGACCTAGGGTGTGAGCAACCGACACGACGGCGGGGGGCCGGATGTCCGAGGAGCCGACCGACGATGTCGACCAGCAGGTCGCGACCGGCGCGCTCCCCGACCCGCCGCGCGTCGATGAACTCGTCCACGAGGCTCATCGCCGGTACGTGGACGACGACGACGGCACCGTCGCCGACTACATCCCCGCGCTCGCGCAGGCCGACCCTGAGCTCTTCGGGCTCGCCGTCGTCGAGGCCGCAGGAGCCGTGCACGATGCGGGCGACGCGCACCGGCTCTTCACGATCCAGTCGATCTCGAAGCTGTTCGTGTACGCACTCGTCGTCGACGAGCTCGGTCACGACGTCGTGCGCGACCGTGTCGGCGTGAACAACACGGGGCTCGCGTTCAACTCGGTCGTCGCGATCGAGCTCAACGACGGCCATCCCATGAACCCGATGGTCAATGCGGGCGCGATCGCGACCACCGCGCTCGTCCGCGCCGCGTCGACCGCCGAGCGCTGGGAGCGGGTGCGCGAGGGGCTGTCGGCCTTCGCGGGGCGGCAGCTGCGCCTGAACGGCGAGGTGTACCGGTCGGAGGCCGACACGAACGACCGCAACCGGGCGATCGGGCGGCTGCTGCGCAGCTACGGCCGTCTCGACGGCGATCCCGACGACGTCGTCGACGTCTACACGCGGCAGTGCGCCCTCGACGTCGACGCGCACGACCTCGCCGTCATGGGCGCCACTCTCGCCGACGGCGGCGTCAACCCGGTCACCGGCGAGCGCGTGGTGTCCGCCGACGTCTGCCGCGACACGCTCGCGGTGGTCGCCGCGTCCGGCCTCTACGAGCGAAGCGGCGAATGGCTCTTCGAGATCGGCCTCCCCGCGAAGTCGGGGGTCTCCGGGGGCATCGTCGCGATCGCCCCCGGGAAGGGCGCGATCGGCGCGTTCTCGCCCCGACTCGACGCCGCCGGCAACTCGGTCCGCGCACGACGCGCCATCCGCCATCTCTCCCGGGCCCTGGGCCTGAATCTGTTCGCGTCGGCGCCCGCCGTCGCGCACCGCCGAGAGGAGCGCGCATGACCCGATCCCCGGACGCGACCGACGGGAGGGCGTCGTGGATGCCACTCGTGTCGCTCTTCCTCGCCCAGGTGCTGATGTCGTTCAACGTCGCGGCCCTGCCCATCTCGCTCGGAGGCATGGTCGACGACTTCGGCGTGCCGCCCACCGTCGCCAGCTCCACGATCGTCGTCTACGGCCTCGCGGTGGCCGCCCTCGTCATGACGGGCGCGAAGCTCGGCCAGAGGGTCGGATGGGTGCTCATCTTCCGTATCGTCATCGTGCTGTTCGCGGGATCGTCCGTCCTCATGATCCTCGCGCCGACCGTGGGCTGGGCGATCGCCGGCCAGGCCGTCGCGGGCGCCGCAGCGGCGATCATCGTGCCCGCCATCGTCGCCCTCATCGCGGAGAACTACCGCGGCTCACAGCAGGCGACGGCGATCGGCGCGATCGGATCGGCGCGCGCGATCTCGGGAGTGAGCGCGTTCCTCATCGGCGGCACCCTGGGCACGCTCGTGGGATGGCGCCCGGTCTTCGTCATCGTGCTCGCGTTCGCGGTGCTCGTGTTCGCCTTCAGCTTCACCCTGCGCGGCGACCGCGGCGACCCGGGCATCCGGATCGACCTCGTCGCGTCGGGGCTCATCGGCGCGGCGATCGTCGCGCTCACGCTCGGCTTCAACAACCTGAACGGATGGGGTGCGCTGCGCGCGACCGACGCGGCGCCGTTCGCCGTCGGCGGGCTGTCGCCCGCCCCGCTCCTCATCGTCGGGGGGATCGTCCTCGGCCAGGCGTTCTTCCTCTGGACCCGGCGCCGCATGCGCGCCGGGCGCGTGCCGCTCATCGACCTGTCGATCATCGACTCCCCCCGCGAGCGGGCCGCCGTCTACGCCATGTTCGTCGTCGTGGCGCTGGAAGCGTGCGTCAACTTCACCATCCCCCTGTACATCCAGATCGTGCAGGGGCGCACGCCGTTCGACACCTCGCTCGCGATGATGCCGTTCAACCTGACGGTCTTCCTCACGGCGACGCTGGTCGTGCGCTTCTACCGGCGGTATCCGCCGCGGACGATCGGCGTCTTCGGCTTCGTGCTGACGACGGCGGCCCTCGTCTGGCTCTCGTTCGTCGTGACGAACAACTGGGAGACGATCCCGACCATCCTCGGACTCGTCGTCTTCGGCGTCGGGCAGGGAGCCCTCGTGACGCTCGTCTTCAACGTGCTCGTGACAGCGGCGCCTCCCGAGCGGGCCGGCGATGTCGGCTCGCTGCGCGGCACGACGCAGAATCTCGCCTCCGCCGTCGGCACCGCCGTCGCGGGGGCGCTGCTCGTCTCCCTGCTGGGGGTGAGCGTAGGTCGCGCGGTCGCCGAGCATCCCGAGCTGCCGCCCGAGCTCGTCGCGCAGGTGAACCTCGACGACGTGAACTTCGTGAGCAACGACGAGCTGCGGGCCGTCCTCGACGGCACCGACGCGACCGACGCCCAGATCGAGGCGGCCGTCGCCGTCAACGAGGAGTCGCGGCTGGCGACCCTGCGTCTCGGGCTGCTCGTGCTCGCGGGCGTCAGCGCGCTCGCCATCCTCCCGGCGTCGAGGCTGCCGCGGTACACGCCGGAGGAGATCCCCGACCCGTCGCCGCGTTAGCCGAGCGCCCTCCGCCGCATCCGCACGAGCAGCGACGCGACATGCGCCCGCGCCGACGCCTCCGCGCCGACGACGTCGCCGCGCTCGATGGCGTCGACGATCGCCGTGTGCTCGGCGAGCGCGGCCGCGCGCCCGCTGGCATCCGACCACAGCCCCGCGTCGTGCAGGTGCGCGATCGAATCGAGCCGATGGAGCGCGTCGCTTAGCACGCGGTTGCGCGCGAGATCGCGGATGGCCGTGTGGAAGGCGAGGTCGCGGCGTGCGTCGGCCGTCGGATCCTCCTCCGCGAGGCCCTCCTCCTGCGCCCGCAGCAGCGCCCGCAGCTCGGCGATGTCGTCGGCGCGCGCGTGCGCGACGGCCTCTCGGGCGGCGAGGCCGTCGAGCGGCTCGCGCACCGTCATCACCTGGACGACGTCGGCCTCCGTGAGGGTCGCCACCCTGGCGCCCGCGTGGGGCGTGTGCACGGCGAGGCCGTCGGCGATGAGCCGCTGCACGGAGTCGCGCACGGGGCTGCGGCTGACGTTCAGCTGCGCGGCGAGGGCCGGCACGCTGAGCGGCATGCCCGATCGCAGCTCGCCGCGGAAGATGCGGTCGACGAGATCGGCGTAGACGGCGTCGCCCAGCAGACCCTCATGCTCCCTGGCTGCCATCCCTCTCCTCCCCAACGTCGGGCGCGGCACGGGGCGGGTGCCGCGATCGGCACCCGCCCCGCTCGCTCTGCTCAGCAGATTATCCGCGGCCCCGCGCATAGTTCGCCGCCACCCGCTGGTCGAGGTAGTCGCGGGCGGTGAGGGGAGGGTACGTGCCCTGCGGCGGCTCGATGACGACGTCGCGGTTCGCCTGCGCGAAGAACGGGATGCTGTAACGCGCGCCCGTGTACTCGCCGGCGCCAGGCACGCGCACGCGGTGGAAGTTCGACAGCAGCTGGTCGTCGCTCCAGCGCATGAGCATGTCGCCGATGTTGCACGTGATCGCGTCGTCGCTCGGCACGACGGGCGTCCATTCGGGGGCGTCGACATCGCGGCCGGGGCAGACCTGCAGCCCGCCCTGGCCCGTGCGCTGGAACAGGAGCGTGAGGCAGTCGAAGTCGGTGTGGGCGCCCGCGCGCCACACACCGGGCTGATCGCGCAGCTCCTCCGGGAGCGCGTAGTAGTGGATGAGCCGGAGCGTCGACTGGTAGGCGTCGCTCGACGGGTCGTGCGCCTCCGCGAAGAAGTCGCGCGCGAACCCGAGGCGATCGGCGAAGCACGACAGCACCTGCATCGCGAGCGCCCAGCACTGCGACTCGAAGTCGAGCATGAACGAGCGGAAGCCCGGCAGCTCCTCCTCGTCCGGCCAGAGAGCGGCCATGTGCGGACGCGTGATCTGGTACGACTCCTTCTGATCGGGGGTGCTCACCGAGGGGCGCACCTGGCTCGTGTGCTCCCAGCCGGCGTTGTCGGCCTTGACGAGGGGCAGCTTCTCCTTGCTTCCGCGCGGGAGGTCGAAGAACGCCGCGGAACGGGCGAACGCCTCGTCGACCATCTCCTGCGGGATGGGGTGGTTCACCAGCTGGAAGAAGCCGATCTCCGTCGCCGCACGCCACAGCTGCTCGGTGATCTCCTCCCGGCGGTTCTCGAAGTCGGACACGTCGATGCGGGGGACCTCGACGTCGGTGCGCAGCCCGCCGAGGCCGCCCATGCGGGCTTCCTTCTCGAGCTCGGCGAGGTCGTACGAGGGGTTCGCGGTCATGGTGATCCTGCTCTCTCGGCCACATCCCGTGGCCAGGGTGCCCCGGGACGCCGATCGCCTGGGCAGTGGGTCCACTGTGCATGATTGCATGCGATCTTGTCCATAATGCCGTTTGTAAACTCTGAGTTACATACACTGTCGCGGTTTGCGGCCGCAGTCGCCTCGCCCCCACGCTGAGGTCATGACCCCTTCCCCGCTCCTTCGCGCCACGCCGACGCGACGGCCGTCGGCCATCCTCGACTCCTCCGTGTGGAACGGCGAGGAGTTCGTCGCGCACCGGGACGTGCTGATCGAGGACGGCGCGATCGTCGAGGTGCGCGCGCACGACGATCGCGGATGGTCCGGGGCCGATGCGATCGACGGACGCGGCTCCCATGTGCTGCCGGGGTTCGCGAACACGCACACGCACCTGCAGCAGTCGACCTGCCGCGGCGTCGGAGAGGGGCAGCCGCTGCTCTCGTGGCTGCTGACCGTCGGCGAGCACATGGCCGACGTCGCACCCGAGCGGGCGTACCTCGCCGCCGTCGCCGGCGCGCTCGAGGGGCTCCGGAGCGGATCGACGACGCTCGTCGAGCATATGTGGCCGCACCCCTCCCCCGAGGTGCACGATGCCGTGCTGCGCGGGCTGCGTGACGTCGGCGTGCGCGCCGTACTGGGCCGCGGCGTCGCCGACCGCGCGGATGCCGGCCGCCGCTGGGGATTCGACCCCCGTCTCATGCAGCCGCTCGACGACGCACTCGCCGACGTCGACCGTCTGCGTGCGGCCGCCGCGGGCTCGCGGGTGACGATCGGCCTCGCGGTGCCGAACCCGCGCACGCTCACGCCGGAGGGCATGCGCGTCGTCCGCGCCTTCGCCGACGCGCGCGACATGCCCGTCATGATCCACCTGCTCGAGACGACGACCGACGACGAGCAGTGCCGTGCGCATACGGGGATGGACGCCGTGGCGTATCTGCACGACGCCGGTTTCGTCTGGGAGCGGCTGCTCGCGGTGCACGCCGTGCAGCTCTCGCGCGAGGCCATGGACCTGTTCGCCGCCCACGGCGTCGGGGTCTCCTGGAACCCCGTCTCGAACCTGCGGCTCGGATCGGGGTTCGCGCCCGTGCTCGCGATGCGCGAGGCCGGGGTCGCCGTGTCGGTCGGCGTCGACGGCGCCGGATCGAACGACCGGCAGGACATGCTGGAGACCATCCGGACGGCCGCGTACACGCAGCGCGCCGCTCACGGCAGGGCCGACCTGCTCGACGCCGCCGACATGATCGGGATGGCGACGCACGGGCTCGGAGGGACGCCGGGCATCGCCGCGGGCACACGAGCGGACCTGACCGTCATCCGGTTCGACCGCGACTTCGCCTGCCTGCCGGTGACGGATGCGGCGGCATCGCTGCTGACGACGGGGACGCCGCGGATCGTCGACACCGTGATGGTCGGCGGCGAGGTCGTGGTGGACGACGGACGTTCGACCCGCATCGACGAGGAAGCACTCGCGACGGCCCTCGCGCGGCTTGCCTGACATACCCCCTGGGGGTACCCTGGCGCGTATGAGCATCGACGGACGCATCGACCTCGGCCTCTCCGACGCGAGCGCAGGAGGCTGCGCCTGCTGCGCCGCACCCTCCGACGCGAGCGCGGACGCCGCGAACGCTGGGGCCTCCAGCCCCGGGGCCGCGCGCCCCGAGTCCGCGGAGGTCGTGCTCGTCGACGGCATGACGTGCGGGCACTGCGTGTCGGCCGTCACGGAGGAGCTGTCGGCGCTGCCGGGCGTGGCGGGCGTCGACGTCGAGCTGAACGCCGGCGGCACGTCGCGCGTCACCGTGCGCACCGCGGCCTCGCTCGATCCGGCGGCTGTGGACGCCGCCGTCGCCGAGGCGGGCTACGCCGTCGTGCACTGAGGCGGGGCGGCCGGTGCCGCTGAGACGGGCTACGCCGTGCGCAGCGCCGGCTGAGCCGGGGCGGCGGCCTGTCGGTTGGCCGCCGGCCTACCGCGTCGGCAGCAGCACGGTCGGGCTCGCGAGCGGCAGCCGGTGCCGCACCCGCCCGGGGACGCCCGTGCGGGCATCCAGCGGAAGCGACACGATCTCGCTCGATCCCTGGCCGGCGATGAGCAGGGCGTCGCGGCCGACCACGTGATGCCGGGGGATCGCGACGCCGGCCTCGACGAGCGCGACCCGCTCGAGCGTCTCGCCCGCGCCCCGCACCCGCAGCACCGCGATCGCGTCGGAGCCGCGGATGCCCGCGTACAGCACCTCGCCGTCGCGCGAGCGGGCGAGCTCAGCCGCGGTGTCTCCGCCTCGCACGTCGGGCGACGCGGCGATGCCCCCGCGCAGAGCCCAGCGGCCATCCGGTCCCTGCGCGAGGGTGAAGACCTCGCACGAGAACTCCGTGACGACGTGCAGGTGCCCGCTCGGGTGGTGCAGCAGGTGGCGCGGCCCCACCCCGAACGGCAGCACCACCTCGTGATCGAGCACGAGGCCGCGTGGCGACGTGCGCCAGATGCGCACGAGGTCGAAGCCGAGATCGGTCGTCGCGACGCGGCCGCCGGGCAGCGCGACGGCGCAGTGCGCGCGAGACGGGCGCGGCTCGGACGATGCCGGCGCCGCGTCGACGAGCATGTCGCGCTCGCGCACGGCGGCGAGGATGCCGCGCACGGCCGGGTCGTCGAAGGGGTCGGCATCGGCCTGCCCGAGCGCCGCGAGAAGGCCGGCGAGCCCGTCGTCGGCCTCGCCGCCCGCGAGGAGCGATGCGATGCGGCTCGGGTCGGCGTCCCCGTCGACGAGCGCGCGGAGGTCCATGGCGCCCGACCAGTCGGGCGCGCGCTCCGTCAGGAGCGATGCGATGTCGCCCGGCGTCGCGCCCTGCGCGAGCAGCTCGCCCGCGTCGACGGTGCCCTCGCCGTCCCGCACGTCGGCGAGGTCGGGCTCGCGCGCGACCGCGTAGGGGTCGGCGGCCGCGGCGCCGGTCGTCGGCGCGCCGAGCGAGCCGTCGGAGCGGAGCGGCACGTGCACGACGCGGCCGTCGCCCCAGCACGAGGCGACGAGATGCGTGCCGTCGGCGGCGACCTGGATGTGGCACACCGCGGCGCCCGCCTCGACGCTCTCGCCGAGCGGGGCGAGAGAGGCCTCCCCCGTCCTGCGGAACGCCGCGATCCGGCCATCCGCCTCGAGCGCCGCGTACACGATGTCGCGCGACGGGTGCGCCGCCAGCCACGACGCCGACTCCGCCTGCGCCGCGAGCCCCCGGTCGGCGAGCATGCCGCCCGACAGGGGCGAGCCCGCCTCGCCCGCCGTGACGAGCGAGATGCCCTCCGACTCCGCGCCCTGCGCGGGCCCCCAACCGCCGATCCAGAACCTCACCCGTCCATCCTCCCCCCTCGCTCCCCCCCCCCGCTCGCCGCCGCTCTTCTTCTCGTCCAACGGATACCCGTTGGCCATGCGGACACCTGATTGCGCGTCATCCGCTGTGCTCTCGACAATCGGATATCCGTTGGGCGAGAGTCCCCTTGGCCACCGCATGCGCGAGAATGGATGGCGATGTCCGGATTCGAAGAGCACACCCGCTGGCAGGCCGAGCGCCGCGACGCCGTCACCTCGGCGACGGGGAACCTCGCCCTCGTCGAGACCCGCTGGACGGGCGCGCTGCCCGACCTCGAAGCCGAGCGGGCAGCCCCGCCGGCGACCGTGCAGGTCACCCGCGTGCAGCGGACCGACCTCGACACGGGCGAGCCCGAGCACGGGCTGCGCTTCTGGGATGCCGACTCCCCCGCCATCCGGGCCTTCGACCGCATCGACACCTACGCATACGACCCCGCGTGGGTGCTCGAGGGCCGGTTCACGCCCGTCGACGGCGACCGGACGGTGCCGTTCGAGCACATCCGCGACAACGGCGGCACGCGCGACCTCGTCGTCCCCGGCGACATCCGCCTCGAGCTGGACGGCCGCGAGTACACGCTCGCCGCTTTCGATGACGGCGGCACGCTGCTGCTCGTGTTCGCCGACGAGACGAACGGCGCCGAGACCTACGGGTCCGGCCGGTTCCTCTTCGTCCGGCTGCGCGACGACGCGGGGTCGGTCGTCCTCGACTTCAACAGGGCGTTCGTGCCCCCGTGCGGCTTCTCGGCGCAGTACAACTGCCCGCTGCCGCCCGTATCCAACCGGTTCCCGCTGCCCATCCGAGCAGGCGAGAAGAACGTCGTCTTCCGCGACGGCTTCGACATCTACGCGGCCTGAGGCCGCGCGCTCTCACCCTGGAGTACCCATGAGAACATCCCGCATCGCCCTGTCCGCGGGCCTCACCCTGTCGCTCGCGCTCGTCGCGGGCTGCGCCGGCGGCGCGTCCGACGACACCGCCAGCGAGGACGAGACCATCTTCATCGGCTCGCTGTACGAGCCCACCAACCTCAGCAACACGCAGGGCGGCGGCCAGGGCGTCACGGAGGCCCTCACGGGCAACGTCTACGAGGGCCTCTACCGCCTCGCCGACGACGGCGAGATCGAGCCGCTCCTCGCGGAGGACGCCGAGGTCTCGGATGACGGCCTCACCTACACGATCACCCTCCGCGAGGGCGTCACCTTCCACTCCGGCGACCCGCTGACGTCCGCGGATGTGCGCTCGAGCGTCGAGGCCGTCACGGCCGACGACTCCGTCTCGGCCCGCAAGTCGAGCTTCGAGGTCATCTCCGACATCGCGACGCCCGACGACCGGACGGTCGTCTTCACGCTGTCGGAGCGCTCGATCTCGTTCCTCTACAACCTCAGCTACGTCTGGATCGTGAACGACGCCGCCGGCGACATCACCGACAGCGAGGACGGCACCGGCCCCTACACGCTCGACGAGTGGCAGAAGGGCTCGACCCTCGCCCTCGCGCGCTGGGACGACTACTGGGGCGAGCCGGCGAAGAACGCCGAGGCCGTCTACACCTACTTCACCGACGCGACGGCGCAGAACAACGCCCTGCTCTCGGGGGAGATCGACGTCATCACGACCATCCAGAGCCCGGATGCCCTCGCGCAGTTCGAGGGCGACGACGAGTACGTCGTGAGCGAGGGGACGTCGACGACGAAGGAGCTGCTCGCGTTCAATGACCGCGTCGCGCCGTTCGACGACGCGCTCGTGCGCAAGGCCGTGTACTCGGCGATCGACACCTCGCAGCTGCTCGAATCGATCTGGGGCGACTACGGCACGCTCATCGGCTCCATGGTTCCGCCGACCGACCCCTGGTACGAGGACCTCACGGGCGTCAACCCCTACGACCCCGACCTCTCGCGCGAGCTGCTCGCCGAGGCGGGATACGCCGACGGCTTCACGTTCACGCTCGACACCCCGAGCTACGACCCGCACCCCGTCGTCGCGGAGTTCCTGCAGTCGCAGCTCGCCGAGGTCGGCATCACGGTCGAGATCAACACGATCAGCGCCGACGAGTGGTACACGAAGGTCTTCCAGGAGCAGGACTTCGAAGCCACCCTGCAGGAGCACGTGAACGACCGTGATGTCGTCTGGTACGGCAACCCCGACTTCTACTGGGGCTACGACGACGCCGACGTGCAGCAGTGGGTCGCCGAGGCCGAGCAGGCCGAGACGACCGACGAGCAGACCGCCCTGCTGACGCAGGTCAACGAGAAGATCGCCGAGGACGCGGCGAGCGTCTGGCTGTACCTCTACCCGCAGATCGTCGTCGCCTCGAGCGACCTCAGCGGGTACCCCGTCAACGGCCTGAACTCGCAGTTCTTCGCCTACGACATCGTCAAGTCCTGACACGCGACGGGGCGCCGCCTGTCGGCGCCCCGTCGCCGTCTGACAACACAGGCCCCTCCTGAGAACACATGATCGCCTACCTGCTGCGCCGATCCGCGTTCCTCGCGGTGTCGCTCGTCGTCGCCATGATCGCGGTGTTCGTGCTGCTGCGGCTGCTGCCGGGCGATCCCGCCAACGCCCTGCTGTCGGTCGACGCGACGCCCGAGCAGATCGCCGCCGCCCGGGCGCAGGTCGGTTCCGACCAGCCCCTCCTGCAGCAGTTCGCGACGTGGGCCGGTCAGCTGCTGCGACTCGACCTCGGCGAGTCGTTCCTGAGCTCCCGCCCCATCGGCCCCGACATCGCCGATCGCCTCGCGGTGACCATCCCGCTCACCCTCATCGCGTTCGCCGTCGCCCTGCTCGTCTCCCTCGCGATCGGCATCACCGCCGCGGTGAAGGCCGACCGCTGGTACGGCATCGCGCTGTCGGGCTTCGCCCAGCTCGGCGTCGCCGTCCCGGTCTTCTGGGTCGGAGTCGTCCTCGTCTGGGTGTTCGCGCTCGGGCTCGGCCTCCTGCCCTCCGGGGGCTTCCCGCGCGACGACTGGGAGGACCCGGCCGATGCGCTGCGGTCGCTCACCCTGCCGGTCATCGCGATCGTGGTCGTCATGAGCGCCTCGCTCAGCCGCTACGTGCGGTCGGCCACGCTCGACGTGCTCGGCAGCGACTACCTGCGCACCGCGCGGGCGGGCGGCGCGTCGACGACGGAGGCCCTGCTGCGCCACGGCGTGCGCAACGGCGCCGTGCCCGTCATCGCCGTGCTCGGCATCGAGCTGTCGACGACCCTCCTCGGCGCCGTCGTCGTCGAGAGCGTCTTCACCCTGCCCGGCCTCGGCAGCATGCTGCTGCAGGCGATCGAGCAGCACGACTTCCAGGTGATCCAGGGCGTGCTCGTCGTCAGCACCCTGTTCGTGCTGGTTATCGGCTTCGCGGCCGACATCGTCCAGCGCCTCGTCGACCCGCGCCTGCGCACGAGCGTCTCGGGGAACCGATGAGCCAGGTCGCCATCCAGCAGATCACCGGATCGGTGCCGACGCGCCGCCGGCCGAAGGCGACGCTCGTCGTGGGCGCCGTGCTCACGGGGCTCGTCGTCCTGACCGCCGTCGTCTCGCTCGTCTGGCTGCCGTATCCGCTCGCGGACACGAGCGGAGGGCGCCTCGAAGGGCCGGGCCCGCTCCATCCGCTCGGCACCGACCGCCTCGGCCGCGACCTTCTCTCGCAGCTCATGGCGGGCGCGCGCATCGCGCTCGCGGTGGGAACGGGCTCCGTCGCCCTGGCGGCCCTCATCGGCATCGCCGTCGGCCTCGTCGCGGCGTTCGCGCGGCCGTGGATCGACGACACGGTGTCGGCGACGCTCGACGTCGTCATCGCCTTCCCCGTCCTGCTGCTCGCCATGCTCGTGGTCGCGGTGCAGGGCGCGTCGCTGTGGTCGGCCATCCTCGCGGTCGGGCTCGCGATGTCGGCCGTCGTCGCGCGGCTCACGCGCATCCTCGCGCGCCGTGTGCTCCAGGAGCAGTTCGTCACCGCGGCTCGCACGAGCGGGACCTCCCTCCTCGGCGTCGTGTTCCGGCACGTGCTCCCGAACATCGCGCCGACGCTCGCCGTCAGCCTGGCCCTGCAGTTCGGCGGCGCCGTGCTGGCCGAGGCGAGCCTGTCGTACCTCGGCCTCGGCGCCCCGCCGCCGAACGCCTCATGGGGACGCATGCTGCAGGAGGCGCAGGGCACCGTCCTCACCGCGCCCGTCGGCGCCATCGCGCCGGGTCTCGCCGTCGTCGCGCTCGTGCTCGGCGTGAACTTCCTCGCCGACGGCCTGCGCGACCTCGCCGATCCGACCAGACGGAGGGCGCGATGAGCCTGCTCGAGGTGTCGGGCCTCACGATCCGGTCGGCGTCGGCGGCGCCCGTGCGCGACGTGTCGTTCGCCGTCGACGCCGGCGAACGGCTCGGCGTCATCGGCGAGTCGGGGTCGGGGAAGTCGCTCACCTCGCTCGCCGCGACGGGCCTGCTGCCGTCGTCGCTGACGCCGTCCGGCTCGATCCTGCTCGACGGGCGCGAGGTCGTCGGCGCCCGCGACGCCGTGCTGCGGCCGCTGCGGGGACCGGTCGTGCAGATCGTGTTCCAGGAGCCCCTCACGGCGCTCGACCCCCTCATGCGCGTCGGCCGGCAGATCGCCGAGCCGATGCGGCGCCATCTCGGTCTGCGCGGCGGCGCGCTGCGCGACGCCGTCGCCGCAGCGCTCGACGAGGTGGCGCTGCCCGATCCCCGGATCGCACGGGCGTTCCCGCACGAGCTGTCGGGCGGACAGCGGCAGCGGATCGCGATCGCCATCGCGCTCGCGGCACGGCCGCGGCTGCTCATCGCCGACGAGCCCACGACGGCCCTCGACGTCACCGTGCAGCACGGCGTGCTGTCGCTTCTCGAGCGCCTCGTCGCCGTACGCGGGATGGCGCTGCTCTTCATCAGCCACGACCTCGCGGTCGTCTCGCGGATGGCCGAGCGACTCGTCGTCCTGCAGAACGGGTCGGTCGTCGAGGAGGGGCCGGTCGCGCGCGTGCTCGCGGCGCCCGGCCATCCCTATACGCGGGCGCTCGTCGCGAGCGCCCGCGCCCTCGACGACGTGCTGGACGGAGCGGGATCGTGACGGTGCTGGAGCTGCGGTCGGCCGGCTTCTCCTACGGCAGGCAGCGCGTGCTCGACGACGTGTCGATCTCCGTCGGCGCCGGCGAGACGGTCGGTCTCGTCGGCGAGTCGGGGGCGGGCAAGTCGACCATCCTGCGTCTGCTGCTGGGCCTCGCGGCACCGCAGCCCGGCGAGGCCCTGTTCGACGGCGCCCTGCTCGAGCGGCGCGATCGCGCGCTCATGCGCCGCTTCCGCGCGAGCGTGCAGCCGGTGTTCCAGGACCCGTACTCGTCACTCGATCCCCGGCAGCGCATCGACCGGATCGTGGGCGAGCCGCTGCGCTCGCTGCGCCTCGCCCGCGGCGCGGACGCCGATCGGCGCATCGCCGAGGCGCTCGGGGCGGTCGGCCTGCCGGCCGACACCGCGCGGCGGTACCCGCACGAGTTCTCCGGCGGCCAGCGGCAGCGCATCGCGATCGCCCGGGCCGTCGTCTCGCGCCCCCGCGTGCTGCTGGCGGATGAGCCGGTGAGCGCCCTCGACGTGACGACGCGCGTCCAGGTGCTCGCGCTGCTCGACGAGCTGCGGCGCGAGCACGGGCTCGCGCTCGTGATGGTGTCGCACGACCTCGCCGCCGTCGCCTCGGCATGCGACCGCACGGTCGTGCTGCAGGGAGGTCGCGTCGTCGAGGAGGGGCCGACCCGGGCGCTCCTCGACGCGCCGCGCACCGCCTACGCGCAGGCGCTCGTCGGCGCCGTGCCGCGCCTGCCGCGCTGAGAGGCGCTCGGACCCGCTGCACCTCCTCTTGCCCAACGGATATCCGTTGCCGTCACGCACATGCGATTCCGCGTTATCCGGTGCGCTCTCGGCAAACGGATATCCGTTGGCGCGAGAAAGAAGGTGGGCGCGAGAGAGGGCGGCGAGTCAGAGGCCCCGCGTCGCCGTCCGGACGCGGTACAGGCTCGTCGTCGCGGCGATGAAGAGCTCGTCGCCGCCGGTGCCGCCGAAGCAGACGTTCGCGACGACCTCCGGGACCGGCGCGAACGCGACCTCCCCGCCATCCGGGGCGTACACGTGGACGCCGTCGCCCGCCGACGACCACACGCGCCCCTCGACGTCGACCGCGATGCCGTCGGGCACGCCCTCGCCCGGCGCGGCGAAGAACCGCCCGTTTGCGACGCCCTCGCCGACGACATCGTAGGCGTGGATAGCCGGCTCGGCACCCGTGTCGGTCACGTACAGGGTCCGCCCGTCGGGGGAGAAGGCGATGCCGTTCGGCCGGTCGAGGTCGAGGATCACGGCGAGGGGCTCCTCGCCGTCGCGCACGCGGAACACCCCGCACGCGCCGTACTCGCGCTCACCCGGATGGCCCTCGCGGGGCTGCGTGATCCCGTAGTCGGGATCGGTGAACCAGTACGCCCCGTCGGGCGCGACGGCGACGTCGTTCGGAGAGTTGAGGCGCACACCGGCGTAGGCGTCGGCGATCGAGGCGAGCGCGCCATCCGCCCCCTCTCGCTCGAGCCGCCGACGGCCGTGCGAGCACTGCACGACGGTGCCGTCGCGATCGAGGGCGCGGCCGTTCGTGAACTCGACGCCGGCGCGGTGCTCGGTGGTCTCTCCCGTGGCGGCATCCCACCGCAGGATGCGATCGCCGGGGATGTCGCTCCACCGCACGGCGTTCTCGGCCGGCATCCAGAGCGGCCCCTCGCTCCAGACGGCCCCCGTCCAGAGGTGTTCGGCGGGGCTGAGGATGAGCTCGGTCATTCCGCCATCCTCGCAGGCGCGCAGGCGCGGCGGCGCGGGGCGGGCGCGGCGACGCTTCGCCAGTGCGGATGTAGACCCTCCGGCGATTCGGCAGTGCGGATGTAGACCTGAGGGCGGTCTCAGGCGCACATCCGCACTGGCGAAGCGCGCGCAGACCCTCTCAGCCGCACATCCGCACTGGCGAAGCGCGCGCAGACCCTGTCAGCCGCACATCCGCACTGGCGAAGCCGCCCGCCAGCGCTCGGGCGAAGCCAGCCCGCCCGCCAGCGCTCGGGCGAAGCCGCCCGCGCGCCGGCGACGCCCCTCAGACGAGGTCGTGCCGCACGATCACCTGGTCGCGGCCGGGGCCGACGCCGATGACCGAGATGCGCGTGCCGCTGATGGCCTCGAGCGCCAGCACGTAGTCCTGCGCGTTCTTCGGCAGCTCCTCGAACGTGCGCGCGGTCGAGATGTCCTCGCTCCAGCCCGGGAAGTACTCCAGGACCGGCGTCGCGTGGTGGAAGTCGCTCTGGTTCACGGGCACCTCGTCGAAGCGCTCGCCGCCCACGTCGTACGCGACGCAGACGGGCACCTGCTCGAGCCCCGTGAGGATGTCGAGCTTCGTCAGCACGAGGTCGGTGATGCCGTTGATCCGCGTCGCGTAGCGCGTGATCGGGGCGTCGTACCACCCGACACGGCGCGGGCGCCCCGTCGTCGTGCCGAACTCGAACCCGGCGGCGCGCAGCCAGTCGCCCTGCTCGTCGAAGAGCTCGGTCGGGAAGGGGCCCGATCCGACGCGCGTCGTGTACGCCTTCACGATGCCGACGATCCGGTCGAGTCGGCCAGGGCCGACCCCCGACCCCGTGGCCGCGCCGCCGGCCGTCGCCGACGACGACGTCACGAACGGGTACGTGCCGTGGTCGATGTCGAGCATGGTCGCCTGACCGCCCTCGAACACCACGACCTCGCCCGCGTCGAGCGCGCGGTTGAGGAGGAGGCCCGTGTCGCACACCATGGGGCGCAGCCGCTCCGCGTACGACAGCAGGTCGTCGACGATCTCGTCCACGGCCATCCCGCGGCGGTTGAAGACCTTCACGAGCAGGTGGTTCTTCTGGTCGAGGGCGCCCTCGACCTTCTGGCGGAGGATGCTCTCGTCGAAGAGGTCCTGCACGCGGATGCCCACGCGGTTGATCTTGTCGGCGTACGCGGGCCCGATGCCGCGACCCGTCGTGCCGATCTGGCGCTTGCCGAGGAAGCGCTCGGTGACCTTGTCGAGCGTGCGGTGGTACGACGTGATGATGTGCGCGTTCGCGCTCACCCGCAGCTTCGACACGTCGATGCCGCGAGCCGACAGCGCGTCGAGCTCCGCGAAGAGCACCTCGAGGTCGATGACGACGCCGTTGCCGATGACGGGGGTCACGCCGGGGCTGAGGATGCCCGACGGCAGCAGGTGCAGCGCGTACTTCTCATCGCCGATGACGACGGTGTGGCCGGCGTTGTTGCCGCCGTTGAACTTGACGACCCAGTCGGTCCGCTCGCCGAGCAGATCGGTCGCCTTGCCCTTGCCCTCGTCGCCCCACTGGACGCCCACGATCACGATTCCCGGCATGGAGTACCCCCTGGATGGGTCGGTGTGCCCGGGTGCGCAGAGCGGCCCCGGAGGAGTCGCGCGCGGTGCGCGGCGCACTCCCCCGCCATCCTACCGGGGGCCCGATCAGTGGCCGAAGACGCGCTCCGCGGGGCTCGACCCGATCGCCACGGGCCGTCCGGCGCTCTGCGTCCACTGGCTCCACGAGCCGACGAACACCTGCGCCTCGACCCCCGCCACGGCGAGGGCGAGGGCGCTGTGCGCGGCGGCGATGCCGGAGGCGCAGTAGAGCGCGATGTCTGTTCCCGGCGTCGCGCCGACGCGTGCGAAGGCGAGGAGGATCTCGTCGGCGGAGCGCAGCCGCCCGTCGGCGAGGATGTGCGTCACGGTCGGCACGTTCACGGCGCCGGGGATGTGCCCCGCGGTCGGGTCGTAGCCCGTCGCGGTGCCGCGATAGCGCTCGGGAGTGCGGACGTCGACGAGCACGCCGTGCGACGGGAACGCCGCGACCTCCTCGATCGAGAGGTCGCCGCGACCGGGATCGTCCAGCACGACGTCACCGGGCTGGGGCGCCACGTCGCCCGAGGCGAGAGGGAGGCCCGCGGCGATCCAGGCGCGCAGGCCGCCGTCGAGCACGCGCACGTCGACGCCTGTACGGCGCAGCAGCAGCCATGCGCGCGCGGCCGCCACCGAGTCGTTGTCGTCGTACACGACGACGAGGTCGCCCCGGTTCACGCCCCATCGCGTCGCCGCGCGCTGCAGGTCGGCGTGAAGCGGCAGCGGATGACGACCGGCTTCCGGATGGCCGCGCCGGGCGAGCTCCGACTCGAGGTCGACGTACACCGCGCCGGGCAGATGGCCCGCGACGTACTCGGGCCGGCCCTCCGGCAGGTCGAGCCGCCATCGCACGTCGAGAAGGGTCACGGGGCGCCCCGCCGAGAGGCGCGCGTGCAGGTCTTCCACGGTGAGGAGCGGGGACATCCCCCCATCCTGCGCAATCCCTATCGCGGGAGTAGGGATTGTGACGCAATGCGTCTCATGACGGTCCGAGTCGCCGCGTGACGACCGGCGTTGCGCACGCCGGCGACGACCGCGACAGTGGTCGGCACCCCACCGCACGCCAGGAGGACCCCCATGCCCGATCAGGTGCACGTCGCCGTCGCCCTCGAGGGTGCGGGATGGCATCCGGCCGCGTGGCGCGACGATGCCGCCCGCCCCCGAGATCTCGTCTCGCCCGCCTACTGGCGCGACCTGCTGCGCACGGCAGACGATGCCGGCGTCCTGCTCGCGACGATCGAGGACGCGCTGTCGTTCACCGGCCGGTTCGAGCAGGAGCCGCAGCCGGGGCGCGCCCGGGGGCGTCTCGACGCCGTGCTCATCGCGTCGTTCGCGGGCCCTCTGACGCGGCGCATCGGCCTCGTGCCGACCGTGACGACGACGCACACCGAGCCGTTCCACGTCGCCACGGGCACGCAGACGCTCGACTTCGCGAGCCGCGGACGCGCGGGCGTCCGGCTCGTCGCGGGCGCCTCTCCCGCCGAGGCGGCGAACTTCGGCCGCGGGCGCACCGTCCTGTCCTCCCTGCCCGCCTCCGGTCGCGTGGAGGACTCCCCCGAGGCGCTCGCCGCCTTCCGCGAGGCCGACGAGTTCGCCGAGGTGCTGGAGCGGCTGTGGGACTCGTGGCAGGACGACGCCATCATCCGCGACATCGAGAGCGGCCGCTTCGTCGACGCCGACCGCATCCATCCCGCGTCCTTCGAGGGCGAGTTCGTCTCCGTCGCGGGGGCGTCCATCGTACCGCGGTCGCCGCAGGGCCGCCCCGTCGTGACGGCGCTCGCACATCAGACGGTCCCGTTCCGGTTCGCGGCGGCACGCGCCGACATCGTCTTCACGACGCCCGCGACCGCTGACGGGCTGGGCGCCATCCGCGCCGAGCTCGACGCCGCGGGCGGCGTCCCGCGCGTCTTCGCCGACCTCCTCGTCCTCGTCGAGGACACCCGTGCCGCGGCGCGCGACGCGCTTGCGCGGCTCGACGACCTCGCAGGGGAGCCGCTCGCCTCGGACGCCCGCATCGTGGCAGGCACGGCCGACGACATCGTGGACGAGATCCGCGCCCTCGCCGTCGCCGGGGCCGACGGCGTCCGCCTGCGCCCGGCCCGGCTGCCCCGCGACCTCCACCGGATCGCCGACGACGTGGTCCCGCGGCTGCGCTCAGCGGGGGCGCTCGCCGACGACGACGGATCGGCCGTCACGCTGCGCGATCGGCTCGGGCTCCCGCGCCCCGCGGATCGCCGCGTCCGAGCGGAGGAGGCCGCATGACCGTCCGGCAGATCCACCTGGCGGCGCATTTCCCCGGGGTCAACAACACCACGGTGTGGACCGATCCCTCCGCCGGCAGCCAGATCGACTTCTCGTCGTTCGAGCACTTCGCGCGGACCGCCGAGCGCGGATTCTTCGACTACGTGCTCCTCGCCGAGGGGCTGCGCCTGCGCGAGCACCGCGGCCGCATCCACGAGCGCGACGTGCTCGGCCGCCCGAACACGCTCGCGGTGCTCGCGGCGCTGGCCGGCATCACGGAGCACGTCGGACTCGTCGGCACGCTGTCGACGACCTTCAACGAGCCCTACGAGCTCGCCCGGCAGCTCGCGACGCTCGACCACCTGTCGGCCGGCCGCGCCGGCTGGAACGCCGTGACGAGCTCGGACGCCTTCCACGGTGCGAACTTCCGCCGCGGCGGCTACCTCGCGCACGCCGACCGCTACGAGCGCGCCAAGGAGTTCGCCGCCCTCGCCAAGCGGCTGTGGGACTCCTGGCCCGAGGAGGGCCCCGTCGCCGATGCCGGGACGGGCGTCTTCCTCCCGGACGGAGCGCCCGCCCGCGTGCGCCATGCCGGCGCGCAGTTCGATGTCGACGCCGTCTTCGACGTGCCGCGGTCCCCGCAGGGCCGTCCCGTCATCGTGCAGGCCGGCGACTCGCCCGACGGCCGCGACTTCGGCGCGGAGCACGCGGAGGTGATCTTCTCGCTGCACACGGAGTTCGCCGCGGCGCAGGACTTCTACCGCGACGTCAAGGGCCGACTCGCCGCGTGGGGACGCGAGGAGGAGTCGCTCAAGATCCTGCCCGCGGCGACGTTCGCGATCGGCGACACGGACGACGAGGCCCGCGAGCGCTCGCGCGAGATCGCGCTGCAGCAGGTGCGCCCCGAGACGGCGCTCACCTACATCGAGCAGATCTGGAACCGGGACCTCTCGGGCTACGACCCGGAGGGACCGCTCCCCGACATCGAGCCCGACGCCGGCTCCGAATCGGCGCAGGGCTTCGCGAACCGCCACGCGGCCATCCGCGCGCGCATCGCGAAGCTGCGCGAGACCGCGGCGGCGGAGGGCCTGTCGATCCGCGAGACGGTCATCCGCCTCACGGCGCAGCACACGTTCGTCGGAACGCCCTCCCGCATCGCGGCGGAGATCGACCGGTACGTGCAGGAGCGCGCGACCGACGGCTTCACGATCGTCGGCCATCTCACGCCGCACGGCCTCGACGAGTTCGCCGAGCGCGTCGTGCCGCTGCTGCAGGAGCGCGGCTCGTACCGCGCGGGGTACGAAGACGGTGCGACCCTGCGCGACCTGCTCGGGCTGCCGGCCCCCGTCCCCGCCCTCGCGGGGGCCCGGTGACGCGCCTCGTCCTCGCGGGCGGCGGGCCTCGGGCTGTCATGCTCCTCGAGCGCCTGCTCGCGCGGCTCGAGGGGTCGACTCACCCGGATGCCCCGATCGAGATCGTCCTCGTCGACCCGCACCCGGTCGGCGCCGGGCGCATCTGGCGGCGTGCGCAGTCGCCGCTCCTCAAGCTCAACTCGATGGCGCGCGACGTCACGGTGTTCACCGACTCCTCGTGCACGATCGAGGGCCCCGTCCGCCCGGGACCGTCGCTCATCGGATGGCTCGAGCGCTGGCGGGAGGGCGACCTGCCCGACGTCGAGATCGACGAGTCCGTGCGGGACGAGGCCCTCACGCTGGCAGGCGACGGCTTCCCGACCCGGCGGCTGCACAGCCACTACCTCGACTGGTTCGCGCGCACCACGATCGCCTCGGCCCCCGCCGGCGTCTCGATCACGGTGGAGCGCGCCGTCGTCGCCGGGGTGCGCGAGGCGGGCGACGGGCGAGTCGTCGCCCTGTCCGACGGGCGCGAGCTCGACGCCGACGTCGTCGTGTACGCGCTCGGGCACAGCAGCCGACGACCGGATGCCCCCTCCCGCGCGCTCGCGGACGCCGCGTCCGCGCACGGACTCGTGTACGTGCCGCCCGCCTTCACGGCCGACGCCGACCTGTCGGCCCTCACCCCGGGTGCCGACGTCATCGTGCGCGGGATGGGGCTCGCCGCCGTCGACCTCGTCGTGCTCCTCACCCAGGGGCGGGGCGGGCGGTTCTCGGATGGCCCGGACGGGCTCGTCTACGCCCCGTCCGGCCGCGAGCCGCGTCTTCACCTCGGGTCGCGGCGCGGCGTGCCGTACCGGTCGAAGGTCTCCTCCGCCATCCGCGGAGAGACGCCGGTCCGCGAGGTGCTCACGCCGCGCGCGATCGCCGAGCTCGTCGCGCGACCGGAGCCCCTCGACTTCGAGCGCGACGCGTGGCCGCTCATCGCGGCGGAGCTGCTGCACGGCCACTA
This sequence comes from Microbacterium gilvum, assembly GCF_039543865.1. Classification (NCBI taxonomy): domain Bacteria; kingdom Bacillati; phylum Actinomycetota; class Actinomycetes; order Micrococcales; family Microbacteriaceae; genus Microbacterium; species Microbacterium gilvum. The sequence continues at coordinate 585,940 of NZ_BAABKO010000002.1, read as the reverse complement.
CCGCGAGCTGTTCACGGGGCACCCCGAGCGGGTCGCCGGCACGTGGCCGGCTTTCCGGTCGGTGCTGCGGGCGCACCGCTGGGACGACCCCGCGCTGCGCGACCGCATCGCCGAGGTCGTCCCCGATCCGCGCGACCGCTTCGACGTGCAGAGCCTCGACACCCCGCTGGCCGGAGAGGACTTCGCTTCGGCGGACGCCGTGCACGAGCGCCTCCTCGCGCACATCCGCGACGACCTCGATGCGCGCACCTCGCCCGACCGGAGCGCATCGCAGGGTGTCTGGCTCGCCGTACTGCTGTCGTTCATGGCCCTCGCCGAGGTGCCGGCAGAGCGGTGGAACGCCCGCTCGCGCGCCGTGTCGCTGCCGACGCGCTGGCACACGTTCTTCAGCTACGTCGCGAGCGGCCCTCCCGCGCACCGGCTTGACGAGCTGCTCGCGCTCGCGGATGCCGGGATCGTGCGCTTCCTCGGGCCCGAGATCGATGTGCGCGTCGACGCGGAACGCGGGTTCGTCGCGTCGAGCCGCCGTGTGCCGGGCGATGTCGCGGCGCGCTCCCTCGTCGACGCCTGGCTGCCCGCGGCGAGCGCGGCCGACAGCGACGACGCCGCCCTGCGCGAGCTCGCACACGTGCACGGCACTGAACTGTCGGTGACGGACGGGGAGTACACGGGCGCTCTGGGTCGCATCGTCGTCGACGCCGACGGGCGCGTCGTGCGCGGCGACGGCTCGACGCACGAGACGCTCTTCGGCATCGGACCGTTCACCTCGGCGCCCGAGGGCGGGGCCTTCACGCGCCCGGAGGCCGACTCGCTCTCATTGCGGCAGACCGACCGCGTGGCCGGTGCCGTCGCGTCCGCGGTCGCCGCCGCGCGGCATCGGGACACGGCCGTCGCGCGGGTGTGACGCCGCGTGACCGCGTGCGACCAGCGGTGACGCTCGCGGTCTCCCCGCGCGACGGCGCTTCCTAGATTCGGGGCACAGCCGACGCCGCACGCGCCGGCCCCGACCAAGGGAGCGGACATGGCCATCCCCCGGCTCATCGGCATCGACCTCTCGGGCGAGGGCGCCCATCCGGCGGCGTGGCGCGCCGCGCGCCACGAACCGGCCGCCGCGCTCGCGCCGGCACGGCTGCGCGCCCGGCTGCAGGCGGTGGAGCGCGCGGGCTACGCCTTCGCGGTGCTGCCCGACGGACCGGGCGACCCCGCGCCGGGCGTGCAGGCGCGGCTCGACGCGATCGAGCTCGCCGCGTTCGCGGGCGCCGTCACCTCCCGCATCGGCCTCGTGCCCGTCGCGGGCATCCGGCACGCGGAGCCGTTCCACCTCGCGAACCAGCTGTCGAGCCTCGACCTCGGCTCGCACGGCCGGGCAGGATGGATCGCCCGCGTCGTCGACGACGACGCCCTCTCCGGCGCATACGGCAGGGCGCGCGCGACGTCCGACGACGCGCTCGTCGGGGAGGCCGCCGATGTCATCCGGGCGGTGCGCCTGCTCTGGGACACCTGGGAGGACGACGCCCTGGTCGCCGACATCGCGCAGCAGCGGTTCGTCGACGTCGACCGCTGGCACCACGCCGACTTCGTCGGCGAGACCTTCTCCGTCCGCGGCCCCGGGCTGCTCCCGCGACCGCCCCAGGGCCAGCTCGTCGTCTGGGCCGACGAGCACGCGCTCTCCCCGCGCCTTGCTCCGCTCGTCGACGTCGCGGTCGTGCACGGCGTCGACGCCGATGCGATCGCGCGAGCCGCCGATGCGGCCCGCGACCGCGGCATCCCCCGCGTCGTCGCCGCCGTGGAGGTGCTCGTCGACACCCGGCTCGCATCGGCTGCCGCTCGGCTGCACGCGCTCGACGCCCGCGCCGTGTGGCGCGCGGGCCGGGACGCGCGGCTCCTCGGGACGCCGTCCGAGGTCGCATCGGGGCTGGCGGACGTCCTCCGCCACGTCGACGGCGTGCTCGCGCGGCCCGCCGTCATCGACGAGGACGCGGCCGCGATCGCGGGGGAGGTGAGGGAGATCCTCTCCGAGACGGTGCCGCTGCGCATCCCCCTCTCGGGCGAGACGCTCCGAGAGGCCTTGGGGCTCGAGCGCCCTGCGAACGCCTTCGCGGTGCGCGGGGACGCGCATCCGGCTCCGGCCGTCCTGTCGACCGCGGGGAGCCCCGCATGAGCGCCCGCGAGTACCCGCGCCCCGACGCGCGGCTGCACCTCAACGTCTTCCAGCCGTTCGGGCCCGTCTACGACTGGTCGCGCACGCCGGATCCGCTCGACTTCTACGCGTTCGAATCGTATGTCGAGCTCGTCCGCGATGCCGAGCGCGGGCTCTTCACGGCTCTGTTCCTCGGGGAGAGCCTGCGCCTGCGCGAGCACCTCGGCCGGCTCAACGACATCGCCGTCACGGGGCGCCCCGATGCGCTCGTGCTGTTCGCGCACCTCGCGGCGCACACGAGCCGGATCGGCCTCGTCGCGACGCTCAACACCACCTACACGGATCCCGTCGACCTCGCGCGGCGCATCGCGACGGTGGACCTCCTGAGCGAGGGGCGGGCGGGGTGGAACATCGTCACCACCGACAACGGGTGGACGGGTGAGAACTTCCGCCGCGGGGGGTTCCTCGCCAACAGCGAGCGCTACCGCTACGCGGAGGAGCACGTGAGCGCCGTGCAGGCGGTGTGGGAGGGGTTCCCGCGCGACGCGGCGGAGCACACGCGTGCGGCCGACGGGTGGGCGCGCGAGGGGAGCATCCTCCCCGTCGTGCGCGACGGCGATCGGATCCGCGCGCGGATCGTCCCGCAGGTGCCGCCGAGCCCGCAGGGGCAGCCGGTGTACTTCCAGGCGGGCGACTCCGACGAGGGGCGCGACTTCGCCGCACGGTGGGCCGAGGGCGTCTTCACCCATCACGTGGGCTTCGACGAGGCCGTGGCGTTCACGGCGGACATGCGTCGTCGCGCCCGCCGTGCCGGGCGCCCCGGCGACGACCTGAAGATCTTCCCCGGCGCGCAGATCGTCGTCGCCCGCACCCGGAGCGAGGCGGAAGAGCGCGCCCGATTCGTCCAGGAGCTCGGCCTGAGCGATCGGCGCGTCCGCCAGGCGGTCGAGGAGGTGTGGCAGGTCGACCTCTCCGACCTCGACCTCGACGGCCCGCTGCCGGCGGACGACCCGTCGGGAGTGCGCCAGAGCCGCTCGCACGGCATCGTGCACACGGGGAACGAGCCCGACGTCAGGGCACGCGCATGGCGGGCGCTCGCCGAGGAGCGCGGCTTCACCGTGCGGCAGCTCGTGCACCATCTGTCCGCTCAGCGCCGGTTCGTGGGCACTCCCGGCGAGGTCGCAGACGAGCTCGCGCACCTGGTGCGCTCCGACGCGTTCGACGGGTTGAACGTCTCACCCGACGCGTTCCCCGACGGCCTGCGCGACATCGTGGATCTGCTCGTCCCCGAGCTGCAGGAGCGCGGGGTGTATCCCGCGGCGTACGAGGGACGCACGCTGCGCGATCATCTCGGGCTGCCGGAGAGCACGGCGCTCCGACGCGTCTCGGCCCGCGTCGTGTGACGTCGCGTGTCGGCGAGTGTCGGCCCGTTGCCGTCCGTGAAGGGCGGTGACGGGGCGGCGGCGCCCCTCCACCGCCCCGGTGCGACGCTGGCCGTTCCGGACCGCCCCCACCCGCTCCGAGAGGACCCCCGTGCTCCGCTATGTGCTCACGCGCCTTCTGCAGGCCTTCGGCGTGCTCTGGGCCGCCTACACGGTCTCGTTCCTCGTGCTGTACGCCCTGCCGTCCGATCCCATCCGGCTCCTCGCCGGCAGCGAGGCCACCGACGTCACGGGCGAGCAGCTCGACGCGCTCCGCGCCGAGCACGGGTTCGACCAGCCGCTCATCGTGCAGTACCTGACCCAGCTGTGGCGCGTCTTGCGCGGCGACCTGGGGTCATCGCTGCAGTCGGGACGCCCCGTCGCCGACATCGTCGGGGAGGCCGTCGGGCCGACCGTGCAGATCGCGCTGGCCGGTCTCGTTCTCGCCGTCCTCCTCGGCGGCGCACTCGCCGTGTGGGCGACCTTCACACGCAGCCGCCGCCTGGCGGCGTTCCTCCTCGGTCTGCCCCCGCTCGGCGTGGCCGTGCCGGGCTTCTGGTTCGGGCTCCTCCTCATCCAGTGGCTCGCGTTCGGCCTGCACCTCTTCCCCGCCGTCGGCGACTCCGGTCCCCTGTCGCTCGTCCTCCCCGCGCTCACCCTCGCGCTGCCCACCGGCGCGACGATCGCGCAGCTGCTCGCCAGGAGTCTCGAGCAGACGCTCGACGAGCCCTACATCGACACCGCCCGTGCGAAGGGGGCGGGGCGCGCACGGGTCCACCTCGCCCACGCGCTGCGCAACGCCGCGCTCCCCGCGCTCACGATGACGGGCCTCGTCGTCGGGCAGCTGCTCTCGGGCACCGTCGTCACCGAGACCGTGTTCTCGCGTCCCGGTATCGGCCGCGTCACCGCCTCCGCCGTGCAGACGCAGGACATCGCCGTCGTGCAGGGCGTCGTCCTGTTCGCCGCCGCCGTGTTCGTGATCGTCAACCTCGTCGTCGATCTCGTCTACCCCCTCCTCGACCCCCGGATCGTGCTCGCCGGCGGCGCGCCCGCGCCCGACGAGGAGCACGCCGAGGATGCCGACGACGCCCTCGACCCGATCGGAGCGAAGCCGTGACCGACACCCCCACCCTGCTGCCCGACGCCCCCGCCGGGCGATCCGGAGGCTTCGCCGGCACGGCCGCCGACCGCTTCGACGACGCCGTGCAGGAGCGCTCCGGCCGCCGCGGACTGCCGTCCGCGCTCGCCGCCCTGCGCCGCCCCGCCGTCGTGCTCTCGGTGCTGTGGCTCCTCGTGCTCGCCGTCGCCGCGGTCGCCCCGTCCGTCATCGCCCCCGGAGACCCGTTCGCCGGCGTGCCGGCCGACAAGCTGCAGGCGCCGTCCGCCGTGCACTGGTTCGGCACAGATCAAATCGGCCGGGACCTCTTCACACGGGTGGTCCACGGCACCTCCCTCACCCTCTCGGCGGCGATCCTCGCCGTCCTCGTGGGCATCGTCGCGGGCTCCGCGCTCGGGCTCCTCGCGGGATTCGCCGGCGGACGCGTCGACGCGCTCGTCATGCGCGCCGCCGACGTGCTGCTCGCGATCCCCGGTCTCCTCCTCTCCCTCGCGATCATCACGGCCCTCGGGTTCGGCACCGTGAACGTCGCGATCGCCGTCGGCGCCGCGAGCATCGCCTCGGTCGCCCGCATCATGCGCTCGGAGGTGCTGCGCGTGCGCAGCTCGCCCTACGTCGAGGCGGCCCGCGCGTCCGGCAACCGCGAGCTGCGTGTGCTCTGGCGCCACGTGCTGCCCAACTCCGCCGGACCCGTCATCGTGCTCGCCGTCCTGGAGCTGGGAGGGGCCATCCTCGCCGTCTCCGCTCTGAGCTTCCTCGGGTACGGCGCGGCGCCGCCCGCGGCCGAGTGGGGGTCGCTCGTCTCCGGGGGCCGCGACTATCTGAGGAACGCGTGGTGGCTGACCACGCTGCCCGGCATCGCGATCATCCTCACGGTGCTCGCCACGGGGCGAGTCTCGCGCGCCCTCGACACCCGAGGGGGCCGCCGATGAGCGCCGAGCACGTGCTGAGCGTCGAGGACCTCGCCGTCCGCTACCGCACCCGCCGAGGGGCCGTCGACGCCGTGCGCGGCGTCAGCCTGAACGTAGCCTCCGGCGAGACCGTGGCGCTCGTCGGAGAGTCCGGGTCGGGCAAGTCGACGACCGCCCATGCCGTCGTGCGCCTGCTGCCGCCTGCCGCGCAGATCGTCGCAGGGCGCGTGATCGTCGGGGGCGCCGATCTCGTCCGAGCGGGTGAGCGCGACCTGCGCCGGCTGCGCGGCCGGGCCGTCGGCCTCGTTCCGCAGGACCCGACCGTGAGCCTCAACCCCGTGACCCGCATCGGCGACCAGGTGGCCGAGGTGCTGCGCATCCACCGGTTCGCGGCGCCCGCCGACGCGCACCGGCTCGCCGTGGACGCGCTCGGCGCCGCGGGGGTGCCGCAGCCCGCCGTGCGGGCTCGCCAGTACCCGCACGAGCTGTCCGGCGGGATGCGGCAGCGCGTGCTGATCGCGATCGCGACGATCGCGAAACCCGCCCTCCTGATCGCGGACGAGCCGACGAGCGCCCTGGACGTCACGGTGCAGCGGCGCATCCTGGACCAGCTCGACGCCCTGCGCGCGGAGCGGGGCACGAGCATCCTCCTCATCACCCACGACCTCGGCGTCGCGGGCGACCGCGCCGATCGCATCGTCGTCATGCGCGGAGGACGCGTGGTCGAGGAGGGCACGCCGGACGCCGTGCTCGGCGCGCCGTCGGACCCCTACACGCAGGAGCTCATCGCAGCGGCGCCGAGCCTCGGGGCGCGCGGGGTGTACATCGACGCGCGCCGCACCGCCGAGCGCCCCACCGGCGCCGCGGAGCCCGTGCTCTCGGTCGCGGGGCTCGTGAAGGACTTCGCGCTGCCCGGCGGACGGCGGCAGCGCGCGGTCGACGACGTGTCGTTCTCGCTCGGCCGCGCCCGCACGCTCGCCGTGGTCGGGGAGTCGGGTTCGGGCAAGACCACGACGGCGCGTCTCGCCCTGCGGCTCGTCGACCCGACCGAGGGCTCCGTCGCCCTGGACGGCGAGGACCTGACCTCCGCGAGCGGCGCGCGCCTGCGGGAGCTCCGCCGTCGCGTGCAGCTCGTCCAGCAGAACCCGTACGCGGCGCTCAACCCGCGGCTGAGCGTCGAAGAGCTCGTCGCCGATCCGCTGCACGCCCTCGGGATCGGCTCGCGCGCGCAGCGGCGACGACGCGTCGAGGAGCTCGTCGACCTCGTCGCGCTCCCCTCCGGCCTCCTCGCCCGTCGACCGGCCGAGCTCTCCGGGGGACAGCGCCAGCGCGTCGCGATCGCCCGTGCGCTCGCGCCCGCACCCGAGGTCGTCGTCCTCGACGAGCCCGTGTCCGCGCTCGACGTGTCGGTGCAGCACCAGATCCTCACGCTGCTGTCGGACCTCCAGCGCGAGCTCGGGCTGAGCTACCTGTTCATCTCGCACGACCTCGCCGTCGTCCGCCGCATCGCCCACGAGGTCGTCGTCATGCGACGCGGGCGCATCGTCGAGTCCGGCGCGATCGACGACGTCTTCGACCGGCCGGGGCACGCGTACACGCGCGCCCTGCTCGACGCCATCCCCGGCAGACGCGCAGCCGCGCCGTCCGCTCCGACCCGATAGAGGAACCACCATGCCGACCCGATCCCTGCTCCCCACCGCGACCGTGCTCGTCACCGCATCGCTCCTGCTCGCCGGTTGCGCGGGCTCGACCGATCCCGCCGCCGAGACGGCGGGCTCGAGCGGCCCCGTGGACGGCGGCGGGCTCGCCTTCGCGATCGCGAACGACCCCATCTCGCTCAACCCCTCCGGCACGGGGTCGGGCAACGACACCCTGTACGTGACACGCCAGCTCGTCGACTCCCTGCTCTACCAGAACCCCGACACGCTCGAGCTGGAGCCCTGGCTCGCGACGGGCTACGAGGCGAACGGCGACGCGACGGCGTTCACCTTCACCCTGCGCGACGACGTCACCTTCTCCGACGGCAGCCCGTTCACGGCGGAGGACGTCAAGGGCACCTTCGACGACATCGTCGCGGCAGGCGCGTCGAGCCAGGCGGTCTCCTCGTTCGTCGGGTACGACGAGACGGTCGTCGTCGACGAGCACACCGTCGAGGTGCGCTTCACCACTCCCAACGCCGCATTCCCGAACGCGACGGCGTCGGTCGGCCTCGGCATCGTCGGAGCCGCGACTCGAGAGGTGCCCTACGACGAGCGCGGCGACGGCTCGGCGCTCGTGGGGACGGGCCCGTTCACGCTGGAGGACTACACGAAGGACGTCGAGACGGTGCTCACAGCGCGCGACGACTACACGTGGGCGCCCGACGCCCTCGGCAACGCGGGCGCGGCGCACCTCGACTCGGTCACGTTCCGCGTCGTGCCCGAGGCCAGCGTGCGCACGGGCGGGCTCGAGTCGGGTGAGTTCGACGTCATCGGCGGCGTGCAGCCGAACGACGTCTCGATCGTGGAGGGCGCGGGGCTGCCGCTCGTGTCGCGGGCCAACCCCGGTGTCACCTTCGGCCTGTCGTTCAACCTGGCGCATCCCGTCGTTGCCGACATCGCCGTCCGGGAGGCCGTCGCCTCCGCGGTCGACGCCGAGACGGTGCGCGACACGTCTCTCAACGACCTGTTCGCCGTCGCGACGAGCGCGCTCGCGACGAACACTCCCTCGTTCGCCGACCAGAGCGCGTACTTCTCCTACGACCCCGAGCACGCCGAAGAGCTGCTCGAGGACGCGGGGTGGGAGGAGGGCTCCGACGGCATCCGCGAGAAGGACGGCGAGCGCCTCTCGCTCGATCTCGTGTGGATCACCAACTTCGGCCCGAACCAGACGTCCCTCGAGCTCATCCAGCAGCAGCTCAAGGAGGTCGGCATCGAGGTCGAGCTGTCGGGCAGCACCGTGCCCGACTTCGTCGCCCGACAGGACGCCGGCGATTTCGACATCGCCTGGGGCAACTCGTCCCGCGCCGACGGCGACATCCTGCGCACCTCGTTCTCCGCCGCGACCACGCGCTTCGCCGTCGACGACCCCGAGCTCGAGGACCTCCTCCAGGCACAGCTCGCCGCGGCCGACGCCGCGACGCGCGACGACCTGCTCGCCCAGGCCCAGGAGCGGATCGCGAGCCAGTACTACCAGGTGCCGGTGCACGAGCTCACGTCGATCCTCGGCACGCAGGATGCCGTCCACGGGCTGTCGCTGGGCGCCGACTCCCGTCTGGACTCGCTCGTGGCCGTGTGGAAGGACGCCGAGTGACGACCATCCCGGCCGCCGGGTTCATCCTCGCGGGAAGCCATCCCGCCGGCGACCCGGCCAGCGGCCTGGAGGAGACCCTGCGCCTGTTCGCGCTCGGGGAGGAGCTCGGCTACGACGTCGCCGGCATCCGCCAGCGGCACCTCGAACGCGGCGTCTCGGCGGCGCTGCCGTTCCTTGCGTCGGCGACGCAGCGCACCCGCTCGATCGCTCTCGAGACCGACGTCGTCCCGCTCGGATACGAGAACCCGTTCCGCCTCGCCGAGGACTTCGCCACCGTCGACGCGCTGTCGGGCGGGCGCGTGAACGTCGGGGTGAGCTCGTCGGCGCCGCACGCGGCGCTGCTGGCGGGCCTCTCGCGCCCCGACCTCGATCCCGCGACCGACCCCTACGTCCTCATCGCGCGCTTCCTCGAGGCCCTCGCGGGGCGCGTGCTCGCGGACGAGCCCATCCGCACCCCCTACGGAGAGCAGGAGCCGCGCATCGAGCCGCATGTCCCGGGGCTCCGGGAGCGCGTGTGGATCGGCGGCGGCTCCCTCCGATCCGTGCGATGGGCCGCCGAGCGCGGCCTCCACCTCCTGCTCGGGAACGTCGGCGACGGCGACGCGGCCGACACGTTCGAGGAGGCGCAGGCCATCCACATCGGCGTCTACCGCGGCGAGTCGTCGGACGCCGGGGCGCGCGTCGGCGTCGAACGCGTGATCATCCCCACCGACTCCGCGACGGCGGCGCAGCGCGCGCACTACGCCGAGTACGCCGCGGCCCGGGCGGAGCGCACGCGGCGGCCGGTCGACCTGGGCGGACGCCGAGTGGTGTTCCAGCGCGATCTCCACGGGACGTCCGACGAGATCGTCGAGCGGCTCGCGGCCGACCCGACGTTCGACGGACGCACCGAGCTGCGGGTCGCGCTGCCCTACGCGTTCGCCGAGGAGGACTACCGCCAGATCCTCTCCGACATCCGGCACGCGGTGCTCCCGCGACTGGGATGGGCCCCCTCGGCCGCCTGATCGGAGGCCGATGACGCCGTACGGCGTCATCGGCCTTCTGGTTCCGTCGCCATGTCGGATACCGTCGAGGGATGGCCATCCGGGGGAACGACGTCGCCGACGCGAGCGCGTCGCTCGGTCGTCAGACGACGGAGCTCCTCCAGCAGCTCATCCGCAATGCCGCCGTCAACGACGGCAGCCCCGACTCCGGTCACGAGATCCGCCAGGTGCGGACCCTGCAGGCCTTCTTCGAGGGCTCGGGGCTCGAGGGCGTCGTCGTCGAGCCGCACCCCGGGCGCGGCAACCTCGTCATCCGCATCCCCGGGACCGATCCGCACGCGCCGTCGCTCGCGCTCCTCGGCCACACCGACGTCGTGCCCGTGGAGCCCGCAGGCTGGGAGCGCGACCCGTTCGGCGCCGAGATCGTCGACGACGTGCTGTGGGGCCGCGGTGCCATCGACATGCTCGACCTGACGGCCGCGTACGCCGTCGTCACGCGGCAGATCGCGCGCAGCGGCTTCCGCCCGCGCGGCGACCTCGTCTTCGCGGCCGTGGCCGACGAGGAGAACGGCGGGCACTACGGTGCCGGATGGCTCACGGAGCACCGCCTCGAGCTCATCGACGCCGACTACGTCCTCACCGAATCGGGCGGCGCCCCTGCGGGCAGCCGGCCGGCGATCGGCGTCATGATCGGCGAGAAGGGCCAGGCGCCCCGCACGCTGCGCGTGACGGGCGTCCCCGGCCACGGTTCGGCGCCCTGGGGCTCGCGCAACGCCGCCGTCATCGCGGCGGAGGCGATCTCGCGCATCTCGCGCTTCCGCACCCCCACCGTCATCACGCCGCAGTGGCACGCGTACGCCGCGGCGCTCGAGCTCGGCGCCGACGTCACCGCGGCGCTGCAGAGCCCGGAGCGGCTGTACGAGGGGCTCCCCGCGACGGGCCGCCTGCAGGGCTTCGCGCACGCGTCGACCCACACGACCATCTCGCCCAACGTCGTCCACGCGGGCGAGAAGCACAACGTCATCCCGGGCGAGGCGACGATCCGGCTCGACATCCGCGTGCTGCCCGACGTCGACGCCGCCGAGATCGAGGGATACATCCGCGAGGCGCTCGGCGACCTGCTCGAGCACATCCGCATCGAGGGCGACCTCATCGTGCCCTCGACCGTGTCGCCCGTCGAGACGCCGCTGTTCGACGTGCTCCGCTCCGCCGTGCGCCGCGCGCGGCCCGCCGCCGAGCTGCTCCCCATGCTCGCCGCCGGCGGGACCGACGGCCGCTTCTACCGCGCCCGCGGCATCCCCGCCTACGGCTTCGGCGTGCTGAGCGACCGCTGGGACTACGGCACGTTCCGCACCCTCTTCCACGGCCACAACGAGCGCATCGACCTCGACTCGATCGCGCTCACGGCCGACGCGCTCGACTTCACCGTGCGCGAGTTCCTCGGCCGCGACCACGGCGTGCGTCTCCCGCGCTGACCGGCGGAGGGCGCTCTGGCATCGTCCCGTGCACAGGCGGTCCGAGCCTGGCTGCCGTCCACGGAGCGAGCGCCTGCGCCATCCGGCGACCGCACGCTCTGGCATCGTCGACCCCGACGGCGCACACTGGAGGGCATGGAGATGACCGAACCGCAGGTATGGGTGTTCATGGGGCTGTTCGCGACGTTCGCGTTCACGACCCTCGGCATCATCTCCTCGAGCTTCACGCGCACGCTGCGCGCCGAGATCGGCCGGGTGGAGTCGTCCGTCGACGCCGTCCGCTCGGAGCTGCGCACCGAGATCGGCTCGGTCCGCTCGGAGCTCCGAACCGAGATCGGCTCGGTGCGCACCGAGCTCGGCGGGCTGCGCACGGAGATGAACGCCCGCTTCGACGCCGTCGGCACGCGCATCGACCACCTCGACCGCGACGTCGCGGCGCTCACGCGCCGGGTCATGGGCGAGTAGGCGCCGCCGCTCTCCTCGCGACGGCGCGCCGCCGGTTAGGGTGGATGGTCGCCCACCGGCCGGTCGGGCGCGTCGCCATCCAGGAGAACCCGCATCGTGCACCACTTCACCGACCGACTGCGCGTCACCGCGCGGCGCGCAGGAGGCGCGCTCGTCGCGACCGCGATCGCCGTCGCGGCCGTCGTGGGCGGCGCATCCGCCGCCTCGGCCGCCGACGAGGGCGAGACCTACGTCATCGGCACCGACACGACCTTCGCCCCGTTCGAGTTCACGAACGCCGACGGCGACCTCGTCGGCATCGACATGGACCTCCTCCGTGCGATCGCCGAGGACCAGGGCTTCCAGGTCGAGATCCGCCAGCTCGGCTTCGACGCGGCCCTGCAGGCACTCCAGGCCGATCAGGTCGACGGGGTCATCGCGGGCATGTCGATCACCGACGAGCGCCGCGAGGTCTTCGACTTCAGCGATCCGTACTTCACCTCGGGCATCCAGCTCGGCGTGCTCGAGAACAGCGCCATCCAGTCGCTCGACGACCTCGACGGCCAGACCGTCGCGGTCAAGACGGGCACCCAGGGGCAGACGTTCGCCGAGGAGAACAAGGACGCGTACGGCTTCACCGTCACCCCCTACTCCGACACGACCGACATGGTCGACGCCGTCAAGGCGAACCAGGCGGTCGGGTACTTCGAGGACTTCCCCGTGCTCGCCTACGGCATCCAGCAGGGGTCGGGCTTCCGCCTCGTGGGCGATCCCGAGCTCGGCGGCGAGTACGGATTCGCCGTCAACAAGGGCGAGAACGCCGAGCTGCTGGCGATGTTCGACGAGGGCCTCGCGAACCTGCAGGCCTCCGGCGAGTACGACGAGATCGTCGACCGCTACCTGAGCGCCGACGACGCCGCGGCCGCCCCCGCCGACATCGTCTCGGTCGCGATCGAGTACTGGCCCGCGCTCATGCAGGGTCTGTGGCTGACGATCCTCTCGACGCTCGTCGCGCTCGTCGCATCGTTCGTCCTCGGCATCGTGTTCGGCTTCGGACGGCTGGCGCGCTTCTTCCTGTTCCGGTGGATCGCCACGGCGTACGTGTACGTCTTCCGCGGCACGCCCATCCTCGTGCAAGCGTTCTTCGTGTTCTTCGCCGTCCCTCAGCTCTTCCCCGGCCTGCAGTTCAATCCGTTCGTCGCGGGCGCCATCACGCTGTCGCTCAACACGGGCGCGTACATGACCGAGATCATCCGCGGCGGCATCCAGGCCGTCGACCCCGGTCAGGCCGAGGCGTCGCGCTCACTGGGCCTCGGCCACTGGAGGACGATGCGCAAGGTCGTGCTGCCGCAGGCGTTCCGCATCATGATCCCGTCGTTCGTCAACCAGGGCATCATCACCCTGAAGGACACGTCGCTCATCAGCGTCATCGGCCTGGCGGAGCTGACGTTCCAGTCGCGTCAGATCATCGCCTCGACGTACCTGTCGGCGCAGGTGCTCACGATCGTCGCCGTCATCTACTTCGTCGTCATCACGTTGCTGACGCTGCTCGCGAACCGCCTGGAGAGGACCTTCACCGCATGAGCAAGATCGAGGTCCGCGACCTGCACAAGTCGTTCGGCCACAACGAGGTGCTCAAGGGCATCGACCTCGCCGTCGGCGAGGGCGAGGTCGTCGCCGTCATCGGCCCGTCGGGGTCGGGCAAGTCGACCCTGCTGCGCTGCCTCAACAAGCTCGAGGAGCCGACGTCGGGCCAGGTGATCGTCGACGGCGTCGACCTCACCGACCGCAGCGTGAGGCTCGACGAGGTGCGCCAGCGCATCGGCATGGTGTTCCAGCACTTCAACCTCTTCCCTCACATGACGGTGCTCGAGAACATCACGCTCGCGCCCGTCGAGCTGGGGCGGATGACGAAGGCGCAGGCGAAGGAGCGCGCGCTCGCGCTGCTCGACCGCGTCGGCCTCGCCGAGAAGGCCGACGCGAAGCCGGCCTCGCTCTCGGGCGGCCAGAAGCAGCGCGTCGCGATCGCGCGCGCCCTCGCGATGGATCCCGAGATCATGCTGTTCGACGAGGCGACGAGCGCCCTCGACCCCGAGATGGTGGGCGAGGTGCTGCAGGTGATCCGCGACCTGGCAGCCGGCGGGATGACCATGGTGCTCGTCACGCACGAGATGGGCTTCGCGCGCGAGGTCTCCTCGCGCACGGTGTTCATGGACGGCGGCGTCGTCGTCGAGTCGGCGCCGCCCGCCGAGCTGTTCGGGGCGCCGAAGAACGCGCGCCTGCAGGACTTCCTCTCGAAGGTCCTCTGACCGACCCCGTCGCGCCCCTTCCCGCCGTTACGGCGTGTGAAGGGGCGTGACCGCGTTTGACGCTCCCCGGCGGCGACCCCCGCTGCACGGGGGAGCCTGGTCCCGGCGACGCCCGTCGCCGGACAGGAGCACCGTCATGACGCAACGCATCCGCCTCGGGGTAGCCCTCGACGGCGCCGGCTGGCACCCCTCCGCGTGGCGCGAGCCCTCGGCCCGCCCTGCGGAGCTGTTCGAGCCCGGCTACTGGGTCGAGCAGGCGCAGCTCGCCGAGGCGGCGCTGCTCGACTACCTCACGATCGACGACAGCCTGTCCCTCCAGTCGAGCCTGCCGTTCGAGCCGGATGGCCGCGCCGACGAGGTGCGCGGACGCCTCGACGCCGTGCTGGTCGCCTCCCGCATCGCGCCCGTCACGACGCGCGTCGGGATCGTGCCGGTCGCGACCGTGACGCACACCGAGCCGTTCCACGTGTCGAAGGCCATCGCCACGCTCGACTTCGTGAGCGAAGGGCGCGCCGGCTGGCAGCCGCGCACCTCGCCCCGACGCGACGAGGCCGGCCACGTCGGCCGCCGCGAGGTCGGCATCGACCGCGTCGACGAGACGACGGCCGCCGCGATCGACGACCTCTTCGCCGAGGCCGCCGACGCCGTGGAGGTCGCACGGCGCCTCTGGGACAGCTGGGAGGACGACGCCGAGATCCGCGACGTCGCGACGGACCGCTTCCTCGACGCCGAGAAGGTGCACCGCATCGACTTCGAGGGGCGCTGGTTCTCCGTGCGCGGGCCGGCCATCGTGCCGAGGCCCCCGCAGGGTCAGCCCGTCGTCGCGGCGCTCGCGCATGCCCCCGTCGCCTACCGGTTCGCGGCGGCCGGCGCCGACGTCGTGTTCACGACCCCGCACGACGACGCCGCGGCCGTGCTCTCCGAGGTGCGCGACGCCGAGCGCGCCATCGGCCGCTCCGGCGACCCGTTGCGCGTGCACGCCGACCTCGTCGTGCTGCTCGACGGCGCAGACGAGAGCGCCGCCGACCGCCTCGCCCGGCTCGACGCGCTCGGCCGTCCGCTCGCCTCCGACGCACGGGTCGTCGCGGGCTCCGCGGCCGCCGTCGCCGACGCGATCGAGGAGCTCGGCGCTTCCGGCTTCGACGGCGTGCGCCTGCGCCCCGCCGTGACGACGGACGACCTCCCCCGCATCGCCGCCGACCTCGTCCCCGAGCTGCAGCGGCGCGGCCTCTTCCATCACGTCTACGAGACCGAGACCCTGCGCGGGCACCTGGGCCTCGCCACCGACGTCCCGAACCGCTACGCGCGCAACCGATCCACGGCCGCCTGAACAGGAGCATCCGATGCCACGCAAGCAGATCATCCTCGCCGCGTACGTCGGCGGCGTCAACGAGCACACCCTCTGGGAGCACCCCGACGCGGGCAGCCAGATCGCGTTCTCGACGTTCCGGCAGGTCGCGCAGACCGCCGAGCGCGGCCGCTTCGACTACTTCTTCCTCGCCGAGGGGCTCGCCCTGCGCGAGCGCGCGGGGCGCGTCTTCGACCACGACGTGGCGGGCCGCCCCGACACGCTGCCCGTGCTCGCAGCCCTCGCGGCCGTGACGGAGCACATCGGCCTCGTCGGCACGATCAACGCCACCTTCAACGAGCCCTACGAGCTCGCCCGGCAGCTGCTGTCGCTCGACCACCTCTCGGGCGGCCGTGCGGGGTGGAACGTCGTGACGAGCTTCGACGCGTTCACGGGCGCGAACTTCCGGCGCGGCGGCTTCCTGCCGCGCGAGCAGCGCTACGAGCGTGCGGAGGAGTTCGTGAACGCCGTGCGGGCCCTGTGGGACTCCTGGCCGGACGACGCCATCGCCGCCGACAAGGAGTCGGGGGTCTTCCTCGCGGACGCGGAGGCCGGAGCCTTCCGACGGGAAGGCCGCCAGTTCGACATCTCCGGGCGGTTCACGGTGCCGCGCAGCCCGCAGGGCCGGCCCGTCATCGTGCAGGCGGGGGTCTCGCCGCAGGGGCGCGACTTCGCCGCCGCCAACGCCGACGTCATCTTCTCCCCGTACCACCGCCTCGCCGAGGCGCAGGCGTTCTACACCGACGTGAAGGCACGCGCGGCCGCCGCAGGGCGCGACCCCGGCAGCCTCAAGATCCTCCCGAGCGTCGGGTACGTCATCGGCGACACCGAGGCGGAGGCGCGCGACAAGGCGCAGTGGGTCCTCGAGCAGCAGCTCTCGGACAAGGCCATCCGCGTGCGCTTCGAGCAGCTGTGGAACCTCGACTTGTCGGGCTACGACCTCGACGGCCCGCTGCCCGACATCGACCCCGACCCGGACGCGGCGCCGATCATCCAGGGGCGTGCGTTCACCTACCAGGACCGCTTCGAGACGGTGCGCGGATGGCGCGCGCTGGCCGAGGAGCGCGGTCTCACGTTCCGCCAGGTCGCGCACGAGACGATCGGGCGCAGCGACCTCATCGGCACCGCAGCGCAGGTCGCCGACCAGCTCGACGCGTTCGTGCAGCAGGACGGAGCCGACGGCGTCGTGCTCGGCGGGCACGTCACCCCGGGCGGCATCGACCAGTTCGTCGACGAGGTCGTGCCGCTGCTCCAGGAGCGCGGATCGCTGCGCACCGACTACGAGGGCTCGACCCTCCGCGACAACCTCGGTCTGCCCGTGCCCGCGCGCGACGCCGGCCTCATCCCCGCCGTCTGAGAGAAGGACACCATGACCGCAGCAGTGAACGCCACGCTCGACCGCGCACAGTACGGGCGCGACTGGGAGGAGTGGCACCGCGCGCACGAGGAGCGCCGCGCCGACCCCCTCGGGTTCCTCGCCATCACGGGCCTGCACTGGCTCTCGGCAGAGCCGGTCGACCTCCCGGACGCCCCCGGACGCTGGACGACGGGCGCCGACGGCCCCGTCGTCCAGCTCGACGCGGGTGAGGAGCTGCGCCTCGGCGGCGAGACGATCACCGGACGCCACGCGTTCGGCCCCCTCGCCGAGCGCGGAGGCCTCACGCTCGCGTTCCGGGACGGCGAGGTCGAGGGGGCGATCGAGGTCGCGCGCCGCGGCGGCTTCGACATCGTCCGCCCCCGCCGCGCCGACCATCCCTTCCTCGCCGCGTACGCGGGCACGCCGACGTACGTGCCGAACGCGCGGTGGCGCGCCGCCGCGCGGTACATCCCGTTCGACGCGCCCGTTCCGACCGAGGTCGGCTCGGCGGTCGACGGCCTGCTCCACGTCTACGACGCCCCCGGCCGGATCGAGTTCGACCTGCAGGGCGAGACGTTCTCGCTCACGGTGTTCCCCGGTCACGCGCCCGGCACGCTCACGGTGCTCTTCACGGATGCCACGAGCGGTCTCACGACGTACGCCGCGAACCGCACGCTGACCGTGCCCGCGCCCGACGAGGACGGCGCGACCGTCATCGACTTCAACCGCGCCGTCAACCTGCCGTGCGCGTACACCGACTTCGCCACGTGCCCGCTGCCGCCCGCAGGAAACCGGCTCCCCGTCGGCATCGAGGCCGGGGAGAAGACGCCACTCGCACGCGTGCAGGCGGACGCCGCCGTGGCGGTGCCGGCGTGAGGTTCCAGCTGCTCGACATCGTCCCGTACCGCCCCGATCCGATCACGGGACGCCAGGTGCCGCCGTCGGAGCGGCTCGAGCAGACGCTCCGGCAGGCGGTCCGCGCCGAGGAGCTCGGCTTCGACGCCGTCGCGATCGGCGAGCGCCACGCCGGCCCGTTCCTGTCGTCCTCGCCCTCCGTCCTGCTCGCCGCCGTCGCGGCGCGCACCACAGCGATCCGCCTCAACACGGGAGTCACCGTGCTGTCGCTCCTCGACCCCGTGCGTGCCGCCGAGGACTATGCGACGATCGACCAGCTCTCGGGCGGGCGGCTCGAGCTGACGATCGGCAAGGGCAACGAGGTCGCGCAGTACCCTCTGTTCGGGCTCGACATCGACGACCAGTGGGATCTGCTGGCGGAGAAGTACGCGCAGCTGCGCGCGCTGTGGTCGTCGGAGGACGTCTCGTGGCCGGCGGGGCCGTTCACGCGGGAGCTCGTGGGGGTCACGACGCAGCCGCGCCCGTTCGCGGGCGTTCCCCGCGTCTGGCACGGCTCGGCGACGACACTCGCGTCGGCCGCCCTCGCCGCGCGGCACGGCGATCCGCTCTTCAGCGCCAACGCCATCCAGCCGCTCGAGAACTACGGCGTGCTCGTCGACCACTATCGCGCCGAGTACGCGCGTCACGGCCATCCTGAGGGTCTCGACTACACGGCCGCGGGCGCGGGGGCGCTGTTCATCGCCGACACGGCCGAGGAGGCCGTGCGCGACTACGGCCCCACCTACGATGCGATCGTGGCGGCCACGAACGTGCCGGGGAACAACACGCCGTTCCGCGACATCCGGCATGCCGTCGCCGAGGGCCCCGCGCTCGTCGGCACGGCCGAGCAGGTGATCGAGAAGATCATCCGCTTCCACGACAGGCTCGGGCATGCGCTGCAGTCGGTGAGCCTGCCCACGACCGTCCCGTTCGAGCGGCAGCTCGAGATCCTCGAGCGCTTCGCGACGGAGGTGGCGCCCGTTCTGCGACGCCGGCTGCCGACGACGCTCTGGACGGACGCAGACCCGGTGGGGAACCGGAGGGCGGACGCCGCGCTCGCGCGCTGACCGCCCGAAGCGGCCCGGAGTGAGGAGACTCCGGGCCGCTTCGTCGTGTGGGACGGGTGGAGCGGGGTTCCGGTCGGGCCCGTGGGCTTCGACCCGTGGCCCGTCCGCCAGTGGGTGGAAACGCCCGCTTTCCCGCGCCCGAACGGGGCGAAACCGCCCACTCGCGCGAGCAATCCGGGCGAAACCGCCCACTCGCGCGAGAGCGCGCCCGTCAGACCCGCTTCTCGAAGGTCCGCGAGAACAGGTGCTCGGTGTAGGGCTCGTAGATCGGGATGGGCGTGTACCCGAGCTTCTCGTAGAGCGCGACGGCGTCGTGCTGGCGGTCGCCGGTCTGCAGGATCAGCCGCGGCGCCCCGCGTTCGACGGCGATGTGCTCGAGCTCGGCGAGCAGCGCGCGCGAGGCGCCCGTTCCGCGCCCCGACTGCTGCACGAACACCCGCTTCACCTCGAGGTCGCGTGTGCCGTCGTGCGCGAGGTCGCGCAGCGCCGCATGACCGACCGCACGGCCGTCCGTATCGACGGCGAGGACGACAGCGACGATGTCCGCGGGATCGACCGAGAACGTCCGCTGCGAGCGCGCGAGCGCCTCCGGATCGTCGGCCGGCCAGCGATCGGCGTACCGCGGGCCGATCTCCTCGTCCATCTCGGCACGCAGCGCCACGGCGCGGGGGTCGTCCCAGGTCGTGCGCTCCACGGACACCGATCGCGGGATGGCCGCTGCCGGCTCTCCGAGGTCGTAGCCGAACGCGAGCAGCTCGACGAAGCGACCGGGCTCGACCTCCTTGAGTCCCTCGCGCTCGGGCAGGCGGCGGAAGCCGAGCTTCTCGTAGAGCCGGTGCGCTCCGGTCATGTAGCCGCCGCTGTTCATGACGACGCGATGCGATCCGCGTCGTCGCGCGAGCTCGATGACATGCCGCGTGAGCGCGGCGCCGACGCCCCTCCCGCGCGCGGCCGGCGCGACGGCGAGCTGGCGGAAATCGGTCTCGCCGGGCTCCGCCACCTCGGCGAGCCGCCGGTTCGGGCGCGCGACCCACACGCTGCCGAGGATCGCTCCGTCGTCGTCGACGGCCACCCACACCTCGCCCAGCACCGTGCGCCCCGCGACGTCGCGCAGCGACGCCTCGTAGTCATCCGAGATGAACCCGTAGCTCTCGCGATAGGCGAGCGCCGTGACGCTGCCCGTCTCCTCATGCTCCTCGTCGCGCACGAGGCGGATGACGAAGCCCCGCTGGGAGGGTTGAGGCACGACGGTCTCGACCGCGCTCATGCGCGCGCTCCCGCGGTCTCGACGACGCGGCCCGCGCCATCCAGCCCCCAGACCTCGGCGAGCAGCTCGAACGAGCGGATGCGGTCGGCGGTGTCGTGCGTGAGGGTCGTGACGAGCAGCTCGTCGGCGCCCGTGACGCGCTGGAGCGTCTCGAGGCGCTCCGCCACGGTCGCCGGCGACCCGACGAACTGCGTGTCGAGGCGGTCCTGCACGATGCGCTGCTCGTCGGCGGTGAGCGGATGGGCGATCGCCTCGTCGGGCGCGGGGAACGGGACGGCGCCGAGCCCGGCGCGGATGCTGTGCACCCATCGACCGTAGCCGGAGGCGAGGCGGCGGGCCTCGTCGTCGGTCTCGCCGACGACGACGTCGACAGACACCGTGACGTACGGCGCGTCGCGGCGCCCGGGTCGGAAGGCGCGGCGGTACTCGGCCACGGCGTCGAGCACGGTCCCCGGCGCGACGTGGTAGCTCGCGCCGAACGGCAGGCCGAGCTCACCCGCGAGCCGCGCACTGGGTCCGGCGCTCGTGCCGTGGATCCAGACGTCGATGTCCTGACCCTCGGCGGGGGTCGCGTGGACCGGCACGCCCTCCGGCGCGCGGTAGTCGCCCGCGATGAGGGCCAGCACGTCGTGGACGTCCTGCTCGAAGCGGTCGGCGTCGCCCGCGGTGCGCCGGAGCAGCCGCGCCTGCGCGACGAACCGGTCGGAATCGACGGGGAACGGCCACGGCACGGGGAGCAGGAGACCGTCGACCGTGCGCGCGACCGGGGCCGGCCCCTCCGGCGGCGTCCTCCCCGAGCCGGAGCGTCCGATGCCGAGGTCGAAGCGTCCAGGGTGCAGCGCCGACACGACCCCGGCGGCCTCGACGACCTGCAGCGGGGCGTAGTTGCCGATGATCGTCGCCGCCGTGCCGATGCGGATGCTGTCGGTCGCCTGTGCGATGAGCGGGAGCAGGACGTGCGGGGCCGCCCCCGAGATGCCGGGGTTCAGATGGTGCTCGGCGAGCCAGAAGCGGGCGTAGCCCAGCTGCTCGGCGCGTCGGGCGAGGTCGATGCTCGCGCGCAGCCCGTCGGCCGGCGTCCGGCCGGAGCCGAACGCCGACAGCTCGAGGATGGAGAGGGGGACGCGCGCGGGCATGGCTTTCCTCGCTGTCGGAGCGGATGGCCCGCCCGCGCCGGTCGGGCGCGGGCGGACCGGGTGGATCAGGACTTCGGGAGCCCCTCGGGGTTGACGACGCTCTCCGTCACGGCCTCCGACTCGAGGCCCCAGAAGTCGAGCACCTCGGCGTACTCGCCGCCGTCGATGATCGCCTGCAGGGCGATCTGCACGGGCTCGATCAGGCCGTTGTCCTTCGCGGTGGCCGCGGCGATGTTGGCCGTGAGCGGCCATCCGCCGGGGATGAGGCCGACGATCTTCGTGTCGCCCGTCTCGGCGGCCGACCACGCCGCCGTCGCGTTCGGGCCGAAGGTCGCGTCGATACGGCCCGACTGCAGGGCGAGCGTCGCGGCGGCGTTGTCGTCGTAGTAGACGAGCTCCGCCGGCTCCTCGCCGGCCTCCTCGAGCTCCTCGTTCCAGGCGAGGAGCACCTGCTCCTGGTTGGTGCCGGAACCGACCTGGATCTTCAGGCCGGAGACGTCGGCGGCCTCCTCGATCGAGTCGATCTCGCTGTCGGCCTGCACGGCGAAACCGAGGAGGTCGACGCGGTACGAGGCGAAGTCGTAGAGCTCCTTGCGCTCCTCGGTGACCGTCACGTTCGAGGTGATGAGGTCGTACTTGCCCGACTGGATGCCGAGCGGCCAGTCCGCCCAGGCGACCTCGACGGGGTTGTACTCGAGTCCGAGGGCGTCGGCGATGAGGGCGCCGATGTTGGGCTCGGTGCCGGCCGGCAGGGTCTCGCCCTCGGGGATGTAGCCGAGCGGCGGCAGGTACGACGAGTGGGCGACCGTGAGCTTTCCGTCCTCCACGGGCTCGAAGCCGCTCGCCTCGAGGGCGGCGACGGCCTCCTCGACGGGCTCGTCGAGACGCACCCATTCGATCTCGTCTGTCGTGACGTTCGCCTCGGTCGTCTCCTCGGCCGCTGCCGCCTCTGCGGCGTCGTCGTCCTGGTTGAGGAGGACGGCCGCGGTGATGCCGCCTGCGACGACGACGACGGCAGCGACGGCGGCGCCGATCGCGATGCCCTGCTTCTTGCTGATGGCCATGATGCGGTGGTTCTCTCTGGTTCGGGTATCCGGGTTCGGGTCGGTCAGCCCAGCACCTTGGCGAGGAACTCGCGGGTGCGGGGGTGCTCGGGGGCGACGAGCACCTGCGACGGAGGGCCCTGCTCGACGATCACGCCGCCGTCGACGAAGACGACGCGGTCGGCGACCTCGCGGGCGAAGCCGATCTCGTGCGTGACGATCACGAGGGTCGTGCCGAGCTGCGCGAGATCGCGGATGACGTCGAGCACCTCGCCCACGAGCTCGGGGTCGAGCGCGCTGGTCGGCTCGTCGAAGAGGATCACCTTCGGCTTCAGCGCGAGGGCGCGCGCGATGGCGACACGCTGCTGCTGGCCGCCCGAGAGCTGTCGCGGGTACTGATCGGCCTTCTCGGCGAGGCCCACACGGGCGAGCAGCCCCAACGCGAGCTCGTGCGCATCCTCCTTCGACAGGGCGCCCGTCGCGATCGGCGCCTCCGTCACGTTCTCCAGCGCCGTGAGGTGCGGGAAGAGGTTGAAGTTCTGGAAGACGATGCCGATCTGCGTGCGCCGCCGGAGGATCTCGCGCTCGCGCAGCTCGTGGAGGCGTCCGCCGCGCAGCTCGTACCCGATGAGCTGGCCGTCGACCGTCACCGAGCCGCGGTCGATCCCCTCGAGGTGGTTGATGGTGCGCAGCAGCGTCGACTTCCCCGATCCGCTGGGACCGAGGACGGCGACGACCTCGCCCGGCTGGATCGTGAGGTCGATGCCGCGCAGCACCTCGTGCCCGCCGTAGCTCTTGTGGACGTCGTGGATCTCGACGAGCCCGCGGGTGGCCTCCTGCGTGGCGGTCATCGCGCCCCTCCGTACTGTGCGTCGTTCCCGTTCGAGCGGTGCGCGCCCGGAAGCGGCGGAGCGTCGGATCCCGCGAGCGAGGGCGGGGGCGCGGGGTCATCGCCGAGCCGCGCCCACTGCGTCCGGATCCAGTGCCGCGCCCGTTGCAGCGGGGTCGGCGGCAGCGTGCGCACCGCCCCCCTGGCGTAGTGGCGCTCGATGTAGAACTGGGCGATGCTCAGCAGCGTCGTGATGATCGTGTACCAGACCACCGCGACGAGCAGCAGGGGGATCACGCGGCTGTTGCGGTTGTAGATGACCTGCACGGCGTAGAAGAGCTCGGGCAGCGCGATGACGAAGACGACCGATGCGCCCTTGACGAGGCCGATGACCTCGTTGGTCGCGTTCGGCACGATGGAGCGCATCGCCTGGGGCAGGATGATGCGGAACAGCCGGCGGCGCGCGGGGATGCCGAGCGCGTGGGCCGCCTCGAGCTGGCCCTGATCGACCGAGAGCAGACCCGCCCGGATGATCTCGGCCGAGTAGGCGGCCTGGTGCAGTCCGAGACCGAGGATGGCCGCGGCCCACTGGCTGATGAGCGTCGTCGTCGAGAACTCGACGATCCAGAAGTCGTCCGTGAACGGCCATCCGAGCCCGAGCGTCGGGTAGAGGTACCCGAGGTTGTACCAGACGACGAGCTGGACGACGAGCGGCACCGAGCGGAAGAACCAGACGTACGACCATGCCGCCGAGTTGAGCAGCGGCGACTTCGAGAGGCGGGCGAGCGCCAGCAGCGTTCCGAGCGTGAACCCGATGACGGTCGACAGCAGCGTGAGCCACAGGGTGATGACGATGCCGCGCAGCACCGGCTCCGAGAAGAAGTAGTGGGCGAAGACATCCCACTCGTAGTTCTCGTTCGTGACGAGCGACCACGCGAACTGGGCCACGACGAAGACGATGACGGCGCCGATCGTCCAGCGCCACCAGTGGCGCGTGGGCACGACCCTGGCGCTCGCGACGTCGATGCGCTCGCGCGCCGGGGCGTCCGGCGCGGGCGCGGCGCCGGCGCGGCGCGTGACGGTGTCGGTCATGGGGCTCCTCGGATCGGGTGGAGGCGACGACGCCGGTCGCCGCTTCCAGGACCGTAGGCGAGGTGCGCGGTGTCCGCTCGGCGCTGCACAACACGCGGCAACGAATCGATACGGGGCGTAACACGCACGGGCGCGGCGGATAGTCTCGGTCATCGTGACCGAGACGCTGCAGACCCCCGACCTCGTCCACCTCGGAGACGGCCTCCGCGTGCCCGCGCAGGGATACGGCGGCATGTCGCTCACCGACGTCTACGGGCCGATCTCCGACGACGAGGCGCTGCGCACCCTCACGCACGCCGTCGATGCGGGCGCGACGTTCGTCGACACCGCGAACATCTACGGCGAGGGTCGCAGCGAGCGCATCATCTCGCGTCTGCTGGCGACGCGGCGCGACGAGGTGCAGCTCGCGACGAAGTTCGGCATCGTGCCGGGAGGGCGCATCGGCGAGCGGTCGGTGCGCGGAGACCGGGCGCACATCCGCGAGCAGATCGAGCTCAGCCTCGGACGCCTCGGCACCGACCACGTCGACCTCTACTACCAGCACCGCGTCGATCCGGCCGTGCCGATCGAGGACACCGTCGGCGCGCTCGCGGAGCTCGTCCAGGAGGGCAAGGTCCGGCACATCGGACTGTCGGAGCCGACGGGCGACGAACTGCGCCGTGCGGCGTCGGTGCACCCGATCGCCGCGGTGCAGAGCGAGTGGAGCATCGTCAGCCGCGATGTCGAGGCGCACGTCGTGCCGGCTGCCCGCGAGCTCGGCGTGGGCTTCGTGCCGTATTCGCCGCTCAGCAGGCAGTGGCTCACGGGGGCGTTCGACGCGGCGGCGCTCGGCGACGGCGACGGCCGGCCGAAGTTCCCGCGCTTCGCCCCCGAGGCGCTCTCGGCGAACGCTCCCGAGCTCGCCGAGGTGCTCGCGATCGCGGCCGACGCGGGTCTCACCGCCGCGCAGCTGTCGCTCGCCTGGCTCTACGACAAGGGCGAGGCGCTGGGTCTGCCCGTCGTGCCGATCCCCGGCACGCGGCACGCCTCGCGCGTCGACGAGAACCTCGCCGCGATCGGCGTGGTTCTCGACCGGGAGATCGTCGCCCGGCTCGACGGCATCGCCGCGCGCATCACGGCGCACCGCTCGTTCGACCCGCTGTGGGTGTCGGACGGGCGCGAGCAGCCCGGCTCGCCGCAGAACCCCCGCCCCGCCGTCTGACCCCGCCGCGGACGGCCCGCGCGCTGCCTCGCGGCTCGGCTCGCGCCGCCGCGTTCCCGCTCCACTCTCTCTCGTCCAACGGATATCCGTGTGCGCCGCGGACATCCGATCGCGCCGCAGAAAGCGGTTCCCTCACCAGCGGATATCCGTTGGCGGAGAAGTGGGTCGGGTCGACGCCGGCAGTTGAGACCGTCCCGTCGATGAACTGGTCGCCGCGTGAGTTCCGACCCGCGCGCCTGACTTCGGTGCGCTTCGGATGGCCGTGGCTGCGCGGATGGCCCGCCCCTGTGGATGAGCCGTCGCGGAGCGGGTGAGCCCGGCCGGTGCGGCGCGGAGCGGGCGCGACACCGGCCGGGCGGGGAGCGGGTGCGAGACCCCCTCAGGCCGGATCGCCGACGAGCGGCTCCAGCGCGAGCGCCGCGACGACGGCGATGAGCGGCAGCGCGACGAGCGCCTGCAGGATCGCTTCCATGATGGCCTCCTCCCCGGATGCCCTGCGCATCCAGGTCTCCAGAGAACCGTCCGCGTCCATGCGCGGCCCCTGGCCGGCATAGGAGCCGCCTGCGGGCTTCCTGTCGCGTGCTCGGCAGCAGGCTGTGCGTCGGCTATGCCGGGGCGTACCGCAGGAGCTCCGTGCAGCGGGGATGGCCAGGCCGCGCGATCACGTGGCCCCGACCTCGCCCAACGGATACCCGTTTGCCGAGCCGACATCGGATCGCGCGGCAGAAAGCGGTTCCCTCACAAGCGGATATCCGTTGGGCGAAGAAGGGGCACCGTAGGCCGGGCCGGTCTACGCGCGCACGGCCTCCGGCTCGCGCACGGCGGGGAGTCCGAGGTTCTCGCGCAGCGTCGTCCCGGCGTACTCCGTCGGGTAGACGCCGCGCTCCTGCAGCTCGGGGATGAGGCCGTCGACGATGTCGTCGAGGCCCGTCGGCACGAGGTACGGCGAGACGTTGAAGCCGTCGACGGCGCCGGATTCGACGTAGCGGACGAGCAGGTCGGCGACCGACCCGTACCCGCCGACGATCGAGCGCCGCGTCGTCTGCGCGATGACGAACTCGCGGATCGACAGCCCCTTCTCAGCGGCGAGCGCGCGCCACTGGTCGGCCGTCTGCTTCGCGCGCAGGCCCGAGAACATCGACCCGCGTGTGCCGTCGGCCTCGTCCTGCACGGGGTCGACGTCGGGCAGCGGGCCGTCGGGGTCGTACTCCGAGAGGCTCCGCCCCCACACCTGCTCGAGGTACGCCAGCGCCGTCTGTGGCGACACCTGCGCGTGCGTGACCCAGTCGGCCTTCTCGCGGGCCTCGGCGTCGGTCTCGGCGAGGATGAACTCCTGGCCGGGGAAGAACTTCAGCTCGTCAGCTCCGCGACCGTAGGCGGGCAGCCGCCGGCGCACATCGGACGCGAACGCGATCGCGTCGTCGAGCTTGCCGTGGGCCGAGAAGATGACGTCGGCGTGCTGCGCGGCGAACTCCCTGCCCGTGTCGGAGTCTCCGGCCTGGAATACGACGGGACGCTGCTGTCGGCTGCGCGGCAGAGTCGAGGTGGTCGCGAACGGGATGAGGTCGTCCGGCGCCTCGACGCGCTCGCCCGGCTCCGCCGCCCAGATGCGCTTGGCCGCCGTGACGAACTCGGCCGCGCGGCGGTACCGGTCGGCGTGGTCGAGCCAGCCGCCGCGGCGGAAGTTCGCGCCCGTCCACGCGTTGTCGGTCGTCACGACGTTCCATCCGGCGCGGCCGTCGCTCAGCAGGTCGAGCGAGGCGAGCCTGCGGGCGAGGTCGTGCGGGTCGTTGTACGTCGCGTTCTGCGTCGCGACGAGCCCGATGCGCTCGGTCACGGCGGCGAGGGCCGCGAGCTGCGTCTGCGCGTCGGGCCGTCCGGCGACGTCGAGCTCGTGCACGCGGCCGAGGTGCTCGCGCAGGCGCAGCCCCTCCCCCAGGAAGAACGCCGAGAAGAGGCCGCGCTCCGCGGTCTGGGCGATCCGGCGGAACGACTCGAAGTCGTGCTGCGAGCCGCTCTGCGCGCTCGACCAGATGGTGCCGAAGTTGACGCCCTGGAAGAAGACGCCGAACTGGATGGCGCGGGCCGGCTGGGTGGTCATGCGGCGGTCCTCTCGAAGCGGTTCGCGGGCTTCGCGAGCCCGAGCGTCTCGCGCAGCGTCGCTCCGGCGACGGGCGAGCGGAAGCCGATGGTGCGACGGAGCGCGGGGAGCACGAGCCGGCCGAGCTCCTCGAGGTCGACGTCGAGCACAGCCGGATGCAGGCGCACGCCGTCGGAGACCTCCGCGAGGCGCGCGACGAGGGCCGCCAAGCCGTGCGCGTCTCCCGCCCAGCGCAGCCGGCCACCGTCCGCAGAGCCACCACCCGCGGAGCCGCCGTCGGGCCAGCCGCCGAGAGCGGCGAGACGACGCTCCGCCGAGACGCCGCGGGCATCGAGGACGACGTCGAGCTCGACGACGACGCGGGCTCTTCCCTCGGCGCGCAGCTCGGCGGCGCGCGCGACGACGGCGCCCTCGTCGCGTGCGGAGACGAGGGCGATCTCGGCGTCGGCGACGCGATCCGACGCCACGACGAGCTGACCCTGCGGGGGCCGCGGCACGATCGACGGCCCCTTGACGGCGTAGGTCTCTCCGACGAAGTCAGCGTAGTGGAGCCGGTCGGCGTCGAGGTAGCGACCGGTCGCGACGTCGCGGATGACGGCGTCGTCCTGCCACGAGTCCCACAGTCGGCGGGCGACCTCGACGGCGTCGGCGGCCTCTCGGGCGGCCGATGCGTCGTCGAGCGGGGGGCGGCCGTACGCCGCCGCCTCGTCGCCAAGGGCGTCGGCACGCACGATCCAGCCGGCACGACCCGACGACGCCCAGTCGAGGCTCGCGAGCTGCGTGGCGACGTGGAACGGCTCCGAGTATGCGGTCGACACGACGGGCAGCAGGCCGATGCCGCTCGTGAGCGGCGCGGCGAACGCGGCGCGCTGCACGGCGTCGAGACGCGCGGACGGCCCGAGGGGCGCGTCCTGGAACGTCGCGGCCGTGAAGCCGAACCGCTCGGCGCGCGCGACGACCTCGGCCACGCGGCGCGGCTCCAGCCACGGCTCGGTCACCCGGTCGAACGCCGATGCGGCGGCGGGATGGGCTCCCCCGCCGTCCAGCTCGACGGCCACCGCGAAGGGCGCGTGCGTCATGTCGGATCCTCTCCCCCGCCCCGCGCGGGACGGCTCCCCCGAATCTAGGAACGCCGGCGCGGCCATCCGCCCCGTGTTACCGCGTGCGACGGCGTGTGACGATGCGCGATGCCCGCGGCCCGCGGCGGTCGTCGGCGGCCTATCCTCGGCGGGATGACCACGGTCGACGAGCGCCACTCCCTCGCCTTCGCCATCCGCACGGCCCGCCCGGCGGAGTTCGCCGAGGTGGGCGAGGTGACCTACCGGGGATTCGGGCATGGAGAGCCTGGCGCCCCGCAGCCCGATGCCGCCCGCCTGCGGCTCCTGCACGACGCGAGCGCGCGCGCCGACGCCGGTGAGCTTCTCGTCGCGGCGACGCCGGATCGGCGCATCGTCGGCACGGCGAGCCTGCTCAGGGCCGACTCGCCCCTCGCCCGCCAGTCGCGCGACGGCGAAGCCGAGCTGCGGCTGCTGGCCGTGCTGCCCGAGGTGCGGCGTCACGGCGTCGGCGACGCCCTCATGCGCGTCGCGATCGCGCGCTCCCGCGAGTGGGGCGCTCCTGCGCTCGTGCTCGACACCGGGCCCTGGAACGAGAGGTCGCAGCGGCTCTACCGGCGGCTCGGCTTCGTGCGCATGCCGGAGCGCGAGACCATCCCGTCGTCGCGCGGCGGCATGCTCGCGGTGTACCGGCTGCCTCTAGGCTGACGGCATGTCCGCAGACGCGCTGCTCGACCCGCTCTTCCTCGACGCCGTCGACCCGGCAGTGCGCGATCTGCGCACGCTGCGCGAGGATCTCGTGACGGCGCCGACCCCGCTGCAGCCGCTCGACCGGCTGCGGGCGGAGCTGGGCGGCGGGCCCCGCCTGTGGGTCAAGCGCGACGATCTGACCGGGCTCGCCCTCGGCGGCAACAAGGCCCGCAAGCTGGAGTACCTGCTCGCCGACGCGCGTGCGCAGCGGGCCGACGTGCTCGTGACGGTGGGGGCCGCCCAGTCCAACCATGCACGGCAGACCGCGGCCGCCGCCGCGAAGGCCGGACTCGAGGCGGTGCTCGTGCTGCGGGTGCCGCCGGGGTCGACGCCCGAGTACACGGGGTCGGGCAACGTGCTGCTCGACCGCATCCTCGGCGCGCAGGTCGTGCTCGTCGAGGAGACGTCCGACGACCCGCACCCCGAGCGCGCGGCCGCCGATGCCGTCGTCGCGCAGCTTCGGGCGGACGGGCTGCGCCCGTACCTGATCCCGAGCGGCGGGTCGACGCCCGTCGGCGCCCTCGGCTACCTCGAGTCGTACGCCGAGATCGCCGCGTCGGAGCAGCGGTTCACCGAGATCGTCGTGGCGACCGGCAGCGCCGGCACGCAGGCGGGGCTCGTCGCCGCGCAGGCGCTCCTGGGAGGCGACGCGCGCATCCACGGCGTCGCCGTCTCGCCGGATGTCGCCGAGCTCGCCGAGGCCGTCGACACGATCTCGGCCGGCACGCTCGCCTTCTTCGGGCGCGGGCCGGCGGATGACGCATGGGTCGACGGCGCCCACGTCGGCGCCGCGTACGGCGCGCTCACGGAGGGAGGCGTGGAGGCCATCCGCCTGTTCGCCCGGACCGAGGGCATCCTCCTCGACCCGGTCTACACGGGCAAGGCGGCCGCAGCGCTCATCGCCGGAGTGCGCTCCGGGGCCTACGGCGAGGACGACGACGTGCTGTTCGTGCACACGGGGGGCTCCCCCGCACTGTTCGCGCACGCGCCGGCCCTCGGCGAGGCGTTCGCCGGCTGACGCTCCCCTCGGTTTCCCGAGATGACGGATGGCCCTGCCGGGGCGGGCAGCGGAGGCGTAGCGTTCCCGCATGACCGCTGATCGCCTGTCGCACGCCTTCCCCGATCCCGCGCTCGCCCGCGTCGTCGACGACGCCTTCGGCCTGGTCGGTGCGACGCCGCTCGTGCGCGTGAACGTGCTGACGGAGGGCTTCGACGCCGAGGTCTGGGTGAAGCTCGACCACCACAATCTCGGCGGCTCGTCGAAGGACCGCATCGGCGTCAACATCGTGCGCGAGGCGATCGCCGCGGGCGACCTGAAGCCGGGCGACCGCATCATCGACTTCGGCGCCGGCAACACGGCGATCGGCTACGCCCTCGCCGGCATCGCGACGGGCCACCCGGTGACGGCGGTCGTCGGGCCCGACATCGCGCCGCAGAAGGTCGCGCTGCTGAAGCTGCTGGGCGTCGACATCATCCCCGGACGGCCCGACGTCGAGCGCGACGACCCCGAGCACTGGGCCGTCATCGCGCAGCGCTATGAGGATGAGGATCCGAGCACGTGGTGGGCGCGGCAGGAGTCGACGTCGCCGAACCCGGCCGCGCATGTGCTGTCGACGGGGCCGGAGATCTGGCACCAGACGGATGGCCGTGTCACGCACTTCGTCGCGGCGCTCGCGACGGGAGGGACGGCGAGCGGGACAGGACGGTACCTCAAGGGCCGCAACCCGGCCGTCCAGGTGATCGGGACGGCGTTCGCCGAGACGCCCAACGGCAAGGGCGAGAACAACCTCGCGCGCTACGTGGCGGGTGAGAAGGACCTCGAGAAGGACTGGACGGCGAACGTCGACGGCGACGTGCTCGACCGCTTCGAGGCGCGCAGGAAGGCGGACGTGATCGACTTCGGATGGCACGTCGCGCGCACCGAGGGACTCGTCCTCGGGCTGAGCTCGGTGCTGAGCCTGCGCGTCGCCCTCGACGCCGCGGCGAGCGCGCCCGCAGGCTCCGTGTTCGTCGTGTTCTCGGCCGACAGCGGTCGCGACTACCTCGCGCGCGAGTACGACGCCGACTGGCTGCGGGCCAACGACCTCGGACACATCGCCGACCGGTACGCCTGACCCGGGCGCCGCCGCGGCGGCCCCTCAGGCCGTGCGGAGGATCTGCTCCGTCACCCGGGCGGAGAAGTGCAGCGCGTCGACGGCGATGCGCTCGTCGGCGGCGTGGAACTGGCCGAACACGTCGAAGTCGGGCGCGACCCGCAGCGGCACGAACCCGTAGCCCCTGATGCCGAGGCGGGCGAAGTGCTTGTTGTCGGTCGACGCCTGCAGCAGGTACGGCACGACGACGCCGTCGGGGTCGAAGGCGGTGATCGCCTCCTGGAAGACGTCGATGATCGGCGCATCGACGGACGCCTCCGTCGCCGACCACCAGCGCCCTTCGCGGATGGCCACGTCGTCGCGCGCGACGTCGCGCAGATGCTGCCGGACCGCCTCGTCCTGACCGGGCAGGATGCGGATGTCGACGCGCGTGAAGGCCTCGGCGGGGATGATGTTCGTCTTGTGCCCGCCTCCCAGCACGGTCGGGGTGACGGTGTTGCGGGTCGATGCGTCGACGAGCGACGAGACAAAGCCGAGGCTCGCGATGTCGTCCGCGAGCGTCTCGTCGGAGAACGCCAGCCCGCGCGCCTCTCCGAAGACGTCGAGGAACCGCTGCAGCGCCGCCGTGCGGTGCACGGGGAAGCGGTGCCCGCCGATCTCGGCGACCGCCTGCGCGAGGCGCACGACGGCGTTGTCGTCGGTCGGCCGCGAGCCGTGCGCGGCGTGCCCGCGTGCCGTCAGGGTCGCCCAGGCGACGCCCTTCTC
The DNA here is from genome assembly GCF_039543865.1 of Microbacterium gilvum. Classification (NCBI taxonomy): domain Bacteria; kingdom Bacillati; phylum Actinomycetota; class Actinomycetes; order Micrococcales; family Microbacteriaceae; genus Microbacterium; species Microbacterium gilvum. The sequence continues at coordinate 553,851 of NZ_BAABKO010000002.1, read as the reverse complement.
GGCGGTCGCGACGAGGTACGCGCGCCTGTCGTCGCGTCCCGTGAGCGGCACGGAGAACCCGCCCACCTCGCTGAGCGCCTCGGTGACGCCCTGGAACAGGTCGGGCCGGTTGTCGACGAGCCAGCTCGCTCCCCACACTCCGCCCGTCTCCTCGTCGGCGAGGAACGCGAGCACGATGTCGCGTCGCGGCACGATCCCCTCGCGCACGTAGTGCCGCGCGACGGCGAGGATGGTGCCGGCGTAGTTCTTCATGTCGACCGCGCCGCGCCCGTACAGGTAGCCGTCGTGGATCTCGGCCCCGAACGGCGGATGGCTCCAGTCGGCCTCCTCGACCGGCACGACGTCGAGATGCGCGTGCACGAGAAGCGCGCCCGCCGACCGGTCGCTGCCGCGCAGCCGCGCGACGACCGAGCCGCGGCCCTGCCGTGCCTCGACGAGCTCCGACGCGATCCCGACCTCGGCGAGACGCTCCTGTACGTACCGCGCGGCCCGCGTCTCTCCGTCGCCGATCTCGGCCGCGACGCCGGTGTTGACGCTCTCGATGCGGATGAGCTCGCGGGCGAGCTCCAGGGCCTCGTCCTCCAGCAGGGTCGTCACGCGGTCTCCTCTCGTCCGCCCGCCGCCCACCGCGAGGGGCCGTCCGGTCCACCGCGAGGGTATGCGGCGCACGGCGGCGCACGGCGGCGCCCCGTCGCACGCCGTCACACGCGGTCGCGGCAGGACACGAGAGCGCGGCGGACGCGTTCCCTCCCTACGGTCGGACGCGTGCCCCGTTCCGCCCGTCCCGCTCCGTCTCCGCGGGCGGCGCTGTGGGCGTGTCTGGCGGCGGGATTCGCCACGCTGTTCGACGCCACGGCGATCACCTACACGGTGCCCGCCGTGGGAGCCACGCTCGGCGGCGGCACGGCGGGCGTGCAGTGGCTCCTCGCCTCGTTCTCCCTGACGTTCGGCCTCGGGCTCGTGCCCGGCGGCCGGCTGGGCGACGCCTACGGCCGGCGCGGGCTGTTCGCCGTGGGCCTCGGCACCTTCGCGATCGGCGGCCTGCTGGCCGCGAGCGCGGGCGACATCGTCGTGCTCATCGCCGCGCGACTCGTTCAGGGTCTGGGCGCGGGGGTCATCAGCGCGCAGGTGCTCGGCGCCATCCAGGACCTCTTCGTCGGAGCCGCGCGGCTGCGCGCGCTCGGGGCCTACACCGCGGCGGGGGCGCTGGCCGGGCTCGCCGGGCCGGTCGCCTCGGCGATCGCGCTGGGGTCCGCCCCCGAGGGAGTCGCCTGGCGCGTCGTGCTCGCCCTTCCGCTGCCGTTCGCCGTCGTCGCGCTCGTGCTCGGATGGCGCGGGCTCGCTCCCGGGTCGGCGGCGACGGCGCGGGTGTCGCTCGATCTTCCGGCCATCCTGCTGCTCGGCGGGATCGTCGCGGCCGTGACCCTGCCCGTCGTCGAGCCGGGTCTGCCGCCCGCGCTCGTCGTCGTGCTCGTGACCGCGTGCGGCCTGGCCGCCGCGGCCCTCGTCGTGTGGGAGCGCCGTTACGCACGGCGAGGCGGCCTCCCGCTCTTCGCCCCCGCGCTCATGCGGTCACGGGGCTTCGTGCAGGGCAACGTCGTGGCGATGGCGTGGTTCGGCGCGACGCTCGCCGCAGGCTCCGCCGTGACGGTGCACCTGCTGCAGCGCCCCGGCCTCTCGCCGCTCGCGATCGCGCTCTTCTTCGCCCCGGGAGCTGTCGCGCGGCTCGTCGTGTCGCTCTTCAGCCAGCGCATCGCGGCACGGCTCGGCGGCGCGACGGTGCCGCTGGGCCTCGCACTGCAGGTCGCCCTCATCACGGCGCTCGCGAGCACGGCGCCGTCGCTCGACGACGACGCGCTGTTCGCCGCCGTCGTGGCCGCGCAGGTCGGCCTCGGCGTCTCTGGCGGCATCGTGGAGCCGCCGCTGCGGGTCATGACGCTCTCGTTCGCGCCGCCGGGGCTGCACGGCGTCGCGGCGTCGTTCCTGCAGCTCACCCAGCGGCTCGCCGCGACCTACCTCGTCGCCCTGGCCACGGGCATCCTGCTCGGTGCGACGGGCACGGGCACCCCCGCGAGCGTGAGCGCCTCGCTCGTCGCCTGCGCCGTGCCGTCGGCCGTCGCCTTCGCGGTGTCGTTCTCGCCGGAGTTCCGGCGGGCGGCTCCGCCGCGCGGGTGAGGCGCACGGCGGCGGGACGTCGGCGCGGCCCGGTATCGTCTCGGGCATGACCGCACCGGCGCGCGCTGACGACTCCCCCGCTCGGATGGCCGGGGCGTGGGCCGGCGTCTGGCAGCTGCTCCGGGTGCTGGCGGCCGTCCTCCTACTCGCCGCCGTGGTGGCGCAGTTCGCCGACTCGTACCGCGAGGCGCAGCAGGCGACGGAGCCGTACGCGGCGCACCTCCCGACGGTGGTCGCGAACTTCTTCAGCTTCTTCACGATCGACTCCAACATCTCCAGCGCTGTCGTGCTCGTGCTGTCGGCGGTCGCGTTCTGGCGCGGCCGTGAGGCGCCCTGGATCGACGTCCTGCTCGCCTGCGTGTCGACCTACATGATCATCACCGGCATCGTCTACAACTCCCTGCTGCGCGGCATCGAGAGCACGGCGTCGGTCGTCCCCTGGTCGAACGAGGTACTGCACGTCGTCGGGCCGCTGTTCCTCCTCGCCGACGTGCTGCTCGCCCCTCGTCGCCGGGCGCTCCCCTGGACAGCCGTGTGGGCCATCGTGTCGTTCCCCGTCGTCTGGGCGGTGTACACCCTGCTCCGCGCGAACGCCATCACGAGCCCCGGAACAGGCAATCCGTGGTGGTATCCGTATCCCTTCCTCGATCCGCACCTGCAGGGCGGCTACGGCGGCGTCGCGCTCTACATCGTCGGCATCGCCGCCGCCATGGCCCTCGTCGGCTCGGGCGTCGTCGGGGTGTCGCGGCTGCGGGCGCGCGGCTGACCGCGGACGTCGCGGCGCCCCCGGATCGGGCGGACCCCTGCACGGCTCTAGACTGGAGGCCATGTCGAAGGTCCTGGAATCCCTCCCCGTCGGCGAGCGCGTCGGCATCGCCTTCTCCGGGGGTCTCGACACCTCCGTCGCGGTCGCGTGGATGCGCGACAAGGGCGCCGTCCCGCACACCTACACGGGCGACCTCGGCCAGCCCGACGAGGACGACATCGAGTCGATCCCCGGACGCGCGCTGCAGTACGGCGCGGAGGCGTCGCGCCTCATCGACTGCAAGCCGCTGCTCGTCGAGGAGGGCCTGTCGGCCCTCGCGTGCGGCGCGTTCCACATCCGCTCGGGCGGACGCACGTACTTCAACACGACGCCCATCGGGCGCGCCGTCACGGGCACGCTGCTCGTGCGCGCCATGAAGGAGGACGGCGTCGACATCTGGGGCGACGGCTCCACCTACAAGGGCAACGACATCGAGCGGTTCTACCGCTACGGCCTGCTCGCGAACCCCCGCCTGCGCATCTACAAGCCGTGGCTCGACGCGACGTTCGTGTCGGAGCTGGGCGGCCGCACCGAGATGAGCGAGTGGCTCGTCGCGCACGGCTACCCCTACCGCGACTCGGCGGAGAAGGCGTACTCGACCGATGCCAACATCTGGGGCGCGACGCACGAGGCCAAGACCCTCGAAGAGCTCGACGTGTCGCTCGAGACCGTCGACCCGATCATGGGCGTGCGGTTCTGGGACCCGTCCGTCGAGATCGAGACGGAGGACGTCACGGTGACGTTCGACGCCGGACGCCCGGTCGCCCTGGGCGGCGTCGAGTACAGCGACCCGGTGGCGCTCGTGTTCGAGGCGAACCGCATCGGCGGCCGGCACGGCCTCGGCATGAGCGACCAGATCGAGAACCGCATCATCGAGGCGAAGTCGCGCGGCATCTACGAGGCGCCCGGCATGGCGCTGCTCTTCACCGCCTACGAGCGGCTCGTCAACGGCATCCTCAACGAGGACACCCTCGCGACGTACCACGAGCAGGGCCGCCGTCTCGGCCGCCTCATGTACGAGGGCCGCTGGCTCGAGCCGCAGTCGCTCATGCTGCGCGAGGCCATCCAGAAGTGGGTCGGCTCGACCATCACGGGCAGCGTGACGCTGCGCCTGCGCCGCGGCGAGGACTACACGATCCTCGCGACCGAGGGCCCCGGCCTGTCGTACGCGCCCGAGAAGCTCTCCATGGAGCGGGTCGGCGATGCCGCGTTCGGCCCCGTCGACCGCATCGGCCAGCTCACGATGCGCAACCTCGACATCGCCGACTCGCGCTCGCGACTCGAGGGCTACGTCTCGCGCGGCCTCATCGGCGGCACGACGGGCGAGCTCATCGGCGCGCTCGAGAAGGGCGAGGCCGAGGAGATCACGACCGGCACCGAGGCCGACGAGGCGCTCGACGCCGTCGGCGAGTCGGCCGCGTTCGACGCCGGCACCGACTGACCGCGACGGCGATCGCCTGAACGCCGCGTCCGCCCGCTCTGGGCGGACGCGGCGTTCAGGTTCCGACCTTCCGGATGTCGCCGACCCGTGCCATCCTCATCTCGAACCCGGGCGCCCGGCCCGGCGAAGAGAGGGTCCGCCATGGGCTACAAGGTCTCGCCGTACATCTCGTTCCTCGACGGCGCGCAGGATGCGCTGGAGTTCTACCGCGACGTGCTCGGCGGCTCGCTGTCGATCATGCGGATGGGCGACATCCCCAACCCCGAGCTCGTCGAGTCCGACAAGGACAAGGTGATGCACGGCCAGCTCGACCTCGAGAACGGCTTCGTCATCATGGCGTCCGACACCCCGACGGGCATGCCGCGCGACGAGGGCGCGAACGTGTCGGTCACGATCTTCGGCGACGACGCCGACGAGTTGCGCGGCTACTTCGAGGCGCTCTCGAACGGCGGCACGGTGGTCGAGCCGTTCGCCCAGGCGCCCTGGGGCGACTGGTTCGGCATGCTCGTCGACCCGTTCGGCGTGTTCTGGATGATCAACAGCTCCGCGAACTGAGCGGATGGCCGGGGCCGCGGCCCCGGCCATCCGTCGTCATCGACGCCGCAGGCGCCCGGTGAGCATCGCGAGCAGGATGGCCGCGACGATGCCGATGACGGGAGGGATGCCGATGCCGAGCGCTCCCGACCCCCACGCGAGGAGGCTGGCGACGGCGTACACCGCGAGGTTGGCCCCGTCGACGCGCGGGAGCGCCTCGCCCTCGGGCATCTGCGTGCGGCGCCAGCGCGCGAGGTAGTCGCCGATGATGACGCCGCCGAGCGGCGGGATGAAGACCCCGAGCAGCGACAGGTACTGCGGCAGGTGCTCGTTGACGCCGACGAGGGCGAGCACGGTGCCGATGATCGATCCCCCGATGACGAAGGGGATCTTGCTCGGCCTCTCGAACATCTCGGCTCCTGCGACGCCGAACGCGTAGGCGGTGTCGGCGTTCGACTTCCACAGGTTGCCGAACAGCAGGAACAGCCCCCAGCCGATGAGGCCGAGCTCGTAGAGGACGAGCACGAAGTCGCCCTCGCCGAACGTGATCGCGCCGATCGCGCCGAAGAAGATCATGAGGCCGTTGCCGACGAGGAACCCGATGACGCACGCCCACACCGCCTGCCTGCCGGTGCGGCCGAAGCGCGTCCAGTTCGGCGCCTGCGTGCCCGCGGAGACGAAGGTGCCGACGACGGTCGTGACCGCGACCGCGAGCGTCATGGATCCCGCCGGCTCCACGGCGGCGAGCCCCGCCCATCCGCCGACCTCGTCGAGGGAGCGGAACACGACCCACACGGCGAGGATGAGGATGAGCGGCGTCGACACGAGCGACACCCAGTACATGCCGCGGTAGCCGTAGCAGGCGGTGACGCACATGAGCGCGCTCACGGCGATCATGACGGCGGCGCGGGGGCCGTAACCCTCCCAGCCGAACGCCTGCGCCGTGAGGTCGCCGATCGTGCCGATGACGACGCCGTACCAGCCGATCTGCGTGCCGCCGAGCAGCACGGAGGCGAGCTTCGAGCCGCGGGTGCCGAGCGTGTACCGCGCCATGACGACGGTCGTGAGCCCCGTGCGCGCGCCGATCCATCCGAGCGTCGCGACGTAGGCGCCCAGCACGAGCGACCCGATGAGGATGACCAGGAGCAGGTCGCGCAGCCCGAAGGCGGTGCCGAGCTCGGCGCCCGCGAGCATCGTCGGAGTGAAGACGGTGAAGCCCAGCAGCACGACGACGAGCGAGAAGAACGACTTCCGCGCGTGCGCGGGAACGGGGGTGACGGGGTAGTCGGCGTCGACGGCGGTGTCGGTCTCGACGCTCACGCGTCGACCCCGATGTCCTCCGCCCACAGGGCGGGCCGCTCGGTCATCATCCGGTCCATGAGGGCGATGCAGGTCGCGTCGTCGGCGACGACGAGCTCCTTGCCGTTCGACGCGAGCCACGCCTCCGACTCCTGGAAGCTGCGGTTCTCGCCGATGACGATGCGCGGGATCTCGTACAGCGTGGCGGTCCCCGCGCACATGTAGCAGGGCGAGAGCGTCGTGTAGAGCACGCTCTCGCGGTAGACGCTCGCGGGCAGCCTGCCGGCGTTCTCCAGGCAGTCGGTCTCGCCGTGGCGGATGACGCTGCCCATCTGGACGCGCCGGTTGCGTCCGACGGCGAGCACCTCTCCCCTGTGGACGAGTGCGGCGCCGATGGGGATGCCGCCCTCGTCCCATCCGATCTGCGCCTGCTCGATGGCCAGGTCCAGGTATCTGCGGTCGTCGTCGGTCAGCGGCACGGGCGCTCCTCGTCTCGATGGGGTGTCAGCATCCCATCGTCTCAGACGGGCGGCGACGCTACCGTCGCAGGATGCGCCGTGCGAGCCCGTTGCCGAGCGCCTGCACGATCTGCGTGATGACGATGATGATGACGAGCGCCGACCACGTCACGACGGGGTTGAACTGACGGAAGCCGTACGAGAGCGCGTAGTTGCCGAGGCCGTCGCCGCCGACGAGGCCCGCGACCGCGGACATGTCGATGATGGCGACGGTCGCGAACGTGTACCCGAGGATGAGCGGCCCGAGCCCCTCGGGCAGGATCACGGTGAGGATGATGCGCCACGGTCCCGCGCCCATCGCGCGCGCCGCCTCGATGACACCCGGGTCGACCGTGACGAGGTTCTGCTCCACGATGCGCGCGATTCCGAAGGTCGCGGCCGCGGAGATGGAGAAGATGATCATCTCGTTGCCGAACCCCGTGCCGATGAGGAGGCGCGCGATGGGCTGCATCGCGACGAGGAAGATGATGAACGGGATGGGCCGGAAGGTGTTGACGAGGATGTTCAGCACCCAGAACACGACCGGCTGCTGGAGCACTCCCCCGCGACGCGTGACCGTGATGGCCGTGCCGACGATGAGGCCGCCGATGCCGCCGAAGACGAGCGAGGCCGCGACGAGCCAGAGCGTCGTGCCCGTCTGCTCGAGGAGGGCGGGGGCGAGATCGGCGATCTCCGCGATGAGGTCGTTCATGCCGCCACCTCCGTGATGGTCACGCCCGCGCCGATGCCGTCGATGGCCTCCTGCACGCGCTCCGCGTCGCCTCGCACGGCGATCGTCAGCAGTCCGTAGACGCGGCCCTGGATGTCGTCGACGCCGCCGTGGACGAGGTTGAAGTCGACGCCCGCCCTTGCGAGCGCTCCGAAGACGCGCGCCTCCGATGCGCCCTCGTCGGTGAACGAGATCGTGAAGAAGCGGCCCTCATGCTGGGCGCGCAGCGCGACGAGCGCGTCGCCCTCGGGCAGGGCGCGGACGACCGTGCGCACGAACCGCCGGGCCGTGTCGGTCTGGGGACGGGTGAAGACGTCGTAGGTGGCCCCGTGCTCGACGACGCGGCCTGCCTCCATGACGGCGACCTTGTTGGCGATCCGGGCGATGACGTCCATCTCGTGGGTGATGACGACGATGGTGACCCCCAGCTCGCGGTTCACGCGGGCGAGCAGCTCGAGCACCTCGTCGGTCGTCTCGGGATCGAGCGCGCTCGTCGCCTCGTCGGCAAGCAGGATCTCGGGGTCGACGGCGAGGGCGCGCGCGATGCCGACACGCTGCTGCTGGCCTCCCGACAGCTGCTCGGGATAGGCGTCGGCCTTGTCGGCGAGGCCGACGAACTCGAGCAGTTCGGTCACCCGCCTGGCGCGCTCGGCGCGGGGGACGCCCGCCACCTCGAGCGGGTAGGCGACGTTGCGGCGGATCGATCGCGAGCGCAGCAGATTGAATCGCTGGAAGATCATCCCGATGCGCTGGCGCACCTGCCGCAGCCCGCCCTCGGAGAGGCGCGTGATGTCGGTTCCGTCGATGTCGATCGATCCCGCCGTCACGGGCTCGAGCCCGTTGACGAGACGGACGAGGGTCGACTTGCCGGCACCGGAGTATCCGATGACGCCGAAGATGTCGCCCTTCTCGATAGCGAGGGTGACGTCGTCGACCGCCGAGACGGGCGAGCCGCCCCTCTTGGCGGGCGGGTACGTCTTCGAGACGCCGGTCAACGTGATGTGCGCCATGGATGTCCTCTGGTCGGGGCCTGGACAGCGGTCGTGCGCGGCGCCCCGGGGGGCGCCGCGCACGGACGATTCTCGCAGGCGGCTCAGCCCTGCAGCGACGCCTCGACGTCGGCGAGCGACGCCTGCAGGTCCTCGGCGGGCGTGGTCGCGAAGACGGCGGTGCCGCCTGCCGTCTCCTGCACGCCGTCGAGCACCTCCTGGTCGCCCTGGTAGATCTCGACGAGCCGGTTGAGGACCTCGTTGTCGACGTCGTCGGCGCGCACGGCGAAGATGTTCACGTACGGCAGCGCGGTCGGGTCGGAGGGGTCGTCGGCCGCGATCGCGTCGGCCGACGTGAGACCGGCGTTGCCGAGGAAGTCGTTGTTGACGATCGCCGCGGCGACGTCGGGGAGCGACGTGACGGTGAGGGCGGCATCCGCCGACTCGACGACCACGCGCGACTCGTCCTCGACGACGTCCTCGAGGGTCGACGACGAGTTGCCGCCGTCCTGAAGAGTGATGAGGCCGGCCGACTGCAGCACGAGCAGCCCGCGAGCCTGGTTCACGGTGTCGTTGGGGACGACGACGGTCTCGCCGTCGGGGATGTCGTCGACCGAATCGTACTTCTCGGAGTAGAGGCCGAGCGGGTAGATCGCCGTCGCGCCGATGGGCTGGAGGTCGTCGCCTGCGCTGACGTTGTAGTCGGCGAGGTACTGGATGTGCTGGAACTGGTTGATGTCGAGCTCGCCCTCGCTGAGCGCGGGGTTCGGCTGCGTGTACTCCGTGAAGTCGACGATCTCGAGCGAGATGCCCTCGGCCTCGACGGCCTCCTCGTAGACGCTCCAGTACTCGTCGCTCGCGCCGACGACGCCGAGCTGGACCGGGTTCTCCTCGGTGCCGAGCTCGGCCTCTGCGTCGCCTCCGGACGCGCAGCCCGCGAGGGCCAGGATGCTGATCGCCGCGATGGGCGCGATGGTGCGGATGCGGAATGCCATGGGTGCTGCTCCTCGGGTGAAGGGGTTCCACGGTAGGCAGACCCCGGGTCGCCGCGCGAACCCGCGCGACACACACCGCAATGCGCCGCCCGCTCAGTCCGAATCCATCGGCGAGGTCGTCGTGGGAGTGTCCCCGTCTGCGGGCTGCACCTCGGGCAGCCTCGGCCTGCCGGTTCGCCCGCTCCGGTGGACGTCGGTGGTTCCGGGTAGGGTGCTTTGTGCTGGTCCGGGCTGGAAATCAGATCGGAAAAGTTCTCGAATATCCTTGCGAATGTCGTGCGGGCGTGGGATGATCTTCATGTGGACGAAGATGCGAGCGGTCGGGGTCTGTCGGGATGGTTCCCGACAGACGATGAGACCGCGCGGATGGGTGTCCTGGTGGACGCGATGGATCTCGGGGCGAGGTCGATGGCGACTCTGGAGGCGGCGCAGGTGCTGCTGATCGCGCATCTCGTGCAGGTCGCGTGCGTCCAATACGACCGGGAGCTTCGTGCCGCGCGCCCAGGGGAGGAGGACCGGGGGTGGGCGTTCCGGTCGCTGGCGGAGGAGATCGCGGGGGTGCTGGGCTGCTCGCGGCAGACCGCGCAGGCGAAGATGGGCGACTCGGTCGCGCTGGTGAATGACTACCCCGGCACCCTCACGGGCATGCAGGCCGGTCACGTGTCCGCCGCGCAGGCGCGGGTCATCCTCCGCCACGGCGACACTCTCGACCATGACGCGCGGGGCGTGTACGAGGAGCGCGTCCTCGCCCGTCTGGCGGAGGGCCCGATGAACACCGCCCGGCTCGGGGCGGTGTGCGAGAAGATCGCCGAGGACGTGAACCCCGAGACCCTGCAGGAGCGGCACGAGGCCGCGCACGCCCGCCGCAGGGTGTCGTTCCAGCGCGATCGCGATGGGATGGGATGGCTGCACGCGTACCTGCCCGCTCTCGTCGGCGAAGCCGCCATCGAACGCATCCGCACCCTCGCCGCCGAACTCGCCACCACCACCGGCACTGCCGCGGCCGGCGAGGCTGCGCCCCGCGGGGCGGCGTTCGGCCTCGCCCCCATGGCGGCGACGTCAGCGGCGGCCCCGGAGCCGGCGTCGATCGAGGCCGTGCGGGATGAGCGGACCGCGGCGCAGCGGCAGGCGGACGTGCTGGCCGATCTGCTGCTCGCCGGGGCACCGACCGCGGGCCCCGACGGCATCCCGACCGGACTCGCCGGCATCCGCGCGAGCGTGCAGATCACCATCCCCGCCCACGCCTTCACCTGCGCCACCCGAACCCGCGCCGACGAGGAGGGCACCGCGACAGGAACCCGCACCGGCGAAGCCGCCGGTCACGACGTCATCCCCGGGCTCGGCGACACCGCATGGACGGCCGCGCACACCGAGAACGGCCCGCACCCGCCACCCGGCGTACACACCGGCACCGGCACCCGCCTCGGCACCCGCGCCCCTGACGGGGCCTGGCTGTGCGGGCACGGCGTCATCCCGATCGTGCAGGCCGTCGGCCTCGCCGCCCGGGCCCCCGTCTGGGAGCGCCTCTTCCACGACGCCGACACCGGCGCCCTCCTCACCGCCGACCAGAGATTCCCCACGGCCGCGCAACGCCGCTACCTCAAAGCCCGCGACGAGCACTGCCGCTTCCCCGGCTGCCGCAGCCCCATCCGCACACGCACCAGCGACGCCGACCACACCCGCGACCACCACCACGGCGGGCCCACGTGCATCTGCAACCTCGCCTACCTCTGCGAAGGCCACCACACCCTCAAACACCACTCCGCCTGGACCGTGCACCAGAAACCCGGCGGCATCCTCGAGTGGACATCTCCTGTCGGACGCACCTACTCCGACCGCCCCGCACCCGCCATCCGCTTCACCCCCGACACCGACCCACCACCCTTCTGAGCCGCGGGGCGGCACGACCCCGCCATCCCTCGTACTCGGGGGGAGCGGAACTTCGCGCGCACCCGGTGGGGTCGCCCCTCGCGCAGAGCAGGTCGCCTTCCGGTCGCCTCGCGAGCGGGCCGAGTCGATCAGGGTGACACGGCGCCGTCAGCGGAACGGGGCGGCGATGCCGTTGCGGTGGTACTCGAAGATGATGCTCGTGCGCGTCGTCGCGACCGACTGCTGCGCCGAGAGGTGCTCGACGACGAACTCGCGCACGTCGGACGCCCCTTCCACGGCGATGTGCACGAGGAAGTCGTCGGTGCCGCCGAGGAAGAACAGCTGCAGCACCTGCGGCAGACGGCGCACCTCGTCGGCGAAGGCGACGATGCTGTCATGTCGCGCGCCGGGGCGCAGCGTGACGCCGATCATCGCCTGCAGCCCCTTGCCGAGGCGCGCCTGGTCGACGCTCGCGTGGAATCCCGCGACGACGCCGCGATCGACGAGCGCCCTGACACGGGCGTGGGCGGTCGACGGGGCGACATCGAGGGCGGCCGCGAGGTCGGCGTTCGTGATGCGCCCCTCGCGTTCGAGGATGGCGACGATGCGCGCGTCGAGGTCGTCGAGCTCGACGGGGCGAACATCCTTCGCGAGGGGGCGGCGCGGAGCGGTGGGCATGCGCCGAATGTACCGCCCGAACGGATTCTTCCGAAGGATCATCGGCTGCCCTGCCATCCGATCGAAGGTTCTGCGACGCTCGACGCAGGGCCATCCCGCCCCTCGTCGCCGCCGACCGGGAGCACACCATGCGCATCGGCATCCCCACCGAGATCAAGAACAACGAGAACCGCGTCGCCCTCACGCCGGCCGGCGCCGACGCCCTCGTGCACCGCGGGCACGAGGTGCTCGTGCAGGCCGGGGCGGGCACGGGCTCGCACTTCTCCGATGCCGAGTACGCCGCGGCGGGCGCGCGGATCGTCGCCACCGCCGACGCCGTGTGGGGCGACGCCGAGCTGCTCGTCAAGGTGAAGGAACCCGTCGCGGAGGAGTACGGGCGCCTGCGCGACGACCTCACGCTCTTCGCCTACCTGCATCTCGCGGCCGACCGTCCGCTCACGGATGCCCTCGTCGCGTCGGGGACGACGGCCGTCGCGTACGAGACCGTGCAGCTCGCCGACCGCTCGCTGCCGCTCCTCACGCCGATGAGCGAGGTGGCGGGGCGGCTGTCGATCGGCGTCGGCGCCTTCCAGCTCATGCGCCCCCAGGGCGGTCGCGGCATGCTGCTCGGCGGCGTCGCCGGCGCGCCGCGCGCGCAGGTCGTCGTCATCGGAGGCGGCGTCGCAGGCGAGCATGCCGCCGCGAACGCACTGGGCCTCGGTGCGCAGGTGACCGTGATCGACGTGAACCTGCCGCGCCTGCGCGAGCTGGAGCAGCGGTACGGCGGCGCGCTGCAGACGCGGCACTCCACGCGGTACGCGATCGCCGAGGCCGTGCGGACGGGCGACCTCGTCATCGGGTCCGTGCTCATCCCCGGGGCGGCGGCCCCCAAGCTCGTCACGGATGAGATGGTCGCGGAGATGAAGCCGGGCGCCGTGCTCGTCGACATCGCGATCGACCAGGGCGGGTGCTTCGAGGGGTCGCGGCCGACGACCCATGACGACCCGACGTTCCGCGTGCACGACGCCCTGTACTACTGCGTCGCGAACATGCCCGGCGCGGTGCCCGAGACCTCCACGCGCGCGCTAACGAACGCGACGCTGCCGTACGTCGCGGCCATCGCCGAGCGCGGATGGGACGGTGCGGCCGCCGCCGACGCGGCGCTCGCGCGCGGTCTCAACGTGCGCGGAGGTGCCGTGACGAACGCGGGCGTCGCCGCCGCGTTCGGCTACGTGCTCGCGAGCTGACCGGCCTCCATCGGCTCACGTCAGCAGCGCCGCAAGCCGTTCGGCGTCGCCGCGCAGCGCCTGCGCCGCGCCCAGCAGCGCCTCCATCCGGTCGCTCGGGCCGGCGACGCACAGCGCGGCGACGAGCGCGCCGTCCTCCGCGCGCAGCGGGATGGCCGCGCACGCCCATCCCGCGGCGAGCGCGTCGGACTGCACGGCGAGCCCGGCGCCTCCGTCGCGGCGATCGGCGAGCCACAGCCGCCCGGCCGCCGAGCGCTGCGGGTCGCGCGCGAGAGCCGCGGCGTCGTGCAGCGGCACGACGGGGTCGGCGTCGAGGGGTCGCGGTCCGTCATCCTCGTAGGCGACGAGGTGCACGGCGAGCGGCGACATGCGGGCGCGCACCTCGGCGAGGCGCTCGCGGGCCGCGCGCGACAGGCGCATGCCCGCCGAGGGGCGGGGGCCCGCGAGCTCGGCGACCTTGCGCCCGAGGGCGAGCCCCGAGATGTCGGCGAGGCGCACGAGGTACTCCTCCTGCACGAGCAGGTTGACGAGGCGGTAGACGGTCGCGCGGGGCAGCGCGAGGCGGTCGACGAGCTCGCGCACGGTCACGCCCGGCCCCGCCTTGGCGACCTCCTCGAGCACGACGAGGGCCGAGTGGATGGCGCGCGGCTGCTTGGGATGGAGGTCCCGATCCTCATCCACCGCCGGCCCCGTCCACGCCGCGGTCACCTCCGCGCGTCCCCGCCCAGAACGTCCGAGGCGAGCGGCACGTCGCGCACGGCACGCGGTGCGGCACCCGCTCGCGCGCGGAACACGGCGAGCACGACGACGGCGCCGACGAGCGCGCCCGCGAAGAGCACGACCGACCACACGCTGACGACGTCGCCCGTCATGGTGAGGAACACCACCAGCCCTGCGGCCAGCACGACGGCCGCCGCGACGGCGCGGACGACGGGCCACAGCGTCGCCTCGCCGATGCGACGGAGGAAGGGCGGCACGGCCGCGCAGACGAGAACGTAGCCGAGCAGGAAGCCCGTGCCGGATGCGACGAGCACGATCTCCATGACCGAGATCATGTCGAAGTCGGCCAGCCGCAGGATGACCGGCACGACGACGATGACGGGCACGAGCAGCGCGACGGCGCGCACCGGCACCCCGGTCCTCTCGGAGGTGCGTCCGAGGCCGACGGGCAGCAGCCCTTCGCGCGCCATGGAGAAGAGGATGCGCACGCCCGCCGTGGTCGCCGCGACCGCGGCGGCGAAGAACGAGAACGCGACGAGCACGTCGAGCGCGACGGCCGCCCATCCGACGCCGAACCCGCGGGCGATGTCGTCCATGGGCGTCCCGGAGGCGGCAAGGTCGAGGCCGAGCAGATCGAAAGCGGCCACCTCGGCGATCGAGACGAGCACGAAGAGCGCTCCGGCGGCGAGCACGGTCCACGTCAGCACGCGCGGGATGGTCGCGAACGGGCGCTTCGCCTCGACGCCGAGCGACGCCGAGCTCTCGAAGCCCACGAACGCCGTCATCGCGATGACGACGGCGACGACGAGCCCCTGCGGATGGTCGGGGCGGGGCACGTAGGCGGCGGGGTCGATCGGCACGACGGTGAGCAGCACGACGACCACCACGAGCAGGGCCGTGACGGTGGCGACCTCGATGAGCAGGGTGAGGCGAGTCGAAAGGCGGATGCCGCCCAGCAGCACGGCGATGAAGGCGGCGCCGATCGCGACGAGCACGAGGCATCCGACGACGGTCGGCACGCCGGATGGGGCGAACGCGATGACGAGGAAGTGGCCGGCCGAGAACAGCTCGCTCATGGCGACGAACGCGTAGCCGACGAGCATCGCGGCGCCGGCGACGAGCGAGGCGCGGGGGCCGAGCCCGAGCGAGACGAAGGTGTAGATGCCCCCTGCCGCCGCCACGCGGCGCGCGAAGACGCTCACGCTGGCCGCGACGGCGAGCGCGATGACCGCGGCGATCGCGATGGCGATGACCGATCCCGCGCCGGCCGTGGCGACGGCGAGGATGGGGATGGTGGTGGCGGCGGCCGACGGGGCGATGGCCGCCACCGACTGGCCGAGCACGTCGAAGAAGCCCACCGAGCGGCGGGCGAGACCCGACACGGGCGAGTTCGCCCCGACGCCCGGGACCGGGTCGGGTCGCGCGATGGCGCGTTCCAGCGCCTCCATCCGGGTGCCTCTCGTCATGCCGACATCGTGCGCCGAGGCTATCGCCGGCGTGTGTCGGGCGGATGACGCGGGCGTGCGGGGCAAATGAGACGGCCGTTCTCGTTTGCCCGGCTCAGCTCTTCACGGCGGGGCAACGACCGGGTCACGGCGGTCGGAGAACGTGGGGTCACCCGCATCCCCCACCCCGGAGGTCCTCATGTCGACCACTGAACGGGCCGTCGCCCCCGCGACGCCGGCCCGCGCCCTCACGGGCAGCCTCGGCACCGGAGCGATCGTGCTCATGGTCGTCGCGGCCGCCTCCCCGCTCACGGTCGTCGGAGGGGCCGCCCCGCTCGGCGTCCTCTTCGGCAACGGCGTCGGCTACCCGGCCATGTACGCCTTCTCCGCCCTCGTGCTCGTGCTGTTCACCGTCGGCCTCTCGGCGATGTCGAAGGCCATCCCGAAGCCCGGCGCCTTCTTCACGTACATCGGGCACGGCCTCGGCCGCCCGTCGGGCGTCGCGGCCGCATGGCTCGCCATCCTCACGTACACGGCCATCCAGGCGTGCGTCTACGGCTACATCGGCGCCGTGCTCTCGGGCACGATCGCGGGTCTCGGCGGACCCGACCTGCCGTGGTGGCTCTACAGCCTCGCGATCGTCGCGATCACGGGCGTGCTGGGGTACACCCACATCGAGCTGAGCGCGCGCGTGCTCGGCGTGCTGCTGCTCGGCGAGGTCGCGATCGTCGTCGCGCTCGTCGTGGCCGTCGTCGCGACGGGCGGGGCGGAGGGGCTCTCGCTCGCGCCCTTCGAGCCCGCCAACGTGTTCTCGGGCGCCCCCGGCGTGGGGCTCATGTTCGCCATCGCGGCGTTCATCGGGTTCGAGTCGACGGCCGTGTTCCGCAGCGAGGCGAAGGACCCCGACCGCACCGTCCCGCGCGCGACGTACATCGCCGTGATCGGCGTCGGCGTCTTTTACACCGTCGCCTCGTGGGCCCTCATCATGGCGTGGGGGCCGAGCGGCGCCGTCGACGCCGTCGCGGCCGACTACGCGAACGTCGTCATCCTGACGACGGCGCAGTACCTCGGCCCCGTGGGCGAGGCGATCATGAACGTGCTGCTGATCACGAGCATCTTCGCGTGCATCCTGTCGTTCCACAACGTGCTCACCCGCTACCAGCACTCCATGGCGACGGCGGGGCTCCTGCCCGACTCGCTCGCGCGCGTGCACGTGCGGCACGGCTCGCCGTTCGTGTCGTCGCTCGCGCAGACCGCGACGGCCGGCGTGCTCGTCGTGCTGTTCGCCGTGCTCGGACTCGACCCCGTGCTGCACGTCTTCACGTGGTTCGCGGGCGTCGCGACCCTCGCGATCGTCGTGCTCATGGCTGTGACGTCGATCGCCGTGATCGTGCACTTCCGCCGCACGCGCTCCGCCGTCGGCGCGTGGAGCGCGATCGTCGCCCCCGCGCTCGGCTTCGTCGGGCTCGTGCTGTGCGGCGTCGCGATCGTCGCGTACTTCCCCCTGCTCGTCGGCGACGTCGACGCCGCGGGCGCCCCCGTCTTCGGCGCCGTGAGCGTCTTCCTCCTCGCCCTCGTCGTGCTCTTCCCGCTGTTCGGGTACGTGCAGGCCGCCGTGCTGCGCGCGCGGCGGCCGGAGCGCTACGAGCTCGTGATCGACACCATCGCCGAAGGCGCCTGACCCCTCTCCCGAAGGAACCACCATGACACTCGACATCACCACCGCGACCGTCGTCGACCATCCGCTCGCCCTGCTCGACGCGTCGGAGATCGACGCGACACGTGAGATCCTGCGCGACGCGGGGCTCGTGACCGTCACGACCCGGTTCGCCCACGTCACGCTCGAGGAGGCTCCCAAGGCCGAGCTCCTCGCCTGGGCGCCCGGCGAGGCGATCACCCGCCGCGTGACCGCCATGCTCGTCGACCGGGCGACGGGCGAGGGCACGGTCGCGACGGTCGACGTGACCGCCGGCGAGGTCGTCGCGTCGCGCACGATCGACCCCGAGACCGAGGGGCAGGCGGCCATCCTCGACGAGGAGTTCGCAGAGATCGAGGGATGGCTGCTCGAAAGCGCCGAGTGGTGCGCGGCTCTCGAGCGGCGCGGCATCGACCCCTCGGCCGTGCGCGCGGGCCCCCTCTCGCCCGGCAACTTCGGACGCCCGGAGGAGTCGTCGCGGCGGATGGCGCGCGTCATCGGGTTCCTGCAGCTCGATCCTCAGGATCTCGCGTGGGGCCATCCGATCGACGGGCTCGTGGCGCACGTCGACCTCATCACGCACGAGGTGTTCGAGGTCGTCGACCACGAGGAGTACGCCGTGCCGATGGAGCGGTCGGAGTGGGATGCGGCGCCGCACGGCGACGGCGTCGCGCGCACCGACCTCACCGCGATCGAGATCACGCAGCCCGACGGGCCGTCGTTCCAGGTCGACGGCAACCGCATCACGTGGGCCGACTGGGAGTTCCGGTTCGGCTTCGATCCGCGCGAGGGCCTGGTGCTGCATCAGCTCGGGTTCCGCGACGGCGAGCGGCTGCGGCCCATCGTGCACAGGGCGTCGGTCGCCGACATGCTCGTGCCGTACGGCGACCCGCAGCCGGCGCGGCGCTGGATCAACTACTTCGACGCCGCCGAGTACATCTTCGGGCGGTACGCGAACTCGCTCGAGCTGGGGTGCGACTGCCTCGGCGAGATCACGTACTTCGACGTCACGGTGGCCGACGAGCTCGGGCGGCCCCGGGTCATCCCGAACGCGATCTGCCTGCACGAGGAGGACGACGGCGTGCTGTGGAAGCACAACGCCGACCTCTTCAACGGCATGACCGAGACGCGGCGCGGGCGGCGGCTCGTCATCTCGTTCTTCGTGACGATCGGCAACTACGACTACGGGTTCTACTGGCACCTGTCGCTCGACGGCACGATCCGGCTGGAGGCGAAGGCGACGGGCATCGTCTTCACGTCGGCGTATCCCGGCGGCGAGTACCCCTACGCGACGGAGATGGCGCCGGGCCTCGGCGCCCCCGTGCACCAGCACCTGTTCTCGGCGCGGCTCGACATGGCGGTGGACGGCCAGGCGAACGCCGTCGACGAGGTCGACGTCGTTCGGGTGCCGGTCGGGCCCGACAACGTCTTCGGCAACGCGTTCGCGCAGCGGAAGACGCGGCTCGCGTCGGAGTCGCAGGCGCAGCGGATGGCCGACAACCTCGTCGACCGGCACTGGATCGTCACGAGCACCGAGGCCGAGAACCGGCTCGGCCGGCCGACGGGGTACGCGCTGTATCCCGAGGGCAAGCCCGTGCTGCTGGCCGATCCGTCGAGCGCGATCGCTCATCGCGGCGCGTACGCCACGAAGCACCTGTGGGTGACGCAGTACGCGGCGGAGGAGCGGTGGCCGACGGGCGAGATCGTGAACCAGAGCCCGTCGACGGGGGCGCCGTCGGGGCTCCCGTCCTACGTCGCGGCCGATCGTCCGCTCGACGGCGAAGACATCGTGCTCTGGCACACGTTCGGGCTGACGCACTTCCCGCGCATCGAGGACTGGCCCGTCATGCCCGTCGACCGCACCGGGTTCACGCTCAAGCCGGTCGGGTTCTTCGACCGCAACCCCGCGCTGAACGCACCCGTGTCGGCGTCGGCGCACTGCGCGACGGGAGGGCCGGCGACGGGCGCTTCATCCGCGCCGTGCCCGCACTGCACGACGGGCCAGGGCGCCTGCACCTGCGGGCACTGACGAGATGCTGCTCGCCCATCTCGCGATGATCGTCCCGGGGGCGGTGTGCGTGGCCTGCGCGGCCACCGCCCGCCCCCGGGCGTCGGTCTCGGCGGTGATCGCCTCGCTCGCGATGCTCGCCGCCATGGTCGGGATGGCCGCGGGCGCGGCGCCGTTCGCCTGGGCCGTCGCTCTCGTCGTTCTCGCGCTCGCGGCCGCCGTCGCGACACGGGTGCGGCGGGGGCGCGGCCGTGCGGTGGACCTGCACCGCCCCGTCGGGCTCGTCGTCATGGCGCTGCTGCTGGCGACGTCGGCAGGGGCGGGTGACGCGGCGGGCTCGGGTGCCGTGGGGGATGGCCATGCACACGGCGGCGCATCGGCGTCCGCCGCGGCCGTCGTGATCGCGCTCGTCTACGGCGTCGCGCTCGTCGTGCAGACGGCGCGCGGCCTGACCCGCGCGCCGCGGCGGCACACGCTCGAGCGCGCCGCGATGGCCGTCATGACCGCGGGGATGATCGGGATGGCGGGGATGGGGATGGCGGGGTGAAGGGGAACGCCCCTACCGTTCGCCGTCCTCCGCGAGCTCGTCGACGACGAGCTCGTCGGTGTCGACCGTGCCGTTCCGATAGGCCTGGCGACCCACCATGTGCGCCGACAGCGGCGCCGTCGCCATCTGGATGACGACGATCGGCACGAGGGTCGCGAACGCCGACCACGACCGCAGCGACAGCGCCACCGCGACGGCGATGAGCAGCAGGCCGAGCACCTGAGGCTTCGTCGCGGCGTGCAGGCGCGTCGTCACGTCGTGGAACCGCAGCAGGCCGATGCCGGCCGTGAGGCACAGCAGCGCGCCGATCAGCACGAGAACGAGCGCGACGGCGTCGAGCGTCTCATCGATCGTCATCGGTCCTGCTCCTTCCGTGCGACGAACCGGGCGACCGCGATCGACCCGAACACGCCGACCGCCGCGATGATGAGCATGATCGGCAGCGTGCGCGTGTGGTGGTTGACGACGGCCTCCGCGCCGAGCGCGCACAGCACCATCGTGAGCAACACGTCGCTCGCGACGGCCCGATCCAGGATCGACGGGCCCGTGACCATCCGGATGATCGTGAGCGCCGCGGCGACCGCGAACACCGCGATGATGGCGATGACGAGGATGTTCACCGTCCTCCCCCTTCCTGCGTCTGCCGCTCGGCGTACGGCGCGGCACCCGAGCGGATGAGCGCGAGCGCGGCCCGCGAGCCGACCGCGCGCACGGCGCGCTCCTCCCACCGCTGCACACTGCGCCGCTGGCGATCGACGTCGGCGGTGTCGCGCACCCCGATGACGTGGAGGTAGAGCACCCGGTTCTCCCGATCGGCCTCCACGACGAGCGATCCGGGGATGAGCGACGCCGCGACGGCGGTGTGCGTCATGACGAGGTCGTCGTCGACACGCAGCGGCACGCGGATGATCGCGGTTCCGGGCAGGCCGGGAGACACCGTCTGCCACGCCACCGTGAGCGCACCGCGCACGAGCTCGACGAGGAAGATCGCGACGAACACGAGCCCGTACCAGAGGTTCACACGACCCGACAGCTCCGCGGCCGGGAGGCGGAAGACGCTCGTGACGAAGACGGCCATGACGATGCCCGTCACCGCCGCGAGCACCGTGAACTGCCCCCACAGGAGCATCCACAGCACGACGAGCCACACGAAGAAGGGCAGCTGCACCCAGACCCGGCGGAGGGCGCCGCGGCGCGTGTCAGGGCTCATGACGTCTCCTCCGCGGTCTCGAGCTCGACGAGGTGCACGGGCTGCAGCAGCGACTGCCCGATGCTCTCGCACACGGCGTAGAGCGGGCCGGCGAACACCGTGAGACCCACGGTGACCGCGACCATCCCCACCGTCGCCGTCGTCATGATGCGGGGGATGACCCGCCGCCCCGACTGCTCGCCCGCAGCGGGCGCGTCGGCGAGGTGCGAGATGCGCGCCTCCGTCTCGGAGGAGTCCTCCTCCTCGCGCCAGAACGCGAGGTTCCACGCGCGCATGAGCGCGTAGAGCGTGAGGAGCGACGTGATGATGCCCGCCGCGATCGCGGCGTACATGATGGGCGTGCCCACCTGCGCGGCCGCCTCGAAGAGCGCGAACTTGCCGATGAAGCCCGAGAAGGGCGGCAGGCCGCCGAGGTTGAGGGCGGGGATGAAGTACAGCGCGGCGAGCAGCGGAGCCGCCGCGAACAGGCCCTTGACCTTGAGGATCGACGTAGAGCCCGCGCGCCGCTCGATGAGGCCCACCGCGAGGAACAGCGTCGTCTGCACGACGATGTGGTGGACCATGTAGTAGATCGTCGCGCCGATCGCGGCCTCGGTCGCGATCGCGAGGCCGAAGATCATGTACCCGACGTGGCTCACGAGCGTGAACGACAGGATGCGCTTCAGCTCGGCCTGCGCGACGGCGCCCAGGATGCCCACCACCATCGTCGCGATCGACACGATCAGCAGCAGCATGTTGATGTCGGAGTCGGCGAACAGCTGCGTCTCGGTGCGGATGAGCGCGTAGACGCCCACCTTCGTCAGCAGACCCGCGAACACCGCCGTGACGGGAGCCGGCGCGGTCGGGTACGAGTCGGGCAGCCAGAACGACAGCGGGAAGACGGCCGCCTTGATGGCGAACGCGAGCACGAGCAGCACGTGCAGCACGAGCTGCACCTCCGACGGCAGCTCGACCATCCGCTCGGCGATCTGCGCCATGTTGACCGTTCCGAGCGCGCCGTAGAGCACCGCGATCGCGGAGAGGAACAGGATCGACGACACGAGCGACACGACGATGTAGACGACGCCCGAGCGGATGCGCGCCTTCGTGCCGCCGAGCGTGATGAGCACGTACGACGCCACGAGCAGGATCTCGAACCCGACGTAGAGGTTGAAGAGGTCGCCCGCGATGAACGCGTTGAAGATGCCCGCCGCGAGGATCAGGTACGACGGGTGGAAGATCGACACCGGCGTCTCGTCGTCGCCGTCGGCGGCCCCCTGGCCGACCGAGAAGAGCAGCACCGCGAGCAGCACGACGCTCGACACGGCGACGAGCAGCGCGGCCAGACGATCGACGTACAGGACGATGCCGAACGGCAGCGGCCATCCGCCCACCGAGACCGCGAGCGGCGTGCCCTGGTCGACGACCACGAGCAGGAACGCCGCCAGCACGAACGTCAGGCTGAGGGTCGCGATCGACACGGCGACCTGCGCGCGACGACGGCGGCTGAAGATGAGCGTCACGGCGGCGCCCAGAAGCGGCATCGCGACGAGGAGGGGCACGAGGTTGCTCATCGGCTGTCCCCTCCCTCGTCGTCGTATTCTCCGGTCGGCATGTCCACGGGGGCGTCGTCCCGCAACCCGGGCGCATCCGCCGCGTGGAGCAGGGTGATGGGCGACGCGGCGACGCCCACGAAGTCGGTGACCGACTCGTCGCCCGTCTCGGCGTCCTCCTCCTCGTCCTCGAGCACGTCCTCGGTCTCGATGGCCCGCTCGCGCAGCGACCGGTCCTCCTCGTCGTCCTCGACCGTGTCGGCGCGGCCCAGCTGCCAGGAGCGGTAGATGAGCGCGAGCAGGAACGCGCTCACGGCGAACGTGATGACGATGGCCGTGAGCATGAGGGCCTGCGGCAGCGGATCGCTCTGCCGCCCGTCGTCACCGTAGAACGGCGAGACGCCCGGGTAGCCCATGACCGTGAGGAGCAGCAGGTTCGTGGCGTTGCCGAGCAGCAGGAAGCCGATGAGCACGCGGGTCAGGCTGCGCTCGAGCATGGCGTAGACGCCGGCCGCGTACAGCGCGGCCATGATGACGATGAGGGTGGTCGAGACGGTCACCGCACGGCCCTCCTCTCCGCCGAGTCCTTCTCCTCGCGCAGCTGGCGGTCGACCTCGGCGCCGAGGCTGCGCAGCACGTCGAGCACGAGGCCGATGACGACGAGGTAGACGCCGACGTCGAAGATCGTCGACGTGACGAACTCGACGTGGCCGACGAGGGGCAGCTCCGCCTCCCAGATGCCGCGGGTCAGCGGGTCGACGCCGAAGAGCAGCGGCACGACGGCCGTGCCGACCGCGAGCACGAGGCCCGCGCCGAGCAGCTGCCCTGCGTCGCGCGGCGCGGCGGCGCCCAGCTCGTAGCGTCCGCCCGCGATGTACCGCATGACCAGGGCCATCCCGGCGACGAGGCCGCCCGCGAACCCGCCGCCCGGCAGGTTGTGGCCCGCGAAGAGCAGGTACAGCGAGACGACGATGATCGTGTGGAAGAGGATGCGGACGATCACCTCGAGGAGGATCGACCGCGACTCTCGGCTCATCTTCTGGCCTCCCACGAGCCACGCGCGGGGGCGGTCGCGGTTCTCGGCGGTCTGCAGGCGGATGCCCTCGGTCGTCTCGACGAGCGGCCTGCGGCGCGCGGCGCGGCGGGCGGCCTTCGGCAGCCGCTTCGTCATGCGCTCGAGCGTGTTGTCGGACCGGTGCGTGACGAAGACGAGCGAGGCGACTCCCGTGGCGGCGAGCACGAGGACCGACAGCTCACCCATCGTGTCCCATCCGCGCAGGTCGACGAGCGCGACGTTGACGATGTTGCGGCCGTGCCCGATCTCGTAGGCGAGCTCGGCCCACGCGACCGACACCGGCTCGTGGATGCGCGCGCTCGAGGCGACGACGGCGACGAACGCCATCGTCACGCCCACGGCGATGGCGAGCACGGCGCGGGCGACAGGGGCGACCGACTCGTTGTGGCTGCCCATGCGCGACGGCAGCCGCCGCAGCACGAGCGCGAACGCGATGAGCGTCACCGACTCCACGAGCACCTGCGTGAGCGCGAGGTCGGGTGCGCCCTCGACGGCGAACAGCACGATCATCCCGAGGCCCGTCACCGAGACGAGCACGACACCCGTGTACCGCTTGCGCGCGCGCACCGCGAGGATGCCCGCGGCGATCATGAGCGGAGCCATCGCGAGCTGCACCGGGTGCTGCCACGCGTCGAGCGCGATGCGCCAGTCGGGGCTCGCGAGGAGGACCGAGCCCTCGGCCGCGACGAACACGACGAAGATCGTGCCGACGTAGACGGGCAGCGAGCCCCGCTGGGTGAGCGACGTGACGGAGACCGACAGCCGGTCGATGCCGCGCGTCACAAGGTAGTAGACGTCTCCGGCCTGGAACCGGAGGATGCGGCCGGTGAGGTCCCATCCCGTCGCCCGGACGAGCCAGAACACGCCCACCCCGCCGACGATCGTCAGCAGCGACAGGAGCAGCGCGGGCTCGAGGCCGTGCCAGAGCGCCAGGTGGTAGTGGCCCTCGCCGGGAGCCGTGTCGGCGTAGCCCGCCAGCACCGAGTCGAGCAGCGGCGACACGATGCCCCCCGCGAGAGCGAGCGAGGCGAGCACGAGCGGCGCCGACAGGAAGCCGATCGGCGGATCGGGCCAGTACGTCGGCTCGCGCCGCTCCCCTGCGGCGTCGCGCTTTGTCCAGAACGCGCCCCAGACGAACCGCAGGCCGTAGGCGAGCGTGAGCGCCGACCCCGCGACGATGCCCACGAGGGCCGCGAGGGCCCATCCGTCGCCCTCGCCCACGAGGTCGAGGAGCGCCGTGAACGCCGCCTCCTTCGCGACGAAGCCGAGCGTGGGCGGCAGGCCGGCCATCGTCGCAATGGCGACCATCGACAGCGCGGCCATCGTGGGAGCCTGCCGGCCGACCCCGGACAGATCGCGGATGTCGCGCGTGGACAGCTGGCGGTCGATGACGCCGACGACGAGGAAGAGCGCCGACTTGAACAGCGCGTGGCTGAGGAGCAGCGCGATCCCGGCGAGCGCCATGTCGCGCGTCCCGTACGCGATGACGACGGAGATGAACCCGAGCTGGCTCACCGTCCCGAAGGCGAGGATGCGCTTCAGGTCCGTCTCGCGCAGCGCCTGGTAGCCGCCGAGCAGCATCGTGAGGATGCCCAGGGTGACGATCACGGGACGCCACGGCCCCGCCTCCGCGAAGGCGGGGGAGAACCGCGCGAGCAGGTAGATGCCCGCCTTCACCATGGCGGCGGCGTGCAGGTACGCGCTCACCGGCGTCGGCGCGGCCATGGCGCCGGGCAGCCAGAAGTGGAAGGGGAACAGCGCCGACTTGCTGATGGCCCCGACGAGCAGCAGCACCAGCGCGACGTCGACGACGACGCCGGTCGGCGGAGCGGCGAGGATGGCCGCGATGCTCGTCGTCCCGGCCGTCACGACGAGCATGACGACGCCGACGAACATCACGAGACCGCCGAGGGTCGTGACGAGCAGCGCCTGCAGGGCGGCACGTCGGCTCGCGGCACGCGTGTGGTAGTGCCCGATGAGGAGGTACGAGAGGATGCTCGTCACCTCCCAGAACATGACGAGCATGACGGCGTCGTCGGTCAGCACGAGGCCGTACATCGCTCCCGCGAACGCGAGGAGGACGGCCGAGAACCGGCCGAGTCCTGCGGTCTTCCCGCGGAAGTAGACCCGGCAGTACAGCATGACGAGGGCGCCGACGCCGGTGACGACGAGCGTCATCACCCAGCTGAGCGTGTCCATCCGCATCGACAGCTCGATGCCGAGGGGATCGATCCAGGTGTATGTCTCGAAGGGAATGACCCCGTCGACGACGTCGGGCGAGACGGCGAGCGCGTGCACGAGCGCGGCGATCGGGAAGAGCGCCGAGACCCAGAAGACGCGGGCTCCCAGCCACCGTGCGAGGACGGGGAGGAGAAGCGCTCCGACCGCGAACAGCGCGAGGAGAACGATCATGGGCATCTCCTCTGGCTCGTCGAGACGGCGGGTCAGGTTGCGGCGGTGTCCCCATCCTACCCGTGCACTTCCTGTGAAGGCCCGGATCGCCCGAGGATGCCTCCGGCGGCATAGGAGCGCGGACCGTCGTCGCGGCTAGGCTCGTCCGGTGCGCCTCGTCATCGCCCGCTGCTCCGTGGACTACACGGGCCGCCTCAACGCCCATCTGCCGCTCGCGACCCGCGTGCTCATGCACAAGGGAGACGGCAGCCTGCTCATCCACTCGGACGGCGGCTCGTACAAGCCCCTCAACTGGATGAGCCCGCCCTGCCGCCTCGACGTCGTCGCACCCGACGACGAGCTCGTCGCGGCCGGCGTCGTGGAGGTGTGGAAGGTGACGCATCAGAAGACGGGCGACGCGCTCACCGTCCGCATCCACGAGGTGCTGAGCGATGCGCGGCACGACCTCGGGGTCGACCCCGGGCTCATCAAGGACGGCGTCGAGGCCGACCTGCAGCGCCTCCTCGCGGAGCAGGTCGAGCTCATCTCGGAGGGCGCGACGCTCGTGCGCCGCGAGTTCCCCACGGCGATCGGCCCCGTCGACCTGCTCGTGCGCGACGCCGACGGCATCGCGATCGCCGTCGAGGTGAAGCGCCGCGGCGACATCGACGGCGTCGAGCAGCTCACGCGCTACCTCGAGCTGCTCGGGCGCGACCCGCACCTCGCTCCCGTGCAGGGCGTGTTCGCCGCACAGGAGATCAAGCCGCAGGCGCGCGTGCTCGCCGAGGACCGCGGCATTCGCTGCCTCACTCTCGACTACGACGAGATGAAGGGCATCGAGTCGGGCGTCCCGCGGCTGTTCTGAGCCGCCCCGGGGTCCCGGCTCCGTCGTCCTCTCCTCTCCTCCCCTCTCGCCCGGGTCCCGCCCGGGTCCCGCCCGGGTCCCGCCTGGGTCCCGCCCGGGTCCCGCCCGAGTCGCCCCTCGCGCCCAGGTCGCACTTCCCGGCCCCAAACGGCCACCTCAGGACCGAAACCGCCACCCGGACGAGACACCACCTCGCCCAGGTCGCAGTCCGCGGCCCCAAACAGCCACCTCAAGACCGAAACCGCCACCCGGACGAGACACCACCTCGCCCAGGTCGCAGTCCGAGGCCCCAAACAGCCACCTCAAGACCGAAACCGCCACCCGGACGAGACACCGAGACGCCGCGCCGGCCGCGCCCCCGAGAGCCGCCGGAGCCGCCGGAGCCGACGCCGCGTGAGGGCGGGCTACGCCCGAGCGATCCGCACCGTCACGAGCTCGAAGGGCCGCAGGTCGAGCGCGAGCGCGTCGGCCGGCTGCGCGCCGAGCGCGCGCTCCAGCAGGTCGGTGCGCACCGCGCCCGCTGCGGCGAACCCCGTCTCGAGGCGGGCGGATGCGCGCCCGCCTCGTGCCTCGTAGAGCCGCACGACGACATCCCCCGAGCCGTCCTCGGCGAGCTTGACGGCCTCGACGAGCACCGACGGCGACCCCTCCACGCGCACGAGGGGTTCGACCGGGCCTCCGCGCCGCACGCGCCCCGGCAGGTTGAGGCGGTATCCCTCGCCCGCCGCGTCCAGCACGCCGCCCGCCGACAGCGAGTGGCGGAACACGTGCACACCCACGTCGGCCGCGGGATCGGGGAAGACGGGCGCGCGCAGCAGCGACTCCCTCACCCGGGTCGCGGCGCCGCCGCCCTGCCGGGCGATGCGCGTGACATCGTGCCCGTAGACGCGGTCGTTGGCGATCGTGACCCCGAACCCCGGCTCGTCGACGTGCAGCCAGCGGTGCGCGACGGTCTCGAAGCGCGCGGCGTCCCACGACGTGTTCGCGGCCACCGGGCGGCGGATGTGCCCGAACTGGATCTCCGAGGCCGCGGTGTCGGCGAGCACGTCGACGTCGAAGGCGAGTTTCAGGAGCTTCTGCCGCTCCCGCCAGTCGACCGTCGTCTCGATGTCGAGCGCGCGGCCATCCGGGGAGAGCGCGAGCCGCTGCGTCACGGACGAGTCGCCCACGGAGCGCACCACCACCACGGCGTCGCCCTCGATCCGGAGCGACTCCACCCGCGCCGCGGGCAGGGGCGTGCGGTTGAAGTGGTGGTCGATGTCCCACGCGTCCCACTGCGTCGGGGTGTCGCGGAACAGCTGCAGCACGTTGCCTCGCCCGCCCGGCGGCACGATCTCCCGCCCGTCGGCCGCGAACGAGACGATCTCGCCCCGCTCGTCGACGACGACGCGCACGTGCTCGCCCTCGATCACCGCGCCGTCCGCCCCCGCCGAGACCTCTGCCGAGCCCACCGTCGAGCCCACCGCCGAGCCCCCCGCCGAGCCCCCCGCAGCCTGCGTCGAGCCCTCGCCCGCGCCCGCCGTCGCGACCCGGGAGGCGGCGCGACCCGCAGCCGGCCCCGCCCCGAGCGCCGGCGCCCCGCCGAGCGCGACGGGTGCCGCGTTGAACACGACGTCGTCGCCGCCGTCGCCCGCAAGCGCGTCGAGGGCGGCCGCGATGATCCCCTCGAGCTCGCGCGCCACACGGGCGTGGCTCTCTTCGGCCTGCTGGTGCACCCATGCGATCGACGAGCCGGGAAGAATGTCGTGGAACTGCAGCAGCAGCACCGTCTCCCACGCCGAGCGGATGGCCTCTGCCGGGTAGGGCGCGCCCGTGCGGACGGCCGCGGTCGCGGCCCACAGCTCCGCCTCGCGGAGCAGGTGCTCGCTGCGCCTGTTGCCGGCCTTCGTGCCGGCCTGCGAGGTGTAGGTGCCGCGGTGGAACTCGAGGTAGAGCTCACCCGACCACGTCGCGGGCGACGGGTGCTCGGCGCGCACCTGGGCGAAGAAGGCGTCGGGGCGGGTCAGCTCGACGCGCGGCGACCCGTCGAGGTCGGCCTTGCGATGCGCGGTCTCGATCATCTCGCGCGTCGGGCCGCCGCCGCCGTCGCCGAATCCGAAGGGCACGAGCGACAGGTCGCTGAGCCCGCGCTCGGCGTTCTGGCGCTCGGCGCGGGCGAGGTCCTCCGCGCCGAGGTCGGAGTTGTAGGTGTCGACGGGCGGGAAGTGCGTGAACACGCGCGTGCCGTCGATCCCCTCCCAGTGGAAGGTGTGGTGCGGCATGACGTTCGTCTCGTTCCACGAGATCTTCTGCGTGAGGAAGTTCTCCGACGCCGATGCCGCGACGATCTGCGGAAGCGCACCCGAGTACCCGAACGAGTCGGGCAGCCACACCTCCGTCGTCTCGACGCCGAGCTCGCGCAGGAAGAAGCCCTTGCCCGCGACGAACTGCCGCGCGAGGGCCTCCCCGCCCGGCATGTTCGTATCCGACTCCACCCACATGCCGCCCACGGGCGCCCAGCGGCCCTCGGCGACGCGCTCGCGGATGCGGGCGAACACGTCGGGATAGTGCTCCTTCATCCACGCGTACTGCTGCGCCGACGAGGCGGCGAAGACGAAGTCGGGATGGCGGTCCATGAGGTCGAGCACGTTCGAGAACGTGCGGGCGCACTTGCGGATGGTCTCGCGCACGGGCCAGAGCCAGGCCGAGTCGATGTGCGCATGCCCGACGGCGGCGACGCGGTGCGCCGACCCCGACGCGGACACCGCGAGCGCGGGCGCGAGCGCGTCGCGCGCCGCCTGCGCGGACCCGGCGACGTCGTCGGGGTCGAGCACGTCGGATGCCCGCTCCAGCGCGCGCAGGATGCCCGCTCGCCGGGGCGAGCGCTCCGGCAGGACCGCGAGCAGCCCCTCGAGCACGGACCAGTCGCGTTCGAGGGCGGCCGCGGCGAGGTCGCGCAGCGCGAGCCAGACGCCGCGCAGGACGTAGATCGGCGCGTCCCCCGCCGTCGCGGGGTCGCCGAGCGGGGTCGGGCGGAACGACCAGTCCGATCCGACGTCGGGGTTGGAGGCCGCCTCGATGAAGAGGTCGAACGCGTCGCCGTCGACGGCGACCCAGTCGTTGAGCGGCTCGATGCCCTTCACGATGCGCCCGTCGGGCGTGCGCACGAGCGCCTCGGCCTGGAAGCCGGGCTGCCCGCCCGTGAACCCGAGGTCGACGACGAGCTCGACCGCGTGCGTGCCCGCTGCCGCGAGCGCACGCCAGGCGGCCGGCACCTCGCCGCGCACCCGCATCCAGGTCGTGCCCCACGGGCGGCCCCAGGGCGTGCCAGCGGCGAGCGGCGCGTACGCGGCGTCCCGCGCCTCGGCGAACGGCACCGGCTCCCCCGGCGCCTCCCACGCGACGATGTCGACGGGCATCCGCTCGGCGCGGACGGCCGGCGCGATGCGGTCGCGGAAGGTGCGGGTGATCCTCCTCGAGACGAGGACGGAGTCGTCGTGCATGACGGGTGTTCCTTTCGGCGGGCGATCAGCCCTTGACGGCGCCGGCGAGGGCGAACGAGCCGCCCGAGAGCCGCGTGACGAGCACGTAGAGCGCGAGGACGGGGACGGAGTAGATGAGCGAGAAGGCGGCGAGCTGTCCGTAGGCGACGGCCCCGTACTGCCCGAAGAAGGCGAAGATGCTGACGGCGGCCGGCTGGCGGTCGGGGCTCAGGAGCAGCACGAAGGGGACGAAGAAGTTCCCCCACGCCTGCATGAACACGAAGATGAACACGACCCCGATCCCCGAGCGCATGAGGGGCATGACGACCCGGGTCAGGGTCGTCAGCATCGACGCCCCGTCCACCCACGCGGCCTCCTCGAGTGAGATGGGCACGCCGTCCATGAAGTTCTTCGTCATCCAGATCGCCATCGGCAGCGACGTCGCGGCGAGGAACAGGATCGTCCCCGGCACGGAGTCGATGAGGTCGAACCACACGAACAGCATGTAGACGGGCACCATCATGGCGGTGATCGGCAGGCACGTGCCGAAGAGCACGCCGTAGAGGAAGGGCTTGTTGATGCGGAGGCGGTACCGCGAGAGCGGGTAGGCCGCCAGCACCGCCACCGCCACGGTCACGATGGCGCATCCGCCCGAGAGCACGACGCTGTTCCACAGCGGCTCGAAGGCGAGGTCGGGGGTGAGGACGGCGGCGAAGTTGTCGAGGGTCCACTCCTGCGGGAGCGCGACCGAGAGCGTCGCCCTGCGGTCGAGGGAGGCCAGCACGAGCCAGACGATCGGCAGCAGGAACGCCAGCCCGATGAGCACGAGCACGAGGTTCGCGGCGACGCGCAGCCCGCGGCCGCGCGGCGAGGTGAGGGCGAGCGTCATCGGTCCTCCTCGGGTCGGAGGGCGCGGATGTAGACGACGGAGAAGATGCCGCCGACGACGAGCAGGATGGTCGCGATCGCGGTTCCGAAGCCCAGCTCGGAGAACTTGAAGGCCTCCTGGTAGGCGAGGACGGGCAGCGTCGACGAGTCGGTGCCGGGGCCGCCTCCCGTCATGACGTAGATGAGGGTGAACACCGACAGCGTCTGCAGCGTGGTGAGCATGAGGTTCGTCGAGATGCTGCGGCGGATCATCGGCAGGGTGATCCAGAGGAACCGCTGCCATCCCCGTGCGCCGTCGACCTCCGCCGACTCGGTGATCTCGGGCGGCACCTCGTACAGGGCGGCCGAGTACACGAGCATCGAGAACGCCGTGCCGCGCCAGATGTTCGCGAGGATGACCGACAGCATGGGGGCGTCGTAGAGCCACGACGGCCCTTCGATCCCCACGCCGGCCAGGATCGCGTTCAGGGTGCCGTCCTGCGCGAAGAAGGCGTAGGCGGCGAACGACGCGACGATCTCCGGGAGCACCCAGGCGCCGACCACGATGGTCGAGACGACGGCGCGCACGGGCCGTGCCGACGAGCGCATCGCGACGGCGAGGAGCATCCCGAGGACGTTCTGGCCGAGGATGGCCGAGCCGACGAGGAAGACCAGGGTGAGCCAGACGGACTTCGGGAAGTCGGGGTCGGAGAACAGGTCGATGTAGTTCTGGAAGCCGACGAACTCGGCCTCCCGCGCGGCCGCCCCGCGCAGCGCCGCGTTGGTGAACGCGCCGTAGAACGAGCTGATGACCGGCCCGAGCAGGAACACGGCGAGCAGGACGACGGCGGGCAGCAGCGGGAGCGCGCGCACCGCGTCGCGACGGAGCGCTCCGCCGCGCGGACGCGGCCCGCCCCGCCGTCGGCGCGGATCGACGCCGACGACGAGGGCGGTCTCGGAGGCGACGTCAGCCATCCTGCGTGTTCTCCTCGCCGACGATGCCGACGACGGCCTCGTCGTACGCCGCAGCCGCCTCCTCCGGGGTCTGCTGGCCGGTCATGACGGCCTCCATGGCGACCGTGATCTCGTTGGAGATCTGCGCGTAGTCGCTCGTCGCCGGCCGGTAGTTCGTGACGGGAACGAGCGACGAGAAGAACTCGAACGAGGGGTTCGCGGCGATGTAGTCGGGGTCCTCCGCCACGTCCGAGCGCACCGCGATCTGGCTCGCGGCGATGTCGTACGCCTGCGAGTTGTCCTTGTCGAGCGCGAGGGCGATGAAGTCCCACGCCGCGTCCGGGTTGTCGGAGTCGGAGCCCATCGCGAGGGTCCATCCGCCCGACATGCTCACGGCACCCGGATCCTGGCCGTCCTGCGTCGGCATGGGCGCCTGCGCCATGACCTCCTCCCACTCCGGCCAGGGCGCCGTGCCGGTCTCGAGCCACGTGCCGCTCAGCCACGAGCCGTCGAGGGCGATCGCGAGCTCGCCCGCCGGCAGCCATTCCGCGGCGACCGACGTGCCGACGTTGGTGTCGAGCGCCTGCTGCGGTGTCGGACCGAGCTCGCCCTGGTAGACGTCGGCGATGAACTGCAGCGAGTCGACGAAGCCCTGCGAGCCCGTGACCCACTTCGACGTCCCGGTGTCGTAGAGGGTGTCGCCGGTCCCGTAGAGCAGCATCTCGAACCCCTGCATCGCCGCCGCCTCGCCCTGCGGCTTGCCCGAGTAGACGTTGAGCGGGATGACGTCGGGCATCTCGGCGCGGATGGCCTCCGCCGCGTCGAGCACGTCCTGCCACGTCGCGGGCTCCCACGGCACGGGGAGGCCCGCCTGCGCGAAGAGCTCGGTGTTGTACCAGAGCGCGCGGGTGTCGGTGCCCATGGGGATGCCGTAGACGCCGCCGTCGTCGCCGAGCCCCGCCTGCTTGGCGTTGTCGAAGAAGGAGTCCCACTCGTCCCAGTCGGCGACGTAGTCGTCGAGCGGGGCGAGATAGCCGGCGTCGACATCCGACTTGATCATGAAGGTGTCCTCGTACATGACGTCGGGTGCCGTCGAGGGCGACTGGTTCATGAGCGCCAGCTTCGTGAAGTAGTCGTTCTGCTGCGCCTCGATCGGCACGAGCTCGACGGTGATGCCCTCGTGCGTCGCCTCGAAATCGCTCTTCACCTCCTGGAGCAGATCGTCGAGCTGCGTGAACGTGCCGAACTTCTGGTACGCCACGCGGATCGTGTCCGCGTCGCCGCCCGCGCCTCCGCCGCAGCCGGAGAGCAGCAGCGCCCCTCCGCCCAGCAGTGCCAGCGACGTCATCGTCCTGCGCATCATGAGACTCCTCTGTCGTCGGGCCGGCGCCCCGATGCGCGGCCGTCCCGAATTAATAAATCGTCTTGGTTTACTAAAGTCAAGAGGTCGAGGGGTCGATACTGGTCTCGGAGGTGCCCGATGTCGCGACGCGGTGCGAATCTGCCGTCGATCGGCGAGTTCAACCAGTCGGTCGTGCTCGACGTCATCCGGATGGCCCCGGGCGGCGTGAGCAGGGTCGAGATCGCCGCCCAGACGGGGCTGTCGTCGCAGACCGCGACGAACGCGACGCGACGTCTGCTCGCCGCAGGGCTCATCCGCGAGGGCGAGCGCACCGCGACCGGCCCGGGAAAGCCGCGGACGGCGCTGCACCTCGTCCCGGAGGCGCGCTCGGCGATCGGCATCCACCTCGATCCGTCGTTCATCACGTACACCGTCGTCGATCTCGCCGGCGCGGTCGTGGCCCGCGCCGTGACGCCGACGCCGCGCGTGCTCTCGCCCGCCGATGTCGTCGACAGCATGGTCGGCTCTGTCGAGGCGCTCGTCGCGGAGGCGCACATCGACCGCGATCGGCTCCTCGGCATCGGCATCGCCGCACCCGGCCCCCTCGACCTCGAGCGGGGCACCGTGGACAACCCGCCCCTCCTTCCGGGGTGGGACGGCGTGCCGCTGCGCGACGCGCTGGGCGACGCGCTCGGGATGCCGGTGACGCTCGAGAAGGACGTCACCGCGGCCACGATCGGCGAGCTCTGGTCGGCCGGCGATCCCGACCGCGACGACTTCGCCGTGCTCTACATCGGAACGGGCGTGGGCCTCGGCATCGCGCTCGACCGCAGCGTACGCCGCGGGGCGACGTCGAACCTCGGCGACATCGGCCATCTGCGCGTCTCGCACGACGGCCCGCTGTGCGCGTGCGGCAACCGCGGCTGCCTC
Organism: Microbacterium gilvum; assembly: GCF_039543865.1. Lineage (NCBI taxonomy): Bacteria > Bacillati > Actinomycetota > Actinomycetes > Micrococcales > Microbacteriaceae > Microbacterium > Microbacterium gilvum. Next base: position 519,570 of record NZ_BAABKO010000002.1, on the reverse strand, counting down.
GGCGAGAACATCGCGCCGGCGCGGCTCGTGCGCGAGGCGGCGGAGGCGGGCGCGATCGCGCCCGTCTCGCTCGACGACCACGACGCCGTGGCGGCCGCCTACGCCGAGGCGTGCGCCGCGGCCGACGACGACGCGCGCGTCCGGACGATCGTCGACGGCATCGCCGGCGACATCGCGACCGCCGTGGTGCTCGTCGCGAACCTCCTCGACCTCGCCGACGTCGTGGTGAGCGGCGCCTTCTGGAACCACCTCGCGCCCGTCGCGCTCACCGAGATCCGCCGCCGGGTGGACGCGTCGAAGGCGTACGTGCTGCCGCATCCGCTGCGCGTGGGCACCTCCGTGGTCGGAGCCGACGCCACCGCGGTGGGCGCCGGGTGCCAGGTCCTGAGCGCCGTGTTCGCGCCGTCGTCGACACCGTTGCTCCGCCCCGCATCCGCCTGATCCGCCTCCGCTGCCGCGGACGGGTGCGTCGGTAGGGTGGGAGCATGGCGTCGCCCGGCATCTCCCCCTGGTCCTGCATCCTCTGGGACGTCGACGGCACGATCGCCGATGCCTCCGCAGGCATCCTCCCCCGGATCGTCCGGGTGCTGGAGGACCTCGGCCGCACCCCGCCGGGACCCGAGGACCTCTCCGCCTGGATCGGCCCGCCCATCCTGGAGTCGTTCCAGGTGCACGCCATGCTGAGCCCGGATGAGGCGGTCGACGCCGTCGAACGCTACCGCGCGCTCGCGACGCGCGAGGGCTTCGCGTCGTCCGTCGTCCTCTATCCCGGCGTGCCGGAGCTGCTACGGGAGGTGCACGAAGCGGGCGTGCCGCAGGCCACCGCGAGCTCGAAGCCCGAGAACCAGGTCGCGGGGATCCTCGAGCACTACGGCGTCGACGACTGCTTCGTCACCATGACGGGGGCGTCGCCCGCCGCCGATGCGCTCGACACGAAGTCGACCGTCATCGCCAAGGCGATCGAGCGGATGGCCGCGGCCGGTGTCGACGTGTCGCGGCCCGTGCTCATCGGCGACCGGCACCACGACGTCGACGGCGCGGCCGAGCACGGCATCCCCGTCATCCACGTGCGATGGGGGTTCGGCACACCCGGAGAGGAGGAGGGCGCCGCCGCGGTCGTCGACGACATCGACCAGCTGCGGGCGCTGCTCCTCGCCTCGCCAGGCGGATGACCGTGCCCCGTCTCGAGATCGACCCCGCGACGCTCCTCGCCTGGCTGCTGCCCGCCGCGGTCGTGTTCGGCGGGGCGGCAGCGGCCCTGGTCCTCATCGTCTGGTCGACGAAGCGCGTCCGTCGGGGCAGACGCGCCCGCTCGAAGGCGGCGACCGCGCTCGACGAGGTCGGCGCGGCCCTCGTCGCCCTCGACGACGACCTCGACGAGCTCGAGCTGGAGATCGCTCTCTCGGGCGCCCTGTACGACGGCGACCCGCCCGCGAGCCTGCGCCGTGCGCGCATGAGCGCCCAGCACACACGCGACGACGCGTTCTCGACGTACCGCGCGCTCCGTGAGGACGACCGCCTCCCGGCTCATGTGCGACGCGATGCGCGAACGCTGCGCGCGCGCGTGGACGCCGCGGCCCAGCGCGTGGCGACGGCGCGCGACGACCATCGGGAGTGGACCCGCACGCATGCCGCGGCCGCCGATCAGGTCGCGGCGGCACGCGGGCGGCTCGCCGCGCTGAGGTCGCGCACGGGCGACCCGACCGCGCTCCTCGCCGAGCTCGCCGAGCGCGCGGATCGCTCGGAGTGGGCGGATGCCGAGGCGGCAGCCGACCGGGCCGGCCGCGAGATCGAGGCGGCCGACGAGAGCCTGCGCTCCGCAGCGGACAAGGCGGCCGATCCGTCCGCGTCCGCGCTCGCCGACCTCGCGGCCGCGGAGCGCGCGCTGCGGTCCGCCGAACGCGGGTTCCGGGTCCTCGAGGAGCGCCACCGCATCGTCGTGCAGTCGGCGCAGGCCGTCGCGGGCGAGCTCACGGGCGCGGCCGGCGCCATCCGCTCGGCCACGGGCATCCGCGCCGCGCTCCCGCCCGCCGACGCCGACCGCCTCGGCCGCGAGATCGACGCGGCCGCGCGTCGGCTCGACGAGCTGCGCGCGCAGGCGCAGGCCCGGCCGGTGCATGTGAACGAGGAGATCGCCCGCCTGCGCGACCGGCTCGATCGCGCTCTCGCCGACGCGCGCACCGTGCAGCAGCGCCTGCTCGGCGCGCGAGGAGCGCTGCCGGGAACGCTCGCCGCGGCACGCAGCGCCCTCGCGCGCGCCGAGGCGGCGGTCCAGCCCGGTGCCTCGCTCGAGGCGCGCGTGCGCCTCGATGCGGCGCGGGACGAGCTCGCCCGCGCCCGCCAGGCGCACGACCCGGTGGCGGCGCTCGACGACGCCCGCCGCGCGATCCGCCACGCCGAGGACGCGCAGGCGCTCGCGACGCCCCTGCGCGTCTGAGCGCTCCCGCGCACGAAGAAGGGCCCGTGCGAGCGATCGCACGGGCCCTTCTGTGTCGCTGTGGTTTACAGCGGGCGGATGTTCTCCGCCTGAAGTCCCTTGGGACCCTGCGCGATCTCGAACTCGACGCGCTGGTTCTCCTCGAGCGAGCGGTAGCCGCTCGCGGTGATTGCGGTGTAGTGCGCGAAGACGTCAGAGCCGCCCTCGTCCGGAGCGATGAAGCCGAAGCCCTTCTCCGAGTTGAACCACTTGACGGTGCCCTGCGTGCTCATGTACTGCCGTTCTTGTTGTTGGGTGCCGACGCAGATCTCGCGCCGACATCGTCAACGCTACGGGAGTGCGGCCGGAAATGATAGGGGGCTTTCCCGCAGATGACGCGGCGCGTCGCCTCGTGGCGCCGCGCGTCGTACCCGGCGGAAAAAGAATCAGCCCTCATCGACTAGGGGGGATAGCGATGAGGGCTGGACGACCGAGAGGGACGTCTGCGTACGAGTGTAGCGCACGTGTCCCCCAAATGGGGGACACGGAGCGGATTCATAAGTTGCGTCTGCGGAGGGCCTCCCGCCCGGGCGGGAGGCCCTCCGCGGGGGTCAGAGCCCCTGCGCCACGCGGTAGTACACGGCGTTCCAGCGCAGCTCGCGGTCGAACGCGTCGAGCGTCGTCGCGTCGTCGATCGTGACGAGCTCGATCCCGGAGATCTTCGCGAAGTCGCGGAACACCTCCACGCCCACCTGCGTCGACATGACGGTGTGGTGGGCGGCGCCCGCGGCGAGCCACGCGGCGGCCGAGGTGTGGAAGTCGGGGGCGGGCTTCCAGAGCGCGTGGCCCACCGGGAGCTTGGGCATCGGGGCGGGCAGGTCGACGTTCTCGACGACGTTCGCCACGAGGCGGAACCGGTCGCGCAGATCGCTCATCGCGACGACGACGGCGGGGCCGGCTTCGGCCGTGAAGACGAGTCGCACCGGGTCCTCGCGGTCGCCGATGCCGAGCGGGTGCACCTCGAGGCGCGGCTTCGAGGTCGTGAGGCTCGGGCTGACCTCGAGCATGTGGGCGCCGAGGATGAGCTCGTTGCCCGGCTCGAGATGGTACGTGTAGTCCTCCATGAGGCTCGCGCCGCCCGGGAGACCCGCCCCCATCACAGCCGCCAGGCGCACGAGGACGGCCGTCTTCCAGTCGCCCTCCGCGCCGAAGCCGTAGCCGTCGGCCATGAGGCGCTGCACCGCGAGACCGGGCAGCTGGCGCAGCCCGCCCAGGTCCTCGAACGACGTCGTGAAGGCGCTGAAGCCGCCGGCCTCGAGGAACGAGCGCAGGCCGATCTCGACCTTGGCGCCGTAGCGCAGCGACTCCGCGCGCTCGCCACCCGGCTTCAGCTCGTCGGCGACGTCGTAGAGGTCGAGGTACTCCGCGACGAGCGCGTCGACGTCCGCCTCGCTCGCGGCGTCCACGGCCTCGACGAGGTCGTTCACACCCCACGTGTTGACCTGGACGCCGAGGCGGATCTCCGCCTCCGTCTTGTCGCCCTCCGTCACGGCGACGTAGCGCATGTTGTCGCCGAAGCGCGCGAGCTTGAGCCCCTGCGAGGCCGCGCGGCCCGCCGCGGCCCGCGTCCACACGCCGACCCGCGCCGTGACGGCGGGGTCGCTGACGTGGCCGACGACGGTCGTGCGAGGGATGCCGAGGCGCGTCTCGATGTACCCGAACTCGCGGTCGCCGTGGGCGGCCTGGTTGAGGTTCATGAAGTCGAAGTCGATGTCGGCGTAGGGCAGCTCGACGTTGACCTGCGTGTGCAGGTGGAGGAGCGGCTTCTGCAGCGCGTTGAGGCCCGCGATCCACATCTTCGCGGGGCTGAAGGTGTGCATCCAGGCGATGAGGCCGATGACGTTGTCGTCGGCGTTGGCCTCGAGCACGACGCGGCGGATCTCGTCCGAGCCCGTCAGCACGGGCTTCCACACGACGCGCACCGGGACATCCGGGGAGTCGACGAGACCCTGCGCGACCTGCTGCGACTGCTCGGCGACCTGTCGGAGAGTCTCCTCGCCGTAGAGGTGCTGGCTCCCCGTGAGGAACCACACCTCGTGCTGTGCGAGATCGGGGATGATGCTGCGGCTCATCGGTTCATGCCTCCCTGGGGCGTCTGGCCGTACACGTTCTGGTAGCGGTTGTAGAGGTGGTCGATCTTCTCCTGCGGGATGGCGACGGGCTCGCCGAGCTGCCGGGAGATGTGGATGCTGCGGGCGGAGTCCTCGACCATGACGGCGGCCTTCACGGCGTCCTTCGCGTCCTTGCCGATCGTGAACGGGCCGTGGTTCTGCATGAGGACGGCGCGCGAGCGGTGCCCGCGCAGCGTCTCGACGATGCCGCGTCCGATGGAGTCGTCGCCGATCACCGCGAAGGGGCCGATGGGGATCTCGCCGCCGAACTCGTCGGCCATCCCCGTGATGACGCACGGGATGGGCTCGGCGCGTGCCGCCCAGGCCACGGCGTAGGTGGAGTGCGTGTGCACGACGCCGCCGACCTCCGGCATATTCCGGTACACGTATGCGTGCGCGGCGGTGTCGCTCGACGGGCTGCGGTCGGATCCGGGCGTGCCGGGGATCACGGCGCCGTCGAGGTCGCACAGGATCATGTTCTCGGGGGCCAGGTCGTCGTAGCCCACGCCAGACGGCTTGATGACGAAGAGGTCGGCGCCGGGCACGCGGCCCGACACGTTGCCGCCGGTCCAGACGACGAGCTGGTAGCGCACGAGCTCGGCGTGGAGGGCGGCGACGTCGGCGCGGACGCGCTCGATCGCGCTCTGCACCTCGGGGCTGAAGTCGGTCATTCTGTCCTCACTCGGTTTCGGGGGTCGTGACGGGGACGGCCGCGACCGCGGCGTGCTCGATGGCGAGCCCCGCGACCCAGCGGTCGCGGTACGCGTCGAACGCGGCGACCTCGGCGGGCTCGGGGCGGATGGTCTCCGACGCCGCGTCCGAGAGGATGCCGGCGTCGAGCCAGGCGGCGAGCCCCGCCCGCTCGCCGTCGAGGCGGGCGCGACGGTAGTGCGCGAGCACCGCGGCCCCCCAGGCACCGCCCTCCGACGCCGTCTCGGAGACCGACACCGGGGCATCCAGGGCTGCGGCGAGGATGCGCTGCGCGACGCCCTTCGTGCGGAAAACGCCGCCGTGGGCGCGCAGCTCGTCGATCGCGACGCCCTCGTCGGCGAGGGTGCGCATGCCGACGCTCAGCGCGGCGAAGGCCCCCTGCAGCTGCGCGCGGGCGAAGCCGCCGAGCGTGAGCGCCGCGCCGGGCGCGCGCACGATCAGCGGACGCCCCTCGTCGAGGCCCGCGATCGGCTCTCCCGACAGCAGGTTGTAGGCGATGAGGCCGTCCGCGTCGGCGTCGAGCGCGCCGCCCAGGAGGGCTCCGAACACGGCGTCGGGGGCGACGGGATGGCCGAGGGCCGCGGCGAACTCGCCGAAGAGGCCGGCCCACGCGTCGAGCTCGCTCGCGCCGTTGTTGCAGTGCACCATGGCGACCGCGTCGCCGGCGGGGGTCGTGACGATGTCGATCTCGTCGTGGGGCGCGCCGGGTGCGCGCTCCAGCACGACCATGGCGAAGATGCTCGTGCCCGCGCTCACGTTGCCGGTGCGCGGGGCGACGGCACCAGTCGCCACCATGCCGGTTCCGGCATCTCCCTCGGGAGGGCAGAGCGGAGCGCCCGCCCGGAGCGAGCCGGTCTCGTCGAGGAGGGCGGCGCCATCCGCCGTGAGCGAGCCCGCGTCGTCGCCCGCGCTCAGCACGGCGGGGAGGAGATCGGCGAGGGGTCGCGCGAAGCCGTGAGCGCCGGCCCGCTCGTCGAAGACGGCGAGCTTGGCTGCGTCGTATCCGCCGGCGGCCGTGTCGATCGGGAACATGCCGGACGCGTCGCCCACCCCGAGCACGCGCCGGCCCGTGAGCAGCTCGTGCACGTAGCCGGCGAGCGTCGTCACGTGCGCGACGCGGGCGACGTGCGCCTCGCCGTCGAGGACGGCCTGATAGAGATGCGCAGCAGACCACCGCAGCGGGATGGCGAAGTCGAGCGCGTCGCTCAGCTCGGCCGCCGCCGGTCCCGTGTTCGTGTTGCGCCACGTGCGGAACGGCACGAGCAGCTCACCCGCCTCGTCGAAGGCGAGGTAGCCGTGCATCATCGCCGAGACGCCGATCGCGGCGACCTCCGAGGGGCGCACGCCGTGGCTGCGCTCGACCTCCGCGGCGAGCTCGGCGTAGGCGGCGCGGATGCCCGCGCGGACCTCGTCGAGGCCGTAGGTCCACAGGCCGTCGACGAGCCGGTTCTCCCACGTGTACCCGCCCGAGGCGAGCGTCGTGCCGTCCGGCGCGACGAGGCACGCCTTGATCCGCGTGGATCCCAACTCGATCCCGAGCGCCGCCTGCGCGATCGCCTCCGCCATCCGTCCTCCTCGACATACATGTGAGCGCTCACATCAGCGCGCGTCCCAGCGTACCCGCCGTCGGCATCCCGTGCAATCGCGCCGACGCCCCGACGACCGCAGCGGCACGGCCGCGCGAGCCGCGCCGGCCTGTCCGCCTGTCGGCCTGTCGGCCCGTCGGCCCGTCGGCCCCGGCCATCCCCTCCCGGCAGCACCCACCCGCCCAGGTCGCACTTCCCGGCCCCAAACCCCCCGAAACGGACCCCAACCGCCACCCGGACGGCAGCAGCGGGCTAGCGGCGCGGAGGGGCCGTCGAGCCGCGCACGACGAGCCGCGGCGCGACGGAGTCCGACACCGGGCCGTCCGCGCCGTCGAGCCGCGCGACGAGCCTCGCGACCGCCAGCCGCCCGATCTCGGCAAAGTCCTGATGGGCGGTCGTGAGCGGGGGCAGGCTGTGCGCCGCCTCCGGGATGTCGTCGAACCCCGTCACGCTGACATCGCGCGGCACCGTGACGTCGCGATCGGCGAGTCCGTGCACGATCCCCAGCGCCATCTGGTCGTTCCCGGCGAGCACCGCGGTCGCCTCCGGCGCGAGATCCGCGGCGAGCGCGTACCCGGCGTCGGCCGTCCAGTCGCCCGCGAGCACCGGGAGAGCCAGCAGCCCGCGGTCGGCGACGGCCGTCTCGAACGCGTCCCTCCGCAGGTCGGCCTCGATGTAGCCGCTCGGTCCTGCCACGTGCTGGATGGCCGTATGCCCGAGCGCGACGAGGTGGTCGAGCAGGGCGTCGACCCCCGCGCGCTGATCGACGGCCACCGCGTCGGGGCCTTCGCCTCCCGCCTGCAGGGCGAGCACGGGCAGACCCGCTCCCTCCAGCTCGGCCAGCATGGAGCGGTAGGGCGCGATCGCCACGAGCGCCTCGACGGAGTGGTCGAGGAGGAACTCGATCCCCGCGCGGGCGGCGTCCGACTCGGGCACGACGCTCGTCACGAGCGGACGGTATCCGGCGTCGCGCACGGCGTGCTCGACGGCGAGCAGCGTGCTCACGGCGCCGTACGCCGCGGTGGCCGGCGCGAGCACGCCGATCGATCCCGTCCGGTTCGTCGCGAGCGTGCGCGCGGCGACGCTCCGGCGATAGCCGAGCTCTCGGATGGCCTCGCGCACCTTCTCGCGCGTGGCCGGACGGATGCCCTCGTAGTCATTGAGCACGCGCGACACGGTCTGATGCGAGACGCCCGCGCGCTCCGCCACGTCGTAGATGCTCGGCACCCGCCGCTGCTGCGCCATCCGGCCCTCCCGTCCCGACCACGGTAGCGGGCCGTGGCACGCGCGCCGCACTCCCGGCCCTCCGGGCCATCCGCCATGCGGGCCGTCCGCCATCAGGACGCACCTGTCGTCTCGACGCCCGCCCGGAAGCCCCTGCCTCCTCAGCACGCCCGCCGGTGACATCGTCGCCCGTGCCGCCCGTCGGGCCCGTGATGCAGAAGCCCACCCCTGTCACCCGACACGCCCACACCCGCCGCGTCGATCCGAATCCCGGCCCGCTCCGTTCGGACGCCGCGCACACCCGTCCCCCGCCCCACGCATCCGAATCCCGGCGCGCCCGACCCGCCCCGCCGCCCGGCTCCCCCGCCCGACTCCCGCCGCCCGACTCCCGTCGCCCGTGCCGCCCGAGTCCCGCCGCCCGGATGTCGGCGCCTCGCCGTAGGGTCGCGGCATGAACGGAATCGTGCCGCCCTTCCTGCTCGAGCGCCTCGCCGACCACGCCGAGCCGGCCGTCGCGAGCTGCGCGCAGCAGACGCTCGCCGTCGACGGCTCGCTGCGCACCCGCCGATCGGCATCGGCGCCCCGGCCGACGTTCGCGACGACGGCGACCGCGGGAGCGGGTCCGCAGCGCACGATCTCCGACGCGGGCGGATCCACGGCCCTCCCCGGCCGCACGGCGCGGCGCGAGGGCGATCCGGCGACGGGCGACCGCTCCGTCGACGAGGCGTACGACGCCCTCGGCGCGACCTGGCAGCTGCTGCACGCCGCGTTCGGGCGCGATTCGCTCGACGGCGCGGGCCGTCCGCTCCTCGCCACGGTGCACTACGGCGAGCGCTACGACAACGCCTTCTGGGATGGCGAGCGGATGGTGTTCGGCGACGGCGACGGCGAGATCTTCGGCTCGTTCACGGCCGCGGTCGACGTCGTGGGGCACGAGCTCGCCCACGGCCTCGTGCAGGCGACCGTCGACCTCGTCTACCAGGGGCAGTCCGGCGCCCTCAACGAGTCGATCGCGGATGCCGTCGGCAGCCTCGTCAAGCAGCACCTCCTGGCGCAGACGGCCGAGGAGGCCGACTGGCTCATCGGCGCCGGACTCTTCACCGACCGGGTGGAGGGCGTCGCCCTGCGCTCGATGGCGGCCCCGGGCACGGCGTACGACGACGACGTGCTCGGGAAGGACCCGCAGCCCGCCACGATGGCCGGCTACGTCGTCACGTCGAGCGACAACGGCGGCGTGCACATCAACTCCGGCATCCCGAACCATGCGTTCTTCCTCGCCGCGACCGCGATCGGCGGCCCCGCGTGGGAAGGCGCGGGCCGCGTGTGGATGGACGTGCTCGAGCAGCGCGCCGTGGCGCCCGACGCCGACTTCGCGGCGTTCGCGTCCGCCACCGTCGCCGCGGCCGCCGCCCGGTTCGGCGCGGACTCGCGCGAGCGCGCGGCGGTGGCCGACGCCTGGGCGAAGGTCGGCGTCGGCCTCGACGACGCGTCGACGGCGGCCGACCCGGCCGTGGACGACGAGACGGTGCGCGTCGAGCGGTCGGGCGGCCTCCTCGGCCGGGTCCACGTCGCGGAGGTGCCGGAGTCGGCGCTCCCCGACCCCGAGCGCGAGCGCCTCGAGGAGCTCGTCGACTCGGGCGCGCTCGCCGATCTGCCCGACGCCCCGCCGAAGCCCGACGCCTACACGTGGCGGATCGAGATCTCGCAGCGCATCGACATCACGGTCGGCGAGGGCGAGCTCCCCGACGACGTCCTCTCGCTGCTCCGGAGCATCCTCGACCGCGGCGACAGCCGCCGCTGACCGGCCGCGCGGCCGCGCCCGCCGAGCGCCGCATGCGCGCGCGGCTCGCCGTCATTCCGTCGGCTTCGTCGCGATCCCGTCGAGCCACAGCGTGTCGGAGGCGTCGGCGTGCGCGCCGCCCGACCCGACGTGCTTCGCGTCGATCGCGGCGCCCTTCGTGATGACGTGCACGAGGGCCATCCCATGGCCCCGGCCGAGGCCGTGCTCGTCCTTCAGCCATTCCAGGATGGGCGTCGCCTTCGTCCCCGGGCCGAACCCGTGCTCTGCTGCGAGGTCGATGAACTGCCGCGGGGTCAGCCCCGTCTTCGTCTCGATGTTGTCGAGGTACGCCTGGAACGACATAGGTCTCCGATCGGTGTGCGGACACCATCAGCATGGCGGGCAGGGCCGCGGAGGGCTACTCCCGCGCCGGCGTCTTCACGAGCGCCCCCGCGACGATGAAGCACACCGCCCCGGCGATGTGCAGCGGCGCCCACGCCTCGTTCGGCAGGTCGATCGGATACGCCGGGTTCCACAGCACGACGACCGCGACGAAGACGACGCCCCACCACCACTGACCGGCAGAGAACGCGAACCACGCGACGATCGCGGCGAGGATCGCGACGACGAACCGGATGACGAGGTACACGTCCGACTCCAGCAGCGCCGGCCCGACGAACAGCGCCGCGGCGCCGATGAGGCCGGGGGCGAACGCGTTGCGCTGCGGCGCCGGCTCCTTCTTCCCGCTCATCGGATGGCCGGCCGGGAGTCGTGAGCGCGCATCCCTCGATGGTAGGCGCCGCAGACGAGAAGAGCCCCGGTCCGAAGACCGGGGCTCTGCCTGTGCGCGAGGTGGGACTTGAACCCACACGCCCGTGAAGGCACTGGCACCTGAAGCCAGCGCGTCTGCCAATTCCGCCACTCGCGCAGAGTCCGAATCGCTCCGGACCCAACTTCCCGAGGATATCACGGGCCGCGAGCACCCGCGAAACCGGGCCACGGCGGGCGCGTCGACGCCCCGATGTCCCCCGCGAGGATGATCCTCATCCGCCTCGCGTCGCCATCCGACGCCGCACGGCACCGCGCTTCCAGGCGACCTGGCTAACATGACCCTGACCAGTCGGCCTGCCAGAGGAGCCCCGTGGGACTACTTGACAGCTTCGAGAAGGGACTCGAGCGCGTCGTCAACGGCGCGTTCGCGAAGACCTTCCGCAGCGGGCTCCAGCCCGTCGAGATCGCGTCCGCGCTGCGGAGCGAGCTCGACAAGAAGGCCGCCATCGTCACCCGCGACCGCGTGCTCGCTCCCAACTCGTTCACCGTCAGCCTCAGCCCCGCCGACGCCCAGCGGATGGCCGCGCTCGGCTCCGCGCTCACCACCGAGCTCGACGAGATCGTGCGGGCGCACGCCTCGAAACAGGGCTACAGCCTCCCCGGTCCCGTCTCGATCACACTGCGCACCGACCCCCAGGTGTCGACGGGGACGCTCGGCGTCGACTCCGTCACGGCCGAGGGCCGCGTCGACTGGCGCGCCGTCGTCGAGATCTCGGGCCGCCGCCATCCGCTCGCCCGGGCACGCACGGTCATCGGGCGAGGCAGCGACGCCGACATCACGATCCCCGACCCCGGCACGAGCCGGCGGCACGTCGAGGTGCTGTGGGACGGCGAGCGCGCCATGGTGCGCGACCTCGGCTCCACGAACGGATCGAAGCTCGACGGCCGCACCGTGAAGCAGGCCCCCCTCGAGAACGGGCAGGTCATCACGATCGGACGCACCGACATCGTCTTCCGACTCGTCCCCCTCACTGCCCCCGAGCAGCGCGTGGCCCGCCACGAGGCGGTCACGGAGCTGTACGACTTCCGTGGAGGGGATCGATGAACGAGCTCACCCAGCTGCTGCTCCAGTACGCGTTCCTCCTCGTGCTGTGGCTCTTCGTCTTCGCCGTCGTGTTCTCGCTGCGGGCAGACATCTTCGGCGTCCGCGTGCGGAAGCTCCCGCAGTCGGCTGCCGCCGCCCCGCCCGCGGCGAGCGCGCCGTCGACTCCCCCGCGTCCCTCACCGCCGGTCGCCGCCGCCTCGCCGGGCACGCGCATCGTCATCACCTCGGGCCCGAAGGCGGGCCTCGAGCTCCCGCTCGGCCGCGACGCGCTCACGATCGGCCGCTCGAGCGAGTCGGGGCTCGTCATCCGCGACGACTACACGTCGAGCCATCACGCGCGGCTCCTCCTGCGCGGCGAACAGTGGGTCCTGCAGGACCTCGAGTCGACCAACGGCACGTTCCTCGACGGCCAGCGCGTCTCGCCGAACACCCCCGTCCCCGTTCCGTTCGGCGTCCCGGTCAAGGTCGGCGCCACGACCTTCGAGCTGCGGAAGTAACCCCCGGCCGATGGTCTTCACGGGCTCCAGCGCCGCCATCTCCCACACCGGGAAGGTGCGCTCGAACAACCAGGACTCCGGCTACTCCGGGTCGAACCTGTTCGTCGTCGCCGACGGGATGGGCGGGCACGCCGGCGGCGACGTCGCCTCGGCCGTCGCCATCCAGAAGATCGCGCCGCTCGACCAGGTGTACGACTCGCCCGCCGAGGCGGAAAGGGCCCTCACCTCGACGATCTCGTCGACGGCGGGCGACCTCATCCAGATCGCCTCCAAGCGCCCCGAGCTCGCGGGCCTCGGCACGACCGTCTCGTCGATCGTCATGGTCGACGACTACGCCGTCATCGCGCACATCGGCGACTCGCGCATCTACCTGTTCCGCGACGACGAGCTCACGCAGATCACGACCGACCACACCTTCGTGCAGCGGCTCGTCGACTCCGGGCGGATCACGCCGGAGGAGGCCCGGTACCATCCGCGGCGCTCCGTCCTCATGCGCGTGCTGGGCGACATGGACGCCCATCCCGAGGTCGACTCGTTCATCATGCCGACCCACGAGGGCGACCGCTGGCTGCTCTGCTCGGACGGCCTCTCCGGCGTCGTCGACGAGGCGCACATCGAGAAGGCCATGCGGCAGGGATACGCGCCCGGCCGCACCGCCGACATCCTGCTGAAGAACGCGCTCGACGGCGGGGCACCCGACAACGTCACGATCGTCATCGTCGACGTCGGCGGCCAGCACCCGCTCTACACGGGCACGCCCACGATCGTGGGGTCGGCGTCGACGGGCGGCGTCGAGGTGCCGGCCGCCCGGAGCGTGCTGCCCACGAGCTGGTTCCACCCGAACCGCGCCGCCGCGAACGAGCCATCGCACTTCGAGCCGGAGCCGGAGTACCTGCAGGAGCTCATCGCGGAGGACAGGCGACGTCGCCGACGACGCCGTCTCGGCGCCATCGGGGGGCTGCTCCTCCTCATCGCGGCCGTGGCAGGGGGTCTCGCCCTCTTCTTCAACTGGACGCAGACGCGCTACTACGTCGGCGCCGACGAGGACTCGGTGGTCATCTACCAGGGCATCCAGCAGTCGCTCGGCCCGATCTCGCTCTCCGAGGTGCACGACGACACCGACGTGCTGCTCGCGGACCTGCCGCAGGCCTACCGCACCCAGGTCGAGCGCACGATCTCGGCCCGCTCGCTCGCCGACGCCGAGGCGATCGTGGAGCGGCTGCGTTCGTACCAGCTCGAGCCGGGCGAGGTCGATGAGACGCTCGACGACGCCGAGGACGAGGCGGAGGACCTCTCGACGCCCGCGCCCACGACGACTCCGACCCCGAGCCCCACCGCGACCCCGGAGGGCGAGGGATGACCGCCGCCGACACCCAGATCCAGAAGGCGCTCCGCCGGGTCCGACGGCCGCAGCCGCTGCGCAACCGCGAGCTGCTGCTCCTGCTGTTCGCCTTCGCGCTCTCCGCCGGGGCCGTGGTCCTCGTGCAGTTCGGCGCCGTCGACGAGCTGCGTCCGGGCATCCTCGGGGGGATGGCCGTGGTCGCGACGCTCGCGCTCGCGCTGCACGTCGTGCTGCGGATCCGCGCATCGCAGGCCGATCCCTTCGTGCTGCCGATCGCCACCCTGCTGTCGGGGCTCGGGATCGCCATGATCCACCGGATCGACCTGTACAACGAGACCGTCGATCGCGGCATCGCGGCGCCGAGCCAGATCGCCTACTCGGCGATCTCCATCGCTCTCGCCATCGTGCTCGTCTGGTCGCTCGCGAACTACCGCGTGCTCTTCCGCTACACCTACGTCTTCGGCTTCACGGGCATCCTGCTCCTCGTGCTGCCGTTCGTCCCGTTCCTCAACGGCGGCGGGAACGCGGTCGTGTGGATCAACGTGTTCGGGTTCAACTTCCAGCCCGGCGAGCTCGCGAAGATCTGCCTCGCGATCTTCTTCGCCGGCTACCTCGTCCGCACGCGCGAGAGCCTCGCGTCGACGGGCACGAAGATCCTCGGCTTCACCTTCCCCCGCGCACGGGAGTTCGGCCCGCTCATCGTCGTGTGGCTCATCTCCATGGCGATCATCGTGCTGCAGCGCGACCTCGGGACGGGCCTGCTCATCTTCGGCATGTTCACGACGACGCTGTACGTCGCGACGGGCAAGACGGGATGGATGCTCACGGGCGTCGTGCTCGCCGTCGGCGGCGCCGTGGGCGCCTCGTTCGTGCTCTCGTACGTGCAGAACCGCTTCGACACCTGGCTCAACGCCTTCGACGAGTCGCTCTATGACGCGACCGACGGCGGCAGCTTCCAGCTCGTCAACGGCATCTTCGGCCTCGCCCACGGCGGTCTGTTCGGCACCGGCCTCGGGCAGGGCCGCCCCTACCTCACGCCCGTCTCGCAGAGCGACTACATCTTCCCGAGCCTCGGCGAGGAGATCGGCCTCGTCGGCCTGTTCGCCATCCTCTGCCTCTACCTCGTCTTCACCGCCCGCGGTCTGCGGATCGGCGTGCTCGGGCAGGACGACTTCGGCAAGCTGCTCGCGACGGCGCTGTCGTTCACGCTCGCCCTGCAGGTGTTCATCATGGTGGGCGGCGTCACGCGGGTCATCCCGCTCACGGGCCTCACCACCCCCTTCCTCGCGGCGGGAGGTTCGTCGCTCGTGTCGAACTGGCTCATCGTCGCCCTCATCCTGCGCATCAGCGACGCGGTGCGCCAGCAGCCCAGGGCGGTGATCGGATGACCAAGGAGCTGCGCAGGCTCGGCATCATGGTGCTGTTCATGTTCCTCTCGCTGTTCGTCGCGACGAGCTGGATCCAGGTCGTCTCGGCGCCCGAGCTCAACGAGAACCCGCTCAACAGGCGCACGCTGTACGACAGCTTCGAGGTGCAGCGCGGGTCGATCATCGCCGACGGCACGGAGATCGCCACGTCGACGGCGAGCGACGACATCTACGCGTGGCAGCGGCAGTACGAGAACCCCGACGTCTGGTCGACGATCACGGGCTACATCAACCCCGTCCTGCAGTCGGCGACAGGCCTCGAGCAGGCCATGAACCAGGAGCTCTCCGGCCAGTCGGCCTCGGCGTTCTTCCAGCGCCTCGACCAGATCATCTCGGGGCAGGACCCGCGCGGGTCGAGCATCGAGCTGAGCCTCGACGCCGCCGTGCAGCAGGCCGCATACGACGGGCTCACGAGCCGCGGGTACACGGGCGCGGTCGTCGCGATCGAGCCGTCCACGGGGCGCATCCTCGCGATGGTCTCGACGCCCGGCTACGACACGAACCAGCTCGCGAGCCACGACTCCGACGCGGTGAACACGAGCTACGACGGTTTCCTGCAGGCCGATCCGTCGCCGCTGCAGAACCGGGCCATCGCCGGCGACCTGTACGCGCCCGGGTCGACGTTCAAGCTCGTCGTGGCATCGGCCGCCATCGCGTCGGGCGACTACACGATGGACTCCACGTTCGACAACGTCGCCTCCTACACGCTCCCCGGCTCCACGCACGTCGTGAGCAACGCCTCGGGCGGCACGTGCGGGTCGGGCGACGAGGTCACCCTGCACGACGCCATCCGGCTGTCGTGCAACGTGCCGATGGCCGAGCTGGCCGTGGAGCTCGGCGAGGGCGCCATCCGCGAGGAGGCCGAGAAGTACGGGTTCAACACGAGCTTCGAGACGCCGCTCGTCTCGACGGCGTCGTCGTACCCGAGTCTCGGCGGCGACGACGCGCAGACGGGGCTCACGGGCTTCGGACAGGGGCAGGTGACCGCGACGCCGCTGCAGATCGCGATGGTGGCGGCGGGCATCGCGAACGACGGCGTCGTCATGAACCCGTGGATGGTCGACGACGTCATCGGCTCCGACCTGTCGGTGCAGCAGACCTACGACCCCACGCAGTTCGGCACGGCGCTCGACGCGGATCTCGCGGATGCCCTCACCGAGGCGATGACGGCGAGCGTCCAGGATGGCGCCGCCACCAATGCAAGAATTGACGGTGTCGACGTGGCCGGGAAGACCGGCACCGCCGAAGGCGACGCCGACGAGCCCTACACGCTCTGGTTCACCGGCTTCGCGCCGGCGGACGACCCGCAGATCGCGGTCGCCGTCGTCGTCGAGGACGGCGGCGGGCAGGGGCAGTCGGGAAGCGGGAACACGATCGCGGCTCCCATCGCGAAGGAAGTCATGGAGGCGGTGCTGGGACGATGAGACCGACACGGGGTGTTTCCTTCGGGGGCCGTTACGAGCTGAACTCGCGCATCGCCATCGGCGGCATGGGCGAGGTGTGGGAGGCGACCGACCACGTCATCGGACGATCGGTCGCGATCAAGATCCTCAAGGACGAGTACATGGGCGACCCCGGGTTCCTCGAGCGCTTCCGCGCCGAGGCCCGCCACGCCGCGCTCGTCAACCACGAGGGCATCGCGAGCGTGTTCGACTACGGCGAGGAGAACGGCTCGGCCTTCCTCGTCATGGAGCTCGTCCCGGGCGAGGCGCTCTCGACCATCCTCGAGCGCGAGGGGGCCCTGCCGCCCGAGCGGACGCTCGACATCACCGCTCAGACGGCCGCCGCGCTGCAGGCCGCCCACGCGGCGGGACTCGTGCACCGCGACATCAAGCCGGGCAACCTGCTCATCACACCCGACGGGCGCGTGAAGATCACCGACTTCGGCATCGCCCGCATCGCCGACCAGGTGCCGCTCACGGCGACCGGGCAGGTCATGGGCACCGTGCAGTACCTGTCGCCCGAGCAGGCGTCCGGCCATCCCGCGAGCCCCGCGACCGACACCTACTCGCTCGGCATCGTCGCATACGAGTGCCTGGCCGGGAAGCGCCCGTTCACAGGGGAGTCGCAGGTCGCGATCGCGATGGCGCAGATCAACGAGCAGCCGCCTCCGCTCCCCTCCGATATCCCCCAGCCGGTGCAGAACCTCGTCATGGCGATGATCGCGAAGAAGCCGGATGACCGGCCTGCGTCGTCGGCCGCCGTCGCGCGCGCCGCCAACGCCCTGCGCCGCGGCGATGTCGCGGCGGCGGCCGCCGCCGTGCCGGCTGTCGCCGCGGGCGCCGCGCTCGCCGACGACGCGTTCACGCAGCTGCTGGGTTCGGGCGACGACCAGACGACGCGGCTGCTGAACGCGACGCGCCCCATCCCGTTCGGCGCCGACGGCATCGACGACGCCGAGAGCGAGCCGCCGAAGAAGAAGAAGCAGAGCCCGTGGACGTGGCCGCTCATCGCGCTCATCGTGCTGCTCGTGCTCGTGCTCGGCGGAACCGTCGCCGCGCTGCTCCTCAACCAGGACGAGCCGGACCCCGTCGAGACGACCTCGAGTGCGTCGACGCCGTCGAGCGAGCCCTCGCCGTCGCAGACTCCGACGCAGACCACGCCGACGACCGTCGACGTCAGCGCGCTGGGGCTCGTGGGCCAGACGTGCGACCAGGCGACGGCGACCCTGTCGGAAGCCGGCCTCGTCCCCAGCTGCACCCCCGGCAACGCCGCCTCGTCCGACGATCAGGTCGGCGTCGTCTACGAGGTGAGCCCGCAGGGCAACCAGACGGTCGGCACCGCCATCGCGCTCACGGTGTACGACGCCGTCACGCCCGTCGGCGCCCCCAGCTCGCCGACGTTCGTCTACGGCGCGACGACCAACGCCACCGAGATCCCCGAGGGCGCGTCGTTCACGATCACGTGGCCGCCCTTCACGTGCCCGAGCGGGACGGGGAGCCTCGCGGGCTACTCGGTCACCCTCGAGAACGCGCAGTTCGCCGACAACGGCAGCACGACGCGCGACTTCCTCCCCGGCGAGACCGACGCCGCCCTCACCGTGACGGGCGGTCTCGGAAGCTACATCAGCGCGAGCTACATCGCGCAGTGCGAGGGCGAGGACGGCACCGTGCGCGACTCCGATCCGTCGGCGCTCACCACGGCGCAGATCGTGTCGTCGACGCCGGAGACCCCCGAGCCCACCGAGACGCCGTCGGGGAACTCCGGGAACTCCGCCAACGGCTCCTCGTCGTCGGACGGAGCATCCGGGGAGTGAGCCCTGGCTCGCGACTCGACGTTCAGGGGCGCGGGCTAGGCTGACCTGTCCGTGTCATCAGGGGGGACATCCGTGCAGGACGAGAAGCGCGTGCTCAACGAGCGCTATCGCGTCGACGATCTCATCGGCCGCGGCGGGATGGCGAGCGTCTACCGCGGATACGACGAGAAGCTCGGCCGAGAGGTCGCCATCAAGGTCCTCGAGAAGGACCTCGCGAGCGACAGCACGTTCCGCACCCGCTTCCGGCTCGAGGCGCAGGCGGCCTCGCGGATGGCGCACTCCTCGATCGTGCGCGTCTTCGACGCCGGCGAGGACTCCGAGACCGACTCCGTCGGCGGCACCCGCCCCGTCCCGTTCATCGTCATGGAGCTCGTCACCGGAACGCTCCTGAAGGACATCGCGGCGCGCGGCCCGGTGCCTCCGAAGGAGGCCGTGCGCTACGTCGACGGCATCCTCGAGGCGCTCGAGTACTCGCACCGGGCGGGCGTCATCCACCGCGACATCAAGCCGGGCAACGTCATGGTGACCGACTCCGGTCAGGTCAAGGTCATGGACTTCGGCATCGCGCGCGCCGTGTCCGACTCCTCGTCGACCGTCGCGCAGACGACGGCCATCCTCGGCACGGCCGCGTACTTCTCCCCCGAGCAGGCGAAGGGCGACCCCGTCGACGCGCGCGCCGACCTCTACTCTGCGGGGATCGTGCTGTACGAGCTGCTGACGGGCCGCCCTCCGTTCCGCGGGGACTCCCCCGTCGCCGTCGCCTACCAGCACGTCAGCGAGACGCCGGCGCCCCCCACGGCGGCGAACCCCGCGCTTCCCCGCAGCCTCGACCTCGTCGTGCTGCGCGCGCTCGCGAAGGACCCCGAGCAGCGCTACCCCGACGCCGCGCGGTTCCGCGAGGCGCTCGACGCGGCGCTCGACGGCCCGGCGCCGACCAAGCGCCAGCTCGACACCCTGACGAACGAGCTCTTCGGCCCGTCGCCCCGGCAGGCTCAGGAGACCGCGCGCACCCTCGAGCAGCTCGCGAGCGACACGACGATGTCGCGCACGCAGTCGGGCCCGCCCGTCGTCTGGATCTGGTCGGCGGTCGCCCTCATCGCCGTCCTCCTCATCGCCCTCGTGTTCTGGGTCGCACGGATCCAGCCGTGGAACATCGTCCCGGCGGACGCGCGCGTCGTCCCCGACGTGGCGGGCATGACGTGGGAGCGCGCCGTGCAGGAGCTCGAGGCCGACGACCTCGTCCCGGTGCGCGTCGACGTGCCGAACGCCGAGGTCGAGGAGGGCGTCGTGGTCGACACCGATCCCGCCGACGGCGTCGCGGTGACCCCGGATCAGGAGATCGAGGTGCACGTGTCGGAGGGACCCGAGGTCGCCTCCGTGCCGGCGCTCGTGGGTCTCACCGAGTCGGAGGCGCGTGCCGCCCTCTCCGACGCCGGGCTCGCGCTGGGCGCCATCCTGCCGGTGGACGACGCCGAGAGCGCGGAGGACACCGTCCTCGCCGCGCACGCGGGCACCGACGAGCTCGACGAGGGAGACGAGCTGCCGGCCGGCACCGCCGTCGACCTCGAGGTGGCGACGGGCCGGGTGAAGCTCGACGACCTCACCGGGTTCTCGCTCACCGCCGCCCAGAGCGCCGTGGAGAGCCTGGGGCTCACCCCCAAGGTCGTCGAGGACCCGAACTGCACGCAGCCGGGCGTCATCTCGCAGTCGGCGATCGGATCGGTCCCGATCTCGTCGACGATCTCGCTGCGCGTGTGCACGGGCGAGGAGGCGACGCCGTCGCCCACCCCGAGCCCGACGACGACCGTGTCGACCGAGGCGAACTGACCCGGTTCGGAGCGCCCGCGGCGCCCCTGTAGAATCGCGGACATGGCACGAGCATCCCAGGGCGACGAACCCGTCGAGCGCAGCGAGAGCACGAAGGGTCCGAACCCCGTCTGGTTCAAGCCGGTCATGGTGGCGTTCATGCTCATCGGCCTGGTGTGGATCCTCGTCTTCTACCTCTCCGGCATGGCCTTCCCCATCCCGGACATCGGCGCGTGGAACCTCGTCATCGGGTTCGGGATCGCCTTCATCGGATTCCTCATGACCACGCAGTGGCGCTGACGCCGCTCCCGTTCACGACGAAGCCCGCCTCCGAGGAGGCGGGCTTCGTCGTGTCGCGGCGGGTCAGCGGTCGGAGGCGGTCGTCGACCCCTGGTCGTCGACGGCCTCGAGCCCGATGAACTTCATGCGGTCCTCGCCGTAGAAGCACGACTGCAGCGCGAGATCGCCGCCGAGGCCGACGAGGTCGGCCGTCGACGACCAGATCTTCGAGGTGTACCGGATGTCGACGATCTCGTACACCGTGTCGTCGCCCTCGACCTGGATCCGCTGCCCGATCTCCCACGGCAGGATGACATCGCCGCCGCAGTTGTTGTGGGCGGCCCACACGGGCGGGACGCCCTCGCGCTCGTACGACAGCATCTCGGTGAAGGTGCCATCGCAGTAGTCGAGTTCGGTCTGCCCGCCCGAGACGCCGAGCTTCACGGTCGGAAGCTCCTCGAAGACCTGCTCCTGGACCTGCTGCACCTTCTCGGCGAAGCCGACCTTGATCGTCCCGTACGCCTGCTCCACCGCCTGCGGCGCGAACAGGGTGCCGGCGCCGAGCGCGACACCGCCCGCGAGCAGGAGCACACCGAACACGGTGATGACGGCGTTCCATGCGCCGCGCCGCCGCTTGGCCGCGCCGCGACGGCCGGAGCGATCACGGCGCGAGGCCGGCCGCTCGGGCTCCGGCTCGGCCATCAGCCGCTGGATGTCGTCGGTCATCGCGGGTCCTTTCACGATTCGAGGCCGAGCATACGCCACGCATATGGACGCCATCAGGGGGTGAACCGCCGCGCCGCCGCGGACGGCGGTCGAATGACACCCGTGTGATTCATCCCCAGGACGACCCACACCTGTGAATAACAGTCGTGTAATTCATCCCCAATGTGGATAAGCCTGTGGATAACCCGGTGGAGAAGTGCCGTTTCGCGGTGGAGAACGCCGTGGACGGCCGGTGGAGAACGGGAGGTTAACCGTGGACAAACCCTCCCACCCTGTGGAGGGATTGTGGATAACCCGGAACCCGACTCCGTTGAGAACGGGTCAGGTGAAGACGGGTCAAGTGAAGACGGGGAACCCCAGCAGCGGCGGCACGGCGAAGAGTGCGAGGAGGCCGACGAGCACGAGGACGAGCAGGCCGATCTGGAGACCCCGCTGGTCGCGCCCGCTCGTCCGCGCGAGCACGAGCCCCACGACGAGACCGGTGACGAGACCGCCCACGTGCGCCTGCCAGGAGACGTTGAAGCCGGGGACGAACCCGAGCACCAGGTTGATGCCGAGCACGACGAGGATGCCCCGGATGTCGCCCCCGAGACGGCGGCCGATGACGAGCAGGGCGCCGAGGAGTCCGAAGAGCGCACCCGACGCGCCCACGACCGCGCTGTCGAACGCGAGGACGGCCACGGCCGCGGACCCGCCGATGGTCGACAGCACGTAGAGGGCGAGGAATCGCCAGCTGCCGACGACGGGCTCGAGGACGCGCGCGATCATCCACAGCGACAGCAGGTTGAGGCCGATGTGCCAGATCTGCCCGTGGACGAGCGCGACCGTGACGATGCGCCACGGCTCGAAGGCGCCGAACTGCGGGTACAGGTACGGCGCGAAGAACATGAGCGAGCCCGTGACGTCGAACGCGGGCAGCGCGTACCGCTGGACCATCTGCAGGAGGAAGACGGCCGCCGTGAGGCCCGCGATCCATCCCATGACGCGCGGGCGGCCGCCCGCGACGGCGACCGCCCCGCCCCCGCGCCAGCGCCGCTCGGCGCGCTTCTGCGCCGTCGTGCGGTTCTTGCGCTGCTCCTTCATGCACTCCGGGCAGATGACGCCGACGGGGCCCTGCGTCTGGCACTCGGCGCAGATCGTGCGCAGGCATCGCTGGCAGAGCACGAAGCTCTGCCGCGACGGGTGCCGGTAGCAGTAGTCGTCGGCGTTGCGGGGGCGGTCGGCCGTCGTCACGCTGTCGGCGGTGTCAGACGGCGACGACGTCGATCGACGTGATGACGACGTCGTCGACGGGGCGGTCGCCGCGCCCGGTGGGCACACCCTCGATGGCGTCGACGACGGCCTTCGACGCATCGTCGGCGACCTCTCCGAAGATCGTGTGCTTGCCGTTGAGGTGCGGGGTGGGAACAGTCGTGATGAAGAACTGCGAGCCGTTGGTGCCGCTCAGCTGGCCCGTGATCGCGTTGGGGCGCTTGCCGGCGTTCGCCATGGCGAGGAGGTAGGGGGTGCCGAAGGCGAGCTCGGGGTGGATCTCGTCGTCGAACGTGTAGCCGGGGCCGCCGACGCCCTGCCCGAGCGGGTCGCCGCCCTGGATCATGAAGTTGCCGATGATGCGGTGGAAGATGACGTCCTTGTAGAGCGGGCCCTCGCCCGCCGCACCCGTGCGCGGGTCGGTCCAGTCGGCCGAGCCGTCTGCCAGGCCGATGAAGTTCTGCACCGTCTTGGGTGCGTGGTCGCCGAAGAGGTTGACGACGATGTCGCCGTGGTTCGTGTGGATGGTCGCGACGGCGGTGTGCTGAGTCATGGGCACATTCTCTCAGAGTCCGCAAGACCCGGGCTGATCGCGAAGTCGATCTGGCAGGATGGTCGAAAGCAGACCCCATCGACGCGGGAGGGCACACGTGAGCCTCGATCTCAGCAGGAAGCAGAAGAAGGAGCTCAAGAAGCTCCAGCAGTCCGCGGCGCAGCTCTGGGAGGCGCAGCAGGTCGTCGCCCATGGCGCAGCCGACGTCGCGCGAGAGGCCGGGCGCCAGCTCGAGGTCTTCGGCCGCAAGCAGGTCGCGCCCGCCGTCGAGGGCGGCTACCACGAGTACGTCGAGCCGTACGTCGACAAGGCGCGGCCGTACGTCGACAAGGGCGTGAAGGCGTCGAGGAAGTTCGTCGACAGCTCGGTCGTCCCCGTCGCGGGCGCCGTCGTCGGCAAGGCCCTCTCCGCCTGGGACGTCGCCAACGAGACGCGCCTCAAGCTCGCGCGCTCGCGCGCCGGCCTCCCCGCCGTCGCTCCCAAGAAGTCGTCGAGCGCCGGCCCCGTCATCGCGCTCATCCTCGGCATCGCGGCCGCCGCCGGCGTGCTCTACGCCGCGTGGCAGACCCTGCGCGCCGACGACGAGCTGTGGGTGGCCGACGACCCGCTCGCGGCGCCCGACGCCTGACCGTCCCTTCTCGGCCAACGGACATCCGTTCGTCGAGACCGCAGGGAATTGCACGATATCCGATGCGGTTTCGATGAACGGATGTCCTTTTGCGCGTTCAGGGGACCCGTCGGAGAGGATGAGCGGATGACGGACAGCGGCGGCAGCACGGCGGAGGCGACCAGGCGCGTGCGGGAGGCGGCGGCCGAGCGCGGACTCGAGATCGACGTGCAGGCGTCGCCGCGGGCGTCCTCCCTGGAGGAGGCGGCGGCGCTGCGCGGCATCGAGCCATCCGACATCGTGAAGACGCTCGTCGTGAAGGGCAAGGGCGAGCAGTACTACTTCGCCCTCGTCCCGGGCGACCGGTCGATCTCGTGGGGCAAGCTGCGGAGCGTCGTGGGCGTCAACAAGCTGCGCCTGCCGGAAGCGCCGCTCGCCCTCGCGGCGACGGGATACGAGCGGGGCACGATCGTGCCGCTCGGCTCGACGACCGACTGGCCGGTGTACGCCGACGAGCGCATCCTCGGCAGGCGCGTCTCGATGGGAGCCGGCGCGCACGGGTACACGCTCTACGTCGAGGCGGAGGCGCTCGTCGCCGCCTACGGGGCGACCGTCGCCGACATCACGGAGCCGATCGACGCCATCCGCTGACCCCGGACGGCCCGCTGAAGCCCGGACGGCCGGCTGGGAACCCGCGCCGGGATCAGCGCCCGAGGATCGTCGCCAGGCGGTCGACCGCGAAGCCGTATCCCTGCACCCCCGCGCCCACGATGACGCAGCTCGCGACATCGGACAGGTACGAGTGGTGCCGGAACGGCTCGCGCGCGTGCACGTTCGAGATGTGCACCTCGGCGAACGGCAGCTGCACGCCCGTGAGGGCGTCGCGAAGCGCGACGGAGGTGTGCGTGAACGCCCCCGGGTTGATGACGACGGCGTCGCAGTCGGCCCGTGCGGCGTGGATGGCGTCGATGAGCACGCCCTCGTGATTGCTCTGCACGGCGCGCACGGCGAACCCGCGGGCGGCCGCCGCGCCCTCGACGAGCGCCACGACGTCGTCGAGGGTGTCGGAGCCGTAGATCTCGGGCTCGCGCGTGCCGAGCAGGTTGAGGTTCGGTCCGTTGACGAGCAGGAGGCGGTCGTTCACGGCGGTCCTTCCGGTCATACGAGCCCCGCCATCCGCAGCCCGACGTCGACGAGCGAGACCCGCTCGATCGATCGCACCCGGGAGAGGGGGATCCATTCGGCCATGTCGGTGGAGCCGTCGATCTCGTAGGCGAGCGAGCCGCCCGTGATCTCGGCGCGGTACACGATGCGGAGCCCCTGCTGGTCGCCCGTTCCCGAGAGGCGGCGGCGCGCCGGGATGACGATCGAGTCGACGCCGAGGATCTCGCCGACCGCGACGTCGTAGCCGGTCTCCTCCTTCACCTCGCGCCGGCACGTGCGCTCGGGGTGCTCCCCCGGATCCATGCCGCCGCCCGGGAGCGTCCAGGCAGGCTTCGCGCCCTCGATCCAGCGCGACAGCAGCACGCGCTCGTCGTCGTCGACGATGACGGCGTAGGCGGCGACTCGCAGGTCCATGACGTCAGCCTAGTGACCGGAGCCGTCGTCGCCACGGGGCGGCACCGGCACGAGCACCCCCGTGCCCGCCGCCGCGCGCGGGCGCGCCGTCGTGCGCACGCGCATCCGCACGCCGCCGAGCGTCGTGCGCAGCGGGGAGCCGACGAAGAGGCCGAGGGTCGCGCCCGCGGCGAGCGCGACGCCGATCATGGCCGCCGACACGAGGCCCTGCGTCGCGATGATGAGCTCGCCCGTGTCGCCTCCCGCCTCCACCATCCCCAGGAGCCCCCGGAAGAGCGCCGACCCCGGCACGAGCGGCACGATCGCGGCGGTCGTGACGGCGACGGACGGCACCCGCAGCGGCTGCGCGATGAGACCGCCCACGAGGCTCGCGGCGAACGCCCCCACGAAGCTCGCGGAGGCGGCGTCGACCCCGGCCTGCGCCGGCACGGCGTAGCCGATCCACGCGATGAAGCCGAGGCCGGCGCTCACGAGGACGATCCGCAGCCCCGCCCCGTTCATGACGGCGACCGTCACGGCGACGATGACCGCGCCGGAGATCTGCCCCGCGAGCGTGCCGAACGGGAGCGCCTCGCTCGGCAGGTCCATCCCCACGCCCAGCGCCGTCGAGAGCTGCAGGCCGACGACGATGCCGAGCACGACGCCGAGCGTCTGCAGGGTGAGCTCGAGGATGCGCCCTCCTGCCGTGAGGGCGAAGCCGTCGATCGCGTCCTGCGCGGCGCCCACGACGGCGAGCCCCGCGAGCATGAGGACGATGCCGGAGGAGACGACGATGGTGGGGCGCACATCGGCGAAGGCCTGCACGCCGATGCGTCCGAGGAGCGCCGTCGCGACCGTGATCGCCGTGAGCACGAACGCCCCGACGATCTGGCTGAAGAACATGGGGACCCGCAGCCGTGCGAGCCCGAGCTGCGCGCCCGCCACTCCGAGCGCGGCGACGAACGTCACGGCGAGGATGGTCCAGGACGCGCCGAACATGAGGCCGACGCCGACCGCGAGCATCGCCTGGACGAACACGACGACGCTGGGCTGGTAGAGGAACGGCGTGCGGCGGATGGCCCGGAACCGGGCGCGGGCGTCGGAGAGCTCGAGGCCCTCCTCGATCTCGGTGACGAGTGCCTGCAGCCGCTGCAGCTTCGCATGGTCGGGCACGGCCGACCGCACCACCTGCATGAGCGTGATGGGCCGGTCGTCCCCTCCGCGGTGGTCGGACACCGTCACCGAGTTGTACGTCACGTCCACGTGCACGCTCTTCAGGCCGTACGCACGCGTGATGCGCAGCGCCGCGAGGACGACCTCCTTCGCGGAGGCGCCGACCGAGAGCATGACCTCCGCGATGCGCATGGCGAGGTCGATGATGCGCACCGCCATGGCGTCGTCGACGACAGCGAGCAGCTCGGTCGGCGCCGCCGTGGCGGGATCCGACCACACCGCCCGCCGGACGCTCTCGATCACCCGCCGTCTCCGGTCCTGCACCATGGATCCATCCTCGCCGATGGCGGGCTCCGGGTGGGTGCGGCACCCGCCCGGAGCCCGTCCTCCGTCGGCGCTACTCGCTGCGCAGGCGCGCCTCGCCGGCGGTGACGGCGACCGACACCTCGCGGGGCGAGGAGGACGACTCCTCGAGGCCGTTGTCGAACGTGCCGGCGGTGACCTCCGACTCGACCGCGTACGAGGCAGCGGGGAGCACGAGGTCGAGATGGCCGGCGCTCACCTCGACCGACACCTCCGACGGGGCCTCGCCGGTCAGCTCGGCGTCGAGACGACCGGCGGCGACGCGGAGGTCGGCCTCGCGCACATCGGCGAGCGCCACCTCTGCCCGCCCGGCGCTCAGGTCGACGTCGACGGCGCGCGCCGCGCCCTGCAGGCTGAGGAAGCCGGCCGCCACCTCGACGTCGACCTCGCCGAACACGCCATCTGCGGAGAGGGACCCGCTCGACAGCCGCAGGTCGGCGTCGAGGCCCGCGTCGCGCAGCCGCTCGGGCAGCGTGAGCACGACCGTCTCGTCCGACTCGAAGACGTCGCCGTCGAACCAGTCGCCGCCGAGCCACCACCCTCCGAAGTCGCGGCGCTCGACGCGCAGCTCGTCCTCGTCGCGCGCGAGGCGCCATCCGCCCTGGGAATCGGCGACCTCGAGCACGGCGTCGTCGACGTCGCCGTAGACGATCGAGAACGACGAGGCCGTCGAGTCGATCTCGAGAGCGGTGACGCCGGAGACGTCGGCGGTCTGCACGTCGTCGGAGGCGGATCCTCCCACGATCGCCGAGACGCCGATGCCGGCGGCGGTCCCCAGGAGGGCGAGGCCGCCGACGACGGCCGTGACGATCGCGACGGCCTTCGGCGCCGACGATGCGGCCTGCGGCGCGGACTGCTGCGGCGCGGGCTGCTCCGGTGCCGGCAGACGGGGAGGGATGTTCTGCGGGGTGGGAGTGCTCATCGTGTCGTTCCTGTCTGCGGCGAGCCGCCGGCGTTCTCGATGTGGGCGAGGGCCGCGAGCACGCGGCGGTTGCCCGATTCGTCCGGCTCGAGGCCGAGCTTCTGGAAGATGGCGGTGACGTACTTCTCGACGCTCGCCTCGGAGACGAACAGCACCGCGGCGATCGCGTGGTTCGACTTGCCCTCCGCGATGAGCGCGAGCGTCTGGCGCTCGCGCTCGGTGAGCCGCGTCATGCGCTCGTCGCGGATGCGCCGGCTGAGGAGCTGCGCGACGACCTCGGGGTCGAGCACCGTCGCGCCCTGGGCGATGCGATCGACCGACTCGAGGAAGTCGGCCACGTCCGCGACGCGGTCCTTCAGCAGGTAGCCGAGCGCGGCGCCCTGCGCGGCGATGAGGTCGCTCGCGTAGCGCTCCTCGACGTACTGCGAGAGCACGAGCACCGCGAGCTCGGGGTGCGTGCGGCGCAGGTCGAGCGCGGCGCGGATGCCCTCGTCGGTGAAGGTGGGAGGGAGGCGCACGTCGAGGATACACAGGTCGGGAGACGCCGCCGCGACCGTCTCGGCGAGCTCGCCGGCATCGGGGAGCGCCGCGGCGATCTCGTGCCCGGCGTCCTCGAGGAGGCGCACGAGGCCCTCGCGGAGGAGGACGGAGTCCTCGCAGATCAGGATGCGCACGGGACGCTCACCTCCAGGGCGGTCGGGCCGCCGTTCGGGCTGTCGAGGCGGACGGTCCCGCCCGCCGACAGGATGCGGTTGGAGATGCCGTCGAGGCCGCCGCCGGGGATGACGCGGGCGCCGCCGACGCCGTTGTCCTCGACGCGCGCCCAGAGGCTGCCGTCGTCGCGCCGACGGACGACGACCCGGCACTCCGCCGCGCGCGAGTGCTTCGCGGCGTTCGTGAGCGACTCCGCGATGGCGAAGTACACGGCGGCCTCCGCCTCCCGGCTGCACCGGCCGTCGATGCGCACGTCGAGGTGCACGGGGATGTGGGAGCGACCGGCGAGGGCCGACAGGGCGGCGTCGAGACCGCGGTCGTCGAGGACCGACGCGTGGATGCCGCGGGCCAGCTGGCGGAGCTCGGTGATCGCGGCCTTCGTGGAGGTGTGCGCCTCCGCGACGAGCGCCTTCGCCGCGGCAGGATCGCTGTCGATCTTCTGCTGCGCGAGGCCGAGCGTCATGCCCACCGACACGAGGCGGGGCTGCACGCCGTCGTGGAGGTCGCGCTCGATGCGCGTGCGCTCCACCTCGGATGCCCGCACGGCGCCGGCGCGCTGCGCGTCGGATGTGCGCACCTGCGCGACCAGCTGCTCTTCGCGGGACGGCACGACGATGGCGCGGCTCAGCACGCCGTGCAGGAGCGCGAGACCGACGATGCCGGCGAGCGACACGATGAGGCCGACGACGCCGGCGACGGGCGCCCAGGCGACGGCGATCTCGAGCCCGAGGAAGCCGCGCACGGTGTCGTCGGCGAAGAGCGGCGCGAACGCGAGCACGACGCTCCAGACGGCGGCGCGGAAGAGCGCGATGACGATGGCGCCGAGGAGGGTCGCGATCGCGAGGTTCGCGATCGCGCGCCACTGACGGCCGTCGACCACCTGCCGCAGGAGCGTGCGGAGCCATCCGCCGAAGCCGGGGGCGACGCGCTCGCGCCAGCGCAGCGGCGGGATCCCGAACCCGTACAGGCCCTCGACGCGGGCCGTCTCGAGCCACGCGACGCCGAACAGCGCGTAGACGAAGCCGACGAGCAGGACGAGGCCGAACCCGAGGAAGAAGAGCAGCCCGACGCCGAAGCCGAGGAGGCCGGTGAGGGCCGAGAAGGCGAGGGCGCCGAGGAAGCCGAGCGCCGCGAGATGGACGACGGCCCCGGCGACGCGGAGCGGCGACGACGTCCGGACGGGCGTCGGCGCGGTGAGCTGTGCGGTCATGTCCTCCACGCTAGGGCGGGGGCGTCCACCGGACAGCGGGGGATTCCGGAGGCGTGGTTCGGGTTATCCCGAAACCGCGCACACCGACCTCGAGGCGTCGTGCAGCGCGTTCCACGCCGCGATGCCCCCCGCGAGCGAGCCGACCGGATGGCCGGGGTGCCGGCGGGCGAGGATGCCGGCGGCCGTCGCCGAGCGGATGCCCGCCGCGCAGTGGACGACGATCTCGCGCTCCGCGGCGAGCGCGTCCGCGACGGCGGACGGCTCGTCCTGCCCCGCCTCGATCGCGTCGAGCTCCCAGCGCACCGCTGTCGGCACGGCTCCCGGTTCGGAGGGCGCGCGTACGTCGATCACGAGGGGCGGGCGGGCGGAATCGAGCGCAGCGCGCAATGCGGCGGCGGTGACGAGCGCGGGAGAAGGCGCCGGCTCCTCCGCGCGCAGGGAGACCTCCCGCCATCCCGCCGTGAGCGCGTCGATCACGACGACCCTCCCGAGCAGGGTCCGCCCGACTCCCGTGACGAGCTTGATCGCCTCGGCGGCGAGCTGCGCGCCCACGAGCGCGCAGAGCGGGCCGAGCACGCCGGCCGTCGCGCAGTCCGGCGCGTCGTCGGGCACATCCGGGTAGAGGTCGCGGAACCGCACGCCGCGGGCAGCCCAGAACACGCTCACCTGCCCCTCGTACCGGATCACGGATCCCCAGACGACGGGGATCCCCGCACGCTCCGCCTCGTCGTCCACGAGGAGTCGCGTGGCGAAGTTGTCGGATCCGTCGACGACGAGGTCGTAGCGGGCGAGCATCGCGGCGGCATTCGCCGCGGTGAACCGCTCCGGGTGCGTCTCGACGACGACGGAGGGGTCGATCGCCTGGATCGCCTCGCGCGCCGAGTCGACCTTGCGACGGCCGACGTCTCGGACGCCGTGGAGAAGCTGGCGCTGCAGGTTCGACACCTCCACGGTGTCGGCGTCGATGACACCGAGCGTGCCGACGCCGGCGGCCGCGAGGCCGAGGAGGGCAGGGGCGCCGAGGCCGCCCGCCCCCACGACGAGCACGCGCGCGGCGAGGAGCCGCCGCTGCGCCACCTCGCCCATCCCCGGCAGCATCGTCTGCCGGGCATAGCGTTCGCGCTGCGCCGCGGTGAGCGGCGGACCGGGTGCGACGAGAGCGGGCAGGCTCATGCCGCCTCCTCCTCTCGAAAGGCCATCCGATCGCCCAGCGCGCACCTAATTGCGGCCATTCCCCTGTCCTCTCGGCAAAGGGATATCCGTTTGCCGAGAGGACACCGGATCGCGCGAGAACGGATGGCCGTTCGGCACTCGGATGTGCTCACGCCCGGGCCGCCGCGAGCTCGGGCATCCCCGCCGCGTCCGACGACGCGCGCGCGAGCCGACGGCGGGGGATGCGCCCCGCGCCGGCCGCGAGCCGTCCGGCGACGACGGCGTGCCGGAAGGCCGCGGCCATCCGCACGGGGTCGTGCGCGCGTGTGACGGCCGTCGCGAGCAGCACGGCGTCGCACCCCAGCTCCATCGCGAACGCCGCGTCGGAGGCCGTGCCGATGCCGGCATCGAGGACCACCGGCACCGATGCGCGGTCGACGATGAGCTCGATGCTGTGGGGGTTGAGGATGCCGAGCCCCGTGCCGATGGGCGCGCCGAGCGGCATCACCGCGGCGACCCCGAGCTGCTCGAGCCGCAGGGCCGTCACGGGGTCGTCGCCCGTGTACGCGAACACGGCGAACCCCTCGGCGACGAGCCGTTCCGCCGCGTCCAGCAGCTCGACGGGATCGGGCAGCAGCGTCTCGTCGTCCGCGACGACCTCGAGCTTGATCCAGTGCGTGCCGAACGCCTCGCGCGCGAGCTCGGCCGTGAGGACGGCCTCGCGCGCCGTGCGGCATCCGGCCGTGTTCGGCAGCAGCCGGATGCCGCGCTCCCGCAGCATCGCGTACAGGGAGCCGCCCGCGTCGGCGCCGGACGCGCCGTACCGGCGCACGGCGACCGTGGTGAGCTCTGTGCCCGAGGCATCGAGCGCGTCGCCCAGCACCTCGAGGCTCGGCGCCCCTCCGGTGCCGAGGATGAGCCGGGAGCCGAGGGCGACGCCGTCGACGACGAGCGCATCCATGTCAGCCTCCCTGCGCCGCGGTCAGCACCTCGACGCGTGCGCCGGCGCCGAGGAGGCGGGACGACCATGCCGCGCGGGGCACGACGACTCCGTCGACGGCGACAGCGACGCCGAGAGGGGCGCCGTCGAGGGGCGCGCCGTCCGCGTCGAGCCGGCGGCCCGTGAGCGCCTCGACGACGGCGTCGACGGCCGAGCCCGACGCGACGCGCACGGGACTGCCGTTGGCGGTGATCTCGATCATGCAGGTGCTCCTTCGAGCGGGAGGGGGACGGAGGCGCGGCGCTCACGGCTGACGCGCGCGGGGGAGAAGCTGCCTCGGGCGAAGCGGCCTCGGGCGAAGCGGCCTGGGTCGAGCAGCGCTGCGAAGGGGTGCGCACGCGCGCCGTCGAGCTCATCCCGGACGAGCGCCGCGATGAGCGGGGCGAGCAGCACGCCGTTCCGGTAGGTGCCCGACGCGACGACGAGGCCGTCGTCGATCCGCCCGACCAGCGGCAGATGATCGGGGGTCGCCGGCCTCGCACGGGCGACCGCCTCGACGAAGCGGTGGTCCTCGATCGCGGGGACGACCTCCGCCGCGTCGCGCAGCAGGGAGAGGACCCCTCCCGCCGACACGTCGTCGTCGCCGTCTTCGCGCTGTGTCGCCCCCACCACGAGACCGCCATCTGCTCGCGGCACGAGGTAGACCGACCGGCCGCGCACAGACGCGCGGATGGTCTGCGCCACGGCCCCGCGCCCCGCCGCCCGCAGACGCAGGATGTCGCCGTGCACCGGTCGGATGGTGCCGGACGGGACGATGCCGGATGGGAGGAGACCCGTCATGTCGAGCCCCGTCGCCAGCACCACCTCGGCGGCCTCGAGGGCGGTGCCGTCGTCGAGCACGACTCCGCAGGCGGCGCCCGTGCGGCCGCGGCGCAGCGCCCGCACCGCGCGCCGGATGACCGTGCCCGCCGGCAGCGCTGCGCGCAGCGCGGACGTGAACGCGCGCGGATCGACGCGATGGTCGTCGGGTGCCGTGTAGGCGCACGCGATGCCGGGTGCCAGCAGGGGTTCGACCCGACGGGCCGCGTGCACGGCCATCCGCTCGGCGCGCAAAGGCGCGGCCGCCGGCGACGCGAGCAGCGCCGACAGGCGTGCGCGGTCGGCGGCATCGACCCCGACGAGCAGCGTCGCGTGCCGCTCGTACCCGCACGCCGCGGCCCCGCCGGGCTGCGCGTCGACGAAGGCGGGATACCGCCGGGCGGCCTCGATCAGCAACGGCAGGGTGGCCGGCTCGCTCGGCTCGAACTCGCCCACGGGGCTCAGCATGCCGGCAGCGGCATACGTCGCGCCGGTGCCCGGATCCGGGTCGACGAGCCGCACGGAGCGCCCGGAGCGGACGCACTCCGTCGCGATGGCGGTGCCGACGACGCCCGCGCCGACGACGATCACGTCGACGACCGAGCCGGCATCGTCCGCCCTCGCGTCCTCCCCCCAGGCGCCAGCCCGGGAATCAGCCGCGCACACGGAGTCAGCCGCGCACACGGGGCTCGGCGAGGTACACCGTCGACCCGGCCGCCGCGAACTCCTGAGACTTGCGGCGCATCGCGGCGATCGCCTGCTGCTCCTCCGCTCCTCCGAAGCGATCGCGGATGTCCTGCGAGATGCGCATGGAGCAGAACTTCGGACCGCACATGGAGCAGAAGTGCGCGGTCTTCGCGGGCTCCGCGGGGAGCGTCTCGTCGTGGAACTCCTCCGCCGTGTCGGGGTCGAGCGACAGCGCGAACTGATCGCGCCAGCGGAACTCGAATCGCGCCTTCGAGAGCGCGTCGTCGCGCTCGTGCGCGCCCGGGTGGCCCTTCGCGAGGTCGGCGGCGTGTGCGGCGATCTTGTAGGTGATGACGCCCGTCTTCACGTCGTTGCGGTCGGGCAGGCCGAGGTGCTCCTTGGGCGTGACGTAGCAGAGCATCGCCGTCCCCCACCGCGCGATCTCGGTCGCTCCGATGGCCGACGTGATGTGGTCGTATCCGGGGGCGACGTCGGTCACGAGAGGGCCGAGCGTGTAGAACGGCGCGCCGGAGCAGAGCTCCTGCTGCCGCTCCACGTTCTCGCGTACGAGGTGCAGCGGCACGTGGCCCGGGCCCTCCACCATCACCTGCACATCGTGCTCCCACGCGCGGTGCGTGAGCTCGGCGAGCGTGTCGAGCTCTGCGAACTGCGCTGCGTCGTTGGCGTCGGCGGTCGAGCCGGGCCGCAGCCCGTCGCCCAGGGAGAACGCGACGTCGTAGCGGGCGAAGATCTCGCACAGCTCGTCGAAGTGCGTGTAGAGGAAGTTCTCCTCGTGGTGTGCGAGACACCACCCGGCCATGATCGAGCCGCCGCGCGAGACGATGCCCGTGACGCGATCGGCCGTGAGCGGCACGTAGCGCAGCAGGACGCCGGCGTGGATCGTCATGTAGTCGACGCCCTGTTCGCACTGCTCGATCACGGTGTCGCGGAAGACCTCCCAGGTGAGCCGGTGCGCCTGCCCGTCGACCTTCTCGAGCGCCTGGTAGATCGGCACGGTGCCGATGGGGACGGGAGCGTTGCGGATGATCCACTCGCGCGTCGTGTGGATGTCGTCGCCCGTCGACAGGTCCATGACGGTGTCGGCGCCCCACGTCGTCGCCCAGGAGAGCTTCTCGACCTCCTCCGCGATCGAGCTCGTGACCGCGGAGTTGCCGATGTTGGCGTTGATCTTCACGAGGAACGCACGGCCGATGATCATCGGCTCGGCCTCGGGATGGTTGACGTTGAGCGGGATGATCGCGCGCCCCGCCGCGAGCTCCGAGCGCACGAGCTCGACGTCGCATCCCTCCCGCAGGGCGACGAAGCGCATCTCGTCGGTGACGATCCCGCGGCGCGCGTAGTGCATCTGGGTCACGGTGCGCCCGGGGAGTGCGCGACGGGGCCGGTGCGCGTCGCCTCGCCATTCCTCGGACGCCGATCCCCTGCGCGCGGCCGATCGGCCGTCGTCCTGCAGATCGCGAGGGCGTCCGTCGTACGTCTCGGTGTCGCCACGCCGCGCGATCCACCGCTCGCGCAGGCGCGGGATGCCGCGGACCGGGTCGCCCCCGGGTCCCTGCGTCCGGTAGGCCGTGAACGGTGCGTTGACCTGGCCGTTCGGGGACGGCCCGAGGGCGATGCGGGTGACTGGCACCCGGATCCCGTGCTCGTCGTCGTGCAGATACGCGAGCGAGTGCGTCGCTTCCAGGGTGCGCAAAAGAGCTGCTCCTACTTCCTACGCCGGCATGACCCGTACAGGTTCGACGGTCGCGGGCAGCGTCAGCCCGTTCTCAGCCCCTGCTGGGACTCCCGTGTGGACCGGATCAGAGTAGCAGGGGCGCGATCGGGCGCAAGTCGGACGCCGGAAGCGGATCAGAGGGCGTCGAGGAGGGTGCGCAACCGCGCATATTCCGCCTCGGGAATTGAGTAGCCGTGCTCAGGTGCGGGGTATCCGGACGACCGGACATCGTCCGCGTAGGCGGCGACGCCCGCGATCATCCGCTCTCGGAGATCGTCGTAGCGCTTGACGAAGCGGGCGGCGCGCCCTCCATATATTCCGAGAAGATCATGGAAGACGAGCACCTGCCCGTCGACCGCGGGCCCTGCGCCGATGCCGATGACCGGCACGTGCACGCGCGGCATGATCGCCGCGGCGACGTCGCTCGGGATCGCCTCGAAGACGATCGAGAAGCAGCCGGCCTCCTGCAGCGCGAGCGCGCTCTCGCACACGGCCAGCGCCTCCTCCGCCGTGCGTCCCTGGGCACGGTAGCCGCCGAGCGCCGTGGCCGTCTGCGGGGTCAGCCCGACGTGGCCCATGACGGGGACGCCCGCACGCACGATGGCGCGCGCCCTGTCGACCGAGCTGCCGCCGCGCTCTATCTTGACGGCGTCGCATCCGGTCTCCTTCACGAACCGCAACGCCGTCGCCACGGCCGCCTCGTCGGAGCCCTCGTACGACCCGAACGGCAGGTCGACGACCAGCAGCGGCCCGTCGAGCCCCCGGCGGACGGCACGCGCGAGCATGATCATCTCGTCGACCGTCACGGGCACCGTGCTGTCGTAGCCGAGCACCGTCATCGCCGCGGAGTCGCCCACGAGCACGACGTCGACGCCTGCGGCGTCTGCGACCTGGGCGCTCGGATGGTCGTAGGCCGTGACCATGACGATCGGCTCGCCGTCGGCCTTCTTCGCCGTGAGGTCGCCGATGCCCGTGCGGCGGCGCGCCTGATCGGGGCGCGCGCTCACACCGCCTCCGTGAGCAGACGCGCGACGGCGTCGTCCACGGCGATGATGCCGTTGCCGCGGTCGACGTGGACGACGACGGGCTCGTAGACCTCGAGGTCGGCCTCGTCGTACTCGCCGTACGAGATGACGATGATCGTGTCACCCGTGTGGACGAGCCGCGCGGCGGCGCCGTTGACCTGCATGACACCGGAGCCGCGCTCCCCCGCGATCGTGTAGGTCTCGAAGCGGGCGCCGTTGTCGACGTCGACGACGTGCACCTGCTCGTGCTCGAGGATGTCGGCCGCTTCGAGCAGGTCGGGGTCGACCGTGATGGAGCCGACGTAGTGCAGATCGCTGGCCGTGATGGTGGCGCGGTGGATCTTGGACTTCAGCATGGTGCGGCGCATCATGCGCCTCCCCTCAGGATGCGGTTGTCGATGAGGCGCGCGGCGCCGACCCGGGCGGCGACGGCGAGCAGCGCGTCGCCCTCGAGGGCGTCGAGCGGGCGCAGGTCGACGGCATCGCGCAGCTCGAGGTACTCGGGCACGATCCCCGCGTCGCCGAGCACGGCGAGGGCCGTCGCGATGAGCGCGCCTGCATCCCGCTCGCCGCGTCGTGCGGCGTCGTCCGCCGCTGCGAGCGCGCGGCTCAGCGCCGTGGCCCGCGCGCGCGACTCGGCGTCGAGGTAGACGTTCCGCGAGCTGAGGGCGAGCCCGTCGTCCTCCCGCACGATGGGGCACGCCTCGATGCGCACGGGGATGTCGAGGTCGCGCACGAGGCGCCGCACCACGAGCACCTGCTGGGCGTCCTTCTGCCCGAAGTACGCCGTGTCGGGTGCGACGATGCCGAAGAGCTTCGCGACGACGGTCGCGACGCCGTCGAAGTGGTGCGGCCCGCGTGAGGCGCCGCACAGCACATCGGTGATGCCCTCCACATGGATGGTCGTGGCGAAGCCGTCGGGATACACCTCCGCGACGGGCGGTGCGAAGAGCACGTCGACGCCCTCGGCCTCCGCGAGCGCGGCGTCTCGGGCCTCGTCGCGGGGGTACGCGCCGAGGTCCTCGTTCGCGCCGAACTGCGTCGGGTTGACGAAGAGCGAGACGACGACGAAGCCGTCGACCGCGCGCGCACGGCGCATGAGCGACAGATGCCCTTCATGGAATGCCCCCATCGTGGGCACGAGGCCGATGCTGCGGCCGTCCTCCCTGGCGCGGGCGACGGCATCCCTCACCTCCGCAATCGTGCGCAGGATGATCATGCGACGTCCTTCCTCTGGGACAGATCGGCTGTGCGCGCGCACAGCTCGTCGAAGAGCGGCAGCAGCTCGGGGACCTCGGCCACGGCCTGGCGCTGACGTGCGACGGTATCGGAGTCGCCCCGCGCGACGGGGCCCGTGAGCGCCGCGGCGGGGCCGAGCGCCGCCCAGTTCTCGATCGTCTGCCGGACGAGCGGGGCGAGCATCGCGCGCGCCGTGGGGGCGTCGATCCCGGAGGAGACGGCGACGCGCTCGGCCGTGTCCTGCAGCGTGACGAGGAAGTTCGAGGCGATGGACGCTGCCGCGTGGTACCCGGCGCGCCGTGCGTCGTCGATCGCGACGGGTCGCGCCCCGAGGAGCTCCGCGATGCGCGCGGCGACGGCGAGGGCGTCGTCGTCGCGGCCGGCGACAGCGCAGGCGATGCCGTGGAACACCGAGGGCTCCTCGGAGCCCGTGAAGGTCTGCAGCGGATGCACGCCGAGGTCGACGTCGTCGAGCGGCGTCGCTCCCGAGGTGTGGCCGATGAGACCGCGGTGCCCGCTCAGGTTCCGGGCGGCGGAGGCGATCGCGCTGTCCGGAACGCACAGCAGCACGACGTCCGCGTCGCCGACCGGCTCGCCGCGCCCGGTCGGGCCGAGCACCTCGATCCCCGCTTCGCGGAGCGCGCGCGCGAGGACGACACCGAGGCGTCCGCGGCCGACGACGGCGACGGACGCGGGGGGATGGGCGGGGGCGCGGAGGGTGCTCATGGCGGGGGTGCGCGGTCGAGCGCGTCATGAGTATCCGCCTTCCGGACATCGTCGGCAAAATCAGGTGCCAATGTGCACGCCATCGGGGGCGCCTGATTGTGCGTTTCATCCGAGTTCGACGAACCGAATTGATCATTCTGATTTCGTCATCACCTGTCGACGCGGGTGACGTGAGACCCTCGGAGGGTGACTGCCGATGCCCTCCTCGCCTCCGCTCATGACGCCGTCGCGACGGCGGGCGCGTCGTCCCCCGATCACGCCGACTTCGTCGCGGCGCTCGCCGAGCACGGCCGGGCCGCCCTCGAACGCGGCGGCCCCCCGAGCCACCTGACCGCGAGCCTCTTCCTCTTCGACCGCGACGCCTCGCACATCCTGCTCTGCCTGCACGGCAAGGGACGCTTCTGGGTGCAGCCGGGCGGCCACCTCGAGGCGGGTGACGCGTCGATCGCCGGCGCCGCCCTGCGGGAGCTCGCCGAGGAGACCGGAATCGGGGACGACCTCGTCGACGACCTGAGGGTGGTCGATCTCGACCACCACGCGCTGAGCGCCCGCTTCGGCCGCTGCGCCTCGCACCTCGACGTGGGCCTGGCCGGGACGATCTCCCGCGAGGGTGCGGAGCTGCGGATCAGCGACGAGTCCGACGACCTGCGCTGGTGGCGACTCGATGCGCTCCCGTCGCCGCTTCCCCGCGCGTTCGAGGAGCGGCTCGCGCGCGTGCGCGCGGCGTACCGGCCCCGGGGCTGACGCCGCCGCCCGTCGACGACGACCCCGCCATCCGGGGCCGGAGCGCGTGTCAGGCCGCGAGCGACTCCTGCAGGGCGCGGTCGGCGTCGAGCAGCACGTGCGCGGCGACCTCCAGCCCCTCGATGCGCCCGAGCTCGACGTCCTCGTGCTCGATGTTGACGCGCATGTCGGGGTCGACCTCGTGCAGCGCCCGGAGGAACTCGGTCCAGTACGCGGTGTCGTGGCCCCTCCCGAGCGCGACGAAGTCCCACGCTGCCGCCTTCGGCCACTCGTTCACCCACTCGTCGCCGCCCAGGCTCGTGCGCGGCTCGGAGGGGTCGAGGCGGCGGAACCCGTTGTCGAGCACGCCGTGCAGCTTGGCCGTCTCGGGGTTCACGCGCACATCCTTGGCGGCGGCGTGGAAGACGAGGTCGCCGAGCTCGCGCACGACGGCCACGGGATCCATCTGCTGCCAGAAGAGGTGCGACGCGTCGAGCTCGACGCCCACGTGGGTCGCGCGCGTGAGCTCGATGAGGCGGCGGACGTCGCGCGTGTTGAAGACGACGTTCTGCGGGTGCAGCTCGAGGGCGACCTTCACGCCGTGGTCGGCGGCGAGGCGGTCGGTCTCGCGCCAGAAGTCGGCCGCAACGCCCCATTGGTAGTCGAGCACGTCGAGGTGCGCCGAGTTCCAGGCGTTCACGATCCAGTTCGGGTACTTCGCCGTCGCGTCCGAGCCCGGCAGGCCCGACATCGTGACGAGCCGCGTCTGGCCGAGGCGGGCGGCGAGGCGGATGGACCGGCGGATGTCCTCGGCGTGCTTCTCGCGGATGCCGGCCTTGGCATGGAGCGGGTTGCCGTTGGCGTTGAGCCCGGCGATCTCGACGCCCGTGCCCTCGAACTGGCCGAGGAAGTCGTCCCGGGCGGCATCCGAGACGAGGATGTCGTCGAATGTCGGGATGTGGGCGGCGGGCAGGAAGCCGCCCGAGTTCAGCTCGATGCCGGTGAGGCCGAGATCGGCGACGACGCGGATGGCCTCGGGGAGGGTGCGGTCGTGGAGGATCGCGTTGTAGACGCCGAGCTTCATGCCGAGACCTCCTGACGGATCGAGACGGATGCGCCGCCGCGCGCGGCCGATTCGGCGACGGCACCGAGGAGACGCATGTTGTGGACGCCCTCGTCGAAGGAGGCGCAACGCGGCAGCGAGGTCTCCTCGGGCAACCTGGCGACCTCCTCGAGGAACGCGCGCGCTTGGTAGACGAAGCCCTCGTTCTGGCCGAAGCCGACCGTGGTCGCGTCCATCGCGAGGCCGCCGCGGATGTAGGGGTGGTCGGGGCCGAGGAGCACGCGGCGGAAGCCGCGCTGCGCGGCGGGGCCCTCGTTGAGGGTGAGGCCGATCTCGGTGGGCGTGCGGAAGTCGAAGGTCGCCGACCCCTTCTCGCCGAACACCTCGATGATGAGCGAGTTCGCGTGCCCCGAGGCGACGCGCGAGACCTCGATGGCACCGGCGCCGCCATCCGCGAAGGAGAACGAGAACGCCGCGTAGTCGTCGTTCTCCACCGAGTCGATCTCGTCGGAGACGGCGCCGTGCTCGTGGCCGATGACGGCGCCGAGCGGCTTCGGGCGCTCGGGGATGACGGTGGCGAAGCGCCCGCCCGACACCTCGGCGATGTCGCCGCCGATGAACTCGGCGATGTAGGCGAGGTGGCTGCCGACGTCGGCGAGAGCGCCCGATCCCGGCGCGCCCTTGAAGCGCCAGCTGATCGGGATGTGCGGATCGGCGGCGTAGTCGGTCCAGTAGCGTCCGCTCACGTGCAGCACCCGCCCGAGCACGCCGGAGCGCACGAGGTCGCGGATGTAGGCGATGCCGGGCGAACGGCGGTAGGTGAACCCGACGCGCGCGATGCTCGTGGCGGCGCGCGCGGCGTCGGCCATGGCGATGGCGTCGTCGATGCCGTCGCTGAGCGGCTTCTCGCACAGCACGTGCTTGCCGGCGGCGAGGAGCCCCTCGACGATCTCGCGGTGGAGGTGGTTGGCGACGACGACGCTCACGACGTCGATGTCGTCGGCCTCGGCGATGGCCTGCCACGAGGTGTCGTTGCGCTCGTAGCCGAAGCGGCGGGCGGCGAGCGAGCCGAACTCGGGGCTGACGTCGCCGATCGAGACGAGACGGATGTCGGGCAGCGTCGACGCGTAGACGGTGGGGGCGGTGCGGTAGGCGGCGGCGTGGGCGCGCCCCGCCATTCCGGCGCCGATGACGGCGACTCCGAGTGATGCGGGCATCGGGCTCTCTCCTTCGAGACGGGGTGGGGACGATGAGCGTTGGAGCGCTACAACAGGTACGATAGGGCAGGAGCATATCTCCTGTCAAAGGTCGTCGAGGAGGATCTCTGTGGCGAGGCCCACCATCTACGACGTCGCGCAGCGCGCCGGCGTCTCGAAGTCGCTCGTATCGCTCGTGCTGCGCGGCTCGCCCAAGGTGGGGGCCGAGAGCCGCGCGGCGATCGAGGCGGCCATCCGCGAGCTCGACTACCGCCCGAGTCGCGCGGCGACGGCGCTCGCGGGGGTGCGCACGCGCAGCGTGGGGCTGGTCATCGACGACTTCCGCAACCTGTGGTTCGTCGACCTGCTCGACGGGCTCCGTGACGTCCTGGACGAGCGCGGCTATCAGGTGTCGGTCGCCGATCTGCGCCGCGATGCGCACGCCGTCGATGGGTTCATCGCGACGCACGCCGAGGCGATCGTCGTCGCGGCGGAGCCCGGCGACGCCGCCCGGAGCATCCCGGTTCCGACGGCGCTCGTCGGGGGCCGGGCGTCGTCCATCCCCGGCGCCGACACGATCGCGAACGACGACGCGGCGGGGGCGCGGATGGCGACGCGACACCTGAGGGACCTCGGGCACCGGCGGATCGGGCACCTGACGGGCCTCGGGGGATCGGCGATGTTGCGTCGCGACGCCTATGCCGATGAGATGCGGGAGGGCGGGCTCGAGCCCATCGTCGCCGGTCGCGACGTCGAGACGACCGAGGAGGGCGGCTTTCGCGCCGCGCACGAGCTGCTCGAGCGGCATCCCGATGTGACGGCGGTGTTCGCCTCCAACGACATCATGGCGCTCGGCGCGGCCGCGGCGCTCCGCGATCGCGGCCTGCGCGTGCGCGACGACGTCTCGGTCGTGGGCTACGACGACTCGCCGCTCGCGAACAGCCGTTATCTGTCGTTCACCACGATCGACGATCGCAGCCGCGAGGTCGGCGAGGCGACGGCGCGCGCCGTGCTCGCCCGCATCGACGACCCGCAGTCGGCGCCGCAGCATGTCCTCGTACAGCCTGCGCTGATCGACCGGGG
Organism: Microbacterium gilvum; assembly: GCF_039543865.1. Classification (NCBI taxonomy): domain Bacteria; kingdom Bacillati; phylum Actinomycetota; class Actinomycetes; order Micrococcales; family Microbacteriaceae; genus Microbacterium; species Microbacterium gilvum. The sequence continues at coordinate 477,696 of NZ_BAABKO010000002.1, read as the reverse complement.
GACGACGCGGGCGGTGTGACGCGTTTCCGCGCCGGATGTGGTCGGATGCTTCCATGGCCGACAGCGAGTGGATCGAGTCTTCGAACGACCGCCCCGGTGAGCCGCTGCGCTCCTGGCTGGGCGCGACACCCGTCGTGAAGGTCGACGCCCTCGCGACCGTCGGCATCTCGCGATCGCGCGATGCGCTCGGCGCACTCATCGCCGGTGACCCTCTGACGCTCGAAGACCAGGTGGCGCTCGGTCGGCTCAACTCCTTCGCGGTCTCGCGCTGGTACGAGCCTGTCGTCGACCTTCGCGGGAAGCCGGCGATCGATCCTGATGTCGCCGAGTTCTTTTCGAGCTGCTGAGCGGGATGGCACCGTCCTGACGGGTGCGCCAGACCTCAGCTCGGGAGAACATACAAACCAAGGAATGTCCGTGGCTGCTCCTACTCTGGCGAATATCCGTTCTCTCGAGGAGGTCTCATGCGCACCGCACCCGCACCCGTCCCGGCCGTCGTCTGGTGCGCGGAGGATGGCCGCCCGCTGCGGCTCGTGCTCGGCGGCGAGCGGTACCGCGTCGCCGATCGTCCGACACGACTCGGCACGGCGCCGCGCGTCGACGGGCGCCCGGGCGGCGAGGGATGGCGGTTGACCGCTCGGCGGGAGGACGGCAGCTGCGAGGTCATGGACCTCGCCGTCGACGAGCGCGGCCGCTGGACCGTCCTCGCCCGCTGGAGCTGACGCGGGCGGAACCCTTCCGCGGGCGGGGCGAGCCCTACATCCCGCTCGCTTTCGACGCCGTGACGAGCGTGACGGCGCGGCGGCGTTCAGGCGCGCTTCGCGAAGAGCGGTGCGAGATCTGTTGCGAGATCGGTCGGCGGGTGCCGGGTGTCCAGGCGGACTTCGAGCGCCGCGGTGCCCGCAGGTCCGCGGCCATGGATGACCGCTCGCTTGCCAGCGCGCTCGACTCGCTCGACGTGCGCGTCGGCGACCATCCCTGCGAGGTTGTCGGCGAAGCCACCGAGGTCGTACAGCAGCTCCGCCCACCAGAGGTTCACCGCGTAGTGAACGGGCGCGAACGCGTCATCTGCATTGGCGACCAGGGACCCGCTTATCGCGTGGGCGATCTCGTCCCGCGACGCGGAGGGCGTGACGTCGATGGTTCGGCCGTCGAACAGCCTCAACTTCGGCATCTCGTGAGTCAGGTCGATCGCCTGAACGATGGGCTGCTCGGCGCTTGCTCGTTCGACGTTCGCGATCTCTTCGAGCAGGCGTCCCCACTGCTCGCGTGCGCTGGTCATATGTTGAGTGTGCTCTCTACGAAGTCGGGGGCAGTCGTCATCGTCTCCGGACGGCGGCCGGGCATCGTCGTTGCGTGACCGAGCTTGCAAGCGGGGTCACCACCGCCTGTCCGTACTGCGCGGACAGTGTTCAGCCGCGCTCGAAGGCTGATGCCGTTGGGACCGATTACCTGGGTAGACCGAATGCCACGCCTCGGCTCGACGGCTGCGCTCTTCCTGGCGCCGAGAGAATCCACCATGCGTCGGCGCAGAGTCGACTGGGCTGAATCAGCGGTACTGGGTCTGCTGCGCACGGTGGAGTGTCTCGGCCGTCGCCTCATCGACCTCGACTCGGATGACCTCGACACCCAGATCGACCAGGGCCTGCGTCAGCCAGGCGGTCGGCCTGCGCAAGTATGCCTCGACGCGCGCGTCGGCCACGGCGAGGATGAGGCGCTTCGCCCCAACCTGCGCGCCAATCCACGTGAGCTTGAGTGCATCGGTCGCGAGCTTCTTCGGCTGCGCGCCGGCGAGCGTTCCTTGCCGCGCGTAGACCTCCACGAGCACGCTGAGGTCGTCGCTTGCTCCATCGATCTCGACGCGGCCGCCGTTCCCGGTCGGGATGGACGCCTTCGACAGAGGGACAGCGATCTGCTCGCTGAGAGAGGCGAGGATCACCACCTCAGCGTCTCGCTGCGCCTTCGAATCTGACGGATGATCGACGGCGGAAACCGGGTCGGGCAGGGTCATGCCGTGAGCGTAACGGCCACCGCCGACGCGCGCCGAGAACGAGCTCACCGGCGGGTCCGGCGAATGTCGGTGCCGCGGATGCGCGAGGACGCCCCGGACGTCAGCGACGCTACTCCGCGTTGCGGGTGACTTCCACGACGCGGAATACAGCGTCTCCGGGGATGTCGTAGAACGATGCCTCATTGGTGCTCGCCTGGCCGGGCTGAAGATGATCGGCGTACGCGTAGCTGGAGTCATACTGAACACCGCCGTCTGGGCTCTCCGCAACGATTTCGACGGAGTAGCCCATGGCGGCGGTGGACGAGTTGGTGATGGTCACGGGCACATCGACGCCGCCATAGCCGCTCCAAACAGCCGCCCCGAGCACGACATCGGCTGACAGGTCCTTGTACCCCACGCGTTCGATCACCACGGCCGTGAGCGACGGCACCACGTTCGTGCCGCCGAAAGTCGAGTCGTACTCGAGCGTTCCGTCGACGATCGCGTGCACTTTGAGGACGTCGCCGACGACCACGCCATCGAGCAGATCGGCCTCCGCGTTCACGATCGTGTTCGTCTCGAGCTCGTACTCGCCGCCGGGCTGACTGCTGCCCACACTCGCGCGCACAGCCTGGTCACCTGTGTTGGAATCGAACTGGGTCACCTCCGCATACACGATCGCGTACTCGCCCACATGGCTTTCGCCATCCGCTGCGATCGCATCCCATGTGGCCGCATCGATCTCCGAGAAGTCGGACAGGTCGATCGCGAACTCGGCGGGCTCTTCCTCGACGACCGCGGACTCGTCCTGCTCAGACTCCGCAGTTCCCTCCCCACTCGAGGCGGTGCCGCCCGACGAGGCGGAGCCTTCATCGCTCGAGGCCTCCTCGCGAGCGGTGGTGATCGCCGACGAGATCAGCTGATCGGCGACGTTCCCCACGATCAGCGCACCAACCACGACAGCCGCCACAATCCATGGCCACTTTCGCCGACGCTTGACTGGTGGGGCTGCCGGCACATTGCCGAATGCCGGCGGTTGCACGGCTGAACCGTGCAGGGGCTGAGCGCCTCCGGTATGCGCCGGCGGGGGCGTCGCGGGGACCCACTGTCCGCTCTCTGTGAGCAGCCATCCATTGACGATGTCCCCCGGGCGATGCTGCGGCTGAGCTGGCTGCGCTGGGTCGGTCATTTCGGTTCCTCTACTGCCCGGGGTGACTGGAGACTTCATCCAAGCTACCGGCATATGGCGCGTACTTATTGACGAACTTGCTCCTCCCGAGGCCCGGCAGGCGGGTCGCCGGACATTCATTGCCCTGAGCCCTCGTCGCGCCGGGCGTTCCTCCCAGCCTCGAATGCAGCCCGCGCGGTCTCGAACTGTGCCAGCAACTCTTTGAGGTGCTCTTGCGCGAGAGGACAGAGTACGAGCCGTCGGCGTGGCGGACGCTCATCTCCACACCTAGCCAGCGCGCTCGCTACTGCCGGGCGCACGCCAGCGCTCAAGTAAATTCACGCGGGCGAGGTCTCGAGCGTGACGCCGCGCGAGGCGACAACGAGAAAGCCAGGTCAGAAAACGTCTCTGACCTGGCTTTTAGTGTGGAGCCTAGGAGATTCGAACTCCTGACATCCTGCTTGCAAAGCAGGCGCTCTACCAACTGAGCTAAGGCCCCGAGAAGAGGAGAGTGGGGCTACCAGGACTTGAACCTGGGACCTCTTCATTATCAGTGAAGCGCTCTAACCGCCTGAGCTATAGCCCCGTCTGCGAGAACCGAAGTTCTCAACCTGCAAGAGCATACCCGAACCGGTGGGCCGACGCCAATCGGCGCCGGCCCACCGGGCGCGTCGCCGCCGGGTCAGTCCAGGGCGACCGCGAGCTCGTTCGGGGTGTGGTCGAGCTCGACGCTCGCCACGGTCTCGCCCGTCGTCAGGTCGACGGCGTGCACGGTGTTCGCGGCGGGCTCGGTCACGTAGGCGATGTCGCCGTCGACCTTGATCGCGGGGTGCGCGTCCTGCCACTCGGCGGGGCCCTCCCACGCCTCGACGACGGGGAAGGCGTCGGTCAGCTCGCCCGTCTCCGGGTCGAGCACGTGGATCTGTCCGTCCGTCGCGAGGATGTACGCGAGGTCGCCGGGGCCGCGCGCGACGTCGCGGAACGTGTACTGCACCTCGTCCGGCAGGTCGACGACCTCGTAGGTGGCCGCCGCCGTGTCGATGAGTGTGACGGCGTTCAGCAGGTACCCCTCCGCGTCGGGGTCGTTCTTGTAGTCGCCGACGACGATGGGGCTCGTGTCCGAGACGAACGCGTTGCCCATGCGGCCGTACGCGTCGGGGGCCGTGAGCTTCGTGAAGGCGCCGTCCTGGTACAGCAGGGCGCCGTCCTCGCAGCCGAACACGACCGCCTCGTCCTGCGCCGTGCCCTCGCCGTGGATGCCGGGGCACTGGGCGCTCGACGCGGCCTCGTCCCAGTGGTCGTCGTGCGCGTGCAGCGCGACGGCACCCGTCCGGCCGGTCTCGTCGCCCACCGTGGTCAGCAGAGTGCCGTCCTCCAGCACGATCGAGACGCCGTGGTGCGCGGCCTCCGCCGTGTACGTCTCGCCCTCGGGCAGCGCGCCGTAGCCGTCCGCGAACACGTCGGTGTCGAGGATGGTCGTGGTGCCGGTGCCGTCGTCGAAGAGCACCGTCTTGCCGTGGTGCATGACGACGTGCCCTGGGGTCGTCGCGTCGAAGACGAGGTCGGTGAGCGCGGGCTCTGCGGTGTCGAGCACCTGGAAGCCCGACGAGGTCGTGACGGCCACGGTGCGGCCGTCGCCGAACGGGTTGAGGCGCGTGAACTCCTCGGAGTCGAACTCCGCGACCACCTCGAGGGTCTCGGGGTCGAGCACGGCGATGCCGTTCTCGTAGGCCACCGCGACGCGGCCCGTCGCGGCCTCCGGCGACGTCGTCGCCGTGACCTCCGCGGCCGCGGCGTCCTCGGGCGCCGCCTCGCCTGCCGTGCTCGCGCACGCCGTCGCGAGGAGCGAGATCCCCGCGAGCGCGGCTGCTGCTGCCGTGATGCGCGTGTGTCGTGTCATCGTTTCCCTTTCCATGGATGGCCCTCAGTGCGTGAGGTCCGGTGTCAGTCCCTGGGCGATGCGCTCGGTGTTCGCGCGCATCATCGCGAGGTAGGTGTCGGCGCCCTCTCCGGGCTCCGTGAGCGATTCCGTGAAGAGCTCGACGACGTCGACGTCGATGCCGACCTCGCTCGCGAGCACCTGCACGAGGCGGTCGGGCTGCGACGACTCCGCGAAGATCGTGGCGACGCCGGCGTCGTCGATCGCGTCGGCGAGATCGCGCAGGTCGGCCGCGCTCGGCGCCGCGAGCGTCGTCCCGCCCGGGATGACGGCGCCCACGACCCGGAAGTCGAAGCGGTCGGCGAGGTAGCCGAACACGTGGTGGTTCGTCACCAGCGCACGCTGGGCGGCGGGGATGGCCGCGAATGCGTCGGTCATCTCCGCGTCGAGCCCGGCGAGCTCCGCACGGTAGGCGTCGGTGCCGTCGCGCACGGCGCCGACGTCGATGCCGTCGATCTCGACGAGCGCGGCCTCGAGCGCGTCGACGACGTCGACCATGCGCGCGGGGTCCGTCCAGAAGTGCGGGTCGGGCGCCCCTCCGGCCGTCTCCTCCGAGTAGGCGAGCGCGTCGATCTCGTCGCCCGCGACGAGCATGTCCGCCCCCGCCGACGCGGCACGGTCGAGGTGCTGCTGAAGCCCCTCCTCGAGACCGAGGCCGTTCGACACGACGAGGTCGGCCTCCTGGAGGAGGGCCGCCTCCTGCGCGGAGATCTCGAACGAGTGCGGGTCGGCGTTGGGCTTCATGAGCGTCGTCACCTCCGCCGCGTCACCCGCCACCTCGTGCACGACGTCGCCGAGGATGTTCGTCGTCACCACGACGTGCGGCGTCCCGTCCACCGCGGCGTCGGTCGCGCATCCCGTGAGCGCGAGGAGCACCGCCGTCGCGACCATCGCCATCCGCTTCATCGCCCGACCTCCGCCACGAAGTCGGGGGCGACGGGCGTCTCGAGCGAGCGCGCGACGCGCGCGCCGTCGGCGTAGGCGATCTCGAGGACGACGCCCGCGCCGGGGTCGTTGACGTAGGCGCGCTGCGCGTCGACCGTGAGCGAGACCCCCTCGTCGACGGCGTCCACGAGCGGCTCGGTCGCGGCGATCTCGGCACCGTCGACGTAGACCCTGACGCGACCCGTCGCGTCGAGCGCGACGACGTGCCCGTCCGCGTCGTCGACGGCGCTCACCCGCACGAGGTCGGCTTCGGTCTCGACGACCTGCCACGTGCGCTCGCGGGTGTCGAGGAGGGCGTAGCCCGTTCCGGGGAGGAGCCCCGCCACCGTCGGCCGGCCCTTCCGGCCGTCGAACGAGGTCGGCCGCTCGACGCCCTCGGGCAGGGGGATGTCCTCGAACACGACCTCGCCATCCGCCTCTGTCGCGAGCACGGCGCCGTCGGCGCATCCGATCACGAGGCCCACCCGCGTCGTGATGCTGCCGGACGGGTCGGGGCACGCCGTCTCGGCACCCGTCTCCGCGCCGTCCCCCGTCACGACGCGGACGCGGTCAGCCGTCGCGACGACCGCCCCGTCGCCGATCGGCGCGACGACGCCCGATGCGGCGCCCGTCTCGAGCCGGAACCGCTCGACGATCGCGCCGTCGGCGAGGGCGGCGTTGTCGAGGAGGACCGCCTCGCCCGAGCCGGAGAAGAAGACGCCCGTCGACCCCGCGGTCGAGAGCGGGCCCGTGGCGACGACGGCGGGGCCGGCCCCCTCCACGGCGCCGAGCACCGCCGGCGTCGCCCGGTAGTAGTGGAAGTGGTCGACGTGGTCCCACGTCCACACGCCGCTGTCGACGATCTCGACGCCCGCGTCGGTCGTCGCGAACACGTACCGGCCGTCGGTGGCGACCGCGTGAGGCGTTCCGATCGAATCGAGCTGCGCGGTCGTCCCGTCGAGCAGGTCGAGGATGCCCACGGTGCCGGCGTCGTCGACCGCGACGAGCTGCAGAGGGGGCTCCGGAACCTCGGAGGCTCCCGAGATCGCGCCGTGGCCGTCGCCCTCCGCAGCCGACGTCGGAGTCGACGCGACCGTGCCCGGCGTCGCGGCGGCGCATCCCGTGAGAAGCGCGGCTGCAGCACCCGCGGCGAGCAGGAGGACGGACGAGCGGAACGGGGTCATGGATTCCTTTCGGGTCATCGCGACACCGCCGACGGCGCGACAGCTCGCTGGTGGGTGGTTCCGGCCGGCTCGACGGCGGGGAGGCGGTCGGTTCCCCCCAGCTGTGTGCCGTGAGGCCGGCGGCGCACGGAGTCGAGCGCCCCGCGGAGCACGCCGGACAGTCCGGCGAAGAGGATGGCCGCGCACGCGATCGACGCGCCCGCCGCCGTCCCGGCGTTCCACGACACGACCAGCCCCGTGGCGACGGCGAGCACGCCGACCGCCGACGCGAGCGCCATGGTGGCGGCGATCCGCGTCGTCCACGGGCGCGCGGCCACAGCAGGAGCGAGCAGCAGCCCCACGACGAGGAGCGATCCGACCGCCTGGTACGACGCGACGACGGCGAGGGTCACGAGCCCGACGAGCGCGACGTGCGCCGCCTGCGGGCGGAGCCCCAGCGTCCGGGCGATGCGGCGGTCGAACGCGGTCGCGACGAACGCGCGATGGAACGACACGGCGACCGCGATCGTCACGACGAGCGCGCCCGCCAGCACGACGATGTCGCCGTCGTCGACCGCGAGCACGTCGCCGAAGAGCATCGCCGTCGCATCGGTGGCGAAGCTGCGCGAGTGCGACACGATGATGACGCCGAGCGAGAGCATCCCCACGAACAGCAGGCCGATGCTCGTGTCGTACGACAGCCGGCCGCGCCTCTGCAGCAGTCCGATGGCGCCGCTCATGATGGCGGCCGAGACCGCGGCCCCGACGAGCACGGGGGCGCCCACCACGGTCGCGAGAGCGACGCCGGGCAGCATGCCGTGCCCGATCGCCTCGCCGAGGAAGGCCATCCCGCGGATGACCACCCACGTTCCGACGATGCCGCAGATCACGGCCACGAGCGCGCCGCCGAGGAGCGCCCGCAGCACGAAGTCGGCGCGGAGGGGATCGAGGAGCCAGGACACGATCGCCGACTCTAGCCGAAAATGAGAACGATTATCAATTGCTATAGTGATGCGGATGCGCTCCCACCGGCCCGCCGTCCTCGCCCGCTCGCTCTGCTACGCCTACGACGGCTCCGACGTGCTGCACGACGTCTCCATGCACCTGGATCGCGGTGCCGTCGCGGCGGTCGCCGGCGCGAACGGATCGGGCAAGTCGACGCTCGTCGAGCTGCTCGCGGGGGTGCGCCGTCCGCGCAGCGGGAGCGTCGCACGCGACGGCGATCTGGCACTCGTCGTGCAGCGACCCGAGGCCCCTGATGGCCTGCCGCTCACGGTCGCCGACGTCGTCACGATGGGCACGTGGGCCGGGCGGATGGCCGCGGGCGCGCGACGCGCGGCGGTCGCCGACGCGATCTCGCGGGTGGAGCTGTCCGGGCTCGAGCGCCGCCCGTTCGCGGAGCTCTCCGGCGGTCAGCGGCAGCGCACGCTGCTGGCCCAGGGCATCGTGCGGCGGCCCGCCATCCTGCTCCTCGACGAGCCAGCGGCCGGACTCGACGCGCGCAGCCGGGAGCGCACGCGCGAGATCCTCGCGGAGGAGGCGGCACGAGGCGCCGCCGTCGCGTGCGTCACGCACGACGAGGCGTCCATCGCCGCCGCCGACCGCGTCATCCGGCTCGAAAGCGGCCGCCTGGTCGCGTAGCGGGGATGCAGAGAGCCGGCCCCGGGAACGGGTCCCGGGGCCGGCTCTGTGCTGTCGCGGCTCTCAGTTCGAGGTGAAGCCGACGAGGAGGCCGCCCGTGATCTTCACGGCCAGGTTGTAGATGCCGGCGACGACCGCGCCCAGCACGGTGACGACGATGAGGTTCAGGATCGCGACAACGGCGGCGAAGGCCATCACCTGGGGCAGCCCGACGAACTGCGACAGGGTGATCTCGCCATCCGAGAAGAGCGAGATGAACTCGTCGGCCTGCGCGATGAGACCCGTCGTCTGAACGACCATGTAGATGAGGAAGAACGCCACGATCGTGACGACCGCGAGTGCGACGGCCGCGAGGAACGACAGCTTCACGGCCGACCAGAAGTCGACGTAGACGAGGCGCAGCCGCACCTGCTTGGCGCTGGTCTTGTGCGCCTGCTTCTGGGCGAGCTTGTCGGCTACCGTGCTCATGCGTCAGTGGCTCCTTCGGAGGTCTCGGTTCCCGAGTCGGCGTCATCGGCGTCATCCTCGGCGAGTCCGCGTTCGCTGTTGCGCGCGATCGCGAGGATGCGGTCGTTCTTGTCGGGCCGGGCGAAGACGACGCCCATGGTGTCGCGGCCCTTGGCCGGCACCTCGGCCACGGCAGAGCGTACCACCTTGCCCTTCTCGAGAACCACGAGCACCTCGTCGTCCTCCTGGACGATGAGGCCGCCGGCGAGGACGCCGCGGTCGTCGTTGAGCTTGGCGACCTTGATGCCGAGGCCGCCGCGGCCCTGCACACGGTACTCCTCGACGGCGGTGCGCTTGGCGTACCCGCCGTCCGTCACGACGAACACGAAGCTGCCGGGCGCCGCGACCGAGGCGGACAGCAGATCGTCGCCCTCGCGGAACGACATGCCCTTCACGCCGCTCGTCGACCGGCCCATGGGGCGCAGCGCCTCGTCGGTGGCCGAGAACCGCAGCGACATGCCGTGGTGGCTGATGAGGAGGATGTCGTCCGTCGCGTCGACCGTGAGCGCGCTGACGAGCTCGTCGCCGTCGCGCAGGTTGATCGCGATGATGCCGCCCTGGCGGTTGGAGTCGTACTCCGACAGGCGCGTCTTCTTGACGAGCCCCGAGCGCGTGGCGAGCACGAGGTGCTCGGCGTCGTCGTACGACTTCAACTCGATCACCTGCGCGATCTGCTCGTCGGGCTGCAGCGCGAGCAGGTTCGCCACGTGCAGTCCCTTCGCGTCGCGACCGGCCTCCGGCACCTCGTACGTCTTGGTGCGGTAGACGCGGCCCTTCGTCGTGAAGAACAGCAGCCAGTGGTGCGTCGTCGTGACGAAGAAGTGCTCGACCACGTCGTCCGCCCGCAGCTGGGCGCCCTTGACGCCCTTGCCGCCGCGGTGCTGCGAGCGGTAGTTGTCGCTCCGCGTGCGCTTGATGTAGCCCTCGCGGGTGATGGTGACGACCATCTCCTCCTCGGCGATGAGGTCCTCGATGGACACGTCGCCGTCGAAGCCGTGGAGGATGTGCGTGCGCCGCTCGTCGCCGAAGCGGTCGACGATCTCGGTGAGCTCGTCGCGCACGATGGCCCGCTGGCGCAGCTCGTCGGCGATGATCGCCTTGAAGTCCTCGATCTGCGCCTCGAGGTCGGCCGCCTCGTCGATGATCTTCTGGCGCTCGAGCGCCGCCAGGCGGCGCAGCTGCATCGAGAGGATGGCGTCGGCCTGGATGTCGTCGATCTCGAGGAGGGCCTTCAGCCCCTCCCGCGCCTCGTCGACCGTGGGCGAGCGGCGGATGAGCGCGATGACCTCGTCGAGCGCGTCGAGCGCCTTGAGGTAGCCGCGCAGGATGTGCATGCGCTCCTCCGCCTTGCGCAGGCGGAACTGCGTGCGGCGCACGATGACGTCGAGCTGGTGGGCGATCCAGTACTGGATGAAGCCGTCGAGCGGCAGCGTGCGGGGCACGCCGTCGACGATGGCGAGCATGTTCGCGCCGAAGTTCGTCTGGAGCTCGGTGTGCTTGTAGAGGTTGTTGAGCACGACCTTGGCGACGGCGTCGCGCTTGAGCACGACGACGAGACGCTGGCCCGTGCGGCCCGAGGTCTCGTCGCGGATGTCGGCGATGCCCGTCACCTTGCCCTCGCGGGCGAGCTCGCCGATCTTCACGGCGAGGTTGTCGGGGTTGACCTGGTACGGCAGCTCCGTGATGACGAGGCAGGTGCGGCCCTGGATCTCCTCGATCTCCACGACGGCGCGCATCGTGATCGACCCGCGCCCCGTGCGGTACGCCTCGTGGATGCCCTTCGTGCCGAGGATCTGCGCACCGGTCGGGAAGTCGGGCCCCGGAATGCGCCGCATGAGGCCCTCGAGCAGCTCCTCGCGCGGCAGCTGCGGGTTCTCGAGGGCGAACAGCGCGCCGTCCGAGACCTCGCGCAGGTTGTGCGGGGGGATGTTCGTGGCCATGCCGACGGCGATGCCGACCGAGCCGTTGACGAGCAGGTTCGGGAACCGCGCCGGCAGGACCTCGGGCTCCTGCGTCTCGCCGTCGTAGTTGTCCTGGAAGTCGACGGTCTCCTGCTCGATGTCGCGCACCATCTCGAGCGCGAGCGCCGCCATCTTCGTCTCGGTGTACCGGGGTGCCGCAGCGCCCTGGTTGCCGGGGGAGCCGAAGTTGCCCTGCCCGAGGGCCAGGGGGTAGCGCAGCGACCACGGCTGGACGAGGCGGACGAGGGCGTCGTAGATCGCCGAGTCGCCGTGCGGGTGGTACTGGCCCATCACCTCGCCGACGACGCGGGCGCACTTCGAGAACTTCTTGTCCGGCCGGTACCCGCCGTCGTACATCGCGTAGATCACGCGGCGGTGCACGGGCTTGAGGCCGTCCTCCACGCGGGGCAGCGCGCGCCCCACGATGACGCTCATCGCGTAGTCGAGATAGCTGCGCTGCATCTCCGACTGCAGGTCGACCTGGTCGATGTGGCCGTGGTTGTGGCCCGCGTTCGCGTCGGGGCGTTCTTCGTCAGTCATGGTCTTTCGCTTCTGTTCTCGAGAGCGGCTCGCGACGTGTCGACTCGCTTCGCTCGCTCAACGACCGGGGGCGGCTCGCTGCGCTCGCGGAGAGCTAGATGTCCAGGAACCGGACGTCCTTGGCGTTGCGCTGGATGAAGCTGCGGCGCGACTCGACATCCTCTCCCATGAGCACGGAGAAGATCTCGTCCGCCGCGGCGGCGTCGTCGATCGTCACCTGCCGCAGCGTGCGCGTCTCGGGGTTCATGGTCGTGTCCCAGAGCTCGGAGTCGTTCATCTCGCCGAGGCCCTTGTAGCGCTGGATACCCGCCTCCTTGGGGATGCGCTTGCCCGCGGCCGCGCCGTCCTTGAGGAGGGCGTCGCGCTCGCGGTCGCTGTAGACGTACTCGTGCGGGGCGTTCGTCCACTTCAGCCGGTAGAGCGGCGGCATCGCGAGGTAGACGAAGCCCGCCTCGATGAGTCCGCGCATGTACCGGAAGAGGAGCGTCAGCAGCAGCGTCGTGATGTGCTGGCCGTCGACGTCGGCATCGGTCATCAGGACGATCTTGTGGTAACGCGCCTTCTCGATGTCGAACTCCGGCCCGATGCCCGTGCCGAAGGCCTGGATCATCGCCTGGACCTCCTTGTTGCCCAGCGCCTTGTCGATGCGCGCGCGCTCGACGTTCAGGATCTTGCCGCGCAGGGCGAGGATGGCCTGGGTGTGCGGGTCTCGTCCGCCCACGGCCGAGCCGCCGGCCGAGTCGCCCTCGACGAGGAAGACCTCGCTGATGGAGGGGTCCTTCGACGTGCAGTCCTTCAGCTTGTCGGGCATCGCGGCCGACTCGAACACGCTCTTGCGGCGCGCCGTCTCGCGGGCCTTGCGCGCGGCCATCCGGGCGGTGGCGGCGTCGATGGCCTTGCGGATGACGTTCTTCGCCTGGGCGGGGTTGCGCTCGAACCAGTCGCTGAGCTGGTCGTTCACGACCTTCTGCACGAACGCCTTCGCCTCGGTGTTCCCGAGCTTCGTCTTCGTCTGCCCCTCGAACTGCGGCTCGGAGAGCTTGACGGAGATGACGGCCGTGAGGCCCTCGCGGACGTCGTCGCCCGTGAGGTTGTCGTCCTTCTCCTTGAGGATGGCGTTGGCGCGCGCGTAGCGGTTGACGAGCGAGGTGAGCGCCGCGCGGAAGCCCTCTTCGTGCGTCCCGCCCTCGTGCGTGTTGATCATGTTGGCGTACGTGAAGACGTTCTCGGTGTAGCTCGTCGTCCACTGCATCGCGATCTCGACGGCCATCCGGCCGTCGCCCTGCTCGCTCTCGAGCACGACGATGTCCTCGTTGACGCGCTCGGCCTTGCGCACCTTGTTGAGGTACTCGACGTAGTCGACGAGGCCGCGCTCGTAGTGGAAGACGTTGTGGCGCTGGACCATCTCGGTCGAGCCGTCCTCCTTCTCGACCTCCTCGGCGGACGACTCGCGCTCGTCGAGCAGCTCGATGCGCAGCCCCTTGTTGAGGAACGCCGTCTGCTGGAAGCGCGTGCGGAGGGTCTCGTAGTCGAACTCGACCGTGTCGGTGAAGATCTCGGCGTCGGGCCAGAACGTGATGGTGGTCCCGGTCTCCTCCGTCGCCTCGCCCTGCTCGATGGGCGCGAGAGGGACGCCGCCGCCCGCGAACGACTGCCGCCACACGAAGCCGTCGCGCTTGACGACCGCGTCGAGACGGGTCGAGAGCGCGTTCACGACCGACGAGCCGACGCCGTGGAGGCCGCCGGAGACGGCGTAGCCGCCGCCGCCGAACTTGCCGCCGGCGTGCAGCACCGTGAGCACGACCTCGAGCGTCGACTTGCCCTCGGTCTTGTGCATCGCGACGGGGATGCCGCGGCCGTTGTCGACGACGCGCACGCCGCCGTCCGCGAGAAGGGTGACGGAGATCGTGTCGCAGTATCCGGCGAGGGCCTCGTCGACGGAGTTGTCGACGATCTCGTAGACGAGGTGGTGCAGGCCCCGTGGCCCCGTGGATCCGATGTACATGCCGGGGCGCTTGCGCACGGCCTCGAGGCCCTCGAGCACCTGGATGGCGTCGGCACCGTACTCGTTCTCGACCCTGCGGGGGCCGGATGCGGCGTCGCCCCTCTCGTCTGCCCGACCGTCGTCGATGGGCGCGGACTCGTCGTGAGGGGTATCGCTCGTCATAGGAAGTCGTGCTCCAGATCTGTTCGGCAGCCCTCCCAGTCTACCGCGCGGATGCCGGGAGAACGGCGTTCACAGCCCGCCTGACGCGAGAAAAAGACCCGGTCCACGATCCCACCCGTCCTACCCGTAGGTATCGCGCGGGCCCCGGCCTGGAACGCGTCTGATGCCGTGATTCCACGAGGGCACGTCCGGCCCGAAGAAGCGGATGTCGGTGACCCCCGCCTCGGGATACACCTGGATGACGCGTGTGAGGAACTGGGCGCGCATGAGATGCATCTGCTTGCTGCGGGGTGTGGAGTCGCAGCGCACGACCACGACGCCGTTGGAGAACGTCTCGATGTGGGAGTGCGCGGCGTTCTCGGGCCCGGCGATCTCCTCCCAGTTGAGCGCGAGGTCCTCGCGCTGCAGGTTCGGCTCCCAGCCGCTCGAGCGCGTCAGCACGTCGAGCGCCTCGCCGAGCGGCTTCGGATCGCGCCCCGGGGCGAACGGGGCGTCCTTGTCGTCGTCGTCGACGACCCGCCGCTTCTTCCGATACCGCTTGCTCGGCTCGAGGCCGCGCAGCCGCAGGTAGGTGGCGATGGTCTCGGGGATGTCCGGCTCACTCATCGGACGAAGGCCCGATCGGATGGTCGGCGAGCGGGCCGAGGACGGCTCCCGCCTCGATGCGGACGGCGTTCGCACGCAGCGGCTCCGGCACGTCGGCCGCCACCGCGGCGGTGACGACGACCTGCTCGAAGCCGGCGACCACGCCCGCGAGACGCCGGCGTCGATGGGCGTCGAGCTCGGCGAAAACGTCGTCGAGGATGAGCACGGGGTCGCCGCCCTGGGACTCTCCGCGCAGGAGCTCCGCCGACGCGAGCCGCAGCGAGAGCGCGACCGACCACGATTCGCCGTGGGATGCGTATCCCTTGACGGGGAGACCTCGGACGGTGAGGAGCAGGTCGTCGCGATGGGGGCCGACCAGGGTCAGCCCGCGCTCGAGCTCCTGTGGACGGCGGGCGGCGAGGGCCGCGCGGAACAGCTCGGCCGTCGTGCCGGCGGCCTCGTCCTCGTGCGCGTCGCCCTCCTCGGGATCTCCTCCGCGTACGGAGAGGGCCCAGGCGAGGCGGGGCCGATGGTCTTCGCCGGCGACACCGGCGTAGGCGGCCGCCACGGGTTCGGCGAGATCCTGTGCAAGTCGTGTGCGGGCGTCGATGAGCTCGGATCCGAGGGCGACGAGCTTGTCGTCCCAGACGTCGAGCGTCGACAGCTGCGTGCCGGTGATCCGGCGGGCGCGTGCCGACTTCAGGAGCGCCGTGCGCTGCCGGAGCGTGCGCTCGTAGTCGGCGATGACCCCGGCCATCCGCGGCGTGCGCTGCACGAGGAGCTGATCGGCGAAGCGCCGACGCTGGGACGGATCCCCGCGCACGATCTGCAGATCCTCCGGCGCGAACAGCACGACCTGCGCGTAGCGCGGCAGCTCGGACGCGCGCACGGGCGATCCGCTCACCCGCGCACGGTTCGCGCCCTGCTTGTTGATCTGGAGTTCGAGCGTGACCCGGCGCTGGCCGTGCGCCAGACGCGCTCGCACGAAGGCGGCATCCTTGCCGTCGCGGACGAGCGGCGCATCCGCCGACACCCGGTGCGATCCGAGAGTCGCGAGGTACGCGATGGCCTCGGCGAGGTTGGTCTTCCCCTGCCCGTTCCGCCCGACGAGCACATTGGGACCGGGCTCGAGCGCGAGCTCAGCCTGCGCGTAGTTGCGGAAGTCGACGAGGCTGAGATGCTCCACGATCATGGTCTCGGCCTCCTTCCGGTCAACGACCTCTCAGCGGCTCGCTTCGCTCGCGCGGCGTCACCTCAGCAGCAGGTTGGGCTGCAGCAGGTACTTGAACGAGTCCTGGCCGGCCTGATCGACCGACGTCTGGCTCGTGATGAGGATGGGGCTGAGCTTGTTGGCGTTGTCGCTCGAGGTGAACGTCACGCGGACGAACTCGCTCTTCACCGCGCCGAGCGCCTCCAGGAGGTACTGCGGGTTGAGTCCCAGCGTGACCTCGTCGCCGCCCCCGAGGTGCGCGTCGACCGACTCCGACGCCCTCGCCTGGTCTCCGCCCGAGGCGTCCATCGTGACCTGCGAGGTCGAGAACGTGAAGCGGAGCGGGGCGGAGCGGTCGAGCACGAGCGACACGCGGCGGACGGCCTCGGCGAGGTCCGCCGTGCTGACGACCGCGTAGTGCTCGGTCTGCGCAGGGAACAGCCGGCGCACGGGCGGGAAGTTGCCCTTGATGAGCAGCGACGTCACGGTCTTGTTGCCGGCTGTGAAGGCGATGATCTCGCGGTCGCCGGCGCCGGAGAACGCGATCGAGATGTTGCCGCCGTGCGAGAAGGTCTTGCCGACCTCCTGGAGCGTGCGCGCGGGGACGAGCGCCGTCGCCTGCTGCTCGCTGCCGTCCCAGGGGATGTCGCGGACGGCCACGCGGTAGCGGTCGGTGGCGACGAGGCTGAGACCCGTCCCGGAGACCTCGAGCTGCACGCCCGTCAGAACGGGGGTGACGTCGTCGCGCGATGCGGCGAAGGCGACCTGCGAGATCGCCGTCGCGAAGTCGTCACCCGGGACGAGGCCGGACTCTCCGGTGACCTCCGGGATCGCCGGGTATTCCTCGACGGGCATCGAGGCGAGCGCGAAGCTCGCCGATCCGCACGTCAGCGAGATGTTGCCGTCGTCTTCGGTGGAGATCTGGATCGGCTGGTTCGGCAGCCGGCTCGCGATGTCGGAGAGGAGACGGCCGTGGACGAGGATCGTGCCGGGTTCGTCGACGGTGGCGTCGATCGTCGTGCGCGCCGAGGCCTCGTAGTCGAAGGCCGACAGGGCGAGCGTGCCGTCGGCGTCCGCCTCGATGAGGACTCCGGCGAGGATCGGCTGGGGGTTGCGCTGCGGCAGCAGCTTGACGACGAATGAGACGGCCTCGCTGAAGACGTCGCGGTTCACGTGGAACTTCACGTGTCGCTCCCCTCGGATCACAACTTCGGGCGGGGTCGTGCCCCGCGGGTTTCCCATGCTAGTGCCCTGGTCCGTCGCGTTCGATCGAGAAGGTCATCGGAGGCCCTCTGAGAAAGAGAGATCTCTTAACCGTGTTAACCGCTGTGGACAGTGTGGATAACTCTGTGGAGGCGAGTCGGGAGTAGGGAACGACATGTGTGTGAGTTGTGGACGGGCTGCGGACGACCCGTGGAGGGGCGTCGGGGCCCCGATCGCGCCATCACAGGCCGCTCCACACCTGCGTGGCGTGTCCCCCACAGGGCGACAGGCGTGTCTCCCCAGTTATCCACAGGAGTTTTCACATGGGGAGAACTCGTTATAGAGGGTCGGCGGGCATCGCGTCAAGCGCGCGTTCGGGCATATGACGCCGGGATGACGCGCAAGGGCCCGGAGATGTTCATCTCCGGGCCCTTGCGGCGGTGTCGCGACCGTGTCAGCGGCGTCCGAGCTGAGTCGTGATCTCCTGCACCTGGTTGTAGATCGAGCGCTTCTCCTTCATGAGCTCGTTGATCTTCCGGTAGGCATACATGACCGTCGTGTGGTCGCGCCCGCCGAAGAGCTGCCCGATCTTCGGGAGGGAGAGGCTCGTGCGCTCCCGGCAGAGGTACATCGCGATCTGCCGCGCCTGTGCGACCGACTGCGCCCTGCTGGAGCCGTGCAGGTCGTCGGCCGTGAGCTTGAAGTAGCCGGCCGTGACGCTGATGATGTCGTTCGGCGAGACGACGGTGTCCTCGGCCTGGTCGACGATGTCGCGGAGCACCGTCTGGGCGAGTTCGAGCGACACGGGAGACCGGTTGAGGCTCGCGAAGGCGGAGACGCGGATGAGGGCGCCCTCGAGCTCGCGGATGTTGGTCGAGACGTTCGAGGCGATGTACTCCACGACGTCGTCGGGGATGTCGAGGCGCTCGGCCTGCCCCTTCTTCCGCAGGATGGCCACGCGCGTCTCGAGGTCGGGTGCCTGGACGTCGGTGATGAGGCCCCACTCGAAACGGCTGCGCATGCGGTCCTCGAAGCCCGTGAGGAGCTTGGGCGCCACGTCGCTCGTGATGACGACCTGCTTGTCGTGGTCGTGCAGCGTGTTGAACGTGTGGAAGAACGTCTCCTGCGTCTCGGCCTTGCCCTGCAGGAACTGGATGTCGTCGATCAGCAGGATGTCGACCTCGCGGTAGCGTGCGTTGAAGGCGGCGCCGCGGTTGTTGGCGATCGAGTTGATGAAGTCGTTGGTGAACTCCTCGCTCGAGACATAGCGCACGCGCACCCCGGGATAGAGGTTGAGCGCGTAGTCGCCGATCGCGTGGAGGAGGTGGGTCTTCCCGAGGCCGGAGTCGCCGTAGATGAACAGCGGGTTGTAGGCCTTCGCGGGCGCTTCGGCGACGGCGACGGCGGCCGCGTGCGCGAACCGGTTCGACTGTCCGATGACGAAGTTGTCGAACGTGTACTTGGGGTTGAGGCGCGTGTCATCACGGGAGGGGGCAGGCGGCGGGCTCGACGGCGCCACGGGCCGCTGGGCGGCCTCGACCGCGACAGGAGGGGGCGGGGCGTCGAAGGCGGTCTCGGTGAGGTCGGGGTTCACCGACACGCGGAAGCTCTTCGCGTCTCCCCCGATGCGTTCGAGGGCGTCCATGATGGGCTCCCTCATGCGCTTGTTGATCTGCGCCGCGGTGAGGTCGTTCGGCACGTCGATGTAGAGCGTGCCGCCCATGACGCCCTGCGGGACCGCGAGGCTGAGGTAGCCCTCGAGCAACGGCGTGATCCGGTCGTCGACGGCGAGCTCCGTCAGCACGGTGCGCCAGATCGGGACATCCGGGATGTCGTGCGCGCTCATGGCCTCCCCTAGCCTGTGGATAACTTCGTGACACGCTAGTGGATGGAAGGCCAACGGCAAACTCCGCGTTGACGCCGGGTGGCGTGTCCCTGCCACCGGGAGCGCCCGCCTGTGGGGATACTGTCAGGTTCTCGCCTCATTTGCGAGAAGCGACCGGCTCGGCGTACTCTAAGTCGGTTGACCTATGCCCGTTCCGGGCTCCACAACTCTCGTCTCCGGTCGCAGTGATTCCGGTGACCGTCCATCCGGAGTGATTCCATGAGCAAGCGCACGTTCCAGCCCAACAACCGTCGCCGCGCCAAGAAGCACGGCTTCCGCGCCCGCATGCGCACCCGTGCGGGGCGCGCCATCCTCGCGGCGCGTCGCGGCAAGGGCCGCACCGAGCTCTCGGCGTAACCGCCCCGAGACGTTCCGTGCTCGCGCGGAAGCATCGCCTGACCCTCGGCCTCGACTATCGGATGGTCGTGCGCCGGGGGTCTCGATGCGCCGGTGCGTCCACGGTGACGCACGTCGTGCACACGGGCGAGGAGCGGGACCCCCGCTTCGGCTTCATCGTGAGCAAGGCGGTCGGCAACGCCGTCACCCGGAACACGGTGCGTCGGCGGCTGAAGGCCGTGTGCGCGTCGGCCCTGCCCGATGTGCGACCGGGCGCCGACGTCGTCATCCGTGCGATGCCGTCCTCCGCGACGGCGAGCTATCAGGAGCTCCGCTCCGAGGTGACGCGCTGCCTCGCCCGGAAGGCGGCGGCGTGAGCGCCCTTCCCGCGTCGGCCCTGGGGTCGGCGCGGTTTCGCGTATCCGACGTCGTGCGCGCCGTCCCGCTCGCTCCGCGCAACACCGGCCTCGCGCTGCTGCACGGCTACCGTGCGACGATCTCGCACCTCTACGGCGACGTCTGCAAGTACTACCCGTCGTGTTCGGCGTACGCCGTCACGGCCGTCCAGCAGCACGGGCTCGTGAAAGGATCGGGCCTGGCGGCCCTGCGCCTCGCCCGCTGCCATCCCTGGGCTGTCGGCGGTGTCGACGACGTGACGCCCCACCCGCGCTTCCGCTACGACCTCACCCGTCACGGCTTCGTCGTGCCGCTACGAAAGGACTGACCTCCGTGGACTTCCTCGGAATCATCCTCTGGCCCATCCGCTGGGTCATCGAAATGATCCTCGTCGGCTGGCACGCCGTCCTCACCTTCCTCGGCATGCAGGTCGACGGCGGACTCACCTGGGTCCTGTCCATCGCCGGCGTCGTCGTCATCGTGCGCTCCGCGCTGATCCCGCTCTTCGTGAAGCAGATCAAGAGCCAGCGCAAGATGATGGAAATCGCGCCGGAGATGAAGAAGATCCAGGACAAATACCGCGGCAAGCGCGATCAGCTCTCGCGTGAGGCGATGAGCCGCGAGACCATGGCGCTGTACAAGAAGCACGGCACGACGCCGGTCTCGAGCTGCCTGCCGCTGCTCGTGCAGATGCCCGTGTTCTTCTCGCTGTACTACACCCTCTACGACATCAAGAACCACGCCGCTCAGGGCATCGGCGGCGTGGGTCTGCTCAGCGCCGAGCTCACGCAGCAGTTCAACAACGCCAAGCTCTTCGGCGTGGCGCCGCTCAGCGAGACTCTCGTCGACGCCATCCAGAACCAGCCGGAGGGCTGGGTCGCGACGACGGTCATCCTCGTCATCATGGTCGCGCTCATGATCGGGACGCAGTTCTTCACGCAGCTGCAGATCGTGTCGAAGAACCTCTCCCCCGAGGCGAAGACCGGCCAGGCCTACCAGATGCAGCGCATCATGCTCTACATCATCCCGTTCGCGATGATCTTCTCGGGCGTCTTCTTCCCGCTCGGCGTCGTCTCGTACTGGTTCTTCAACAACCTCTGGACGATGTGCCAGCAGTTCCTCGTCATCCGCGAGATGCCCACGCCCGGATCGGATGCCGACAAGGCGCGTGCCGAGCGCCTCGCCCGGAAGGGCAAGGCCATCAACAGCAAGGGCAAGGTCGTCCCGCTCGCGGAGTACGAGGCAGAGCAGCAGGAGATCCTGCGCAAGGCGGAGGCGGAGCGCGCCAAGGCCCCCAAGCGCCAGCAGCCGATGAGCGCCAAGCGCGCGAAGAAGCAGCAGCCGCGTCCCGACGACGCCGCCTCCAGCTGACCCGTCGACCGACCGCGACCACGGAGAAACCCATGACGACGACGCCCGCATCCGACGCGCCCGCGGAGATCGATCTCGAGCGCGAGGGAGACATCGCCGCCGACTTCATCGAGGGCCTGCTCGACATCGCCGACATCGACGGCGACCTGACGCTCGACGTGCGGCAGGGTCGTGCGTACGTGTCGGTGGAGTCGGACGACGCCTCGCTGGAGTCGATCTCGCACCCGGACACGGTGCAGGCGCTGCAGGAGCTGACGAGACTCGCCGTTCAGAGCGAGACGGGGGCGTTCTCGCGGCTGATCCTCGACATCGGCGGGTCCCGCGACGTCCGTCGTCGACAGCTCGAGAAGCTCGTCGACGCGGCATCGGCGAAGCTCGACGACGGTGCATCGCAGGCTTCGCTGCCGGCGATGTCGTCTTACGAGCGCAAGCTCGTCCACGACATCACCGCTGAACGCGGCCTCGTGTCCGAGTCGTACGGCGAAGGCCCCGACCGGCACACCGTCATCCGTCGCGCCTGATGGCCCCATCGGACCTCGAGCAGGAGCCCGTCGTCGCGCGGGAGCTCTTCGGCGACCGCATCGAACTGGCGCGGGCGTACACGTCGGCGCTGGCCGAGCACGGCGAGGAGCGAGGGCTCATCGGTCCGCTCGAGGTGCCGCGGCTGTGGTCCCGGCACATCCTCAACTCCGCCGTGGCCGCTCCCCTGTTCCCCGCTGCCGGCCGTGTCGGAGACGTGGGCTCCGGAGCGGGTCTGCCGGGCATCGTGCTCGCGATCGCGCGCCCCGACGTCCAATGGATCCTCATCGAGCCGATGGAACGCCGCACGGTGTGGCTGTCGGAGCAGGTGGCGGCGCTCGGTCTCGACAACGTCGTCGTGGAGCGTGCACGCGCGGAGGAGGCGGGCCGCTGGGAGGGCGCGTTGGATGCGGTGACGGCACGGGCTGTGTCTGCCCTGCGAACGCTCATCCCGTGGACGGCGCCCCTCGCGCGGGACGGCGGCGAGCTCATCCTCCTCAAGGGGCAGGGGGCGCCGGCGGAGATCGAGGCGGCTGCCAAGGTGATCCGCAAGCACCGGCTGTCCGATGTGCGCGTCCAGATCCTCGGAGAGGGCGTCGTCGCGGAGCCGACCAGGGTCATCCGCGCGACGGTTCGTTAATTTTACGTTCCTGATCTGGGATTTACTGGATCATCCGCGTGTACGAGCGGAATGCCGTCCCGTGCGCGAACCCCTCGGACTCGTAGAGCGCCTGGGCCACGACGTTGTCCTCAGCGGTCTGGAGGCTGACGAGCGCGGCGTCGGCCGCGCGAGCCCGTGCGACGACATCGCGGAGGAGCTCTCGCCCGACACCCTGGCCGCGCGCCGGCTCGGCGACGAAGAGATCGTTCAGCACCCACGTGCGTCGCAGCCGCGTGGAGGAGAACGTCGGATAGATCTGCGCGAAGGCGATGTCGGCACCCTCGCGGCGGCCGAGCAGGATCACGCTCTCCGCATGTTCGACGCGCTCGGCGAGGAACCTGCGGGCGGCGTCCTCGCTGTGATCCTTGCCGTAGAACGCGAGGTACCCCAGGAAGAGGCGTGTCGCGCTGTCGAGGTCGTCCGCGCCGGCCTTCCGGATGTCGAGCATCATGTCTCCATCCTGACATCATCGCTGCCGACCGAAGGCGGCGTCGGCCGCGGTCATCACGTGAGAGCACCTCGCTCGTGGTGTATGTCCCGGCCCTTGACCTGTGTGTTCCGACTTCGATTGCCGCATGTTCAGCCTTGATCGCGGTGCGAGCGAACGTGGCTTGACGCGCGTGTCCTGATCACGGCTTCCGTACGTGGCGCGCCGTGCGTGTCCCGCCCTCGGTCGCCGCGCCTCGGCCCTCGGTTGCCGTGTATGCGGCCTCGGTCGTCGAGTATGTGGCGCTCGGCTGCAGGGTGTCGGCAGCGCTCGACACGTGAGGGCGCCTTGCTCGACGTGCGCGTTTCTCCCCTGGCCTCCGCGTGCGCTTCCCCTTGGCCACGACATCATCCGGCGTCGGCTGTCGTGTGTCGGGCCGCGGTCGCCGCGTGAGCACCCCGGTCGACGTGCGTGTCCTTGACCCGCACTTTCCGCGCTGTTGCGTTCGCGTGGTGCATGTCCCGTCCAGGTTCGTTGCACGTGCGGCCATTAGTCGGCCGGCTCTCCGACTCTGGTCGGCGCATCCTTGTCCGGTTGCCGCGCCCCTCCCCTGCTCTCTGTCGCCTTACGTCGGTCGGTCTGTCCGACGCCGGTCTTCGAACGGGCGGAGCAAGTCGAAGCGTCGCAGCCTCCTCCCGTGCGCGCGGGCTCTCGGTGGTGCGGCGTCGGCGTCGACGAACTGGGCGGATCAATGCTGCCGTACGCCACCGCCCGCTCTCGGCTGACCGCCAGATGTGGGCGCTGTTTCACGTGAAACACTTTGGCGTGCGGAGCGAGTCGAGCGGATCGGTCGCGCTTGTGCGGATCGGCGCCTTCATGCGACGGTCGCCGTACTCTCTGTTGAGCACGGGGTGGCGCCGCCGAGCGGGCGGATCGCTCGCACTCCGAGGATCGGTGAGATGCGGACTCAGGTCGGCTCAGATGTTTCACGTGAAACGGACTGCGTCATTGCCTGAAGCGGCGCACGTGACGCCGGAGCGCCGCTTTCCAATCGATCCGCGGTGGACAGTTGAGAGGAGAGCAGCGGGACACGTGGTGTCGGCGAGATTTGGACCCGGGACTCGGCGCACTCCCCTCCCCGGTCACAGATCCTCGGCGTTCGAACCCTCCGCATTGCGGGAGTCAATGCATCTCGAAAACTGCGCGTGCAGTCCGCGCGGTGGGGGCACTCGAGTGTTCCACGTGAAACGTCCCGATCCACATGGTGATGATGCCACCGGATAAGTCGTGGGTGACGGGACCGTCTGACAAGCCGAGTGCCCATCTGATCGCTTTGCACCGGTACCGCTCGGCAAGGGGGGTGGAAAGAGGCGCGGTGCGGCTCCACCGTGTGGACATCCCGCTTGAGCGGAGATGCGTTGAGCGACGTCGTTGTGGGGCTCACAGTCCTCGCTCATCGCCGGCGCCGGCCAAGCGTCGCCGACGAAGGTCGGAGTACCGGCCGCCCGCGTGCCGCATCGTCATCTGTGAGTGTGTGCTCCCGCGCGGGCCGAGGGGGCGCTTCGAGACACTCCCCATGAGCCGGTGCGGCGACCAGCGAGCGGTTGCGTCGCGATGGCGCGCCACATGGCGCGGGGCGCCCTGTGTGTGAGCGTCGGCGGCGGCAGGTCAATGGAAGGCTTCCCCATCCGCGCGCGCTCCGCATTCGAGGGTTGCAGCAGGGGAGCGTGCCTGCAGAGCGCCGCGCGGATCGTGGCGTTTCACGTGAAACAATGCGCCCACGTGAAGTCACGTGAGCGAGCAACCCAAGCTCGCAGCGCGCGATCCGCGCGCCATGGTCCGTGGCGATCGGTGCGAACAGAGTCGCCGGAGACCAGACCCGTTCGGTTGCCACGACAAGCACGATGGTCGCGATCGGGCCCGCCCGCGACAGAAGCCTGGTGCACTGTCGTCGACGCGTGTGGTGGCATGGACGGTGATGGCCGACTGGCGGGTGCGCCTGAGCATGAGTCGTCGATTCGTCGATTCGTCGATGCGTGGAGCTGGAGCCGTGGGGGAGAGCTTGCCGTGGGACCTCTCCGGAGACACATGCATGCCACCGGCGACCCCACGGCTCCAGCTCCACGCATCGACCCCGTGATCACGTACGGAGGGCGCCAGCGCGTGCGGGCTCTCCGTCTCGCTTCGCTGAGCCCACCACCGCGAGTCGTGGGAGGGCGCGTGACGCGAGCCGCGGGAAAGCTGGAACGTTCTCGCAGCGGTGTGCCCGCGTGGGCGGGGTTGCGGGAGTGCCCGAATGCGAATGCCGCCCTCGTGCGTGCTCGGCAGTGCCCGGCGATAGGCGCCGGGCGTACTGTCTCGGTCGGCCAGCGCATGACCGGGACGAATGCGTGTGTGCTGGGGTCGATGGCACGTGTCGGGTGGGCGCTGTGAGACGTGTCGGTGCGGGGCGCTCGAGTGGCGCCTACGGGGGTAGAGGTGGGTGATGGAGGGCTGGATGCATGTGAGTCTGGCAAGGCTGCGCGCACACCGGTGGGAAGGATGGCGGGTGGGCGCCCGTTTCGCCTATCCGCTCAACGGCCGGGCTGGTCCGTGGGTATGCGGTCGATGACATGTCAGACGGGGACCGGACTCCGTGCAGCGATGCGGGTCTGCAGGGGCGGGGGCGATGCTGTCAAGGCTGTGGGCGATGGGGTGCCGGATGCATGCGGGCACCGCAGAGCTGCGCGCTCCTGGCGGCCGGGGCGTGGGCTTGGTCGGGGCGTTCCGTTTCGCTTCGCTGTCTCACTGACCAGGGAACGTGGCGGTCGCCGCGAAGGTCGTGGAGCCACTGGGTGAGTTGCGCCGTCATCCGAGGGCGGACCGGCGCGTATCGGCTCGCTCGCTCGATGACCAGAGCGGGTACGAACAGCGACGGTGACCTGTCGCGATCGGGGCGGTGCCGTCTCCGCGCAGAGGAAAGCGAGCGGGGGACGGTGGTCTCGCTGTGCGCGCAGAGGCGGCCGGATGCGTCCGATACGGACGCGCGCTCGTCAGTACGAAGAGCGCTGATCGGCGGGTGCGTGCTTCGTCGCACGTCGCACGTCGCACGCCGCGTGATCGGCAAACGGGGAGGGATGGTCGGCGCGCACGTTTCACGTGAAACATGTGCACGAACCACGGGGCGCGCGACCTCCTCGACGGGCGTGGCGCGCGATCCCCCGTTAGAGTGGGAGATGTCTGCTCGTGGCGAAGGGATGAGTGTTTCACGTGAAACAGTCCGGGAACATCACCGAACCCGACGACAGCCCGATCGCCCGTGAACTCGCGGACATCTCGGCCCGTCGCCGCGCCCTCGAGGGGGTGAGCGTCAGCTTCTCCGGGCCGACGCGGATCATGACGATCTCCAACCAGAAGGGTGGAGTCGGCAAGACGACCACCACGGTGAACATCGCGGCGGCCATCGCGTCTCTCGGTGGTCGCGTGCTCGTGATCGATCTGGATCCGCAGGGCAATGCGTCGACGGCTCTCGGCGTACCCCATAACGCCGAGCTTCCGAGCATCTACGACGTCCTCATCGACGACACTCCCCTTGCGGACGTGGTGCGCACCAGCCCCGAGTCCGAAAACCTGCTCTGCGCGCCCAGCAACATCCACCTGGCGGGTGCGGAGATCGAGCTCGTCACGCAGGTGGCACGCGAGCAGCGGCTCAAGACCGCCGTCGGCGAGTACCTCGACGGCCTCGACGAGCAGCTCCACTTCATCCTCATCGACTGCCCGCCGTCGCTCGGACTCCTCACGATCAACGCGTTCACGGCGGCGACGGAGGTGTTCCTGCCGATCCAGTGCGAGTACTACGCCCTCGAGGGACTGAGCCAGTTGCTGGGCAATGTGAAGATGATCCAGAAGCACCTGAACCCGCAGCTTCAGCTCACGACCATCCTGTTGACGATGTTCGACGCGCGCACCCGACTGTCGCAGCAGGTCGCAGATGAGGTGCGCAGCCACTTCACGACCGAGGTCCTGGAGACCTTCATCCCCCGCTCCGTCCGGGTGTCCGAGGCCCCGAGCTTCGGACAGACGGTGATCTCGTATGACGGGAACTCGGCCGGCGCCATCGCATACCGCGAGGCGGCTCTGGAGATCGTGCGTCGCGGCACCGCCGACGCAGAGGAAGGACAGCACTGATGGCGAAGCGTACGGGACTGGGACGCGGCATCGGAGCGCTCATCCCCACCTCGGAACTCACCGACGAGCGGCCGGTCGACGTCTTCTTCCCCGCTTCGAACACGAAGCCGGCGAAGAAGGCGTCCGGCGAGCACGCGGAGGCCGAAGAGCTCGTAGCGGTCCCCGGGGCGCGCCTCGTGCACATCGCGCCGACGTCGATCGTGCCTAATCCACGTCAGCCGCGCACCCACTTCGACCCGGACGAGCTCTCCGAGCTCGTGCAGAGCGTCAAGGAGGTCGGCGTCCTCCAGCCGGTCGTCGTCCGCGACAAGGGCGACGGCACCTACGAGCTCATCATGGGCGAGCGGCGCACGCGCGCCTCGCGCGAGGCCGGACTCGCCGAGATCCCCGCGATCGTCCGCGACACGGCCGACGAGGACCTCCTCCGCGACGCCCTCCTCGAGAACCTCCACCGCGCCCAGCTGAACCCCCTCGAAGAGGCATCCGCCTACCAGCAGCTCCTCGAGGACTTCGGCATCACTCAGGAGCAGCTGGCCGAGCGGATCGGCCGCTCGCGTCCGCGCATCAGCAACACCATCCGCCTCCTCCGCCTCCCTGTCGACGTGCAGCAGCGGGTCGCGGCCGGCGTGCTGAGCGCGGGTCACGCGCGCGCGGTGCTGTCGCTGGAGACCGAGGCGCAGATGCAGCAGCTCGCGGACAAGATCGTGAACGAAGACCTCTCGGTGCGCGCCGCCGAGGCCGCCGCCAAGCGGCTGGCGGAGGCAGGGGCCGCAGCACCCGGCCCGCGGACGACGCGGTCGCAGGGCGGCGCACGCCGCGCCTACCTCGATGACGTCGCCACACGGCTGGGCGACCGCCTGAGCACCAAGGTCAAGATCAAGCTGACGGCGAGAAAAGGCCAGGTCACAATTGATTTCGCATCGATTCAGGACCTGAACCGGATGCTCGAGGAGCTCGGCGAGACCGCCTACGGCGAATGAGTCGGCGGAGGACTACCCTGGCGGGATGACCGCCCCCACGCCGTACCTGCTGTTCCCCGGGACCTGTCGCGCCGCACTCGAGGACTACCAACGGGTCTTCGGCGGCGAACTGACCCTGCACACCTACCGCGACTTCTCCCGCACGGACGGTCCCGGCGACGACATCGCCCACGGCGAGCTGCGCGGGCCCGTCACGTTGCAGGCGGCCGACGCGGGGGCGGATGAGGACGCCGTCGCGCTGACGGGGGTGATGCTGTCGCTCCTCGGCCACGACGAGGCCGTGGTGCTGCGTCGCTGGTTCGACGAGCTCTCGATCGACGGCACCGTGGTCTCCGCGCTCGAGAAGCGTCCCTGGGGAGACTGGGACGGCGTCGTGGTCGATGCGCATGGCCTGAAGTGGCTCATCGGCTTCCAGGGCGACTGAGGGCCTCCTGCGGGCCTCCTGCGCCATCCGCGGTGGACGAGGGGATCGCCGCCGCGATACGGCAGCGCGTCGAGAGCGTCAAGGGGGTGGGTGCCGTGGCGCGCGCTTCCTAACGTGGGGTGGAGCACGACCTGTCGAGACCCCAGACGAGAGGACGACGCCCATGACGCACCACGACACCGCTCCCGCCGACACCGTGACGCAGGCCCCCGGAGGGGTCGATCCGCGCTCGGCCGGGCCGGAGGGTCCGTTCCCCACCCAGGAGCAGCCGGACCAGCCCGGACTCACCGGCGAGATGACGCCGACCCCCGACCATGGCGAGGAGTCGTGGGTCAGGCGCCACCGCCTCACCGGCCGCAAGGCGCTCATCACGGGCGGCGACTCCGGCATCGGGCGGGCCATCGCGATCGCCTACGCGCGGGAAGGCGCCGACGTCGCGATCGCGCACCTCGCCGAGGAGCAGGACGACGCCGACGAGACGCGGCGCCTCGTCGAGGCGGAGGGCCGAACCGCGGCGACCTTCGCGGTCGACCTCACGGACGAGCAGGCCACCGTCGAGCTCGTCGCCGCCGCGCGCGAGGCGCTCGGCGGCTTGGACATCCTCATCCCCAACGCCGCATACCAGCGCCAGCGCGACGGCATCGAGAACATGGAGGTCGCAGAGGTCGAACGGGTGTTCCACACCAACCTCGTCTCGACCATCGTGCTCGCCCGCGAGGCCGTCCCCCACATGCCTCCCGGCTCGTCCATCATCGTCACGACATCCATCCAGGCTTCGGAGCCGTCGCCCGGCCTCCTGGACTACGCCATGACGAAGGCGGCTCTCGTCGCGTTCGCGCAGGCGCTCGCCCAGGACCTGGCGGAGAAGGGCATCCGCGTCAACGCCGTGGCACCCGGCCCCATCTGGACGCCGCTCATCCCGGCGACCGGATTCCCCGCCGACAAGGTGGCCGAGTTCGGCCAGGACACGCCGCTCGGCCGCGCCGGGCAGCCCGCGGAGCTCGCGGGCGCCTACGTCTACCTCGCGAGCGACGAGTCGTCGTACGTGACCGGCGCGGTGATCCCCGTCACGGGCGGCCGGCCCTTCTGAGAGGAGTCGTCATGCCGAATCCGAGCATCAAGGACGAGGAGCTGTACGAGGAGCTCCGCGAGGACGGCGCGTCGAAGGAGAAGGCCGCGCGCATCGCGAACGCCGCCGCGCGCGACGGTCGGAGGACCGTCGGGAAGCGGGGCGGGCAGGCTGAGGACTACGAGGAGCGCACGGTGAACGAGCTGCGCGACCGGGCCAGGGAGCTCGGCATCACGGGGTACTCCCGACTGCGGAAGGGCGAGCTCATCGAGCGCCTCCGCAACCACTGAGATCCGTGAGGGGATCGTGTGCGGCGGACCCCGGCCCGCCGCACACGTCTACGCTGGACGAGTGGACCTGCCAGCCGAATCGCTCCCCCGCCGACGCGCAAGCGTCGAGGTGCTGCGCGCCGAGGCCGCCGACGAGCTCGCTGCTCTCATCCACGAGCGGCTCCGCGAGGGCGAGGATCCCTGGGAGTTCATGGAGGACCTGCCCACCATCGACGAGCTCGTCGTGTTCACGCTGCGCGCGGAGCACATCGAGGCCGACGGCGGCCTGCGACCCACCCACGCGCGGAACCAGCGCCTCCTCCGCCAGATCGCGGCGGAGTATCCCGAGCTCACCAAGGCCGTCTGGCGCCTCATCGGCCAGGAGAACACGCACAGACGCTGGGATGCCGTCGTGCGCGTCGTCGACGGGCGCTGAGACGCAGAGAAGGGGCCGGCCTGCGACGCAGACCGGCCCCTTCTCCACGTGAGTCTGTCAGCCGAGGTACGGCGCGAGGTCCTGCTCGAGCGCGAACTTCGGCTTGGCGCCGATGATGGTCGACGCCACCTCGCCGTTCTGGAAGACCTTCATCGCGGGGATCGACGTGATCTGGTACTTCATCGCGAGGTCGGGGTTCTCGTCGACGTTGAGCTTCAGGATCGTGATCTTGTCGGGGTTCTCGGCCTGGATCTCGTCCAGGACCGGGGCGACCATCCGACAGGGGCCGCACCAGGCCGCCCAGAAGTCGACGAGCACCGGGCCGTCGGCCTGGAGCACATCCTGCTCGAAAGTGGCCGAAGTCGTGGCCTTGACGTTGCTCATGGGTTCTCCTTGTTCTCAGATCTATCGGTGGGAACGCCGCGACGACGCGGGATGTTCCCGGGTCACGCCTCGACGAGCTGGTCCTCGGCGGGCTCCGGCTCGCCGGCGTCGCCGAGCGATGCGAGGAAGTGCTCCGCGTCGAGTGCCGCGACCGTTCCCGACGCGGCGGCCGTGACGGCCTGGCGGTACGAGGGATCGATCACGTCACCGGCGGCGAAGACGCCGCGCACCGAGGTGCGCGACGAGCGCCCGTCGACCGCGATGGTGCCCTCGGGGGCGAGATCGACCTGGCCGTGCACGAGGTGCGTGCGGGGATCGTTGCCGATCGCGACGAAGAGTCCCTCGATCGCGAGATCGCGTGTATCGCCCGTGACGGTGTCGCGAAGCGTGATTCCCTCGACGGCGGAGTCGCCGAGCACGTCGGCGACCTCGGCGTTCCACACGAACTCGATCTTCTCGTTCGCGAGCGCCCGCTCCTGCATGATCTTGGACGCCTTGAGCGTGTCCCTGCGGTGGACGACGTACACCTTCGAGGCGAACTTCGTGAGGAAGGTCGCCTCCTCCATCGCCGAGTCGCCGCCGCCGACGACCGCGATCTCCTTCTCGCGGAAGAAGAACCCGTCGCACGTCGCGCACCACGAGACGCCGTGGCCCGAGAGGCGGTCCTCGCCGGGGAGCCCGAGCCTGCGGTACGCCGAGCCGGTTGCGAAGATGACGGCCTGCGCCTCCTCGACGGCTCCGCTGCCGAGCACGACGCGCTTGACGTCGCCTGCCAGGTCGAGCTCGGTGACGTCGTCGTAGCGGATCTCGGCCCCGAACTTCTCCGCCTGCTCCTGCATCTTCTGCATGAGGTCGGGGCCCATGACGCCCTCGGGGAAGCCAGGGAAGTTCTCGACCTCCGTCGTGTTCATGAGCTCGCCGCCGACCTCCACGGAGCTGGCGACGACGAGCGGCTGCAGGTTCGCACGCGCCGCATAGATCGCGGCCGTGAAGCCTGCGGGGCCGGAACCGATGATGATGAGCTGTCGCACGCGCGCCTCCTGGGTGTCTGGATGCTCCAACCCATGGTACGGCCGGGCTATTCCGCGCGGGCTGTGCGCGCGGACGGGGGGATGGCCCCGGCACGCGGCCAGGGCCATCCCCCGCCTGTCATCCCCAGAGTCCGAGCGCGAACTCCGCGATGACGACGGACACGAGGTACGACGCGGCGATGGACACGATGCCGACCGGGATGATCTTCCAGCCGATGCTCTTGAGCAGCGGCAGGTCCTTCCCGAGACTGAGTCCGGCGATGGTGAGCACCACCGTGCAGACCGACAGGAAGTCGATCGACGCGACGCTCGCGAGCACCGCGTCGGCGACGGGCGACACGGGCGTCGTCGCGAGGGCGCCGATCGAGATGACCCACGCGATCGCAGGCACCCTCCCCCGCGTGAGCCGCGACAGGCCGAAGCCCGCCATCGCCAGGAGCGCCATGAGCACCCAGCCGAGCACGATCGTGACGTCGAAGCCCCTGTGCGCGATCGACGCGACCACCACGCCGACGACGGCGAGCACGGCGACGGCGAGCCACGACGAGAGCGTCACGGCGGGCGGGGTCGCCGCCTGCTCCATCCTCGCGCGCTGCACGGGCGCCGGCTCGGCCGCCGCGACCGCGAACCGGCCGCGCGCGAGCAGACGGTAGAGCCGGTCGGCGAGGGGCAGCGCGACGAAGATGCCGACGTAGACGCCGAGGATGCCCGTGATGAGGTTCGAGGCGGTCGCGACGGCCAGCACCTGGTCGCCCATCTCGGGATGCGCCTGCTGCACCACGGCGGCGGCCGCGGCCATCATCGACCCCGATCCGACGCCTGCTCCCATCGCCAGCGCGAGCGGGTCGAAGACGCCCGTCGACGTCGCGAGGGAGGCGATGAGGCTCACGAGGATCGCGCCGAACAGGGTGCCGAACACGTACATCGACAGCACTCCGCGGTACTGCGGAGAGTCGGCGCCGTACCGCTCGCTCACCATCGCGAAGGAGCCCTCCCGGTCGATCGAGAACGTCGCGCCGACGGTCGCCGGCCCCATCCGCAGCAGCACGGCGAGCGGCAGCGCGAGCAGGATGGTGCCGAACAGGTGTCCGACCTCCTGCAGCAGGAGCGCGGGACCCGCCGTGAAGAGGATGGAGATGTTCGGACCGAGCGTGAACGACAGGCGCGCGCACAGGACCATGACGGCGACGCCCATGAGGACGCCCGCGGCGTGCTGCATGTCGAGCGGCATCCGCTTCCACGGCTGCGCGGAGGCGAAGCCGCCGCCGATGATGCCCCACACCATGGGGAGGATGGTGAGGGAGGCGATCCCGAGCGGGATCACGAGAGCGCCGGCGAACTGGGCGATGCCCGCGATGACGAGAAGGAGGGCCGCGAGGACCCAGAGCTTCGGACTGCGGGCCGTGTAGCGGATGGCCGATGCGGCGTCGGCGATCCGGGTGCGCGCGGCGCTGGTCGATTCGGACATGTCGGTTTCCTCAGGGTCGGGGTCGGGGTCGGGCTTCGGGGGTCGGGAGCGGGTCAGGCTTCCAGGGTGATCCGGGTCGCTCCGGCGGGTCGTGCGGCCTTCCGTGCCTTCAGGGAGGCGCGCACGGCGGGATCGAGGGCCGCGTCGAGCGCCGTGAAGGCGATGACGGCTGCACCGTCGATGACGGCGTCGTCGGCGGCGGGAGACGCCGCGTCGGCCGTGAACGCGGGGTTGTGGGGCACCGCCTCGGACCCGAGGACGGCGATCATGCCGTGGAGGCTCGGCACGACCTGGGACACGTTGCCCATGTCGGTCGAGCCGCCTCCGAGCAGCGAGCCCTCGGCGAGCTCGCGGCCGCGCAGCGCCATGTTCGCGTCCCAGAGCGGTGCGAGCCCGGCGTCGTGCTCCAGGGGGGCGTACGGGTGCTCGGTCTGCTCCCAGCTCCAGGTCGTGCCCGTCGCGATGGCGGCGCCCTCGAAGCATGCGAGCACCCGCTTCTTCAGGTCGCGCCAGGCGTCGATCTCGTAGGCGCGCACCTCGACCTGCACGACGGCGCGGTCGGGGATGATGTTGGTCGCCTCGCCGCCGAGCGAGATGAACGCGTTGAGGTTGGTCGTCGACGGCAGATGCTGGCGGAGGAAGGCGATCGCATTGAGCGAGAGCGCTGCCGCCGATGCGGCGTTGACGCCCTTCTCGGGGGCTCCGGCGGCATGCGCGGTGACTCCGTGGAACTCCACGGCGAAGCGGTCGACGGCCGTCGAGACGAACGACGACGCACCCCGGTCCTCCCCCGCGGCGCCGTGCACCATGAGCGAGAAGTCGGCGTCCTCCCACGCCCCCGCCTGCAGGAGCGACACCTTGCCGCCGCCGTGCTCCTCGGCCGGCGTGCCGAGGAGGGTGACGCGCAGGCCGGCCCGGTCGGCGACGGGCAGGAGGGCGATCGCCGCGCCGACGCCGGCGGCGGCGATGATGTTGTGCCCGCACGCATGCCCGACGCCGGGCAGGGCGTCGTACTCGGCGCAGATGACGACGGAGAGGTCGCCGTCGCCGTAGACGGCCTCCACGGCCGTCTCGACGCCGTAGGCCGCCGTCGTCACGGCGAAGCCCGCGTCGCGCAGCGTGCCGGCCACGCGCAGAGCGGCGCGGTGCTCCTGCCAGCTGAGCTCCGGATCGTCGTGGATCTCGTGGCTGAGCGCCAGCAGGGTCGCGCGGCTCGCTTCGAGCGCCGAGGCGATCTCGTCCTTGAGGGCGGCGGTATCGGCATCCTGGGTCGTGGCGACGGCGTCGGTCATGGCTCTCCTTCGGGGTCCGGTGTGCGGATCAGTGTGGGAGAGCCGTGATTCCGATCTGTAAAGTTGCACGGAACCCGCGGAGAAGGGATGGCGATTGCAGGAATCCGGTCTCGATGTGCTCGACAGGCGTCTCCTGCATGCGCTGCAGATCGAGCCGCGCGCGGCGTGGACCGCGCTCGCTCCCGTCGTCGGGGCGGACGCCGCGACGCTCTCCCGTCGCTGGCAGCGCATCGCCGACGAGGGGCTCGCCTGGAGCACGGGCATCCTCGGATGGGACAGCGGAGCGCTCGTCGAGGTGGAGTGCGAGCCCGCCGCGCTCGCCGCGGTGACGGACGCCCTCGTCGACGACCCGCAGGTCGCGACGGTCGACCGCACCGTCGGCACGCGCGACCTCTTCCTCACGCTCATCGGCAGCGACCCCGACCTGGCGGCGCGCTTCACGACCGAGAAGCTCAGCCATCTGCCCGGCATCCGCTCGGCGCGCACGCATCTCGTCGTGGACTACATCGTCGAGGGCGGCGCATGGCGTTTCCGCGAGCTCACCGCGGGGGAGGCGACGCGCATCCCTCCCGCCGCGGCGCCTCGCCCGCGAGCGGCGCGGGTCGTCGCCCCCGAGCTGCGGGCCGTCGTCGGGTACGAGCTCGGACTCGACGGGCGCGCGTCGGCGGCGGCCATCGCCGACCGCCACGGCGTCTCACCGCAGCGCGTGGTCGACGCGATCGCCACCCTGCGCGCATCGGGCGAGCTGCGGCTGCGCACCGACGTGGCGCGACGGCTCTCGTCGTGGCCGGTCTACGCGTGGTACTTCGTCGAGGTTCCAGCGTCTCTGCTCGCCCCGCTCCGCACGGCCCTCGGCAAGGTGCCGGAGGTACGGCTCGCCGTCGAGTGCGCGACGCGCTACAACCTCATCCTCGCGGTGTGGCTGCGCTCGCTCGCCGACATCTCGGGCTTCGAGGTCGCGCTGGAGCGCGCGGCCCCGGGCGCGCGCATCGCCGATCGCTCCGTCGTCTCCGGCATCGCGAAGCATCTGGGCCACGCTCTCGACGACCGCGGCCAGGCGACGGGGCGGATCGTCTCGATGTCTCCGCGACCCTAGCGGGGGCGCGACCTTCCGAGGGACGTCGCGGCGCTTCGTCTCGCTCTGCTCGCTCAGCGGCCGGGTGATGGGGGCGGGGCCGTGCTCTCGCGGACGACGAGCGTCGTGGGGACGACGTCCATGCGCGGGGAGCCGCTCGCGCCGCGCACCTGCGCGAGCGCGGCCGCGACGGCGCGCCGGCCGGCGTCGGCGAAGTCCTGGTGCACCGACGTCAACGGCGGGTCGTAGGCGCCGGCGTCCTCGGTGTCGTCGAAGCCGACGACGCTCACGTCGTCGGGGATGGACCGGCCAGCCTCGCGGAGCGCGCGGTACAGACCCAGAGCCATCTGGTCGTTGGCGCAGAACACCGCCGTGCAGCCCGGGTCCGCCGCGGCGCGCCGTCCGAGCGCATAGCCCGACTGCGCGGTCCAGTCGCCGCGCAGCACGGGAGGGATGTCGCGGCCCGATTCCGCGAGCGTCTGACGCCATCCCTCCGCGCGGCGCTGCGCGGGGTGGGAGCCCTCCGGTCCCGCGAGGTGCCAGACCGTGTCGTGACCGAGCGAGAGCAGGTGCCGGGTCGCCTGGCGGGCGCCGTCGAACTGATCCGTGTCGACCACGACGTGCGCGTCATCCGCGCCGGTGTCCATGAGCACCACGGGCACACCGGGAGGCAGCAGCACCTCGGCGCGCTCGAGCAGCTGCGTCTCGATGTTGAGGATGAGAGCGTCGACGGCGAGCTCCTGGAGGCGGGAGTACACGCGCCCGGCGCCCTCCGACTGCGCCCGCAGCGGGATGAGTGTCGTGGTGTACCCCTCGACGGCCGCCGAGTGGGCGATCGCCTCGATCGTGCGGATGTCGCCGATGGTCGACAGCGTGTTCGAGATGACGCCGATGGTGTGGAACGATCCGAGCTTGAGGGCCCGCGCTGCGCTGTTCGGGCGGTAGCCGAGCTCGTCCATCGCGGCGATGACGACCTCGCGGGTCTCCTCCAGGACCCCGCCGAACCCGTTCGCCACGCGCGACACGGTCTGCGCCGACACGCCGGCGCGCTGTGCGACGTCGGCCATCGACACCCGGCGTCCGCCGGTGTCGGCGCGACGCCGCGGGGGGCGGGGGGAAGCGAGGTCGTCCATCGTCTTGAAACCGTATCGTGACCGACCCGAGTTGCGCGGTCATCCGCGGCGCGTAGGATGTTTACGCAAACATAGCTGTTCCACCCACTCCTGTCGATGCAGCGGAGGACCTCAGGATGACAACAACGTCGCCTGCCGTCCCGGTGATGCCACCGGGTCGGACGCAGACCAGGGCGGCGCGCCACGCGCGCGGCCGATGGACCGGATGGGGCTTCCTCGCGCCGTTCATGATCGTGTTCGCGCTCGTGTTCCTCGCGCCGATCGTCTACTCGATCTACCTGAGCCTGTTCCGCTCGCAGCTCGTCGGCGGCACCGTCTTCGTGGGGCTCGACAACTAC
Source organism: Microbacterium gilvum (assembly GCF_039543865.1). Lineage (NCBI taxonomy): Bacteria > Bacillati > Actinomycetota > Actinomycetes > Micrococcales > Microbacteriaceae > Microbacterium > Microbacterium gilvum. The sequence goes on along the minus strand of NZ_BAABKO010000002.1, from coordinate 441,037 downwards.
CTGCGGGCGTTCGGCGACGAGAGCTTCTGGCAGGGACTCGGCCGCGTCGTCCTGTTCCTCGTCGTGCAGGTGCCGATCATGCTGGGCATCTCGCTCGTGGCGGCCCTCGCGATCGACAGCGGCCGCCTCTACGGCCGCGACTTCTTCCGCATCGGCATCTTCCTGCCGTACGCCGTTCCCGCCGTCGTCGCCGCGTTCATGTGGGGCTTCATGTACGGCGACAGGTTCGGCCTCGTCGGCAACATCGAGGACGCGTTCGGCGTGCAGCTGCCCGACCTGCTCTCGCCCGAGCTCGTGCTCGCCTCGATCGGCAACATCGTGACGTGGGAGTTCGTGGGCTACAACATGCTCATCTTCTACTCGGCCCTCCGGGTCGTCCCGAGCTCGCTGTACGAGGCCGCCGCGATCGACGGCGCGAGTCAGTTCCGGATCATCCGCGCGATCAAGATCCCCGCCATCCGCGGCTCGCTCGTCGTCGCGACGATCTTCTCGATCATCGGCAGCTTCCAGCTCTTCAACGAGCCGAGCATCATGTCGTCGCTCGCGCCCAACGCGATCACCACGTCGTTCACGCCCAACCTCTACGCCTACAACCTCGCGTTCGCGGGGCAGCAGCTCAACTACTCCGCGACCGTCGCGATCATCATGGGCGTCATCACGATGATCATCGCCTACGTCGTGCAGCTGCGCGGGATGCGGAAGGCCGACTGACATGACCACGACCCGCCTCGTCACCGTGCGCCCCGGCGCCCGCACGCGCTCGCGCATCGGCACGATCGACAAGCCGCGCCGCAGCATCCTGCTGACGATCCTCGCCGGCATCATCCTCGTCTACTCGCTCATCCCCCTCGTCTGGCTGCTCATCAACGCGACCAAGACCCAGAGCGACCTGTTCTCGACCTTCGGCCTGTGGTTCGGAGGGGAGTTCGCGCTCTTCGACAACATCGGCCGAGCCCTGACGTACGACGACGGCATCTTCCTGCGCTGGTTCGCCAACACGCTGCTCTACGTCATCGTCGGGGCGGGAGGGGCGACCCTCCTCGCGGTCCTCGGCGGGTACGCGCTCGCCAAGTACGAGTTCCCGGGCAGGAAGGCCGTCTTCGCCGTCATCATCGGCGCCGTGGCCGTGCCCGGCACGGCGCTCGCGGTGCCGACGTTCCTCATGTTCAGCTCGATGGGTCTGACGAACACCCCGTGGTCCGTCATCATCCCGTCGCTCATCTCGCCGTTCGGGCTCTACCTCATGTGGACGTTCGCGTCCGAGGCCATCCCGACCGAGCTCATGGAGGCGGCGCGCATCGACGGCGCGAGCGAGTTCCGCATCTTCTGGCAGGTCTCGCTGCGCCTGCTGGCACCCGGGATGGTCACGGTGCTGCTGTTCACGATGGTCGCGACCTGGAACAACTACTTCCTGCCGCTCATCATGCTGCGCGACCCCGACTGGTACCCGCTCATCATCGGTCTCAACCAGTGGAACGCCCAGGCGTCGACCGCCGGCGGGACCGCCATCTTCGACCTGGTGCTGACCGGCTCGCTCCTCACGATCGTGCCGCTCATCATCGCCTTCCTCTTCCTGCAGCGGTTCTGGCAGTCGGGCCTCTCGGCCGGATCCGTCAAGGAATGACCCCCACACCCACACGAAGGAGTGCACACCGCATGACCACCACCATCCGCCTGGGCCGTCGCGTCCTCGCCGGCACCGCCCTCGCGGGCGCCGCCGCCCTCGTCCTCGCCGGCTGCTCCGGCTCCGCAGAGGAGGTCGACACCGACGCCGCCGTCGAGGAGGGCGGCACGATCACCGTCTGGGCCTGGGAGCCCACGCTCGAGCAGGTCGCCGCCGACTTCGAAGAGGAGAACCCCGGCGTCACCGTCGACCTCGTCAACGTCGGCACCGGCATCGACTCGTACACGGCCCTGCAGAACGCCATCACGGCCGGCACCGGCCTCCCCGACGTGGCGCAGGTCGAGTACTACGCGCTGCCCCAGTTCGCCCTGCAGGACTCGCTCGAAGACCTCGGCCCCTACGGCGCCTCGGACCTCGACGGGGACTACGCTCCGGGCCCGTGGTCGTCGGTCACCTCGGGAGACGCCGTCATCGGCCTGCCGATGGACTCGGGCCCCATGGCGATGTACTACAACAAGGACGTCTTCGACGAGTACGGCGTCGCGGTGCCGACGACCTGGGACGAGTACATCGAGGCCGCGCGCGCTCTGCATGAGGCGAACCCCGACCTCTACATCGCCAACGACGCGGGCGACGCGGGTCTTGCGGCCTCCATCATGTGGCAGGCCGGCGGCACGCCGTGGACCGTCGACGGCTCCACCGTGGCGCTCGACCTCGCCGGCGACGAGGGCGCGCAGCGCTACGCCGAGGTATGGCAGACGCTGCTCGACGAGGGACTCATCTCCGACATCTCCAGCTGGAGCGACGAGTGGTTCTCCGCCCTCGCCGACGGCACCCTCGCGACGCTGACGACCGGCGCGTGGATGCCCGCCAATCTCGAGGGCAGCGCTCCCGACGGCGCGGGCGCGTGGCGCGTGGCCGAGATGCCGCAGTGGGAGGAGGGCGTGAGCACGTCGTCCGAGAACGGCGGCAGCTCGCTCGCCATCCCGGCCGCGGCCGAGAACAAGGAGCTCGCGTACGCGTTCATCGAGTACGCCAACGCGGGCGACGGCGTGCAGACCCGCATCGACGGCGGCGCGTTCCCCGCGACCGTCGCCGACCTCGAGTCGGAGGAGTTCCTGAGCACGGAGTTCGACTACTTCGGCGGTCAGAAGGCGAACGAGGTCTTCGCCGCGTCGTCGGCCTCGGTCGTCGAGGGATGGCAGTACCTGCCGTTCCAGGTGTACGCGAACACTGTCTTCGGCGACTCCGTCGGCCAGGCTTTCCTCGGCTCCGCCTCCGTCTCCGACGGCCTCGAGGACTGGCAGTCGACGCTCGAGACGTACGGCGCCGACCAGGGCTTCACGATCGAGTAGCCACGACCTCGCGGGGTGCGCAGCCGACGGCGGCGCACCCCGCTCCCCTGCCCGGGCCATCCCCCGGGCCCGCACGACCCGGAAGGACCCCCATGCAGACGCACCGCTGGCTGCGCACCCCCGACGGCACCGCGCCGCGCATCTCGTACGGCGCCGACTACAACCCCGAGCAGTGGCCGCGCGACGTGTGGGACGAGGACGTGCGGCTCATGCGCGAGGCGGGCGTCGACGTCGTCTCCGTGGGCATCTTCTCCTGGGCCAAGCTGCAGCCGGCCGAGGACGTGTGGGACTTCGCGTGGCTCGACGAGGTCATCGACCTGCTCCACGCCAACGGCATCGGCGTCGATCTCGCCACGGCCACCGCGTCGCCGCCCCCGTGGCTCACGATCAAGCACCCCGAGGTGCTGCCCGTCACGCATCACGGCCACATCCTCTCGCCCGGTGCACGCCAGCACTGGCGGCCCACCTCGCCGGTCTTCCGCGACTACGCCCTGCGCCTCGTCGAGACGATGGCCGATCGCTACCGCGACCACCCCGCGATCGTCGCCTGGCACGTCAACAACGAGCTCGGCTGCCACAACGCGTGGGACTACTCCGACGACGCCGCACGCGCCTTCCGCGTCTGGCTCGAGGCGCGCTACGGCACGATCGACCGGCTGAACCACGCATGGGGCACCGCCTTCTGGTCGCAGCAGTACGGCGCGTTCCACGAGATCCTGCCGCCGCGCGAGGTCGACTCGCACCCCAATCCCACGCAGCAGCTCGACTTCAAGCGCTTCTCCTCCGACGCCCTCAAGGAGTACTTCGTCGCGGAGCGCGAGATCCTGCGGAGGATCACCCCCGACATCCCCGTGACGACGAACTTCATGGTCATGGGCGAGACGCAGCACGCCGACTACGCCGACTGGGCGCACGAGCTCGACTTCGTCTCGAACGACCACTACCGCCATCCGGGCGCGCAGTCCTACGACGAGCTCGCCTTCTCGGCCGCGCTCGTCTCGGGCATCGCGCACCGCCGCCCGTGGTTCCTCATGGAGCACTCGACGAGCGCGGTCAACTGGCAGCCCGTCAACCGTCCCAAGCGCGACGGCGAGCTCGTGCGCGACTCCCTCACGCACGTCGCCCACGGAGCCGACGCCGTCTGCTACTTCCAGTGGCGGCAGTCGGCCGCGGGTGCCGAGAAGTTCCACTCCGCGATGGTGCCGCATGCGGGCGCCGACAGCCGTGTCTTCCGCTCCGTCGTGGAGCTCGGCGGCCTGCTGCGCCGCCTCGACGCCGTCGCCGGATCGCACGCCGTTCAGGCGCCCGTCGCCATCCTCTTCGACTGGGACGCGTGGTGGGGCAGCGAGCTCGACTCCCACCCGACCGATCTGCTGCGCTACCGGCAGGAGGCGCTCGACTGGTTCACGGCGCTGCACGACGCCGGCGTGCGCGTCGACGTCGTGCCGGCCGACGTGCCGCTCGACGGCTACCGGATGGTCGTCGCGCCCGTGCTCTACGCCGTGCCGGCCGCGCTCGCCGAGTCGCTGACGGCGTACGTCGAGGCGGGCGGCCACCTCGTCGCGACCTACTTCTCGGGCGTCGTGAACGAGGACGACCGTGCGTGGCTGGGCGGCTACCCCGGCGCCTTCCGCGACCTGCTGGGGGTGCGCGTGGAGGAGTTCCGCCCGCTCTACGAGGGTGAGGCGATCGCCCTCGACTCGGGCGTCGACGCGACGTTGTGGAGCGAGCCGGTCGACGTCGTCGACCCCGCCGTCGAGGTCATCGCGCGCTACGCCGGATCCGACCTCGACGGCGGCGCCGCCGTGACGCGGCGGGCCGTCGGCGAAGGATCCGCGTCGTACGTCTCGACCCGGCTCGGCGCGGAGGGCCTCGGCTCCATCGTTCCGACGCTGCTCGCGGGGGCGGGCGTCGTCTCGGAGCTGCCGGAGGCCATCCGGGGAGCGGCCTCGCTCACGCTGCGCGGAGCGGGCGACGAGACGTTCGCGTTCGTCATCAACCGCACCGACGACGAGCTCCCCCTCGACGACGTCGAGGGGGTCGCGCTCATCGGCGGCGGCACGCTGGCGCCGCGCGGGGTCGCGGTCTTCTCCCGCTAGCGGCGGGCACGGCCCGGGTCAGTAGCCCGGGCCGTGGAACCCGAGCGCGGAGCTGATGCGGTCGGCGGTCTCCACGGCGACGCGCGCGAGCTCCGGTTCGCGGGTCTCGAGGGCGATCGCCGACAGCGGCCCCGAGATCGACACGGCCGCGATCGTGGCGCCCGAGCGGTCGACGACGGGTGCTGCCACCGACGCGCGGCCGAGCACGAACTCCTCGATCTCGGTCGCGTAGCCGCGGCGGGCGACGACGGCGAGCTCGCGATCGAGCATCGCGCGCTGGGTGTGCGTGCGCTGCGTGTACGCGGGGAGACCGCGGGACAGCACGGCGTCGCGGTCGGCCGCCGTCAGCCCCGAGAGCACCGCCTTGCCGATGCTCGTCGCATGCAGCGGCACCCTCTCGCCGAGGAGCGTGTGCGACTTGGGCGACTGCGCCCCCTCGAAGTGGCAGACGTAGACGAGCTCCGAGCCCTGCCGGATCCCCACGTTCACGCCGAGCCCGAGCTCCGCGGCGAGCGTCTGGGCGACCATGCGGCTCGTACGGTGCACGGGGATGCGGTTCACCGCGACGCCCGCGAGGGTGAGCAGCTCCGTGCCGAGGAAGTAGAGGCTCGTGACGGGGTCGCGTTCGACGAGCCCCGCCGCCTCCAGGGTGGCGAGCAGGCGCGATGCCGTGGACTGCCCTATGCCCGTCTCGCGCGCGATGTCGCCCACGCGACGCGGCTCGCCGTCGCGGAAGGCCTCGAGGAGCGCCACCGCCTTCTCGACGCTCTGGTTGGATCCCTTGTCCGCTGCCACATCATCCTCGCTGACCGATGTCGGGGGCCCGTGCCCTGGATCCCTCCATCATGCACATAGTGCATGGGCATTGCAACATGATGAATGCTCGTGCACGATGGTCTTCGGCACCCCGGGTGCCGCGGCGCCGAAGACGACGCCGCACCCGCCGAAGGACGAAGATGACCGCTCAGCTCGCCCCAGAACTCGCGCAGCGCCGCCGACGAGGCATGCCCCTCAGCGAGCGCTCTTTCCTCACGTTCCTGCTGCTGCCCGGCCTCGTGCTCCTGTGCGCGGTCGTGCTGTATCCGCTCATCCGCTCGCTCGCCTCGGCGTTCTTCGACGAGAGCCTGCTCTACCCGGGCCAGACGTTCGTCGGATTCGACAACATCGCGCACGCCGTCGCGAACGATTTCGCGCGCCTGGTGTGGCAGACGCTCGTCTTCACCGTGGGAGCGACCGTCGGGCCGTTCGCCGTGGGCCTGGCCCTCGCACTCGTGCTCAACCAGGCCTTCCCCGGCCAGAGGTTCCTGCGCGGGGCCTTCCTCATCCCGTGGCTCATCCCCGGCGTCGTCGTGTCGTTCCTGTGGGCCTGGATCTTCGACGGCAACTACGGCGTCGTCAACGGGCTGCTCCTGAACCTCGGGCTCATCGACTCGCCCGTCGCCTGGCTCTTCGACACCGACGCCGCCCGCGGAGCGCTCATCGTCGCGAAGACGTGGAACTCCTTCCCGTGGGTCATGGTCATGCTCCTCGCGGGCCTCCAGACTGTCCCGCAGGAGCTGCACGAGGCAGCCGCGATCGACGGGGCGGGCACCGTGCGGCGGTTCTTCGCCGTCACCTGGCCGCACATCAGCGGCGTCGCCGGCCTCGTCCTCCTCCTCGAGTTCATCTGGAACTTCCAGCACTTCGACACGATCTTCGTCATGACCGGCGGCGGCCCCGCCGGCACGACGAGCACGTTCGCCACGGCGGTCTACGACACCGCCTTCAAGGGATACGACCTCGGGCAGGCCGGCGCGATCGGCCTGCTCTGGATGCTGCTGCTCACGGTGCTCGTGGTGGTCTACGTGACCTTCTCCGAGCGCGACGCGCGGAAGGCGGAGCGATGACCACGACCATCCCGGAGCCGCGGATCGACACGACGCGCGCCATCCTCACGGGCGACGACCGCCCGCCCCGTCGCCGTCCGCGAGGGCGCCCGCGCTGGGGCACGTGGATCACGCTCGCGATCGTCGTCGTCTTCGCGTTCGCCCCCGTCTACTGGCTTCTCGTCACCTCGCTGACCCCCGACCGCCTGGTCTTCCGGTTCCCGCCGGCGCTCTTCCCGACCGAGATCACCTTCGAGCACTACCTCGACGTGTTCGGCCGCCCCGAGCTCTTCGGCTACCTCCGCAACAGCGTGATCGTCTCGCTCGTCACCGCCGTCCTCTCGGTCGTCGTCTCCATGTACATGGGCTACGCGTTCTCGAAGTACCGCTTCCGCGGCCGCACCTCGCTCATGTACTTCGTGCTGTCGAGCCAGATGTTCCCGCAGGCCCTCCTGCTCGTCACGCTCTACCTCGTGTTCGCGCAGTTCGGGCTGCTCAACAGCTACCTCGCGCTCATCGTCTCGTTCACGACCTTCACCCTGCCGCTGTGCGTGTGGATGCTGAAGGGGTTCTTCGACAACCTCCCCGACGACCTCATCGAGGCGGCGCGCATCGACGGCGCGGGGCCGTGGCGCATCTTCCACTCGGTCATCATGCCGCTCGCCGCCCCCGGCCTCGTGGCATCGGGCCTGTTCGCCTTCGTGCGCGGCTGGAACGACTTCATCTTCGCGCTCACTCTCGCGGGCCCCGACAAGCAGACCCTGCCGCCCGGGCTCGTCAACACCTACATCAGCGAGGCGAGCACGGCGTGGCCCGAGCTCATGGCGGCGTCGCTGCTCGTGTCGGTGCCCGTCGCCGTCGCCTTCATGCTCCTGCAGCGCTTCCTCGTGGGCGGCATCACCGCCGGCGCGGTCAAGGGCTGACCCGTCCTCATCATTCGAAGGAGAATCATGACCCTCACCCTGTCCCGACGCGACCTGCTGCGCGTCTCTGCGCTCGGCCTCGGCTCGGCGTCGCTGTTCGCGATCGCCGGCTGCGCACCGGGGTCCCCGAGCCCCGGCGGCGCGGCGCAGGCGCCCGCCACGGCCGGCACGCCGACCGACTTCTCCTTCGCCTCGTGGAGCCTGTCGGAGGAGGCCGCGAAGCCCTCGCTCGACGCCGCGCTCGCCGCGTTCGGGGGCGACAGGGGTGTCGACGTGTCGCCCGTGACCTATCCCTACAACGACTACCTCAATCAGTTGACGCTGCAGGTGCGCGGCGGCCAGTTCACGGGAGCCGCCCACGTCGACCTCGCCTGGCTCTCGGCGTTCGTCGCGCTCGGGAAGCTCGCCGACCTGGGCGGATACGCGGAGGGGCGGGGCTACACGACGGCGGCCCTCGACGCGTCGAGCTTCGACGGGGTGCAGTACGCGCTCCCCTGGAACATCGGCGCGATCGGCCTCATCGCCAACTCCGAGCTGTTCGAGAAGGCCGGGGCCTCCACCGAGCCCCAGACGATCGAGGAGTTCGAGGAGGGGCTCCGCGCCCTCAAGGGGATCGGGGTCATCCCATACGCGGCGTCCACCGACGCCGCGCAGCTCAAGGACATCCTCATGTGGATCGAGACGTTCGGCGGCACGGTCGTCGAGGACGACGTCGTGACGCTCGGGGACGAGGCGTCGGTGAAGGCCGTGGAGTGGTACAAGAAGCTGTACGACGAGGGGCTCATCGCGCCCGACGTCGACCGCTTCGCCGCACGCAACCTCTTCGCGCAGGAGACGTGCGCGCTCTACGACGATGCGCCCGTCGGGAAGTCGTCCGTCATCGACGCCGCGAGCGATCCGTCGATCGCCGACAAGATGACGCCCATGCCCCGCCCCACGCTCGCGGCGGGCGACGATCCCGTCGCGGTGTTCTGGGGCGGCGCGATCTGCGTCGTCCAGGGTGAGGGCGAGGGCACGGCGGCGGAGTTCGCGCAGTGGATCACGAGCGATCCCGACCAGGTCGCGTCGTACTTCGAGGAGCGCGGGCTCCCGCCGGCGACCGAGGAAGGGCTCTCGTCCGACGCGCTCGCCGCCGACCCGTTCAACGTCGCCTTCGCGGAGCGCATCACCGCGACCGCGACGTCGAACCCGCTGTGGGGCTACGTGAACTACGGGCAGATGGACACCGCCATCGCCGAGGCCGTGCAGTCCGTGCTCATCGGCCAGGTCGGCGCCGCCGACGCGCTCGCCCAGGCGAAGACGACCGTCCAGGGGCTCATCGGCTGACCGGCCGTCGCCCGACCACATCCATCAGAAGGGGATCATGCGCTCGCAGACCGTCGAATCCGACATCACCGTCGTCGGAGGAGGGCTCGCCGGGGTGTGCGCGGCCATCGCCGCCGCGCGCCTGGGGCGCACAGTCGCCCTCGTCGGCAACCGGCCCGTGCTGGGCGGCAACTCCTCGAGCGAGGTGCGCGTGTGGGTGTGCGGCGCCACGGCGCACGGCGTGCAGCGGTTCGCCCGCGAATCCGGCATCGTGGGCGAGCTGTACGTCGAGAACCAGTACCGCAACCCCGAGGGCAACCCCATCCTGTGGGACGAGGTCGTGCTCGACGCGGTCCGCGCCGAGCCGAACATCCGGCTGTTCCTCAACACCGACGTGCGCGAGGTCGACACGGCGGAGGAGGCCGACGGCCGCGTCGTCACGGGCGTGCGTGGATGGACGATGGGCTCGGAGACGTGGACGCACTTCCGCGGCGGACTCTTCATCGACTGCACGGGCGACGGCCTGGTGGGCGCGCTCGCGGGCGCCGCGCACCGCATCGGACGCGAGGCGAGGCGCGAGTTCGACGAGTCGTGGGCGCCCGAGGAGGCCGACCGTCAGCTCCTCGGATCGACGATCCTCTTCCACACGAAGGATGTCGGCCATCCCGTGCGGTTCGTCGCGCCGCGCTCGACGAAGGACATCCGCGAGACGTCGATCCTCGAGTCGCGCATCCTGCGCTCGGGGGACACGGGAACGCACTACTGGTGGATCGAATGGGGCGGCGAGCTCGACACGGTCCACGACAACGAGCGCATCCGCGATGAGCTGAAGTCGGTCATCTTCGGGATCTGGGACCACATCAAGAACTCCGGGCGGTTCGACGCCGAGAACCTCGATCTGGAATGGGTCGGATCGCTCCCCGGCAAGCGCGAGTACCGCCGCTTCCTCGGCGACCACGTGCTGACGCAGAACGACATCCTCGACCAGGTCGACTTCCCCGATGCGGTCGCGTTCGGCGGGTGGTCGATCGATCTGCACCCCGTGGAGGGGATGTACGCCGCGAAGCCGGGCGCGCACCAGCGGTTCTCGAACGGCATCTACGGGATCCCCTTCCGCAGCCTCTACTCGCGGGACGTCGTCAACCTGCTCATGGCCGGACGCGACATCTCGGCCACCCACGTCGCCTTCGGATCGACCCGCGTCATGGCGACCTGCGGGGCGGTGGGCGAGGGGGCGGGAACCGGCGCGGCGCTCGCCGCCCGGCTCGGCGTGCACCCGCGCGCGATCGCACAGGAGCACGCGGACCTGCTGCGACAGGTGCTGCTCCGTCAGGACGCTCCGGTGTTCGGCGTCCGCGACGAGGACCCGGACGACCTCGCGCGAACGGCCGCGGTCACCGCCAGCTCCTGGCGCCGCGGCATCGACGACGACAGCGACGGGGGTGAGGGCGAGCGGTTCCCGCTTGCGCACGACACGGGCGTGCTCGTCCCCGTCGACCCCCGCCTCGAGGGCGTCGACGTCCTCGTCGACGTCACGCGCGAGACGACGCTGCGGGCCGCGCTGTGGACGACGGGGCGCCGCCAGAACGCCGTGCCGGTGCGGCGCGAGCTCTCCGTCTCCGTCGAGCTCGCCGTGTCGGACGCTCCGCAGTGGGTGCGGCTGCCGTTCGACTGGTCGCCCGCCTCACCCGAGAGCGTCGTGATCGTCCTGGAGGAGAACCCGGATGTCGCGGTGCGGCTCCGTGCGGAGCAGGTGCCCGGCGTCCTCACGCTCATGCGTCGCGCCCAGGCCGACGGCGGGGAGAACGTCGCGGTCGACGAGTCTGAGGCGGTCGTGGCGTGGCCGGCCATCCCGTTGAGAGGCCGCACGATGCGCGTCCGCCTCCATCCCGAGACCCTCGCCTACTCGCCCGAGCGCGCCGTCGGCGGCTACCAGCGCTACTACGGGGGGCCGCAGATGTGGGTGTCTGCGGCGTCGGGTCGACCGGGGGCGCCATCGGCGCTGGCCGAGCAGCCGCCCGCGCAGACGCTCGACGAGCACCTCCTCCTCGAATGGGACGCTCCCCGCCGCATCGCGCAGGTGAGGGTCGTCTTCGACGACGATGTGGATGTCGAGCTCAACACGCTGCATCACCACCGCACGCCGGAGCCCGTGTTCCCCGAGCTCGTCCGCGCCTACGCGGTCGAGGCGCGGGTCGAGGGCGCGTGGCGCGAGGTCGTCGCGGTCGACGGCAACCGCCGCCGGCATCGCGTCCACGACCTCGATGCTCCCGTCGACGCGGACGCGCTGCGTCTCGCGATCCGCGCGACCAACGGCGCGCGCGACGCCAGGGTGGTCGCACTGCGCGCCTATCCGCACCGAGTGGTGATCTGACCCCTGCCCGGGGTGCCCAGTGCGGGATCGCCGCGCTCCGGCGCGTCGGCGACGGCCGGTTGGCTAGCGTCGAGATGCCCCCTCGATCGGGGTGCTCCGCGGATGCTCCCCAGCTTCGCGGCAGCGGACCCGTGCGGCGTCTCCAGAACGCTCCGGGTGCTCCGTCCTGCGGCGGGCGCGTTCGGGTCGCGCCCGCCGCAGGGTCCCGGTCTCGCGGGGTCCCGTCAGCCGCGGAGCCGCCCCCGGACGAGCTGCGTGATCGCCTTCAGCTCCGGTGCGCGCAGCACGGCCAGGGCGATCACGTAGACGACGGCCACCACGGCGCCGATCACGAGGCATCCCAGGACGGCGGGGATCTTCTCCGCGAGCATCCAGCCCGCCGCTCCCCCGCTCAGCAGGTACACGCCGTATCCCGCCGCCGCCGCCGGCAGCGCCGCGAGCGCGAAGCGCGCGAGCGCCGCCATCGACGCGCCCATGCCGACCGGGCCGAGACGCCGGCGCAGCAGCCACGACGCGAGGACCACCTGCGCCAGGCTCGACAGCGACTGCCCGAGGGCGATCGCCGCGGCGAGGTACGGGAGCAGCTCGTCGCTCGAGAACACGAGCGCCGACAGCGTCGCGAGCGCCGCGGCGACGACGGCCTGGAACACGGTGAACCAGAACGGCGTGCGCGTGTCGCCGTAGGCGTAGAACGTGCGCTGCACGACGAACTGCACGGCGAGGGGCACGAGCCCGACGAGGAACCCGATGAGGACGGGCGCGACCGACAGCGCATCCTCGCGGCTGTTGTTGAAGATGCGTGCGGCGGGCTCGGCGGCCACGATCACGGCGGCCGCGGCGAGCACGCACAGCACGCCGAGCGTGCGGACGGCGCGGCCGATGTCGGCGCGGACGTCGTCGTCGCGGCCCGCAGCGGCGTGGCCGCTGAGACGTGTGAAGTACGGCGTCCCGATCGAGAGCACGATGACGGAGTACGGGAGCATGAAGACGAGCCACGCGTTGAACCAGCTCGTGGAGGCGGGCCCGGAGCCCGACGCCGTCGACAGCAGGGTCTGCTGGTAGGCCGACAGCACCTGCCCGACGAGCATCATGAGGAAGGTCCATCCGGCGAGCCTGCCGACCGCGCGCAGGCCGATGCCGCGCCAACGGAAGTCGGGCCGGATGCTGAGGCCCGTGCGCCGCCAGAAGACGACGAGCACGGCCGTCTGGGCGACGATGCCGAGCGTCGCGACACCGCCCAGCGCGGCGATCTTGGGGAGGTTCCATGCGCCGTCGGCGAGCTGCCAGTCGGCGACGTGCACCTGGTCGCCGCCCGCGAGGCCGAGCAGCACGAGGAACCCGGCGATCGACACGACGTTGTTGACGATCGGCGCCCACGCGTACGGCCCGTAAACGCCGCGCGCGTTGAGGGTCTCGCCCAGCAGGGCGAACATCCCGTAGAAGAAGATCTGCGGGAGGCACCAGTACGCGAACAGCACGCCGAGCGCGAGCTGATCGGGCGTGAAGCGGCTCGAGTAGATCCACAGCAGCGGCCAGGCGAGCGCCATCGCGACGAGCGTCACGCCGACGAGCAGCACGGCGCCGAGCGTCATGAGCTTCGATATGTGCGATCCGCCGCCGTCGTCGCGCGCCGACCACTTCACGATCTGCGGCACGAGCACGGCCGTGAGGATGCCCGTGGAGATCACCATGTAGATGTTGTTCGGCAGCTGGTTCGCGTTCGTGAACGCGTCGCCCGCGGCCGTGTACGCCCCGCCGATGACGGAGACGAGCACGACGGAGCGGAGCAGCCCCGTGACGCGCGAGGCGAGCGTCCCGGCCGCGATGAGCGCGCTGGAGCGGCCGAGACTACTCATCCGATGCGACCTTCTCCCCGGTGTCCACGTCGTCCGCGCCATCCGCGTCGTCGCCCGTGTGCGGCTGTCGCGCGCGCCGGCGCTTCAGCACCGTGCGGATGACCCCGCCGATGACGAGCAGGACGACGATGCCCACGAGCACTCCGACGCCCACGCGCTCCCACTCGGCGCGCACCGTGACGGCCATGCTGCGCGTGTCGCCGATCTGCTCGCCGCCCTGCGTCCGCAGCGTCACGGCGAGGCCGACCTCGCCGCTTCCGACCCGCGCCTCGACGGGGATCTCGACGCGAGGGTTGCTGCCGGCCGGCACCTCGACCTCGATGCTCTCGCGCACCTCCAGCACGACGCTGTCGGGCTGCGATTCGATGACGACCGTGATGGGCCATGCGAGGCTGTTGCGCACCCACACGGGCAGCGGCGCCTCGGCGCTGAGCAGCTGCACCTGGTCGGAGACGCGGATCTCGATCCCGTCGACGCGCTGCGCCGTCGTCTCGGCGTGCGCGGCGACCGCCTCGCGCCACGCGTCGGGCTCGGACAGCCATCCCACCGCGAGCAGCTGCAGGGCCTCGGCCCTCGCCTGCCCCGTGAGGAGCTCCGGCTCATCGAGCGCGGTGGCCACGCGGGCCAGGTCGGGCTCGGCCGCGGTGAAGGCGGAGACGGCGGCCGTGCGCTCGGCGTCGGGCGCGATGTCGACGACGTCGACGGGCTGCGTGTCGGCGGCGAGCAGGTCGGTGAGCGACTGCGTGTCGACGGCGGCGCTGCGCGTCACCCGCTCGATCGCGTCGCGGAGAGTCTGCGCCGTGCGACCCGTCTCCCCGGTGTCGTCGAACGTCGCGCGGTCGAGCGCGATGAGCGTCGGCTCGTCGCCGCTCGACGCGAACCAGAGCAGTGCCGACGCCTCGACGAGCGCCTCGGCATGGTCGTCCGACGCGAGCGCGGCGGCGCTCAGCGCGTCGGACACGGCGTCGTCGTACACGAGCACGCCGTCCCCGTGCGCGGCGACGGCGTCGCCGTCCGCCCCCTGCGCGGTCGACGTCGAGGCGATCAGCGCGACCGACTCCGTCGAGAGGGCCGCGACGACGTCGGCCCCGGCCGCACCCTCGGCCGGCCAGACGACCTCGGCGGTCTCCTCGCCGATGGAGAGCAGCTCGTCGAGGGTCGGGTACTCGGGCTGCGCGTCCTGCGCGTCGTCGACCTCGGGCGAGGCGGACGGCTCGGGGGTCGCCGCGAAGTCCTCTCCGCTCTCGAACGCGCGCAGGCTCGTCGGCGCGAGCGGCTCTCCGAGCCCCGCCTGCAGCTGCGCGGCCACGTCGGCGTCGCCGTACTGGAGGGAGAAGCGCTCGTTCGGCAGCGATTCGAGCGTCGCGAGCCACTCGACGGCGGGAGCAGGCGCCGACGACCCGAGGGCGCGGATGGCCGCGGGGATGGCCGGGTCGACCGCGAGCACGGCGCCCGTCCCCGTGACGGCCTCGAGGGTCTGCGCGAGCGCTCCGCCCGGTCCCGTGAGGCGGGCGAGCGCGTCCGCGTCGAGGACGCCCGCGGCGCTCGGCGGCGCCGTCACCGGCACGACGATGCCGACGGGGGCCCTGCGGTCGGAGACGACGACGACCGATCGCGCCTCGAGCACGGTGGCGCCCGACGTGTATGTCGCCACGAGGGGATGGACGCCCGTCGTCACGCCGTCGAGCCCCTCGACGGAGGCGGCCACCGACAGCGTCTGCTCGTGGACGGCGCCCCCGCCGACCGCCTCGACGGGCGCGGACTGCAGGGTCGTGAGCGCCGCGTCGGCACCGCCCTCGAGCCAGGACGTCAGCGCGTCGTCGTCGGCGAGCGCGTCCGCGCCGATCGCGAGCTCGAGGGTGCCGGCCGCGAGCTCGTCGACGGCGGCGTTGTCGACCACGGCGGAGGCGGTGAGCGTGCCGCCGGCCGCGAGCACGCCGTCGTCGGAGGGGAGGAGCGAGAGGGCGGGTGAGGTGCCCTGCGCCGTGTCGTCGATCTCGGCCGGGACCCCGGCCACGGCACCAGACGCCTCCTTCTCGGACGTCGCGAGCAGGCGGGCGGGCGGATCCTCCTCGGGAGCCGTCGACGCGGCGGCCGGTGAGGCCGACGCGAGCACGGCGACGAGGGCGACGGAGGGCGCGACGAGGCGGAGAAGGCACGTCGTGTGGGCCGTCCGTCGCGTCATGGGGATCCTGCTCGTCGGGTCGCGCGCACGGGCGGCGCACCCGTCAATCCTACGAACGCGGCTGGGCGAGCCCTGCGAGGGCGCGCGGACGGTCAGGCCCGGGGCGCGCTGGCGCGCACGACGAGCCGGGTCGGCACGAGCGTGCGCTCAGCGACCGGCTCGCCCGCGAGGAGCGCGAGGAGGAGCTCGACGGCCGTCGTGCCGAGCTCGTCGAACTCCTGCGCGACGGTGGTGAGCGGAGGCCAGTAGTCGGCCGCGTCGACGACGTCGTCGAAGCCCACCACCTCGACGTCGTCGCGGCCGAGCGCGTGCGCGGCGTGCAGGACGCCGAGCGCGGTCTGGTCGTTGGCGGCGAAGACGGCCGTCACGGCGCGGTCGGCCAGCAGCTCGCGCGCCACCCGCGTCGCGGTGCGCGCCGTCCAGTCGCCGCGCGCGGGTGCCGGAGTCGCGGCACCCGCCTGCGCGAGCGCCGCGCGCCATCCGCTCTCGCGCTCGGACGCGGCGTACGACGTCGCGGGGCCCGCGACGTGGTGCACGACGCGATGGCCGAGCCCCAGCAGATGCGTCGTCGCCGCCCGCGCGCCGCCCGCGTGGTCGGAGGAGATGACGGTGAACCGGTCGCTCCCCGCCGCGTCGACGGCGACGACGGGGAACCCGGGGTCGGCGGCTCCCCGCAGCGAGGGGGTCGCCTCGTTGAGGACCACGGCCCCGTCGACGCCGTGGTCGGCGAGCGCGCCGAGCGCGCCATCCGCCCCCTCGTCGGCGTCGGAGAGCGTCACGACGAGCACCGCGTGATCGTGCGCGGACGCCGCGGCCGTGAGCGCCTCGAGCATGCGGGTGTTCCCGACCGAGGCGAGGGTGCGCACGACGACGCCGATCGTGCGGGTGCGTCCTGTGCGGAGGGCGCGCGCCGTGCGGTTCGGGCGGTAGCCGAGCTCCGCCATGGCCGCCTCGACGCGCGTGCGGGTTGCGGGATCGACGCGCGGCGAGCCGTTCGCGACCCGCGAGACGGTCTGTCCGGACACGCCGGCGAGTCGGGCGACGTCCGCGGCGGACACCTGCGCCATGACGGCTCCCTTCTCGTTCGAACAACTTTGCACTAGCATCCATGTTGACGTCAACACGCGCGACATCGCGCACGAAACGGAGGAACGATGCAGGCATCGGCCACGACCCTGGGCGCCGGCGTCGTCAAGCGCGTCTCGCGTCTCGCCGACGGGCGCGAGCTCATCTACTTCGACGATGCGGGCACGGCGCTCCCGGCCGAGCGGCGCATCGACGAGCGGGAGCTCGGACCGCGCCCCGACACCGCCACGATGCGGCGCGACGTGCTGACGGGCGACTGGATATCCGTCGCCGCCGGGCGGCAGAACCGCGCGTTCCTGCCGCCCGCCGAGCTCGATCCGCTCGCGCCGCAGACCCCTGCGAACCCCTCGGAGGTGCCGAGCCTCTACGACGTCGCCGTGTTCGAGAACAAGTCGCCGTCGTTCGGCCCCGCGCTCGACGTCGCGACGGGCGATGCGCCGGCGGCGGTCGACCCCGCCCGCGGTCTCGACGACCTCGACGCCCCGGGGCTCGGCCGCACGCGGACATCCGTGGGCCGCTGCGAGGTCGTCTGCTTCAGCCCCGAGCGCGAGGGATCGTTCGGGACGCAGTCGGTGACGCGCGCCCGCACCGTCATCGAGGCATGGGCCGACCGGACGGCCGCCCTCTCCGCCCTCCCCGGGATCCGCCAGGTCTTCCCGTTCGAGAACCGCGGCGAGCAGATCGGCGTGACCCTGCACCATCCGCACGGCCAGATCTACTCGTACCCGTACATCACGCCGCGCACGAAGCTGCTGCTGCAGGCGATCGAGCGCGAGGGCGCCGACCTGTTCGAGCGCATCATCGCGTTCGAGTCCGCCGGCCCGCGCGTCGTGCTCGAGGCCGAGCACTGGATCGCGTACGTGCCGTTCGCGGCGCGCTGGCCCATCGAGGTGCACCTCGCGCCGCGGCGTCACGCCGCCGACTTCACGGAGCTCACCGACGCGGAGCGCGACGAGCTCGCGCCCGTGTACCTGCGCCTGCTGCGGGGCGTCGACCGGCTCTACGACACGCCGACGCCGTACATCGCGGCGTGGCATCAGGCGCCCGTCGACGTCGCCCGCGACACCGCCCGGCTGCATCTGCAGCTCACCTCGCCGCGTCGTGCGGCCGACAAGCTCAAGTACCTCGCCGGATCGGAGGCCGCCATGGGAGCGTGGATCGGAGACGTCCCGCCCGAACAGTCCGCTGCACGTCTGCGAGAGGCGGTGGAGGCGTGAGCGCGGACGGGCGCACCCAGGCCGCCGCCCTTCTCGCATCGCTCTCCGGCTCAGAGCCCGCCGGGGTGTGGTCGGCGCCCGGCCGCGCCAATCTCATCGGCGAGCACACCGACTACAACGAGGGGTTCGTGCTGCCCTTCGCGATCGAGCACCGGACGTATGCCGCCGTCGGAATGCGCCAGGACGGCGTGCTGCGCGTCGTGTCGACGCTCGACCGCCAGCCGTTCTCGCTTCCCGTCGCCGACCTCGCCGCGACCTTCGACGGCCCGTCGGGGCGTGCTGTGACGTCGGGGGCCGTGCCGGAATGGGCCGCGTACCCGCTCGGGATCGCGTGGGCGGCGCTCGCCGCGACGGGCCACGCAGCGTCGGACGTGACGGGCCTCGACATCGCCATCGCATCGGATGTGCCCGTCGGCGCCGGGCTGTCGTCGTCGGCCGCCATCGAGGGGGCGACCGCGTCTGCGCTGAACGACCTGTGGCGGCTCGGGCTCGACGGCCTCGAGATCGCGAAGCTCGGCCGCACCGCCGAGAACGAGGCCGTGGGAGCGCCGACGGGGATCATGGACCAGGTCTCGTCGACGCTCGGCCGGGAGGACGCCGCGACCTTCCTCGACTGCCGCACGCTCGCGACCGAGTCGGTCGACCTCGGTCTCGCCCGCGAGGGGCTCGCCCTGCTCGTCATCGACACGCAGGTGAAGCACGCGCACTCCACGGGCGGCTACCGCGAGCGCCGCGAATCGTGCGAGAAGGGGGCCGCCGAGCTCGGCGTGCCGTCGCTGCGCGACCTCTCCACCGACGACCTGGTGCGCGCGCAGGAGCAGCTCGACGATGTGACGTTCCGCCGCGTGCGGCACATCGTCACGGAGAACCAGCGCGTGCTCGACACCGTCGCGACGCTGCGGGCGTCGGGCCCGCGGGCGATCGGCGACCTGCTCGTCGCGTCGCATGCGTCGATGCGCGACGACTTCGAGATCTCGGTCGCCGAGCTCGACACGGCGGTCGAGGCGGCGCTCGCCGCCGGCGCCGTCGGCGCGCGCATGACGGGCGGGGGATTCGGCGGCGCCGCGATCGCCCTCGTCGACGCCGACCGCGTCGACGTCGTGGCGCAGGCCGCCCGCGACGCCTTCGCCGCCGCGGGATTCCGTGCGCCGAACACCTTCACCGTCACCCCCTCGGAGGGCGCACGCCGCGACGCGTGATGCGCCGGGGTTGCAGCATCGGGTGCTGGGGCGCTCCGCGGGGCTTCGCCAGTGCGGATGTAGGTCAGATCGACCGCTTTGACGGACATCCGCACTGGCGAGTGCGGGGGTGGCCTACATCCGCACTGATGAAGCGGCGGGGTGCCTGCACCCGCACGGGCGGGCGCCGCAGGGCCGACCGCACGCCGCTCCCGCCCCGCTCCCGCCCCGCGCGAGAATGGACGGGTGATGCCGACGCCTGACGCCGACCTGTGCCGTGCCCTCGCCGCCGACCTGTCCGCCGCGCGCTTCCGCTCGGAGGCGCTGCGGGCGATGTGGGGGGTCGACGCCGACGACGCGATCGGCCGCAGCCTCCGCGCGCCGGCGCTGCGCGCCATCCGCGATCGCGACGACACGCTGGCGACGCTCGCCCGCCTGCTGATCTTCGGCGTCGCGCAGCCACGCGTCGCCGTCGACGCCGCTCTCCCCCGCTCGGGCGCTGCCGGCCTCGAGGCGCTCGGCCTCGTCGAGGCGGATGGCGACGCCGTCGTGCCCCGTGCCGTCCTGCGCCCGCAGTCGTTCCATGACGAGCGCGGTCCGGGTGAATGGCTCCTCGCGAGCGATCTCGACGAGCTCGCCGTCGGCGGCGGAGCCCTCGCCGAGGACCACGTGCTCGGAGCGGGCGGCGCATCGCTCACGCTCGCGGGGCTGCAGCTCCCGACCCCCGTTCGGTCGGTGCTCGATCTCGGCACCGGATGCGGCGTGCAGGCGCTGCGCGCCCGGCGCTACGCCGAGCGCGTCGTCGCGACGGACATCTCGGCGCGCGCCCTGCGCTTCGCCGAGCTGAACGCGGCGCTCGACGCGGCCGACTCGATCGAGACGCGCGAGGGATCGCTCTTCGCGCCGGTCGCGGGCGAGAGGTTCGACCGCATCGTGTCGAACCCGCCGTTCGTCATCACGCCGCGTGCCACGGGCGTGCCGGAGTACGAGTACCGCGACGGCGGGCTCGTCGGCGACGCGCTCGTGCAGGAGGTCGTCGCGGGTGTCGGCGCGCACCTCGAGCCCGGCGGCGTGGCGCAGTTCCTCGGCAACTGGGAGACGAAGAACGGCGCGGCCGGCCTCGACAGGGTGCGCGCCTGGGTCGAGGCATCGGACGTGCCGCTGGACGCGTGGGTCGTCGAGCGCGAGGAGCTCGATCCGATCGCCTACGCCGAGATGTGGATCCGCGACGGCGGCACGGCGCCCGGCACGCCCGCGCATGATCGGCTGCTCGACGCGTGGCTCGACGACTTCGCCGAGCGCGGCGTCACGGCCGTCGGCTTCGGCTACGTGCTGCTGCGGCGTGCCGAGGGAAGGCCGACCCTCGCGCGGTACGAGCGGGTGGGCCAGCCCATCCCCTCGGAGGGCGGTCTCGGCGCCCACCTCGCGCAGGTCATCGCCGCACACGACCGCGTCGCCGGCCTCGACGACGAGGCGCTGCTCGCGCTGCACCTGCGCGTCGCCGCCGACGTCACCGACTCGCGTCATCACCTTCCAGGCGCGGAGGAGCCCAGCGTCATCGAGCTGCGCCAGGGTGGCGGCTTCGGCCGCTCGGTGCAGGCCGATCCGGCGCTGGCGGCGCTTGTCGGCGCGTGCGACGGCGATCTGTCGCTCGGACAGATCGTCGCGGCCCTCGCGCAGCTCCTCGACGTCGACGAGGCCGCGCTGCGGGGCGGGCTGCTCCCCGCCGTCCGCGAGCTCGTGCTCGACGGCTTCGTCGCCCCCGCGTAACACTCCGGATCTCGACGCCGCGAAAGAATCCCCCCACCGGCGCTGTTCGACAGGCGTAGCCTGGGGGTATGCGCGCTGTCGTCTTCGAGAAGTTCCACACGTTCCCCACCCTCACCGAGGTCGACACCCCGACGCCCGGCCCCGGAGAGGTGCTCCTGAAGGTCGCCGGCTCGGGCGCCTGCCACTCCGACGTGGCGATCTACAAGGAGTTCTCCGCCGGCGCCCCCGGCGCGCAGAACCCGCCCTTCGTCCTCGGACACGAGGTGTCGGGCTGGATCGAGGCGACGGGCCCCGGTGTCGAGGGCTTCGAGAAGGGCGACGCCTATCTCGTCTACGGCCCCATCGGCTGCGGTCACTGCAAGGCCTGCTCGCGCGGCCAGGACACGTACTGCGAGAACGCGGCGACGATGCCCTACCTCGCGACGGGCATCGGCCGCAACGGCGGGATGGCCGAGTACGTCGTCGTGCCGGCCCGCAACCTCGTGCCCCTCGGAGACGCCGACCCCGTCGACGCCGCGCCGCTCAGCGACGCGGGCCTCACGCCGTACCACGCCATCAAGGCGTCGCTCCCGAACCTCGCGGGCGGCGGCCGCTTCGCCCTCGTCATCGGCCTCGGCGGCCTCGGGCAGATCGCCGTGCAGATCCTCACGGCGCTCACGGGCGCGACCGTCATCGCGACCGACATGAAGGAGGACGCGATGGCACGCGCCGAGGCCAACGGCGCCGTCGTCGTCCCCGGCGGCGAGGGCCAGGTCGAGCGCATCCGCGAGATCACGGGCGGCCGCGGCGTGGACGCCGCGTTCGACTTCGTCGGAGCGACCCCCACGATCAAGACGGCACAGGCGTCGATGGCGCAGATGGGCCGGCTCACCGTCGTGGGGATCGCCGGCGGCGTGACGGAGTGGTCGTTCTTCACGACCCCCTACGAGTCGACCATCACGAACACCTACTGGGGCACGATCGAGGACCTGCACGAGGTCGTGGCGATGTACCGCAAGGGACAGATCCGTCCCGACGTCGAGCGCTACGGCATGGACGACGCGCTCGAGGCCTACCGCCGCCTCGAATCGGGGCAGCTGTCGGGCCGCGCCGTCGTCGTGCCGCACGCCGTCTGATGCCCGCCGTCTGACGTACGGTGCGCGCGGGGCCGCCGACTACCCTGGAGAGCATGCTCAACATGGCCGACGGTCTCGCGCGCCTGGGCGACCTCGCGGCGTCGCCCGTCGTGCGCACGCTGGCTGAGGCGTTCGCCACCGCGGGGCACGATCTCGCCGTCGTGGGCGGCCCTGTGCGCGACGCCCTCCTCGGTCGCCCGACGCACGACCTCGACTTCACGACGGACGCCCGACCCGACGACATCCTCCGGATCGTCACGCCGATCTCGACGGCCCAGTGGGACATCGGCCGGGCGTTCGGCACGATCGGCGCGCGCGTGCAGGGCGAGCAGGTCGAGATCACGACCTACCGCGCCGACAGCTACGACGGCACCACCCGCAAGCCCGTCGTCGCGTTCGGCGACAGCCTCGAGACCGACCTCACGCGCCGGGACTTCACGGTCAACGCGATGGCGCTGCGGGTTCCGGATGTGAAGCTCGTCGACCCGACGGGCGGCATCGAGGACCTCGTCGCGGGCGTGCTGCGCACGCCGATCGAGCCCGCCGTGAGCTTCGGCGACGACCCGCTGCGCATGCTCCGCGCCGCCCGGTTCTCCTCCCAGCTCGGATTCTCCATCGAGCAGGGCACGCGCGACGCCGTCGCGCAGCTGTGCGAGAGCCTCGACATCGTCAGCCCCGAGCGCGTGCAGGGGGAGCTGACGCGCCTGCTGCAGACGGACGACCCCGTCGCGGGTCTCCGCGTCCTCGTCGACACGGGGCTCATCGAGCGCTTCCTGCCCGAGATCCCGGCGCTCCGACTCGAGGTCGACGAGCACCACCACCACAAGGACGTCTACGAGCACTCGCTCACGGTGCTCGCGCAGGCGATCGACCATGAGCGGCGCCGCCATCCGGATGCCGAGCCCGACGTCGCCCTGCGCCTCGCGGCGCTGCTGCACGACATCGGCAAGCCCCGCACGCGCAAGCTCGAGCCGGGCGGCGCGGTCTCGTTCCACCACCACGATCTCGTGGGGGCGCGGATGGCCCGCAAGCGCCTGCAGGCGCTCCGGTACGACGGCGACACGATCGGCTCCGTGTCGACCCTCATCGAGCTGCATCTCCGCTTCTTCGGCTACGCGGAGGGCGCGTGGACCGACTCCGCCGTGCGCCGCTACGTGCGCGACGCGGGCGACGAGCTCGAGCGCCTGCACATCCTCACGCGCGCCGACGTGACGACGCGCAACCGCCGCAAGGCCGCCCGCCTCGCGAGCGCGTACGACGACATCGAGAACCGCATCGCGGAGCTGCGCGAGCAGGAGGAGCTCGACGCCATCCGCCCCGACCTCGACGGCAACGCCATCCAGCGGATCCTCGGCATCGCCCCCGGCCCCGAGGTGGGCAGGGCGTACCGCTTCCTCCTCGATCTGCGCCTCGACGAGGGCGCGCTCGGCGAGGGGGAGGCCGAGAGGCGACTGCGCGCCTGGTGGGAGGCGCAGGACCAGCCCCCGCGGCACGCCTGAGGCGCGCTCGCGGCCTCGTGGCATAGAGTCGGGGGGACTTCTCCAGGCCGCATGGCGCCGCCGCGACCCTCTGCGAGGTATCCGTGACATCTCCCGCGTCCGACGACCGGCTGACCATCCTGCTCGGCTGCGACACGTTCTCGCCCGACATCAACGGCGCCGCACGGTTCGCCGAGCGACTCGCCGCCGGCCTCGTCAAGCGCGGCCACGACGTGCACGTGAGCGCGCCCAACACGGCATGGCGGAAGGCGCCTGCACGCACCGAGGTCATCGAGGGCGAGCCCGTCACGATGCACAGGCTGCCGTCGATGCGCCTCGCCTGGCACGAGTGGCTGCGCTTCGTCTGGCCGTGGCGGTCGAAGCACTGGGCGCGCGCCGTGCTCGACGAGGTGCGCCCGGATGTCGTGCACATCCAGTCGCACATCGTCATCGGCCGCGGCCTCGCGCGCGAGGCGCGCAAGCGCGGCATCCCCGTCATCGCGACGAACCACGTCATGCCGGAGAACATCCTCGACTTCACGCGCCTCCCCGCGTCGCTCAACCGCGTCCTCGTGAAGCTCGCCTGGGCCGACGCGAAGCGCACCTTCGGACTGACCGCCGCCGTCACCACGCCCACGCGTAAGGCGGCCGACTTCCTCGAGAGCACGATCGACATCGCGGGGGTCGTGCCGATCAGCTGCGGCATCGACCAGTCGCAGTACACCGCCGACCTCTCGCCGCGCACGGAGAACCGGGTGGTCTTCGTCGGCCGTCTCACGAGCGAGAAGCAGGTCGACATCATCCTCCGCGCCGTCGCGAAGCTCGACCCCGCGCTCGAGACGAAGGTCGACCTCGTCGGCGACGGCGACCAGCGCCCCGCGCTCGAGGCGCTCGCCGACGAGCTCGGGATCCGCTCGCGCGTCACGTTCCACGGGCACACGACCGACGAGGTCCTGCGCGGGGCCCTCACCGGGGCATCCGTGTTCGCCATCGCGTCGATCGCCGAGCTGCAGTCCATCGCCACCATGGAGGCGATGGCGTCGGGGCTGCCCATCGTCGCCGCCGACGCGGTCGCCCTCCCCCACCTCGTCCACGAGGGCGAGAACGGGCACCTCTTCGCCCCGGGCGACGTCGACGCGCTCGCCGCGCGTCTCGCCGACGTGCTCACCGCCGACGCCGCCGAGCGCGAGCGCATGCAGCGCGCCTCGCTGCGGATGGTCGAGGCGCACGACATCACGCGCACGCTCGACACGTTCGAGGCGCTCTACCGGGGCGACGCGCTCCCCGCCTGACACCGTGCACATCGTCTTCCTCGGCGACCAGCACATCGAGACGCTGGGCGGGGCGCAGGTGTCCACCCGCCTGCAGCGCGCGTACCTCGAGCGCGCCGGCCACACCGTGACCGTCATCGCCCCGCGGCGGTGGACGCGGCATCCCGCGAATGCCGACGATCCCGCGTACCTCGACCTGCCCTCCCTTCCCGTGACGGCCGACCGGGAGTACTCGTTCACGTGGCCGGGCCGTGCGGCCGACGCCGCGATCGACCGCGCGCTCACGCGGCGCGTCGCGAAGGGAGCCCCGCTCCCCGACCTCGTCCACGTGCAGGCCGACTTCTGGGGCGCGTTCCTCGGATACCGCCTCGCGCAGCGGCTGCGCGTGCCCGTCGTCCACACCATGCACAACCGCGTCGACGTCGGCATCGAGGCGACGGCGCCCTTCCCCCGGCTCGTGCTGCGCGCACTCAACGCGTGGCGGCGGCGTGCACTCCCGGGGTCGGGCCCCGGCGACGACGGATGGTCGTACCTGCGCGGTCTCGCAACGGGAGCGGCGGCCGTCACGGCGCCATCCGGGCACTTCGCGCGCCGCCTGGAGAGGCACGGCGTGTTCTCACCCGTCGACGTCATCTGGAACGGCATCGACGACGACGTGCGCGAGCGGGTGCTCGCGGCCGTCCCCGCGGAGCGGGCGCCCGGACGCCCCCGCCTCATCTGGCTCGGCCGGATGTCGCCCGAGAAGCGCCTGCTGCCCGCGCTCGCGGCCTTCGCGGACGCCGGGGTCGACGCCGACCTCGAGGTCGTCGGGGGCGGAGGCGACCTCGCGGCGGCGCGGCGCTTCGTCGTCCGGCGCGGACTGGACGGCCGCGTGCGCTTCGCGGGGCGGCTCCCCTACGAGGCGACGCTGTCGCGGATCGCGGCGGCCGACGCCGTCGTGCAGACGTCCATCGGGTTCGAGACGCAGGGGATGACCCCGTTCGAGGCCGCGACGCTCGGCACGCCCTCGATCATCAGCGACCCCGACATCGCGGGCGAGTTCGACGGCGGCATCTGGACGGCCGCCGCGCCCGCCGACGAGCCGGGGCGGGTCGCGGCGCTCGCCGCGGCCATCCGCATCGCGGTCGACGACATCGCGGCAGGACGGGCGCCCGAGCCGTCGGAGCGGGTGTCGCGCGAGTTCCGGCAGTCGTCGCGCACGGCCGCGATGATCGGCGTGTACGAGCGCGTCCTGAACCGCTGAGGGTCCAGGCCTCAGCCCTGGCGGGGGATGACGCCCGGCGTGTGCGCGGCTCCTGCTGCCCGCACGGTGTCGCGGTCGGGCACGCGCTCCCAGTCGGTGGGGCGCTGCCCGTATCCGTCGGAGAGGACGGCGGAGACCGTGGCCGCGATGGCGAGGATCGCGAGGACGACGAGGATGACGAGGAGGATCATGGCAGAAACGCTACGGTTGCGTGATTTCCGCCACGAGTGGCAGGATGGTCACACGTCGCGCTTTTTCTGCCAACACCGGGAGGCCCGTGAAGACCGTCGCGTGCATCGTGCAGGAGGGGTTCGCCCCGTTCGAGTTCGGACTCGCGTGCGAGGCCTTCGGACTCGACCGGAGCGACGACGGCGTGCCGTCCTTCGACTTCCGCCTCGTGTCCCCGACCCCTGGTCTCGTGCCGTCGAACATGGCCTTCTCGATCACGGTCGACAACGACCTCGCCTTCGCCGACGAGGCCGATCTCGTCGTGGTGACGCCCGTCCCCCGCGCCTCCTGGGGGGCGATCGACGAGCGCGTGTGCGAGGTCATCCGCCGGGCCGTGGCGCGCGGGGCGTGGGTGCTCACGGTGTGCAGCGGCGCCTTCGTCGTCGCCGCCTCGGGCGTGCTCGACGGGCGGCGGGCGACGACGCACTGGAAGTACGCCGACACCATGCGCCGCATGTACCCCCGCATCGAGGTCGACGCCGACGTGCTGTTCGTGCAGGAGGACCGCATCATCACGAGCGCCGGCACGGCCGCCGGTCTCGACGCCTGCCTGCATCTCCTCCGTCAGGAGATCGGCGCGGAGCTGACGAATCAGATCGCCCGTCGGATGGTCGTCCCCCCGCAGCGGGACGGCGGCCAGGCGCAGTTCATCCTCAACCCCCTCCCGGAGCAGGCGAACCTCTCCCTCGCGCCCGTCGCCGACTGGGCCGTGGAGAACCTGCACCGCGAGCTTCCCGTCGAGGAGCTCGCGCAGCGCGCTCACATGTCGCCCCGGACGTTCGCCCGTCGCTTCAAGGCCGACTTCGGCACGACCCCCGCCGCGTGGCTCTCCCGGCAGCGCGTCATCCAGGCGCAGCGACTCCTGGAGCGCACCGACTGGGGGCTCGACCGCATCGCCGCGGAGTGCGGCTTCGGCTCCGCCGCCGTGCTCCGGCAGAACTTCTCCCGCGTGCTCGGACTCTCGCCCGCCGGGTACCGCGCGCGCTTCACGTGCGTCGACGACGAGGAGATGGCGGTCGCCTGACCCGGGCGCACGCCTTCTCGCGAAACCTCTCGAAATGCCCGGACTCGGGGCGAAACAGCGCTGAGACGCAAGCGGA
Source organism: Microbacterium gilvum (assembly GCF_039543865.1). Lineage (NCBI taxonomy): Bacteria > Bacillati > Actinomycetota > Actinomycetes > Micrococcales > Microbacteriaceae > Microbacterium > Microbacterium gilvum. The sequence continues at coordinate 413,765 of NZ_BAABKO010000002.1, read as the reverse complement.
TCCCCGTTGTTCAATGAGGATCCATCGTCCGGGCGCGTTCCCGCAGAGGATTCGGCGGGGACGCGGAAAGAGGGGGCCCACATGACCAGACCATTCCCATTGCCGTCGAGGCGCGCGAGGCGGGCGTCGATCGCCGCCGTCATCGCCGTCGGGGCGCTCGCCCTGTCTGCCTGCTCGGCGGCGTCTCCCGGCACGGCTCCGGAGACCTCGTCCGGTCCTGTCGAGGGCGGCGTGCTCCGGGTCGCGCTCGGGAGCGACGCGTCGATCATCAACCCCCACCTGACCGGCAGCTCGATCACCGCGACCATCACGCGCGACGTCGTCGACTCCCTCGTGGCCCAGTCCGAGGACAATTCGTTCCACCCCTGGCTCGCCGAGGACTGGGAGGTCTCCGAGGACAACACCGAGTACACCTTCCACCTCCGCGACGACGTGACGTTCTCGGACGGCGAGCCGCTCACCGCCGAAGCCGTGAAGATCAACTTCGACTTCATCCTCGACCCCGCGAACAACTCCACGTATGCGCGCTCGCTTCTGGGCGCGGTGAGCGAGATCGAGGCGACGGACGAGCACACCGTGGTCATCCGGTACGACGAGCCGTTCGCGCCACTGCTGCAGGCGCTGAGCCTTCCGTACCTGGGCATCCAGTCCCCTGCGTACCTGCAGAGCGGCGGCGACCTCGCCGGCGACGTCGTCGGGTCCGGCCCGTTCGTCCTCGATTCCTGGGCGCAGGGCCAGGGCTCGACGCTGTCGAAGCGCGACGACTACGCGTGGGGATCCGACAGCTTCGCGCACACGGGCGCCGCCTACCTCGACGGCATCGAGTACAGCTACCTGCCCGAGGCCTCGACGCGCCTCGGCGCCCTCACGAGCGGTCAGGTCGATGCGATCGACGCGATCCCGCCGGCGAACTACGAGAGCGTGACGTCCACCGACGGCGTCGTGGTCGACACCTACGAGAACCCCGGGGTCGTCTACGCCTTCCAGCTGAACACGACGCGAGCCCCGTTCGACGATGTGCTCGTCCGCCAGGCGTTCCAGACCGGCGTCGACATCGACACGGCGGTGACGGCGACACTGTTCGACACGGTGGAGCCGGCGCAGGGCATTCTCGGCCCGCAGACCGAGTACGTCGACGAGGCGATCGACGGATCGTGGAAGAACGATCCCGAGAGGGCTGAGGCGCTTCTCGACGAGGCCGGATGGACCGAGACCGACGACGACGGCTACCGCGTGAAGGACGGGGAGCGTCTGTCCGTGGCGTGGACCTACGACGAGTCGACGAGCGGTGAGGACAACGTCAACCTCGTCCAGGCGCTGCAGTCGGCGTACCGCGAGATCGGCATCGAGCTCGTGCTCGATCCCGTCGACTCCGGGACCTACTCCGCTCGCACGAGCTCGGGCGACTACGACACCACCTCGTACTACTTCGTGCGCGCAGAGGCCGATATCCTGCGCACCGTCTACGGCTCGGCGAGCATCGGCAGCGGGAACGGCTCGCGCGTCGACTCCCTCGACGCGCAGCTGAACGAGGCGGTCGGTGCGGACGCCGACCGCAGGGCCGAGCTGTATGCGGAGGTGCAGCAGACGGTGATCGACGAGGCCTACTCGGTGCCGCTCTACATCCCGGCGTACCACCTGGGCCACGCGGACGAGCTGCAGGGCGTCCGATGGGCGACCAACGCGAAGCCGCTCTTCTACAACGCCTGGCTCGATTCCGGCGAGTGACCCGTCCGGGGGAGGCCGCCTGAGGGCTCCCCCGGACATCGTGTACGAGGCGCCCGAGGAGAGATGCATGACCGACACCCAGACGCAGCCCTCCGCGTCGCCCGACACCGCGCAGCGCGGACGCGCGGCGCCCCGAGCCTCCGCGGCCCGCCGACCCTCGCTCGCGCGGGTGACCGGGCGAAGACTGCTGGAGATCGTCCTCGTGTTGTGGGGTGCGGCGACGATCACGTTCATCGCCGTGAAGTCGATACCGGGAGACCCCGTCGACATCATCAGCGGCGGCGAGAACATCGTCGACGCCGAGCAGCGCGCACTCATCACGGCGCAGTACGGACTCGACCGGCCGATCCTCGTGCAGTACGCGACCTACCTGGGGCGTGCGCTCGTCGGCGACTTCGGCGACAGCTACGTGTTCCGCGCCCCCGTGCTCGAGGTGATCGGGAAGGCCGCGGCACCGACCCTGCAGCTCGCTGGATCCGCATTCGTCCTCGGCGTCTCCCTCGCCCTCGCGGCGGCGCTGTTCACCTCGGCGCGGCGCCCCATCCTCCGGTGGCTCGCGTCCGGGGCCGAGCTGCTCCTGCTCAGCACCCCCGTGTACTGGGTCGGCATCGTCCTGCTCGTGGTGTTCAGCTTCGGGCTCGGATGGTTTCCCGTCGCCGGCGCGGACGGGCCGGTCTCGCTTGTGCTCCCGGCGATCGCCCTCGCCCTGCCGATCGCGGCCGTGCTGTCGCAGGTGCTCCGCGACGGCTTGGAGACGGCGCTCGCACAGCCGTTCGCCCTGACGGTCCGCTCGCGCGGAGTCGGCGAGGGGGCGCTGAGGGCACGTCACGCGCTGCGGCATGCGCTCCTGGCCGCCTCCACCGTCTCGGGAAACGTCCTGGGAGGACTCCTCGGCGGCTCCATCCTCACTGAGACGGTGTTCGGCCGGCCCGGCATCGGGCAGGTGACCCTGCTGGGCATCGGCTCGCGCGACATGCCGCTCATCCTGGGCCTCGTCGTGCTCTCGGCGCTCGTGTACTCGATCGTCAATCTCGTGATCGACCTCGGGTACCGGATCGTCGATCCGCGCGTCAGGGATGAGGTGGCGGTGTGACGACGGTCGACGCGCTCCTTCACGCCCGACGGGTCCGGCGCGGCTCGGTCCCCGTGGGGACGCTCCTCGCGGCGCTCGTCGTGAGCGCCGTCGCTGTCGCCGCGCTCTGGCCGCAGCTCCTGACGTCCTACGACCCCGAGGAGGCTGCGCTCGAATCGGTCTTCCTCGCCCCCTCGCTCGCGCACCCGTTCGGTACCGACCAGCTGGGCCGGGATGTGCTCGCCCGTGTGGTCCACGGCGCGCAGTACTCGCTGATCATCGGGCTCGGGGCCGCGACGCTCTCGCTCGCGCTCGGCGTGGTGGCAGGGCTGCTCGCGGTCTACCTGCCGTTCGGGCTCGACCGTCTCGTCCAGCGCGGCATCGACATCCTCCTCGCCTTCCCCGAGCTGCTGCTGGCGCTCCTCGTCATCGCGGTGCTCGGCCGGGGGCCGGTCAACACCCTCGTCGCCGTGGGGGTCTCGGGTCTCGCCACGTACGCGCGCCTCGTGCGCTCGCAGGTGCTCGGCGCACGGCTGTCGGGCTATGCCGAGCAGGCGAAGGTCCTCGGCGAGCGTCCGTTCGCGGTCGTGCTCCGGCACGTCCTGCCGAACATCGCCCGCCCTCTCACCGTCGTCGCGACGCTCAGCGTCGGCTCGGCCATCCTCTCCGCCTCCGCGCTGAGCTTCCTCGGGCTCGGCGTCACGCCCCCGACGCCGGAATGGGGCGCCATCCTCTCGGAGGGCCGCAGCCAGCTGAGCATCGCCCCCTGGACGAGCCTCCTTCCTGCGACGATCGTGGCGGTGACGGTCATCGGCATCACGGTCCTCGGTCGAGCGCTGCAGGCGCGTCTCACCGGGGGAGTCCGCTCATGACCACGTCGGAGACCCGGTCGTCGGCGCGGGGCGAGGTCCTGGCGAAGCGCGTCGCCCAGGAGGCGGTGCTCAGCGTTCGGGGACTGACGGTCGCGTTCCCCGGCGTCTCGGAGACGCCCGTCGTCGACGACGTCTCATTCGACGTGCCGCGCGGCCGGGTCGTCGCCCTCGTCGGTCAGTCGGGATCGGGCAAGTCCGTGACGGCGCGATCGCTCATCGGGCTCGCCGGCGAGGGCTCGCGCGTGTCGGTCGACACGCTCCGCATCGAGGGCGAGGACCTCGCGCAGGCCGACGAGGCGCAGTGGCGCGCCGTCCGGGGCGCACGCGTGGGCTTCGTGCTGCAGGACGCCCTCACGTCGCTCGACCCCTTGCGGACGGTCGGCCGCGAGGTCGGCGAGGCGCTGCGCGAGCGGGATCGCGCGGTGCGGGACGAGCGCACGCACGCGGCGCTCGTCGAGGCGGGCGTCCCCGACCCCGAGGAGCGCGCCGCGCAGTACCCGCATCAGCTCTCGGGAGGCCTCCGCCAGCGGGCGCTCATCGCCTCGGCGATCGTGGACGACCCGCCATTCGTCATCGCCGACGAGCCCACGACGGCGCTCGACGTGACGGTGCAGCAGCGCATCCTCGACCTCCTCCGCGGACTCGCGGACAGCGGGCGCGGCATCCTGCTCATCACTCATGACCTCGCCGTCGTCGCGCAGCTCGCCGACCGTGTCCACGTGATGCACAGAGGGCGGATCATCGAGTCGGGCAGCGCGCGCGACGTCCTGCGCACCCCGAAGGAGGACTACACGAAGAGGCTGCTCCGTGCGATCCCCTCCGTGCACACGCGCGGCGATCGGCTGCTGCCGGGCGAGCGCGATGAGGCCGGGAAACGCCGGGACCCCATCGACCCCCTGGCGGCGACGCTGCGGCGAGCGGTCCCGCTCCTCCGCGTGAGCGACGCATCGGTGACGTTCCGGGCGAGGCGCCGCGGTCGCCGCGTCGCACTGGACCGTGTGGGCCTCGAGCTCCACCCAGGCGAGACGCTCGGGATCGTCGGCGAGTCAGGGTCGGGGAAGAGCACGCTCGGGCGTGCCATCCTGGGCCTTCAGGGCCTCGACGGCGGGCGCATCGACCTGTTCGGCGAGGAGTGGAGCGCACTGCCCGAGAAGCGCAGGCGACCGCACCGTCGCCGGATCCAGACGATCTCCCAGGACCCGCTGGGCACGTTCGACCCCCGACTCGCCGTCGCGCGCCTCCTCGACCAGCCGCTGCGGCTGTGGACGACGCTGGGCCGCGAGGAGCGCAGGCAGGAGGCGCTGCGGCTCCTCGGCCTCGTGGGGCTCGACGCCACGGTCCTCGACCAGCGCCCGCAGCGGCTGTCGGGCGGCCAGCGTCAGCGCGTCGCGATCGCCCAGGCGCTCGCGAGCTCGCCGGACCTGATCATCGCCGATGAGCCGGTGTCCGCGCTCGACGTGCTCACGCAGGCGCAGGTTCTCGACCTGCTCGTGGACCTCCGGCGGCGGACCGGCCTCGCGATGCTCTTCATCTCGCACGATCTCGGCGTCGTCCACCACCTCAGCGACAGGATCGCCGTCATGACCGATGGGGCGATCGTCGAGACCGGGCCGGTCGACGACGTGTTCTTCCGTCCGCAGCACCCGTACACGCAGAGACTGCTCGAAGCCGTCCCGACGCTCGAAGGAATCCGATGACGTTCCGCACACGACAGCACCGCGACCGCGACCTCCTCGTCCTCCCGGGGGAGGCGGGGCACACGCTCCTCTACGGCGCGCTCGAGCGCGGACTCGGCTCGAGCCGGCTGCCGCTCGACCGCGGGTTCCCGACCCCCGTGCTCCTCGTGCGGTGGCGCATCTCAGGCGACATCGTCGTGTGGGAGTCCTTGCCGCACGGGCTCGGGGTGGGCCGGGACCTCGTCGCGGGCGTCGACGCGACGGGTCGGGCCGCGGACGTGGCGGTCGACGACTCGTTCGCGACGGCGGTCATCGCACGCACGCCCCTCGTGCAGGAGGACGACGTGCCGGCGATCGACCCGCGCGACCTGCTGCTGGTCGATCCCTTCCGGCTCGCCGACAGCCTCTCCGCGGCACCGTGGGGCGGGCGTCCGCGCGCGGAGTACTCCGTCGACGCGAGCCGGTCGGGGGTGCAAGCAGCGGGGTCGGACGCCCTCACGGCGGAGCTCGTGTACCGCCGTGGCCGCGAGCTGCCCGCCGTTGACGAGGTGCGGCTCCCGGGGGCGGTGACCGGGACGGATGCTCCGGCGGAGCCCCTGCTCGCGACCGACGGCGTGGGCCTCCGGCTGCGCGTGTGGCTCGTCCCGATCGTCACCGGCGCCGACCCGCTCCCCCACCACCCGCGTTCGGGCGGATCGCCCATCCGCTGGCACGACTTCCGCCGGTCGGACCGCGCGGAGACGCCTGTGCAGCCGCGCTTCCGCCGCGGCGAGCCCGTGGAGTACCTCGTCGACCCCGGCATCCCGGAGCCATACCGCGCGGCAGTGCTCGACGGCCTGAACTGGTGGCGGGGGCCGTTCGCCGAACACGGCATCGACTTCCGCGCGCGACTTCCTCGCGACGAGGAGGAGTTCTGGGGTGCGCGGACGAACATCGTCGTCTGGGTGCATCGCACGGGGCGTGGATGGTCGCTCGGAGGCTCGCAGACCATGCCTTTCACGGGCGAGAGCCTCCGGGGCACCGTGCGACTGGGCAGTGAGCGCATCCTGCAGCTGAGGCAGCTGTTCGAGACCGTCCTGCAGCCGTTCGGCGCCCCCGACGAGGCCGAACGCCTCGCGAGGATCGAGGAGACGCTCATCGGCCGGCTCCGCCAGCTCGCCGCGCATGAGGTCGGCCATTCGCTCGGCTTCTCTCACAACTTCGCCACGCACGTGCAGACGTCGCCGTCGGTGCTCGACTATCCGTTCCCCGCGATCGGCCTCGACGAGACGGGCAGGCCGACCCTCCTCGACGCGTACCGTGACGGGCTCGGCGAGTGGGACTCCGCGCTCCTGCGGCACGCGTACGCCGCGGTTCCGGCGCCGGATTCGCTCGCGACGCTGACCGAGGGCGAGTCCGCTCACTCGACGGGCGCCGCACCGTGGGTCGCGCATCGAGGGAGCGCCGATCCGTTCGAGGCGCTTGCGCACCTGCTCCGGGTGCGCGAGAGGGCGATCGCCTCCTTCGGCCCGGCGGCGGCGCCGGGGCACCTCCAGCAAGGTGAGCTCCGCGAGCGGTTCGCCCGGCTGTTCCTGCTGCACCGCTTCCAGGCCGACGAGGTCACGGGCCTCATCGGCGGAGCGGACTACGCGTACGGCACGGTGGACGACCTCCGTCGCAGAACGGTGGAGGTCGCCGACGCCGCGCTCCAACGGCGCGCGCTCGCCGCGGCGGCCGACCTGCTGAGGGCCGATGCGATCACCGTGCCCCGAGAGGTCGCAACCCTGCTCGCTCCATCGGCCGATCGGTACGCGGAGGGACAGGGCGCGACGCCCTCACGCCTCGGGCGCCTGTTCGATCCCGTCTCGCTGAGCGGGGCCGCAGCCGCCGTCGTGGTGCTCCCGGTCCTCGTGCCCGAGCGCGTCAACCGCATCTGGCTGCAGAACGTGCAGGACCCCGAGCTCCCCGACCTGGAGGAGGTCCTGTCGGCTCTCGCATCCGCCGCGGCGGATGCTCCCGCGACCGGCGATGCCGGAGGGTACGCCGTGCTCCATGCGGCCATTGAGGCTTTCGCCTCCGACCGGCTGCATGCCGGCGCGCGAGCCGCGCTGCGTGACATCCTGGGCTCCTGGCCCGACGCGCGCCTCGCCGCGCACGCGGTGTCCGGACGCGATGCCGTCGAGCGGGATCCCACTGCGGCCCGGCGCTACGAGGTTCCCGTCGTGCCCGCGGGGGCGCCGCTGTAACGCGCTTGGGAGGCTCGTCAGCCGGCGACGGAGATGACGCCCGTGATGACGAGCGTGATGAGGGTCGTCCATGCAGCGATCGCGAGGCCCTGCCAGAACAGGATGCGGGCGCGGCCCACCCCCGCGGCGGCGAGCATCGTCGCCGTGAACTGCGTCGGGAGGAGAAGCGGGCCGAGGAGGCTGACGCCCGGGACGCCGTACCGCACGAGGGCGCGCTGGAACTTCTCCTTGCGGGGCGAGACCGGCTCGGGAGCCGGGGCGGGTCCGCCGCCGGCCGTCACGGCGATCCGGCGGCGCTCGACGATCGCGCGGCGGGTGCCGGCGCCGAGGAGAACGAGCGCCGCGACGCAGACGAAGTTGCCGATCGCGGCGGCGACGCCGGCGATGACGGGGTGGATGCCGCCGATGATGCCGATCGCGGCGGCGCCTTCGCCTTCGACGAAGGGCACGGCGCCGGCGAGCGCGACGATGAGCGGCTGGACGAGCTCGGGAACGCGGGCGACGAGATCCTGGAAGGCTTCGACGAGATTCATGGGGTGCTCCTGTCCGGTGCCGCGGGTCGGTCCCGCAGCGGATGACCCCAGTCCATCCGCTCGGGCCCGATCGCGGCAGTGGCGGCCTGTCATCGATGCGGGTGCGCTCATCACGCCGCGCCCGTGACATCTGTCATGCCCCTACGCTGGGGGCCGTGACGAGACCACCCGGCGCCCGAGGCTCGTTCGAGCTCACGCGCGGCATCGCCGCGACCTGGTGGTACACCGCGTCGGCCATCGTCTTCTTCGAGCTGTTCGCCGTGCTCTCGTGGACGACCTGGGCGGCGGTCGCCGGCACGGCGGCCTCGTTCGCGGCGGTGGCGATCTCCGCCGCCGTGTGGTTCGCCTGCACGATCATGCTGCTGCTCGCCTACCGTCACCGCGACGCGGGGGGCGCCCTGCTGCCCGCCCGCCTCGTGCCGGTACTCGTCGTGCCGCTCGTCTGCGCCGGCGTGATGTTCGCAGCGACCGGCAGCTGGATCGCCGCGGTCGGCCTCGTCGCCCAGTCGCTCGCGCTGCTCAACTGGCAGCGCGGTGTGCGACTGCGGGTCACGGTAGGGCTCACGCTGCTGCTCGTCGTGCTGGGCGTCGTCGATGCGCGCACGGCCGCCCTGCTCACGGAGTCGGACGTCTGGCCCGTGGGCGCGACGTTCGCCGCGTTGCTGCCGGTCATGACCGTGACATCGCTGTGGTGGTGGGACGTGCTCCTCGCGTTCGACCGGGCGCGCGTGACCGAGTCGCGGCTGGCCGCGACTCAGGAGCGGCTGCGGGTGGCCACCGACGTGCACGATCTGCAGGGCCACCACCTGCAGGTGATCGCGCTGCAGCTCGAGCTCGCCGAGAAGCTCATGGGCCGCGATCCGGATGGCGCGCTCGCGCAGGTGCGCGCCGCGCGCGTGAGCGTCGCCGAGGCGACCCAGGGCACGCGCGATCTCGCGACGCACTTCCGCGCCGTGCCTCTCGTCGACGAGCTCGCCAACGCGCGCGACCTGCTGGTCGCGGCAGGCGTCGCCGCGTCGTCGACGGCCGCGTCCGACGCCGACCGTGCACCCGCCGACGTGCTCGGCCCCGTCATCCGCGAGACGACGACGAATGTGCTGCGTCACGGAGGCGGCCGGCGTGCGCGCCTCGCCCTCGAGCGATCGGCGGGCGGCTGGCGCTATGAGATCGTCAACGACCGTGCGCCCGGGGCGGCGGATGGCGACGGCGCGGGCCTGCAGGGGATCGCGCGCCGCGTCGAGGAGGCGGGCGGCGTGCTCGACGTGCGGCGAGACGCCCACGAGTTCGCCGTCGTCGTCACGATCCCGCAGGAGAGTGCCCCGTGATCCGCGTGCTGCTCGCCGATGACGAGGCCATGATCCGGTCGGCGCTCGCCGCGCTCCTGCGCCTCGAGGAGGATATCGAGGTCGTCGCCGAGTGCGCGGACGGCACCGAGGCGGTCGCGGAGGCGCTCCGGCTCCAGCCCGACGTGTGCGTGCTCGATCTCGAGATGCCGGGGCTCGACGGCGTCGAGGTGGCGGCGCTCCTCAGCAGGCGGATCGCGACGCGCTCGGTCGTCGTGACGCGCCACGCGCGGCCCGGCGTGCTGCGTCGGGCGCTGTCGTCGGGGGTGGCCGGGTTCCTCCCGAAGTCGCGCGGAGCCGACGAGGTGGCGCGGGTCGTCCGCAGGGTGGCGGCCGGCGAGCGGTACGTCGATCCCGAGATCGCCGCCGACGCGCTCGCCGACGAGAGGTGCCCGCTCACTCCGCGCGAGCTCGACGTGCTGCGGGTCGGCCGCCGCGGCGAGACGACGGGCCAGATCGCGCGGGCGCTGTCGCTCGCGCCGGGGACGGTGCGCAACCACGTCTCGGTCATCCTCGGCAAGCTGGGGGTGCAGACGCGTCAGCAGGCCGTGCTCATCGCCGAAGAGAACGGCTGGATCTGACCGCCATCATCCTGCTAAACTTGAGCCGAACCTACTCAAGTTTGAAGGAGACTCCACGGAGGACAGGATGAGCACCCCCGGCAACGACGAAGAGAAGAGCGCCCTCGAGCAGTTCGGCATCAACCTCACCGAGCGGGCGAAGCAGGGCAAGCTCGACCCGGTGATCGGCCGCGACGGCGAGATCCGGCGGGTGAGCCAGGTGCTGACCCGCCGCACGAAGAACAACCCCGTGCTCATCGGCGAGCCCGGCGTCGGCAAGACGGCTGTCGTGGAGGGGCTCGCCCAGCGCATCGTCGCGGGCGATGTCGCCGAGAGCCTCAAGGGCAAGGAGCTCATCGCGCTCGACATCTCCGCCCTCGTGGCCGGCGCCATGTACCGCGGCCAGTTCGAGGAGCGCCTCAAGAAGGTGCTGCAGGAGATCACCGAGTCCGATGGCCGGGTCATCACCTTCATCGACGAGCTGCACGTGCTCATGGGCGCGGGTGGCGGCGAGGGGTCGGTCGCGGCCGCGAACATGCTCAAGCCCATGCTCGCCCGCGGCGAGCTGCGCCTGATCGGCGCGACGACGCTCAACGAGTACCGCGAGTTCATCGAGAAGGATGCGGCGCTCGAGCGCCGCTTCCAGCAGGTCTACGTCGGTGAGCCGACGGTCGAGGACACCATCGCCATCCTGCGCGGGCTCAAGGAGCGCTACGAGGCGCACCACAAGGTCGCCATCGCGGACGGCGCCCTTGTCGCGGCCGCGGCGCTCTCTCACCGGTACATCCCGAGCCGCCAGCTGCCCGACAAGGCCATCGACCTCATCGACGAGGCGGCGTCGCGCCTGCGCATGGAGATCGACTCTGCGCCGCTCGAGATCGACGAGCTGCGCCGTCATGTCGACCGCCTCAAGCTCGAGGAGCTCGCGCTCAAGAAGGAGAAGGACCCCGCCTCGAAGGAGCGCCTGGCGGCGCTGCGCGAGACGCTGCGCGGCGAGGAGGCGCGGCTGCAGGAGCTGCAGGCGCGCTGGGAGGCGGAGCGCTCGTCGCTCAACCGCGTCGGCGACCTGAAGACGCGGCTCGACGCGGCGCGCGGCGAGGCGGAGCGCGCGCAGCGCGAGGGCAACCTCGAACGCGCGTCGCGCCTGCTCTACGGCGAGATCCCGGGTCTCGAGCGCGAGCTCGCGGAGGCCGAGCGCGCCGAGACGTCGGACGGCGCGACCGAGCGGATGGTCGGCGACCAGGTCACGGAGGAGGACATCGCCTCCGTCATCGCGGCGTGGACGGGCATCCCCGTGGGGCGCCTGCTGCAGGGCGAGACCGAGAAGCTGCTGCACCTCGAGGCAGAGCTCGGTCGACGTCTGATCGGGCAGAGGGAGGCCGTCTCGGCCGTGTCGGATGCCGTGCGCCGCTCGCGTGCGGGCATCAGCGACCCGAACCGCCCGACCGGCTCTTTCCTCTTCCTCGGCCCGACGGGCGTCGGCAAGACGGAGCTCGCGAAGGCGCTCGCCGAGTTCCTCTTCGACGACGAGCACGCCATGGTGCGCATCGACATGTCCGAGTACGGCGAGAAGCACTCGGTGTCGAGGCTCGTCGGCGCCCCTCCGGGGTACGTCGGCTACGAGCAGGGCGGGCAGCTCACCGAGGCCGTGCGGCGGCGCCCTTACGGCGTCGTGCTGCTCGACGAGGTCGAGAAGGCCCATCCCGAGGTGTTCGACGTGCTCCTGCAGGTCATGGACGACGGGCGCCTCACCGACGGTCAGGGCCGGACGGTCGACTTCACGAACGTCATCCTCATCCTCACGTCGAACATCGGCTCGCCGATCCTCATCGATCCGACGATCTCGCCCGACGCGAAGCGCGAGCAGGTCATGATGCTCGTGCGTCAGGCGTTCAAGCCCGAGTTCGTGAACCGGCTCGACGACATCGTCATGTTCCAGGCCCTCGGTCAGGACGACCTCGCGCAGATCGTCGAGCTGCAGGTGGACGCGCTGCAGAAGCGGCTCGCCGACCGGAGGCTCACGCTCGCGGTCACCCCGGATGCGCGGGCATGGCTCGCCGAGCGCGGCTACGACCCGGTGTACGGCGCCCGTCCGCTGCGCCGCCTCATCCAGAAGGAGGTGCAGGACCGGCTCGCCATGGCCATCCTGTCGGGCGGCGTGCGCGACGGCGACACCGTGAAGGTCGACGTCGACTCGTCGGGCGACCGCCTCGCGCTCTCGAGCCAGGGGCAGTAGCCGTCACGCTATAGCTGGCCGTGTACAGCGGGTGGACTCAACAGGGCCCTGCTCGGCAGGATTGTCGGATGGTCTGGGATGAGACGCGCGCCAAGAGGTTCGGCGCCGCGCTGCGCGCGCGCCGTGAGGAGAAGGGGCTCTCGCAGGAAGCGCTCGCGTTCCGCGCCGGCGTGACGAAGAACCAGGTGCAGCTCATCGAGGCGGGGCGCTCGTCGGGCCGCGTGGAGGCCGCCGGGCCGTCGAACCCCCGCCTGTCGACGCTTACGGGGCTCGCCGACGTCCTGGGGCTGCAGCCGTCGGAACTGCTCGAGCTCGCCGATCTCTGACGCCGTCGGACGGCCACGCCCGCGCGCCTGCCACGATGTGATCATGCGCGCGGGTGTCGAATGGATGGAGCGGCACCAGGTCGCGCTCTACCTGCTCGCGCTCGCGGTCGGCGCGGCGATCGGGCTGCTCGCTCCGGGATCCGCGGGGGCGACGCAGTCCGCGGTCATGCCCCTCCTCGGGGTGCTCCTCTGGGCGACGTTCCTCGGCGTCCCGTTCGCGCGGATGCTGCGGGCGCTCCATGACGGCCGGTTCCTCGCGACCATCCTCGTCGTGAACTTCGTCCTCGTCCCGATCGTCGTACTCGTCCTCTCACGGATGGTCGCGCACGACCGGGTACTCCTCGTCGGCGTGCTCTTCGTGCTGCTGACGCCGTGCGTGGACTACGTGATCGTGTTCACCGGCATCGCGGGGGGCTCGGCCGCGCGGCTGCTGGCGGCGACACCGCTGCTCATGCTCACGCAGATGCTCCTCCTGCCGGTGCACCTGCGGCTCCTCGTCGGGGCGGAGTTCGTCGAGGCGGTCGACCCCGCACCGTTCGTCGAGGCGTTCCTTCTGCTCATCGCGCTGCCGCTCGGGGCCGCGTGGCTCACCCAGCTCGCGGCGGCGCGTACGCGCGCGGGAGCGGTCGTGCGCGATGCCGGCCTCGCGGCGATGGTCCCGCTCATGATCCTCGCGCTCGCCGCGGTCGTCGCCTCGCAGATCGCGTCGGTCGGCCAGAGGATCGGCGCACTGCTGCTCGTGGTGCCCGTGTTCGCGCTGTTCGCGGTCGTCATGGTCGGCGTCGGCACGATCGCGGGGAGGGTCGCCGGACTCGACGCGCCCGCGCGCCGCGCGGTCGTGTTCAGCGGGGTGACGCGCAACTCCCTCGTCGTCCTGCCGCTGGTGCTCGCCCTGCCCGCCGCGTTCGCGTTGGCGCCGCTCGTCGTCGTCACGCAGACGCTCGTCGAGCTGCTCGTGATGGTGGTCCTGGTGCGCCTTCTCCCCCGGCTCATCCGCGAGCGGTAGCCGAGGGACGCGGCTCCCGCCCGGTCCGTTTCGTGACCATCCTGTGACCTCCATAGGGTCGGGATGATCTCGTTCGTTCGTTCGAATGTCGGTGGTGCCTTGGATGATGGGTGTATGTCAGGGCGGAAGCCGAGGTTCGCAGCAGGGTCGTCGTGGGAGGCGACGGCGGGTGAGGTGCGCACGATCGGGAACGTGCGCGACCTGATCCTGGAGGTGCGTGCCGATCGGGCCCGGCTCGATGGTCTGGAGGCGGGGGCGTTCGCCGCGGCCGCGCGGGTCGCGCAGGCGCAGACCGCGCGGTGCGAGGACGCGTCCGCATACGGGTTCCCGTGGCGGTCCATCGCGCTCGAGCTCGCGGCGGCGTTGCATCTGTCGCCGGGTGAGGTCGAAGCCCGGCTCCGGCAGGATCTCGCCCTGACCGACCGGTTCCCGGTCGTGGCAGATGCGTTGTGTCGTCAGGTGATCACGCGTCGTCAGGCGGACATCATCCGCGAACACGGGGAACGACTCCCCGCCGACATGGTGGAGGAGTACTCGAAGCGTGCGGTGACGTATGCGGAGGATGCGACACCGGGGCAGGTGCGGGTGTTCGCGAAGGGTCTCGCCGCGGAACTCGACCCGGCACCCCTCCCCGAACGGCACCGGCGCGCGCTCGACCGGCGAGGCACGAGGGTGCGGGCCCTCGACGACGGGCTGGCAGAGTTCGTCCTGACCGACGACGCCGCGAAGATCACCGCGATCCAGGACCGCCTCACCACCATCGCGAAACCCCTCGCGGCAGAGGAAAGGCGACTCGCCGCGGAGGAGAAGCGGCTCGCGGCCGAAGAGCAGAAGCGGCGCGACGCGGAGGAGCAGCGGCTCGCCGCGGAGGAGAAGAAGCGGGCAGGTATGGCCGGTTCTGCAGCGACGACTGGTCCTGTGAGCCGGAATGCGTTCGGGATGCGGGTCAACGCCGACGGTGTCGCGGTCGACGCGAACGGGTACGCCACCCACCCCGATGCCGACCCCCACCGCCCCGGCGGCCCCCGCAGCTCCGGCGCGCAGGACCCCGGCGCGCACGGCCCCGACGGCGCCGGCCCTCACGCCCCCGACGCCGATGGTCCCCGGAACGGTGACCGGCGGACGGTCCGGTCCACCCTCCCGGGGTGCTCGATGATGCGGGAGCACGTCGAGGTGTTCCACGACGGCACCTGGTACCCCCACGACCCCGCCCTCCCGTTGAGGCCTACGGAGGAGCAGGTCGCGGCGGCGGTGGAACGGGGGCGGGATGCCCGCACGAGGGATCACATCCGCGCGGACCTCGCCACCGACCTCCTCCTCACCGGCGCCCCCACCTCCCACACGATCGACGGGTCGATCGAGAAGGTCGCCGCGATCCGCGGCACCGTGGCGGTCACGATCGCCGCGACCACCCTCGCCGGCCTCGACGACCACCCCGCCCTCCTCGCCGGATACGGACCCCTCCCCCCAGATGTCGCCCGCCGTTTCGCGCAAGACGCCCCCGGATGGGAACGCCTCTTCCAGGACCCCGACACCGGTGCCCTCCACACCGTCGACCACTACACCCCCACCACCGCGATCCGCCGGCTGATCGAGCTGCGCGACGGGACCTGCCGCGCCCCCGGCTGCCTGAGGCCCGCGTCACGGTGCGAGAAGGACCACACCCGGGAATGGGAACGAGGAGGCCCCACCTGCGCCGGCAACCTCTCCGCCCTCTGCACGGCACACCACAAGCTCCGACACCACACCCCCTGGCACATCCAACAACCCCAACCCGGCGTCATCATCTGGACCAGCCCCCTCGGACACGACTACGCCACGCAGCCACCCCCGCAAGCCGCGCACACGGCAATGCATGCACCGAACCCACCCGGCCCCTGCATACCCGAGTGGGAATACGCGCCCGTCACCCAGGCCGACCTCGACGACCAGTGGAGATGGGAGTACGAGAACGGCCTCACCGACCAGGCCCCACCCGGATGGCACCCCGACCCCGGACCCGCAGCCGTTGCCGTCGGCGGGCCCGCGGAAGGAGACAGCATTCGCTGAGCGCCCACGATCCCAGGTCGAAGTCGGCCCGGGGAAGACCGGTATCGACGACGCGGGGATCCTCAGAGCCTGAGGCAGGAACGACGCATCCGCCGGAGCGGATGCGCGACGGCGCTACCGCCGCTCAGGTCTGCGCCCCTCAGTCCGTGCCGCTCAGGCCGCGGTCGGCTCAGGCGACGGACGGAGCCCGTTCCCGGCATCCCATCGCCATGCGGTTCCCACCGGATCGGTGAAGTCGATCGAGACGACGACGTGCTTGCGTGAACGCGTCAGAGGATGCCACTGATCCGACGGATCCACGGGCTGTGGGATGCCCTTGCCGTTCTCCTCCGGCAGGAGCACGAACGTGCCCGGCGGGAGCATCGGGATCGGCGTCACGTACGTCGCACTCGTGTCGCGGGACGTCAGCGTGATGTCTCGGAAGACTCCGGCGCCGCGCGAGCCGTTGACGATGACCACGCCCCACCGTCTGCCGTCGGGAGTTGCCGCCCACCACGCCTGCAGCTCGCTCGCCGTCTCCAGCCGTCGTCTCCGCTCGGAGCTCTCGAGCGCGTCGGTGCGCATCCGATTGCTCACGGCCAGCGTCGACTGGCTCGTCTCGTTCGCCTCCTTCGCATGCGCGTTCGCCTTCATCGCGACGATCAGCGCGAAGATCGAGACCACAGCGGCCGCGATCGACGCGATGCTCCCCACCCACTCTGCCCACGTTCCCGGTTCCACGAGCCCCCCTCGGTCGCTACCGAGTCAACCAGACCCGCAACCCGGCGCCCGACACGCGAAGAGCCGGCCCCGGGCATCCGGGACCGGCTCTCGACGAGGCGCGCGTCAGTCGTTGACGATGACCGTCTCCGCGAGAGGACGACGCTCACGCGGAGCCGTCTCCCGCTCGCGCAGCGCCTCCGGGAGCGCGTCGACATCGCCGAGCTCGCCGAGAGCGATGACGGTCGTCGGCGCGAACCGCTCCTCGAGCCCGAAGCGCGCGCGCACCGCGTCGGCGTCGAACCCGCTCATCTGGTGTACGAGAAGACCATCGTGGTGCGCCTGGATCGACAGGTGGGCGACGGCCTGACCCAGGTCGTAGACGGCGTGCGAGTTCGCACGTCCTTCGGCGTTCTCCACCTCGGCGACCGCGACGACGAGCACGGGCGCGTGGGAGGCCCACAGCTGGTTGAACTCCACGAGCGCCGAGACGACCCCTGCGTGCGCCTCCGAGCCGCGACGTGCGACGATGAAGCGCCACGGCTGGCCGTTGTAGGCCGACGGGCTCCAGCGCGCGGCCTCGAGAGCGCTCGACAGCTTCGCCTCGTCGACCGCCGACGTGCCGGCATACGCGCGCGGGCTCCACCGATCGGCGAGGACGTCGAGGACGGGATGATCGGTGGCCGCGGTGCGGTCGAGGATGGTGGCGCCCATGATGGCTCTCCCTGTGCGATTCGGAACGGATGATGCGATTCGGACCGGGCGCCATCGCCCGCATGCGGGATGAAACCGCGCACGCGCGATCCTATTCCCGCGCATGTTCCAAGCGGATGACGCCGCGCAACACGCCGCAACGCTCGCACGGCAGCGCTCACGCCGGCATCGCCATCCTCGGATGGCCGGCGAGCGCCTCCGCGACGGCGGCGTCCACGAACCCACGCAGCGCGTCATCCGCACCGCGCCCGTCGCCCGCGCGAGCCGCCGCGTCCAGCTCCCGGAGAGCGCCGAGCGCCCTCTCGCCGGCGTGCGCGAGGGGACGCAGAGCCCGCTGAAGCCGCAGATCCACCTGCGCGAGTGCATCGGCAGCCAACGCGTTCCCGGAGGCGCTGGCGAGCTCCCGCACGACATCCCAGGCGATCGCCGCCGCAGCGGTGTCGGTCTTGCTCAAGCCCGCCGTCGCACGGCGCGCGGCGGTCTCGAGTGCGATGCCGCGGGCGAGCGTCAGCGCTCCGACGGCGCCCGCCTGCCCGACGAGCACGTCGAGCGCATCGGCGAGCGCTGTCGAGGACGCAGGCGTCACCACCGTCGAGCGGCTCGCGTCGATCGTGACGAGACCCTCGACCTCCAGGCGCAGCAGCGCCTCGCGGACCGGCATCCGCGACACCCGGAAACGCGACGCGATCTCCACATCGCGAAGGCGCGTCCCCGGTGGCAGCCGTCCCGACACGATGCTCTCGCCCAACGCCGCGCGGATGCCGTCCGAGAGTCGCGTGCGCGGCGTCCTCAATTCGGTCCTCTCCATGGTGCGTCCTCCTCGACACGATCGGCATCCCTGTATATGAGACGCGGGGTCGGCCGTTTCGTTACGCGGATGGCGGGCACGAGACGGCGCCCGCCATCCGGTCGGATGGCGGGCGCCGAGGCAGGAGGGCGGTCAGGCCCTGAGCGCGTCCTTGAGCTTCACGCGCGCGCCCATGCGCAGCAGCGAGTTCTCGTAGATCTTCGCGCCGAGCCCGATGACGACGACGCACGTCGCCAGCAGGATCCCCAGCGAGACCAGCGGCTCCCACCACTGCGCCTCGTTGAAGAACAGGCGCAGCGGCATGCCCACCGCGGCCGAGAACGGCACGTACGACAGGATCGCCATCACGACCGGGTTGTCGCCGAGGAAGATGACGAGGAAGTACGGGATCATCGTCAGGTAGATGAGCGGCGTGAGAGTCGGGCCGGTGTCCTCCTGACGCGACACCATCGAGCCGGCAGCCGCGAACATCCCCGCGAGCAGCACGAACCCGAACAGGAAGAACACGGCGAACCACACCATGGGGGCGCCGAGGCCCTGCAGGAACGCCGTCTGGCCCGTCACGACGAGGCCGACGACGGCGACGGCGATGAGCACCACGATCTGCGCGATCGCGAGGATCGTGTTGCCGAGCACCTTGCCCGCGAGCAGCACGCGCGCCGGGATGGCCGCGATGAGGATCTCGACGACGCGCGTCTGCTTCTCCTCCACGACGCTCGTCGTGATCGGCGTGCCGAAGCTCATCGCCGCCATGAAGAACACGAGTCCGAAGACGAGGCCCAGGATGTAGCGCAGGGGGCCGTCCTCCCCCGCCGCAGGGTCGAGCAGCTCGACGACGGGCGACACGGAGAGCGCCGAGACGAGTCCCGGAGGGGCCTCCTCCAGTGCGAGGACGGCGAGCCCCGTCGGCGACGCCGCGTCGTCGATCACGGCGGCGTCGACCTCGCCCTCCTCCACGAGCTCCTCGGCCGCCGCGCGATCGGCGACCTCGGTGACCTCGTACCCGTCGACGGCGTCGAGCTGGGCGGCCACGCCCGCCGTCGCGGCGATCGGGGTCGTGCTGCTGGTGCCCGCGGAGAAGCCCATCCACAGCACACCCGCGAGCGCCCCGATGATGAGGATCGCCGTGGAGATGAGGAAGGACTTGCTGCGGAGCTTCGAGCCGAGCTCTCGCTCGGCGACGAGCCAGACGCCCTGCGACGTCGACACGGAGGGTGCTGCGGTGCTCACTGGATGACCTCCTTGAAGATCTGGGAGAGCGAGGGATGCTGCGGCGCGAAGCTCGCGACCGCCCCGAGGTCGACCGCACGGCGCAGCACGCGCTGCGCCGTCTCGTCCGTGTCGACGTCGAAGAGGGCGTAGCCGCCCTCGAACTCGACCACCTGCACGCCCGGCTCGGCGCGCAGCCAGCCGGCGTCGCCATCCGAGACGAGCTCGTACCGGTTCGAGGAGTGCTGGGCGCGCAGCACATCGCGCGGCCCGGCCGCACGGATGGTCCCGCCCGCGATGATGACGAGGTCGTCGCACAGGCGCTCGACGACGTCGAGCTGGTGGGAGGAGAACAGCACGGCCGCGCCATCCGCGGCGCGCTGCTGCAGGACGCCGACGACCGTCTCGACGGCGAGCGGGTCGAGACCCGAGAACGGCTCGTCGAGGATGAGCACCGAAGGGTCGTGCACGAGCGAGGCCGCGATCTGGGCGCGCTGCTGGTTTCCGAGCGACAGGGACTCGATGTTGTCGCCCAGCCGCTCGCCCAGGCCGAGCCGCTCCAGCAGCTCCGTCGCACGGCGCGTCGCCTCGCCCTTGTCGAAGCCGTGCAGACGCGCGAGGTACACGATGTGCTCGAGCACCTTCATCTTGGGGTAGAGTCCGCGCTCCTCCGGCATGTAGCCGAAGCCTCGCCGCACCGCGGGCGTGATGGGCGCGCCGTCGAGCGCGACCTCTCCCCCGTCGTCCGCAAGCAGGCCGAGCACGATCCGCATGGTCGTCGTCTTGCCGGCGCCGTTGCCGCCGACGAACCCCGTCAGCCGACCCGGTGCGACGTCGAACGACACGTCGTCCAGTACCTGGCGCTCGCCGTACCGCTTCGAGATCCCGCGCAGTCGCAGCATCCTCGTCCCCTCTCTTCGATGTGGCTCCCACGCTACGAACCGCCTGCGCCGCCCGCCTCCCCCGCCGGAGTGAACGCGGCCCTCCCCCCTGCGGCGGATGCCCCTGCGGCGGATGCCCCCTCCGGCGGATGGCCGTGCCCGGGTCATCCGCAGGGCGGACACCCAGCCGCGGAATAGGGTGGGTCGGCAGGATGCTTTCATCTGAATGGACGCGTTCCGCGGCCATCCCCACCCATCTGAGGAGAAATCTGTGACGACAATCGGCTACATCATCGGAAGCCTCTCGAGCACGTCGATCAACCGCGCCCTCGTCGAGGCGATCGCGAAGCTCGCGCCGGAGGGCGTCGAGCTCGTCGAGATCCCGATCGCCGGCCTGCCGTTCTACTCGCAGGACCGCGAAGCCGACTTCCCCCAGGTCGCAAAGGACTTCAAGCAGGCCATCGTCGACGTCGACGGCGTCCTCATCGCCACTCCCGAGTACAGCCGCTCGATCCCCGGCGTGCTGAAGAACGCGTTCGACTGGTCGACCCGCCCGTACGGCGACATGTCGTTCAGCGGCAAGCCCGTCGCCATCATCGGCGCATCCGGCGGCCCCATCTCCACCGCCGCCGCGCAGCAGCACCTGCGGGCCATCATGGGCCACTTCAACGCCATCGTGATGGGTCAGCCCGAGGGCATGATCCAGTACGCGCCCGGGCTCATCACCGACGAGCGCGACATCGCGAACGACGGCACGAAGGAGTTCCTCGCGGGCTACCTGCAGGCCTTCGTCGGCCTCATCGAGCGCGTCCGCAAGGCGAACGCCTGAGTCGCCGGCGGTCGTCTACGTCAAGCCGTGCCGGTGGGCGTAGACGACCGCCGCGACGCGGTCGCGTGCGCCGAGCTTCAGCAGCACGTTCGACACGTGCGTCTTGACGGTCGCCTCGCCGATGAAGAGCGCGCGCGCGATCTCCGCATTGCTCATGGCCTGCGCGAGCAGCCGCAGCACGTCTCTCTCGCGTTCTGTGAGCCCCGCGTCGCCGTCCTGATCGGATTCGTGCTCGACGCCCGTCGTCGGCGCCGGCGTGTGGCGCTCGATGACGCGCCGCGTGACCTCGGGTGCGAGCAGGGCGTCTCCCGCGGCGACCACGCGCACCGCGTTCACGAGCTCCTCCGGTCCCGCGTTCTTCAGCAGGAACCCGCTCGCGCCGGCGTCGAGCGCGGAGAACAGGTAGTCGTCGCGGTCGAAGGTCGTCACGATGACGACCTGCGCAGCCGTGCCGGCCTCGACGATGCGCCGCGTGGCCTCGATCCCGTCCATGTCGGGCATCTGCACGTCCATGCAGACCACGTCCGGCTGCAGCTCGGCGGCGCGCGACACGGCCTCCCTGCCCGTGCCGGCCTCCCCTGCGACCTCGATGCCCGATGCCTCGAGGATCATGCGGAACCCCGCACGCATCGTGGCATGGTCGTCGACGAGCAGCACGCGGATGGTCATGGGGTCTCCCGTTCCTGGGGTGCGGCATCGAGGGGGACGGCGACGCGCACGAGGTAGCCGCCCCGGTCGCGCGGACGCAGCTCGAGGGAGCCACCCGACGCGATCGCGCGCTCGCGCATGCCCAGCTGCCCGAGCCCCGGTCGCGCATCGAGCGCGAGGCGCCCGGAGTTGACGATCTCCAGTTCGACGGCCGCGTCGGTGTAGCGCACCCTGATCTCCGCGGTCGCATCCGGTCCGCCGTGCCGGCGGGCATTGGTGAGCGCCTCCTGGGCGATGCGGTGCAGGTTGACCTGCACGACGTCGGGCACCGGGCGGCGCTCGCCGACGACGACGTGCGCCGTCGGGGTGCCGGATGCGGTCATCACCTCCGCGAGGTCGGCGAGGCTCTCGAGCGAGAGCGTCGACGGCGCCCCCGCGGCGAAGTCGGGGTCGCCATCGGGTGAGCGCAGCGTGTCGAGCAGGTGATGAAGCTCGGCGATGGCCGACCGCGCGGACTCCTCCACGACCGACAGCGCCCGCTTCGCGACGGCGGGGTCCGCGTCGATCACGGTGCGCGCGGCGCCCGCCTGCACCCCCATGGCGGAGACGTGGTGCGCGACCACGTCGTGCAGCTCGCGCGCGATCCGCACACGGTCGAGCGCGACGGCCTGCGCCGCGGTGATCTCGCGCTCCTCCTCGAGCTCGCGCGTGCGCCGCTGCAGGATGGCCCTGTCCCGCGCGGCCGCATATGCCCGATTGCCCATGTAGTACGCCCCGCCGAAGTACGCGGCGTTGATGAGCCACATCAGCAGCATGTACGCGACGTACGGGGAGAGCGATCCGGCGAAGTACTCGTCGAGGCTCTCGGTGTCGGTCGCCCCGAGGAACGTCGAGACGAGGAGCCACAGCGCCATCCCGATGATGATGACGATGCGGGAGACCGCGGCTCGACGGCGGTCGTCGACCCATGCCCCGATCGTGAACATCGCGATGAAGATGGCGACCTGGCTGACGTAGAGCTCCGTGAACTGGAGCGACGCGGCGACGAAGTACGACGCGCTGACGACGACGGCGACCGTCACGGGAAGGCGCCTGCGCAGGGCGAGGGGCAGCGTCATGAGCGCGCTCGCGAGCAGGGACCATCCGGCGTTGCCCGGCTCGGAGAAGAACGCCCCGGCGACGGTGGCGAGCCCGATGCTGATGACGGCCGCGCCGAAGAGCCCGGCGCCGAGCAGCGCGTCGTTGCGGAGATCGCGCCGCGTGACCGGCCGATCGAGCGGCGTCGCGTCGGCGTCGTCCTCCACGGCGGCGGGGTCGGAGAGCACGGTCATGCCCTCCACGCTAGGGGCAGCCCGGCGCGCGGGCCTCCCCCGCACGAGGGAGCCCTTGACGCCGAACTTGCTTTTTGCAAGCATTTCCGTGCGGGCGCACCGACGCGGTCGCAACCCTCCGACGCCGCAAGGAGCACGCCATGGCCACGAACGTCTTCGTCAATCTGCCCGTCACCGACCTCGACCGCGCCAAGCGGTTCTATGAGGCGCTGGGAACGACCATCGTCCCGGAGTTCACCGACGAGAACGCCGCCTGCGTCAAGTGGGACGACAACGTCTTCTTCATGGTGCTCACGAAGGAGTACTTCTCGACGTTCACGTCGAAGAGCGTCGTGCTCGGCTCCGAGGGCGCTCAGGTCATCACGGCCCTGAGCCGCGAGTCGCGCGACGACGTGGACGCCGTCCGCGCAGCCGTCCTCGCGGCGGGCGGCACCGAGAACAAGGAGCCGCAGGACTACGGCTTCATGTACTCCATCAGCATGGCCGACCCCGACGGCAACATCATCGAGTTCATGTGGATGGACCCCATCGCGGCTGAGAAGGGCCCCGAGGCGTTCTTCGCCGAGCAGGAGGCCTGATCGGGTGGCGGCGCGCGGCTACGGTCAGTACTGCGGAGTCGCGACCGCCGTGGAGCTGATCGGCGAACGGTGGGCGCTGCTCATCGTGCGCGATCTGCTCGTCGGCCCGCGGCGCTACACCGATCTCAAGGCGGGGCTCCCGCGCATCCCGACGAACATCCTCAGCACCCGGCTCAAGGATCTCCAGGCCGGGGGAGTGGTGCGGCGCGTGCCGATCGCCCGGTGCGGGCTCGTCTACGAGCTGACGCCCTACGGACGCGAGCTCGAGCCGATCGTGGTCGCCCTCGGCCGGTGGGGGTTCACGCGGATGGGAGACCCTCGGGAGGGCGACGTCGTCACGCCGGACTCGCTCACCATTGCGCTTCGCACGGCGTTCCAGGTCGGAGTCGCCGCGAGCATGCCCGACACGGCATACGAGCTGCATGTCGGCGACATCGTGCTGCGCGCCGACGTGCGCCGCGGGGAGCTCGCCGTCGCGCAGCTCGCTCCGGCCTTGCCGCCCGTAGGCGGCCGCCCGCCCGAAGGCGACCCGGACGTCGTGCTCGCGGCCGGGCCGGCCATCCGCTCGGTCATCTCCGGCGAGCTCTCGCCGGCCGACGCGGTCGAGCAGGGCCTGGCCCACGTCCTCCAGGGCGACCCCGCGCTGTTCGAGCGCTTCGCCCGCGTCTTCCACATCGATCCCGGACCCGCGGAGATCGCCGCCTGACCGGCAGGAGAACACCATGCACGAGGACGGCACGACCCGCGGACGCATCCGCATCGACCTGTTCACCACGCTCGACGGCGTCGCGCAGGCTCCGGGCGGCCCCGAGGAGGATGTCTCCGGCGCCTTCCCCTACGGCGGATGGCAGGCGCCCTTCGCCGACGAGACCGTCGGACGCGAGATCGGAGCCGGCATCGACGCGCTCGACGCCCTGCTGCTCGGCCGACGCACGTACGACATCTTCGCCGGATACTGGCCGCACCATACGACCGGTCCCGCGGGCTCGATCGGGCGGAAGTTCGACGCCGTGCCGAAGTACGTGGCCTCACGCGGCGAGCCCGACCTCACCTGGCAGGGGAGCACGCGCATCGGCCGCGATCTCGACACGGAGATCGCGGCCATCCGCGCACGGCACCGCCTCACGGCCGTGATCGGCAGTGTCGACCTCGTTCAGACCCTCCTGGCGCGGCAGCTGTTCGACGAGCTGCTGCTGTGGGTGTACCCCGTCGTCCTGGGCCAGGGCAAGAAGGTCTTCCCCGACGGCGCCCAGCCCGCGAATCTGAGGCTCATCGCGCCACCCCTCGCGGGGCCGAGCGGCGCCGTGCTGCTGCGCTACACCCCGGTCGACCTGGCTCCCCAGACAGGGACGATGGGCGACTGAGGACGGGTGTCAGCCGAAGATCATCGGCACGTCGTCGTCCTCGGTCTCCGAGGGGAGATCGATGTCGACGACGACGGGGACGTGGTCGCTCGGGGAGTCGCCCTTCCGCTCGTCGCGCGCGATCGACGCCCCCGCGACGGCATCGGCGAACGCGCGCGAGCCGAGCACGAAGTCGATGCGGATGCCCTGATCGCGGGGGAACTTGAGGCGCTGGTAGTCCCAGTACGTGTACCCGGTGGGGATGAGCGGACGCACGACATCGGTCACTCCGGCGGCCTCGAGGGCGAAGAACGCGTCGCGCTCGGCAGGGGAGACGTGCGTCGACAGCCCGGGGACGATCTCGGGATCGCCGTTGTCCGCGTCGAACGGGATGATGTTGAAGTCGCCGACGAGGGCGAGCGGCAGATCGGGCTCGGCACGGAGCTGCGCCTCGGTCGCGACGCGCAGCGCCTCGAGCCAGCGGAGCTTGTAGGCGTAGTGCGGGTCGTCGAGCGAGCGGCCGTTGGGCACGTACAGGCTCCACACCCGCACGCCGCTCACGAGCGCCGAGATCGCCCGCGCCTCATGCGGCGCGTCGTCGCCGTCGTATCCCTTCTTGAACCCGGGCATGCCGTCGAAGGAATGCTGCACGTCGGCGAGCGGTTCGCGGCTCGCGATCGCGACGCCGTTCCACTGGTTGAGTCCGTGCGCCTCGACATGGTAGCCGGCCGCCTCGAAGGCCGCGTAGGGGAACTGCTCGGGCTTGCACTTGATCTCCTGCATCGCCAGCACATCGATGTGCTCGCGCTCGGCGAACGACACGATGCGGTCGACGCGGGCACGGATCGAGTTCACGTTCCAGGTGGCGAGGCGCATGCGACAAGCCTATTTCGCGCGTCCGACAGCGCGATCCAGCCGATAGCGTTCTCGCATGGACAGCGCAGCCGCCCCTCTCGTCACGACGACGGCGGGGGAGGTGCGCGGGATCGACCGCGGCGGGTCCGCCGCCTTCCTCGGCATCCCCTTCGCGCAGCCGCCCGTCGGCGCGCTCCGCTTCCGGGCGCCCGTGCCGCCGGAGCCCTGGGAGGGCGTCCGCGACGCGACCGTCTACGGTGCGACGCCGCAGCGGCGTCCGTTCGGTGCGGTCACGACCATCCCCGAGCCCTCCGTCCCGGGGGAGGCGACGCTGAACGTCAACGTCTTCACGCCCGCTCCGGGCGATCGCGGCGCCTGTCTGCCCGTGCTCGTGTGGATCCATGGGGGCGGATTCCTCGCAGGATCTCCCGCGAGCCCGTGGTACGACGGCGCCGCCTTCAACCGCGACGGCGTCGTCACCGTGACGATCTCGTACCGGCTCGGCTTCGACGGCTTCGGATGGATCGACGGCATGCCGGCCAACCGCGGCATCCTCGATCAGATCGCTGCATTGGAGTGGGTGCGCGACAACATCCGCGCGTTCGGCGGTGATCCCGCCCGTGTCACGATCGCCGGGCAGTCCGCGGGCGGCGGCAGCGTGATGTACCTGCTCGCGGCGCCCGGCGCCCGCGGGCTCTTCCACGGCGCCATCGCGCAGTCGCCCTCCTGGACGCACCGCACCTCCGCCGACGGGGCCGCCGTCTCCCGCGCACTCGCCCGCGAGCTCGGGATCGACGGCATCGGCGCCGACGGCTTCCTCGCCCTCGACGAGGAGGCGATCCTCGACGCCTCCTCGCGCGTCGACGCGGGGGCGGCGCTGGGCCTGGAGCCCGCCCACGGGATCGATCTCCTCGGAGCCGGCCGCGACGCCATGCCGCTCGCCTTCGTCCCCATCATCGACGGGGAGGTGCTCGCGCCCGTCGCCGACGTCGTCGCGACACCGCCCGTGCCCCTCCTCATCGGGACGACGGCGAACGAGTTCGGCTTCCCTGCGGAACCCGGCGACCTCGACGGCGTGATGGCCGCTCTCGGCGCCGCGGGCGCACGCGACGATGCGCTCGCCGCCTTCCGCGCCGAGCTCGACGGCCTCGGCGCGGCTTTCCTGCAGGGTCAGCTGCTGAGTGAGGCGATGTTCCGGATGCCCGTGGCCCGGTTCGCGACGCAGGCGGCGGCCACGGCGTGGGGTGCGACGACGTGGCTCTATGACTTCCGCCACCACTCGCCCGTCTCGCGCACCGCAGGCCACTGTCACGACCTGCCGTTCACGTGGGACGGGCTGGCGCAGGAGGGCGTGACGGCCGTTCTGGGCGAGGAGCCGCCTCAGCCCCTCGCCGACCGGATGCACGGCGACTGGGTGCGCTTCGTGCGCGAGGGATGTGCCGACTGGGCTCCCGTCGACGACGCGCCATCCGGGGCGTTCGTGTACGACATGCCTGATTCGGCATACGGAGCTCGCGCGTACGGGCTCGAGTCGGATCTCGCCGCGCGTCTCTAAGCTGGTGCGCATGGCCATCGCATCCACGCCCGAACTCGAAGCCGACCGCCAGGAGCTCATCCGTCTCATCACGGAGGACGCGGTCTTCCACGGCGACTTCACGCTCTCGAGCGGCAAGAAGGCCACCTACTACGTCGACATGCGCAAGCTCACGCTCGATCACCGAGCCGCACCCGCGATCGGCCGCATCATGCTCGATCTCATCCGGGACATCGACGGAGTCTCGGCGGTCGGCGGGCTCACGCTCGGCGCCGACCCCATCGCCAACGCGGTCGTGCACGCGTCGGTGGCGGCAGGCACGCCCGTCGACGCCTTCGTGGTCCGCAAGGAGCCGAAGGACCACGGTCGCGGGCGCCAGATCGAGGGAGCCGAGGTCGAGGGCAGGCGCGTCGTCGTGCTCGACGACACGGTGACCACGGGCGGGTCGCCACTCAAGGCGGTCGAGGTGCTGCGCAAGGCCGGGGCCGAGGTGGTCGCGGTCGCGACGATCGTCGATCGCAAGACGGGAGCACAGGAGCGCATCGAGGCCGAGGGCCTGCAGTGGCTCGCCGCCGTCGACCTCGACGACCTCGGGCTCGACGCGCAGTAGCCGGCGCGCCTCGGATCTCCTCGGGGTTCGCCAGTGCGGATGTAGACCCAGAGCGCCCTCAAGCGGCACATCCGCACTGGCGAAGCGCACCGGAGCCCACATTCGCACGGGCGAAGCTGGCGAAAGCCGTCGTGGCACCCGAAGTGCGGGGCGGCGCCTCGCCAGTGCGGATATAGACCCAGAACCCCTTTAGGCCGCACATCCGCACTGGCGAAGCGCCGGTGGACCCACATCCGCACGGGCGAAGCCCCACCGCGAAGCGCCCACCGTGCGGCCGCCGCGCCGCGGCCGCGCACGAGACCCGTCCGAGCGCCGAGGGGCCCCGCGCCGCTAGGCTGGGCGGGCCCGAAGGCGGGCCACCTCGAGGAGCACCCATGACCCGCATCGCCCTCGCCGTCGATCTCGGCGGCACGAAGATTGACGCCGCCCTCGTCGACGGGAACGGCTCCGTGCTGCCCGACGGCCGGAACCGACGCCCGACGGGCCGCGCCATCACGCCGGACGAGCTGCGAGCGGCGGTCGCCGGCGTCGTGTCGCACGCGCTCGCGCACCTCCCCGAGGGAGCCGAGTTCGCGGGAGCAGGCATCGGCAGCGCCGGCCCCATCGACCAGGCGGCCGGGGCCATCCACCCGGTGAACATGCGCGGGGTGCACGGGTTCGGCCTCGTCGAGGCGGTGCGCGACGCCGTCATCGCCTCGACCGGCGAGTTCGATCCCGTCGTGCGCCTGCGCCACGACGGCGGCTGCCTCGCGCTCGCGGAGTCGTGGATCGGCGCCGCGGCGGGAACCCGCGCGTCGCTGTCGATCGTCGTGTCGACGGGCGTCGGGGGAGGTATCGTCATGGACGGCCGGCCCGTCGGCGGCGCGTCGGGCAACTCCGGCCACCTCGGGCAGGTGCACATCGGCGAGCTCACGGTCGAGGAGATCGCGGCAGGGCCGCCGAGCGTGCAGTGGGCGCAGCTGCAGGGATGGCGGGGCGAGACGGGGGAGGACCTCGCGCGCGCGGCGCGCGGAGGCGACCGCATCGCGCGCGCCGCGATCGAGCGGTCGGCACGCGCCGTCGGGCAGGCCCTCGCCGACGCGTCGACGCTCCTCGACCTCGAGGTGGTCGCGATCTCCGGCGGCTTCTCGAACGTCGCCGACGACTACGTCGACCTCGTCGCGGCCGCGCTCGCCGACTGGGCCGACCTGCCGTACGCGCGTGCCACGCGCGTCGTCCGCAGCGCCCTCGGCGGCGACGGCCCCATCATCGGAGCGGCCGCGCTCGTCCTCCAGGGCTGAGTGCGGGGCCCCGGTGCCTCAGTCGCGCCGGTAGGCCGTGCGCATGCGGCGCGTCGACAGGATCGCGCCGACGGTCAGCATGATCGCCGCGAAGGCCACCTGCTCGACCGTCATCCAGAACGGGTACAGACCGGGGACGGCGGCGATCACGAGCGTGACGGCGGGGAAGACGAACGAGAACAGGCGCATGCGCGAGTAGGCCCAGAGCCACCCCTGCTCGGCGCGGAACGAGAAGTAGCCGAGACCGCCCGTGAGCCCCAGCACGACGACGCTGCGGAACCAGACGAGCACGGGCTCCGGCACGCCCTGCAGGGTGAGCCAGAACGCGATGCCGACGGCGCTCACGCCGAGCATGATCGCGACGCCGAGCAGCACGCGCACGACGAGCCAGTCGCGGTGCAGGGCGGGGGAGTCGAGGCGGTCGGCGGGGATGCGCACATCGCGCTGGCGCCCCGCGGCGAGGCGGTCGACGCGCAGCAGCACCTCGTCGAGACTCACGCCGAGAATCGTACCCGGCGCGCGACCGGGGCCGCCGGAAGGCCCCTCGACATCGAGGCTCCTGCCCTCCGCCTAGTCTGTGGAGCATGAGCGACCCGCACGCCAGCGAGCCAGAGGCAGCCGACCACCGTCTGGAGAAGACGGTCGGCAACCGCGTGCGGCACCACCGCCTCGTGGCGGGTCTCACGGCGAGCGATCTCGCGGCGCGGGCGGGGCTCTCGCCCGCGATGATCTCGCGCATCGAGTCGGCCACGACGTCGGCGAGCCTCACGACCATCCACCGCGTCGCGCGGGCGCTCGACGTCCCCGTGGCGTCGCTCTTCCGCGGAGCGGACGCACCCCGCGCCGCCGTGGTGGTCAAGGCCGGCGCCGGCACCGACTCCGTCCGCGCGGGCAGCAGGCAGGGCCATCGCTATGCGAGCCTCGGCAACCTGCTGTCGACGAGCGGCCCCTCGCTCGAGCCCGTCATCGTGACCCTCAACGCCGACGCCGCCGAGTTCCCGCTCTACGAGCACGCCGGCATCGAGTTCCTCTACATGCTCGAGGGGGCCATCCTCTTCCGCCACGGCGACGACGAGCACGTGCTCGAGGCCGGCGACTCGATCCTCCTCGACGCGGAGACGCCGCACGGCCCGACCGCTGTGACGGCGGGCCCCGCGCGCTTCCTGTCGGTCAATCCGGCAGGAGCCTGACATGCGCGTGTAACACCAGAGGTTTTACTGTCGGTAAATTAGTTGCGTTGGCCGCAAGACGGCACACGCGCACGCGCCGGACCCACCCCGTCCGACGACGACCCGATCGTCCTCTGGAGCACCCGTGCCCGAAAGCACCCTGTCCCGCGTCGCCATCTGGGACGGCGCCCGCGCCCTCGGCGCCGGCCGCCTGTCGTGGAACGGCGACGAGATCACCGCCGTCGAGGCGGATGCGGCGGGGGAGACCCCGCGCTACGCCGTCATCCCCGGCCTCATCGACACGCACGTCCACCTGGGCGGCTACGCGGGCCCCGGAGAGCAGCCCTGGGGCTCGCCCTGGTCGCTCGTCACGCCCGACGCGGAGAAGGTCTTCCACATCGCGGCGCAGGCGCAGCGCGCCATGCGCGCCGGCGTGACGACCGTGCGCGACCTCGCCGGAGACGCCCTGCAGCTCGCCGTCAGCCGCGTCTTCGACGACGGCGTGCAGATCGGCCCGCGCGTGCGCGTGCACGGCCAGGTGGGCATGACCGCGGGACACGGCGACCTCTTCATCCCGCCGCACTACCCGCACCGCGATCCCGTCGCCGACAGCCCAGACGAGTGCCGCAAGCTCGTGCGCCAGTGGGCGCGGCAGGGCGCGCACGGCATCAAGATCTACGCGTCGGGCGGCGTGCTGTCGATGGGCGACCGGGTCGGATGGCGCAACCAGACCGACGAGGAGATCCGCACCGTCATCGACGAGGCCCACGCGCTCGCGATGCCCGTCGCGGCGCACAGCCACGACGCCTCGAGCGCGCGCCGCGCCCTCGAGGCGGGCGTCGACTCCATCGAGCACGGCACGGGCCTCGTGCCGGAGCTGTGGCCCCTCGCCACGGCGCGCGACGTCCCCGTCGCCCCGACGCTGCTCATCAACGACCGGCTCGCGGACGGCACGGTGCCGGTGAGCGCGGAGGCCCGGGAGAAGGCGGCGGCCGTCGTCGCGGAGCGCGACGCGAACTTCGCCGGGGCCGCGCAGGCCGGCGTGCGCTTCGTGCTGGGCACCGACGCGAACGGCGTCATGGTGCGCTTCGGCGAGCAGCATGCCGAGGTGCGGCTCATGGCGCGCATGTTCGGCTGGTCGGCCGAGCGCGCCCTCGTCTCGGCCACGAGCGACGCGGCCGATGCGATCGGGATGGGCGACCGCATCGGCCGCCTGCGCCCCGGTCTCGGTGCCGACTTCGTCGTCCTCGACGGCCGCCCGTGGGAGGACGTCTCGCACATCGACGCCGACCGCGTCGTCGCCGTCGTCTCCCGCGGGCGCCTCGTGTCCGGCTCCCTGCCCTCCTGAACCCCGCCCTCGTCAACCCGGCCCTGCACCACCTCCCCCCGAGAGGATCCATCGTGACCACATCCCCGAAGCGCCGCGCGGCACTCGCCGCCGGCGCCGCCCTCGCCCTGGGCGCGCTCCTCGCCGGCTGCGCCGCGGGCGGCGACGCGGAGTCCGAAGGCGGCGGCACGCTCGTCTTCGCCGTCGAGACCGACCCGAGCTGCATCGACCCGCAGCAGCCCACCGTGACCCAGGCGCTCTACATCGGGCGCCAGGTGGTCGACTCGCTCGTCGACCAAGACCCCGAGACGGGCGACATCGTGCCGTGGCTCGCGGAGTCGTACGAGTCCGCCGCCGACATGACGTCGTTCACCTTCACGCTGCGCGACGACGTCACCTTCAGCGACGGCACGGCGCTCACGAGCGACGTCGTGAAGGCCAACTTCGACAGCATCGTCGAGATGTCGGCCGACGGCTCGACGGCCACGCTCGCCGGCCAGTACCTCTCGGGCTACGCCGGCACCGAGATCGCCGACGAGCAGACGTTCACCGTGTCGTTCGACGCGCCGAACGCCGCGTTCCTTCAGGGGGCGAGCACCATGAGCCTCGGCATCGTGTCGCTCGCGAGCACCGAGGAGACGCCGGAGGCGCGCTGCCAGGACGGCGTCATCGGAACGGGGCCGTTCGTGTACGACTCCTACGCGCCCAACAGCGAGGTGTCGATGGATCGCCGCGAGGGGTACGCGTGGGCATCCGAGCTGCGCGGCCACGAGGGCGACGCGTACCTCGACCGCATCGAGTTCGCCGTCGTCACGGAGGACAGCGTGCGCGTCGGAGGGCTGCAGTCCGGCGAGTTCGACATCGTGGGCGAGCTGCCCTACGCCGACGAGCCGCGCATCGCGGAGGAGGGCTACTCGATCTACGCGAAGGCGAATCCGGGCATCCCGACGAGCCTCATCCCCAACCTCGAGAACCCCGTCCTCGCCGACGACGCCGTGCGCCAGGCCATCCAGCTCGGCATCGACCGCGCCGAGATCACCGAGACGCTCGGCTACGCGAGCGGCGACGTGCCGACCAGTGCGCTCTCCAGCGGCACCTCCGGCTACACGAGCCAGGCGGATGCCCTCGCCTACGACCCCGACGCCGCCGTGGCGGCGCTCGAGGCGTCCGGCTGGACCGAGGGAGCGGACGGCATCCGCGAGAAGGACGGCCAGCGCCTCACCTTCACGGCGACGGGCTTCTACGAGCAGCAGATGATGGAGCTCATCCAGCTGCAGCTCGCCGAGATCGGCGTCGACATGCAGATCGACTTCACCGATGCGGGCGGGTTCTTCGGGGCCATCGCCGAGCGCAGCTACGACGTGCTGTTCGCCGCGCTCACGCGCACCGGCCCCGACGCGCTCGCCGTGATGTTCGAGCAGGCCGCGCCCTCGCACTGGGCCGTCGTCGACGACGCCGACCTGGAGGCGATGCTCGCCGAGCAGGCCGCGACGAGCGACGAGGCCGCGCGCCAGGCCATCCTCGACGACATCCAGGCGACCGTGATCGACGAGGGCTACCTCTTCCCGATCCTCGAGGTCTACCAGCTGCACGCGTCGCAGCCCGAGGTGACGGGCTTCGCGTTCGACTCGGCGTCGCGCTTCCACCTCTACGACGTGGAGCTCGGCTGACATGACCGCGGCAGGAACGTCACGGGCCGCCGGCCTCCTCAGGCGGATCGGCGCCCCCCTTCTCCAGTTCGTCTTCGTGGTCTGGGCGACCTACACCGTGACGTTCCTGCTCATCCGCGTGCTGCCGGGCGACCCCGTGCTCGCCGCTCTCGCCGTGCAGTCGGGCGACGCGACGACCGTGGACCCCGCGCAGCTCGCGGCGCTGCGGGAGGAGGCCGGCCTCGCGGGCGGCCTCCTCGAGCAGTACCTCGCCCAGCTCGGCGGTCTCTTCACAGGAGACCTCGGCACCTCGCTCGCGACCGGGCGGCCGGTCGCGCAGATGATCGCCGACGTCGTGCCCGGCACGCTCGCCGTCGCCGGACTCGCGCTCGTCATCGGTGTCGCGATGTCGCTGCTCATCGGCTTCCTCGCCTACCTCTCGCCGTGGCGCTGGCTGCGTGAGACCCTCGTGCAGCTGCCGCCCCTGGGCGTCGCCGTGCCCGCCTTCGTCACGGGGCTCGTGCTCATCAGCGTGTTCTCGTTCGGGCTCGGCTGGCTGCCCGCCTCCGGCGCGCGCTCGCCGCTGAGCGTCGTCCTGCCGGCCGTCACCCTCGCGTTCCCCGTCGGCGCCATCTTCTTCCAGGTCTTCTCCGCCGCCGTCCGCGAGGCCGAGTCGAGCGCCTACGTCTTCACGGCCGACGTGAAGGGCCTCTCCCGCCTCGCCGTCTTCGGGCGGCACATCCTCCGCAACGCCCTGCTGCCGTCCGTCACGAGCATCGGCCTGCTCATCGGCTTCCTCGCCGGGGGCACGGCCGTCGTCGAGACGGTGTTCTCGCGCGACGGCATCGGCCGGGTCGTCGTCGCGGCCGTGCAGGCGCGCGACGTCAACGTCATCCAGGGCGTCATCATCGTCGTCGCGGTCGTGTACGCGCTCGCCGCGCTGCTCGTCGACCTGTCGTACCCGCTGCTCGATCCGCGGCTGCGCCCGCGCGACCCCGCGCGCAGCGTGCTCTCCGAGCCGACGCCCCCGACCGCCACGGGGGCCGTCGCCGTGGATGCCTCCCCCCGGAAGGAGGAGCTCCGATGAGGGCCCGCCTGCTGCGTCCGACGACGCTCCTGTCCCTCGCGATCGTCGCGCTCGCCGCGATCATGGCCCTCGCGCCGCAGCTGATCGCCCCCGGCGACCCGCTCGCGGGCGAGCCCTCCGACCGCCTGCTCGCCCCCGGCGCCGGCCACCTGTTCGGCACCGATGCGCTCGGGCGCGACGTGTACACGCGCGTCGTACACGGCGCCTTCCTCTCGCTCGCGGCCGCGACGGCCGCCGTGCTCGTGGGAGGACTCGTCGGGGGAGCGGTCGGCCTGGTCTGCGGCGCGCTGCGCGGACGCGCCGGGCGCATCGTCGACTTCGTCGTCATGCGATTCGTCGACGTGCTGATCGCGGTGCCCGGGATCCTCCTCGCCCTCATCGTCGTCGCGACGCTCGGATTCGGGCCGTGGAGCATCGCGCTCGGCGTCGGCCTCGGCGCCGCTGGCAGCTTCGCCCGCGTCATGCGCGCGCAGGTGCTGCGCGTGCGCGGCGAGGAGTACGTCGAGGCGGCCGCGACGCTGGGCGTGCGCCCGCTCGCCGTGCTCGGCCGGCACATCCTGCCGAACGCGATGCGCCCCGTGCTCGCGATGGCCGCGCTCGAGCTCGGCACGGCCATCCTCTCGGTGTCGACCATCAGCTTCCTCGGATTCGGGGCGCAGCCGCCCTCCCCCGAGTGGGGCGCGCTCGTCAGCGACGGCCGCGACTACATCGCCACCGCATGGTGGCTCACGGTGCTCCCCGGCGCCGTCATCGTCTGCGTGGTGCTCGCCGTCACCCGCATCGCGCGCGTGATCGGAGTGGAACGATGAGCGACGACATCCTCGCGGTCGAAGGGCTCCAGGTCGCGTACCGCACCGGACGGCGCGAGGTGGAGGCCGTGCGCGGCGTCGACCTGCGCGTGCCGCGCGGAGGCATCGTCGCGCTCGTGGGCGAATCGGGCTCGGGTAAGAGCAGCGTCTCGCAGGCGCTCGTGCGCCGCCTGCCCGAGAACGGCCGGATCGCGGGCGGCTCGGTGCGCTTCGACGGACTCGACCTCGCCAGGGTGCGCGAGCGCGAGCTGCGGCGCATCCGCGGAGGGCGCGTCGGCTTCGTGCCGCAGGACCCGAACGCGTCGCTCAACCCCGTCCTGCGCATCGGCGAGCAGATCGCCGAGGGGCTGCGCCTGCACGCGCGCATGTCGCGGGCGGATGCCGCCGCGCGCGCCGTCGAGATCCTCGGCGAGGTGGGGCTCTCGCGCCCCGAGCTGCGGGCGCGCCAGTACCCGCACGAGCTGTCGGGCGGAATGAAGCAGCGCGTGCTCATCGGCATGGCGTGGAGCTGCGACCCGCAGCTCGTCATCGCCGACGAGCCGACGAGCGCCCTCGACGTCACCGTGCAGCGGCGCGTGCTCGACCAGATCGAGGAGCTCGCGGCGTCGCGCGGCACCGCCGTGCTGCTCGTCACGCACGACCTCGGAGTGGCGAAGGACCGCGCGAGCCGCGTCGTCGTCATGCAGCAGGGGCTCGTCGTCGACGAGGGGACGACACGCGAGGTGCTCGGCGCCCCGCGCACGGACTACACACGCGAGCTCGTCTCGGCGGCACCGGGTCTCACGAGCCGGCGTCTGGAGCCGACGATCGAGGGCGACTCGCTGCCCGCTCCCGACGGGCCGCCGCTCCTCGAGGTGGAGGGACTGCAGAAGGCGTTCGGCGACGTCGTCGCGGCCGACGGCGTCTCGTTCGCCGTGCCCGCGGGGCAGACGGTCGCGCTCGTCGGCGAGTCGGGCTCGGGCAAGACGACGACGGCGCGGATGGCCGCGCGCATCGTCGACGCCGACGGCGGGCGCATCCTCTTCCGCGGCGACGACGTCACGGCGCTGCGCGGGGCGGGGCTGCGCGAGTGGCGCCGCCAGGTGCAGGTCGTCTACCAGAACCCGTTCGGCAGCCTCGACCCGCGCATGAGCATCGAGCGGATCGTCTCCGAGCCGCTGCGCGCCTTCGGCATCGGCGGCCGCGCGGAGCAGGCCAGGCGCGTGCGCGACCTGCTCGAGTCGGTGCGGCTGCCGGCCGCCGTCTCCGAGCGGCTGCCCGCCGAGCTCTCCGGCGGCCAGCGGCAGCGCGTCGCGATCGCCCGCGCGCTCGCGCTGCAGCCCACGCTGCTCGTGCTCGACGAGCCGGTGTCGGCCCTCGACGTGTCGGTGCAGACACAGATCCTGCAGGTGCTCGTCGACCTGCAGGCGCAGCTCGGCCTCGGGTACCTCTTCATCACGCACGACTTCGGCGTCGTCCGGCAGATCGCCGACCACGTCGTCGTGATGCGGTCGGGGAGGGTGGTCGAGCAAGGCCCCGCATCGCGCATGCTCACGGCCCCCGGGTCGGACTACGCCCGCGAGCTGCTCGAGGCGGTGCCGGGAACGCTGTAGGCGGGACCGGGACCGGGACCGGGACCGTCGCGTCGGCGCTCGCCTCGTCCCGGCCTACGCGTCCCGGTCGTCGTCCTTGCGGCGCCGCAGCCCGCCCCACACCACCGCGACGAGGGTTCCCGCCGTCACGAGGATGCTCACGGCCATCAGCAGGTCGCGCTCGCTCATGTCAGACCCCGGCGGCGAGCTCCCCGCCGCCCTCGCCCTCGACCGCGGGACTCAGCAGCTCGGCGACCGACGACACGATCTCGTCGGGCCGGAACGGGTACTGCTCGATCGACGCGCGCGACGAGATGCCCGTCATGACGAGCACGGTGTGCAGACCCGCCTCGATGCCGGCGACGATGTCGGTGTCCATGCGGTCGCCGATCATGCCCGTGTTCTCGCTGTGCGCGCCGATGCGGTTGAGCGCCGAGCGGAACATCATGGGGTTCGGCTTGCCGACGATGTACGGCTCCTTGCCGGTGGCCTTCGTGATGAGCGCGTTGATGGCGCCCGTGGCCGGCAGCACGCCCTGCGCGCTCGGGCCCGTCGCGTCGGGGTTCGTCGAGATGAACCGCGCGCCGTTGTTGATGAGCCGCACGGCCTTCGTGAGCGCCTCGAACGAGTAGTTGCGCGTCTCGCCGATGACGACGTAGTCGGGGTCGGTCTCGGTCATGATGAAGCCGGCCTCGTGCATGGCCGTGAGGATGCCCGCCTCTCCGATGACGAACGCGGACCCGCCCGGGCTCTGCTGCTTGAGGAACGCCGCCGTCGCGAGCGCGCTCGTCCAGATGTTCTCCTCCGGCACCTCGATGCCGGATGCCCGCAGCCGCGCCGAGAGGTCGCGCGGCGTGAAGATCGAGTTGTTCGTCAGCACGAGGAACGGCGTGCCCGTGTCGCGCCACTGCGCCAGCAGCTCGCTGGCACCGGGGATGGGCCGCTCCTCGTGCACGAGGACGCCGTCCATGTCGGTCAACCAGCACTCGATCTCATCGCGTCGCGCCATGCTCTCAGCCTAGATCGCCGGCGCATCCGCCCGCGGCGGGAGTCGATGCGGCGCGAGGCATGTCCGCAGGCGTATCTTCGTCTCGTGACCGATCCCGCGCCCGCCGTCTGGGACCCCGACCGTCTGCCCGATCAGACGGGACGCACGTTCCTCATCACGGGCGCCAACGCGGGTCTCGGCTACTTCGCGAGCGAGCAGCTCGCCCGCGCGGGTGCCCACGTCATCCTGTCGGGCCGCAATCCGAACAAGCTCGCCGCCGCGCACGACGCCCTCGAGGCGCGCGTGCCGGACGCGTCCGTGCAGACGCTGCTCCTCGACGTCAGCAACGTCGGGTCGATCCGTGCCGCCGCGGCGAGCGTGCGCGGAGGGCTCTTCAAGCGTCAGCGGCTCGACGGCGTCCTCCTCAACGCGGGCATCGTCCACACGCCCCGTCAGCGCGAGACGACCCGCGACGGCCGCGAGCTCGTGCTCGTGACGAACGCGCTCGGCCACTTCGTGCTCGCGGCCGAGCTGCTCACGACGATGTCGAAGTCGGCGAGCCGCACCTGGACGCCGCGGATGGTCTGGCTCGGGAGCATGTCGACGCGCATGGGCGCCTACGACCCCGTCGACATCCAGCTCGAGCGCGGCTACGCGGCCTGGAAGGCCTACGTGCAGTCGAAGGTCGTCGTGCAGGCGCTCGGCATCGAGGCGGACCTGCGGCTGCGCGACGCGGGCGTCCCCGTGGAGAGCGTCGTCGCGCACCCCGGCTACTCGATCGGCGGCCGCACGCCGCGCGTCTCGGGCGTGAACGAGCCGAGCGCGTGGAAACGCCTCAAGGGCGGCCTGCAGGCGCCCGTCGCGCAGTCGAAGGAGCGCGGTGCCGCATCCCTCGTGCGCGCGCTCATCGATCCGGAGATCTCGGGAGGCGAGTACTGGGGCCCGCGTCACCTCACGCGCGGCCTGCCCGTCCGGCAGCAGCCGTCGCGCACATCGTCCGACCCCGCCGTGCGCCGCCGCATCTGGGAGACCTGCGAGATCCTCTCGGGCATGGAGTGGCCGCTGCAGCGCGCCGCCCGGATGGCCGGCCGCTGATCAGCGGATCGGCCGCGCCGTCAGCTCCTTGAGGGCGGCGGACAGCTCCTGCACGGCATGGGCGAGATCCCGCAGCGCGGGATCCTGCGCCTGGTTCTTCGCCATGCGGGCGAGCGTCTCCGCGCGTTCGGCGTGCTTGTGGGCCTCGG
Source organism: Microbacterium gilvum (assembly GCF_039543865.1). NCBI lineage: Bacteria > Bacillati > Actinomycetota > Actinomycetes > Micrococcales > Microbacteriaceae > Microbacterium > Microbacterium gilvum. The sequence continues at coordinate 374,976 of NZ_BAABKO010000002.1, read as the reverse complement.
GCTGGCTCATGTCGACCTCCCTGCATCGGTGCGCAGAGTGTAGCGCCGCCGTGTTTCCGGTACTCGCCGTTGCTGACGGGCAACGGTTGCTATAGCGTGACCATCATGGATGCCGATCCCGTCTTCGACGCGCTGGGCGATGCCACGCGACGCCGGATCCTCGAGGTCCTGCGTGCCGGCGCGCTCCCCGTCGGCGCCCTCTCCGATGCCCTGCCGGTCGGCCGGCCCGCCGTCAGCAAGCACCTCCGCGTGCTGGAGGGAGCGGGCCTCGTGACCCATCGCTCCGTCGGCACGCGGAACCTCTATGCCGTCGCGCCCGAGGGGCTCGCCCTCGCGCAGCGGTGGCTCGTCGATCAGTGGGACGACGTGCTCGGCGCCTTCGCCGCGCACGTCGAGAAGGAGCGTCCGTCCTCATGAGCATCCCTCCGCTGCGTCGCCAGATCGTCGTGGCCGCTCCGCCCGACGACGCCTGGCGTCTCTTCGTCGACGACATCGGCCGCTGGTGGCCGCTCGCCTCGCACGGCTGCTTCGGAGCGGACGCCTCACTCGCGCGCGCGGGCGGGCAGCTCGTCGAGACCTCGCCGACCGGCGAGCGGGCCGTGTGGGGCACCATCACGGAGGAGCGCCGACCCGAGCGCATCGCGTTCACCTGGCATCCGGGCCGCGGCCCCGAGAAGGCGTCGGCCGTCCTCGTGGAGTTCACGTCGTGCGGCGACGGCACCCTCGTGACCCTCGTGCACACCGGGTGGGAGGCGCATGCCGATCCCGTCGCCGCGCGCGCCGAGTACGCCGTCGGCTGGATGGCCGTGCTCGGCCACTACGCGGAGGCGGCGGGGGAGGCTGCGGGCACAGGGCCCGTCTGGCTCGTGCTGGAGCACACGGCGGGGCCGGCTGCTCCCGCCGGCGGCGTGTTCGCGTCGCCCGATTTCCCGAAGCACCTCGACTTCCTGCGTGCGCTCGCCGCGGACCGCGCGCTCGTGGCGGGCGGTCCGCTCCCCGACGATCCCGGATCGGGAATGACCGTCGTCCGGGCGATGGACATCGCACAGGCGGCGCGCGTCGCGCGGGCCGCGCAGGTCGATGACGGCGCGGTGCGGGCGGGCCTCCTCGACGTGCGCGTCCGGCCGTGGCGCGTCGCGATGACGGGCGCCTGAGTCTCAGCGCACGACGCCCGTCTCGTAGGCGAGGATGACGAGCTGCACGCGGTCGCGTGCGCCGAGCTTCTGCAGCAGCCGCCCGACGTGCGTCTTCACCGTCGACGGGGCGAGGAAGAAGCGCTCGGCGAGCTCGTCGTTCGTCAGCCCCTCGGCGATCGCGACGAAGACCTCGCGCTCGCGCGGGGTGAGCGCGTCGAGGGCGTCGCCGGATGGCCGCGGCTCGGATGCGGCCGCGAACCGCTCGAGCATGCGCCGCGTCGTGCTCGGGGCGAGCGCCGCGTCGCCCGCGTGCACGGCGCGGATGGCCGCGAGCAGGTCGGCGGGGAGGGCGTCCTTCAGCAGGAACCCGCTCGCCCCCGCCCGGATGGCCGCGAGCGCGTACTCGTCGAGGTCGAACGTCGTCAGCACGAGCACGCGCGGCCGCTCGCCGACCGCGGCGATGCGCTCGGTGGCCGCGATGCCGTCGATGTTCGGCATCCGCACGTCCATGAGCAGCACGTCGACGTCGCCGCGCGCGACGAGCGCGATCGCCCCCGCCCCGTCGTCGGCCTCCCCGACCACCTCGACGTCGTCCTGCGCATCCAGGACCATCCGCAGCCCCAGCCGCACGAGCTGCTGGTCGTCGGCGATGCCGACCCTGATCCTGTCGGTCATGCGCCGTCCTCTCCCATGTCCGCGAGCTCGGCCCGCAGCAGCCATCCGCCCTCCGCTGTCGCTCCCGCCTCGACGGCGCCCGCGTACAGCGCCGCCCGCTCCCGCAGGCCGACGATGCCCGTGCCGCGCCCGGCGGGTGCCGCCGTGGGGCGCCCGCCCGCGCTGTTGGCCACCTCCACGACGACGCGACCTCCCCCGCGGAACACCGAGGTCTCGACGCGCCGCGCACCGGGCGCGTGCCGGAGCACGTTCGTGAGCCCCTCCTGCATGATGCGGAAGACCGTGAGGGCGAGCGCCCCGTCCGCGATCGCGGGTCCGGATCGGGTGAGGCGCACGGGCAGCCCCGCCTCGCGGAACCGCTCGGCGAGCACATCCAGGTCGGCGTCGCCCGGCTGCGGCGCGAGCTCCGCCCCGTCGTCGGGCGAGCGCAGCACGGCGAGCAGCCGCCGCATCTCGGCGAGCGACGAGCGGCCGGTCTCGGCCACCGTGCGCATGGCGTCCGGCGACGGCCGCCCCGCCTCGGCCTGCGCCGCGGCACCCTCCGACAGGGTGATCATGACCGTGAGGCTGTGCGAGACGATGTCGTGCATCTCGCGCGCGATCCGTGCCCGCTCGTCGGCCACGGCGAGCTGCGCGCGCTGGTCGCGTTCGCGGGCGAGGTCGGCCGCACGCGCGACGAGGGCGTCGATGTACCGTCGGCGGTTGCCGACCGAGAGGCCGAGCAGCGTCGGGACGAGGTACATGACGGCGTTCGGCAGCGGCGCGGATGCGTCGCCCCACAGCTCGCTCGCGATCGTGCCCTCGACGAGCGACACGACCGTCGCGACGCCGGAGGCGACCACCGTGGCGGCCGTCGCGGCCGCGAAGCCGAGCCACGTGCGCCGGGTCGTGCTGTGCACGCCGAGCGCGTACAGCGCGACGAAGACCGCGACGCCGCCGCCCATCGCGAAGGGCATCGGCAGCACGGCGAGCGCACCGCAGACGACGGCGGCGAGGAGCGGCCGGCGCCTCCTCAGGAGCAGCATGACGGTGCCGACGGCGAGGCATCCCGCCGTCCCCGCGACGGTCCACGGCTCGAGCGCGTAGTCCTCGGGGATGGCCGCCGCGAGCAGCAGGATGAGTGCGGCCGGCGCGATCTGGCAGGCGAAGACGACCGCGGCGTCGACGAGGCGCGGGTGCCCCTCGAGCCATCGCCGCACGATGCCCGGCGCGCGGGGAAGCGCGAGATCGGGGTCGCTCATCCTCCGCTCCCGATGTGCTCGGCTCGGAGGCTGTGCACAGCGCAGGAGATCACGCGGCCCACCCGGAGCGGAAGCGGGTTCAGGGCCCGATCCGGCGAGGATCTCCTGCGATGTGCTCGGGGCATGGGTGCGAGCCTACGCGGGAGGCCCCCGACCCCCGAGAGACGTCTCCGGGGTCGGGGGCAGGCGGATGAGGGCCGCGTCACGCGTCGCGACGGCTGAGCACGGCCATGCCCGCGACGAGCGCCGCGGCCGGCCAGGCGATCGCGACGACCGCATCGCGCACGACCTCGCCCGTGATCTCGGCGTGGGCGGTGGAGAACACCTCGCCGGCCGAGCCCAGCAGGTACTCCGCCACGGTCGGCGCCCACTCGAAGGGGAGGGTGAGGAGCACCGTCGGGATCATGAGGAGGAAGACGAGCACGAGCGTCACCGACCAGGTCTCCGACCTCAGCAGCACGGCCATTCCGAGCGAGAACACCCCGACGAGGGCCACGAAGAAGGCGGCGCCCGCGATCGGCAGCGCGATCTGCGTCAGCGCATCGTCGAAGGGCACCTCGGCGCCCGCGGCGGCCGAGACCGCGACGACGCCCGCGAACGAGACCGCGAGTGCCGCGAGCGACCAGGCGAACGACGCGACGCCCACGACGACGGCCTTCGCGCCGATGGTGGCGGCGCGCCGCGGCGCGGCGGCGAGCTGGGTGCGCAGCGATCCGGTCGCGTGCTCCTTGGCGAACACGCTCACCCCGACCAGCACGGCGACGATCTGGGCGACGGCCGCGCCGTTGAGAGTCATCGTGAGGGCGGGAGGCGCCATCCCCTCCGCCGCATCGGTGAGCGCGAGCATCATCGCGGTGAGCCCGACGGAGGCGAGGACGACGAGCGCCGAGCCGACGATGAGGGTGACGATGCTGCCGCGGAGGCTCGAAAGGGCGATCCACTCGGCGCGGACGAGGTGCGCGAAGGTGAGGCGGGGAGCGCCCACGGAGGGCGCGAGGCGGCGCGGGGCCGCGGTGGCGGTGGACATGGGTTCTCCGTTCAGGCCGCGACGGCGGCCGGGTCGCTGCGGTACTCGACGGCGTCGCCCGTGAGGGCGAGGTAGGCGTCCTCGAGCGAGCCGCGGAGGGGGACGAGCTCGTGCACGTCGATGTCGGCGCCGACCGCGACGCGCGTGATGCGCGCGGCCGGGAGCCCCTCGACCTCGAGGGTGTCCGACGACGTCTGCGTGAGCGTCACGCCGTCGCCGGCGAGCAGGGAGCCGAGGTGCCGGGCGTCCGATGCCCGCACGCGCGTGCGCTCGCGACCCGAGCCCTGCAGGAAGTCGCCGACGGGGGCGTCGGCGAGGATGCGCCCCTTGCCGAGCACGATGATGTGGTCGGCGGTCTGCGCCATCTCGCTCATGAGATGCGAGGAGAGGAACACAGCACGCCCTTCGGCGGCGAGAGAGCGCACGAATCCGCGCACCCAGTGCACCCCCTCGGGGTCGAGGCCGTTGACGGGTTCGTCGAGGATGAGCGTGTGCGGGTCGCCGAGCATCGTCGCGGCGATGCCGAGCCTCTGGTGCATGCCGAGCGAGAAGCCGCCGACGCGCTTGCGGGCGACGCCCGTGATGCCCGTGAGCTCCATGACCTCGTCGACGCGCGCTCGGCCGATGCCGTGCGTCGCGGCGAGCAGGCGCAGATGCGCCTCGGCGGTGCGGCCGGGATGGACGGCCTTCGCATCCAGGAGCGCCCCGACCTCCGTGAGCGGCGCGGAGTGCTCCGCGAACGGACGGCCGTTCACCGTGACCGTGCCCGCGTCCGGCCGGTCGAGGCCGACGACCATCCGCATCGTGGTGGACTTTCCGGCGCCGTTGGGGCCGAGGAAGCCCGTGACGCGGCCGGGGCGCACCTCGAAGGTGATGCCGTCGACCGCCGTCTTGGCGCCGAAGCGCTTCGTGAGGTTCTCTGCCGTGATCATGTCTCCGACGCTACCGAGCGGACGGCCGTGCCCGCGTCGGCGTCGAGGCTGATCCTCGGGGGTGGATGTCGTGCCGCGGTACTACGCCGTCAGCCAGATGACCTCGTCCGCGCCATCGGGGAGGACGACGGGCGCGCCGTCGAGCAGGATGCCGTCGGCCGTGACGGCGAGCGTGCGGCCCACGTCGACACCGGCCTCCTCGATGGCGCACAGGAGGTCGGGGTCGCGGTCGCGCACGCGCAGCACTCGGCCCGCGTGCCCCGCGGGCGCGTCGGCGAGCAACACGAACGGCTCGCGCTCCGCACGGCCGTCGGCGTCGGGGATCCGGTCGCCGTGCGGGTCGTGCGACGGCCGGCCCAGGTGGTCGTCGATGCGCTCGAGCAGCCGGTCGCTCAGGGCGTGCTCGAGCACCTCCGCCTCGTCGTGCACCTCGTGCCATCCGTAGCCCATCTCGCGCACGAGCCACGTCTCGATGAGCCGGTGGCGGCGGACGATGCCCACAGCGCGGCGGCGCCCCTCGTCGGTGAGCCGCACGGCGCCGTACGGCACGTGCGAGACGAGTCCTGCCGCGGCGAGCTTCTTGACCATCTCGGTCACACTCGACGGCGCGACGCCGAGCTTGCCGGCGAGCACCGACGGCGTGATCGGGTCGTCCTGCCACTCGGTGTGCGAGTAGACCGTCTTCAGGTAGTCGTCGGCTGCGGGGGAGGCCACGCCCCCACCCTACGCGGCGGCGTGGCTGGACCGGTCCGGGGCACAATGGGCGGATGGCAGAGGCGAGACGCCCCACGATCCGCGACGTCGCGGCGGCCGCCGGCGTGTCGAAGTCGCTCGTCTCGCTGCATTACTCCGGGGGAGGGGTGAGCGAGGAGCGCAGGGCGCGCATCGTCGAGGCGGCGGAGCGGCTCGGCTTCCGCCCGAACCTCACGGCGCGCGCGCTGTCCGCCTCCGACGGCGGATTCACGGGAGTGCTCGTCGCAGACCTCGGGCACTCCGTCTTCGCGGAGGTCGTCGACGCCGCCCGCGCCGCCCTCGCCCGCTCCGGACGCGCGGCGCTGCTCACCTCGGCGATGCTGCCCGACGCCGACGGCGTGCCCCGTCTCGACGAGCGCGCGCTCGCGATCTTCGGCGACCTGCGGCCGCGGAGCGTGCTCGTCGTCGGCTCGATCCCCGACCTCGCGGCCCTCGCCGGGCTCGTTTCCGGCACGCCGATCGTCGTGGCGAGCGCGGCCTCGGAGGGGGCCGACGTCGCGGCGACAGTCCGCTCCGACGACGTCGCGGGCATCCGGATGGCCGTGGACCACCTCGTCTCGCGCGGGCATCGCCGCATCGCCCACATCGGGGGCCGCGGCGGCGCGGTCGCGACGCGGCGGGCGGAGGCCTTCGCCGCCGCCCTCTCCGCGCACGGCCTGGAGGCGCAGGTCGCGCCGTCCGACTTCACGGAGGAGGGCGGGCACGCCGCCGCACGGTCGCTCCTGGCCGAGGGTCGGCAGGCGCCGACAGCCGTCGTCGCGGCCAATGACCTCGCCGCCGTGGGGGCGCTCGCCGCGGCGACTGCGACGGGCGCCGCCCTCGCCGTCACGGGGTACGACGACTCGCGGATCGCACGGCTGCCGCAGGTATCGCTCACGAGCGTCGACCCGCGCAACGCCGAGATCGGCGCGGCGGCCGCGGAGCGGATCCTCGCGGTGGAGGCCGGCACGGAGCCGCCCGCCGAGACGCTCGTGGCGCCCCGGCTCGTCGTGAGGAGCACGACGCCGCCGGCGTGAGGGAGCCATGTCTTGACAAAGGGGGAGAGCGCTCCTAGTCTGGACCGGTCCAGAGAAGGATCCGGAGACCACGGAGGTCCGTCATGACCGCTTCCCCCGCCCGAGAGATCGGCGTCGGCCTCGTCAGCGTCGGCTGGATGGGCCAGCTGCACAGCCGCGCCTACACGCGGCTCCCGCACGTCTATCCCGAGCTCGGGCTGCGGCCCCGCCTCGTGCGCGCCGCCGACACCGCGGAGGCGGGTCGTGCGTACGCGACCGACGTGCTCGGCTACGAGGGGGCGACGGCCGACTACCGCGAGGTGCTCGCCGACCCCGACGTGGACGTCGTCTCGATCTGCGCCCCCAACTTCCTGCACGCCGAGGTCGGCATCGCCGCCGCCCGCGCGGGCAAGCACTTCTGGATCGAGAAGCCGGTCGGCCGTGGAGCCCACGAGACCGCGGCCATCCGGGACGCGGCGATCGCCGCGGGGGTCGCGACGACGATCGGCTTCAACTACCGCCAGCCGCCGGCCATCCGCAAGGCGCGGCAGCTCATCGCCGAGGGCGCTCTGGGGCGCATCACCAACGTGCGCGGGCGCTTCTTCGGCGGCTTCAGCTCCGACCCGCAGTCGCCGAGGGCCTGGCGCTTCGTCCGCGAGACGAGCGGGTCGGGCGTGCTGGGCGACCTCATGGGCCACCTCGTCGACCTCGTGCACTTCCTGCTCGGCCCCATCGGCTCGGTCACCGCGACGACGGGCACGTTCATCACCGAGCGGCCGGGGCTGCCGGGGTCTCCCGACGCCGGCCGGATGCTGCCCGTCGAGAACGACGACTACGCCAACATGCTGCTGCGCTTCGACGACTCGGCGTTCGCCGCCGGTGCACTCGGCACCCTCGACGCGTCGTGGATCGCCGTCGGCCCGCAGGCCGAGTACGCCATCGAGATCTTCGGCACCGAGGGCTCGCTGCGCTGGGACTTCGAGCGCCTCAACGAGCTGGAGGTGGCGATCCGCCGTCCCGGCGAGAGCGTCGGCTACGCGCGGCTCATGGCCGACGCGTCGTTCCCGGAGTTCTCGCGCTTCCAGCCCGGCCCCGGCACCTCGATGGGCTACGACGATCTCAAGGTCATCGAGGCGCGCGGATTCCTGCTCGCCGCGACGGGATCCGCCTCCGGTACCTCGACCATCCACGACGCGCTCGCATCGGCGCAGGTGCTCACGGCCGCCGAGGAGTCCGCGGCATCGGGCCTTTGGGTGGCGACGCCCGTCGTGGAAGGGCACACCGCCCACGTGCGATGACGCGGGGCCGATTCTCCGTATCATGTAGTAGACACAGTGTCTGTTGTGTGAAACGAGACGAGAATCGAGGATGATCCATGTCCGACTCCACTGCCCCCGTGATCGCCATCTCCGGCGGAGCGAGCGGGATCGGCCTGGCCACGGCGAGACTCCTCGCCGCGCAGGGCGATCGCGTCGCGGTGCTGGACCTCGACGGAGACAAGAGCGCGGCCGCGGCGGCGGCCCTGCCGGGCCGCGGCCATATCGGCATCGGGACGGACGTCACCTCCACCCCGTCCGTCGAGGCCGCGTTCGCCGCGATCGGCGAGCGCGCGGGGCGGCTCGACGGCGTCGTCGCCGCAGCGGGGATCGTCGATCCCGCCCCCTCCGCGACGGCGAGCGACGAGAGCCTGCAGCGCCTCATCGACATCCACCTGATGGGCGCGATCCGGATGGCGCGGGCGGCTCACCCCGCTCTGGTGGAGTCCGAGCGCGGTGCGATCGTCTGCCTGTCGTCGATGGGGGCGCGCCTCGGGGTCGCGGAGCGCCTCGGCTACAACGTCGCGAAGACCGGCGTCGAGGGCATGGTGCGCACGCTGGCCGTGGAGTGGGCGGGCGCGGGCATCCGGGTCAACGCCGTCGCGCCCGCCTGGGTGCGCACGCCCGCGATCGCCGGGCTGATCGACTCGGGCTTCCTCGATCCCGCACCCGTCGAGGCGCGCACGCCGATGGCCCGCTTCGCCGAGCCCGATGAGATCGGACGCGTGATCGCGTTCCTGCTCTCGCCCGCCGCGTCCTACATCACGGGCCAGTCGATCGCGGTGGACGGCGGGATGACCATCCAGTTCCCGCTTCCGAAGTAGGTGTGGGCCCACGAGGGGCGCGGCCCGAAGGCCGCGCCCCTCGTGGGTCATGCGGCGGGTCGGGCCACCGACCTGGCGATCTCGTCGCACACGGCGACGGCGCGACGGGCGAGCCGCGGAACGAGGCGCTCGAGGATGATCCCGGCGAAGTGCGCCGTCTCGCGGTGGGCGGCCAGGTGCCCGGGAGAGCGCCAGCCCTCGATGAGCACGACGCGGTCGGGGGCGTCCTGGGGTGCGAGCACGATGAAGTACTCGCAGCCCTCCTCCGCGATCGTCGCCACGCGGGCGGGCTCGAGGATCTCGAGTACGGCGTCGCGATCGCCCGGGGCGCAGTCGTAGGAGGCGAGGGTCGTCACCGTCACTGGGCGCGCCTCGTCTGCGTCCGCGCCGCCCAGCCGTCGACGCGCTCCAGGTCGAGCTCGAACGCGAGCCCTGGCGCGGTGGGGCGCGCGAGCACGCCGTCCTCGACGTCTCGGAAGACCGAGCCGGTGGTCAGCTTGAACGAGGTCTCGAACGGACGATCCTCGGGGAACGCCTCGACGTAGGGGACAGCGTCGGAGGCGTAGCTGAGGTGCTGATGCACATACGGGTGCGCGTGGCCGGAGACGGGGATGCCGGCCTGGCGCGCGGCTCCGATGACGTCCAACGCGGGCTGGAGGCCGCCGAGCGTCGTCGCGTCGATGCGCAGGACGTCCACGGCGCGCTCTCGAATGAGGGCGAGCAGCGCCTGCGGGTCCGTCACGTCGTCGCCTGATCCGATCGGAACGGGGGATGACTCCGTGAGCGGACCGAGGAGATCGAGCCTGTCGTGGGGGAAGGGATCCTCGAGCCAGGCGAGGTCGAACTCCGCGAGGTGTCTCGCCATCCGCTGGGCGCTGCGCAGCTCGTGCCACGAGCCGTTGACGTCGACCACGAGCTCGAGAGGACCGCGCTGTCCCTCTCGGATGAGCCTCAGCCGTTCGAACAGCTGCCGGGGATCGGCGTAGCCCGCCGCCTCGAGCTTGATCGCGGTGTATCCCTCCTCGGCGCGGGCGAGGAGGCGATCGGCGAACCCGCGATCGCTCTCGCCCGGGAGCTCGTAGCCCTCGACAAGGAGGACGGGGGCCGTCTCCGGCCCCCCGCCGAGCAGCTGCCACAGCGGCGCACCGAGTCGCCTCCCCCTGATGTCCCACAGGGCGAGGTCGACGAGCGAGCGGGCCTGCGCGAGCATGCCGGTCTGGTCGGCGAAGGCGTGCGCGCCGCGCGAGCGGGTCTGGAAGCCCGCGACATCCATCGCGTCGAAGCCGAGGATGCTCGGGCCGAGCATCTCCTGCGCCACGACGTCGAGCGGGGCGCCCCTGCTGAGACCGATCGCGCTGCCGCTGATGCCGTCGTCGGTCGTCAGCCGCACGACGACGCAGTCACGGTGCGTGATGGTGTTCCACTTGAAGCGGATCGGGTGGTCGAGCGGCACGCGGCTCCACCATGTCGTCATCTCGGCGATCGTCGCCATCCGGCACTCCCTCGTGTGTTTGCGAACGTGAGCAGAAATTATCACCTATTGCACAAGACGTCCATTGTGTGCAAATATCTCTCCTGTCTCGGGACTGACTCGCCTCTCGCGACGGTCTCGAGAGGCAGGCAGCGACGGTCGCTCAATCAAAGGACGTGGATATGAAGTTGGATTCGCATCACCGCGAACTCGGGAACGTCGAGGGCCGCACGGCGCTCGTGACGGGCGCGTCGAGCGGCATGGGAGCCGCCATCGCGCAGATGCTCGTGAGCAAGGGGGCTCGTGTCCATGCCGTCGCGCGCCGCGAGGAGGAGCTCCGCTCCGTCGGCGGGGAGCACGTCGCCTCCGGCCGCTTCGTGCCGCACACGCTCGACGTCTCCGATCGCGACGCCGTGCAGGATCTCCTCGATCGGCTCGCCGACAGCGACCCGATCGACACGCTTGTGATCGCCGCGGGCCGCAACATCAACCCGCGGACCTTCGGCGACGTGTCCCTCGACGCATGGGACGATCTGATCGACGTCAACCTCAACGGCGCGTTCTACTTCCTCCGCGGAGCCCTGCCCCAGCTGCGGGCGAACGCGGGCGACGCCGTGCTCATCTCGAGCGTCGCGGCCCTGTGGCCCGATCACTCCGGTGCGGCCTATCAGGCGTCGAAGGCCGGCATGATCGGCCTCGCACGCGGCGCCGCCCGCGATGAGCACGCCGCGGGGGTGCGGATCACGAGCATCCTCCCCGGCGTCGTGAACACGCCCATCCTGGACAAGCGCCCCGTTCCGCCGCCCGCGGAGATGCGCCGATGGTTCATCCAGCCGGACGACGTCGCGCAGGCCACCCTCGCGGCGATCACGATCCCCGGGCGCACGACGGTGTCGGAGATCACGCTGACGGCGACCCGCCTGCAGTCGATCGGCAACACCCAGCAGGCCACCCCCGTCCTCCCCGACGGCCTCGTCTGACACACCTTCCACCGCGCCCCCTCGGACGGGGGCGCACCCACCGCCTCAAAGGAGAGGTCTCATGGTCGACACTTCCACCGAGAACATCACGGCGCCGACACGGCCGCAGATCATGCGCACGACGATCGCGGGAACGCTCGGCACGACGCTCGAGTACTACGACTACGTCATCTACGGTCTCGCGACCGCCCTGATCTTCAACCAGCTGTTCTTCTCGAACCTGCCTCCGGCGATGGGGTTCATCGCCGGATTCGCGACCTACGCGGTCGGGTTCATCGTCCGTCCGATCGGCGGCATCATCCTCGGGGCGATCGGCGACCGGATCGGGCGCAAGATCATCATGGTGCTCACGATCGTCCTGATGGGCATCGCGACGTTCGCGATCGGGCTGCTGCCGACGTACGAGCAGGTCGGTGTGCTCGCGCCGATCCTGCTGATCGTCTGCCGCCTGCTGCAGGGCTTCGCGACGGGGGCGGAGCTCGCGAGCTCTTCGTCGCTCATGGTCGAGTCGGCGCCGCGTGCGCACCGGGGGTTCGTCGGCTCGTTCGTCTCGTTCGGCACGAACACCGGCAATCTGCTCGCCACGTGCGTCTGGTTGCTGATCTCCATGCTGCCGGAGGAGCAGCTGCTCAGCTGGGGATGGCGTCTGCCGTTCGTCGGATCGATCGTCCTCACCTTCCTTGGCCTGTGGATCCGGCGCGGGGTCAGGGAGAGCCACGTCTTCGAATCGGTGGCCGAGCGCCAGCGCTCGGTGAAGATGAGCCAGGTCTACCGGAACTTCTTCACCTCGGGATGGCGCGCGTTCCTCATCTGCTTCGGCCTGCGCATCGGCGAGGGCGGCACGAGCGCGCTCTACCAGGTCTTCCTCGTCGGCTACATCGCCACGCTTCCGGGGCAGTCCGGCTCGATGGGCCCGACGGCGCTCCTGATCGCCTCGGTCTTCGGCCTCGTCACCATCCCGCTGATCGGGATCCTGTCCGACAAGGTCGGTCGACGGCGCGTGTTCATCATCCTCGCGACGATCCAGCTCCTGTTCGCGTTCCCGGGCGTCATGCTGATCTCCACGGGCAACCCCGCCGCCATCATCGTCGCCTTCCTGATCGCCTCCGGCATCTGCGTGCAGGGTCTGTATGCGACGGAGTCGGCCTACATGGTCGAGATGTTCGGGCTCCGGCACCGGCTCACGGGCGTGACGGCGTCGAAGGAGCTCGGCGGCCTGGCAGGCGCCGGCATCGCCCCGCTCGTGATCGCCGCCGTGCTCGCGGCGGTCGGTCACTGGTGGGTCATCGGGGCGTACATCGCGGTGCTCGCGGGGATCGGCCTCGTGGCGGCGATCATCAGCCCCGAGGTGCGGGGCCGCAACCTCACCGTCGACGAAGACGCGATCTGACACCCGGCGGGGCGGAGCGAGCGGCTCTCCGCTCGCTCCGCCCCGGCCGCATCCGGCCGATCGGATTCAGCCTGCTGCGCTCCGGTGGCGCTCCCCGAGCGCCGCGGCCGCCGCGCGCACCTCGTCCGCGAGTTCATGCCGCCTCGTGCGGAACTCCTCGGCGACTCCGGCGAGCGACAGGCAGCCGACCAGCTGCCCCCCTGCGCCGAAGATCGGGGCGGCGATCGCTCCGATTCCGATCGTGACGTCCTCGTCGGAGAGCGCGTACCCGCGCTCCCGCGTCGCCGCGGCGTCGGCGCGGAGATCGGCGGGATCGGTCAGCGTCTGCGGCGTGTAGGAGACGTGCCCTGCTCGGCCCGCCCAGGCATCGCCATCCGGCTCGAACGCGAGGAACGCACGGCCAGCGGCGCCCGCGTTGAGCGGGAGCGCCCGGCCGGGCTTCAGCATCAGCACGCCGACGCCCCTGCCCTGCTCCCAGTCGATGCACACCGCGTCGTCGCCACGCCGTACCGTGAGGTAGGCGGTCTGGCGGGTGCGCCCCACGACGTCGACGAGCACCTCATGGCCGCCCCTCCACTCCGTCATGGCGGCGCGGGCGCTGTCGGCGAGTCGCATCAGCGAGCGATCCAGCCTCGCGCCCGCGTCTGCGGTGGGCTCCGTGAAGCCGATGGCCGCCAGGCCGTCGAGCAGCCGGTAGACGCTGGGGCGGGGGATTCCCAGCTGCTCGGCCAACTCTGCCGGACCGAGCGCGCCCTCCTCGGCGAGGAGCTCGACCACCGCTGCGGCGTTCTGGAGCACCCTGATCGGCCTGCGCGCGCTCATGCGTCGCCCTTCTCGTGGCCCAGAGCGCGGCTGGCGGCCTCAGCCGCACCGACGACGGCGGAGGCCACGGCCGCCTCGCGATCGAGCACGAGGGCGCGGACCCCGCCGGCGGAGACGGCTCCCTCCAGCTCGCCCCTGTGATTGAAGACCGGTGCGCCGATGGATGCGATCCCGGTCGTCACGTCGTTGTCCGAGATGCTGTATCCGCGGGCTCGCGTCTCCGCGACATCCGCTGCGGCGGCGCGGCGCGCGTGCGGGTCGGGGATCGACTGGAGAACGAGCTCGCGCTCTCCCTCCGGGAGGTAGGCGAGCAGCGCACGGGGCGCTGCTCCTGTCGTGAGCGGCAGGAAGTCGCCGACGCGCATGGCGAGCGAGCGCACGTCCCGGCCGTCGAGTCGCTCGATGCAGACGGCGACGTCGCCCCGTCTGACGCACAGGTAGCTCGTGAGGCCGAGGCTCGCACGCAGCGCCCTCAGCCCGGGCATGCTGGCCTCGCGCACGTCGAGGCGGTCCTCGATCATGCCGGCGATGCGCACGAGGCCGACGCCGAGGCGGAAGCGCCCGCGCCGGGGAGCGTTGTCGACCCATCCGATGAGGGTGAGGTTCGCAAGCAGACGATACGTCGAGCTCACCGGCTCGCCCGTCTCATCGGCGATCTGCGCCGCCGTGAGCTCGCCCGCACGATCGAGCGCGCGCACGACGGCGGACGCCTTCTCGAGCATCTCGAGTCCGGTCGCATCGGCAGCCATGGCCCGATCTTCTCATGAGCCGGACACGACGCCTCAGCGTGGGCGATCGTGGAAGGGATCAGCTCCGGATGTCGAGGCGCAGCGCGAGCGGAGGCTCGTCCACGTCGATTCCGAGCAGGTCAGGATGAGAACGCGGGACGGCTTCGATCTCGCGCACCGCATGGGAGCCCCACGCGACCGCTCGTCGGAGCGACGCCTCGAGGCGGTCGTCGCTCCCGCCGCCGACGAGATCGGCGACGAAGCCCGCGAGCGCCGCGTCGCCGGCACCCGTCGTGTTGACGACGTCGACCCGCGGCGGGCGAGCCCACAGCTCGTGCGCGGGCGTCACGAGCAGGGCGCCGTCGCCACCCAGGCTCGCGAGCACGGCTCCGGTCCCGCGGTCGATCAGCGACCGCGAGGCCGCGACGGCGTCGGCCATGGTGTGCAGCTCGCGGCCGACGGCGGCGCCGAGCTCCGCGAGGTTGGGCTTCACGAGGTCCGGCACGAACCCCTGCGACAGCCATTCCCGCAGGACCGCTCCGCCGGAGTCGAGGCACAGGCGCGTCCCGTTGTCCGCCGCGTCCCGCGCGAGCTGCGCGGGGCGGAGGGCGCCGGGACGACCCATCGCCGACGGGATGCTCCCCGCGACGACGAGCCAGTCCGCGCTCCGCTCGCGGATCGCCGCGGCTGTCGCCGCGCAGAGGACCGCCCAGCTTTCTTCGGAGAGCGGGCGGGGGCGCTCGTTGACGTTCGTCGTGGCGCCGTCGCAGGAGACGACGACGGTGTTGACGCGCGCGGGGGTCGGCGCCGGGACGACGCGGAAGAGGTCGTCATCGCCCACGAGGTGTCGGTCGCCGTCGGCCAGCATGGTCACGGCGACAGCCGTCCCCCCTGCGTTCCGCAGGTTCTTCGCGACGTTGATGCCCTTGCCGGAGAGGAACGAGTGGACGCGGGACGCGCGGTTGACCTCACCGGAGCGCATCGTGTCGACGAGGTACACGCGGTCCACAGCGGGGGAAGGCGTCATCGTGACGACGCTCGCCCGCAGGGAGCCGCTGCGCTCTGCCGCAGGAAGGCCCGACGTCGTCATCGTCGTCGTCATCGCTCAGACCCGCGCGGCGACGAGCGGCAGGATGCTCTCGGCGACGCGTTCGGGTGAGAGACCGTACTTGTCGAGCAGGAAGTCGTTCGGCGCCGACTCCGACCAGCGGTCCTCGAGGCCGATGCGCACGACCCGTGCGGCGCCCTGCTCGGCGAGGAGCTCGCTGACGAGACCGCCGAGGCCGCCGATGCGGCTGTGCTCCTCCACCGTCACGACGAGGGGGGCGTCGCCGATGAGCTCGCTCAAGGCGGCCGCATCGAGGGGCTTGATCGTCGGCACGTGGATGAGCCGCGCGCGGACGCCGCTCGCGGCGAGGAGGTCGACGGCGTCGCGCGTGCGGGACGTCTGCACGCCCGTGGAGACCACGACCACGTCGTCGCCCTCGACCAGGAGACGCGGCCTCCCGAGCTGGAACGTGTCGCCCGCGTCGAAGACGGGGGCGACGGCGTCGCGTGCCACGCGCACGTAGAGCGGCCCGTCGAAGTCGGCCGCCCAGCGGAACACGGCCTCGGCCTCGTGCTCGTCGGCGGGGGCGACGACGGTCATGTGCGGCATCGCGCGCATGATGGCCAGGTCCTCGATGTCCTGGTGTGTCTTCCCGCTCGAGCCGTTCAGCAGGCCGCTGTAGGCGGCCGCGATGCGCACCGGCGCCTTCGTCTGGGACACGAGCATGCGGATCTGGTCGATGGCGCGATGGGTGAGGAACACGCCGAACGTCGAGAGCCAGGGCCGGTACCCGAGCGTCGAGAGCCCGAAGGCCATCCCGACCATGTTCTGCTCGGCGATGCCGACCTGGATGAACGCGTCCGGCGTCCTCTCCGCGACGATGTCCGCTCGCGTGGATGTCGCGAGGTCCCCGTCGAGGACGACGACCCGCGCATCCTCCGCGGCGAGGTCCGCGATCGTCTCTCCCCACACCACCCGCTGCGCCCTCATCGCCCCGCTCCCGTCGTTCCGAGCAGCTCCGCGCGGGCTGTCTCGAGCTGTTCCTCCGTGGCCACGCCGTTGTGCCATCTGTAGGTGCCCTCCGTGAACGAGACGCCGCGTCCCTTCGCCGTGCGGGCGATGATGACCGTCGGCCGTCCCGCCCGCTCCCTGGAGGAGACCACCCGGTCGAAGGCGCCGAGGATCTCGTCGAAGTCGTGGCCGTCGATCGTGAGGGCGTTCCAGCCGAAGCCCGTGAAGACGCGTTCCAGATCCACGTGTCCGACAGGCTCGCTGCGGTCGAAGCGATCCGAGTCCTCTGCCGGCCATCCGTACTGCTGGAGTCCGTTGAGATCGATGATGAGCGTGAGGTTGTCCAGGCCGAACCGAGGCGCCGACAGCACCGTCTCCCAGATCATCCCCTCCTCGAGCTCGCCGTCGCCGACCATGACCCAGGTGTGGAAGCCGTGCCCGAGCCTCTTGGCCCCGAGAGCCATGCCGGCGCCCGCCGAGAGCCCCTGCCCCAGCGAGCCCGTCGACGCGTCCACGCCGGGAGTGAGGAGCATGTCGGGGTGGCCCTGGAGTCGCGAGTCGCCGTGGTCGAACGTGGCCAGCTCATCCACGGGGAAGAAGCCTCGCAGTGCGAGCACCGCGTAGAGACCGATCGCCGAGTGGCCCTTCGACAGGATGAAGCGGTCGCGGCCCGCCGCGCGGGGATCGGAGGGGTCGACGTCGAGCTGGGCGAAATAGAGCGCGACGAGGAGGTCGGTCGCCGAGAGCGGCCCGCCGATGTGGCCCGCTCGGCTCGAGGCGACCGTCTCGATGATCTTCCAACGCGCCTGTCGAGCGATGGCGGCGAGCTCCTCGGTGGAGGCCCGCGGGGCGGCAGTGGTCATGGTTCCTCCCTTGGAACGACGTGATCCCTCATTCTTATCGTACAACGAACGCAGTGTCCATTAAACGAGATTGCGTTGTTGTTCGTCAACGCACGCCGCTAGGTGCGATGACTCCGGCTACCCTCGACGGGTGACCGACCCGCAGCCCGAGCCCAGCCGCGAGCTGTCGACGCACGGCGTCGGGCCGTGGCCGGGCGAATGGCCGGACGGCGACGAGTACGACCCCGAGCTGCTCGCGCACGGCGACTCCCGCAACGTCGTCGACCGGTATCGCTACTGGCGGATGGAGGCGATCGTCGCGGACCTGGACGCGCGGCGGCACGCGTTCCATGTGGCGATCGAGAACTGGCAGCACGACATGAACATCGGCTCGATCGTGCGCAGCGCCAACGCCTTCCTCGCCGACACCGTGCACATCATCGGGCGGCGGCGCTGGAACAAGCGCGGCGCCATGGTGACCGACCGCTACCAGCACGTCGTGCACCACCCCGACGTGGCGTCGTTCGCAGCCTGGGCGGCGGGGGAAGGCCTGCCGATCGTCGCCGTCGACAACGTCGGCGACGCCGTGCCCGTCGACAGGGCCGAGCTGCCGGAGCGCTGCATCCTGCTCTTCGGCCAGGAGGGCCCGGGGCTCAGCGCCGAGGCCCTCGCCGCTGCCTCGGCGCACATCGAGATCACGCAGTACGGGTCGACGCGCTCGATCAACGCCTCGGCCGCGGGCGCCGTCGTCATGTACGAGTGGGTGCGCCGCTGGGCGCCCTCGGCGTAGCCTGACCGCGGGGGACGATTCGAGGAGGAGTCATGGCCCATCTCGCACCCATCCAGCCCTGCCTGTGGTTCGACGGCGATGCGCGCGAGGCGATGGAGTACTACGTCGGCGTCTTCCCGGACTCCGCCATCAGATCGATCGAGGAGTACCCCGACGAGGCCATCGACCCGCATTTCGCCGGGATGCGCGGCAAGGTGCTGAACGGGTCGTTCACCCTCGACGGCGTCGACTTCGTCTGCCTCGACGGCGGCCCGCTGTTCCGGTTCACCGAGGCGATCTCGTTCGTCGTCACGTGCGGCGACCAGGACGAGATCGATCGCTACTGGGCGGCGCTCTCGCACGTGCCGGAGGCGGAGCAGTGCGGCTGGTGCAAGGACCGGTTCGGACTCAGCTGGCAGATCGTGCCGCGCCGCATGGCGGAGCTCCTGAGCGGGCCCGCCGTGATCCAGGTCATGATGCGGCAGAAGAAGATCATCATCGCGGAGCTCGAGGCCGCCGGCCGGTAGCGCCTCTGGGCGTCGCCTCAGGCGTCGTGGTGCATCCAGGCGGTCCCGCGGATGCGGGCGCCGAGCGTGACGCCGCGCACGAGCAGGTACACGCCGTAGTAGGCGGCGGCGAGCCACGCGAGCGCGGCAGGCCCGGATGGCGCGAGCCACGCCAGCAGGGCGAGCGCCGGCAGGTAGGGCACGAGATTCACGCCGCCGGCGGCGGCGAGATAGCGGGCGTCGTCCGCGCCCATGAGCACGCCGTCGAGCACGAAGACGAAGGCGGCGACGGGCTGCGAGAGAGCGAGCACGAGGAGCGCCGGCTGGATGAACGCGGCGACCGCGGGGTCGCCCGTGAACACGAGGCCGATGACGCCCGACAACGCGGCGATGACGACGCCGAAGGCCACGCCCGCCCAGACACCCCATGACACCGTGCGGCCGAGCACGGCACGCACCTGATGCGGGTCGCGCTCGCCGAGCGCCTTGCCGACGAGCGCCTGCGCCGCGATCGCGAGGGCGTCGAGCGCGAACGCCGTCGTCGAGAAGATCGTGAAGACGACCTGCCAGCCCGCGAGCTCCTCGGTGCCGAGGGCCGTCGCCACCGCCACCGTCGCGAGCGTCGCGATGCGCAGGCTCACGGTGCGCAGGAACATCCACCCGCCCGATCGGGCGGAGCCGCGCACGCCCTCGCGCTGCGGACGCACGGATGCCCGGTGGAGGCGCGCGAGACGCCCCACGACGACGACGTAGGCCGCGACCATCCCCCACTGCACGAGCACGGTGCCCGCCGCCGACCCCGCGACGCCCCATCCGAACCCGTAGATGAAGAGCCAGTTCACGAGGGCGTTCACCGTGAAGCCGGCCCCCGCGATCCACAGCGGGACGACCGTGTTCTGGAGGCCCCGCAGGAGGCCCGTCGCCGCGAACACGATGAGCATCGCCGGCAGGCCCCACATCGAGATGCCGAGGTACGCCTCGGCCGCCGCGGCCACGTCGGGCGCGGGCGAGAACGCGCCCACCACGGCGGGCGTCGCGAACGACCCCGCCACGGCGAGCACCGCCCCGATGGCGAGCGCGAGCCACATGCCGTCGATGCCGACCGAGACGCCGCCCTGCACGTCTCCCGCTCCGAACCGGCGGGCGACGGCCGGCGTCGTCGAGTACGCGAGGAACACCATCAGGCCGACGATCGTCGTCAGCACGGCCGAGGCGATGCCGAGGCCCGCGAGCTCGGACACGCCGAGGTGGCCGATCATCGCCGCGTCGACCGCGAGGAATAGCGGCTCCGCCACGAGGGCGCCGAGGGCCGGCAGCGCGAGCCGCAGGATGTCGCGGTTGAGCGTGCGGCGGTCGGTCACCCTCCGAGCCTAGAGCGGGCCGCCGACGGCGGCGCGAGCAGGCGGCTGGACTGCGGTTCGCCTGCGGCTGGACTGGGCGCGCCGCCGTCTGTACCATCGCCGGTGACTGCGCGGGAGGGCCCTGCCGGGCAGCCGCATCCGTCGAGAGGAAGCCATGTCCACGCCGAACTACCCGCCTGGCCCCGACCCGCAGCAGCCCTCCGGATACGGGAGCCCCTCCTCGTACGGCACTCCGGGCGAGCCGCCCGCCTATCCTGCCGCGGGCTACGGCTCGCCGGCGCCCGCGCAGACCAACACGATGGCGATCGTCTCGATCATCGTCGTGTGGTTCGTGTCGCTCCTCGGCATCATCCTCGGCCACATCGCCCTGTCGCAGATCAAGAGGACGGGCGAGGGCGGGCGCGGCATCGCCCTCACGGCCGTCGTCGCGGGCTACATCCTGCTGGGCCTGACGATCATCGGCGGCATCCTCGGGGCGATCTTCTTCTTCGGCTCGCTCGCGTACCTCGGCACGATCGACCCGAGCATCTACGAGACGACGTTCCCCTCCGACTGACGCCCGGATCCGGCGCCGGGGTCGGCACCCGACCCTACGATGGTCACCATGACGGCTGAGCCCCTGACCTCCGGAATCGCGATCGACGAGCTGAGCGAGGGGATCCGTCCGCAGGACGACCTCTACCGCCATGTCAACGGAGCATGGATCGACAGGACCGAGATCCCCGGCGACAAGGCGCGCTGGGGCTCGTTCCACCAGCTCGCCGAGCAGGCGGAGAAGGACGTCCGCGTCATCGTCGAGGAATCCCAGGCCGCCGAGCCGGGAACCGAGACGCGCAAGGTCGGCGACGTCTTCGCGAGCTTCATGGACACGGCGCGCATCGACGCGCTCGGCGCGGCGCCGCTCGCCCCGCTGCTCGCCCGCGTCGACGCGGTCTCCGACGTGCCGTCGCTGCTTCGCACAGCGGGCGAGTTCGACCGCGAGGGGCTGGGGTCGCCCATCGGCGTCTTCGTCGAGCCCGACCCGGGCGACCCCGCCCGCTACGTCCCCTTCCTCGTCCAGTCGGGCATCTCCCTGCCCGACGAGAGCTACTTCCGCCTCGAGAACTTCGAGGCGACGCGCGCGGCGTTCCGCGGCCACATCGAGCGCCTCCTCGACCTCGCGGGCGTCGCGGACCCCGCCGACCAGGCCGAGCGGGTGTACG
Source organism: Microbacterium gilvum (assembly GCF_039543865.1). Taxonomy (NCBI): domain Bacteria; kingdom Bacillati; phylum Actinomycetota; class Actinomycetes; order Micrococcales; family Microbacteriaceae; genus Microbacterium; species Microbacterium gilvum. The sequence continues at coordinate 353,947 of NZ_BAABKO010000002.1, read as the reverse complement.
CGCTGCAGCGCGACATCGCCGCGCACCACTGGGACAACGTGCGCAGCCGCGACGCCGTCGCGACCTACAACCTCAAGACGTGGGACGAGATCGTCGCCCTCGCCGGCGTCGACCTCGCGCCCTGGCGCGACGCCGTCGCCCCCGGCCGGCCCGAGACGTTCGCCGAGGCCGTCGTCTACCAGCCGTCCGCCCTGGAGGGCCTCGGCTCGCTGCTCGCCGCCGAGCGGATCGACGACTGGCGCGCCTGGCTGCGCTTCCAGGTCGTGCACGCGCTCGCCCCCTACCTGTCCGACGCCTTCGTCGACGAGAACTTCGCGTTCTACGGCACCGAGTTGACGGGTGTTCCGACCATCCGCGACCGCTGGAAGCGCGGCGTCTCGCTCGCCGAGGGGGCGCTCGGCGACGCCATCGGACGCGTCTACGTCGAGCGCCACTTCCCGCCGGCGGCGAAGACCGCGATGGACGAGCTCGTCGCGAACCTCGTCGAGGCGTACCGGCAGAGCATCTCGTCGCTGCCGTGGATGAGCGCCGAGACGCGCGAGAAGGCGCTCGCGAAGCTCGACGCCTTCACGCCCAAGATCGGATACCCGGTCACGTGGAAGGACTACTCCGCCATCGAGATCGACGCGGCCGACCTCGTCGGCAACGTGCGCCGCACCAGCATCGCCGAGCACGACCGCCAGCTCGGCAAGGTGGGGAAGCCGATCGACCGCGACGAGTGGTTCATGTCGCCCATGACGGTCAACGCGTACTACAACCCGCTCATGAACGAGATCGTGTTCCCTGCGGCCATCCTGCAGTACCCGTTCTTCGACGCCGACCGCGACCCCGCAGCCAACTACGGCGGCATCGGGGCCGTCATCGGCCACGAGATCGGCCATGGCTTCGACGACCAGGGCAGCCGCTACGACGGCACGGGCGCCCTCAACGACTGGTGGACGGAGGACGACCGGGCCGCGTTCGAGCAGCGCACGGCGTCGCTCATCGCGCAGTACGACGCGCTCGTCCCCGAGGGGCTCGACGGATCGCACACCGTCAACGGGGCCCTCACGATCGGCGAGAACATCGGCGACCTCGGCGGCCTCGGCATCGCGCTGAAGGCGTACGAGCTGTCGCTGGGCGGCGCGGAGGCGCCCGTCGTCGACGGCCTCACGGGCGTGCAGCGCCTGCTGCTCTCGTGGGGCCAGGTGTGGCAGCAGAAGTCGCGCGAGGCCGAGACCATCCGCCTGCTCACGATCGACCCGCACTCGCCGAACGAGTTCCGCTGCAACCAGATCGTCCGCAACGTCGACGCGTTCTACACCGCGTTCGGCGTGCAGCCGGGAGACCGCCTGTGGCTGCCGGAGGAGGAGCGCGTCACGATCTGGTGAGCGGGGATCCGTAGGCTGGACGGGTGAGGTTCGAATCGGACATCCCCGACGTGCGGCCGTTCCAGGTGGATCTGCGGGGCGTCGTCGACCTGCTCAGCCGCCACATCTACTCCAGCCCGCAGGTGTTCCTGCGCGAGCTGCTGCAGAACGGACGCGACGCCATCCGCGCCCGCCGGGCGGCCGATCCCTTGGCGCCGGCGGGGCTCCTCGAGATCGAGCCGGCGGCGCCCGGCCGCCCCTTCCGCTTCCGCGACGACGGCATCGGCCTCACGGCCGTGCAGGCGGCCGAGCTGCTCTCCACCGTGGGGCGCTCGTCGAAGCGCGACGACCTCCTGCAGACGCGGCGCTCCGACTACCTGGGCCAGTTCGGCATCGGACTGCTCAGCTGCTTCATGGTGTCCGACCGCATCGTCGTGCGCAGCCGCTCGGCGACGGCCGCGCCCGCCATCGAATGGGTCGGCGACGCGTCGGGGTCGTTCGCGATCCGCGAGCTCGACGCCGACGAGACGAACCGGATGGCCGTGGGCACGGAGATCGCGCTGGAGCCGCGCCCCGACGACGCCGCCCTGCTCTCGGCCGACCGCGTCCGCGCCCTCGCGACGCGCTTCGGGCGCTACCTGCCGGTCGCGGTCGCCGTCGTGAACGCCGACGGCACGCGCGACACCCTGACCGAGGCGCCCGCCTTCCTCGGCGTCGACGCCGCCGACCCCTCCGACTCCGTCGTCGCGCTCGGCACGGGGCTGCTCGGCCGGCGGCCCCTCGACGTCATCCCGCTGTCGGTCCCCGGCACGGGCACGGAGGGCGTGGCCTTCGTGCTCCCGTTCGCGCCCCCGCCCGGCGCCCGGCAGGCGAGCACGGTGCATCTCGGGCGCATGCTCGTCGGGGAGCACCTCGATGGGATGCTCCCGGACTGGGCGTTCTTCGTGCGCTGCGTCATCGACACGACGGGCCTGTCGCCCACCGCATCGCGCGAGGGGTTCGTCGAGGACTCCGCGCTCGAGCACACTCGCGAGCAGCTCGGCGCGGCCATCCGCTCGTGGATCCTCACGCAGGCGACCACGCGCCCGTGGCGGTTCCAGGAGTTCCTCTCGGTGCACCAGCTCGCCCTCAAGGCGATGGCCGTGCACGACGACGAGCTCGCCCGCATCGTGATCCCCTGGCTGACGGTCGAGACGTCGGCGGGCGACCTGCGCGTCTCCGAGCTGACGCGCCGCTACGACGCCGTGCGCTACGCCGAGACCGTCGACGAGTTCCGCCAGATCGCCGCGGTCGTGCCGGCAGACGCCCCCGTCGTGAACGCCGGGTACTCGTACGACGCTGCGCTCCTGCGGCGCCTGCCCGATCTGCTCGACGTCCCCGTCGCGCGCGTGACGGTGTCGGAGCTCCTCGACGAGCTGACGCCGCCTCCGCTCGCCGACAGGGCGCGGGCCGTGGCTCTCGAGGAGCGCGCGACCGCGGCTCTCGCCGAGGTCGGCTGCACCGTGTCGGCGAGGGGGTTCTCTCCCGCCGAGCTCCCGGCGCTCTGCGTCGTCGACCCCGAGGTCGTGCGCCGCATCGAGCGCGACGTCGCGCGAGAGCAGGCGTCCGAGGGCATCTGGGGCGACGTGCTGGGCGACGTGAGCGCGCTCATCGAGGCGCGTCGTCGCGACGAGGGGCGGGAGGCCGCATCCGTGCGGCTGTGCGTGAACTGGGCGAGCCCGCTCGTCCAGCGGCTCGCGGGTCTCGCGGACGACCTCGTCTTCGACCGCACGGCGAAGCTGCTGTACGTGCAGGCCCTGCTCGCCTCGCATCGCCCGCTGGCGGCGGCCGACCGGCGGATGCTGACATCCGCCATGACAGACATGGTGACGCTGAGCGTCGGGATCACGGAGGAGGAGCGGTGAGCCAGTTCGCGAGCCGGAAGGGGCGGAGGATCGAGCAGCTGCTCGACGAGGCGGAGGGGCTGCCCGTCGGCCCCGAGGAGCGCGCGCTCCTCGACGAGGCCGTGCGCCTCGCCGACGAGGCGGGCGAGGAGGAGCTCGCCTACCGGGCCCGCATGCTGCTCACGCCGTCGGCCCACATGGCCGGAGACACCGACGCCATGCTCGCCTCGTTCGGATGGTGCGTCGGCAAGCACGACGCCGACCCCGTGCGCTTCCCCGTCGACCCCGGCGTGCACGTCGACCTCCTCTTCCAGTACAAGTGGATGGCCTCGCGTCTCGCGAGCAACAGCCGCTTCCCGAGGGAGCGGGTCGCGGCCATCCACGACGACATGGAGCGGCGCTACCGCGAGTCGGGCGTCGGGCAGACGGGCGTGCTGCAGTCGAAGCACGACGTCGCCCTGCTCCTCGGAGACGTGGAGGCCGCCGGCCGCTTCGTCGCAGAGCGCGACACGCTCGAGCGCGACGAGTACTCCCACTGCGAGGCGTGCGTGCGCTCGAGCGACGCGAGCTTCGCGCAGCTGCAGGGGGACGACGCCGAGGCCATCCGGCTGTGGGAGGAGATCCTCGAGCAGAACCTGTCGTGCGGCGAGGAGCCGGAGGCCGCGGAGTCGGAGATCCTGCTCCCCCTGCTGCGCGCTGGCCGGTTCGACGACGCGCTCGCCGCGCACGCGCGCAGCTACCGCTTCGCGCGCACCAACCCCGACGGCTTCCCCATCATCGAGAACCACCTCGTCTTCTGCGCCGTCACCGGCAACCTCGCGCGCGGACTGCAGCTGCTCGAACGGCACATCCCCCAGCTCGCGCACGACCCGTACCACGAGGCCAGCCACTTCTCCGGGCTCGCGGCGGTGGGCGTGCTGCTCGACGCCGTCGTCGAGGCGGGGGAGGGCGGGACGCCCGTGCGCGGCTCCGACCATCCCACGCTCGAGCCGCTCCTGGGAGCCGCCGACTCCCCGCGCACCGCGACGCAGCTGCGCGACGCCGCCTGGGCGGCGGCCGAGGAGATCGCCCGCCGGTTCGACGCGCGCAACGGCAACGGCTGGTTCGCGCGGCGGCTCGCCGCGCGGCGCGCCCTCGCGTCGGTGCGGTACGACGTGCCGTTCGGAGGCGAGACCTTCGCTCCGGCCGTCGCCGCCCCCGCCGAGCCCGCTGACGCCCTCGGCTGGGTCGCGCGCGCCCGCATGCGGCTGTTCGCGGCCGACGCGGAGGGCGTGCGCGACGCCGTCGCCCGCGGGCTCGCGCTCTCGGATGCCGCCGTCGACCCCGAGCTGCACAAGACCCTCGTCTGGCTGAGCCTGCAGAACGGCGACCCTGCGGAGGCCGGCGTCCACGCCGCCGCCCGCATCGAGGCGCTCCGCCGGGTCGGCGCGCACGCGCAGGCCGGCCTCGAGGAGCGCGTGGGCCTCGCGCTCCTCGGCCACGGCTCGTCCGACGACATCCCCGCCCTCTCCGAGGCGCTCGAGGCGGCTCGCGTCGCCGGCGCCGAGCCGGGCGTCGTCGCCGATCTGCTCGTGACGATCGCGGCGCTGCACCTCGACGCCGACCGGCCGGACGACGCGATGCCGCTCCTCGACGAGGCGTCGGCCATTCTGCCGGACGACGACCCGCAGCTGCTGCGCTTCTCGCTCACGGCGCTGCGGCTGCAGGCACTCGCCCGCGTCGGCCGCCTCGAGGAAGCGGCGGAGCTCGCCGCCGTCGCGACCGACGACCCGCGCAACGCCGGATGGCCGCTGTTCACCGAGCTGCGCCTGCGCGCGCAGCTCCTCGCGCAGGCCGAGGCGTTCGACGAGGCGCTCGCCGTCGCCGAGCGCCTGCTCGCCGAGTCGGTCGCGATCGACGTCTCGCTCGTCATCGCGCAGTCGGCGCAGCTCACCGCCATGATCCTCGCCGACCTCGGGCGGCACGACGAGGCGGCGGCCCGCCTCGAGTTCGCGCTGCGGCACGCCGAGCGCGCCGAGCAGCCCACGGTCGGGCTGCGGTTCTCGCTCGCGCGCCTGCAGCTCGATGCCGGCCATGCGACGGCCGCGCTGGAGAACTTCGAGACGGTCTACCTCGACGAGAAGGCCGCGGGCACGGCGCCGTCCTCGCTCGCCGAGACGGCGCTGCACCTCGGCCACGCCGCCAGGGCGGCCGACGAGGCGGGCATGGCCTACCGGGCATGGAGCGAGGCCGTGGAGCTCGCGGAACAGGGGGAGGCGTTCGCACTCGCGGCCGACGCCGGCTCGCAGCTCGGCGAGCTGCTGCTGCAGTTCGGCGACTCCGACGCGCTCGAGGTGCTGCAGCGCGCGCTCGACCACGCCGGGCGCGCGGACGGCTACGCGTCCGTGCCGGTGCTGCTCCACGGCATCGGGCGGGCGCGGCTCATGGGCGGGGACGACGCGGGGATGGCCGACCTCGACCGGGCGCGCGAGCTCGCGACCGCGCAGGAGGCGACGTGGTACGCGGCGAACGTGCTCGACACGAAGGGCCGCTTCCTCGTCGACCTCGGCCGGATCGACGAGGGCGTGGGAACGCTGCTCGGCGCGGCCGACGCGCTCGCCGCGGAGGGCGACGTCATGACGGCGGTGAGCGGCGAGGTCTACGCGGCCAGGGGCCTCGCCGCCGCGGGGCGCGCGGAGGAGGCCGTCGCCATCCTCCAGAGCGCCCGCGACCGGGTGCCCGTCGGGACCTCTCCGCACACCGGGATCACGCTCGAGCTCGCCGATTTGCTCGACGGACTGGGTCGCCAGGGCGACGCCGCCGCGCTGCGCGACGCCGTCGCCTGACACATCCCGCGCGGCCCGTCAAGTCGCTTGCGAGGTTTGACGGGCCATGCGAATCGGCGCAGGATGGCACGAATGAGCGGAACTGAGAAGGACCGCCGCAGGCAGAGCGAGCCCTCGAAGCCATCGGGGGCCGCCGACGCGGCGAAGAGAATCGTCCGTGACATCGCCGACCCCGCCCCGCATGGCGTGCATCCCGCGCTCATCCCGGGCATCGGCGTCGAGCAGACGGGGCGTGATTTCCGCACCGACCGGCTCGTCTTCGGCGTGGCCGCCGTGTTCGTCGTCGCGTTCATCGCCTGGGGCGTGTTCGCGGGCGACAACCTCGCGGGCACCGCGGGAGACGTGCTGGCGTGGGTGATCGAGTACCTCGGGGTCTTCTTCACCGTCATCGCGACGGTCGTGCTGGGTTTCATGCTCTACGTCGGGTTCAGCCGGTTCGGGCGCATCCGCCTCGGCCGCGACGACGAGACGCCCGAGTTCTCGGTGTTCAGCTGGATCTCCATGCTGTTCGCGGCAGGAATGGGCATCGGCCTCGTCTTCTGGGGCGCGGCCGAGCCGCTCACGTTCTTCGAGTCGCCGCCGCCGAACACGGTCGAGGCCGACACCGTCGAGGCCATGCACACGGCGCTCACCCAGGTGCTCTACCACTGGGGCCCGCAGGCGTGGGCGTTCTACGCGCTCGTGGGCGGCGCCATCGCCTACGGCGCGTACCGGCGCGGACGCACGCCGCTCATCTCCTCGATCTTCGCGCCGCTCCTCGGCGAGAAGCGCACGCAGGGGGCGATCGGGCGCACGATCGACATCTTCGCCATCATCGTCACGCTGTTCGGCACGGCGGCGTCGCTCGGCCTCGGCGCCCTGCAGATCGGGCACGGCGTCGAGATCATCACGGGCCTCGGAAGCGTCGGCAACGGCCTTCTCATCGGCGTCATCGCCGTGCTGACGGCCGCGTTCATCGCGTCGGCCGTGTCGGGGGTCTCGCGGGGCATCCGGGCTCTGTCGAACATCAACGCCGTCGTCGCCCTGCTCCTCGCCTTCTTCGTCTTCTTCGTCGGGCCGACGATGCTCATCGTCAACGTCGTGCCGTCGGTCGCGGCGCAGTTCCTGTCGGAGTTCCTCACGATGGCCGCGCGCTCGGGATCACAGGGCCCCGACGTGCAGGCGTTCCTGTCGAGCTGGACGATCTTCTACTGGGCGTGGTGGATCTCGTGGTCGCCCTTCGTGGGCATGTTCATCGCGAAGATCTCGCGCGGCCGCACGCTCCGCGAGTTCGTGTCGGTCGTCGTGCTCGTGCCGTCGGTCATCTCGTTCCTGTGGTTCGCGATCTTCGGCACGACCGCCATCGACCAGCAGATGAACGGCGCGGGGCTCGAGGTCGACCCGCCGGAGAGCGTGCTCTTCGGCGTGCTCGACAACCTCCCGCTCCCCGCCGTGACGACGGTCATCCTCGCCGTGCTCGTGGCGATCTTCTTCGTGACGGGTGCCGACTCGGCCTCGCTCGTCATGGGCACGCTGTCGCAGCGCGGCAACCCGGAGCCGACGCGCTGGGTCACGGTGGTGTGGGGAACGCTCGTGGGCGTGATCGCCGCCGTGCTGCTCGTCGCGGGCGGCGACGAGGGCAGCGGTCTCACGGCGTTGCAGAACGTCACGATCATCGCCGCGCTGCCGTTCGCCGTCATCATGGCGCTCATGATGGTGTCGTTCATGAAGGATCTGCGACGCGATCCGCTCATCCTCCGCGACGAGTATGCCGAGCGCGCCGTGCGGCACAGCGTGCGCACCGGACTCGAGGAGTACGGCGACGACTTCGCGCTCGTGCCGGCGCCCTACGACCACTCGTCCGACGACCTGGCGTGGGTCGAGCCGGTCGTCGACGAGGAGTTCACGGAGCTCTACGCGAAGACCGAGCAGATCCCCATCCAGCAGATCGCGCCGGACACCGATCCCGATCTCGGCGGCTCGGCCGCTCCCGGCGGCGACCGCATCCCCGACGAGGACCGCTTCACCGACGGCGCGGGGGCGAAGCCCCCGGTGACGTGAGCGCCGCGCGCTGAGGGGTGTGCGCCGTGCTGAGGCGTGTGCGCCGTGCGCTGAGGCGTGTGCCTCGCCTTCGCCAGTGCGGATGTAGGCCTTTTGGCCCCCGGGCGCCGACATCCGCACCGGTGAACGGTCGGGGCACCGACATCCGCACTGGCGAAGCCGCGCGGTGGCCCGTCTCAGCCCCCGATGAGCCGCTCTCTCACCTCGCGGCGCAGCACCTTGCCGACGAGCGAGCGCGGCAGCTCGTCCACGACGACGATGCGGCGCGGAACCTTGTACGACGCGAGGTGCGCGCCGCAGTAGTCGCGGAGGGCGTCGGGCGAGACCGCGGCCCCTTCTCTCAGCACGACGGCCGCGGCCACCTGCTCGCCTCCCTGGCCGCGTGGCAGCGCCACCACGGCGGCCTGGTCGACGTCGGGGTGCGTGACGAGCACCTCCTCGACCTCGGTCGGCGACACGTTGAAGCCGCCCGTGATGATGAGCTCCTTCAGCCGGTCGACGATCGTGACGAATCCGTCGGGCGACACCGTCGCGATGTCGCCGGTGCGGAGCCATCCCCCGGGGAGCAGCGTGTCCGCCGTCTCCTGCGGCCGGTTCCAGTAGCCGGAGAACACCTGCGGTCCGCGGACGAGGAGTTCGCCCGATTCGCCGGCGCCGAGATCCGAGGTCGGGTCATCCGGGTCGACGACGCGGATGGCCGTGCTCGGGAACGGCACGCCGACCGTCCCGGGGCGGCGCGTCGGGCCCATCGGGTTGCCGAGGGCGATCGGCGACGCCTCGGTCATCCCGTAGCCCTCGACGAGGAGGCCCCCGCTCGCCTCCTCCCAGCGCGTGACGGTGGGGACGGGCAGGCTCATGGCGCCCGAGATGGCGAATCGCACCGTGCCGAGATCGATCGAGCCCTGCTTGGCGGCGCGTGCGAGCTGGTCGTAGATCGGTGGCACCGCGGGCAGGAAGGTGGGCGGTGTGCGCTTCGCGGCCTTCGTCACGAGCGTGACGTCGAACGTCGGGAAGAGCACGACCTGGGCGCCGATGCTGAGCGCCGTCGTGAGGCACAGCGTCAGACCGTAGGCGTGGAACAGCGGCAGCACCCCGTAGAAGACCTCGTCGCCCTCGCGCAGCCCCGCGACCCAGGCGCGGCCCTGCATGGCGTTGGCCCGCAGGTTGCGATGCGTGAGCATCGCGCCCTTCGGAGAGCCCGTCGTGCCGCTCGTGTACTGCAGCAGCGCCGTGTCGTCGAGCGTCGGCCGTGCGGTGCGCCTGCTGAGCGGGCGCGTGCCGCAGAGCTTCTCGAACGTCGTCACCCGGCGGGCGGATGGCCGACGCGTGAGCTTGGCGCGCGCGTCGCGGGCCTTCGCGATCGGCAGGCGCAGGGCCATCCGCTGAGCGAAGGGCATGGCGCGCGTGAGGTCTACGCTCACGATGCCCTCGGGGCGGACGTCGGAAGGGAGCCCCGCCACCGTGTCGTGGACGGCGTCCCACACGACGGCGAACTGCGCACCGTGGTCCTCGAACTGGTGGCGCAGCTCGCGCGGCGTGTAGAGCGGGTTGTGCTCCACGACGATCGCACCGAGACGGAGCGCCGCGTAGAACGCCACGACGTGCTGTGGGCAGTTCGGCAGCACCAGCGCGACGCGGTCGCCGCTGCGCACGCCCATCCGGCGGAGACCGTTCGCGGCGCGGGCGACCTGCTCGCCGAGCTCGCGGTAGGTCGTCGTCGCGCCGAAGAACTCGAGCGCAGGGCGGCGTCCGAAGCGGCGCACGCTCGCATCGAGCATGTCGACGAGCGTCTCGTCGACCTCGTCGATGTCGGCGGGAACCCCGTCGGGGTAGGCGGCGAGCCAGGGGCGGTCGGCGTACGGCGACGTCATGCCGACACGCTACCGGCGACGGCTATGGGCGTCTCTCAGGTCCAGAAGCCGATGTGGGGCGCGGCTGCCTCGTCCTCGAGAAGGGGGCCGACGACCTCGATCGCGCGCTGGCCGCGCGCGAACACCTCGCGGCACGGCAGCGAGAACGTGGGGTTCTCGGGATGGTCGCCCGTCAGCTCCAGCAGCCGGTGCTCCGAGAGGGCGTAGACGACGCGGTCGATGCCCGTCCAGTACGCCGCGCCCGCGCACATGGCGCACGGCTCGGCGCTCGTGAAGAGGGTGGAGCCGGCCATCCCGTCGGGTCCGAGCGCGCGGGCGGCGGCGGCGACCGCACGCAGCTCGGCGTGCTGGGTGGGGTCGCCGTCGGGCGGCAGCGAGTTGTTGCCGAACGCCGCGACGACGTCTCCCGACGCGTCGACGACGAGGGCCGCGAACGGATGGGCGCCCTCCTCGCGCGTGCGCGACGCGAGGGCGATGGAGGCGCGCAGATGCGCGAGGTCGTCGGGGGAGAGATCGGTCACGGGAGCCCAGTCTGCGGCGCGCGCCGGGCGTGCGACGAGCCGACTCGCCGCACGAAACGAGGTCTTAACGCGGGCTCCGTAGGGTCGCGGCATGACCCTGCACGACGCGCTCCGCCTCCTCCCGAAGGCCGAGCTGCACTGCCACTTCGTCTCGACCATGCGGGCGTCGACGCTCGTCGAGCTCGCGCGACGGCACGGGGTGGGGCTGCGCACCGACGACCTCGACGCGCTGTTCGCCTACGAGGGACTCCCCGACTTCCTCGACGTGTTCAACGCGGCGCACGCCGTGCTCACGACGGGAGACGAGATCGCCCGCGTCGCGTACGAGGGCGTCGAGGACGCGGTGCGCGCGGGCAACCTGCGGTATCGCGAGTACTTCGTCAACCCCGACAACTTCCGCGGCGTCGGCATCGGGTACACGAGTCTCGTCGACGCGATGACGGATGGCCTCGTGCAGGCAGAGCGCGACTTCGGTGTCGGGTTCCGCATCGTCGCCGCGGTCAACAGGGCGCTGCCCGCGGAGGCGGCCGTCGACCTCGTCGAGACGGTCGCCGGCCATCCGCGCGACGTGGTCGTCGGCATCGGGATGGATGACCTCACCCCCGAGGGCACGGAGGATCCGCTGCGGTTCCGAGAGGCGTACGCGCTCGCGGCGCGCCACGGGCTGCGCCGCACCGCGCACGTGGGCGAGACGACGGCGGCCTCGCCGCGGAACGTCGTCGATGCGATCGCGGAGCTGGGCGTGGATCGCGTCGACCACGGCTACCGGGTCGTCGACGATCCCGCGGCGCTCGCGACCGCGGCGGAGAGCGGGGTGCCGTTCGTGTGCACCCCCGTCTCGACGCGGATGCTGTCGGGGTGGGAGTTCGAGCCGGGTCACCGGATCGCGCGGATGGTCAGGGCGGGGCTCCCCGTCGCGCTCGCCACGGACGACGCGGTGTTCTTCCGGACCGACATCGGCCGGGAGTACGCGGAGGCGCTCCCGGCGATGGGGTTCGGCTTCGCGGATGCCGTCGGCATCGCCCGGACCGGATTCGAGGCCGCGTGGTGCGACGGCGCCCAGCGCGACCGGCTGCTCGCCGACCTCCGCGCCGCGGCGCTCGCGCTGGAGGGCCTCGCGCTGGAGGGCCTCGCGGGGGAGTGAAGAGGAGCGCGTCTATCCCGTACCCGCGTCGTTGAGCGAGGCCACGCGGTACCCCGTGCATTCGGCGGGAGCGTCGAGAGCATCCGCACCCTCGTCCGCGAGATGTACGCCGCCTCCGTGCACCGTGTCGCCGAGGGAGAAGACTCCGTGCCCCGGGATCTCGACCGACTCCCCGTCGTCGGCGAGCACGCTGCCGTACGGGAACCGGAGCACCTCGACCTCGCCCGCATTCTCCAGTCCGAGACATCCCGATGCCGTCCGCGTCAGGGTCCCCGACACGACGGCCGAGCCGTGGAACGTGTCTGCAGTGGCCGCCCGGGGAGCCGCCCACAGCACCGAGTGGCCCGCGCGCTGAACCGCGTGCGGACCGTTCTCATCGGCGGCCTCATTCGACGTGGCCGTGGTCCCGAGCAACGCGGTCAGGCAGACAATCCCGGCGACGACGACGGTCGCCGACGCGGTGACGAGACGACGGCGCGTCCGGGCTGCGTGATCGAGGATGGCGGTCCCCCGTAGCACCCTGGCTCGCACCGCCGCCCGTTCGGTCACTGACATCGACACGGGCTCATCCATCACGCGCCTCACTTTCGTATACGGCCCGCAGCCGCGCCTTCGCTCGGAACAGACGAGACCGCACAGTGCCCACCGGGATCGCCAGCATGTCGGACACCTCGCTCGTCGAGTGCCCGTCGATCACCGAAAGCTGCATGACGGCACGCTCCCCGTCGGGGAGTCGAGTCATCGCGTCGATGACGCCGGACTCATCGGGGAGCGGGGAGGGGCCGACGCTCTCCTCGACGGGGAGCCGTCGGAGCAGGGCACGGTAGCGGCGTCTGCTCCGCTCGATATTCCGTGCCGAGTGCTGGACGGTCGTGAGCAGCCAGGGCAACGGGGAGCCGTCGACGAGACGGACCACGTGCCGCTTGCGCCATAGCTCCCATAGGGCGACGGTGACGGCATCACCCGCGTCCTCCCTATCGCTCAGGAGGCGGTACGCCGCGCGGAACAGCTGATCGTGATGGGCGTCGAAGATCCTGCCCAGTGCGGACGGATCGCCGTCGAGCGCTCGCGCCCAGTTGTCCTGCTCGGAGTTGCCCACACTCTGTCATGTCCGCTCGACGCGAAAGCGTTCGCGACTGTCAGCGGGCGGCGGTGACCCAGCGGGCGAGCTGTGCGAACAGGGCGCGGTGGCCATCCGATGCCCATGACCGCTCATCGTGACCGAGCGCGTCGAGCGCGATGCGCGACGGACCGTGCTCGCGCACCCACGCCGTCGGAACGATCTCGCCGTCCGCCTCGTGCCGGGCGACGACCGTGCGCTCGCCGAAGGCCTGCAGGCGCGTGTACCGCTCGTCGTCGACGGTGAAGTCGGCCACCACCGTACCGTCGGGCAGGCTGCCGCCCTCGACCGAGATCGTGTCGAGCGGCGGGTGCCACGACAGCCCCGGAACCCACATGCCGCCGAGCGCGACGGGCCAGTCGGGGTAGTCGCGCAGCGACGAGAGCGCCGCGTGAACGCCGATCACGCCGATCCCCCGGGCGAGCGCATCGTGGAGCCCGTCGAGCGCCAGGACAGGGACCGGCCGCGTCGTCTCCGACCGCCAGGAGTCGCCCGCGTTGACGACGAGCAGGTCGATCCCATCGAGCGAGGCCATCGCGTGGTCGACGTCCTCGTCGATCTCGACGTCGTACCCGTCCTCCCGGAGCAGATCCGCGATCAGCGGGCTGGTCGTCGAGTACGGGTGCCAGGGATCGGCGTACCGGCCGGTCCCGGTTGCGATGAGCGCGCGCATGGGTCCGATGCTACCGACGGATGGCCGCGCCGTGCGGGGGCTCAGGAGCAGGCTTCGCCGGCGGGCAGGAGGATGATGCGGTCGTGCCGCGTGGTCGTCCACGTCGTCCCCGACGCCACGTACTCGATGTCGATGGCGGCCGTCTCGGCCTTCGCGGCCGGGTCGACGAGGCGGAGGCCCACGTTGACGAACCGATGCTCTCCCGCCGGCACCGCGTGCTCGGCGTCGGCGGGGACGGCGTACGGATAAGCCCCTCCGATCTCATCGCCCGGTGCCGCCCGGTGCCATCCGGTCACCTCGATGGCGTCCGTGTCGGATGGCCGGACATCCGTGATCTCGATGTCGACGTCGAAAGCGGGAAGGGCGATTCCGATCCCCGCGCTGCCGTCCGCTCCCACAGGCGAGCATGTGGTCGTAGTCGCCTCAGGGAACTGCATCGGCGCACATGCCCCGAGCAGCAGCGCTGTGGAGACTGCCGCCACGGCGATGATCGTCCGTCTCACTCGCATGTGGTGACCTCCATCGGGGTGCTGCCTTCTTCGGTCGACGCGACGCTCGTCCAGCACTCCTCGGAGTCGGAGGATGCCACGGGTCCGTTCGCGACAAGCCATCCGAGGAACACGACCCATGCCGCGAGGGGCACGAGACTGATCGCGACCCTCGTCGATCCGCGCAGCGCCATGCCGACATCCTCTCAGGATGCGGCGGGAGGACGTCGTGACGATCGTGCGACGGTTCCGGTCAGGTCCTGCGCGCGAGGATGGCCGCATGCGGCCGGTCGTCTCGGCTCGTGCGCGTGTGGGTCTCGAGCACCTCGTAGCCCGCCGCGGCGATGCGCGCGGCGAGTGCGGAGGCGGGCCAGCGATACGCCGTGACCACGGCGTGGTCGAACGGCTCGGCCGAGCCGACGGCGTCGCCGCCGAAGAACCCGACGAGGAGTCCGCCGCCGGGCGCGGTCGCGTCGGCGAGGGAGGCGAGTGCGCCGTCGATGTCGTCGGGGTGGTGGTGGATGAGCGAATACCACGCCAGCACGCCGCCGAGCGAGCCGCGCGGCACCTCGAGGTGCTCGGCATCGGCGACGCGGAATGCGACACCCGGATGCGCGCGCCGGGCATGGTCGACGAACGCGGGCGTCGGGTCGATTCCCTCGACGTCTGCTCCGGTCGCGGCGAGGTGCGCCGTCCAATGTCCGGGACCGCAGCCGACATCGAGCACGCGCCCGGTCAGGGCCCGGGCCCAGCCGATCACGAGCTCCCGGTCGGACGGATGGACGGACGCCATCGTGCCGAGCGCGGCGGCGTACTCGACGGCGCGGCCTCCATAGGCGGCGACGACGGTGGCGCCGGACACGGCGGACGCCGACCCGCTCAGAAGACGATCGTGTGGTTGCCGTCGCGGACGACGCGGTCCTCGGCGTGCCACAGCACGGCCCGTGAGAGCACGGCACGCTCGACGTCGGCGCCACGGCGGCGCAGATCGTCGGCCGTCTCGGCGTGCGTGACGCGGACGACGTCCTGCTCGATGATCGGCCCCTCGTCGAGATCCTCGGTCACGTAGTGGCTCGTGGCGCCGATGAGCTTGACGCCGCGCTCCTTCGCCTTGCGGTACGGGTTCGCCCCGATGAACGCCGGCAGGAACGAGTGGTGGATGTTGATGACCGGCACGCCGACCTGCGTGAGGAAGTCGCTGGACAGGATCTGCATGTAGCGCGCGAGCACGACGAAGTCGACGTTGCCCGTGAGGAGCTTCACGATCTCGGCCTCGGACTGCGACTTGTCGGGCCCGATCTGCGAAGGCACGTGGAAGAACGGCACGCCGAACGAGCGCACGTCGTCGGCGGTCGTCGTGTGGTTCGCGATCACCATCGGGATGCTCACGGGCAGCTCGCCGCGGCGGTGCCGCCAGAGCAGGTCGAGCAGGCAGTGATCGTCCTTCGACGCGAGGATGGCCATCCGCTTCGGGACGGAGAGATCGCGCAGAGACCAGTTCATGCCGTAGGGCGCGAGCGTCGCCGCGAGATCGGACTCGATCTCGTCCTTCGCGACGGCGAAGTTCGACCGGTGGAACACGACGCGCTGGAAGAACCGGCCGCCCGACGGGTCGGTGGAGTGCTGGTCGAGGGAGATGATGTTGCCCTCGTTGCGCGTGATGAGCGCTGCGATCGCCGCCACCACTCCGAACTGATCGGGACCGTCGACGATGAGGCAGGCGTGATCGATCAGGTCTTCCCTCTGCGGCGTCATGCGCCCCATTCTCTCAGCCCGCGACGGCGGGGTCGTCCTCGTCGGGCCAGGTGAGGGAGGGGCCGACGCGTCCGAGGGGCGTCGGGAGGGCGATGCGCCCGGCCTCCGCGCGACAGAGTTCGTCATCCGCGCGACATAACGGGGCGGACGGATTAGGTTAGGCAATCCTCATTCATTTTCCTGGAGGTCGACGACACGATGGCATCACTTCTGCCGGGCACCCACGAGAACGCACGGCCGGACGGCGGAGGCGGGCCGACCGCACTCCTCACGGGCGAATCGGCGCAGGAGTACTCCGACCTCGTGCGGAGCGTGGTCGCGGGCGTCGCCGACCGGTTCCGGACGGTGCGCCATCCCTCGTCGGGAGCCGAGCGCCGCGAGCTCGACGCCCTCGTCGGCGCCGTCGACCTCGACGGCCCCGGCATCGGGAACGCCGCGGCCCTCGCCGAGGCCGACGAGCTGTACGCGCAGCACGCCGTGTGGTTCCATCTGCCGGCCTACGCCGCGCACCTCAACTGCCCCGTCGTCCTGCCCGCCGTCGCGGCCGAGACGATGCTCGCGTCGATCAACACCTCGGTCGACACCTATGACCAGTCGCTCGTCGCGACCCTCATGGAGCGGCGCCTGGTCGCCTGGACGGGCGAGCGCATCGGCTTCGCCGCCGCCGACGGCGTCTTCACGTCGGGCGGGACCCAGTCGAACCTGCAGGCGCTCTACCTCGCCCGTGAGCGGGCGCTCGCCCGCGCGGCGACGATGAGCGACCTGCGCGTGCTCACGACGGCGACGAGCCACTTCTCGATCGCCCGCTCCGCGCACCTGCTCGGCCTCTCAGCCGACGCGGTGGTCCCGGTCGGCGCCGACGCCGACGGCCGGATGGATCCGCTCGCGCTCGCAGACGCCCTCGCGCAGGCGGACGCCGACGGCCGCGACGTCATGGCCGTGGTCGTCACGGCGGGCACGACCGATCGGGGCGTGATCGACCCGATCGCGCCCGCCGCCGACCTGTGTGCGCCGCGCGACCTCTGGCTCCACGTCGACGCCGCATACGGCGGGGGCCTGCTCGTCTCCCCGACCCGGCGTCATCTCCTCGACGGGATCGAGCGCGCGACGTCGGTCACGGTCGACTTCCACAAGACCTTCTTCCAGCCGGTGTCGTCGAGCGCGCTCATCGTCCGCGACGCCGCCGACCTCGCCGCCGCCGCGTGGCACGCCGACTACCTCAACCCCGCCGCCGAGGCGGCGGAGGACGACGCCGACCCGAACCAGGTCGATCGCTCGCTGCAGACCACCCGCCGCTTCGACGCGCTCAAGCTGTGGACGACGCTCCGCGCACTCGGCCCCGACCGCATCGGCCGCCTGCTCGACGACGTGTGCGACCTCGCGATCGAGGTCCGTGCCCTCCTCGACGCCGACGCCGAGCTCCGAGCCGTCGGGACGACGGACCTCAGCACCGTCCTCTTCCGGTACGAGCCAGAAGGTCTCGACGCCGCGACGGCCGACCGGCTCGTGCCGCTCATCCGGCGCGTCCTCTTCCAGTCGGGGCGCGCCATGGTCGCGCGCACCGTCGTCGACGGGGCGCCGTGCCTCAAGCTGACCCTCCTCAACCCGCACGCGACGATCGACGACATCGCCGCGGTGCTCGACCTCGTGCGGGCGACGGCGCACGGCCTGCTCGCGGGCGACGAGCTCGCGACCCGCGACGAGCCGCCGTGCCGCGACGTCCATCCGCGCCTGCGCCGCGTCGACGCCGCGACGGAGCGCACGACGGATCAGGCGAAGGGGGATGGCCGATGACCGCCGTGCACGACCTCGTCTGCGTCGGGATCGGGCCGTTCGGCCTCGGGCTCGCCGCGCTCGCCGACCCGCTCCCCGACGTCGACGCGGTCTTCCTCGACCAGGCCGCGGGGTTCCACTGGCACCCCGGCATGATGATCGACGGCGCGACGATCCAGGTGCCGTTCCTCGCCGATCTCGTGACGATGGCCGACCCCACCTCGCGCTACTCGTTCCTCGCCTTCCTCAAGGCGACGGGGCGGCTGTACCCCTTCTACATCCGGGAGTCGTTCTACCCCCTCCGCGCGGAGTACGACGAGTACTGCCGCTGGGTCGCCGCCCAGCTGCCGTCGCTCCGCTGGGGCCGCCGGGTCGTCGCCGTGGAGGAGGAGGGCGACCTGCTCGCCGTCCGCGCCGAGGTGCTCGACGCCGCGGGCGCGGTCACGGGCGTCGAGACGCACAGGGCGCGGCACGTCGTCCTCGCCGTGGGCACGAAGCCCGTGCTGCCCGCGACGATCCGCGATCTGCCGGCCGACGGCCATCCCGTCGTGCACTCGGCCGACTACCTGCCGCACCGCGACGCGCTCGTCGCGAGCGGCGCCGTCACGGTCGTCGGCAGCGGCCAGTCGGCGGCCGAGGTCTACCGCGACCTCCTCGAGACGGGCGTGCGCGTCGACTGGGTGACGCGCTCGCCGCGCTTCTTCCCCATGGAGTACACGAAGCTCACGCTCGAGATGACGTCGCCCGAGTACACCGACCACTACCGCGCCCTGCCGGGGGCGCTCCGCGAGCGGCTCGCGCGCGAGCAGCGCGGCCTGTACAAGGGCATCAGCGGCGACCTCGTCGACGACATCTACGACACGCTCTACCGGCTCTCGGTCGGCGGGAGCCCGGTGCCGACGACCCTCCTCACCGACACCGAGGTCGTCGCCGCACGCCGCGACGCCGCGACGGGCGATACCGTGCTCGAGCTGCACCATGCGCAGCTCGACCGCCGCCACGAGCACCGCACGAGAGCGGTCGTGGCCGCGACGGGATACCGCGCCGCGACGCCGCCGTTCCTCGCGCCCGTCGCGCATCGCGTGCGGGTCGACGATCTCGGCCGGCTCGACGTGTCGCGCGACTACGCGGTCGACGATGCACACCGCATCCACGTGCTGAACGGCGAGGAGCACACGCACGGCGTCACGGCGCCCGACCTCGGGTTCGGGCCGTGGCGCGCGTCGGTGGTGCTCGCCGCCGTCACGGGCCGCGAGCCCTACGCGATCGAGCGCCGCATCGCGTTCCAGACGTTCGGGCTGCCCGACACGGCACCGGAAGGCGCACCGGAAGACGATCCCGCCGACCTGCTCCTGGAGGCCGCACGATGACCCTCACGACCATCCTCGCCCCGACGCTCGAGCCGGTCGATCCCGCACGCGACGCCGCCGACGTGCAGGCGTGGCTCGCCGCCGCGCCGTTCTGGGAGATGACGGACCGCACGCCCGATCAGGTGCGCGCCTACCTCGCGTCCGTCGTGTCGGATCCTGCCCAGAGCGGATGGCTCGGGCGCGTCGACGGGGAGCCCGCGTTCTACGTCGAGACGTACGCGCCGGCCTCGCTGATCCCGGCCGACGCGTTCGACGCGCGCCCCGGCGACCTCGGCATGCACCTCCTCGTCGCGCCCCCGGCCGCCGACCCGGTTCCCGGATTCACCTCCGCCGTCATGGCCGCCGTCATGCGGCACTGCTTCGCGCAGGGTGTCGACCGCGTCGTCGTCGAGCCGGATGCGCGCAACACGGCCATCCTCGCGAAGAACGCCGCGGCCGGGTTCCGCGTCCTCGGCGAGATCGACCTCGTCACGGAGGGCCACGCGAAGCGCGCGGCGCTCAGCGTGTGCTCGCGCGACGACTTCGCGGCCAGCCCGCTCGGCGGCGGAGAGGACCCGTTCCCGCATCTGCGCCCCGACCTCGCCGAGGCGGCGCATCGGCACCTCGTCGCGAAGGCCCTCTCCGAGCTCTCGCACGAGCGCCTCCTCGCGCCGGAGCCGGCGGCCGACCTCGGCGACGGATGGCATCGGCTCACCGCGGGCGCGTCGACCTACGTCTTCCGCGCGCGCGTGCTCCCCCTCGAGCACTGGCTCCTGGATGCGGAGTCGATCCGCCGGGAGGGCGCGCGCACGCACCTCGACGTGCTCGAGCTCGTCGTCGAGCTGCAGGATGTTCTGGGCATCCCCGACGCCCTGCTCTCGACCTACCTGGAGGAGCTCGCGTCGACGCTCGCGGGAGCCGCGGCCAAGCGCCACGGCGCCGCGGCGACGAGCGCCGACCTGCTCGACGCCTCGTTCCAGGAGGTCGAGGCGGCCATGACGGAAGGCCATCCCGGATTCCTCGCGAACAACGGCCGCATCGGGTTCTCCCTGTCCGACTACCGCGCCTACGCGCCCGAGACGGGAGCCCGCACGCGGCTCGTGTGGGTCGCGGCGGCGCGCGAGCACGCGCACCTCGCCCTCGGGGAGGGGCTCGACGAGCGATCCCATCTCGAGGCGGCGCTCACGCCCGACGAGCGCAGGGTCTTCGCCGAGCGCCTCGCGGACCGCGGGCACGACCCGGACGGCTTCCACTTCCTGCCCGTCCATCCGTGGCAGGCCGAGCACCGCCTGCCCATCACGTTCGCCGCCGACGTCGCGCGCGGCGATCTCGTGCCGCTCGGTCGCACGGCCGACGAGTACCAGCCGCAGCAGTCCATCCGCACGTTCTTCAACCGCACGCGGCCGGGCGCCCCGTACGTGAAGGTCGCGCTCGCCATCCAGAACATGGGCTTCCTCCGCGGGCTGTCGCCGCAGTACATGCGCGACACGCCCGCCATCAACGACTGGGTCGCGCGGCTCGTCGCGCGCGACCGCGGCTTCGCCGACGCGGGGTTCCGCGTTCTGCGCGAGCGGGCGGCGGTGGGCTACACGGGCGACGTCTACCACGCCACCCGGGCGACGAACCCGCACCGCAAGATGCTCGCGGCGCTGTGGCGCGAGAGCCCCGTGACCCTGCTCGCGGAGGGCGAGCGCCTCGTCACGATGGCCTCGCTGCTGCACCGCGACCACGAGGGCAGCGCCTACGCGACGGCGCTCGTGCGCGCGTCGGGGCTCGCGCCATCCGACTGGGTGAGGGCCTACCTCCGCGCGTATCTGCGCCCGCTCGTGCACGCCCTGCTCGCCCACGACCTCGCATTCATGCCGCACGGCGAGAACCTCATCCTCGTGCTGACCGATCACGCCGTGTCGGGCGCGTTCATGAAGGACATCGGCGAGGAGGTCGCCGTGCTCGGAGCGCGCGCCCTCCCGCCGGGGATCGACCGCATCGTGCACGAGACCCCGGGGCGGGAGAAGGCGCTCGCGATCTTCACGGACGTGTTCGACGGCGTGCTGCGCCATCTGTCGGGCATCCTCGACGCCGACGGCGTGCTGCCGGCCGACGCGTTCTGGCGGCTCGTCGCCGAGTGCCTCGACGGCTACGAGGCCGAGCATCCGGATGGCGCTCTCGGTCTCTCGGGCGACGTCGATCTGCGCGCGCAGGCGTTCGCGCACTCGTGCCTCAACCGCCTGCAGCTGCGCAACACGCTGCAGATGGTCGACATCGCCAACCAGTCGGAGTCGCTGCTCTACGCGGGCGAGATGCCGAACCCCGTCGCACGGGTGTGAGGCTGCGTCCCCCGGGGACGGCCCCCCGGGGGACGTTCCCAGGGGGACGTTCCCTAGACTGGGACTCGTCCCTTCGCACGTACGAGGTCCCACCATGCCCGCAGGCAAGCCGTTCGCGCCGAGCACGCGCCACGTGCAGATGCTGCGCGCGCTGATCGCGGCGCTCGCCGCGCTCATGATCACGTTCTCGCCCGACCACTCGGCGACCGTGGGGCTCTCGGTCTTCAGCGGATGGGCCATCGCGACCGCCGTCGTCCTCGGGCTCGGCGCCTGGATGGTCGTGCCCGCGGGAGCACGCACCGTGCCGACGCTGCTCGCCGTCGCGTACCTCGTCGCGGGGATGTCCGCCGGCGTCTCGAGCATGCGCGGCACGCTTCTCTACTTCGTCGTGCTCGTCACGTGGGGCGTCGTCGCCGGCGCCCTCGAGACCGGCCTCGGCATCGCGCAGCGCCGCCGAGGCGACGGGGCGGCCGCGCGCGACACGCTCACGATCGGCATCCTGACGATCGTCGTCGCCGCAGCGACACTCCTCGTGCCCTCGGGATACTCGCTCGAGTACTTCATCGAGGATGCAGGACGCAGCTTCACCCTCACGGGCGAGATCATCGCCGTCGGCCTGTTCGGGGGCTACGCGGCCATCGTCGCGGTGTTCCTCGCGATCGCCGGCTTCTCGCCTGCCGTCGCGGCGAACGCCGCACCCGTCAGCGGGTCGCCGGCCCGCACCCCGGAGGACCGTCCGTGACCGACAAGCCCACCCGCCGCGCCCTCATGCGCCCCGTCCAGCTGCTCGCCGTCGCGTTCGGCTCGGCCGTGTTCGCGCTGCTCGTCGGGGCGATGTCGATGGGCGCCTTCACGGCGCAGCCGGGCGAGGTCATCGCGCAGGCGTGGACGGTCGCGTCGATCATCGCGGGCGTCGTGTTCATCGTCGTGCTGCTCGTCGTCGCGATGCTGCTGCTCGTCGTCGACCCGGCCGACGTCACGAAGACGATCGACCGGCCCGTGCTGCTGCCGGACGACGACGAGCCGGAGAGCCGGCAGGGCTGATCCGCTCGAGACGGCGTGTGACGCGGCCGCGGCCGGGGCCACGCGGACGCGCATAGCCTGAGTGGGTGACCGCCCCCGACGTCAACGCCCTCCTCCGTCAGCGCTACGGCGCGAGCGCTCCCGTGCTGGCCGACCCGGCCATCCTCTCGTCGGAGGCGCTCGCCCTGCTCCTGCGCCACCGCTCGGTGCGATCGTTCGCCGACGCGCCCGTCACGGACGAGCACGTCACGGCGATCACGGCCGCTGCGCAGTCGGCCGCCAGCTCGTCGAACAACCAGTCGTGGAGCGTCGTCGAGGTGCGCGACGCCGACCGCCGCGCCCGTCTGGTCTCGGAGGCCGGCGGCAGCGCGCTCATCGCCGATGCGCCGGTCGTGCTGCTGTTCGTCGCCGACTGGGCGCGGGCGTCCGACATCGCCGGATGGCACGGCGAGCCCGCCGAGGCGGCCGCATACCTCGAGAGCACGCTCGTCGGGTTCGTCGACGCCGGCATCGCCGCGCAGAGCGCGGTCGTGGCAGCCGAGGCGCTCGGGCTCGGCACGGTCTACCTCGGCTCGCTGCGCACGCGACCCGAGGTCTCGGCCGACGAGATCGGCCTGCCCGAGGGGGCGGCGGTCGCCTTCGGCGTCGCGATCGGATGGCCCGACCCGGCCGACACGGCCGGCATCAAGCCGCGTCTGCCGCAGCGCGCCGTCCGCTCGCGCGAGCGCTACCGTCCCATCGCGCGGGAGGACGTGGACGCGTACGAGCGCGAGCTCGCCGCCTACAACGCGACGCAGGGTCGTGCGGGCAGCTGGATCGCGCAGGTCGTCGCGCGTGTGCGCGACGTGAGGGGCCTGCACGGCCGGGAGAACGCGCGCGCCGCGCTCGAGCGCCGCGGCCTGCCCTCGCGCTGAGACAGCGCCCCCGGTCAGAACCGGGAGGAGCTGCCCGATCCCGAGAAGCTGCCGCCGCTCGAGCCGTAGCCGATCGCGCTGCCGCCCCCGAACGACGACGAGCTCGCGTTGCGCGACGTCTCGACCTCGCTGACGCCCGCCGAGTACCCGGCCGCGAACGACACCGGGCTCCAGTAGTAGCCGGGGGCCGAGACGGTGTCGAGGATCGAGCCCGACCTCGCGCGGCCCGTGCGGCGCTGCTGCTCGAACTGCTCCTCCATGGCCTCGCGCTCGGCCTCGTCGTCGGCGTAGACGGAGATCATGGCGCGCGAGTGCTCGATGAGCAGCTCGGAGAGGCGCTCGCGCAGCGTCTCGAGCGCCCGCATGGCGTCGCCCGGCTCGAGGGATGCATCGCGCAGCCCCGCCCCGAGGCGCTCGATCTCGGTGTCGGCCGTCGCCGCGAACGCCGTGAGCGCCTGCATCGACGGCAGCTCGGCCGCCCCCTCCTCCTGCGCGAGGTCGGGGATCGCGGCGAGATCGTCTCGGACGGGCGCGACCTGCGCCGCCCAGGCGCCCTCCCACGTGGGCGCCTTCGTGAGCAGGGCGGCGGCGTTCACGATCGCGTCGTCGACGAAGTCCATGTCGGCCGTCTCGTCGGCGAAGGCGGTGGCGGTGCGCACGGCGGCCGAGCGCGATCGCTCCTTCTTCACGAGCCCGTCGAGGCGGTTCCGCTCCTCCACGGCCGCGTGGTAGCGGCGCGAGAAGTCGGCGAACCGCTGCTCGAGCCGCTGCGCGTACGGAGACTCCGCCGGCAGGGTGCGTGCCGCGAGCTCGGTCGTGTCGAGGTCCATCGTGACGGTCGTGAGGTGCGTCGTGCCGCGCTCGAGCTGCTCCGCGAAGCGCGAACGCCGGCTGGCGCGGACGAAGAGCACGATCATGCCGGTGGCCGCCGCTGCGCCCCCGCCGACCCATGCGGTCCCGATGACGGCGGGCGAGGCGTACCAGGGGCGCGCGACGATGTCGGCGGCCGACTCGACGCCCGCGATCATCCCCTCCGTCCACCGGCCGGAGGCGAACTCCTCCTTGGCGGCGTCCTGGATGGCGGTCTGGTCGGATTGCGCGACGGCGAGATCCTCGCCGAAGTAGGTGCCGACCTGCCGGCCGTCGGGATCGAGGGCGAGGATGAAGAGGCCGTCGGCCCACTTCTGGCCGTCGTCCGAGATCCACTCCGGATGGCTGTCGCGCGCGTAGGCGAGCACGAGCTCGTTCATGTTGTCGGAGGCCGCGCCGCGGTACGTGTAGAGCACGACCGTCGTCGGCACGCGGAAGTCGACCTCGGCCAGCTCCTCCTCGATCTGCGGGAGGTACAGCGTCCCCGCCGTGTCCTCCACGACGAGGTCGCCGTCGGCCGTCGAGACCGCCTGCGCCGGCGCCGCACCGAGCAGCACCAGCATCGCGGCCGCCAGCACCGCTCGCGTCCATCGGAACATGAGACCTCCCCCTGGTCGCCGTCGCCTCCACCCTAGGCGGGCGGGCGAGCGGGGGCATCCGCCGTGCGACGGAGGCCGCGATCGACCACAGCTCAGCAGCCCTGCGCGATGTCGGCGGGAGCCGACACGGGCACGTCCTCGCCCCATCCGGCGAAGGCGAACCGGCCGTCGCCCGACGCATCGCCCGCGACGAACTCCTGCGGCAGCGGGGCCCCGACGGCGGCCACGGTCATGGTGCCTGTCGGCGTCTCGCTTCCGCCCACCACGACGTCGGTGGTCGCGGCGTCGGCAGGCGGCACCATGACCGACACCTCCTCGGCGCCGCGCAGGAGCTCGGCGACGAGCCGCGACGGATCGAGCAGCGGCTGCCAGTCGTCGAGAGCGGCCGTGGAGGCGAGGCACACGTAGCCGTCGCGCGCGGCCGCGACGCCGCTGCGCTCGGCGAACGCGTCGTTGCCGCGCACGTAGGTCGCGCCATCCGAGACCACGACGTCGACCGCGAGGTCGCCCGCGGCGAGCGAGGCGCGGAAGCGCTCCGGGTCGCCCGCGAACGACACCGTCAGCGCGCGCCCCGTCGACGGCGCCGCCTCCGGATCGTCGGGCACGACGAGCTCCGTGAACGCGCCCTCGTATGTCACGTCGCCGGCTGCGCGCACGGCCTCGGCGATCTCGGCGACTGCCGCGTCTCCCGACACGAGCCAGAGGCCGTTGCCCGGATGGTCGGGATCGTACGCCTCGATGTCGACGCCCGCCGGGGGCTCGGCCTCGACCCCCGCCGGCCCGGAGCATCCCGCGAGCAGCAGGGTCGCGGCGAGCCCCGCGGCGGCCGCCCACCGGGTCGCGCGTGTCATCGTGCCGCCTGGGCCACGCACACGCTCTGCGCCCCCTCGCGCGCGAGCGCCGCCGCGTCGAGCGCGACCGGCTGGTCGGCGTAGGCGGCGCTGCGCACCACGAAGCACGTGTCGCTCTCGAACAACCCGGCCGACTGCGGCAGCCACGCCTCCGTGCTGCGCACGACGAGCTGGCTGAGATCCGTCGCCGTGCCGTCGCCGTGCACCGCGTACAGGCTGTACGCCGCATCGGGGCCCGACCAGTCGACGTGCGCATTGCCGCCGTCGAGCGCGAGAGCGATGTCGGAGACGACGATCGCGCTCGACGTGACGGCGCCCACGATCATCCAGGCCGCCATCCCGCCCATCGCGAGCACGGTGAGGATGCTCGACACGAGGAACGCGGGGTGCAGCCACCAGCGCTTCGCGCGCTGCTGCCGCGCCGTGAGCTCGGGGAGCGGCCATCCGCCGCGTCCCAGCGCGGGCTTCGCGTCCACCGCGCGCAGGCGCGTGCGGCCGGGCTCGTCGCCGACCGTCGCGGTTCGGGTGTCGGATGGCGCGTTCATAGGATCGCGACGATTCTCGCGCACCCGGAGGGGCATCGCGGTGGGGAGTAGTGCCCCGTTCCGATCCGGGCAGACCCGCCTAGCATGGGACACCGCCGGTCGGTCGAGGAAGGAGCGTGGCATGCGCCGCCGTTTCGCCGTCCTCGCGCTCGCCGCCGTGCTCGTCTCCGCGGCTGCCGCGACACCCGTCGCCGCCTACACGGGCCCGAACGCCGTGGCCGTGCCGTATCTCGACGAGAAGGCGGTCTCCCTGCCGCAGGGGTGGACCATCACCGACTGCGCGCCGATCACCGCCGCGTCGCCGCTCGTCGTCGCCTGCGCGGCCGACGGGTTCCTCCTGCGCGCCGACTCCTACGACCCCGACTACGGCCAGGACGTCGTGCCCGTTCCCATGACGAACGGCCGCACGACGACGACCATGGAGTACGTGGTCACGCTCGAGGCCCCCGAGCAGCCGACCGTCGCCGACCTGTCGTACGCCCATCCCGTCGCGGCGGGCGGCGCGCTGCTCCTCCCGCTGAGCGACCTCGATGCCGCGTGCCTCGTGTGCGGAGGGGGAGCGCGCCTCGAGGTCTTCTCGGTCTCCCCCTCCGCGGCGGCCGAGGTCACGGCGACCGAGACCCATCTCGTCGTCCGCCCGCGCGCGTCGTTCGACGGTCCCCTGGAGGTGACGGTCCGCGTCGCCGACGAGTTCGGAACGTGGTCGGAGCCGGCGACGATCGCCATCCCCGTCTACCGGGCAGACGGCGCGCCGGTCGCCCAGGCGGTGCGACTCCCGCTGCCCGCGGAGACGACGGCGATCGACCTCGCCGCGCTCGTGCAGACCACGGCCGACGGGCCCGTGTCGCTCGTCGGCTGCGGCGAGGCGCTGCACGGCGTCGTCGTGTGCGGTGCCGACGGCACCGCCCGCTACACGCCGCGCCCCGGCGTCTCGGCCGACCAGTTCTCCTTCCACATCGCACAGGCCGGCGCGCAGGCGACCGGTTCCGTCACCTTCGTCGGGCCCGACACGGGCATCCCCGACGACGGCCTCGCCGCGACCCGGCCCGTCGAACCGGCGGAGCGCGTGCCGCGCGCCGAGCTCGAGGCGGCGCAGCAGGCCGAGCGCGACAAGGAGGCGGAGGCCGCGGAGGCCGCGGGTGAGGAGCCGCCCGCCGACGACGAGGACGTCGCGCTCGTCGGCCTGCGCGTCCCCCTGGGCCTCCAGCCCCGTACGCCCGTCGAGGAGACAGGGCAGGCCGTCGGCGTCTTCGACGCGCTGCGGTCGCTGCTCGACCGGGTGGGGGCGCGATGACCCCCGCACGCCATCGACGAGAGGACGCGAACGGATGACCGTGCGCCTGACCCTGCGGACGTCGCCCACCGAGGACACCTCGTGGATGCTCGACGTCGACGAGGCCACGACCGTCGGCGAGGTCGCCGAGTCGCTCGGCGTGAGCCCGCAGCTCCTCGACCCCGCAGCCGGCGACACGACGCCGCTCGCGGCGTCGGCGCTCGTGTCGGGCGCGATCGTCCCGCCGCCCGGGGCCGACGATCCGCCGGCCGGCACGGTGCGCCTCGAGATCGTCGGCGGTCCGTTCGCCGGGCGGTCGATCCCGCTCGAGCGCGGCCAGTCGCTCACCGTCGGCAGCGGCGAGGGCGACGACGTGCGCGTCGCCGACCCGTCGCTCGCGACCGGGCACGTGACGATCCAGATCGGGCTCGGCGAGCCATCCGACCCCCTGCTCGCGACGATCGCCCCTGCGCCCGGTGCCGTCGTCCGCGTCAACGACACCCTCGTGACGGCCCCCGAGCGCATCGTGCCCGCCGACCTCGTCCACCTCGGCAGCCTCGTCGTGCGCATCGGCATCGCGCCGCGCTCCGACGCCGACCTCACCGACGCCGCCGGCGTCCGCGGCTTCAACCGGCCATCGCGCGTGCCCGCCCAGGCCGCGCAGCCGGCCATCCCCCTGCCCGGCGACAAGCCGGAGGATCAGGACCAGTCGCCGCTCCCGTGGCTCTCGGCCGTCATCCCCGTCGTGCTCGGCGTGACCATGGCCATCCTCTTCCAGCGCCCCGTCATGCTGCTCATGGCGGCCGCGAGCCCGATCATGGTCGTCGGCTCGTTCCTCACGCAGCGCAAGCTCGCGAAGAAGAAGGGCCTCAAGACCGAGCAGCAGTGGATCGAGGAGGTCAAGCGCGCGGGAGAGCGCGTGCGCGACCTCGTGAAGCGGCAGCGCCTGTCGGCCTGGTACCGGCTGCCCGACCCCGTCGTCGTGCGCGACATCGTGCTGCGTCCCCTCTCCCGCCTGTGGGAGCGGCGCAAGGCCGACGTCGACGCCATGGCGCTGCGCGTGGGCGTCACCGAGATCGACCTCGACGTCCGGTTCGAGGGCGGCGGCCGGGACCGCGGCGCCGAGCAGCGCGTCGGCGTCGGCCCCGCCCCCGTCGCCGTCGACGCGCGCGCCGGCGTCATCGGCATCGCCGGACCCGCAGAGGCCGTGCGCTCCCTCGCCCGCTCCATGGTCGTCTCCTACGCCGCGCTCCGCAGCCCACGCGACGCCGAGATCATCGTGCTGTGCGACGACGGCGGCGAGGACGACTGGGGCTGGGCGGGGTGGCTGCCGCACGCCCAGTCGGCCTCGCACGTGCCCGCGCTCGTCGGCAACGACGACGACACGCGCCGCGAGCGGCTGCGCGAGATCGCCGTCGCGCTCGACGTCCGCATGCGGATGGCCGGCCAGCGCGGCTACGAGGCGCCCACCGACGTGCTCGTCGTCGTCGACGGCGCCCGCCGCTTCCGCATGCTGCCGGGCATGGTGCCGCTGCTCGAGCACGGCGCGCAGCACGGCATCCACGTGCTCGCCCTCGACAGCGACCGGTCGCGCCTGCCCGAGGAGGCGACGAGCGTCGTCGTCGTCGACCCGGCCGACCCGTCGATGGCGTCGCTGGAGCGACCGGGCGGATGGTTCCCCTCCGTCCTCCTCGACGGCGCCGATGTCGCCTCCTGCGAGCGGATGGCGCGGGCGCTGTGCGCGCTCGAGCACGTGTCGGGGGTGGGCGACGAGGCGATGCTCCCGACGAGCGTGCGGATGGTCGACCTGCTCGGCATCGACCTCGACGACGCGGCGCCGCTCGTGCGGAGGTGGACGGCGCAGCCGCGCAACACGTACGTCGTCGTGGGCGCGAACGCCGACGGCGAGTTCGCGCTGGACATCTCGCGCGACGGCCCGCACGCGCTCGTGGCCGGCACGACCGGCTCCGGCAAGTCGGAGTTCCTGCAGGCGCTCGTCGTCGGACTCGCGATGGCCAACCGGCCCGACGCTCTGAATTTCGTGCTCATCGACTACAAGGGCGGATCGGCCTTCGCGGACTGCGAGCGCCTGCCCCACACGGTCGGCATGGTCACGAACCTCGACGCGCGCGAGACGGAGCGCGCGCTCGCCTCGCTCGACGCCGAGCTCAAGCGCCGCGAGCAGGTGCTGCGCGAGATGGCCGCGAAAGACATCGACGCCGCATGGGCGAAGGACGCCGAGACCGCGGCCCGTCGGGGTCTCGCGCGCCTCATGATCGTCATCGACGAGTTCGCGGAGCTCCGCACCGAGCTGCCGGAGTTCATCGACGGCCTCGTGCGCATCGCGCGCGTCGGACGCTCGCTGGGCGTCAACCTCGTGCTCGCCACGCAGCGGCCATCCGGCGTCGTGACGCCCGAGATGCAGTCGAACATCAACCTGCGCGTCGCCCTGCGGGTGACCGACCGCGGCGACTCGTCGGATGTGCTCGGTTCGGGCGAGGCGGCGCTCATCAGCCCGTCGACGCCGGGACGCGGCTTCGTGCGCCTCGGTCCGTCGACGGCGCCCGCGGGGTTCCAGACGGCGCGCGTCGCGGGCATCCGCCCCGGCGCCGTGCGCACGGCGAAGGTGCTGCCGCCCAAGGCCCCCCTCACGTGGGACGCGCTCGGGTTCCCCGTGAAGTACCCGCCCGAGTCGGGCGCGCACGCCGACAACGACGATCACGACGACACCGACCTGCGGGCCCTCGTCGGCCTCGTCGCCGCGGCGACCGATGCGCTCGGGATCGCGAAGAACTCCAGCCCGTGGCTCATGCCGCTGCCGCTCACGCTGCCCGTGGACCGCTTCGAGGCGGAGCCGCGCGGCGAGACGGAGGTCGTGCTCGGCCTCGAGGACGTGCCCAAGGCGCAGGCGCAGCGCACGCTCGTGTGGGACGTCGCCTCCGGTTCGCACCTGCTCTTCGCGGGAGGGGCGATGTCGGGGCGCACGACGGCCCTGCGCACCGTGCTCGCCCAGGTCGTCGAGCGGATGGACCCCGGCCACGTCCACCTCTACGTCGCCGACTTCGGCAACGGCGCACTGCTGCCGCTCGCCGACGCCCCGCACTGCGGCGCCGTCGTCACGCAGCTCGACGCCGACCGGCTGCCGCGGCTCATGCAGCGGCTGCTGGAGGATCTCGCACGCCGGCAGGCCGTGCTGTCTGCGGCGGGTGTCGGCCACATCTCGGAGCAGCGCCGATCCGCCGCGACGGGGAAGGCGCTGCCGTATGCGATCGTCGCGGTCGACGGATGGGAGCGGATGCTGTCGTCGATGACGCCCGAGCAGCTGCTCGCCTTCCGCGAGCAGTTCATCCGGCTGCTGCGCGAGGGCCCGGCCGTGGGCGTGCGCATCGTCATGACGGGCGATCGCGGGGTGTTCGGAGACAAGGTGGCCGCGTTCATCGACGCGCAGTACGTGCTGCCCGTGCGCGACATCTCGGACTACCGCGCCGCGGGCATCCATGCGAAGGACGTGCCGCTGAACCTGCCGCCCGGCCGCGTGCTCTTCGGCGCCGACGCGGCGGAGGCCCAGCTCGCCGTGCTCGGACGCGACACGGGAGGCGAGGCGCAGACGACGGCGCTCCGCCGCGTCGTGGAGCGCGTGCGGGATGCGTTCGA
The DNA here is from genome assembly GCF_039543865.1 of Microbacterium gilvum. Taxonomy (NCBI): domain Bacteria; kingdom Bacillati; phylum Actinomycetota; class Actinomycetes; order Micrococcales; family Microbacteriaceae; genus Microbacterium; species Microbacterium gilvum. The sequence goes on along the minus strand of NZ_BAABKO010000002.1, from coordinate 323,100 downwards.
CGACGCCGGCGCGGTGCGGGCATCCGAGCCGTTCCGCGTCGATCCGCTGCCGCGCTACCTGGCGGCGTCGGCCATCCGCGACCTGCCGATCGCGGAGGGCGATGATGCGGCGGGCGTCGTCATCGCGGTCGGCGGCGACCGGCTCGCGCGGTACACGCTCGCGTGGCCGGCAGACGGCGGATTCGTCGTGTCGGGGACGCGGCGCTCCGGCCGGTCGTCGACGCTCGCGCACATCGTGCGCCAGCTCGCCGACCGGGGCGATGCGACGGTCGTCGTCGCGCCGCGCCCGTCGGTGCTCACCGAGCTCGCGGCATCGAGAGGGGTGCCCGTCGTCACGCGCACGGATCTCACGCCGATGGAGCTCGAGGAGGTGCTCGCACCGTACACGGGTCTCGTCACCGTCGTCGTCGACGACGTCGAGCAGCTGAAGAACGCGCCACTCGACCACGCCCTCACGGGCATCCGGCACCGGGCGGCGTTCATCGTCTCGGTCGACGCCGAGTCGACGTCGACGCTGTTCGGCGGGCCGTTCGTCGAGGCGAAGCGCTCGCGGCGCGCGCTCGTGCTGCGCCCGGAGGCGGCGCTCTACGGCACGCAGGTGGCGGGCGCGGCCATCCCGAAGTTCCTGCTCGGACAGGTGCCGACCGGTGGCGGCGTGCTCGCGACGCCCCGCGGATGGCTGCCCGTGCGCGTCCCCGACATCCTGCAGTGAGGAGCTGACATGGCCTCCGCCCGGTGCGCGTACTGCGCCGCGACCCTCGAACCCAGCAGCATGTACTGCCTCGGCTGCGGGCAGCTGATCCTCGCGGCGCGCGACGGCGCCGACGCCCCGGACGACGGCTGGGCCGTGGCGCCGAAGCCGCGCGCGGGAGCGGGCGGTGCTCAGGCGGGTGGTGCGTCGGCGGGTGGTGCGGCGGCGGGGGCGGTGCCTGCGGGAGCGGTGCCTGCGGCGGGTTATGCGGGCGCTTCGGCCGCGGCGCCGGGGAATGCCGTGCCTGCGCCGGGGCATCCGGAGGCTCCGGCCGCGGTGCGGGGGGACGCCGTGCCAGGAGATGCGGGACCCGGGGGCGCGGGGCCATCCGCCCCGCTGTCCCGGGCGGCGGCGCGCTCGCGGACGACGTGGGGCGAGCGCGTACGGCTGCGTTTCTCGACGGGTGAGGACGTCGTCATCGCGGGCGACGCCGTGGTGGGGCGCAAGCCCGAGCAGACGGCGGCGACGCTCGGAGCCCAGGCGGTCGAGATCGCCGATGCGACGCGCTCGATGTCGCGCGTGCACCTCTATCTGCACCTCGACGAGCGCGGCGCGCTGCGCGCGGCGGACGCCGGATCGGGCAACGGCTCGTCGGTGCTGCGCGGCGAGCGGACGATCCCGCTGCCCGCCGATGGCGACCGGTTCGACCTGCAGCCCGGCGACGTCGTGCGCATCGGCGACGTGCTCGCGACGCCGACCCCCGCCTGAGGCCGCCGGCCGCGGCGTCGGTGCGGTCCTCTCCCCGCGCGGGTCTGCCCCACCGGGGTTCCTTCTCCTCTGGGTCGCAGTTCACGGCGTCTACGGGTGGTTTGGGGACGGGAGTTGCGACCTGGACGGGGTCTCTTCTCGCCGGGGTTGCAGTTCGGGTCCATTGCCGCCGGTATGAGGGCGGGATGGCCGGTGTCAGGCCCGGGCACGGAGCGCGGCGCGGACGCGGCGGACGAGCTCGCGCGGCTCGGCGAACAGCGGCGCCGTGACCTCGATGACGATCCAGCCCGCCGCCCGGAGAGCCGCGATGCGCTCGACGTCGGCCGCCCACGCCGCACCGTGGATCATCCCGAGGTACTCGACCGCCACGCGCTGTGCGCGGTAGGCCATGTCGACGCAGCCGAGGAAGCGCCCGGCGTCGTCGAACACGTCGACATTGAGCTCGGGCTCGGGAAGGCCTCCCGAGACGAGCTCGAAGCGGACGATCGACTCCCGCGGAGACCAGGCGTCCAGGCGGATCCATCCGATCGCCTCGCGCAGCGCGACGATTCCCCTCCATCGCCCGGAATCCATGGCGCGTCGCAGCTGGGCGATCGTCGCGAGAGACGCACGCCCCGCATCGGGACGCCCGACGCCCTCACGCCACACGCGGCAGAAGTAATCGCCGAGGGCGATGAGATCGGGCATCCGCAAGGTGCCGAGGCTCGCCCATGTCGTCGCGGGCGACGTGAGCAGGAGCCCATCGTGCTCGCGCAGCTGCGTCATCTCGGCCTGCATCCGATGTCGGATGACGCCCGCCGCCCGCGGGAGCGCATCCGGCTCGAACGCTCCGACGTGCACGCCGAGCTCGCGCTCCTGGGCGACGCGGCCATCCGGCGTGAATCCGACGGGAAGAGGGCCGCCCCAGGCCGACGCCGCCGTCTCCCGGCAGAAGAAGTGGCCCGGTTTCAGCCGGGGGATGTAGGCGCGGGCCATCCGCACCCGCTCTACGCGCTGGCGCTCGTACGGGTCGTCGACCCGGACGGGCTCGCTGGGCCTCCTGCGGACCCCGCGGAACGGCCGCTCGAGGTCGGCGGCGCGGAGACGCTTCTCGCCGACCCCCGCCGCGACCGCGTCGCGCACCGCGAACGCGTCGCCGAGATGGATGGGGATGTCTCTCCGTCGTCGCGTCATGCCGACACCGTGGCACGTCCGCGTGCAGCGCCTCGGAAGTTGTCCACAGGCCGCTGAGCCGTCGTCCGCGAAGCCCGTCCGGGTCGCGGTTTCCGGCCTCGATCGCCCGAATGGGGCCGCGAATTGCGACCTGGGCGGGAAGGGACAAGAGAGGGCGGGCGGATTCCGGGCGAGAGGATGGCGGGCCGCCGCCGGTTGGGCACTCCTCCCCACAGACGGATCGGACTCCCGTGGTTACCGTGAAGGAGGCCCGCGCACCGGGCCGGGGGATCATCGTCTTCACCGGGAGGAACGAAATGGCAGAGATCAAGGTCACATCCGAGTCGCTCGCCAGCGTCGCGGGGCAGCTCTCGAGCGGATCGCAGTCGATCGAGTCGCAGCTGTCGAACCTCAAGTCGCTCGTCGAGGGGCTCATCGCGGGCGACTGGAACGGCCAGGCGTCGCAGAGCTTCAACGAGCTGTACTCGCAGTGGGACCAGGCGGGCATCCAGCTGAAGGAGTCGCTCCAGGGCATCAGCGACCTCCTCAACCAGGCCGCACTGTCGTACGAGGACAGCGAGTCGGCCATCGCGGCGACCTTCAACGGCTGACCCGTCGCGGTCGGCGGCTCTGCGCTGCCGACCGCGCCTGCGGAGGGGGACGACATGGTGCAGTTCAGGGTTCGGGCCGAGTCGCTCGCCGAGGTGGCGGGGCTGCTCGGCTCCGTCATCGCGACGTTCGACGGGCACGTGTCGGGGGCGGATGCCCAGGTGCAGAACGCTCTGCAGAACTGGAAGGGCGCCGACGCCGACTCGTTCCAGCAGAACTGGACGCGGTTCGTCGCGCTCTCGGAACAGGTGCGCCTCGCGCTCACCGGGCTGCAGGGCGGGCTCGTCGCGGCGGGCGCCGGCTACGACACCACCGAGGCCGGCCTGCGCAAGGCCATGACCCAGACCATCCCCACCATGCAGGGACTGCGCAAGCACGCCGTCCAGTTCGAGGAGGGCGTCGCCCGCGGCGAGGCCCGAGCCGAGGACATGGCCGAGTTCTTCGGACGCGACTACGCGGGCGACGACGAGGTCGAGCGGTTCGGCGGCGGAGCCGTCACGGGCTCGAAGGGCCGCTACAGCGGCGGGGGAGCGGGCGACACCGACGGCGACGGCGACGACGACGGGATCGGCACGACGCCGTTCCTGTCGGACGAGTCGGTCGAGGAGCTGACGGGTGACGACGCCTCCGGCGACGGCTTCATCGAGACGCAGGACGGCATCGTCCAGGCGCCGGACGACGTCACGGATGGCGCGGCCACGGCGGATGGCGCGTCCCCGGCAGACGGCGCGTCCCCGGTGGACGGCGGACCTGCCGAGAGCGCGGACGGCACGGCTCCGGATGCTCACGCCACGGTCGTCGAGTCGCTTCCGGCGGAGGCGCCACCCGCGCCCGACTCGTCGATCCACGAGGCCCGGATCGAGGCGACGCCCGCCGCGTTCGAGCCGCAGCCATCGGGCGAGACCGCGTATGCCGCGCACGACATGCGCGGCGACCACACGGGCGGCATCGACGTCGATCTGCTGACGGCGACGCCCGACGGGATCGCTCCGGCCGTTCTCCGCGACGGCGACGCGCCCGTGTTCGAGTTCAGCGTCGACGCGATGGACGCGTCAGGCGGCAAGGGGGACCGATGACCGACCAGCAGGCCGATGTGGCGGAGCTGCAGGCGCTCGAGCAGGCGATGACCGCGCTCGTGGGCTACTGCGACGCGCTCCGCAGCGGTGCGTCCGGATTCGCGTACATGCTCCCGAACGACTGGCAGGGCCCTGCCATGCAGGCGTTCCTCGGTGCGTTCAACGCGTGGGCACTGGGCGCCGAGGCGATGCGGATGAGCGCCGAGGGACTGCAGCAGCAGGTCCATTCGGCGAAGACGTCGTACGAGGGCGCCATCGCCTCGCTCGACCAGTACGCGACCGCGATCGAGCAGGCGATGTCGGCATGAGCGGCACCCAGGTCAAGATCACCGCGGCGACGATCGAAGCGGATGCGATCTCGTACCGCACGGCGGCGACGCAGCTCGAGGGGGCGATCGCGGCCGCCCGCAGCACTCTCTCCGCCAATCAGGGGATGGCGGGCGACGACAACGCAGCCGAGGACTTCGCCCAGGGCGACGACGGCTACGACGTCTGCGCGACCGCGACGCTGCAGTCGGCGCAGTCGATCGCCAACGCGTACTACATCCTCGCGGCGATGCTCGAGAACGTGTCGCGCACGTACGTCGCGGCGGAGGGCGCCGGCGCGGGCGAGACGCGCGCGATCGTGCAGTCGACCGCGCCGGAGGTCGTCGAGGGCGACGCCCCCGACGCGCCCACGGCTCTCGGCGCGGGATGGCCGGGCCCGCTCGGCGAGTTCCAGGAGATCATCGAGTGGGGCCTCCAGCAGGTCGGAGTCGTCATCCCGACCGGAGACGAGGACAAGCTCCGCGGCGGAGCGGAGGCGTGGGACGCGCTCGCCGACGCGGTGAGCACGGCGCACACGACGGCGTCGAGCGGCACCGACTGGATGGGCGGGATGTCGATCCCGCAGGTCGCGAGCATCCAGAACGCGCACTCGAGCATCCAGATCTCCGCGCTCCAGCTGCAGACGTCGGCCGGCGACATGGCCGGGTGGGTGCGCGACTACATCACCGAGCTCGGCAAGATGCGCGAGCGCCTGAAGGACTTCCTCCAGCAGCTCGCGATCGAGATCGCCGCCGATATCGCGCTGTCCGGCCTCCTGGGCGCCCTCTCGTTCGGTCTCGGCGCGCTCGCCGGGGCGGCGAAGGCCATGGCGACCGTCGTGAAGTGGTGCAACCGCATCAAGGACCTCATCGACAACCTGCGCGACATGCTCCGCGCGCTGCGCGCCGCGCGAGGCGGCCGGGCGATGTTCAAGCGCGCGCTCATCGAGGGTGCGCAGGGCGGCGTCGCGAGCGCGATCTCGACGACCGCGATGAACGTCATGCACGCAGAGCCTGACGGCGTATACCAGCAGCAGAATGTCCTGGACGCGTTCATCTCGGCGAGCGTCGGCGGCATGGTGGCGAGCCCGATCGCGAATCGCATCGGAGGGCCCGGGGGACCGGGGTTCCGGGCGGGCGCGCGCGAGGTCGGCGGAGAGACCGTCGCGGGTGCCGCAGAAGGCATCGTCGACGCGACCTACCAGACGGCCGTGAACGGGCAGGAGTTCAACCCGCTCAGCGCTGCTGTCGGGGGCGCATTGCTGGGAGCGGGCCTTTCCACGGGCATGCGCGGCGGCTCGTCGGCTCTCAATCTCGGGGGGAGGGCGCTCGGGATCGACACGCGATCGGTGCTGCCGAACGCCGCGGGAGATCAGAGCGGCACGGCCTCGCCGAGCCAGAACGCGGGATCGACGACGTCGCTGCCGGACGGTCCCGCTCCGGCGGCGGGAGGCGTCGGAGCGACGTCGCCGGGAGGCGGCGGCGCATCAGTCGGCGACTACGACGGACCGACGCCGGGCGGCGTCGGCAGCGGCGGCTCGTCCTCGGGTGGCGGCGCGGCCGGGACCTCGGACTACGACGGTCCCACGCCGGGGAGCGCCGACGCGGGCAGCGGCGGCGGAGCCGACGGCGGCTCCGTCGACGTCCCGACCGACGCGACCCCCGACGCCCCGTCGGAGCTGCCGTCGGATGGCGTGCCTGCGGATGGCGCGCCTGCGGATGGCGCGCCTGCGGATGGCGCGCCTGCGGATGGCGCGCCTGCGGATGGCGCGCCTGCGGATGGCGCGCCTGCGGATGGCGCGCCTGTGGACGGGACTCCTGTGGACGGGACTCCTGTGGACGGGACTCCTGTGGACGGGACTCCTGTGGACGGGACTCCTGTGGACGGGACTCCTGTGGACGGGACTCCTGTGGACGGGACGCCTGCGGATGGGACTCCTGTGGATGGGACTCCTGTGGATGGCACTCCTGTGGATGGCACGCCTGCGGATGGCACGCCTGCGGATGGCGCGCCTGCGGACGGGATTCCCGCGGATGGAACTCCTGCGGACGGGATTCCTGCGGACGGCACGCCCGCGGATGGGACTCCTGCGGACGGCACGCCCGCGGATGGGACTCCTGCGGATGGCATGCCTGCGGATGGCACGCCTGCGGACGCGACTCCCGAGGACACCGCGCCTGCGGACGGCGCCTCTGTGGATGGGGCCTCTGCGGACGCTCCTCCTGCCGACGCCGCCCCCGCGGACGCGACCCCCGACGACACCGCGCCGGCCGACGCCGCGCCCGCGGGCGCGACCGGCCACGCGGCCCCCGCGCACCACGCGACGCCCGGCGAATCCGCGTCCGTCGACGAGGCGTCGACCGGGACGGACACATCCTCAGAGCATCCAGACACCGAGCAGCCGGACACCGATCAGGCGGGCGTCGAGCAGTCGGCGGCGGAGACGGCGCCCACAGCGGACGACGCGGACCAGCCCGATGCGCCCGCCGACGACCCCGACGCGGAGGTCGACGCCGAAGATGCAGCGGCGGCCGCCGCCGCGAGCGCGGCCGGTGCGGGCGTCCTCGCCGCCCCGGGGCTCGCGCCCGCGACTCCCCGGGGAACCACGGCCGGGACGGGCACGCCCGCGTCGACGGCAGGGCAGGCCTCGCCGGCGCACGCGGACCATCCGATGGACTCGGACGCGCAGTTCGGCGACGGCTGGGAGCGCGCGGAGAGCCCTGCCTCGTCGAACCCGATCGACCCCGCATACGGCCTGCCGCGCGCACCGGGGACCAGCGGTCACCTCGCCCCGCCGTACGGTCATCCGGGAACGGTGCGTCCGGAGATCGCCCACCTCATCAGCGACCCCTCCGCACCGTTCGGGCGCGACGAGAACGGTGTGCCGCTGCCCGATCAGGCGGCGTGGGAGGCCCGGTACACCGATGCGAACGGCTACCCCGTCTACCCCGGCAACGCGGGCGGCGAGCCGGGGTCGTTCCGTCGCATCACCGACATCGACGTCTTCCACACCCACTTCGGCGAGCAGATCGACCGGATGGGTTCCCCGAAGGGCGACTACTTCTCCCTTCCCGGGACGTCGTTCGAAGGGCGCGCCCTGCCGCTCGGCAGCCTGAACGCCGACTACACGATCCGCGATCTCGTGAGCCTCCCGCCCGGCGGCAGCATCGAGATCTCGCAGATCGCGCCCGCATTCGGGCGGGACGGCGGCGGACTGCAGATCCGCATCCTCGACTCCGACGGCAACCCGCAGTCGCAGGCGCAGCTCGAGCACGACGGCCACCTCGCGGAGCCTGCGCCGCAGGATGGCCCTGACGACGCGACCGCGGATCCCGCGTCGTCGACCCCCGACGACGCGACGGCGCAGCCGGCACCGCTCGAGTCGCCGGCACCGCACCACACGCCGGAGCAGATCCAGGACGCGCTCGACCAGGCCCTGCAGCAGTCGAATACGGGCTACGACCCATACGACCTCTCGAACGGCTACGCCGAGAACTGCGGGACGGTCGCGGCCAACATGCACGACTTCCTGAACGGGCAGCCGCTGCAGGATGCCGGAACGGGAACGCTCGACATCGCGGGCATGGAGGCGCGCACGGGCCTGCCGCAGACACCCGTCACCCCCGCGCAGATCGAGGCATCCCTGCGCGCGCAGGGACCGGGCGCTCACTGCGTCGTCGGCATCGACCGCGCAGGAGACGCTGACGGACACTGGTTCAACGCCGTCCACGACGGCGAGCAGGTGTGGGTCGTCGACGGCCAGGACGGCACGCGATCGCCGTGGCCGCCGGATGAGCCGGACGCCGTCACCTGGGACGCCTCGATCGACCCCGCCGACGTCGTCGATCCGCCAGCGGCTGACAGCGCCCCCGTCGACAGCTCGCCGATCGACAGTGCGCCCGACGACGGAGATCCCGGTGCCCGCGGTGCGGGCCCGGCCCCGCGACCGACGGTCGCCCATCCCGGGACGTTCACGCCCTCCGCGGCCACGCCCACCGTCTCGGTGACGGAATCGGGCCAGTCGTACACGCAGGCAGACGTGCAGGCCGCCCTCGACCGCGCGCCGCAGGACGATGCCGGGAGGCCCGTCGACCACCGCGACGGCACGCCGCTCGCGCTCGAGAACGCCGACGGCGGACGCGGCTGGCACATGCGCTGGGACGAGGTGGGTGGCACGTGGGTCGCCGAGAACCCGGGGTCGGGCGACGGCGCATCCGGATCGAGCACGCGTCTCGACGACGGCCGCCGGCCCGACGACCTCGACGACGCCGAATGGCGCGACCAGGTGTCGCAGCTCGACGACCGCCGGCTCGCGGAGCTGCTGAGGGCGCGCACACCCGACCAGGCCATGCGCGACGCCGTGCAGGGGCCGCTCGGCGACGACGGTCTCCAGCCCGACCCGCTGTACCCCGACGAGCAGGATCTGCGGCGGGAACGGCTGGAGGCGGACCACATCATCCCGCTCCGTCGGATCGTCGAGATGGACGGCTTCCGCGACCTCACCTGGTCGCAGATGCTCGAGGTCGTGAACCTGCCGGAGAACTTCCTCGGGCTCTCCGACCGCGTCAACGCCTCGAAGGGCGATCGGATGCCGGGCGAGTGGGACGGGCACTCAGAGTTCGGGCCCCTCTCGCCGGAGCGGCGCCGATGGCTGGACGAGCGCTCCCTCGACGCGCTCGATGCGCTCGAGGAGAAGATCATCGGGTTCACGGGATGAGGTCCGTGCGACGACCTAGCATGGCAGACGAGCCGAAGGGAGCATCGCGATGAACGCGGTCGACGTCATCAGCATCCGATCATCGGCGACCGGTCGGACCATCCGCGCGACCGCGGCCGCCGACCTCGAGGCCCTGGCTCGCGGGATCCTCACGGAGTTCGAGGAGCACGCGCCCGCCTGGCGCGACGGCTACACGATCGAGCTCGGCTGGGGGCCGCTCACACTGCGCGCCGACGGGGAGGAGATCATCGTCGTCGCTCCGGACTATGCGCGCGATCCGGCGCACACCACCGAGGACCTCAGCCTGACCATCTGGCTCGCCGTCTCGCTGAACGCGCTGCCGTCCGCGGCCGGCCTCTCAGCCGCGCAGATCTCGTTCGACGACGACGTGATCTGCGTGAAGGAGTGGGAGCGCCATCCTCTCCTGTCGCTCACCCGCATCGCCACGACCACTCCGCGCGACTCCGGCTGGTTCGTCGAGCCGTTCCCTCCTGCATCCGACGAGCCGTGGCGCGCCGAGCAGCTCGTCCGGCTGCCGGCCTGGCGGGTGCTGCAGGAGCGGCGGGCGGTGGCCCGGTCCTTCGGCCTCCCCGTCGGCGTCACCGCGATCGTCGAGGGCGACGCCGTGCGAACCCTCGTGCGGGAGAGCGACCGCGCCGTCCTCGCGGAGGGCCCCCTGTGAGCGATGTGCGCCCGCCCTCGACCGACGCCGTGATCGAGCGCACGGTCGTCCTCGGAACGCGGGAGGTCGCCTTCCGGGCCGCGCCGGAGCTCGCGGACGAGCTCGACGCCCTCGTCCGACGGCTCGCCGATCAGGGTGTGGACGCCGTCGAGGGAGGGGAGGTCGACCTGGGGTGGGACCGCCTCCGCTTCGACGCCGACGGCGACCGTCTCCTGGCGACGACGAAGGACGGCGGCGACACGCGCCGCACGGTGCGACGCGACGACGTCACGCAGCTGCTCTGGGTGCTGTCGGCGTGGCGGCGGGTGGCGGCCCTCAGCGGCGCCGAGATCGTCCCCACCCACTGGCGCGACTCCCTCTACATGTCGGTGGACGTGCTCGCCTCGGCGGAGGTGCTCGAGTGCCGGCGCGTCGACATCGGGTCGCCGACGCAGTGGTTCGTCGGCGGCAGCCCGTTCGACCCCGCGCTCGTCGAACGCCTGGCGGGGGACATCGCCCGGTGCGTCGAGCTCTTCAAGCGGCGTCCCGAGGCGGTCGCCGTGCTGGGGCTGCCCGTCGGGTACGTCGGCGTCGTCGACCGTGAGCACGGCGTCGTCGAGATCCGCGATGCGCAGGGGGTCGTCGTCCACGATGGCCGTCCATGACGATCGAGACCGCCGCCGGGCGGCCGAGGAGGAACTGATGCAGGCAGACCGCCGCGAGACGCCGTCCGCCGCCGAGCAGCGGCTCATCGAGGTGGGCGTCGGCTACTGGCGCCGGATGGTCGCGGCCGACGCGCCGCTCGGCGTCCAGCTCCTCCCCGAGGACGACGCGGTCGTCGTGTCGCACGCCGTCCGCGGGGGCGGGCGCATCTACGTGGCCCCCGATGAGACGGTCCTCTTCGCGGCGTCGTCGGCGCCCCCGCACGAGGCGCTCGAGGTGTTCCGCTCCGGACGGCGGACGCCCCCCGAGCAGTTCCGTCCGCGCGCATGACGAGCTTCGCCGCGGCGCGGCAGCCCGGCGCCGACGCGCCCCTCGTCGACGAGTCGGCTCTCGCCGTGTGGGGCGAGGGCGCCCTCCGGCGGGCGGCCTGGGCGCGCGACGTGCTGCAGCGCGATGCGCGGGACGACGTGCCGTATGCCAGGGCCGACGTGCGCTACGCCGTTACCCGGGGCCCCGACGAGCTCGCCGCCGTCTGGGCGGCGACGACCGTGCTCGTCGCGCCCGACGAGTCCGTCCTGCGCGTGCCGACGGGATGGCCTGCTCCCGAGGCGTACGACGCGTTCCTCCGGGGAGAGCGCACGCCGTCCGCGCCGGATGCCGGCGTCGACGATCTCGCCGATCGGATCGCGGAGGAGGTCCTCCGTGCGGGCTCGGAGATCCTGCGTCCGACACCGGCCGAGCTCGTCGCGGTGGGCGACGGCGAGCTGCGTTGGACCGTGCGCCGGGAGGACGGCGATCTCGTCACCTACCGCATCGAGCGCGGCATGCACCGGGAGCTGGCGCGATCCCCCGACCCGGCGTCGGCCCTCTCGGCGCTCGTCGCCGCGATCGGCGGATGACGGTCAGGCCTCGACGCGGATGCGCTCGAGCGCTCCCGCCACGACCAGATCGCGCACTCCGACGAAGTCGTCGGCGAGGGTGAGACGCAGTCCCCCGCCCCGCTGCCCGAACCAGGGGGCGGCGACCTCCACGCGCACGAGGATGTCCGCGCGCGTGAGGAACGCGTGCCGCGCGGAGCCGGGTGCGAGCACGCCCACGGGAGGCAGCGAACGGGCCTCGTAGGCCGTCCCGTACGGGAACAGCATGGTGCCGTCGAGGGCGCCGATGCGGTCGATCGGCACCTCCGCCGGAAGCGTGGCGAGGAGCGGCTCCGCGCTCGCACGGTCGTGCAGCTCCGAGAGGTGCGACGTCACGGCGTCGACGGCCGCCTCGATCTCGTGAGCCTCGGGTGCGCGCGGTTCCGGGAGCGGCCTGTCGAGGTAGGAGAGCAGCATGGCCGAGGCGCCGTCGGCGTCGTGCGCCGCGCCGAGGGGGAACGGCCGGCCGTAGTCGACCGTCTCGAGCGACCATCCGCCGCGTGCGTCGTCGGCGCGCAGCCGCAGCGCGCCCTCCTGAGCGGGACCGGAGTCTCCCGGGAGGACGACCGCCGTCGCGGCGATCTGACGACGGGCGAGCTCGTGCCTCAGGGAGTCGAACATGGCTCGAGCCTATCCAGGGGCCGCCGCGCGCATCCGCGCACGCATGGGCCGAACTCCCCGTCGCGGCGTCGTGCCCGCCGGATGGGTTGAACTCCCCATGTCCCATCGGGGGAGCGAAACCGGTCTCCGCCTAGCATGGGAGCTTCACGGTGTGCTCCCGCGTCGATCGCGTTCGCGCGCGGCCGCCGGAGCACGACTCGGCGAGCGGAGCAGGACGGTGCCCACGAAAGCGGAAGCCCTGGCGGAGCGCTGCGAGCGCCTGCGCGAGCCCGTGACACGACTGGCCGCCGTCAGCCTGGGCGCGGCCGTCAGCCCGACGGGCGCCACCGACGCCCTGGCCGCCGCGCGCGATGTCCGCGCGATCCTCGACGAGGACGCCTCCGGCATCGCCCCTGGCGCGTTCACCGACTGGCTGCCGACGCTGCGCGCGACCGTGGCGGAGATGATCGCCGCTCTCGAACGCCGCGACACCGCGGAGTCGTACCGCCTCTTCACCGACCAGGCCACCGGCTTCTACCGCCTCGCACTGGGCTGCGCGGGCTTCCCGGGGTGGTGACCGTGGCGAAGCTGCAGGAGATCGAGAAGGGGTACCTGGCCGCGCGGCCGGAGCAGTTCGAGCGCCGCGCCTCGCGTCGCAAGCGCACCGCGTATCTCGCCGGAGCGGGCGTCTTCGGCGCCGCGGCCCTCGTCTTCACGATCGTCGCGCCGGGCTGGATCGCGGGACTGCAGCAGCAGATCGCCGACGGCTACGAGCCGCTGCGCCCTTCGCGAGGACCTGCCGTCGCCATCGTCGGCGTGGTCGTGTGGACGGCGGCGCTCTGGATCCTCGCCGTCATGGCGCTCGTCGGCGCCTCCCGTCGAGCGCACGAATGGGTCGATCGCTCGACGGGCGGCGTGCTGCGGACGGGGCGCATCGAGCGCTTCCGCGAGCTGTCCGACTTCGACGAACTCGCCGCACGGCTGCAGGCGGGGGCGCTCACGGCGTTCCCGACGGGCGGAACGGGTCACACGGGCGGCAAGACGGTCGTGCAGACCGTCGAGGATGTCGCAGCGGGCCGCGTGCACGTCTGGATCGAGGACGAGTCAGGACGGTCGACGGCCGCCGTGGTCTCCGGGCCCGCTGCCGCGGCATGGGGACGGTCCGGGTTCTCCCCGGCGTCGAACGCCGTGCGGCGCGTGGACGGCCGCTGACGCATGAGCGGGTGGGCGATCATCGACGCACGGGAGGCGGCGCCTGAGCCGACTCCCGTGAGCGCCGCGCGCGCCGCGCAGCTCGGTCTGCGGCCAGCGCCCACCGGCCGGCGGATGGCCGCGGCGCTCGTCGACGCCCTGCCGGCGCTCGTCTTCTCGGCGCCCGTCGCGATCGCGCCCCGCGACATCCTCGACGGCGAGCTGCTGTGGATCCTCATCGCCGCGATCGGCGCGCTCCTCCTCGTCGTGTACGGCCTCGTGCAGCTCGGCTCGCACGGCCGTCGCGGCCAGACCTTCGGCAAGCAGCTGCTGCGGATCCGCACGGTGCGCGCCGACACGCTGAGGGCGATCGGCTTCTGGCGGGCGGTGGAGAAGGCGGCGCTCGTCGCGGCGTCGGGTGTCGTGCCCGTCGTCGGCACCGTCGTGCTGCTCCTCTCCCCGCTGTGGGACCGCGAGAAGCGCGGGCGCGGATGGCACGACCGCGCCGCGCGGGCCTGGCTGATCGACCTGCGCGCCGTCGACCCTTTCGACGCCGTCGCCTTCGAGGCCGCCCGCGGCCGTGCCCGCGCCCGCGTGACGGCCGCGCCGAGTACGCCGGCGAGCTCGGCTCCACCCGCTCCTGCCGCTCCGGCGGGCGCCGCCGTCGAGGCCGCGCCGGCCGGGCGTGCCGGGCAGGGCCTCATCGACTCCGTCCCCGGACGCGCCGCGCATCCAGGCGCGCCCTCCGGTCCCGCGCCGTCCTCACCCGCTCGCGCCGCGCCGTCCGCGCCCGTCCTCGCCCCCGAGGCGCCCGATCCCTTCCCGCCCGCGCGCATCCGCGTGCGCCTCGACACGGGCGAGGAGTACCTCCTCGCGGGGCGCTGCCTCATCGGTCGCCTGCCGGTCGCCGAGCCCGGCGAGGCGGTCGCCTACGCCCTGCCCGTGCAGGATGGCGCCCGCTCGGTCTCCAAGACCCACTTCGTCCTCGACGTCCGAACAGCGGGGATGACGGTCACCGACCGCCGCTCCGGCAACGGCACGTCGGTCATCCGATCCGGCGTCGAGCATCCCGCTGTCGCCGACATCCCCTTCCCCGTCTATCCCGGCGACCGCATTCGCTTCGGCGACCGCACGATGGAGGTCCTCCATGGCTGACAATCCCCTCTCGACAGGAGAGATCCCCACCGACACCGTGCCGGGCGCCGAGAGGCCGCTGCGCGTCGAGTTCGCGGGCGAGTGGTTCACCGTGAGCCCGCGCGGGCGGTTCACGATCGGCCGTGAGGGCGACCTCGAGGTCGACGACAACCAGTACCTCCACCGGCACTTCCTGGAGCTGTCGTTCCACGACGGGCTGTGGTGGCTCGCCAACGTCGGCTCCCGGCTCGCCGCGACCGTGTCGAGCGCGGGCGGCGCCGTGCAGTCGTGGCTGTCGCCGGGTGCGCGCATGCCGGTCGTCTTCGCGCAGAGCGTCATCGTGTTCACGGCAGGGCCGACCACCTACGAGATCGCGCTGCACACCGAGGAGGCGCACTACGCCGTCTCGGGCCAGGTGCAGGCGTCGATGAGCGGCGAGGCGACCGTCATGCCTGTGAGCTTCACGCCCCTGCAGCGCGTGCTCATCGTGGCGCTCGCCGAGCCGATGCTGCGCCGCGAGGGCGTCAGCGTCAGCGAGCTGCCCTCGTCGAGCGCGGCCGCCGCGCGCCTGGGCTGGACCATGAGCAAGTTCAACCGCAAGCTCGACAATGTCTGCGACAAACTCGACCGGATGGGCGTGCAGGGCCTTCGCGGCGGCCCGGGGAAGCTCGCGACGAACCGCCGCGCGCGCCTCGTCGAGTACGCCGTGTCGTCGCAGCTCGTCACGCGCGCCGATCTGCCGCTCCTCGACGACGAGGCCGTGCGCAACGCCGTCGAAGACGACTGACGAGTCCGCGCGGCGACGACCCGCTCAGCTCGCGAGCGCCTCGGCGACGAGATCCTGCACGCAGGCCACGCCGGCGAGCTGGCCCGATGCGATCGCCGCGGCGACCGCGTGCATCGGCCCCGGCATCCCCGCCGGCTGCGCGATGTCGCCCGCGGCGTAGACACCAGGGCGGCTCGTGCGGCCGAACGCGTCCACGCGGACCCCTCCGACCTCGCTGACCTCGAGCCCCAGCTCCGCCGCGAACGGCGCGGCCTGCCGCCAGACCGTCGCGGTGAACAGCCCGGCGAACTCCTCCCGCGTGCCGTCTGCGAACCGCACCTCCACACCGTCGTCGGCCTGGGCCATCCGCTCGATGCGACCGGGGCGCACGGAGGTCGTTGCCTCGGACGCCTCGCCGTCGCCGGGCAGGATGACCACCTCGGAGGCGATCGGGGCGAGCATGGCGGCGAGGCGCTGGCCGTGATCGCCCGCCCCGACGATGCCGACGCGGCGCCCGGCGAACTCGTGGCCGTGGCAGAACGGGCAGTGCGCGACGAGGTCGCCGAACAGCTCCGCGAGCCCGGGGACGGCCGGGAGCGCGTCGGCGACGCCCGTCGCGAGGACGAGGCGGCCCGCCTCGACGACGCGTCCGTCGTCGAGGGCGAGGGAGAAGGCGCCGAGCTCGCCCGAGATTCGCGCGACCCGTGCACCGATCACCTCCACGGTCGCGTAGGCGTCGAGGTTGCGGCGAGCGGCTGCGCGCAGGTCGGCGGGCGCCTGCCCGTCGTGCGCGATGAGGTTGTGGAGGGCGCTCGTGGGGTCGTTGCGGTATGCGCCGGAGTCGACGAGGGCGACGGTCCGGTGCATCCGGCCGAGCGTGAGCGCGGCCTGGAGGCCGGCGGGCCCTCCTCCGATGATCGCGACGTCGTGCATGTGCGTGCTCCTTCCGGTCGGGGTTGCGGGAGGAGGCCAGTGTGTGACTTCATGTCGACATGAAGTCAAACGGCTGGATGATCGGCGAGCTCGCGGAGCGGTTCGGGCTCGCGACGCACGTGCTGCGGCACTGGGAGGACCGGGGGCTGCTCTCTCCCGAGCGCGACGGCGCCGGGCGCCGCCGCTACACGGAGGCGGACGCGTATCGGGTCGCGGTCGTCCTCGCGAGCAAGGCCGCCGGGATGGGCCTGGATCAGATCCGCGCCCTCGTGGACGGCGGAGCCACGGGGCGCCACGACGTGCTCGAACGCCGTCTCGCCGAGATCGACGAGAGCATCGCGGCGCTCGAGCGCTCGCGGGCGATGGCGCGCCACGCGCTGGAGTGCCGATCGCACGACATCTCGACCTGCCCGGGCTTCCGGGCGAACGTCGCCGACATCGTCGCCGGAACGCGACGAGGCATGGCCTTCGGCGCGCACGAGCGAGGGCCCGCGCGCGCCGGGGCCGGCGCCTGACCCCGGCTCAGAGATACGTGCGCGTGAGCTGCTCCGCGAGACCCGTGTAGGTCGCGGGCGTGAGGGCGAGGAGGCGCTCCTTGGCCTCGTCGCCGATCTCCAGGCCGTTCACGAACTCGGCGAGCTCGGCCGCGCCGACGCGGCGGCCGCGCGTGAGCTCCTTGAGCAGCGCGTACGGGTCGGTGATCGTGGACCGGCCGGCGACGACCTCCGCGCGCACGGCGGTCTGGATGGCCTCGCCGAGCACCTCCCAGTTGACGTCGAGGTCGGCGAGCAGCACGTCGCGCGAGAGCGAGATCTCGCCCAGCCCGCGGCGCAGGTTGTCGAGCGCGAGCAGCGAGTGCCCGAATGCGACGCCGATGTTGCGCTGCGTCGTCGAGTCGGTGAGGTCGCGCTGGAGTCGCGACGTCACGAGCGTCTGCGCGAGCGTCGCGAAGATCCCTCCCGCGAGCTCGAGGTTGGCCTCGGCGTTCTCGAAGCGGATCGGGTTGATCTTGTGCGGCATGGTCGACGAGCCCGTGGCGCCCGCGACGGGGATCTGCGCGAAGTATCCCAGCGAGATGTAGGTCCAGATGTCGCTCGCGAGGTTGTGGAGGATGCCGCCGGCGTGCTTCGCGCGGTCGTACAGCTCCACCTGCCAGTCGTGCGACTCGATCTGCGTCGTGACGGGGTTGAAGGTCAGGCCGAGCGACTCCACGAAGCCGCGCGCGATGTTCGGCCAGGCCACGTGGGGCGCCGCCGCGAGGTGGGCCGACCAGGTGCCCGTGGCGCCCGAGAACTTCCCGAGGTACTCCGTTGCCTCGAGCTGCGCGATGACGCGCTCGAGGCGCCAGACGAACACGCCGAGCTCCTTGCCCATGGTCGTGGGAGTCGCGGGCTGGCCGTGCGTGCGCGACAGCATCGCGGCGTCGGCATGCTCGAGCGACAGCGCGCGCAGCGTCTCGACGACCGACTTCAGGGCGGGAAGCCACACGTCGCCGACGGCGCGCTTGACGGTGAGGGCGTACGCGAGCGAGTTGATGTCCTCGCTCGTGCATCCGAAGTGGGTGAGCTCGGCGATGGCGTCGAGGCCGAGCTGGGAGAGACGGTCGCGCACGAGGTACTCGACGGCCTTGACGTCGTGGCGTGTGACGGCCTCGCGCTCGGCGAGCCAGTCGATCTCCTCCTGTCCGAACGTCAGGTAGAGGGCTCGCAGCCGCGCCTTCTCGTCCTGCGTGAGGGGCGTCGCGCCGAACAGGGAGTTGTTCGCGAGGGTGATGATCCACTCGACCTCGACCTCGACGCGGGCGCGGTTGAGGCCGGCCTCCGAGAGGTACTCGCCCAGGGGCGACACGACGCCCTGGTATCGGCCGTCGAGGGGGCTCAGGGGCTGGATGGGGAAAGCGGTCACTTCGGCCTCCGGATCGAGACGGTCGCGCGCCCGTGCGGATGGCCGGGGCCGGATCCACCGGACGGGCAGCGGCGCGGCTGGCCCTCCGATCATACTGGGGGCGCGGTGCTCCGTGCCCAGCCCGACGACACGCGGCGACTCGTCCACAGATCCCCGCAGCCCTGTCCGCCGCCGCTCGCGCGGCGTCACGCTGGGAGCATGTTCGCAGACGAGGACGCGCAGGCGGCGATCGGCGCGGCGCAGGCGGGCGCCGCGACCGCCGCACAGGAGCTGCGCACGGCGGCCGCGGCGCTCGGCGCCGTCGCGGACGGTGCGGCGTGGGTCTCGGAGGCGGCCGCGCTGTTCCGCGAGACGGCCAGGGAACGGGCGCTCGCGCTGTACGCTCTCGCCGACCGGATCGAGGGGGAGGGCTCGGCGCTCGACACCACTCCGCTCGCGCTCCTGCATCCGATCGGCTGATGGATATCGGATCGGGAGGGGCGGTGTCGGTCGATCCGGCCGACCTGCGGCGTGTCGCGACGGAGGTGTCCGTCCGAGGCCGCGCCGTCGCGGAGGCGGGCGAGCGGGTGCGCGCGGTGGCGGCCGCTCTCGAGCACCTTCCCGTGACTCTCGACGGGCTCTTCGCCCAGGCCGTCGCCGTCGACGCGGAGGCCGAGCAGATCGAGGGGGTCGCCGGGGCGCTCCGGTTCGCGGCCGACGCCTACGAGCTCGTCGAGCTGAAGGCTCGTGCGGAGAGCGAGCGCCTCGACCGCGAGGTGCGGCTGCGGATGGTCGAGCTCGAAGCGCGCAGCCCGGGCGCCGGCGACGAGGCGGAGCGACTGCTGCGCACGTGGCGGAGCGACGACGAGCTGTCTGTGAACGCGCAGTTCCTCCCGCTCAGCTGGATCCCGGCCGTCGGCGCTCCGCTGAGCTTCACGGCACGGACCCTCCTCGGAGCCCTGCTCCATCAGCCGACCGCGCACGGGGCGGGGCGCATCGACAGGGGAGCGCAGCTGCGGGGCGCGTCGGCGCACCCGCGCCTGCGCCCCGGCGTGCAGGGGGTGCCGGGAACGGCGCCGGCGACCGTCGGCGACGTGGCCGCGCGAGTCCCCGACGGCGGGACCGCGACCATCCGCGTCGAGCGCTACACCTGGGACGACGGACGGCGCGAGTTCGCCGTGTACGTCGCCGGCACGCAGGGCGAGGGCGGCACGGTGCTCGACTGGGGCTCGAACCTGGAGCTGTACGGGGGCGGGCGATCACAGGCGTTCCAGGCCGTGGAGGACGCGCTCGCCGCCGCCGGCGCGCGCGACGGCGACGTGCTGCACGCCACGGGGCTGTCGCAGGGGGCGATGATCGCGAGCTGGCTCGCCGCCGAGGGGCGGTACGACGTGCAGACGCTCGTGACGCTCGGCGCCCCCGTCGAGGCGCACGGCGGCGGCGAGACGCTCATGGCGACCATCCGCCATGAGGAGGACCCCGTCGCCCTTCTCGCGGGCGGCTACCCCTACCGCACGGGGGCCGAGGGCAGCGTGGTCGTATCGCATCCGCACGAGCCGGTGCCCGCGCTCCGAGACCTCGCCGTCTCGGTGCACCGTCTCGACGCCTATGTCGAGACGGCCCGTGCATTCGACGCGTCGGGCGATCCGCGCGCGGCCGAGCTCGCCGCGCGCATCGCAGAGCTCGGCGGCGCTCAGACGGTCGAGGTCTTCGAGTTCCTGCCAGAGCGCCTACGGGTGTCGGAGCGCGCCGCGGAGGGCGTCAGCGGGAGCGCTTCTCCTGCGGGCGGAGGATGAGCCCGAACACCCAGTTGATGACGCTGAGGAGGATGCCGGCGAGCACGGCGGGCCAGAAACCGCCGAGCGCGAGCCCCCAGCCCCACGGCCCCATGATCCAGGCGGTCACCCAGAGCAGCACGCCGTTCAGGAGGAGGGAGATGAGACCCAGGGTAAGCACGAACAGCGGGAACGCCACGATCTTGATGGCGGTGCCGACGATCGTGTTCACGACGGCGAACAATGCGGCGATGGCGAGCAGCGTCAGCACGAGCTGCACGGTCTCGCCGGGCGCGAAGGGCGTCACCGTGACCGACAGGACGGGGATGCCGGCCAGGATCCAGAATGCGAACGCGTTGACGACGACGCGGATGACGAAGCGCATGCGGCGAGTCTCGCACCGCACCCTGTGTCCCGACCCTGCGACCCGCCTGACGGATCGCGGAGCTCAGCTGCGCGGCCCGCGCGCCCGCTCGCTGCGTCGCAGCCGGGCGGGGGTCGTGCCGTAGGCGCGGCGGAAGGCGTCGATGAACGCCGTGCAGCTCGCATAGCCGACGTGCGCGGCGACCTCGGCCACCGTCTCATCGGAGTCGAGCAGACGGCGCGCCGTCTGCAGCCTCAGCAGGGTGCGCCACTCGGGGAAGCGCAGTCCGGTCTCGCACGCGAACGAGCGCTGCAGGGTCTTCGCGCTCACGTGGGCGACGCGTCCCCACTCCTCGAGCGTCTCGGGGCGCGACGGGTCGGCGACGAGGGCGTCGGCGATCTCGCGCGCCCGGGGGTCGAGCGGCATGGGCAGCTGCTCGTCCCCCTCCGCGACGAGGTCGAGCATGCGTGCACGGCACACCGCGAGGGCGGACGGGGTCGCGAGCCCGGGCTGGGCGAGCGTGCGGGCGAGGGCGTCGAGGTGCGCGCTGCGGCGGATGGTGCGCGGCGCATCATGCGGGCTCGTCCAGCGGTCGGCCGGGAAGAACAGCGGCAGGGCGAGCGCGTCGCGGCCCGGACGCACCGTGTGCGCGACGCCCGCGGGGATCCAGAGCGCCCTTGCCGCGTCGACCTTCCAGGCGCGGCCGCCGATGTCGACCTGCAGCTCGCCCGCCGCGAGCCAGGTGAGCTCGTGCGCATCGTGCCGGTGCGTCACGGAATCGACGAGAGCGGGAGCGCGCATGGATGTCCAGGAGGAGGGATCGGTTGTCCGGCAAGAGCAACGGAGTGCTGTTTAGGCAAGCCTAAGCTATCGCTGCCGCCGTCGCCCTGAGCGCCCGATGATGCGCGCCGGCACCGCCGTGGGCGCGGCGCAGATCCCTTCGCCCGACACGGGCGTTCCCGAGAGGAAGCCATGATCCGCACCATCCGCCGCTCCGCCGCCTTCGCGGTCGCGGGCACCCTCGCCCTCGCCGCCGCGGGCTGCTCCGCCCCCGCCGACGACGCGGCGACCGCCGCCGACGAGGGGTCGTGGCCGCGCACGATCGAGCACGAGCTCGGCGAGACGACGATCGAGGCTCAGCCAGAGAACATCGTCTCGACCTCCATCACTCTGACGGGCACGCTGCTCGCGATCGACGCGCCCCTCACCGCGAGTGCGGCGACGACCCCCGACGGCGAGCTCACCGACGACCAGGGCTTCTTCGCCCAGTGGGCGGACGTCGCCGACGAGCGGGGTGTGGGCGTGCTGTACCCCGGCCTCGAGCTCGACCTGGAGGCCGTCATCGCGGCAGCCCCCGACCTCATCGTCATCTCGACCACGGGCGCCGACGCGACCGCCGAGGCGTACGACCAGCTCTCCGAGATCGCCCCCGTCGTCGCGGTGAACTACGGCGACAAGTCGTGGCAGGACGTCGCCGACATCCTGGGCGAGGCCACGGGGCTCGAGGACGAGGCGGACGCGGCCGTCGCGTCCTACGACGCCGAGGTCGCCGAGGTCGCCGACACGATCGAGGTTCCGGAGGGTGAGGCGAACGCGATCGTCTACTACGGCACCGAGAACGACGTCGCCTTCGCCAAGCTCGGAGGCCCTCACGCCGATCTCCTCGAGGCCCTCGGCTTCACGATCGCCGATGCGCCGGACGAGCTCGACACGGCGCCCACGGAGCGCCAGGACTTCGCATTCGTCTCGATCGAGAACGCCGTGGCGACCCTCACGGGCGAGACGGTCTTCCTCGTCAACGGCGACGACGACACGAAGGCGGACCTGCTCGACGAGGCCCTCTTCGCCAACGCCCCCGCCGTCGAGTCGGGTGCCGTGCACCCGCTCGGCGCGACCTCGTTCCGCATCGACTACTACAGCGCGCTCGACGTGGTGCACACGATCGCCGCCGACTTCGGCGCCTGACCATCGACACGCTCGAACGCCCCCGCCCCGCCCGGCGCCCTGCGGGGCGCGGGGCGGGGCGGCTCGCGGCCGTCCTCGCGCTCATCGCGGTGCTCGCCGTGCTGAGCATCGTCGTCGGCTCGCGCGCGATCGACCCAGCCACGGTCTGGCAGGCGCTCATCGCGCCCGATCCGACCGACGACGCGCACCTCACGGTGCAGCTGCTGCGCCTGCCTCGCACCCTGCTCGTCATCCTCGTCGGGGCTGCGCTCGGCGTCGCGGGGGCCGTGATGCAGGCGATGACCCGCAATCCGCTCGCGGAGCCCGGTCTGCTCGGCGTCAACGCGGGCGCGTCCGCCGCCGTCGTCACCGGCATGCTCGTCGTCGGCTCCGTCACGATCGAGGCGTACATCTGGTTCGCGTTCGCGGGCGCCGCTCTCGCCGCCGTCTCCGTCTATGCGCTCGGCGGGGCCCTGCAGCACGCCTCGAACCCCGTGCGCCTCGTGCTCGCCGGAGCGGCGATGAGCGTCGTGCTCGGCGCGTACACGTCGGCGGTCCTCGTGAACTTCCCGGGTGTCTTCGACCGGTTCCGCTTCTGGGACACCGGGTCGTTCCAGGGCAGGGACGGCGCCGTGGTGCCCCCTGTCGCCATCGCGATCGTCGTGGGCCTCGGCATCGCCCTGGCGATCTCACGTTCGCTCGACGCTCTCGCGATGGGCGCCGAGTTCGGTCGGGCGCTGGGGGTCTCGCCCCGCCGCACCTGGCTGCTCGCCGGCGTCTCCGTCGTGCTGCTGGCCGGCGCCGCCACCGCCGCGGCCGGTCCCATCGGGTTCGTCGGCCTCACCGCCCCGCTCATCGGCCGTGCCCTCGTCGGCCCCGGATACGTGCGGCTCGTCCCGTTCTGCGCCCTCGTCGCCGCGGCGCTCCTGCTCGCCGCCGACGTGATCGGGCGCGTGCTCGTGCTCCCCAGCGAGCTGCAGGCGTCGATCGTGAGCGCCCTCATCGGCGCGCCGGTGTTCATCCAGCTCGTCCGGCGCAGGAAGGTGCCCACACTGTGACGGTCGTCATCCCCGGCGAGCGCGTCGTGCGCGCGGGCTCCCTCTCGATGCGCTGGCGCCCCCGCTCGGTCGCCGTCTCGCTCGTCCTCCTCGTCGCGTGCGCGGTGTTCGGCGTCCTCGGGATGCTCACCGGCACCACGCCGCTCGGTGTGGACGACCTCGCGGCGGTCGCCGCGGGCGACGCGGAGGCGCGCGTGGCGGCCATCGTCGTGAACGTGCGCCTGCCGCGTCTCGTGGCGGGCATGGCCGTCGGCGCCTCGCTGTCCGTCTCGGGCGCGGTTTTCCAGTCGCTCTCGCGCAACGCCCTCGGCTCGCCCGACATCATCGGGTTCGTGACGGGTGCCGCGACGGGCGCCGTCGTCATGATCACGGTCGTCGGCGCCACCGGACTGCTCGTCGCGCTCGGCGCCGTCGCGGGCGGCGTCGTCACGGCGCTCGTCGTCGCCGCGCTCGCCGCCGGTCGCGGGGGCGACGCCGGCTATCGGCTCATCCTCGTCGGCATCGGCGCCGGCGCGCTCCTCGCCGCGCTCAACAGCGTGCTGCTCACGCGCTCGTCCGCCGAGTCGGCCGTCGCCGCCCAGATCTGGCTGACGGGAACCCTCAACAGCCGCACCTGGGCGCAGGCGCTCACGGCGACGATCGCGTTCCTCGTCCTCACGCCCGTGCTCGTCGTGCTCGCGCGCCGGCTCGACGTGATGGAGCTCGGCGACGACCTCGCCGTCGGGGTCGGCGTGCGCACGGCGGCGGTGCGCCGCCTCGCCCTGCTCGTCGCGGTCGCCCTGGCCGCCGTCGCCACCGCCGTCTGCGGGCCCATCAGCTTCGTCGCGCTCGCCGCCCCTCATATCGCCCGCCGGCTCCTGCGCGCTCCCGGTGTGCCGATCGCCGGATCGGCGCTCACGGGCGCGGCGCTCCTCGTCGGCGCGGACCTCGCCGCGCAGTCGCTCCCGTTCGGCCTCCGC
This sequence comes from Microbacterium gilvum, assembly GCF_039543865.1. Taxonomy (NCBI): domain Bacteria; kingdom Bacillati; phylum Actinomycetota; class Actinomycetes; order Micrococcales; family Microbacteriaceae; genus Microbacterium; species Microbacterium gilvum. The sequence continues at coordinate 298,932 of NZ_BAABKO010000002.1, read as the reverse complement.
GTCCCCGTCGCCCTCATGACGGGTGTCGTGGGAGGCGTCTACCTCATCTGGCTTCTCACCCGCAGGACGACCCGCATATGACGACAGCAGACATCCCCCGCCTGGCGGGTACGGGCCTCGACCTCGGCTACGACGGCCGACCGGTCGCCACGGGGCTCGACATCGACATCGCGCCCGGCGCCTTCACGGCGATCATCGGGCCCAACGCGTGCGGGAAGTCGACCCTGCTCCGCGCCCTCAGCCGCGTACTGGCGCCGACGGCGGGCGTCGTGACCCTCGACGGCGTCCCGCTCGCCGACATCGCGGCACGACGGGTGGCGCGCCGTCTCGCGCTGCTTCCCCAGACCGCGACGGCGCCAGACGGGATCACGGTGTCCGATCTCGTCTCGCGCGGACGCTACCCGCACCAGAGCTTCTTCCGGCAGTGGTCGCGCGACGACGAGCGCGCCGTCCGCGAGGCGATGGAGGCCACGGGCGTGGCGGACCTCGCCGACCGCCATGTCGCCGAGCTCTCGGGCGGGCAGCGCCAGCGGGTCTGGATCGCGACCGTGCTCGCCCAGGAGACGCCCCTGCTGCTGCTCGACGAACCCACGACGTACCTCGACATCGCGCACCAGATCGATGTGCTCGAGCTGTGCCGACGGCTCAATCGCGAGCACGGGGTCACGATCGTCGCCGTGCTGCACGAGCTCAACCACGCCGCGCGCTACGCCGACCGGCTCGTCGTCATGCGCGAGGGGGCCGTCCTCGCGGAGGGCGCGCCCTCCGAGGTGCTGACCGAGGAGGGCGTGGAGGAGGCGTTCGGCCTGGCGTGCCGCGTCGTCCCGGATCCGGTCTCCGGAACTCCCCTCGTCATCCCCCTGGGGTCGTTCGCCGAGGAGGGCGCACGGTGAGCAGGTGGCCGCGTGCGCCGCGCACCCCCTTCCGAGCCGACGGCTCGCCCATCCGGGTCGAGCCGGAGGCGCTCCTGGCCGACGCGCGCACGCCGGGGTTCTGGGATCGTCACACGACGGCTCCCGTGCTCGGCGGGCTCGTCGACGGCTTCCGCGAGACGTCGTTCCTGTGGCGTCCGACACGGCGCGGCACCGAGGCCATGGTGCACATCAACTCCGTGACCGACCGGCACCGCGAGGACATCACGGCCGCCCGGTTCGCCCGCATCGGCGGCACCGACGTGCACCACGTGAGCGTGCTGCTCCCCGATGAGCTCGTCGCGAGCTACCGCATCGTCGAAGCCGGGCACCTGCCCGTCGATGCGGGCCGCGACCGTCCCGGATGGCTCCGCATCCACGAGGCGGGCGTTCCCGATCCGCTCGGATCGGAGACGCTGCCCAACCCGCTCGGGCGCCGCTCCAGCGTGCTGCGGATGCCCGCATCACGGCAGCACCCGGCATGGCGCGCGGCGCGCCGCGACGCGGGCGGCGCGCGACAGCCGGTCCGGCTCGACACGCGCCATCCGCTCTGGGCGATCGACCCCGACGACGAGCCGGCGCACCTCCTCGTCCTGTTCGACGGCGAGACGTGGCGCGGCCTGCCGCTCGCGGCAGCACTCGCGCAACGGGATGGCCCGCCCCTCGCCGTCCTGCTCGTGGATTCGGGGCCGCAGCGCGCCGATCTGCTCCCGCATCCCGAGCGGATCGCGTCGCTCGTCGAGGAGGTCGTCGTGCCCGCGGCACGACGACGCTGGCCGCGCGCGCGCGACACGGTCGTCGCCGGTCAGAGCTACGGCGGCCTCGCCGCGGCCTCCCTCGCCGTGCTGCGCCCGGACCTCGTCTCCGCCGCGGTCGCGCAGTCGGGCTCGTTCCAGTTCCGCGCCGGCGAGGAGCGCCGACGCGACGCGACCGAGCCGGGGGACCTCATCCGACGTCTGGGCGCGCTCCGCGTGACGGCGAGGGTGCACGTGCAGGCGGGTGCGGAGGAGCACGACCTCTCCGCGCAGGCGGAGATGTTCGCGGACGCGGCGGAGCGCGCGGGCGCCGTCGTCACCGGCGAGCAGCGCGCGGGAGGTCACGACTACGCGTGGTGGTCGGACGCGCTCTTCGACGGCCTCGACGTCGTGCTCGGCCGGTCGCTCTCTAGAATCGAGCCGTGAGCACCCCCGAGCCCGTCCTCCCGCGCATCCGCCCCGAGATCGCCGCCCTCCCGCCGTACCGGCAGGGCAAGGCGGCGGGCGCAGGCGGGTTCAAGCTCTCCAGCAACGAGAACCCCTTCGACCCGCTCCCCGGCGTCGTCGACGCCGTCCACGCGGCCGACGCGCTCAACCGGTACCCCGACGCGACGGCGGCGCGGCTGCGTGCCCGCCTCGGCGAGCGGTACGGCGTCGAGGCCGACGGCGTCGTCATCGGCGCCGGGAGCGTGTCGCTGCTCGCCGCGTTCATCCAGGCCGCGGCGGGGGCGGGCGACGAGGTCGTCTACTCGTGGCGGTCGTTCGAGGCGTACCCGAGCCTCGTGCTCGTCGCCGGCGCGACGGGCGTCCCCGTGCCGAACCTCGCCGACGGCCGGCACGATCTCGACGCGCTCGCCGCGGCCGTGACCGACCGCACGCGCGTCGTGCTCGTGTGCACCCCCAACAACCCCACGGGGCCCGTCGTCACGAGCGACGAGCTCTCCGCGTTCCTCGCGCGCATCCCCTCCGACGTCCTCGTTCTGCTCGACGAGGCGTACGCCGAGTTCGTCACAGCGGACGGCGCCGTCGACGGGCTCGCCGAGCGCGTCTTCGAGACCCACCCCAACGTCGTCGTGCTCCGCACCTTCTCGAAGGCGTACGGGCTCGCGGCCCTGCGCGTCGGCTACGCGATCGGCCACCCGCGCGTGCTCGACGCGGCGCGCAGCACCGCCATCCCGTTGTCGGTCACGGCCCACGCGGAGGCGGCCGCGCTCGCGAGCCTCGAGGTCCACGACGAGCTCGCCGAGCGCGTGCGCCAGATCGTCGTCCGTCGCGACGCGCTCGCGGCCGGGCTGCGCGCGCTCGGATGGCGCGTGCCCGACGCGCAGGGGAACTTCGTGTGGCTCGACGGCGCATCCGCGGACGTCGCGCGCGCGTTCGAGGATGCGGGGGTCATCGTGCGCCCCTTCCCGGAGGGCGTGCGCATCTCCGTCGGCGAGGAGGAGGCGGTCGCGCGCATCCTCCAGGTCGCCGAGTCCGCCCGCTGACACACGCCGCATCCGCCGTCGCGCATACGACTGTGGACACCTCCCGACGAATCCTGTGACCTGTTGTTCACACCGTCCGAACGCGTCGCTCCCCGGGGAGCACTAGCGTGGAGGGCGTGACTTCGCCCGACTACCTCACCGACCCGGCGACGGTGCGCATCCTCGGCGCGGACGGGCGGATCGCCCCATCGCCCGCCGCCGAGCGCTACCTCCCGATCATCGAGGCGCTGCCCGACGCCGAGCTGGAGCGGTTCTACCGCGACATGTCGACCATCCGGGCCTTCGACCAGCAGGCGACCCTGCTGCAGCGCCAGGGGCAGCTCGCCCTGTGGCCGCCGTCGCTCGGCCAGGAGGCGGCGCAGGTCGGATCGGCGCGGGCGTCCCGACCGCAGGACCACGTCTTCCCCTCCTATCGCGAGCACGTCGTCACCCGCATCCGCGGCGTCGACAGCCTCGACATCATCAAGCTCATGCGCGGTCTCACGCACGGCGGCTGGGATCCGACCGATCCCCGCAACGGCAACACGCACATCTACACGCTCGTGCTCGGGTCGCAGACGCTGCACGCGACGGGCTTCGGGATGGGGTTGAACTTCGACGGCAAGACGGGCACGGGCGACGCCGAGCGCGACGAGGCGGTCATCGTCTACTACGGCGACGGCGCATCGAGTGAGGGCGACGTGCACGAGGCGATGGTGTTCGCGGCGTCGTACAAGAGCCCGACCGTGTTCTTCCTGCAGAACAACCAGTGGGCGATCTCGGTGCCGGTCACGACGCAGGCCAGTGCGCCGTTCTCCGAGCGCGCCGCCGGATACGGCATCCCCTCCGTCCGCATCGACGGCAACGACGTGCTGGCGAGCTACGCGGCAACGCGCGTCGCGCTCGACGAGGCCCGCTCGACCCCGGGTCCGCGTGCCATCGAGGCCGTCACGTACCGGCGCGGTGCGCACACGACGAGCGACGACCCCACGAAGTACCGTACGTCGAGCGAGGAGGAGGCCTGGGCCGAGCGCGACCCGATCGCGCGCATGCGCGCCTACCTCGCCGGCCGGGGCGCGGACGAGGCGTTCTTCGCCGACGTCGACGCCGAGGGGGCCGATGTCGCCGCCGACCTGCGTGCGCGCATCACCGAGCTTCCCGAGCCGACGACGGCGAGCATGTTCGCGCACGTCTACTCCGATCCGCATCCCCTGATGGACGAGCAGAGCCGCTGGCTCTCCGACTACGAGGCGTCCTTCGAGGAGGGAACGGCATGAGCCGGGAGACCCTGACCTTCGCCAAGGCGCTCAACGCGGGCCTTCGCCAGGCGATGGCCGACGATCCCCGTGTGCTCCTCATGGGCGAGGACATCGGCCGCCTCGGCGGCGTCTTCCGCATCACGGAGGGGCTCCTCGCCGAGTTCGGCGAGAACCGCGTGCTCGACACGCCGCTCGCCGAGTCGGGCATCGTCGGCACGGCGATCGGCCTCGCGATGACCGGGTTCCGTCCCGTCATCGAGATCCAGTTCGACGGATTCGTCTTCCCCGCGTTCGACCAGATCACGACGCAGCTCGCGAAGCTGACGAACAGGCACGAGGGGGCCCTGTCGCTCCCGATCGTCATCCGCATCCCCTACGGCGGGCACATCGGAGCCGTCGAGCACCACCAGGAGAGCCCGGAGGCGTATTTCGCCCACACGCCGGGCCTGCGCGTGGTCAGCCCCTCGACGCCCGACGACGCGTACTGGATGATCCAGGACGCGATCCGCTCGAACGATCCCGTGATCTTCATGGAGCCGAAGAGCCGGTACTGGCCGAAGGGCGAGGTCGACCGCGAGTCGCGCTCCGCGCCGCTGCACGCCAGCCGCGTCGTGCGCAAGGGCGCCGACATCACCCTCGTCGGTCACGGGGCCATGGTCACGACGCTGCTCGAGGCGGCCGCGCTCGCCGAGGCCGACGGCACGAGCTGCGAGGTCGTCGACGTGCGTTCGCTGTCGCCCGTGGACTACGACCCCATCGTCGAGTCGGTGCGGGCGACGGGGCGGATGGTCTACGCGCAGGAGGCGCCCGGCTTCACGAGCCTCGGGAGCGAGATCGCGGCCACCGTCACGGAGCGCGCGTTCTACTCGCTCGAGGCGCCCGTGCTGCGGGTGTCGGGCTTCGACGTGCCGTTCCCGCCCGCCAAGCTCGAGGGCGCCTACCTGCCCGATGCGGAGCGCGTGCTCGAGGCCGTCGACCGCGCGCTCGCGTACTGAGAGGATCGACCGATGCAGACCTTCCACCTCCCCGACGTCGGCGAGGGCCTCACGGAGGCCGAGATCGTCGCGTGGCGCGTCAAGCCCGGCGACGCCCTCGACGTCAACGACGTCGTCGCCGACATCGAGACCGCCAAATCGGTCGTCGAGCTGCCGTCGCCCTACGGGGGCGTCGTGGGCGAGCTGCTCGTGGGCGAAGGCGAGACGGTCGACGTCGGCACGGCCATCATCACGATCGTCGACGACGGGGCAGAGACTGCTCCCGCGCAGGGAGCCCCGGCGCCCGCCGCAGAGGAGGGCGGCGGGTCCGTGCTCGTCGGCTACGGGTCGGGATCCGCGGCGGGTGCGCGGCGTCGTCGGCGCAAGCCCGAGGATCCCGCGGTCGCGACCGTGGGCGTCCTCGCGAAGCCGCCCGTGCGCAAGCTCGCGCGCGATCTCGGTGTCGAGCTCTCTGACATCCGCCCGACGGGGCAGGCGGGGGAGGTGACGCGCGACGACGTCGTCAAGCACGCCGAGCAGGCGTCCGTCTTCCGCAACATCTCGACACCGGAGTGGCCGGAGGTGCGGGAGGAGACCATCCCCGTCGCGGCGGCGCCGGTCGCGCTCGGGCGGTTCGAGTCCATCCCCGTGAAGGGCGTGCGGAAGGCGACGGCGACCGCGATGGTCGGCTCCGCCTACACGGCTCCGCACGTGTCGGTGTGGACCGACGTCGATGCGACGCGGACGATGGAGTACGTCAAGCGCCTCAAGGCGTCGCCCGACTTCGCCGACGTCAAGGTGTCGCCTCTGCTGATCGTGGCGCGTGCCGTCATGTGGGCCATCCGCCGCACGCCGATGATCAACGCGACGTGGGTCGAGGAGCCGGACGGCGCGAAGATCCACGTGCGCCACTACGTGAACCTCGGCATCGCCGCGGCGACGCCGCGCGGGCTGCTCGTGCCCAACATCAAGGACGCGCAGGATCTGTCCATGCACGATCTCGCCAAGGCGCTGGAACGCCTCACGGTGACGGCGCGCGAGGGGAAGACGACCCCCGAGGACCAGCGCGATGGGACGATCACGATCACGAACATCGGCGTCTTCGGGATGGACGCGGGCACGCCGATCATCAACCCGGGCGAGGCCGGCATCATCGCGATGGGCGCCATCCGGCAGAAGCCATGGGTCGTCGACGGCGAGGTGCGCCCCCGCTGGGTGACGACGGTGTCGGGATCGTTCGACCACCGCATCATCGACGGCGACAAGATCAGCCGGTTCATCGCGGACATCGCCTCCGTGCTGGAGGAGCCGGCGCTGCTGCTCGACTGAGCGTCGCTGTCGGGCCCCGGTCCCGTCCTCATCCGCGAGCATCGACGGCCGTTGTCAAGCCTGCTCCGCGGAATCGGCGGGAGATTAGCGTTGTCGAGGTGAGTACGTCGTCGGCAACCGAGATCGTGGGCGCCCGGATCGCGGAGCTCCGATCGGCGAGATCCCTGAGCGTCCGCAGTCTCGCGGCATGCGCCGACCTCGACATCAGCCATCTGCAGCGGATCGAGCGAGGCCGCGGCAATCCGACGCTGATGACCCTGCTCCAGATCGCCATCGCGCTCGATGTGGAGGTGGGGGCCCTTGTGCACGGCGCGGATCGGGGCGCGCTTCCCGCCGGCCGCCATCCGTACGCCAGCGCATTGCACCCGCAGAGGAGGCGCCTGCGTTGACAGCAGCGCCGGAAATGGGCATGCTTCCTCTGTGCGGCATATAAACGGTAGCGTGACAGCCTGTGGGTGAGGGGGAGCCCGGTTACGGCGAGCTGGTCTTCTCTCCCACGAGGATCAGCGACATCGCACATGATCTCGTCGCCGATGAGATCGTGCGCGGGGATCTGCCGGACGGCTACCGGATCCGGTATGCGGAGATCGCGGAGCGGCTGGGAGTGTCCCGAATGCCCGTGCGCGAGGCGATCATGCGGCTGGAGTACGAGGGGCTCATCGAGTCGTCCGTCAGCCGCTATACGCGCGTCACGCGGGTCGACGCGGAGTCCGCGGAGGCCATCTGGGCGTGGCTCGCGAGAGAGCTGGCGTTCGGTCTCGCCCTCGCCAGCACGCGTGCTACTCGTGGCGAGAAGAGCGCGATCGCGACGGCGCTCCGGCGGGTGTCCACCGCATTGGGAGGCCGCGACGCGGGCGACGTCGCCGCCCGTGCCGTCATCCTCATGGACGTCGTCGTAGAGTGCGCGTCGAACGTGCAGCTCAGCAAGGTGTGGCGGGACGAGCGAAACGCCTGTCGGCGCGCGCTGCAGCGTGCAAGCTTCGCGGAGATGCCGCCTATGGTGCGCGATCACGAAGCGGAGAGCCTCATTGCGGCGCTGGACGCCGGGGACGCCGCCCGGGTCGAGGTTCACGCCCGCAGGCTGCTTCGCTGACGTGCGGCATCAATCGGTGCCGGCCTCTTCCCACGCGGGGAACGGGTCATCGAGGAGCGCCCACGCAGCGCGGCCGGCTGCGACCTCGTCGTCCGTGAGGCAGGCGGCGTCGAGGGCGGCGCAGAGCGCGCGGCCGTCGAGGTCGAGGCCGAGGAAGGCGATGTCCTGCCCGGCCGCGAGCAGCTCGTCGTCCGCCCCGAGCTCTGCGTCGGTCGCGAGGGGCTGGAACGACAACATGCGGCCGACGTGCTCCCAGTGGGCGACGGTGCCGGGGCGGGTCGCGAGGCGGCAGAATCCGGCGGAGCGGAGGACGGTGCCGAAGTCGCCTGACTCGATCCGCCCGTCGAGGAGTGCGGCGAGCCGGGCGGGGTGGAACGGACGCAGCGCCTCGTAGCGGAGCGCGGACACCCGCTGGTCGGTCATGTGCGGTGCGTGGTCGTCGTTCAGCACGGCGATCCACCCGGGCCGCTCCTGCGCGGCGGCGTACTCGGCCGGCTGCTCGGGTGCGGGGAAGGGCGCGGGGTGCAGGCGCAGGCGCGCGCGGGGGCTGAGGGCGCTCAGGATGGCGAGTGTGCGCGACAGGTCGGGCGTCGTCAGGGCGTCCCACCCGACGAGGACGATCGTGGACGCGTACTCGATGTGCGTGACGGCAGCGAGGGCGCATGCCCGGTAGGTGCGGGCGCCGCCCGGTGCGCGGTGGGCGAAGTAGTCGTCGCGGCCGAGATCGTCGAGGAGATGAGGGGCGTCGACGACGCACGTGATCCCGATGAGTCGTGCGGGCGATGACGGGTGGGCGAACTCTCCGATGACCTCGGTGACGGGAGTCCCCGTGGGGAACTCCACGACGGCACCGGCCGAGGTCTCCGCCCACGGGGCGAGCGCGAGGGCCTCGTCGACGGGGTCGAGCGCCATCGCCAGACGGGCCGCGGGGAAGAACGTGCGCGCCGTGTCGGCGGCGAGGCCCGCCGCGTAGCGGTGGCGTTCGGGCGGGCAGGTTCCCACCACGGCGAGCACATCGGTCTGCGGCATGCGGTCTCCTCCTCTGTGGACGGCGGCTGCGGGACACGCTACCTTAATGAGAACCATTCTCACTAACGGAGGTCGTCATGAAGGTCCGTGCATCGCTCAAGTCCCTCAAGAACCAGCCCGGCGCGCAGGTCGTCCGTCGGCGGGGCCGCGTCTACGTCATCAACAGGCTGAATCCGCGTTTCAAGGGCCGTCAGGGCTGACGCGTGCCTGCCTCGGTCGCCCAGGGGTGCGGGGTGTCCCGGCGGGGTAGTGCGAGCGATTTGAGAACGATTCTCATTCCGAGTATGATCGCCCTCATGCCCGAACGCCGACTGCTCGCTCCTGCCCTCCTCGCCGTCTCCGCCGTCGCCCTCGCGGGCTGCGCGACGACCTCCGACGAGGCCGCCGGCGACGAGGCCTTCCAGATCGTGGCCTCGACGAGCGTGTACGCCTCGCTCGCCGAGCAGCTCGTCGGCGACGCCGCCCAGGTCACGGCCGTCATCGACTCCCCGACGCAGGACCCGCACTCCTACGAGGCGACCGCGCGCGATCAGCTCGCCGTCGACGGCGCCGACATCGCCATCCTCAACGGGGGCGGATACGACTCCTTCATGGAGGAGCTCGTCGAGGCGGCCGGCACCGAGCACGTGCTCGAGGTCGTCGAGTACTCGCACGCCTACCCCGCCGACGGCGAGGCAGAGGAGGAGCACGACCACTCCGATGAGGAGGAAGACGCGCACGAGGGGCATGACCACATCGAGGGCTTCAACGAGCACGTCTGGTACGACCCCGATGCCGTCGAGCACTTCGTCGAGGCGCTCGCGACCGAGCTCGAGGAGCTCCTGCCCGACGCCGCCGACGACATCTCCGCGAACGCGGAGGCGCTCGTCGCGGACGTCGAGGGACTGAACGACCGTCTCGCCGAGGTCGCCTCGGCGCACGAGGGCGAGACCGTGTTCTTCACGGAGCCCGTCGGCGGCTACCTCGCTGAAGCGGCCGGCCTCGACGACGTGACGACCGAGGGCTTCGCCGAGGCGGTCGAGGAGGGGCAGGATGTCGCGCCCGCGACCCTCCTCGCCGCGATCGAGTCGATCGAGGGCGGCGAGGTCGACGTGCTCGTGACCAACACGCAGACGGCGGGCGCCGAGTCGACCCGCGTCATCGAGACCGCGGAGGCGGCGGGCGTGCCCGTCGTCGAGTACGGCGAGACGCTGCCGGACGGCGACACCTACGTGTCGTGGATGACGGCCAACATCGACGCGCTGGAGACCGCTCTCGCGGGATGAGGTCCTCGGGCGCGGGCCGGCTCCGCTCGCAGAGAATGATTATCGATCCGGGGATAGGGTGAGCGATGTGACCGATCCCGTGCTCGACATCCGCGGCGCCGCCCTGCACCTGCGTGGACGCGAGCTGTGGTCGGGGCTCGACCTCTCCGTCCGGCCGGGCGAGTTCGTGGCGGTGCTGGGGCCCAGCGGCTCCGGCAAGACGACGCTGCTCCGCGCCGTCCTGGGCCTGCGCGAGCTGAGCGCGGGCGAGATCCGCGTGGAGGGTCGCCCCGTCCGTCGCGGCAGCCGCCGCATCGGGTACATCCCCCAGCAGCGGCCGTTCGTGCCTGGCACGAGCCTGCGCGCGCGCGACCTCGTCGCGCTCGGCGTCAACGGCGCGCGTTTCGGCCTTCCGATCCCCCGCCGCGGAGACCGCGCCCGCGTCGACGCCCTGCTCGAGGCCGTCGGCGCCACCCGCTACGCCGACGACCCCGTCGGCTCGCTCTCCGGCGGCGAGCAGCAGCGCCTGCGGGTCGGGCAGGCGCTCGTCGATGCGCCCAGCCTGCTGCTGTGCGACGAGCCGCTCTCCAGCCTCGACCTCGCCAACCAGCAGGCCGTGAGCGCCATCATCGACCGTGAGCGGCGCGAACGCTCGGCCGCCGTCCTGTTCGTCACCCACGACGTCAACCCGGTGCTCGACTCCGTCGACCGCATCCTCTACATCGCAGGCGGGCGCTTCACGCTCGGAACGCCCGACGAGGTCCTCCGCGCCGACGTGCTGAGCGACCTCTACGGCGCCCCCGTGCAGGTCCTGCGGGCCGGCGGCCGCCTCGTGGTCGTCGGCATCCCCGACGCCGAGCCGCACCATCCGCACGAGCACCACGACCATGCCCACCACGACGCGGAGGCCCACGCGTGACCATCCTCCCCGCCGTCGAGTGGAGCGACGTGTTCTCGTTCGATGACTACGGAGCGCTGCTGCAGCTCGTCTCGAACTCGATCGTCGCGGCCGCCGCGCTCGGCATCGTGGGCGGGCTCATCGGCGTGTTCATCATGCAGCGCGACATGGCGTTCGCCGTGCACGGCGTGAGCGAGCTCTCCTTCGCCGGTGCGGCGGCAGCGCTGCTGTTCGGCGGAAGCGTCGTCGTGGGCTCGCTCGCGGGAGCCGTCGTCGCGGCGCTCCTCATCGGCGCCCTCGGCGCAAGGGCCCGGGACCGCAACTCGGTCGTCGGCGTGCTCATGCCGTTCGGCCTCGGCCTCGGCATCCTCTTCCTCTCGCTGTACGAGGGCAGGTCGGCGAACCGCTTCAGCCTCCTGACGGGGCAGATCGTGTCGGTTTCGAACCCCGACCTCGGATGGCTCATCGCCATCAGCGCCGTCGTGTTCGTCGGGCTCCTGCTCGTCTGGAACCCGCTCCGGTTCGACTCGCTCGACCCGCAGTCGGCGGAGGCGCGCGGCGTTCCGACGCGGCGGCTCAGCATCCTCTTCATGCTCCTGCTCGGCCTCATCGTCGCCGTCGCCGTGCACATCATCGGCGCCCTCCTCGTGATGGCGCTCCTCGTGACCCCCGCCGCCGCCGCGATGCGCGTGAGCCACGGCCCGCTCGCCGTCCCGCTGCTGTCTGCGCTGTTCGGCTTCGTGTCGGCCGTGGGCGGCATCCTCCTCGCCATCGCGGGGACGCTTCCCGTGAGCCCCTACATCACGACGATCTCCTTCGCGATCTGGGGGGTCTGCCGTCTCGTCGCGTGGCGTCGCGACCGTGCCGTCCGCGTCGCCGACGCACAGCCCGCGTCCAGCCCCGCCCCGGCCGTCGGATAGCCGCGCGGCCTAGAATCGCTCGTATGGCCCAGCGGAACACGTGGCAGCGCGAGCGCGTGCGCGACGCCCTCACCGGCGCCGACGGATTCGTCAGCGCCCAGGCGCTGCACGCTCTGCTGCGCGACGAGAACACCGGCATCGGGCTGGCGACCGTCTACCGCGCGCTCGCCGGCCTGACGGCGACGGGCGAGGCCGACACGCTGCAGAGCCCCGACGGCGAGGCGCTCTACCGCGCGTGCTCGCAGGGCCACCACCATCACCTCATCTGCCGCCGCTGCGGCAAGGCCGTCGAGATCGAGGCGCCGCCCGTGGAAGCGTGGGCGCAGGAGACCGCCGCGCGTCACGGCTTCCGCGAGGCGGAGCACATGGTCGACATCTTCGGCCTCTGCGCGGAGTGCGCGGCCGAGAAGGACGCCGCCACCGCGTGACGGCCACGACCCGCGAGCGCGCCGACACGTCGCGCCCGGCCCGCGTCGCGGTCGGGCTGGGGGTCGGCGTCGCGCTCGTCGCGGCCCTCTTCCTCATCGACGCCCTGCTGCCCTCGCTGTTCTCCGACGCGCTCCCCACGCGCGCGCAGGACGGTCTCACGCTGGCGCTCAGCGTGCTCATCGAGTCGCTGCCCTTCGTCGTGCTCGGGGTGCTCCTCTCGATCGCCATCCAGGTCTGGGTGCCGCCGCACCTCATCGAGCGGGTGCTGCCGCGACGTGCCTGGGCGCGACGGGCCGTGCTGTCGCTGCTCGGCATGCTCATCCCGGTGTGCGAATGCGGCAACGTGCCGTTCGCGCGCGGCCTGCTCATGCGCGGCCTCGGCCCGGCAGACGCGCTGACGTTCCTCGTCGCCGCGCCCATCGTGAACCCCATCGTCATCCTCACGACCCACCAGGCGTTCGGATGGGATGGCGGCATCCTCGTCGCGCGCCTGCTCGGCGGGTACGCGATCGCGAACCTCGTCGGATGGCTGTACAGCCGCCATCCCGACCCCGAGCGCATGCTCACGGAGCGCTTCCGCGACACGTGCGACGCCGTCGCGCACGAGACGGGAGGGCGCGCGCGGCGCAGCCTCTCGCAGTTCGTCGTCGAGCTGCGCGCCGTCATGCCCGCCCTCGTCATCGGGTCGGCGATCGCGGGCGCGGTGCAGGTGCTCATCCCGCGCAGCGTTCTCGTGGCGGTCGGATCCAACCCCGTGCTGTCGATCGTCGCGATGATGCTGCTCGCGATCACGGTCGCCATCTGCTCCAACGTCGACTCGTTCTTCGCGCTCTCGTTCGCGTCGACGTTCTCGTCGGGGTCGCTCGTGGCGTTCCTCCTCGTCGGCCCGATCGTCGACGTCAAGATGATCGCGCTCATGCGCACCACGTTCACGGCGCGCGTGCTCGCGGGCATCGTCGTCGTCGTGCTGCTCGCCGCCTTCGTCATCGGGATCGGGGTGAACCTCGTTGCGTGATCACCGGATGGCCGCCCTCGGCACGCGCTGGCTCGGCGCGGGCCTCGCCTCGCTCCTCGCCGTCGTGACGATCGGCCTCGCCCTCACGGGCCGGCTGCAGCTGTACATCAACCCCGCGCAGGCGTGGTTCACGGTCGGGATGGCCGTGCTCGTGCTCGCGGGCGCTGTGTGGTCGTTCTCGCTCCCGCTCGGCGCGGAGTCGGAGCACGGCCACGACCACGGCGCAGATCTCGCACACGACGTCGACGCCGACCACGGGGCGGCTCATCGGCCCAGGCGGATGGCGCGGGGGGCGTCGGCGGCGTTCGTCGCCGTGGGGGGCGTCGCCGCGTCGGCCGTCGCCGTGGCGGCGCTCGTGCTGCCGCCCGCGTCGCTGTCGGTCGAGCTCGCCATGGATCGCGACACGGGCACACCGCCCCTCTTCGCCGGGGCGGACGAGGTCGTCCTCGGCGCCGCGGACACGAGCGCGTTCGGCGTCGGAGAGTGGTCGTCGGTGTTCGCGACCGCGACGAACCCTGACGCCTACACCGGCCAGGAGATCACGCTGACGGGATACGTCGCGCCCGCCGACGGCTCGGACGGCGGACTGCGCCTCGGCCGGCTCGTCATCACGCACTGCGTGATCGACGCGCAGCCGGCGTCGATCCCGGTGTCGGTCGCGGCCGACGCCGCCGGCGACTACCCCGTCGGGGAATGGATCGAGGTGCAGGGGGTCGTGACGGCCGATGCGGCCGGAGCCCTCGCCATCCAGCCCGAGACGATCACGGTCGTCGAGGAGCCGGAGGACCCCTATGAGTACTGAGGATCGCCCCCTCAGCCGCCGCGAGCTCCGCGAGCGCGCCGCCGCGGCGAATGCCACGGTGCCGCCGGACACGTCGGAGCCCCCGGCCGCGTGGGCCGTCCCTCCTGCGGACACGTCGGCCGTCCCTCCTCCGGTCGTTGAGCGAGGCGCCCGGGGGAGGGAGTCCTCCTCGCGGGGCTCCGACGACGCGCGGCGCCCGCGCGGCCGCTTCCTCGCGGCCGTCCTCGCCGTCGTCGGCGTGCTCGCCGTGCTCGCGGCGGGAGGAGCGGCGCTCAGCCTCGCGCAGGGACCGCGCGTCAGCTCCGTGCAGGTCGATCCCGCCGCGGCCGTCGAGGTCTCCGGCAGCCGGGTCGTGCTGACGGCGAACCAGGCACTCGCGGCGATCGACCCCGCGCAGGTCTCCGTGACGCCCGAGACCCCCTTCACGGTCGACGCGTCCGGGCGGATGGTCGGGGTGCGGTTCACGGTGCCGCTCGACGACGCGACCGAGTACACGATCGCGATCGACGGCGCGGAGAGCGTCGGCGGGGGGCCGGCTGCGACCCTCGAGGCGTCGTTCACGACTCCCGCCGCCGAGATCCTGCTGCTGCAGCGCGGCGCCGACGGCGAGGACACGATCTTCCGCAGCGACCTCTCCGGGGAGAGCGCCGTGCCCGTCTACTCCGCCGAGACCATCGACGACTTCCGGGCGACGTCCGACCGCATCGTCGTCTCGGTGCGGGAGGACGACGTCTCGCACCTCCTCGTCCTCGACCGCGACGGCGGCGACGCGCGCGAGATCCCGCTCCCGGGTGAGGGCGACGTGACGGGACTCCAGGTCTCCGCCCAGGGGCGCCTCGCCGGGTTCACGTACACCGACCACGGGCTCAGCGAGACGGAGGGGCGCGCGAGCGTGCTCTTCACGGTCGCGCTCGACGACGCCGACGCCGAGCCCGTGCCGCTCGTCGTGGCCGACGAGGAGCCGAGCATCGCGAGCTGGCGGTTCGTGCCCGACTCGACGGCGCTCCTCTACGTCGACTTCGCGGGCGATCTCGTCATCTACGATCCGCAGGCCGACGATCCCTCGCCCACCGTGCTCGGCCAGGCGATGTCGATCGACGCCGTCACCCGCGGCACGTACACCGCGTTCGTCGAGCGCCTCGACGCGGCGGGCGGCGTGCAGCTCGACCTCACGACGGGAGACGAGACCGCGCTCGTCGCGCCGGCCGACGACCTCGGCCAGGCGGGGCGGGTGCTGCCCGTGCCCGGCGGCGGCACGGTGCGCGAGTTCGTGACCTTCGGGGCGGACGGGGTGCCCACGTCCCAGACGGTGGCCTTCGTCGACGACGAGGGCGCCGCGACGCCGCTGTTCGAGGCGACGGGCGCCGATGGGCTGCTGCAGACGTGCGTGTCGCCGAGCGGGCGCTACATCGCGGCGCTCGTCGCCCCCGACCTCACGACCAATCCGTACGGGTACGACGCGCTGCAGCCGCTGCCGGCGACCGTGCGCACGCACATCGTCGAGATCGCGACGGGCGAGACGGTGTCGACGCTCGACGGCTTCGACATCAGCTGGTGCGATGTGGGCCCGTGGGACGGCGTCTCGGCATGACGGTCCACCGTGCCGAGCGCGCAGAGCTGCTCGGCCTGCCGGCGGACGTCGCGCCGCGGCTGCTCGGCGGCGTGCTCACGACGCTCGTGGACGGCGAGGAGGTCGCCGTGCGGCTCACCGAGGTCGAGGCGTACCACGGGCTCGGCACGGGAGACGTGCACGACGCCGGATCGCACGCGCGCATGGGCCGCACGGCGCGCAACGCCACGATGTGGGGCGAGCCAGGGCACCTCTACGTGTACCTCAGCCACGGCATCCACAGCTGCGTCAACGTCGTGTGCGGGCCGGACGGCGAGGCCGGCGGCATCCTGCTGCGCGGTGGTGAGATCGTGCGCGGCGAGCAGATCGCGACGAGACGGCGGATGGCCAGGGGCGTCGTCCGCGCGCCGCGCGATCTCGCGCGCGGGCCGGGGCGGCTCGGCGACGCCGTCGGTCTGCGCCATCCGCAGCACGACGGCATCGACGCCGTGGACGGGATGGAGCTCGCGGGCGCCGTGGCTCGGCTCGACCTGCCCGACCGGCCGGTCGAGGCCGTCGCGGGCCCGCGCGTCGGGGTGGCGGGGACCGCGGGGACGAGCGCCTTCCCCTGGCGGTTCTGGATCCCGGGCGATCCCACCGTGTCGGCGTTCAGAGCGGGCAGGGGCGCCGCCGTCTGAGGGCGGTGCCGAGTGCGCCCTGAGCATCTGCCCAGAACAAGACGACCGGTCTATTCTGGCGCGTAGCATGGGAGCATGACCCGCACCGCCAAGGCCGAGCTCACCCGCGACGCGATCCTCGCGACGGGCGAGGAGCTCATCCGCGCGAAGGGCTTCACGGGCGTCGGCCTGCAGGAGATCCTCGCGACGTGCGGCGTCCCGAAGGGCTCGTTCTACCACTACTTCCCGTCCAAGGAGGCGTTCGGCGTCGCCGTCCTCGAGCGCTACGTGGAGCGATACCTCGCCGCCGTCGAGGCGCTGCTCGCGGACGGCGGCACGGCGCATGAGCGCATCCGCCGTCTCGCTGAGGCCTGGGCGGGGCAGGCGGGGGAGGCATCCGCCGAGCGGTGCCTCGTCGTCAAGCTCTCCGCGGAGGTGTCCGGCTACTCGGAGCCGCTGCGCGAGACGCTCGACGACGGCGTGCGGCGCCTCGTCGCGCTTCTCGCGGTGACGGTCGCCGCCGGCCACGCCGACGGCAGCATCCCCGAGCGCCGCCCCGCGGCCGACCTCGCCGCCTCCCTGTACCAGCTGTGGCTCGGCGCCGCGCTCGTCGACCGGCTCCGCCGCGACGGCGAGGCGTTCCGCTCCGCGCTCCTCACGACCGACATCCTCCTGTCGTGAGCACGGGCCATCCGCCCGACCGACACGAACGAAAGGCATCACCATGCGCGCACTCGTCCACCCCGTCTTCGGCGAGGCCGTCGACGTCCTCGACGTTGCCGAGGTCACCGCACCCGAACCGGGCCCCGGCCAGGCGCGGGTCCGCACCGTGCTCTCGCCCATCCACAACCACGACCTGTGGACCATCCGCGGCACGTACGGCTACAGGCCCGAGCTGCCTGCGCGCGCCGGGACCGAGGCGGTCGGCGTCGTCGACGCGCTCGGCGAGGGCGTCGACGGTCTCGCCGTGGGCCAGCGCGTCGTCACGGGCGGCACCTTCGGCGTGTGGGCGGAGCAGTTCGTCGCCGACGCGGCCGGCCTCATCCCCGTGCCCGACGCCATCCCCGACGAGACGGCGGCGCAGCTCGTCGCCATGCCGTTCAGCGCGCTGAGCCTGCTCGACTTCCTCGAGGTCGGCGAGGGCGACTGGATCGTGCAGAACACGGCGAACGGCGCCGTCGGCCGGCTCGTCGCGCAGTTCGCGCGGGCGAGGGGCGTCCGGGTGCTGGGCCTCGTGCGGCGCGACGCCGGAGTCGACGAGCTCGCCGCCGTCGGCATCGGCGACATCGTCTCGACGGAGGCGGAGGGATGGCGCGAGCGCGCCGCCGCGATCCTCGCGGGCGCCGAGCCCCGCGCCGCGGTCGATTCGGTGGGAGGCTCGGCGGCGGGCGACCTGCTGTCGCTGCTCGGCGAAGGCGGCACGCTGGTGTCGTTCGGCGCCATGGCCGACGGCCGGCTCGAGGTGTCATCGGGCGACCTCATCTTCAAGCAGGCCACGCTCAAGGGCTTCTGGGGCAGCCGCGTCAGCGCGACCATGGCGCCCGAGAAGCGCCGGGCGCTCATCGGCGAGCTCTTCCAGCGCGTGGGCTCCGGCGAGGTCGCGCTGCCCGTCGAGGCCGTCTTCCCGTTCGAGGAGGCGCGCGCCGCGGCCGCCGCGAGCGCGGCCCCCGGTCGCGCAGGCAAGGTCCTGCTGCGCTTCTGACGCGGTCGGGTGCCCGCCCCGCGGAGCGGGCACCCGACTGTCACAGGCGCGCCGCGACCCACTCCCAGCTCGCCGCGGCGGACGCCTCGGGGGCCATGGTCGCGCGGTCGACCTCGACGATGACCCACCCGTCCCATCCCTCGGGGAGCGCGGCGAGCGCACCGTCGATGTCCATGTCGCCGAGACCCGGCTCGCGGAAGACGCCGCGGTCGGTCGCTGTGCGGTACGGCGTCGGCGTGCGGCGCGTGTCGGCGGCGATCCCGAGGTCGAGGTCCTTCACGTGGAGGTCGAGCACGCGGTCGGCGTGGCGCGCGATGAGCGCCGCGGGATCGATGCCCGCCCATGCCAGGTGGCCGATGTCGAACGAGGCTCCGAGGAGCGACGGCGGGATGGCCGCCAGCGTCCGCTCGATCTCCTCCTCCGTCTCGATCCACGTCCCGACGTGGTTGTGCAGGCCCGCGCGCACGCCCTCGGCGGCGAGCACCTCGGCGGCGCGGCCCAGCCCGTCGATCACCCGGTCGAGGCGACCGGCGTGGAAGCCCGCGCCGATCGCCGCGGCGTCGCGCGTGCGGAGGGCGGCGGGTGCCCACGACACCTCCGGCGCGAGGAAGACCGTGTCGAGGCCGAAGAAGAGCGACTCCTCCGCCTTGCGCCGCACGCCGTCGAACCAGCGCACGCCCTCGGCCGACGCCGGCTCGAAGAGCACGCCGTGGTCCTCGGGGAGCGCGACGCTCGCATAGCCCGGGGCGAGCGCGAGACCCGCGTCCTCGACCATCCGCCGGTAGTCGAAGAGCGTCTGCGTGTCGAGGACCTCCATCATGGTCGCGGTGAACCCCGACTCGCGGATGGCCCGCAGCACGCGCGGGTAGTCGGCGCGGAAGGCGGGGTCGGCGAACAGCCAGAGGTCCTCGCTGGCCGGGTCGTCGGGGTCGGCCTTGACGTTGATCCACGGGATCGGGTTGAGGGCGACGCGGTCGGCGCGCAGCAGGGGGCGGGAGGTCATGCGGGCTCCTTCTGATCGAGGCGGGTGGCGTGCGTGGCGGCGACGCGCGCGGTGATCGCGCGTGCGGCGCGGACGGCGGTGACGGCGCCCGTGAGCGTGGCGTTGGCGACGACGGGGGTCGGGACGACGCCGGTTCCGGCGAGGTAGAGGCCCTCGATCCCCCAGACGCCGCCGTCGGGCGCGCACACGCTCGTCCCGTCGTCGACGGGGCCGGAGCGGACGGTGCCGGTGAGGTGGAGCGACGATCCGGGCACGAGGTGCGCGCGCTCCGTCGCGGGGTCGAAGTCGCCGAACGCGCGCGCGGTCTCCTCCGCGACGGCGAGCGCGCGCTCGATGAGCGCGAGGTCGGCGTCGGAGTACGAGAACTCGATGCGCATGCGCGGCATCCCCGCGAGATCGCGCTCGTCGTCCGAGAAGGCCACGCGGTTCTCCGCCCGCGACTCGACCGGCGTGTAGAGCGACACGCCGACGGAGTGCGCGAGCGGCCGCCCGTCGTCGTCGAGGTAGGTGGAGTTCATCACCTGCCCGTGGAAGGGCTGGCCGGGGCCGTTCTGCGGGATCCAGAGCGAGTCGGTGCAGAACTCCCCCTCCCTCGCGCGCGGCAGGTCGTCGGGAGCGATGCCGAACCGGTCGAGGTCGAGGAGCGCCCGCGAGGCGATGAAGGCGTGCTCGTTGAGGTAGCAGCCGAGCGCGTCGGGGCGGATGCCCGAGGCGAAGAGCAGCTGCGGGGTGCGGAGGGCGTCGGCGCACACGAGCACCGTGGCGGCGCGCACCTCGCTCTCCGAGCCGTCGCGCATATCGCGCACGCGGGCTCCCGCGACGCGGCCGTCCTCGACGATGAGCGACGTCGTGAGCGCGCCCGTCGCGAGCGCGAACGCGGGGTCGGAGCCGTCGGCGAGGGGCGGGAAGACCGTCGCGGGGCTCGTGCGCCGCAGCACGCCGTCGGGGCCTGGACGGACCGCCATCGGCATGGGCTGCGGCCGGCGGTCGGCGGGTGCGCCGTCGCCGAAGCGCGCGTCGAGCACGTCGAGGACGCGGCGGCCGAGCGGGGTGGGGCCGATCGCGACGGGACGCACGTCGAGCGCGCGCCGCGCAGTCTCCAGGTCGTCCGCCCATCGCCCGTCGTCGGCGAACACCTCGGCACCCGCCGGCCACGGCGTCGCCGCCGTCCAGTGCACGCCCATTCCGCCGGCGTTCCACGCGATCGCCGTCGCGGGCATCTGCTCCGCGTCCTCCCCGAAGGCGAGGGTGTGGAACATGCCGGGCGGCACGTCGCGGATGTCGGCCGGCACGTCGCGCACGACCTCCGCGCCCGTGTACATGCCCTGGATGCCCGAGCTCACGCGGGCGTTGTACTGCGCCCACAGCGCGGGGTCGGCGATGTCGTGGAGGTGGACGCCCGGAACATCGCCGATGGGCGCCCCCGCGTCGAGCATCGCGATGCGCGTCGTCGGGTCGGCCTCGCGCAGCAGCCGTGCGGCGACGGCGCCCATGAGCCCGCCTCCCACGATGAGGACGTCGGACGGCGGCAGATGGATCACGGCAGCTCCTTGGCGGGGGCGGGGGTGGAAGGGGAGGCGGCGCCGAGGGAGACGACGGGTCCGAAGAGGGCGACGTCCATGCGGTCGAGTACGAACCGCAGGGCGCCGATGAGCGGGGCGTCGGCGCCCACGGAGGTCGCCTCGACCGCGATGCCCGCCGGCGTGCGCGCGCGGTCGAGAGCCGCCCGCACGCGCGGCAGCAGCAGGTCGGCGGCGTCCTCGGCGCCCCCGCCCAGGACGAAGAGCGAGGGGGCGACGGTCCAGGAGAGGGTGACGAGGATGGTCGCGATGTACTCGGCGTACTCGCCGACGAGGTCGAGCGCGGCTTCGTGGCCCGTGCGCGCGTTCTCCACGAGGGCGAGCGCCTCTGCGCGCTCTGACGGGTCCGGTGAGGTGAGCGCCCCGATGGGGTGGCTGTGGAAGGCGTCCGCGGGGAGCGAGGCTGCTTCGATGAGCTCCCCGGCGCCGCCCTGGAACCCGCGGTGCACGGTCCCGCGGATGAGCGTCCCGATTCCGGTGCGAGCGCCCAGGATGGCCCACACGACGTCGTCGTGGTCGCGCGCGACGCCGCGCCAGCGCTCGGCGAGCGCGCCGAGGTTGGCGTCGTTGTCGGCGAACCACGGCACGTCGATGCGCGCACCGAGCTCGGCTGGCAGATCGACGCCCTGCCAGCGGTCGGTGTTGACGAGGCGGCGGAGCACGCCGTCGTCGTCGATCGCGCCGCCCGAGGCGATGGCTCCCGCCCGCAGCCGGCCGAACGGCGCGCCCGCCGCGTCCGCCGCTTCGACGACGAGGTCCGCGACGATGTCGAGCGTGCGGGGCGGGTCGTCCGCGTCGGGCAGCTCGAGACGCGCGCGGCCGAGGATGCGCCCGCGTGCGTCGGCGACGACGGCCGACGCCTCGCGCGTGGTCACGCGCGCCGCCGCGAGCAGCGCGTGCTCGGCGCGCAGCTCGAACCGACGCGGCGGGCGTCCCGCCGATCCCGTCGTGGGGATGCGCGCGAGCTCGTCGACCCATCCCGCCTCGACGAGCTCGTCGAGGATGAGCTCGACCGTGCGCCGCGAGAGCCCCGCCGTCTCGGCGATGGCCGTCATGCTGACGGGCTCGGTGGCCACCGCGAGCGTGCGGAGCGTCACCGACGTGTTGACGCGCCGCAGCGCCCGCGGATCGAGACCGGCGATCATCCTGCTCCTCCTGTCACTTGAGCCCCGCCGCCGCGATGCCCTGGACGAAGTATCGCTGCAGCAGGAGGAACAGGATGAGCACGGGCAGCATGATGACGAGTGCGCCCGCGAGCACGAGCCCGTAGTCGAGCACGTGCGCCGAGGCCTGGCTCGTCGCGGCGAGCGCGACGGGCAGCGTGTAGGTCCCCGACGACTGCGCGACGACGAGCGGCCAGATGAAGTTGTTCCACGAGGTGAGGAACGACATGATCGTGACGGTCGCGACGGCGGGGCCGGCGAGCGGCAGGAAGATGCGGAAGAAGATGCGGAACTCGCCCGCGCCATCGAGGCGGGCCGCCTCGATCAGCTCGTCGGGGACGGACGAGGCGTACTGCCGCATGATGAAGATCGAGATCGGCAGCGCGACGCTCGGCAGCGCGATGCCCGCGAGCGTGTCGACGAGCCCGAGGTTGACGGTGATGACGAACTGCGGCACGAAGACGGCCGTGTACGGGATCATGAGCGCGGCGAGCACGGCGGCGAACGCGAGCCGCTTGCCGGGGAAGTCGAATTTCGTGAGCGCGTAGCCCGCCGCGGTCGCGGCGATGACGTTGCCGACGACGACGATCGCCGCGACGACGACGCTGTTCACGAGGTACGTGCCGAAGCCCACCTCCGTGAACAGGCGCGCGAAGTTGTCGAGCGTCGGCGCGGCGGGGAACCACGCCCCCGGCTCCTGACGGATCTCCTGGAGGCTCCGCAGCGACCCGGACACGACCCAGTAGAAGGGGAGGAGGGTGATGAGCGCCGTGGCGACGACGGCGGCGTAGAGGAGCGGGCGGCCGACGCGGGGCCGGCGGGCGACGGTCGATGCGGTCATGTGCGTGGCCTCAGGATGCGGAACTGGACGGCGCTCACGACGACGACGAGCGCGAGCATGACGAAGGACGCGGCCGACGACAGCCCGTATTCGCCGAACCCGAACTGACGGTAGGTGTAGAGCGCGACCGACTCGGTCGATCCGAGCGGCCCGCCGTCGGTGAGGAGGTACGGCTCGTCGAACACCTGGAGGTAGAAGGTGGAGAGCAGCACCGACACGAGGAGGACGGTGGGGAGGAGGAGGGGCAGCGTCACGTGCACCAGCCGGCTCCACGCCCCTGCTCCGTCGAGCGCGGCAGCTTCGTAGACCTCCTCGGGGATGGCCTGCAGCCCGGCGAGGAAGAGCACCATGGCCGTCCCGAAGTTGCGCCATACGCCCAGGAGGATGACGACGGGCATCGCGAGGTCGGTGTCGGTGAGCCAGTTCGGGCCGGCGAACCCGAACCATCCGAGCGCCTCGTTGACGGTGCCGTCGGCGTTGAACGCGTACTGCCAGATGAGGGCGATGGCGACGATGTTCGTCACGACGGGTGCGTAGAAGACGGTGCGGAAGACGCCGCGAAGGCGCCGGATGCCCGTGTTGAGGGCGACGGCGAGGGCGAAGCCCGTGAGCATCGTGAGCGGAACGCCGACGACGACGAAGACGGCCGTGTTGCCGAGGTCGGTGAGGAAGCGCGCGTCGCCGAACAGCCGGACGTAGTTCTCGAGGCCGACGAAGTCGACGGCGAACGGGTTCCTCAGGTCGCTTCCGCGCAGGTCGGAGAGGCTCATCGCGAGGGCGGCGATCGCGGGGACGGCCGTGTAGACGACGAAGACGACGGCGAACGGGGCGAGGAAGAGCCACGCGACGAGCGAGCGCCGGGCCGCGGGGCGGGGACGCCGCGTGCGCGCACGCGGCGTCCCCGGGGTGAAGGCGGTCATGAGCGGGAGGTCACTCCGCGCCCGTGCCGAGCCCGTCGGCGAACGACTGGATGTCGGCGGCCGCCTGCTCGGCGGTCTTCTGGCCCTTCGCGACCTGCTCGAGCTCCGTTCCGAGCTGGGCCGCGATCTGCGGCCACGTCGTCGACGCGGGGTAGGTCTGCGCCGTCTGGAGCTGGTCGTAGAAGGCGTCCAGCAGCGGCTGGTCGGCGATGGCCGGGTCGTCCCAGGCGGCGGCGACGGCGGGCATCGAGCCGTAGGCGGCGTACTGAGCGAGCTGCGTCTCGCTGTCCGCCATGTGGCGGATCAGCTTCCACGCGGCGTCGGCGGCGTCGCTGTCGGCGAGCACGCCCCAGTTGCCGCCCGCGAGCGCGCCGACGGAGCCGCCGTCGCCCGAGGGGAGCGGCGCCGTCGCGACGTGCTCAGCCGTCCAGCCGTCCTCGCCCGCCACCTCGTCGAGCTGGCCGATGACCCACGGGCCGGTGATGCTCGCGGCCGTCTTCGCGTCGACGAAGTAGGGCTGCGCGTCGAGGAACTGCGGGCCGTCGAGGTCGGCGACGCCGGAGGTGAAGAAGGAGGCGTTGTACTCGATCGCCGCGACCGTCTCCGGGGTGTCGAGCGTCCACGCCGTCGCGTCGTCGGAGAGCAGCGAGCCGCCCGCCTGCCAGATGAACTGCGCGAGGGTCTGACCCGTGTACTTGTCCCAGCCGATGTCGGCGCCGAGGCCGCGCTCGGCGCCGGCCGACTGGAGCGCCTCGAAGAACGGGACGGTCTCGTCCCACGTCGCGGGAGCGTCGACGCCCGCCGCCTCGGCGAGGTCGGACCGGTAGACGAGCGTGTAGGTGTACGAGTACCACGGCACCGAGTACGCCACGTCGTCGAGGACGCCGGAATCCCAGGCGCCGGGGAAGAACGACCCGGCGTCGACGAGTCCGTCGGGGACCGCGGCGAACGCGCCCGTCTCGAGGAACTGCGTCTCGGTCTCGGGGTAGAGCTGCGCGAGGTCGGGACCGGTTCCCGCGGCGATGGCGGAGCGCAGCTTCGTCTCGTACTCGGCTTCCGGCACGAGGGTGATCTCGAGGTCGAGGTCGGGATTGTCGGCGAGGAACGGCGCGAGCACCTCGTCGAGGACCTTGGCGTCGCCGTCGGGGGCCCAGAGCGACACGGTGCCGGTCGCGGCGGAGTCGTCGACGACGGTGTCGGCCGCGGCGGGGGCCGCTGCGTCGTCGGCGCGGCCGCAGCCGGCGAGGGCGAGGACGCCGACGAGGCCGAGGCCGGCGACGACGCGGAGCGTACAGGAGGAGGAGGGCATGCGGTGCTCGATTCTCGAGGAGGGGAGTGGAGCATTAGGTGCGGATGTAGCGAAATCGGGGGTGCCGCATCCGGGGACGACGTTAGGAAGGCGGTGTTTCGGGACCGTGTCCCGACCGTCACGAATAATTTCGGCGGTTGTAGCGAAATCGCGGAGACCATCCGCGTCGGCGACACGCCCGGATGTGCTAGGATCGTCGTTTGTCTGCGCACGCTCCTGTGCGCAGTTCGTGCGCTCCCACCTGAACACAGCCCGTCCGCGGGCGGGTGACGGGCGTGCAGACAAGAGATCTTGGGTGGGGCCGTCGGTCCCACGGTAATGAAGGAGTGAACCATGGCTGCTGTGTGCCAGGTGACCGGTGCCGTTCCCGGCTTCGGTCACAACGTCTCGCACTCGCACCGCCGGACGAAGCGCCGCTTCGACCCGAACGTGCAGAAGAAGACGTACTACGTCCCGTCGCTCGGTCGGAAGATCACGCTCAACGTGTCCGCCAAGGGCATCAAGGTGATCGACGCGCGCGGCATCGAGTCGGTCGTGAAGGACCTCATCGCGAAGGGTGTGAAGCTCTAATGGCGAAGAAGGCACAGGACGTCCGTCCCATCATCAAGCTGCGTTCGACCGCGGGCACGGGGTACACCTACGTGACCAAGAAGAACCGCCGCAACAACCCCGACCGCCTCGTGCTCAAGAAGTACGACCCGGTCGTGCGCAAGCACGTCGACTTCCGCGAGGAGCGTTAATCATGGCCAAGAAGAGCAAGATCGCTCGCAACGAGCAGCGCAAGGTCGTCGTCGAGCGCTACGCGGCGAAGCGCGCCGAGCTGAAGAAGCAGCTCATCGACCCGAACGCGACCGACGAGCAGCGCGAGGCCGCTCGCGTGGGCCTGCAGAAGCTGCCCCGCAACGCGTCGCCCGTGCGCGTCCGCTCGCGCGACGTCATCGACGGCCGTCCCCGCGGCGTCCTCACGAAGTTCGGCATCTCGCGTGTCCGCTTCCGCGACATGGCGCACCGCGGCGAGCTGCCCGGCGTGACCAAGTCGAGCTGGTAAGCATCCGCTCCACGCGAAGGGCGGGACTCCTCACGGAGTCCCGCCCTTCGTCGTCTCCCCCGGATCACCGGGCCGGCGCGCTCTCGTGCTCCTCCGCCCAGGCGAGCGCGAAGTCGGCGATCTCCTCCCATCCGTCCTGGCTCACGAGGCGGTGCGTGCGCCCCGCGTACTCGCGGTACTCGACCGTCGCGGGGCCGGCCGACGTGTACTTCCGCACGATCGCGCGCCCGATGGCGGGCGGCACGACGTTGTCCTTCTCGCCCGTGATGACGAGGAACGGCGCGCGGTCGGCGCGCGCGTAGTCGACGCGCGTGACGCCGCCCTTCTCATTCAGCACCGAGGTGACGCCCTCGAAGAGGACCCGGTTGTAGGAGGGCACGGCGTACTCCTCCCACAGGGCGTCGGATGCGGAGCGGTCGAGGTCGTTGCCGAACGTGAAGTGGAAGTGGCGCTTCGACAGCGGCTTCGCGCCGTTGCGGCCGAAGGGGTTGGAGAGGATGGGCGTGCCCGTCCACAGGGTCGACGGCGGCAGCGCCGTGACGCCGGCGGCCTGCCCGGGTGCCACGCCGACGTAGGCGACGCCCAGCCCGCGGTCGGCGAGCATCTGCGTGATGACGCCTCCGAACGAGTGGCCCATGATGATCGGGGTGCGGGGGAGCGCCCGGATGATGCGCTCGTAGTGGTCGGCGATCTGCGCGAGGCCGACGCCCTTCAGCGCCTCGGGGTCCGACCGGATGTCGGCGACCTCGCGGTCGTCGATCCCGGGCCATCCGGGGACGATCACCTCGTGGCCGCGGGCGCGGAACCGCTCCGCCCACGTGTCCCAGCTCTTCGGGGTCATCCACAGTCCGTGGATGAGGACGATCGGCGCCTTCTCGGTCGTGCTCATGATTCCTTCTCCTTCGTCTCGGGGCCGGGGATCCGGCGTATGCTCGATGGTAGACCGAACGTTCTATCTACACAAGTATTCCCGTCGCGGATGGCACGATGGGATCCGAGGAGGCCATCGCATGAGCACCACCGGCACGTCCGCCCGCCCGTCGCCCGCTCGCGAGCGGCTGCTCGAGACGGCGAACCGCCTGTTCTACGAAGAGGGCATCCATGCCGTCGGGATCGACCGTGTGATCTCGGAGGCCGGCGTCACGCGCGCGACCATGTACAAGCAGTTCGGCGGCAAGGAGAACCTCGTGCTCGCCTATCTGCGACGCGAGGACGAGGTCCTGCGCGCGCTCTTCGCCCGCGCGGCGTCGGCATCCGACGACCCCGACGTGCTGCTCGAGCTCGTCATCGAGGGCATCGCGGAGGACGTGCGCGAGCGGCATACGCGCGGCTGCCCGTTCATCAACGCCGCCGCCGAGTACCCGGACGGCGAGGGCCCCGTGCGCCTGCTCATCGCCGAGCACCGCGACTGGTTCCGGCAGACCCTCCGCGCCCTCGCCGAGGCGGCGGGCCTCTCCGCGTCCGACGAGGTCGCGGGGGCGCTCGTGCTGCTGCGCGACGCCGCTCTCGTGGGCGGCTACCTCGACGGCTCGGAGCGCATCGAGACTGCGTTCGCCCGCACGGCGCGCGCCGTCGTGGCCTCCCACCGGCCCTGATCAGACGTCGACATCCGCCCCATCCGTCACACGCGAACCGCGACACGCCGCCCCAATCCGACGCAAACCCGCCAGAATCCGCGGAATTCCGGGGGGCGTTGATACATTCGTCACGGTCGCTAGACCACCGGAGGCAAACGCCGCCGGTCCGAATGAACTTGCGGCGTCCTCACGCCGCTGGAGGATGACATGGCCGACAAGACCATCACCAAGACCGAGCTCGTCGCGAGCATCGCGAGCGCGACCGGTCAGAGCCAGGCCGCCGTCTCGGGCGTCCTCGACGCCCTCTTCACCTCGGTCTCCGAGTCCGTCGCGAAGGGCGCGAAGGTCTCGATCCCCGGTTGGATCGCCTTCGAGCAGGTCGACACCGCCGCCCGCACGGGCCGCAACCCCCAGACCGGCGAGGAGATCGCGATCCCCGCGGGCAAGCGCGTCAAGGTGACCGCCGGCTCGAAGCTCAAGGCCGCCGTCAAGTAAGACCGCTGCCGCACGGTTGTTGCGAAGGGTTCTCGTCCAACGGATATCCGTTGGACGAGAACCCTTCCGTTTGCGCGGAATCGGGTGTGCGCTCGGCAAACGGGTATCCGTTGGACAAGAGGGGCGAGGGCGAGAGCGGCGAGTGTCCAGGGGCGCGCGCATAGGGTTGAGGGGTGAATCCGCGCGTCCTGCGGGCCGCAGGGCCCGCCATCCTCGTCGTGGTCGCGATCGCGGCGGTCGTCGCGGGGCTCCTCATCGGCGGCGGGGCGGCTCCCCGCTTCACGAGCGACCCCGGCGCCGTCGTCCGGTGGGGGCTCCCGGTCGCGAAGCTCCTCGTGAACCTCTCCGCGGCGACCATGGTGGGCTCGCTCGTCCTCGCCCTGTTCGCGCTGAGGTCCGGCGAGCGCGAGTTCGACGTCGCGCTCGACACCGCGTCGGTGGGCGCTGCCGTGTTCACGGTGTCGGCGGGAGCCGTCGGGTTCCTCACCTTCCTCTCGGCCCTGGGGGCGCAGTTCAGCCTGGGGTCGGAGTTCGGGGCCCAGCTCGGGCAGTTCCTCGTCGGCACCGAGCTCGGCCGGGCCTGGCTCCTCACGACCGTGCTCGCCGCGATCGTCACGGTGCTGGCGTTCGCCATCCGCTCGTGGACGCCGACGCTGCTCACCGCGGCGCTCGCGCTCGTCAGCCTCGTGCCGATGGCGACGCAGGGCCACTCCGGCGACCTCGCGAACCACACCGCCACGGTGATGGCGCTCACGCTGCACGTGATCGGAGCCGCCGTGTGGCTCGGCGGTCTCGTGATGCTCGTCATCGTGCGCCCTGCCGTGGATGCCGCGCGCCTCGGGCCGCTGCTGCTGCGCTACTCGTCCCTCGCGCTCGTCGCGTTCGTCGTCGTCGCGGTGTCGGGCTACGCCCGCACGCTCACCTCGATCGGGCGCTGGGACGAGCTGCTCACGCCCTACGGCGCCATCCTCATCGCGAAGATCGTCGCGCTGCTCGTCATGGGCGGCCTCGGGGCGCTCTACCGGCGTCGGCTCATCGCCAGGGCGTCGGATGGCCGCGGCCCGTTCTGGGGGCTCGTCGCGCTCGAGCTCGCCTTCATGGGCATCGCCTCGGGTGCTGCGGCGGCGCTCGCTCGCACCGCCCCGCCGTCGGGCGAGGCGACCGTGCCCCAGACGACGCCGGCAGAGATCCTCACGGAGGCGCCGCTGCCGTCCGAGCTCACGATCGAGCGCTGGTTCACGGCCTGGGACGTCGACCTGCTCTGGGTCTTCGTCGCGGCCTTCGGCATCTTCTTCTACCTCGCCGGGGTGCGGCGTCTGCGCCGTCGCGGCGACCGCTGGCCCGTGTACCGGACCGTGCTCTGGGTCCTCGGCATGCTCCTGCTCGTCTGGGTGACGTGCGGACCGCTCACCGCGTACGGCGACTACCTCTTCAGCATGCACATGCTGGGCCACATGCTGCTCAGCATGGCCATCCCGCTCCTCCTCGTGCCGGGGGCGCCCGTCACCCTCGCGGCTCGCGCCATCCGCAAGCGCGAGGACGGCACCCGCGGTGGCCGTGAGTGGATCCTCTGGGCCGTGCACACGCCGTTCGCCCGCGTCATCACGCATCCGATCGTCGCGGCGGGCATCTTCATCGGGTCGCTGTGGGCGTTCTACTACACGGACCTCTTCCGGTGGTCGCTCTACGACCACCTGGGGCACGAGTGGATGATCGTCCACTTCCTGCTGTCGGGCTACCTCTTCGTCATGTCGCTCATCGGCATCGACCCCGTGCCCTACCGGCTGCCGTACGCCGGCCGCCTCGTGACGCTCATCGTGACGATGGCGATGCACGCCTTCTTCGGCATCTCGATCATGAGCCAGTCGGGCCTCATGGTCGCCGAGTGGTTCGGCGCGATGGGCCGCACATGGGGTGCGACGCCCTTGGAGGACCAGTACGCGGGCGGCGGCGTGGCGTGGTCGATCGGCGAGATCCCCACGCTCATCACGGCCGTGGTGGTGGCCATCCAGTGGAGCCGCAGCGACGAGCGCCTCCAGCGACGGGCCGACCGGCAGGCCGACCGCACGGGCGACGCCGAGCTCGAGGAGTACAACGCGCGCCTCGCGAGGCTCGCCGAGCGCGATGCGAAGCGTGGACTGTGATGTCATAGCCGGGTCATAGGCGCACCATCGGGTGCGCCAGGATGCGCCGGGCACAGTGGTCTCATCTTCAACCGAGAGGAAGAGAGGCCGATCATGGCACGCATCCCCGAACCCGAGCAGACCCCCGACGGCCCCTCCTACGAGGGACGCCTTCTCGACAGGCCGGATGAGGAGGTCGTCGACCAGGGCGCCGGCTTCGACATCAAGACGCTCGTCAGCCGCCGCGGGGTGCTGAGCCTCGTCGGCGTCGGCGTCGGAGCGGCGACGCTCGCCGCGTGCGCCCCGGCGGCGACGTCGAGCACGACGAGCACGTCGACCCCGACGGCGACGTCGACGCCCACGGAGTCCGCGACCGCCACCCCGACTCCGACCGAGACGGCCGAGTCGATCACGCTGCCGAGCGGCGAGATCCCCGATGAGACGGCCGGCCCGTATCCCGGCGACGGATCGAACGGGCCCGACGTGCTCGAGGAATCCGGCATCGTCCGCAGCGACATCACGACGAGCATCGCCGGGGGCGAGGCGGTCGCCGGCGTGCCGCTGACCTTCACCATCACGGTGACGGACATGGCGAACGCCGACGCCCCGTTCGAGGGGGTGGCCGTCTACGCCTGGCACTGCGACGCCCAGGGGCTCTACTCGATGTACTCGGAGGGCGTCGAGGACGAGACATGGCTGCGCGGCGTGCAGATCGCCGATGCGAACGGCGAGGTGACCTTCACCTCCATCCTCCCCGGCTGCTATCTCGGGCGCTGGACCCATATCCACTTCGAGGTGTACCCCGACGAGGCGTCCATCACCGACTCCGCGAACGCGATCGCGACCTCGCAGATCGCGTTCCCGCAGGAGGTGCTCGACACCGTCTACACCCTCGATGCCTACGCGGGGTCGGCCGAGAACCTCGCCCAGATCACGCTCGACAGCGACAACGTCTTCGGCGAGGACGGCGGGGCCCTGCAGATGGCGACCGTCACCGGTGACACCAGCGGCTATGTCGCGTCGCTCGTCGCCCGCGTCGACACCACCACCGAGCCCACGGCCGGCGCCGCCCCCGAGGGCGGCGGCGGCCAGCCGCCGGCCTGAGCCGGGAAGAACAGGAGAACACCATGCTGCAGAACCTCACGGGATGGCACGCGCTCGTCATCCTCGCCGTCGTCGTCCTCATCTTCGGGGCGACCAAGCTGCCGGCGCTCGCGAAGAGCGTCGGCCAGTCGGTGCGCATCCTCAAGAAGGAGGTCGCCGAGCCATCCGCGCAGGACGAGCCGTCGGCGGCCCCGCCGCAGACCACCGCCGTGCCCGTCGTGCTGGCGCCGGATGACTCCCCCCGTACGCGTCCGCTCGAGACGACGACGCTCGCGGAGCGCGCGGCGTCATGACCGCCGTCACCGCCGCGCGAGGGCGCATGCCGCTCTCCCAGCACCTGAGCGAGGCGCGCACGCGTGCCGTCCGCGCGGCGGTGGCGCTCGTCGTGGGGGCCGTGCTCGGCTACCTGTTGTCGGACCAGATCCTCGACGTCCTGCGGGAGCCGATCGACGCGCTCGCCGCGTCGCGCGACGCGAGTCTCAACTACGACAGCGTCACAGGGGCGTTCGACCTCCGGCTGAAGATCGCGCTCTTCGCGGGGGTCGTGCTGTCCAGCCCGGTGTGGCTGTTCGAGCTGTTCGCGTTCCTCGCCCCGGGCCTCACCCGCAGGGAGAGGGCGTACACGTTCGGCTTCCTGGGGGCCGCCATCCCGCTCTTCGCCGCGGGCTGCGCCATGGGGTTCTCGCTCTTCCCCCACATGGTCGAGCTGCTGGCGGGCTTCGCGTCGGAGGAGGACAGCACGATCCTCGTCGCCTCGTACTACGTCGACTTCGTGATGAAGATCATCGTCGCGACCGGGATCGCGTTCGTGCTGCCTGTCTTCATCGTCATGCTGAACCTCCTCGGGGTCCTCTCGGCGAGGACGATCGCGCGGTCCTGGCGCATCTGCGTCGTGGCGATCGTCGCGTTCAGCGCGATGGTGACGCCGTCGGCCGACGTGCTGTCGATGTTCCTCATCGCGATCCCGATGTGCGGGCTGTTCGCCGCCGCGTACCTCATCGCGCACCTTCACGACCGCGCCGCCGCCCGCAGGGCGGACCGGCCGGAGGCCGCGCCCGCGTCCGAGCCCGCCGCTCTCCAGGAGGATCCATCATGTTCGGCCTGACCTTCGAGAAGCTCCTCGTCCTCGCGCTCATCGCGGCCGTGATCGTCGGCCCCTCGCGTCTCCCGCAGTACGCGCATCGGCTGGCCGAGCTCATCCGCTCGGTGCGCTCGTTCCTCGACGCCGCCCGAGAGCGGACCGAGGCCGAGACCGGCGTCTCGCTCGAGGAATGGAAGCAGATGGACCCTCGTCGGTACGATCCACGCCGGATCGTCCGCGAGGCACTCGTCGCGCCCGCGGAGGTGCCGCGCGAGCAGGCGGCGTCCACGGATGTCGTGAGCGCCGCCGACGCGGACGGGCGCCCGGATGCCGCGGATGCGGTGCCCGGGTCGGAGTCGCCGTCCGTGCGCACGATCCGTCCCGAACGCGCGCGGGAGGCGGATGGCGCCGCTGCAGCGGCGGAGGCCG
Source organism: Microbacterium gilvum (assembly GCF_039543865.1). Classification (NCBI taxonomy): domain Bacteria; kingdom Bacillati; phylum Actinomycetota; class Actinomycetes; order Micrococcales; family Microbacteriaceae; genus Microbacterium; species Microbacterium gilvum. Next base: position 266,207 of record NZ_BAABKO010000002.1, on the reverse strand, counting down.
AGCACGACGTCTCGGACGGCGCACCCGACGTCTCGGGGCACGACGACGCGACGGCTCCCGAGCAGCGCCGGAAGTGGGTCGTCGTGGGAGGCAGCTCCGGTCATCCGAGGCGGATGCTCATGGATGTCGCGGAGGATCTCGCGCAGGACGAGGAGGAGCGCGCCGAGCGCGACCGGGCGGCCGTCGAGGCCGCGTAGGCGGCCCGCCCGTCGTTCAGAGGTCGGGGGATCCGATGCTGATGGCGGCCGAGCCGTCGGCGAGGATGTCGATGGCGCCGTCGAGCGTGAAGGTCACGTCCTGGCTGATGTGCAGGTAGGAGCCGTCGTAGATCGACTGCACGTCCATCTCGATGTGCGCGATGCCGCCCGCGGGCGCGATCGCCCAGTACGCCCCGTCGGGGACGACCGCGATGGTCGGCTGCGTGACGATCGACCACTCCGGCGTCGACACGACCCGTTCGAAGGTCTCGTACCCGAACGGGCAGCCGGTCGGCTTGAGCACGCCCTGCGTCGTGCACTGGTCGAGGAAGTCGTGCACCTGCTCCGACACGATGCCCGTGAACTCCTCGGTCGGCTGGGCCTGCACGGCGATGTCGACCTCGCTCAGCGGATCCTCTGCGAGCGCGGCCACGGGCGCCGACTCCGCCGCGGCGGTGTCGACCGAGACGGCGTACGAGCCCGGCGTGAAGACGAGCATCGAGACGGGCTCGAGGGGCTCGGCGTCGACCCCGTCGGGCGACACCTGCCGCTTGTCGAGTTCGAACCCGTTCACGGCGAACCGCATCGATCCGCGCACGACGACGTCGACGACCGCGAGCGGGGTGGTCTCGAACCTCCAGGCGGGGACGAGTCCCGACCATCCGCTCTGCTCGACGCGGAACGTCGAGCGGCCGTCCTGCCCTCCCGCGCGATAGGAGATCGTGACGGACACGACGCCGTCGACCATCTCCGAGCCGATCACCTCGACGTCGTCGACGTCGGCGGCGAGGGCGGAGGAGCGCAGCAGGGCGTCGCTCACGGTCGGCGCGACGCCGGCGCCCTCGAGCACGGTCGAGTCGACAGCCACGCCGGGCACCGTCAGGGCGTCGGCCGCGCGGCCCTCGGCGATGAGAGAGACGTAGCGCTCGACGAACGCCTCGGGCCCCCAGAACACGCGGTAGAGCGTCGCGAACCCCGCCGCGATCGCGCCGACGAGCAGGGCGCCGACCACGACCATCCCGACGATCTCGCCCGCCCGCGGCCGCGCGCGGGTCGGCGCGGGGTCGGCGGCGGCAGGTTCCATGCCGCCAGTCTAGGAACGCCCCGCCGCGCGGAGCCTGCGAACGGCGGCGCTTCCCTACGATGGACGAGTGACCGAGCCCGCCCTGTCGGCGGAGCAGGAGGCCCTGTTCCGTCTCATCGAGGACACGCGCGAGCATGTCTTCATCACGGGCCGCGCGGGCACCGGCAAGTCCACCCTGCTGCGTCATCTCACATGGAACACGGACAAGCAGATCGCGATCTGCGCGCCCACGGGGGTCGCCGCGCTCAACGTCGAGGGCCAGACCATCCACTCGCTCTTCAAGCTGCCGATCGGCCTCATCGCCGATCAGGACATCGAGCAGACCGACGCCACCCGCAAGCTCCTCAACGCCATCGACACGCTCGTGATCGACGAGATCTCCATGGTCAACGCCGACCTCATGGACGGGATCGACAGGTCGCTGCGGCAGGCGCGCGGGCGCCGCAGGGAGCCGTTCGGCGGCGTGCAGGTCGTCATGTTCGGCGATCCCTACCAGCTCGCGCCCGTGCCGCCGCGGGGCGACGAGGCCCACTACGTGCGAGACCACTACCGGTCGTTCTGGTTCTTCGACGCGCACGTGTGGGCAGGTGCCGAGCCGGGGGGCGACGGGCTCATCGACCTGGGCCGGCACGGCGCCGACCTCCACATCCGCGAGCTCACGCACATCCACCGGCAGTCGGACGACGGGTTCAAGGCGATGCTCAATGCCGTGCGGTACGGACGCGTGACCGCCGACATCGCGCAGCGCCTCAACGCGGCCGGAGCCCGGACGCCGCCGACCGACCCGTCCGACCCCGTCATCACGCTCGCGACCCGCAACGACCGCGTCAACGCCATCAACGCGCGCCACCTCGCCGCCCTCGGAGGCCGGGAGCAGACGGCCGTCGCGGAGATCAGCGGCGATTTCGGCCGCGGCGACGTGTACCCCGCGGACGAGCAGCTGAAGCTCAAAGTCGGCGCGCAGGTGATGTTCCTCCGCAACGACGTCTCGGGGCCGGATGGGCCGCGCTGGGTGAACGGGACGATCGGCACCGTGCGGCGCATCCTCGGCGACTCCGTGCGCGTCGACGTCGACGGCGAGGAGGTCGACGTCGAGCCCGCCGTCTGGGAGAAGCACCGCTACTCGTACGACGCGGCCACGAAGAAGCTCAGCCGCGACGTCGTCGCGGAGTTCACGCAGTTCCCGCTGCGGCTCGCATGGGCCGTGACCATCCACAAGTCGCAGGGCAAGACCTACGACCGGGCCGTCGTCGACCTCGGCTCCGGGGTCTTCGCGCCAGGTCAGACGTACGTCGCGCTCAGCCGACTCACCTCGCTCGACGGGCTCTACCTCACGCGGCCGCTGCGTCCGTCCGACATCCGCGTGGACGAGGACGTGCGCCGCTTCATGCGCGCGGCGTGGGAGCGCGACGCGGCGGGGATGCGCTCGGCAGCGCGCTCCTGAACGTCACGGTTCGGCATCCTCCCGGTGAGCCGCCGATCCGCTCGCCTAGGATCGGAGGCGGAGCAACTGGGGGGTTGTGGAAATGCGTCAGTCCACGGTGCGTCTGTCCACGACGCGCGCGCGTCTGGGCCGTGCGTCGGCCGTCGTCGCGGGCCTCGTCGCGATGGCGGTCGCGATGTCCGGATGCACGGCGTCGACGGCGGCGAGCGCCTCGCAATCGGAGGTGCCCATCCCGTCGGCGGAGCTCGCCGACGACACCGTCGCGCAGCTGCAGGACGCCGTCGACCACGCCATGCAGGCGTCGGGTTCGACCGGTGCGCTCGTCGCCGTGTGGATCCCGTGGGCGGGCGCATGGGTCGAGGGCGTCGGCACGACGGGGCCGGACAGCGACGAGGCCGTGACGACCGACATGCACTTCCGCATCGGCGAGGTCACGCGCGCCCTCACGTGCAGCGCGCTCTATGCGGTCGCCGACGAGGGGACCGTCGCTCTCGACGATCCCGTGACCGACTGGGTGTCGAGCGTGCCGAACCTCGGCGACGTCACGCTGCAGCAGCTGTGCGACGGCACATCGGGGCTCGGAGACGGGAGGGAGCGCCTCGCGCCGCAGCTGCACTCCACCCCCGAGCGCACCTGGAGCCCGCGCGAGCTCGCGTCCCCCGGCATCGCGGAGCGGACCGCCCCCGGCTCGCAGGTCGTCGACTCGGACGCCGCGTACATCCTCCTCGGTATGGCGCTCGAGAAGGCCACGGGGCTCAGCGCGAGCGGCGTCATCGCCGAGTACGTGACGGAGCCGCTCGACCTCGCCGGGACGCAGCTGCCGCGTGCCGCGGCGGCCGAGCCAGGCGACCCCGCGCTCCCCGGCTGGGTGTCGTGGAGCGCCGACCGCGAGAACGGCTGCGTCGCGCCGACGGACTACACGGTCGCGTCGTCGAGCAGCGGGTACACCGACTCCGGCGCCACGAGCACCATCACCGACCTCGCGCGCTTCGGGCAGGCGCTCGCGCTCGACGCCGTCGACGACGACGGGGCGCTGACCGGCCGCTGGGCGAAGGCGCTGCCGTTCGAAGGCGCCGACTACGCGGGCGGCGCGTTCATCGCGGGGTCGATGATCGGCCAGAAGGGCGAGGCTCTGGGGTACCTCACGAGCGTGTACGCCGATACCGAGACGGGGATGACCGTGGCGGTCGTGCTCAACAACTCGGCCGCAGGGGCGTCGCTCGTGAGCGCGCTCGCGAAGGAGCTCGCCGCGATCGCGTCGAAGGCTCCGGCCGCCGACGGGCAGGAGCAGCCGGAGTTCGGGCTGCCCTGGACGGCGGAGGAGTACCGCGCCGTCGTCGCAGAACGCGCCGTCTGCCCCATCGGCTGAGGCGCCGGGCGAGTCCCGCCGCCGTCAGTCGGCGTCGCCGCGCTGACGGCGTTCGCGCGTGACGAGGGTGATGACGAGTGCGACCGCCACGCCGAGCACGGTCTCGAGCGCGCGGTCGCCGACGAGCTGCGCGACGGGCAGCGGATGGCCGAGCTGCACCATGCACAGCGCCAGCGGCGTGATGAAGAGCATGGCGACGCCGTAGTTGCGGCCGACGAACAGCTCGGCGCCGATCTGCATGGCGGTGACGATCGCGATGAGCGCGAGCGGCGACGGGTCGAAGGCGAGCACGGCGCCCGTCACGAGCACGCCGAGAAGCGTGCCGACGACCCGCTGGACGCCGCGGAGCGTGCGCCCGGCGGCGGATGCCGCCGCCATCGGCACGACGGCCGACACGATCGCCCAGTACGGATGGCCGATGCCGCTGAGCGTGGCGAGGCCGCCGGCGAGCAGGACGCCGACGCCGTAGCGCACGAGGTAGTGCCGCAGCGGCCACTCCGGGCCCTCACCCGGCAGCGTGCCCGGAGAGGCGGGCCGGCGCGGCCATGTGTGCGACACGCGCGCGACGTGGCGGCGCCAGAGGTGCCGGGCGAGCGAGGTGAGGTACGTCAGGGCGAGGCAGAACGCGAGGGTGCACGCGGAGACGAGCAGTGCCGGCACGAGATCGCCGGCGGCGTGCGGGGTCGACGCGCAGCCGCCGAGCGCGAACACCTGGAACACGACCCCCGGCGGATGCCAGTTGCGCCGATGCGCGAGCACGGCCATCCCGGTCGCGTACACCGCGGCCGCGGGGATGAGGATCCACGACCGTCCGGCGGGGATCGAGATCGCGACGCCGAGCAGGATCGCCGCGATGATGGACGCGCCCGCCTCCGTCTGCGCGCGGAGGCGCTGCGGGAGCGGGACGGTGCGCCCGAAGATCGAGGCGAGCGCGCCGAACGACGCGTACATGGCCCACTCGAGCCGTCCGCTGGCGAAGAGCACCAGCAGCGGGACGAGCACGGACAGCGCGGCCCGGACGGCGACCGTCCACTCCCCGCGCGAGGGCTGGATGCGGACGAGATCGCGGAGGAACGGGGAGCGGGGCATCACCTCCATTCTCCTCCTGCGCTCGACGCCGCGCGAGGTCCCGCCCGCTGGGCGGGAGACGGCGGAACCCCGCGGCGGCTCAGACGGAGGCGGGCGCGGCGGCGCGGACGGGACGACGCGCGGCCGCCGCCGCGGCGACGAGCACGACGAGCGCGGCGGCCGTCATGATCGCGCCGACCCAGATCGGCGCGGTGTACCCGAGCCCGGCGGAGATGGCGACGCCGCCCGCCCAGGCGCCGAGGGCGTTCCCGACGTTGAAGGCGCCGATGTTCGCCCCCGAGGCGAGCGTGGGCGCACCGCCCGCGTAGCCCATGATGCGGGTCTGCAGGCCGGGAACCGTGCCGAAGCCGAACCCGCCCATGAGGACGAGGGCCGCCATCGTCGCCGGCTGCGATGCGGCGGAGAGCGCGAACAGCACGAGCACGACGGCGAGCGCACCCGTGAACCCGATGAGCGTGCGGTCGACGTCGCGGTCGGCGAGCCGCCCGCCGACGGCGTTGCCGACGACGAGCCCGCCGCCGAAGAGCACGAGGAGCCACGGCACCGCACCCGCCGCGAAGCCGCTCACCTCGGTGAGCGTGTAGGCGATGTAGGTGAAGGCGCCGAACATGCCCCCGAACGCGAGCACGGTCGCCAGGAGGGACAGCTGCACCTGGCCGGAGCGGAAGGCGCCGAGCTCGCGGCGCAGGCTCACGCGCTCCGCGGGTGCCGCCGTCCGCGGGACGAGCAGCGCGACCCCCGTGAGAGCGACGACGCCGATCGCGGCGATGGCCCAGAACGTGGCGCGCCATCCGAGCTGCTGGCCGAGGAACGTCCCGAACGGGACGCCCAGCACGTTCGCTGCGGTGAGTCCCGTGAACATGACGGCGATCGCACCCGCCTTGCGTGCTGGGGCGACGAGGCTCGCGGCGACCACCGACCCGATGCCGAAGAAGGCGCCGTGGCAGAGCGCGGCGAGCACCCTGCCCAGCAGGGCGACGGCGTAGTCGTCGGCGAGCGCTGTGACCACGCTGCCCGCGATGAAGAGCACCATGAGCGCGACGAGGACGGCCTTGCGCGGCAGGCGGATGGTCGCGGCGGTCAGCGCGAGCGCGCCGACGACGACGCTGAGCGCGTATCCCGAGATGAGCCATCCTGCTGCGGCCTCGCTCACTCCGAAGTCGGCGGCGACCTCGGGCAGCAGGCCCATGATGACGAACTCGGTGAGCCCGATCCCGAAGGCGCCGACGGCGAGGGCGATCAATCCCAATGGCATGTGAGGGGTCTCCTGGTATGCTCGATTTACTTGCACGCGCGGGTTATTGCAATGGCGTCGAAAATACTGCCACACGCCGATAGCAAGCGCAAGCAACTATCTCGGAAGGGGACGACATGGGCATCGCCGACGACGCCGTCGAGGTGCGTGCACGCGGATGGCGCACGCTCGCGGCCCTGCACGCGCTGATCGAGACGGAGCTCGAGCGCGCGCTCGGCGCCTCGGCCGATCTCTCCGTCGTGGAGTACACCGTGCTCGATGCGCTCAGCCGCCAGGACGGCTGGCACATGCGCATGCAGCAGCTCGCGGGCGCTGCCGCCCTCAGCCCGAGCGCCACCACGCGTCTCGTCAACCGGCTCGAGGACCGCGGACTGCTGACGCGCATCATCTGCGCCGACGACCGGCGCGGGATCTACACCGAGCTCACGCCGCAGGGGCGCGCCCTCTTCGACGAGGTGCGGCCCGTGCACGACGCCGCACTCGAGCGCGTGCTCGCCGAGGCCGAGACACGGCCCGAGCTCTCCTCCGTCGCGCACGCCGTGCAGGGGGCGTCGGCGCGCGCCTAGCCGATCGACCGCGGCGCTGGCAACCTCCTGCGCAGGCGGGGTGCGGCGCCGCACACTCGGTGCATGCGGACTTTCGGTGTGGAGGAGGAGCTGCTCCTCCTGGACGCGACGACGGGGGAGCCGCGCCCGCTGGCTCCCGAGATCCTCGCGGCCTCGACGCAGGGCGACGGATTCGAGCTGACGTCGGAGATGGAGCAGGAGATGATCGAGGTCGTCTCCGCGCCGAGCGCCGACGTCGACGAGCTGCGCGCGCGCATCCTCGCCGGCCGCCGCGCGGCCGACGACCGCGCGCGCCATCTCGGCGCGCGCGCCGTCGCCCTCGCCACATCGCCCGTGCCGACGCGGCCCCACCCCAGCGTGAGCCCGCGTTACGGCGCGATCCTGGAGCGCTTCCGGGTGCTGGCCGAGGCGACCCTCGAGTGCGGCCTGCACGTGCACGTCTCGATCGAGAGCGCAGACGAGGGCGTCGCCGTCCTCAACCGCATCCGCTCCTGGGTCCCCGTCATCCTCGCTCTCAGCGCGAACTCCCCGTTCCGCGGTGGAGAGGACACCGGGTACGCGAGCTTCCGGCACATCCTGTGGCACCAGTGGCCGACCGCCGGCCCGCTCGAGCTCTTCGAGACGGCGGCGGACTACGAGGCGGTCATCGACGGGCTGCTCGGCGCGGGCGGCATCCTCGACGACGCGCAGATCTACTTCGACGCGCGGCTCTCGCGCAACCATCCGACGGTCGAGGTGCGCGTCGCCGACGTCTGCCTCGACCCGGAGGACACCGTCACGATCGCCGCGCTCATCCGCGGTCTCGTCGACTCCGCCGCCGCCGACTGGCGTGCGGGCGAGCCGCCGAGCCGGCTGCCATCGCCCGTCATCCGGCTCGGCTCGTGGATGGCCGCCCGGTGGGGCGTGCGCGGCGACCTGTCGCACCCCGAGACGGGGCGCGCCGTGCCGGCGGCGGAGGCCGTGAACGCCCTCGTCGAGCGCTCCCGGCCGGGCCTGCGCCGTCACGGAGACCTCGAGACGGTGCGCGACGGGGTGCGGGCCATCCTCGAGCGGGGGACGGGAGCGGAGCGCCAGCGCGCCCGCTACGAGCTCACGGGCGCGCTCTCCGGCGCGGCGCTCGGCGCGAGCACCGGCTGACGTGCCCCACGTCCCGCCGATCTGTCAACCCCGTTCAGGTCGCGGCGTCGGTCGCCTTGACTGATATCCCGCGAAGAGGACCGCGTCGGGGCAGACGGCGGAGACCCTCGCGGACGCACGACTCGCACCATCGATGAGGAGCATCATGACCGGCACCGCGAACCAAGGCGGGGAGCCCCGCAGACCGGATGGCGGGGCGTCCTCGAAGGGGACGGCACGCCACCCCTCGCAGCGGCCCGTCCCCATCCCGCACTTCCCGCCGCTCGACGCCGGCGTGCGCCGCACCGGGCGGTGACGGGCCGTGCTCAGGCAGATCGGGGGGCGCCGCGGCTACGCGGGGCGGATGATCCTCGAGGGATGCTGCGGTGAGGGAGACGCATGGGCTCTCGTGGCCTGGGACGGCTGGGCCGACGACCGCTGGTGGGAGCTCCCCGACGGCCGAGCCGTCGACGAGGTGCTCGCGGCGGGCGACCTCGATGCGCTCCCCGCGCTGCGCCTCGCGCTCGAGCAGACGGGCAGGATGGGCGACATCCTGTGGTCGAGCACTCCCGTCGGGCCCATCGTGTCGGGGCGGTTCGCCGAGGTGCTGGAGCGCTCGGGGGCGACGGGCTACGTGCTCGTGCCCCTCTCGACACCGGACGGCGTGGGGCCCTACGCGCTGCTCGTCCTCGACGACAACGACTTCGACGACGTCCGCGCCTTCCCCCAGGGCGCGCTGCCGGTGGAGCGGCTGGACGTCTCGGCCCGCCTGCTCGCGGAGCTGCGCGCGGCCGGCGTCGACGGCTTCTGCGCCGAGCACGGCGAGGCCGCATCTCAGCGCGAGCGTGCGCGTCAGCTGGCGCGCGCCATCCCGTCCTGAGGCGCGACCGGCTTCGCGAACAGGGCCGCGGCGTAGCGGCCGTCGCCGGGCGGGAACTCCCTGACGCCCTGCAGCGTGTAGCCGCGCGCCTCGTAGTAGGCGCGCAGCCCCGCGTTCGCGGCCATGCAGTCGAGGCGCGCCGTCGACCATCCGCGTCGGGCGATGAGGTCCTCGGCGAACGCGAGCACGCGCGCGCCGAGGCCCGCCCCCGACTCCTCGCGCGCCACCATGAGGCCGTGGACGTAGCCGGCATCGGCCGTGTCGGAGTCGACCCAGAACGCGGGGTCGTCGTCGAGCACGCGCACGGCGGCCGCGAGGCCGTCCGAGCCGTCGCGCACATGCCACTCGCCGTCGGCGATCTGCCGCTCGAACACCGCGAGCGGGATCTGCCCCTCGCGCCACTGGGATATTCCCCGAGCGGCATGCCAGAGGGCGAGCGAATCCCGGAGGGAGAGGATGGCCGGGGCGTCGGCCGGCGCAGCGGGACGGAGCACCCGGCCATCCTCTCCCATCAGACGATCTCGGGGACGATGCGCACGGCGCCCTTGTCGGCCGACTGGGCGAACGCGGCGTAGGCGCGGAGCGCCGGAGACACCTCGCGCACGCGGTCCTTCGGGCGGTAGCCGCCAGCGGCCTCGAGCGCCGCGCGGCGGCGCTCGAGCTCCTCCGGAGCGACGTCGAGGGAGATCGCGCGCGTCGGGATGTCGATCGAGACGATGTCGCCGTCCTCGACGAGCGCGATGAGCCCGCCGGCGGCGGCCTCGGGCGAGACATGGCCGATGGAGAGCCCCGAGGTGCCGCCGGAGAAGCGGCCGTCGGTGATGAGCGCGCACTTCTTGCCGAGCCCGCGTCCCTTGAGGAAGGACGTCGGGTAGAGCATCTCCTGCATGCCCGGGCCGCCCTTGGGCCCCTCGTAGCGGATGACGACCACGTCGCCCTCGCCGACGCGCTTGTTGAGGATCTTCTCGACGGCCTCGTCCTGCGACTCGCACACGACGGCGGGACCCGAGAACGTCCAGATCGACGGGTCGACGCCCGCCGTCTTCACGACGGCGCCGTCCACGGCGATGTTGCCGCGGAGCACCGCGAGGCCGCCGTCCTTCGAGTACGCGTTCGCCACATCGCGGATGCATCCGCCCGCGGCGTCGAGGTCGAGCTCGGTCCACTCCGCCGACTGCGAGAACGCCGTCGACGACCGCACACCGCCAGGGGCGGCGTGCCACAGCGCGAACGCCTCATCGGATGCCTTGCCGCCGCGGACATCCCACTCGTCGAGCCACTCGCCGAGCGTCGCGGCGTGGACCGTGTGCACGGCGTCGTCGAGGAGCCCGCCGCGGCGCAGCTCGCCGAGGAGCGCGGGGATGCCGCCCGCGCGGTGCACGTCCTCCATGTAGTACGTGCGGTCCTTCGCGACGTTGGGGGCGACCTTGGCCAGGCACGGCACGCGGCGCGAGACGGCGTCGATCTCGTCGAGGCCGAAGGGCACCCCGGCCTCGTGGGCCGCGGCGAGGAGATGGAGGATGGTGTTCGTCGACCCGCCCATGGCGATGTCGAGGGCCATCGCGTTGCCGAACGCGGCGGGCGTCGCGATGCTGCGCGGCAGCACGGAGGCGTCGTCCTCGTCGTAGAAGCGTCGCGTGATGTCGACGACGAGCGAGCCGGCCTTCTCGTAGAGAGCACGGCGGGCGGTGTGCGTGGCGAGCACCGAGCCGTTGCCGGGGAGCGAGAGGCCGATGGCCTCCGTGAGGCAGTTCATCGAGTTCGCCGTGAACATGCCCGAGCACGAGCCGCACGTCGGGCACGCGGCCTCCTCGATGCGCTGGATGTCGGCGTCCGAGACATTCTCGTTGACGGCCTCCGAGATCGCGTCGACGAGGTCGAGCGTGCGGATGGAGCCGTCGACGAGCGTGGCGCGCCCCGACTCCATGGGTCCGCCCGAGACGAAGACGGTCGGGATGTTCAGACGGAGGGCCGCCAGGAGCATGCCGGGGGTGATCTTGTCGCAGTTGGAGATGCAGACGAGCGCGTCGGCGCAGTGCGCGTTGACCATGTACTCGACGGAGTCGGCGATGAGGTCGCGGGACGGCAGCGAGTAGAGCATGCCGCCGTGGCCCATCGCGATGCCGTCGTCGACGGCGATCGTGTTGAACTCGCGCGGAGTGCCGCCCGCGGCGGTGATCGCGTCGGACACGATGCGGCCCACGGGGGCGAGGTGGGTGTGGCCGGGCACGAACTCCGTGAACGAGTTCGCGACGGCGATGATCGGCTTCCGCCCGATGTCGCCGCCCGGGACGCCGGCGGCGCGCAGCAGTGCGCGGGCGCCGGCCATGTTGCGGCCGTGGGTGATGGTGCGTGAGCGGAGAGCGGGCATGGAACCATTCAGACCCCTCGCGCGCGGGCGCGGGGAGATGCGGCCGGTACGGGTACTGGCAGTACCATCGGAGGATGATCCAGCCCCGCACCCCCCGCCGCGAGCAGCTGGGGGAGTTCCTCGCGGCACGACGGCGGACGACGAGCCGGTCGGCGCTGGGGCTGCCTCCGACGGGCCGGCGCAGCGACACGGGGCTCAGCCGCGAGGAGATCGCGACCCTGTCGGGTGTGAGCGGCAGCTGGTACACGTGGCTCGAGCAGGGGCGCGACATCAACGTCTCGCGGCAGGTGCTGGGCGCGGTCGCGCGGGTGCTGGGCCTGTCGGCGGCGGAGACGGAGTACGTCTACGCCCTCGCCGAGCGCGACGAGGGCGCCGCCCCGGCCGAGCGGGAGAGCGTGCCGCCGCACCTGCAGCACCTCGTCGACGCGCTCGACTTCCCCGCGTTCGTCGTCGCGACCGACTGGGCCATCGCGGGATGGAACGCGCGCTACGCCTGGCTGTATCCGCGCATCGAGACGCTCGACGCCGCCGACCGGAACCTCCTCTGGCTCGTCTACACCGACCCGGAGCTGCGCGACATGCTGCCCGACTGGGAGCGCGACAGCCGGGCGTTCCTCGCGGAGTTCCGCGCCGAGTCGGGCGTGCGCCTCACGTCGCCCAGGCACCGCGTGCTGCTCGAGCGGCTGCGCGAGGCGAGCGGCGACTTCCGTGCGCAGTGGGCAGAGCTCGCCGTGGAGCGGTTCGCGTCGCGCCGCCGGGAGTTCCGGCACCGGGAGGACGGCATCGTGACGTTCGAGCACCACCGGCTGGTGCCATCCGACGCCGCCGACCTGCACGTCGTGATGTACGTGCCGGTGTGAGGCGCGGCGGGTCGACCGTCTACGCCGCGTCGCGGAACGCCGTGATGAACGAGTACCCCGCCGCGTTCTTCGTGACCGAGAGGTTGAGCCCCATGTGCGGCTCGAGCGTGTTGACCTTGTCGAGCGGGGCGACGACGACGATCTGGAACCCGAGGCCCAGCCACGCCTTGATGGCCCGTCCCGTGAACGCGCTGTCGGCCTTCACGAACCCCTCGTCGAGGAACACGGGCGCGAAGCGCGGCCACGACCGCGTCTGGTCGCCCAGCTGGTATCGCAGGGCGGCCCCCACGATGAACGCCACGAGCTCCTGCGACTCGCCGCCCGACTTGTCGCCGAGGGTCGAGTACGTCGAGACCTCCTGGCCGTCCGGCGCGATGCGGCTCGCCGTGATCTCGATGTGCCGCCGCACGTCGAGGATCTCGTCGCGACGCGCGTTGACCCCCGACTCCGGCAGCTCGATGAGGTCGATGAACTCCTGCAGCTGCGCGAACCGCCGATCGGCCTCCTCGTCCGACCAGTCGCCCTCCACGGGGGCCGACAGCGCCTTCAGCTGCGCCTTGACGCCCTCGATGCGCTCGGGGTGGAGGTGTCGCATGTCGATGCGCAGACGGTCGGTGTCGGACGCGAAGTCGAGGTGGCGCAGGATGTCGTTGACGGGCTCGAGGCGCTCCTCGATGCTCAGCAGCGCGTGGCCGAACGAGTCGCTCAGCATCTTGAGGTCCATGGTCGACACCTCCTGCAGGTGCCGGCGGAACTCCAGCCGGTGCTGCGAGAGCCCGTCGCGCGTGATCTCGGCGTAGATCGCGGCGAACTCGTCGTACGCCTCGACGGTCGTCCCCCGGTTGGGATCCGGCCACTTCTCGTTGTACGCCGCGAAGATGCGCTCGAGGGAGGCTGCGACGGAGTCGAGCGTCGCGGCCGCGCGCTTGACGTCGAGCTGCAGCTCGTCGGCGAGGCGCGCGCACACCTTCTCGAAGCTCTCGTGGTCGACCTCGGGGTCCATCCGGACGAGCTCGCGGTCGAGGTGCCGCGCGTCGTCGTCCGACAGCTGGGCGCCCTGCGCGAGGGTGTCTCGCAGCGTCGCGACGGCGTCCTGCCGGTCGACGATGGCGCCCCAGGCGCGCTCGAGGGCGTCGAGCGCCCCCGCATGGCCGAAGCGCTCGCCGCGTGCCTCCTCGAGGCGGGTCTCGGCGTCGGAGAGCCGCTCGGCGAGCTCGCCGAGCAGATCGGACTTCTCCAGGATGGCCGCGCGCTGCGTCTCGAGCTCGGCGACCTCGGCGACGACGGCGTCGACGTCGATCGACGTCCACTCGGCGTCCTGGATCCGGCGGTACGCCTCGGCCACGCGCTGCACGTCGTCCGTCGCGCGCTCGTGCTCGGCGCGCGTGGTCTCGTGCTCGGCGATGCGGGCAGCCGTCGCCTCGATCTCGGTCTCGATCTCGCGGCGGCGCGTGTCGTTCGAGAACCCGAGGATGTGCCGCTCGCGGGCGTCGCGCCCGGCGGCGCCGCGGCGCCCCTGCGACACCTGTCCGTTGACGGTCACCTTGGGGGCGTCGCCGCCGAGCTCCGCGGCCGAGCCGACGCACAGGTGGTCGGATGCGGCGACGCGGCGCTTCACCCACGCGGTGAAGGGCGAGTCGCGGAAGACGAGGCGGCCCGAGATGTAGCGGTCGTCGGCGGGCGGCTCCGCGTCGTCCTGCAGGTCGACGCCGTCGAAGCGGATGCGGCGTCCGAGCCGCAGCGTCTCGATCGCCTCGCGCACGTGCTGCTGTCGGCGCGCGTCCATGAGCAGGGTCATCCCGATGCCGGACAGCGTGACCTCGGCGGCCGTCCGCCACGGCTCGAAGTCGGGGTGGACGTCCATGAGCTCGGCGGCGAAGGGCAGCTCCGACGGGTCGAGGCCGGCCGCCTGCGCGATGTCGCGGCGCGCGCGGTCGAATGCGTCGGGGATGAGGCTCTCGCGCCCCGAGAGCGAGTCGAGCTCGGCCGCGTCGGCCCGCCGCTTGCGGACGAGGTCGCCGACGGCGAGCACCTCCTCGTCGCGCAGGCGCTTGAGCTCGGCCAGCCGGGGGCCGGCCGTCTCGAGGTAGTCGGCGGCAGCCTCCTTCACGGCGCGGAAGGCGTCGCGCGTCGGGAAGGTCGCGCCGAGCACCTCGACGCGGCCCTGGAGCGTGCGGCGGGCGTCGGCGACGCGCTCGGCGCGCGCCCTGCCCTCCGCGATGCGGGCGTCGAGGCGCGCGAGCAGGTCGCCGCCGTTCTGCGCGCGCTGCTCCTTGAGCTCCTCGACCTCGACGGCGAGCGCGGTCTCCGCTGCGCGGGCCGCCGTGACGGCTTCGCGCGCGGCCTCGCGCGCGGCCTTGTTCGCCTCCTCGGCCTCGCCCAGCAGCCGGTACTCGGCCTGCGCCTTCCAGAGGAGGAAGGGCGTCGGCTCGTCGGGACGGGCGAGCCCGTAGCGGTCGAGGCGGGCCACCCGCGTGCGCGCGGCCTCCCAATCGCCGTGGAGGTGGGCGATCTCGCCCAGCATGCGCTCCTTGGCGGCGTTGACGGAGAGGCTCTCGTGGCTCTGGGCGAGCGCCTGGAACTGCGCGAGGACGGCGTCGGCCGCGGCGTAGGTCGGCGGCTCCTCGAGCACCATCTCCTTGTACAGACGGTCGACCGTGCGCACCTGGTGCCCGGCCTGGATGCGCGCGAGCAGCCGCAGCGCGTTGTCGCTGTTGCCTCCCTCGCCGATGCCGAGGCGCGCGGCGACGGCGTAGAGGAAGTCCTGCGTCGTCTCGTGGTACCGCATGCCGGCGTAGCGCGCGCGGAGCGCCCGCGGGTCGAAGCGGCCGTCGGCGAACGCCGCGAGCTCGGACAGGTCGATGTCGCCCTCGTAGGTGAGGTGGCGCGAGCGCACCTCGGTGCTGCGCTGGGCGCCCGCGGGCGCCCAGTAGGTGCGCAGCGCCGTGTAGTGCCGGCCGGAGCCGTCGACGAACGTCATCGAGATCGCGCCCCACGCGCTCGTCCCGTCTCCGCGCAGCACCCGCTCGACGTCGCGCACGGTGTCGCGCTTGCCGCGCAGGTACGTGAGGATGTTCCGCTGATCGGCTCCGCGCGCCCGTCCCACGGTGGCGTCGTTGGACGCGCCGTTGAAGGGGATGGTCGAGGGCATCATGAGCGCGATGTACGCATCGAGCAGCGTGCTCTTGCCCGTGCCGGAGCCGCCGGAGATGAGGGTCGCGTCGCGGTCGAAGTCGACGCGGTGGTGTCCGTGGAAGCCGCCCCAGTTGACGACCTGCAGGTGGCGCGCGCGCCACTGCGCCGTCTCGTCGTCGTAGCCCGCGATGAGCAAGTCGCTCATGCCGTGCACTCCTCTCGAACGGCCATCCGATTGCCCGACCCACACCTGATTCCCGACCTTCCGGTGTGCTTTCGTCCAACGGATATCCGTTGGACGAAAGCACACCGGATTGCGCGGAAACGGATGCCCGTTCGGCAATCGGATGTGCTCATGCCGCGTCCTCCTCGTCGGTGCCATCGGCGTCGACCTCGCCGTCGGCGTCGTCGGCGTCGTCGGGCTCCGATGCCTCCGGGTCGGCGTCCCCCTCGACCTCGCCTTCGCCTTCGCCCTCGTCGAGGCGACGGCGCGCGTTCTCCGGCCGGTTCTGGTCGGCGAGCCACTGCTGGATGAGGCGCAGCTTCTCGAGCGGCAGCAGCGTCTCGATGACGTCGGAGATCGCGAAGCGGTCGTCGGAATCGGCCTTCACGAGGATGCCGGTCTTCACGAGCGAGTCGACGGCGGCCGCGGCCTTCTTGGCGTCGCCCGCGCGGTCGGTCGCGCGCGCCGGCCGGAACGGCGCGACGGCGGCGAGGCAGTCGTCGCGGTCGACGTGCGCCTGTGGAAGGCCGCTGCCGCGCTCGGCGAGGTGCCGCTGGCGCAGGAAAGCGAGCAGGATGGTCTCCTCGCGCGTGTAGGTCGCGTCGCGCAGGAGCGGAGGCACGTATCCGGACGCCTCGGAGCGGATCTGCACCTTGTACGCGACGCCGCGGTCGCGATCGATCACGAGGTCGAGGAACAGGTCGTTGAGGCGGCTCTTGATGAGCCGGTGATCGCGCACGAGGGTCGCCCACTCGTCGCGGTCGTCGGTGACGATGGGGTGCTTGATGAGCACGACGAGGCAGCGCCGCTGCTCGAGCGTGAGCGCGCCGTCGTCGCCGTCGAAGAGCGACAGGCGCGAGTCGTCCGGTGCGTCCTCGACCGCGGTCGCGGCGACGAAGGGGTCGTCGTCAGGCGTCGTCATCGCCGTCTCCTGTGTGGTGTGCGGGCGGATGGATGCGCGGCAGCGCGAACGAGCGGCGGGAGCCGTCCGCCCGGATCGTCTCGACCATGCCGCCGCCGCCGTCGAGGTCGAGCTCGCCGCGCGAGGCGAGGTAGGCCAGGCCGTACAGCTCGACGGGGCGGCGCAGATCAGCGGGAAGCGCGTTGAACGCCTCCGCGAGCCCCTCCGCGCCGTCGGCGACGGCGCGGTCGAGCCCGCGCCGCACCTCCTCGAGGAGCGGCCCGCCCTGGCGGCGCACGTCGTCGAGGGTGGGCGCGTCGGGAGCCTGGTCGGACACGTCCTCGAGGGGAGGGGCGGGACGGTGCGCCTCGGGGTCGTGGAAGCGCGTGCGCACATGGTCGATGTCGAGACGCGCGGGCATCCCCGGGATGGGCACGGTGTCGCGGGCGCGCGCCGTCTCCATCCACACCGCGAGCTCCTGCTCGAGCGAGCGGAGGGTGCGGGTGAGCTCGCGCTCCTGCAGCGAGTTGTAGCCCGAGAGGTACTCGGCGAGCGATTGCGAGGCGCGGTGCTGGCGCAGCTGCACGTCGCGCAGGCCGCGGCGGAGGACGGCGTCGGCGTTGACGAATCCGTAGCGCTCGTCCTGCGTGAGGTCGCGGGCGAACGGGTGGGTCATGATGGCGCGCAGGTCGTCGCGGAACGCGGCGAGCAGCTCCTCGTCGCCGAGCACCGTGAGGGCGCCCTGGAAGGCGCGGCCCTCCCGCGTCTGCGAGGCAAGGTGCGTGCTGGCGGCGAGGTACTCGCCGAGGACCTCGCCCTTGGGGCGGTCGTCGGCGCGGAAGTCGCGCACCATCTGGTCGTGGATGGCGTCGAGCGCCTCCTCGACGCGGCGGAAGTCGCCGGGGAGCTGGTCGAGCAGGTCGATGAGGTCGGCGTAGCCGCCGCGCATCCGTTCGTCGTCGGCGACCTCGACCTCGCCGCCGCCCGCGAGGCGATCGCGCTCGGCCGTGAGGCGCGCGATCTCGGCGTCGAGCGCCGCGACGCGGGTGGTCTCGTCGGGGTCGGCCTCCACGGCCCAGCGGTGCACGGCGTCGAGGATGGTCGTGAGGCGCGATTCGCTGAGCAGTGCGCGCTCGCGCGACAGCCCATCGTGCATCTGCATGGCGGCGAGGGCGTGGGAGGTGAGCTCGTACGCCTCGCCTCCGTCGTCGAGGGGCACGCGGCGGAGCCACTGGCTGCGCATCCACGAGAGGCAGAGGGCCCGCCCCTCCTCCTGCGCCGGCACGTCGTGCCCGTGCTCGCGCAGCTCGGCGAGGTAGGTGTCGACCTGCACGTGCAGTCGCTCGGCCTTGACCTGCTTCGTCTCCTGCGAGAAGGAGGCGCGGAACACCGCGAGGACGAGGGGCGCCCAGCGGCTGCGGACGAGGCTGAGGGCCGCACCCTCGCGCGCCTCCGTGAGGCGCGCGACGTCCCGGGGGACTCCGCTCACTCCGGCCGCTCCTCTCGATGGCCGCGCGTTCGCGCGACAACCCTCGATTCTCGCATGCCCGCGCTGTGCGGCCCGTCCCCCGTCGTCCGGTCCTCCGGGATGGCGGTGCCCGCGTCTCGAGGTCGTCGAGCGGCGTTTGGTCGCGCTCGTTCCTTGCTCGCCCGACGACCGGGGACGTCATCCCGTCGGCGCCGCCGCCGTCGTCCCGCGCACGATGAGCCGCGTCGACAGGTGCAGGTCGCCGCGCGGTGCGGGACGACCGGCGGCGAGCGCGAGCACGGTCTCGACAGCCGTGCGCCCCAGCGCCTCGAGCGGCGCGTGCACCGTCGTGAGGTCGAGCCCGGGCACGACGGGCGCGTAGGTGTCGTCGTATCCGACCACGCTGAGATCGTCGGGCACGCGAAGCCCGAGCCCGCGCGCGACGGCGATCGTCCCGACGGCCGCGGCGTCCGTCGCCGCGAACACCGCCGTCGGCCGATCGTCCCGCCGCAGAAGAGCGCTCAGCGCGGTCGCATCGGCGTGCAGGCCCGTCACGACGAACCGATCGTCGAGCGGGGCGCCGGCCTCGGCGAGCACATCGCGGAATCCCGCGAGCCGCTCGCGGATGCCGGGGTTGGCGGGCTCTGCCCCGACGAACGCGAGGCGCCGGTGTCCCCGCTCGAGCAGATGCGCCGCCGCCTGCTGCCCGCCCCGCCAGTGCGTCGAGCTCACATCGGGAACGTCGGCCTGCAGGGCTGCCGACGCGTCGATCGAGACGAGCGGCAGCCCGTAGGCGCGGAGCAGCTCCACGAGGTCCGCCGGGATGCGGCTCGTCACCATGATCACTCCGGCATGCCCGCGGTCGGCCATCGACCGGACACGGCGCTCGTCGAGCGAGAGCGTCGGGGCGCCCACGTGTCCCGGGTCGCTCACCTGCGTCACGAGCTCCACTCCCGCGACCTGCGCCCCCTCGGCGATGCCCTCGATCACCCGCAGCGAGTACAGCGTGTAGAGCGTGTCGAACACGGCGACGATCGATCCCGTCGCGCGGGGCGTGCGCTCCCGCGTGATCGGCAGATAGCCGAGCTCGGACATGGCCGCCTCCACGGCAGCCGCCGTCTCGGCGGAGAACCCCGTCCGCCGGTTGAGCACCTTCGACGCCGTCGCCGTGGACACTCCCGCGCGGCGCGCGACATCAGCCAGGGTCGGTCGACGAGTCATCGCACGCTCCCATCTGCGAAAGTGTTTCTCCCATCCTGGCAGGAGAACAGGGTAGATCGAGCGCTACATTCTAAAAAGTTGCGAAAGGCAGCAAAACAGTTTCTCAAAGGGGAGCAGGATGGCGACGGAGCGCGGACTCTTCAACGCGGTGGGGGAGGACCCCGAGCTGACCACGAGCAACGTGGTCGTCGGGCGGACGTCGCTCTCCCGACTCAACTGGCGTCTCGTGATCGCCCTCCTCCTCGGCGCCGTCCTCTGGATCGGCCCCTACATCGGCAGCATCGGCATCCTCCTCCCCGCGCTCCTGCAGGAGATCGCCCCCGACGACAAGGTCGCCCTCGTCGGAGCGGTCGGCGTCATCGGCGCCGTGCTGGCGCTCGTCGCGAACATCGTCTTCGGTGCGCTCTCCGACGTCACGCGCTCGCGGATGGGGCGGCGCGGCCCGTGGATCCTCGGCGGAGCGGTCGTCGGGGCGGTCGCCCTGTTCGGCATGAGCACGACGATGTCGGTCCCCCTCGTGTTCGCCTGGTGGTGCCTCTATATCCTCGGACTCAACGCGATCGTCGCCTCCATGGTCGCCGTCATCTCCGATCGCGTGAGCGTCAAGTACCGCGGCACCGTGTCGGCCGTGTACGGCGTCGGATTCATCGTCGGCAGCGCGCTGTCGCAGATCGTCGGGGCGTCGTTCCTCGAGAACGCGAGCGCCGGGCTCATCCTCTTCGCGCTGTGCACACTCGCCTCCGGCGTGCAGTTCATCCTCATCGCCCCGGAGGGCTCCAACCGCGGTGAGGCGGGCGAGCGTCTCACCGCCCGCCGCGTGCTCGCGAGCTTCGCCCTCCCGCGGCGCGGAGCGCGCGACTTCTACCTCGCGCTCGCCGGCAAGTTCCTGCTCCAGGCGGGCGGCTACGCCATCACGAACTACCAGCTCTACATCCTCACCGACTACATCGGCCTCGATGCCTCGGCGGCGGGCGGCATCATCTCGATCGCGGCCGTCATCACGCTCGTCACGGGCCTCGTGTTCGGGGTGGGATCCGGCCCGCTCTCCGACCGCCTCGGGCGCCGCAAGCCGTTCGTCATCGCGTCGGCGCTCCTCATCGCCATCGGCGCGGTCTTCCCGGCCGTCGCCCCCTTCGCGTGGGGCTACATCCTGTTCGCCGTGTGCTCGGGCATCGGCAACGGGGTCTTCTCCTCCGTCGACCAGGCGCTCAACATCGAGGTCCTCCCCGACAAGGAGAACGCCGCGAAGGATCTCGGCCTGCTGAACGTCGCGAACACGGGCGGCCAGATCATCGGGCCCGTCGTCACCTCGTTCCTCGTCGTCGCCACGGGCGGGTACCAGGCATCCTTCGCGGCCGCCGGGGTCCTGCTCGTCGGCGCCGCCCTCTGCTTCGTCCCGATCCGGAAGGTCCGCTGATGTCCGCACCCGCCGCATCCCTCACCTGGGTCGTGACGACCCAGGACGCCGCCTGGCAGCCGCGCGAGGCGCCGCAGCCGACCCGGCTCGCCGGCATGCCCGACGTCATGCTGCGCCCCGATCGCGTCCGGCAGACGATGGAGGGCTTCGGCGTCTGCTTCAACGAGCTCGGATGGCGCGCCCTCTCCCGTCTGTCCGCGGACGACCGCGACGGCATCCTCCATGAGCTGTTCGCGCCCGGTGTCGGAACGGGCTTCACCCTGTGCCGCATGCCGATCGGTGCGAACGACTTCTCCGCCGACTGGTACTCGTACGACGAGGAGCCCGGCGACCTCGCGCTCGAGCACTTCTCGATCGAGCGCGACCGCGACACGCTCGTGCCGTTCATCCGCGCCGCGCAGAAGGAGCAGCCGGCCCTGCGGCTGTGGGCCTCGCCGTGGAGCCCGCCGTCGTGGATGAAGACGAACGGGCACTACGCGGCGGCGCTGCCGTGGCCGGGCAGCGGCGTCGAGAACGGCCTGCGACCCGACCAGGTCGGTCGCGAGGGCACCGACATGATGATCCAGACGCCCGAGAACCTCGCCGCCTACGCCCGCTACTTCGCGAGGTTCATCGACGACTACCGGGCCGAGGGCATCGAGATCGGCATGGTCATGCCGCAGAACGAGTTCAACTCGGCCCAGGTCTTCCCGAGCTGCACGTGGACGCCCGAGGGGCTCGCCCGCTTCATCGCCCACCTCGGACCCGTCATGGCCGAGCGAGGGGTGGAGGTCTTCTTCGGCACCCAGGAGCGGCCGGCTCCCTCGCATCTCGCGACCGTCCTCGCCGATCCTGATGCGGGGCCGTGGATCCGCGGCGCGGGATTCCAGTGGGCGGGCAAGGGCGCCATCGCCGACGCGCGCCGCATCGCGCCCGAGCTGGCGCTCTACCAGACCGAGCAGGAGTGCGGCGACGGCCGGAACGACTGGCGGTTCTGCCGCTATGCCTGGTCGCTCATGCGGCGGTTCATCGACGACGGCGCGACGGCGTACACGTACTGGAACCTCGCGCTGGACGAGGGCGGCGTGAGCCGATGGGGATGGGCGCAGAACTCGCTCGTCGTCGTCGACCCCGACACGGGGCGGTTCCGGTACACGCACGAGTACCACCTCATGAAGCACCTCACGCACTTCCTGCAACCGGGGGCGCAGAGCATCGAGGCGTTCAGCTGGACGGGCTACGAGAACCAGCTCGCGTTCCGCAACCCCGACGGATCGGTCGTCGTGGTGATGCAGAACGACCTGGCTGAGGAGACGACCGCGACCCTCGCGCTCGGCGACACGGCGGTCGCGGTGACGCTGCCGGCCGACTCGTTCAGCACCTTCGTGTTTGCGGCCTGAGCGCCCTCACTCCGCCGTGATCGGGGCGGACGCGTCGATCACGGCGCGGATCTCCGAGAGATGGTCCGCCATCGCGGACTCGGCGGCCGCGGCGTCGCGCCGCTCGAGCGCGCGCAGGATGCGCTCGTGCCCCTCGCGCGAGATGCGGCGCCCGTCGCCGTCGAGGTGGGAGTGCACGCGCTCCTCGACGGTCCATGCGGCGGTGATCCGCGTGAGCGACTCGAGCAGCGGATTGGCGGACGCGCGCGCGACCCCCGTGTGGAACGAGATGTCGAGCTGCATGGATCGGAGCGGATCGCGCTCGCCGTCCGACGCGGCCAGCGTGGACCGCAGCTCGGCGAGCTCGGGTGGCGTCGCCCGCTGGGCGGCGAGAGCCGCGATGCGCGGCTCGATGAGCGCCCGCAGCTCGGCCGAGTGCGCCACGTCGTCCGCATGCTTCGCGATGCCCCTCGCGAGCGCCGTCGAGCCCGGTGCGTCTTCGGCGACGCGCGTGCCGCTGCCCTGCCGGCGCTCGACGAGCCCGGCCGACTGCAGCCGCGTGAGAGCCTCGCGCAATGCGGTCCGCGAGACGCCGAGCTCGACCGCGAGGGCGCGCTCGGGCGGGATCCGCGCCCCGGGGGCGAGCGCCCCCGACACGATCAGCCGCTCGAGGTGCCGGACGATGTCGTCGGACACCGGCGCCGCCGTCCGCGCGAGGGGGCCGAAACGGGCGGCATCCGTCATCAGCGGGCTTCCTGACTGGTGAGAGCATGGGCGCGGCAGCGCCGCCCCCATGCTCTCACGCGCGATCAGGAGACGACGGCGGGCTTCTTCGTGAAGCAGAACGCCACGGCTCCGACGAGCAGGAGGACGGCCGAGAGGAAGAAGCCCGACTCGAGCGATCCCGTCGCGTCGGCGAGCGCCCCCGTGACGTACGGCGCGAAGATCGACGAGACCATCCCCGCGAAGTTGAAGTAGCCGTAGGCGCGGGAGTACATGGACGACGGCGTGTTCTCGGCCAGGAACGCGATGAGGATGGGGTCGAGGGCGAGCTTCCCGACGAGACCGTACACGACGAGCCCGACGATCATGAGCGCGTAGTCGCCTGTGAGGGGGACGAGGATCTGGCACAGCCCGCCGAGGAGCGCGAGCACGACGATGAGCGGCCGCGTGTTCGACAGCCTCCGCGCCAGCATGCTCAGCAGGATGGCGCCGGGGATGGACGCCCACGGCACGAGCGACGCGATGATGCCCGTCTGCGAGGGGTCGACGCCGCGGGCCTGCTGGAGGTAGGTCGGCAGCCACGTGAGCATCGAGAAGAACCCGTAGAGGGAGCAGAAGATGAGCACGTAGGTGAGGAGGTGGTTCCGGGAGAACAGCGCACCGCGAGCGGGCGCCTCCTGGGCGGAGTCGTCGGCGCGGGCGGCCGCGATCGACGCGCGGTGCGCGTCGTCGACCGGGGAGAGGAAGTAGTGGATGAGCGCGGCGACGACGACCGTCGCCGCGCCGAACACGAGGAATGTGATGTGCCACGGGAGCCCGAGGGTGAAGGTGAGGTAGCTCGAGCCGATGAACCCGAGCGAGATGCCCACGGCCATCCCGCTGTTGATGACGGCCGCCGAGACGCCGCGCCACCGCTTCGAGACGTAGCTGGACGAGATGCCGTAGACGGGGCTGTAGTACGTGCCCTCGCCGATCCCCGTGAAGGCGCGGAACAGCAGGAAGATGAGGAACGTCGAGGCGAATCCGCTGAGGATGGTGCCGATTCCGAACGCGACGTAGCCGATCACCACGACGCGCACGCGGCCGATCCGGTCGGCGATGTAGCCGGTCGGGATCTGCATGAGCGCGTAGGTGAGGAAGAAGACCGTCGACATGAGGCCGAGCTGCGTGCTCGAGAGGCCCCACTCCTCCTGGATGACCGTCATCACGGGCGAGAGGATGTTGCGATCCGCGTACATGAACACCCACCCGAGCGAGAACAGGGCGGTGACGAGCAGCGGACCCGGCGGGCGGCGCCGCACGGGCAGCAGGCGCCGGCGGGATGCGGGCGCGGTGTCGGGGACGGCGGCGGGCTGGGTCCCGGTGGTCGTCGGCATGTCTCTCCTCGGATCGGATTGGTCGTACCAATTCGAGCGGAGCCGTGTTGCGCCGGTGCACCCCGCGTATGACGGGCGTGTAACGGATGCGGGGGGATCGTCCAGGTTCTCCGCCGCATCGTCCTGCCGGCGTCGTCGCGCGGGTGCCTACGGTCGGAGGAACCGCCCCGACGGAGGACCGACGATGACGTTCGACACCGCCCCTGCACCCCTCGACCTCGCCGGCGGATGGCGCTGCCTGCTCGATCGGGAGGGCGTCGGCGAACGAGACGGCTGGCACGTCGCCCTGCCGGGCGATGCCGTCGGCATCCGCCTCCCCGGCTCCGTCCAGCACCAGGGTCTGGGCGACACCGTGGCGGTCGACGCACCCTGGACGGGCGGCATCGTCGACCGGGCCTTCTTCGACGACGACCGTTACGCGCCCTACCGCGAGGACGGCGCGGTCTCCGTGCCGTTCTGGCTGCAGCCACGCGTCGTCTACCGCGGCGCAGCGTGGTTCGCGCGCGACGTCGTGATCCCGGACGACTGGGCCGGCCATCCGCTCGCCCTCGAGTTCGAGCGCGTGCACTGGGAGTCGACCGTGTGGATCGACGGGCTGCCGGTCGGGTCGGAACGCAGCCTCACGACCGCGCACCGGTTCGAGGTGGCCGCGCTCGCCGCGGGCGCGCACCGCATCGTCGTGCGCGTCGACAACCGCACCGTCGTCGACGTCGGACCGAACGCGCATAGTGTCTCCGATCACACCCAGGGCAACTGGAACGGCATCGTCGGCGCCATGACGCTCGCGCCGCTCCCCGCCGTGCGCATCGCGCGCGTGCGCGTCTTCCCCGACGTCGCGCGGCGCGCGGTCACGGCGCGCATCGACATCGCATCGGGGTCGGCCGGGGCGGGGGCGGGCGAGGTGACGGTCGTCGCCCGCCGCGTCGACGACGGGCGCGACGTCGCGCGCGTCGTCGCGCGGTACGACGCCGGCTACGACCGCGACCTCGCCGAGCGCGGCGTGACGGCGGGCGGCGCGCACGTCGACGTCGAGCTCGCGCTCGGCGAGGACGCGCCCCTGTGGGACGAGTTCCATCCCGCCCTGCACGCCCTCGACATCCGCCTCGACGCCGTGGTCGGCGGCGATGCCGTGCACGACGAGACCCGCACCGTCTTCGGCCTGCGCGAGGTGTCCGTCGACGGGACGCGGATCGCCGTCAACGGCCGCCCGACGTTCCTCCGCGGCACGCTGGAGTGCGCCGTGTTCCCGCTCACGGGGTATCCGCCCGTCGACGTCGTCGCCTGGCGCCGCATCTTCGACACGTGCCGCGCGCACGGCCTCAACGTCGTGCGCTTCCACTCCTGGTGCCCGCCCGAGGCCGCGTTCCAGGCGGCCGACGAGGCCGGCATGTACCTGCACGTCGAGGGGCCGCTGTGGGCGAACCAGGGGTCGTCGATCGGCGAGGGGCGCCCCGTCGACGCGTTCCTCTACGAGGAGACCGAGCGCATCCTGCGGGCGTACGGCGACCATCCGTCGTTCGTCTTCATGGCGCACGGCAACGAGCCCGCCGGCCGCGATGCCGAGTTCCTCGGCGGATGGGTGCGGCACTTCCGCACCGTCGACCCTCGTCGTCTCTACACGTCGGCGGCGGGATGGCCCGCGATCGCCGAGAACGACTTCGACAACGTGCCGGAGCCGCGGGCGCATCAGTGGGGCGACGGCCTCGGCTCGCGCATGAACGCCGATCCTCCCGAGACCGAGACCGACTACTCGGGATGGGTCGCGACCCGCGACCGGCCGATCGTCGGCCACGAGATCGGCCAGTGGTGCGCCTACCCCGACTTGGCGGAGATCGACGCGTACACGGGCCTCATGGAGGCGCGGAACTACGGCGTCTTCGCCGACTTCCTCGAGGCCTCCGGAATGCGCGACCAGGCCGGCGACTTCCTCGCCGCATCGGGCCGGCTGCAGGTGCTCTGCTACAAGGAGGAGATCGAGTCGGCGCTGCGCACCGAGGGGTTCGGCGGGTTCCACCTCCTGGGACTCAGCGACTTCCCCGGCCAGGGCACGGCCACCGTCGGCGTGCTCAACGCGTTCTGGCAGTCCAAGAGCTACTGCACGCCCGCGGAGTTCGCCCGGTTCTGCGGGCCGACCGTGCCGCTCGCCCGCCTGCCGCGGCGGGTCTGGCGGGCAGGCGAGGCCATCCGCTTCGAGGCGCAGATCGCGCACTTCGGGGCGGAGCCGCTCCGTGCCGATGTGCTCTGGCGGCTCGAGAGCGTGGGCGGCGAGACGCTGCGAGAGGGCGCGCTCGCGAGGGGCGCGCTCCTGCCGATCGGCAACGGCACGCGCTTCGAGGCCGTCTCGATCGCACCATGGACCGTCGCGGAGGCCCAGCGCGTGCGCCTCGTGCTCACGATCGACGGGGAAGGCGCGGACCGGTTCGAGAACGACTGGGACCTGTGGGTCTACCCGCCGGCATCCGTCGACCCGGGCGAGGTCGTGCAGACGCGGGACGTCGCCGAGGCGATCGCACGCGCCGAGCGGGGGGCCGACGTGCTGCTCGAGGTGTCGCCGGCCGACGTCGCGAACGACGTCGCGCTCGGGTTCACGACCGTGTTCTGGAACACGGCGTGGACCTCGGGGCAGGCGCCTCACACGCTCGGCCTGCTGCACGATCCCGGCCATCCGGTGTTCGACGGGTTCCCCACCGACGGCACGACCGACTGGCAGTGGTGGGAGCTCGTGCACGGCGCGCGGGCGCTCGTGCTCGACGGGCTGCCCGACGGCGTGCGCCCGCTCGTGCAGCCCATCGACACGTGGTTCGAGGCGCGGCGGCTGGGTGCGCTCATCGAGGCGCGCGTCGGTCGAGGCCGCATCGTGGTGAGCTCGCTCGACCTCGACGCGGATGGCGATCGGCCGGCCGCGCGCGCCTTCCGTGCGTCGCTCCTCGCCTACATGGCGGGGCCGGACTTCGCCCCCTCGGCCGTGCTCGAGGGCGACGACATCCACGGGCTGCTCGGCTGAGGCTGCCGGGCCCGGAGTCGCCTCTGCCCCGCCGCCTCGCCGCCCGCTACAGCGTCGCGGTGTCGATGACGAAGCGGTAGCGCACGTCGCTCGAGAGCACGCGCTCGTAGGCGTCGTTGATCTGCGCGGCGTCGATCAGCTCGGTCTCCGGCGCGATGCCGTGCGCGGCGCAGAAGTCGAGCATCTCCTGCGTCTCGGCGATCGAGCCGATGCTCGAGCCGGCGAACGAACGGCGGTTGCCGAACAGCGTGAAGACGTGCAGCGGCATGGGCTCGGGCGGCGCACCGACGTTGACCATCGTGCCGTCGAGGCGGAGCAGCCGCAGGTAGCGGTCGAGCGGCAGCGGGGCGCTGACCGTGTTGACGATGAGGTCGAAGCGGTTGGCGAGCGTCGCGAACGTCGCCTCGTCGGCCGTCGCGTAGTGGTCGGCAGCGCCGAAGGCGATGGCGTCGTCGTGCTTGTCGAGCGTGCGCGAGAGCACCGTCACCTCGGCGCCCATCGCCGCCGCGATCTTCACGGCCATGTGGCCGAGGCCGCCGAGGCCGACGACGGCGACGCGCGTGCCGGGGCCCGCCTTCCAGTGCGCGAGGGGCGAGTACGTCGTGATGCCGGCGCACAGCAGCGGCGCGACGGCGTCGTACGGGATGGCCTCCGGAACGCTCAGCACGAAGTCCTCGTCGACGACGACGTGGGTGGAGTAGCCGCCCTGCGTGATCGTGCCGTCGCGGTCGACGGCGGCGTACGTCTGCGTGTTGCCCTTCAGGCAGTAGTTCTCCATGCCGGCGAGGCAGTTCTCGCACTCGCGGCACGAGTTCACCATGCAGCCGACCCCCACACGGTCGCCGACCGCGTGCTTCGTGACGGACGAGCCGACCTCGACCACCTCGCCGACGATCTCGTGGCCGACGACCTGCGGGTACGTGATGGGCCCCCAGTCGCCGCGGACGGTGTGGATGTCGGAGTGGCAGATGCCGGCGTAGCGGATGGCGATGAGCACGTCGGACGGGCCGACGTCGCGTCGTTCGATGGTGGCGGGGACGAGGGGCTCCGTCGCGGACGGCGCCGCGTAGGCCTTCACGGTGAGCACAGGGGGTCTCCTGTCGTCGTTCGTTCGACGCCCGACGGGGCGCCGCCATCCATCATCGACCCGGATCGGGGGCGGCGGGGCGGGCGAGGGGTGCCCTGTCAGGGACTCCCGCAGCAGGTCGACCGGCTTCTAGCGTGACGGCATCCCCTCCCGTCCACCCTGAGGAAGACATGACCGAGGCCCGCACCGCCGACATCCCCGCCGCCCGACCGCCGGCCGCGCCCGCCGCCGCGAACTGGAGCGGCGTCTTCGCGATGACTCTGTGCGTGTTCGCGCTCATCGCGTCGGAGTTCCTCCCCGTGAGCCTGCTCACCCCGCTCGCCGCCGACCTCGGCGTGACGGAGGGGATGGCGGGGCAGGGGATCGCGATCTCCGGCCTCTTCGCCGTGGCGACGAGCCTGTCGCTGCCGCTTCTCGCGGGGCGCCGCGACCGGCGCACGCTCCTGCTCGCGCTCACCGCCGCCATGGCGGTGTCGGGCGCGGTCATCGCGCTCGCGCCGAGCTACGCGGTGTACCTCGTCGGCCGGGCGCTCATCGGCGTCGTGATCGGCGGGTTCTGGTCGCTCTCCGCGGCGACCGCGATGCGGCTCGTCCCGGCCGAGAGCGTGCCGCGCGCCCTCGCGATCTTCAACGGCGGCAACGCGCTCGCCTCCGTGCTCGCCGCCCCGCTCGGCAGCTTGCTCGGCTCGGTCGTGGGATGGCGCGGCGCGTTCGCTCTGCTCGTGCCGATCGCGGCCCTCGCGTTCGCGTGGCAGTGGTTCTCGCTGCCGCGGATGGCGGCGCCAGCGACGGCGGGCGGCAGCGTCTTCGTGCCGCTGCGGCGCCCCGCCGTCTCGATCGGGATGGCGGCGTGCGGGGCGTTCTTCCTCGGCCAGTTCGTGCTGTTCACGTACGTGCGCCCGTTCCTCGAGGGCGCTACGGGGGTGGACGTGGCGACGCTCTCGGTCGTGCTCCTCGTCATCGGCGCAGCGGGGGTCGTCGGCACCTCGCTCGTCGGCGGCGTGCTCCGTCGCAGTCTGTTCGGCGTGCTCGTGCTCATCCCCGTGCTCATGGCCGCGATCGCCGTGGCGCTCGCGGCGCTGGGCGGCTCCGTCGCCGTCGTCGTCGCGCTGCTCGCGGCGTGGGGACTGCTCGCGACGGCGGCGCCGGTCGGCTGGTGGAGCTGGCTGACGCGCGCCATGCCCGCCGACGCCGAGGCGGGAGGCGGGCTCATGGTCGCGGTCATCCAGCTCTGCATCGCGCTCGGGTCGACCGTCGGCGGCGTGCTCTTCGACGCGACCGGCCACACCGGCACGTTCGCGGCAAGCGCGGGGATCCTCCTCGCCGCCGCCGCGCTCGCCGCGGGTGCCCGTCGCGCGCTCCACCGGGAGGCGTGAGAACCGCGCCGGTCGTCGCGCCGCGCCGGTCGTCGCGCCGCGCCGGTCGCCGCTAAACGGGGCGATCGTCGCGGGAATCGCCGCGAAACGGGGCGACCGTCGCGGGGAGTTGCCGCGAAACGGGGCGACCGTCGCGGGAATCGCCGCGTTTCGCGGCGACCGGCGTCAGAGCGCCGCGCGCAGCCCGTCCACGAGCGGCGTCGTCGGGCGACCGATGAGGCGGGCGAGCGTTCCGTCGGTCTCGGCGAGCGCACCGTCGCGGATGTTCGCGTCGAGCGCCGTGACGAAGCCGACCGTGCCCTCGTCGAGGCCGGCGGCCGCGAGCGCTGCGGCGTGCTCCTCGGTGCTCAGCGGGGTGTAGCGCACCTCGCGTCCCACGACCTCCGAGGCGGCGGCGGCGAGTTCGTCGAAGCTCCACGCCACGTCGCCGCCGAGCTCGTACACCTCGCCGATGTGGCCGTCCTCGGTGAGCACGACCGCTGCGGCCTCGGCATAGTCGGCACGGCTCGCCGACGCGACGCGGCCGTCGCCGACGCTCGCCGCGATGACGCCCGTGTCCTTCGCGCGGGCGACGTCGCCGACGTAGTTCTCGGTGTACCAGTTGTTGCGGAGGATCACGGCGGGGATGCCCGCGGCCGCGATCGCCTCCTCCGTCGCCTTGTGCTCGGGGGCGAGCACGAGGTCGCTCGTGGTGGCCTTCGAGGCGCTCGTGTAGACGAGCTTCGCGACGCCCGCCGCGCGCGCGGCGTCGATGACGGCCCGGTGCTGGGCTGCGCGCTTGCCGACCTCGCTGCTCGAGACGAGCAGGACGGTGTCGACGCCGTCGACGGCTGCGGCGACGGACTCCGGTGCGTCGTAGTCGAGTGCGACGACCTGCACGCCGCGTGCGGCGAGGTCGGCGGCCTTCGCGGTGTCGCGTGCGCCCGCACGGACGGCGGAGGGGTCGACGCCGCGGGCGAGCAGGCTGTCGACGACGAGGCGGCCGAGGTGGCCGGTGGCACCGGTGACGAGGATGGTCATGGCGAGTCCTTTCTCAGGGGTTCGCGGGCCACAACGCCGCGATCCTCTTGCGCCTTCCCATCCGAAGGTACCCACTTTTCGGTAAGGTACCTACATGGCGGTGAGTTTCGCGCAGATCCGGGCTTCTCAGGAGCGCATCTTCGACGAGGGATGCGGCACGCGCGTCGTGCTCGACCACATCATGAGCAAATGGGGCGTGCTCGTGCTCTCCGCCCTCTCCGACGGCACGCTGCGCTGGGGCGAGCTGCGCCGCCAGGTCGACGGCATCAGCGAGAAGATGCTCGCCTCGACGCTGCGCACCCTCGCGGCAGACGGGCTCGTGCACCGCGAGTCGTTCCCCAGCGTGCCGCCGCACGTCGAGTACAGCCTGACGCCGCTCGGGCGCGACCTCATGGAGCGGATGCTGCCGCTCGTCGCCTGGGTCGCCGACCATGCCGAGGGGATGGTCGGACGGCCGTAGTCGTCCGCGACGTCTCGTCTCGCCTCCCTCGCTCCGGGGGTCGCGACACGAACGCGTCAGCGCCCGCGTGCGAAGAGCCGCAGGCGCGCGAAGAGGTCCTCGATGATGAGGCGCTCGTCGAGGTCGACGCACACGCTCTCGCCGTCGCGGCGCTCGAAGCGTGCGCGCGTGTGGGTCAATGCGGTCGCGGCGAGCGGAGCGCTGTCGCCGAGCGGCCACACCGGGTCGATCGCGACGCCGTCCGGAAGAGGCAGCTGGACGTAGCGCTCCCACAGCCATCGCCCGACCGAGCCTGCGCCCGTGAGCCGCTCCTCGGTCTCGGCGACGGAGATCGCGAGGAGGCGGTACGTCTCCGCGGGGAACCGGACGACCTCGAGCCCCGCTGTCGCCCGGACGAGCGCCGCCGCCTGCGGATCGGTGTCGCGGTTGTACTCGAACGAGTCGTCGAGGGTGCCGCCGACCCAGAGCAGCCTGATGCGCGAGGCGACGCGCGCGTCGAGGCGGATGGCATCGGCCACGTTGGTGAGCGGTCCGCCGCACACGACGGTGAGCGGCTCGTCGGCGGTCACCGCCGCATCGGCGATGAGCCGGGCCGCCGGCGTCTCGCGCGCGGTGTCCGTGACGGGATCGTCGGCTCCCGCCCTCACCGCCACATCCGGCTGGCCCAGCATCGCGAGCAGGTCGCGCGCGAGCACCGCCCCGCGCTCGGCGGTGCCGTCCGCGGGGCCGAACATGGGGTTCAGGAGGGAGCTCGTCACCCCGATCACGCGATCGGATGGCGAGAGGACGTGGTGTGCGAGCGCGACGAGCCCGTCGGGGTCGCCGGCCCAGTCGTTGTCGACGATCATCCGGCTCGTCTGCGCGATCGCGAGTGCCATGGAGCTCCTCCTCGAGTCTTGTGGTGAAAACATTACACCCGGCATGTTTTGGATGAGGGGCGGGTCGCGACCCGGCCTGCCTAGACTCGGCGCATGACGACACCGGCGCGCACCATCGGACGCATCCTGCTCGGCTCGGCACTCGCCTTCGCGGGCGCGTCGCACCTCACGGTCGCGCGCGAGGAGTTCCAGGCGCAGGTGCCCGACTTCGTCCCGCTCGAGCCCGACACGACCGTCGTCGCATCCGGTGTCGTCGAGATCGGGCTCGGCGCCGCGCTGCTCTTCGCCCGCAAGCGCCGTCGTGCCGTCGGGGTGATCGCCGCGCTGTTCTTCACGGCGATCTTCCCGGGCAACATCGCCCAGTGGCTCGAGCGCCGCAGCGCGTTCGGACTCGACACCGACGGCAAGCGCTTCGGGCGGCTGTTCTTCCAGCCCGTGCTCGTCGCGCTCGCCCTCTGGTCGACACGCTCGCCGCGGCATCGCTGACGGTCGGCCTCGCCCCGGCGCCCGTCGCGATCTCCGCGCGCTCGACCCGCTGCTCGTGCGAGGGGCGCCTTTCCGTGGCTGCTTGAAATTGCGCAACCGGTTTGCCAATATTGGAGGTGAATCGAGAGGACGACGATGCTGTCACCCCTGACGGGACCCCTGCACGGACGGGCCGATGACCGGCTCAGCCCCCTCGTCGAGCGCTTCGAGAAGCACCTCGCCGCCGACCCCGACTACTCCTTCCAGATGGCGGCGTACGCGGGCGGGAGGCTCGTGCTCGACGTGCACGGCGGCCCGCACCTGGCCGCCGACTCGCTCATGGTGCCGTACTCCGTCTCGAAGAACACGATCGGCGTCTCCCTCGCCCTCCTCGTGCAGCGCGGCGTCCTCGATCTCGACGCGCCCGTGGCCGATTGGTGGCCCGAGTTCGCCGTCGCGGGCAAGGAGCACGTCACCGGCCGGCAGCTCTTCTCGCATCAGGCGGGCATCCCCGAGGCCGACCCGCGCCTCACCTGGGACGAGCTGCTCGATCATTCGAAGGCTGCAGACCGGCTCGCGGCGACGCGTCCGTTCTGGCGGCCGGGATCGGCGTTCGGGTACCACGCGATCACGATCGGCAACCTCGCCGACGCGGCCGTGCAGCGCCTCGACGGCCGCACCCTGCACGCGTTCTACGAGGAAGCGGTGCGCGCGCCATCCGGGGCCGACGTCTTCCTCGGCCTTCCCCGCGAACGGGACGGCCGTCGCGTCGCCACGCTGCCCATGGTTCCCCCGCTCGGGGACGTCCCCGCGCCATCCGGCCATCACCCGCTCCGTGACATCGTCTTCGCCCCGGCCCCGGGCGAGCAGGTCGACCTCGCGAACGACGAGCGCTCGTACCGGTTCGGCCATCCCGCCGGATCGGCGACCGCGAGCGCCCTCGGCATCGCCACCCTGCTCGCGGCCGCCGTCACGGGGGTCGACGGCGCCGCGCCGCTGCTCGACGCCGACACCGTGGCGGTCGTCGGCGAGCAGCAGGTGCGCGGATTCGACGAGGTGCTCGGCCAGGAGGACCGCGCCCACTCGATCGTGTTCCAGAAGCCCAGCCAGCAGCTGGCCTTCGGCGGGCCGCGGAGCTTCGGGCACGACGGTGCGATGGGGGCACTCGGCACCGTCGATCCCGACTCGGGCGTGGCCTTCGGCTACACGGTGGCCCGCGGGCCGTGGCCCGGCGGGGCCGATCCTCGCGCCGTCCGCGCCGCACGCGAGATCGGAGGGGTGTCGTGGTGAACGACGCGCGCATCATCGTCACGACGGACCCCGAGCTCGACGACCTGAACTCGATGCTCCGGCTGCTCCTCTACAGCAACGAGATCGACATCGCGGCGCTCGTCTACTCGTCGAGCCGCTTCCACTACACGGGCGACCCGGCGCGCGGCATCGCGCCCCACCGGTGGCCGGCGCCCGGCGCGCGCCTCCACATCGACGAGGCCGTCGACGCGTACGCGGAGGCGTACGAGAGCCTGCGCCGGCACGACGCGCGGTATCCGCACCCGGAGCGCCTCCGCTCGATCACGGCGATGGGCAACGTCGCGACGGAGGGCGACATGGCCGCGCCCACGCCTGGGTCCGACCTCGTCCGCGACGTGCTGCTCGCGGACGCCCCCGGACAGGTGTTCGCGCAGGCGTGGGGCGGGACGAACACGATCGCCCGTGCCCTGCTGTCGATCGAGGAGGAGTACGCGGACACCGCGGAATGGGATGAGGTCCGCGCCCGCATCGTCGGCCGAACCGTCATCACGAGCTTCGCCGAACAGGACGGGACGTTCGCGGAGTACATCCGGCCGCACTGGCCCGACCTCGAGTTCCGCGACGTCGCGACGACCGCGTGGGGGTACTTCGCGTGGGACGTCGTCGCGCCCGAGGCGCAGAAGTACCTCACGGCCGAGTGGATGCGCGAGAACGTCTCGTCGGTCGGCCCGATCGGTGCCGCGTACCGCGTGTGGGGCGACGGCCGGCAGATGGCGGACGGCTTCGACGACGAGGACTACTTCGGCATCCCCGACGCCACCCGCGAGGAGCTCGAGGCGACCGGGTACCGGGTCTGGGCGCCGCTGCGGGAGAACGGCGCCTGGATCTCCGAGGGCGACACGTCGAACGTCGCGATGCACATCGACAACGGCCTGCGCAATGCCGAGCACCCGTCGTTCGGCGGCTGGGGCGGACGCCAGGTGCCGCACGCCGACGATCCGAAGCGCTGGACGAGTGTCGGGTTCGGACCATGGGACCCGTCCGCGCCCATGGTCGACGCGGGCGAGGTCGCGCAATGGTTCGGAGCGTTCCAGCGCGATCTCGCCGCCCGTCTGCGCTGGACCGTCGCCGCCCCGGAGGATGCCAACCACGCGCCGCGCGTCGTCGTCGAGGGCCCGCTCGATCGCGGGGTCCGGCCCGGCGAGCGCGTGGAGCTCGCGTTCTCGACGGCCGATCCGGATGGCGATGCCGTCGCGGTGAGCGCGCGCATCGTCGCGGGGGATGGCACGGTGTCGGTCTCCGAGGCCGGATGCGTCGTCGACGTGGCCGCCGACGCGCAGCCGGGCACGGCCATCCAGGTGATCGTCGAGGCGGTCGACGACGGGACGCCCGCGCTCACAGGCTACGCGCGGTTCGTGCTCACGGTGGGGTGAGGGTCAGCCGTCCAGCTCGGCTCGGGTGGGCGGGTCGGCGCCGGGGCGCGAGACGGTCACGGCCGCCGCGTCGGCGCTGCGACGCAGGATGGCGGTGAGCTCCGGCTCCGAGAGGGCTGCGATCGCCTCGCGTGCGGATGTGCCGGCCGCGCCCGCGGCGATGAGGCCGTCGACGAGCGCGCCCATGAACGTGTCGCCGGCGCCGACGGTGTCGACGACGTCGACGCGTGGTGAGGGAACGCGGGTGACCCGGTCGCCGCGGGCCGCGAGCGCGCCGTCCGATCCCGCCGTGATCACGACGAGCACGGCGCCGGCGGCGGTCCATCGTCGCGCGACGACGTCGATCGGCTCGCCGGGGTGCAGCCAGGCGGCGTCCTCGTCGCTCGCCTTCACGACGTCGGCGCGCGCGATGAGCGAGGCGACCCGTCGCCGCACGTCGTCCGCGTCGTCGACGAGGGAGGGGCGGATGTTCGGATCGAACGTCACGAGGGCCCTGGCGCGCAGCCGGTCGACGAGCGCCGACACCGCGTCGGCTCCCGGTGCGAGCACGGTCGCGATCGACCCCACGTGCAGCGCATCGGGCTCGCCGGCGTCGGTCGTGTCGACGCTCCAGTCGATCGCGAACTCGTAGGAGGCCGCCCCGGTCGCATCGAGCGCGGCCGCTGCGGTCGACGTGCGGGAGGCGACAGCCCCTTCGACGGCGACCCCCGACGCCTCGAGCCACGCGCGCACGCCGCGACCCCGCTCGTCGTCGCCCAGGTGGGTCAGCAGACGCGGCGCGCGCCCGAGGCGGCCCAGCGTGATCGCGACGTTGGCGGGGCTGCCGCCGGGCTTCTCGTCGACGGAGCCGTCGGCGCGGCGGACGACGTCGACGAGGGCTTCGCCGACGACGAGGATGTCCGGAGTGGAGGTCATGCGTTCATTGTGGCGTGCTCCGAGACGGGGCCGTATTACCTGAATGCATCTTCAGTCATGCCGTAGCGTGAGGGGATGGCATCCTCCGGCTCGCGCGGTCGCGCCATGGCGCGCGCCGTCGTCGCCGTCTCGATGCTGGCGGCGATGCTGCTGCCGGCGGGGTGCCTCACGGGCGACGGCGTGAGCGGCGGGCTCGCGCGAGCTCTCGCCGACGACCCGGCCGTCGTCGAGACCGACCTCACGACGGCCGACGGCATGCCCTTCACGGGCGGTGCGGGCGGCACCGTCACGGTCGTCGACGATCTCGACGACAACCGTCTCGCGGCGATCTCCGAGCGCATCCGTTCGCACGACGAGGGCGCCGACGTGCGCGTCGACGTCGTCGTCGGCGGATGGCGCGTGCCCGTCCTGCGCGATGCGGCGCGCAACGAGGAGGCGCTCGGAGTGCTCCGCGAGCTGCGCGCGGACGACGCGCTGGTGTCGGGGTCGCTCATCGCCGACGACGCGCACGAGCGCCTCGACGGGGTCTCGGTCGTGACGCGCGACGCGGAGCGCGCCATCGCCTTCGTCGGAGGGGACGCGCCGCATGCACCCGCGACCCGCGCCGCCGAGGATGTCGACGGAGTCCTCTCCCTCAGGGGGCGCGCGGGCGAATGGGTGCGCCGCGGGGTGGTGGCGTGGCGTGCCCTCACGGCCGAGATCCCGGTGGTGTCCACGGAGATCGACGCGGACGGCTTCGACGTCCGCATCCTCGAGGAGGACGATGCCGCACGTGCGCAGGCGATCCTCGCGCACGCGCTCGACGGCTCGGGGATGGCCGTCTTCGTCTCGAGCGAGCTCGTCGTGCTCGCGCCCGGAGCGCAGGGCCACGCCGTGCGTGCACTCATCGCCTCGCTTCCGTCGCCGCCGATGTCGGCCTGGTCGGACGACCGGTCGGCGAGCCTGGAGTTCCCGACGGCGGACGACCTGCTGGCGGCGGCGCGGTCGGTCGGCGCCACGACGCTCGATCCGGTCACGCTCTCGGCTCCAGGGATCGAGGTGGGCGACGACCCTGCGCGGCTCGAGGCGCGTATGGAGGCCACGACGAGGGTGATCGAGCACGACGGCGTCGCGGCCGTCCGCGTGAACCCGTCGACCGGCGTGACGCTGCAACTCGACGAGGGTGCCGCGCCGACGGCCGACTACGCGTCGGCACTCCGGGAGCTCGCACGCACGGGCGAGCGGATCTGCGTCGAGCGGCCGGCCGAGGCGGTGCTGTGCGTCACGGCCGCCGATCGGATCGAGGGCGAGGGGTCGTTCGCGGACGCATGGAACGCGGCGCGATAGCCGGGTCGCGGCGCTCGCCTGCGCCTGCGGGTCGTCAGGCGGTGTGCGGCGCGCTCCAGGGTGCGGCGGGGTCGACGGCGCGAGCGATGCGCTCCGCGATCACGCCGAGCTGACGCACCTGCGCGTCGGTGAGCGGAGCGAAGACGAGCTCCTCGACGAGCGCGTGGTGGGCCGGCGTCGACTGCACGAGCAGGGCCATCCCGGCGTCGGTGAGCGTCGCGAGGGTGACGCGCCCGTCGGACGGGTCGATGCGGCGCCGCACGAGATCCTTCTTCTCCAATCGCGCGACGGCGCGCGAGAGGCGGGAGAGCGTGCTGCTCGCATAGCCCGCGAGGGTGCTCATCCGCAACGTGCGCTCGGGGGCCGTCGACAGCGCGTACATCACCCCGTGCTCGAAATGGGCCAGGCCGCTGTCGCGCTGCAGCTGCGCGTCGAGGGCAGCCGGGAGACGCTCGAGCACGGTGGCGACCGACGCCCACACGGCGAGGCGCGCGGGTTCGAGTCCGATCGGGGCGGTATCGGCGTCCATTCTCAGGAGCCTACCTCGCATTCACTTGCTCAGGAAAGTCAATCGTGCCAGCATTGCTTGCCTGGGAAAGTGAATGATGAGTGGAGGGCGGGATCCGTGGATCTTCAGCTGCAGGGCAGGACGGCGTTCGTGAGCGGATCGACGCAGGGGATCGGGTTCGCGATCGCCTCGGCGCTGGCCGCGGAGGGGGCGGCCGTCGTCGTGAACGGCCGGTCGGCGGACAGCGTCGACCGGGCGGTGGCGGCGCTCCGCGCCGCTCATCCCGGCGTCGTCCATCGCGGGGTGGCTGCCGACTTCGCACGGGTCGACGAGGTCGACCGGCTTCACGATGAGCTCGGCGAGGTCGACATCCTCGTGAACAATGTGGGCCTGTTCGGGCTCGCGGAGTTCGCGGACATCGACGACGATGACTGGGCGCGCTATCTCGAGGTGAACCTGATGAGCGCTGTGCGCCTCTCGCGGCGGCTGCTCCCCGGCATGCTCGAGCGCGGCTGGGGCCGTGTGCTGCTCGTGAGCAGCGAGTCGGGCGTCAACGTGCCCGCCGACATGATCCACTACGGCGTCACGAAGGCGGGCATGATCGCGCTCGGCAACGGCCTGGCGAAGCTCACCCGCGGCACGGCAGTCACCGTGAACACCATCCTCGGCGGCCCCACCTACTCCGAGGGTGTCGCCGGCGCGGTCGCCGCGATCGCCGACGCGCAGGGAGCGCCGGAGGACGTCGTCAAGGCGGCCGTCATCGGGCAGAACGCGACGACGCTCCTCGAGCGCTTCCTCGAACCCCGCGAGGTCGCGCACCTCGCCGTCTACCTCGCGAGCCCGCTGTCGTCGGCGACGAACGGGGCGGCCATCCGCGCCGACGGGGGTGTGCTCACGGCGATGCTGTGATGCGGGTGCGGCCGGGCGGCGCCCCGATCCCTGTCACACGGGCGGCGACGGAGCCGGTTCCCGCGGAGTCGTCTCCCGCTGCACGAGGGCATGCCCGGCGATCTCGGCGCGCGGTCCGCCGGCCGCGCCCGCGATGCGCTCCAGCAGCAGGTCGACGGCGCGCGCGGCGACCCAGTCGAGACCCGACTCGATCGTGGTGAGGGGCGGCGAGGCGAACCGCGCCTCGTCCACATCGTCGAAGCCGATGACGGCGACCTCCTCTGGCACGCGGACGCCGTGCGCCTGGAGGGCGCTGAGGGCGCCGAGGGCCAGCGCGTCATTCAGGCCGAACACGGCGTCGAACTCCGCGCCGCCCTCGATCAACGCGTGCACGGCGGCGGCGCCGGCCGATCTCGTCCACGCGATCGGCCCGACGACGAGGTCGTCGTCGACGGGCAGCTCGCTGTCGCGGAGTGCCGCGAAGAACCCGCGCGCGCGCAGCGACGCGGCGGCCGGGGCATCGCTGCGCTCGGCGCCGAGGCCGACGATGCGCCGGCGCCCGCCCGCGACCAGGTGCCGGGTCGCGTCGTAGGCGCCGCGCTCGTTGTCGACCGTGACGAAGTCGAACCGCGACGCGTCGGCCCGATCGCCGATGAGCACGATCGGCACGTCCACGGTCGCTGCGGCGATGTCGTCGGCACCCAGAGCAAGCGGCCCGAACACGAAGCCGTCGACGGAGCGCCCCCGGCCCCCACTCAGGATCGCGAGCTCATGCGCACGGTCGCCGCCCGTGACCTCGACGAGCACGTTCACGTCGTTCCTCTGCGCGGCAGCCACGACCGCCTGCGCGAACTGCGAGAAGTACGGGTGCGCGAGCTCCGGCACGGCGAGGCCGATCGCCCCCGTGCGCCCTGAGCTGAGGTTCCGCGCCGAGATGTTGACCTTGTAGTTGAGCTCGTCGACGGCCGCGGCGATGCGGGCGCGCGTCTCGTCCCGCAGGTAGCGGTACCCGTTGAAGTAGTTCGAGACGGTCTTCTTCGAGACCCCGGCCACCCGGGCGACGTCCGCCATCGTCGGTGCGCTGTTCATCGTCCCCACCATCCTGAATTGCCTATTGCAAGTCTAGTGCACCGGTGTACTATCGCCGTAGTGCACCGGTGTACTACCGACAAACGGACATCGATCTCATCGAGGAGAACCATGGTCAGCGTCTCTGACTCGCTCATCGCCCCTGCCGCGCCGGCCCGTCCCACCACGCTTCGGCCGATGGATCTGCGTCGCGTGCAGCTGGGGGACGGCTTCCTCGGCGACTGGCAGCGGGTGAACCGAGGGGAGACGATTCCGCACGTCATCGCCCGTCTGGAGTCGACCGGCGTCCTCGACAATCTGCGCCGTCTCGTGGGCGAGAGCGAGGCCCCCTTCCGCGGGCCGCTGTTCGCCGACTCCGATCTCTACAAGACGCTCGAGGCGATCGGATGGGAGGCCGCGCGCGGCGATGTGACGGAGTTCCTGCAGTTCGTCGACGAGTCGGTCCGCCTGCTCGCGGCGGTGCAGGAGCCCGACGGCTACCTCGACAGCTACTACCAGGGTCCGCGGGCGGGGGAGCGGTTCACCGACCTGACGCAGGGGCACGAGATGTACAAGCTCGGGCATCTCATCCAGGCGGCCGTCGCGTGGGCCCACGCGGGTCGGACCGACCTGCTCGAGATCGCGTTGCGCTATGTCGAGCTCGTGCACGAGACCTTCGGCGCGGGCGGTCGGGACGACATCGACGGGCATCCCGAGATCGAGACGGCGCTCGTCGAGCTGTCCCGTCTCACCGGAGACGGCCGTCATCGCGAGCTCGCGAAGCGGATGCTCGATCTCCGGGGGTACCGGACCATCGGCGAGGGCGCGTTCGGGGGCGCCTACTATCAGGACTACACGCCGGTGAAGGACGCACGGGAGGCGACCGGACACGCCGTGCGCCAGCTGTACCTGGTCGCCGGAGCCGCCGACGTCGAGCTCGACGAGGCGGACGCCGGGTACCGCGACGCGCTCGACGCGCTGTGGGCCAGCGTGCACGAGCAGAAGATGTACATCACCGGCGGCCTCGGCTCACGGCACCGCGGCGAGTCGTTCGGCGACCCGTACGAGCTGCCGGCCGACCGCGCGTATTCCGAGACGTGCGCGGCCATCGCGAACCTGCACTGGAACTGGCGGATGCTCCTGCTCGACGGCGACGCACGCTACGCCGACGAGATCGAGCGCGGCCTCTACAACGCGATCGCGGTGTCGACGTCGATCGACGGCAGGTCGTACTTCTACTCCAATCCGCTGCAGCTGCGTTCCGGGCACACGCACGAGGAGGACGCCCCCTCGACGCGTCTCGACTGGTACTTCTGCGCCTGCTGTCCGCCCAACCTCGCGCGACTGCTCTCGTCGATCAACGCCTATCTCCTGACGGAGACGGATGAGGCGGTGCAGTTCCACCTCTACGCAGCGGGACGCTACGACATCGGCGACGGCATCACCGCCACGGTCACGACGGACTTCCCGTGGGACGGGCGCATCGGCATCGCCTTCGACGCGCCGACGGTGCGGGAGACGCACCTTCGCGTGCCCGCGTGGGCGCGGGGCGCGACGCTCTCCACCGACGGCAGCGACGACCGCCCGGTCGAGGACGGCTATACGACCGTCCAGGCGGGCGTGTCCACGGTCACGCTCACGTTGCCTGTCGAGCCGGTGTTCGAGCGAGCCCATCCGTGGGTGGACGGCGCGCGTGGTGCACTGGCGCTGCGTCGCGGGCCGGTCTACTACTGCCTCGAGGAAGCAGACCTGCCCGCCGGCGTCCGACTGGAGGACGTGCTCATCCCGACCGAGCCCGTCGCTTCTGAGGCAGGTGTCGAAGCGAGCCTCGGCGCGCCGACGCTGGCCATCGGCGGCGCCCGCCGTCGCGCCGACGCGGCCGACCTGTACTCGGCGGGTGAATCTGCTCCCGCGACCGAGCTCGGAGACATCCGAGCCATTCCCTACTTCCGGTGGGCGAACCGCGCCCCCGGAGCCATGCGCGTGTGGGTGCCGACCGTCTGACACCTTCCACGCTGCCGAGCAATCGGACACCCTTCACCACTCAGAGAGGAACCACGCAATGAGGCGTCACCTGAAGCCTTTCATCGCCCTGGCCGCCGTGTCGGCATTGGGCATCAGCCTGGCCGGCTGCTCCACGTCCGGCGGGGGAGACGGAGCCGAGAGCGGCGGTACGGTCACCATGTGGGTGCGGGACTCGCAGTCCCGGTTCATGCAGCAGCTCGCTGACGCGTTCAACGAGGCCCATGACACCCAGGTCGAGATCACCCTCGTCACCTCGGCCGACTACGTGCAGAAGTTCGGGACGGCGGCGGCAGGCGGCGACGCCCCCGACATCGCATCGCTCGACCTCGTCTACGTGCCGTACTTCGCCTCCGTCGGAGCGCTATCCGACATCAGCGATCAGTGGGACAGCCTCGACTACACCGACGACATGAGCCCGGGACACGTGGCCCAGGGCGTGTACGAGGACGCGGTGTACTCGGTGCCGTTCACCGCCGACGTCTCGGCGATGTTCTACAACAAGGACCTGTTCGCGGCTGCCGGGCTCGACCCGGAAGCTCCGCCGACGACCATGGACGAGGTCAGGGCAGCCGCTGACGCGATCGCCGCGGCCGGAGACGGCGACTACGGTTTCGCATTCTCCGGTGCCTGCGGCGGATGCAACATCTTCTCCATGGGCCCGTACGTCTGGGCACAGGAAGGCGACGTGCTCTCCGAGGACGGCATCGACGCGCGATTCGACAGCGCCGAGGT
Organism: Microbacterium gilvum; assembly: GCF_039543865.1. Taxonomy (NCBI): domain Bacteria; kingdom Bacillati; phylum Actinomycetota; class Actinomycetes; order Micrococcales; family Microbacteriaceae; genus Microbacterium; species Microbacterium gilvum. The sequence goes on along the minus strand of NZ_BAABKO010000002.1, from coordinate 223,718 downwards.
GACATCGACCCTCGAGCTGTACCGCGGCATGTGGGAGTCGGGTGCCATGCCCGCTCTCGTGCAGTCAGACGGCGGGTCCAACGCGGGCGACGCGTTCAACCAGGGCAAGGTCGGCATCTACAACTGGGGCACCTTCTTCCTCAGCTCCCTCGAGGAGGAAGCCGACTTCGACTGGGGCGTGGCCCCCATCCCGGGCGCCGAAGACGGGCAGATCGGCTCGTTCGCGGGCGGTGACAACCTCACCATCCCCGCCGGAGCCGACAACCCCGACGGCGCGTGGGAGTTCCTGGAGTGGGCGACCGGTCAGGACGCGCAGGCGATCATCGCGGAGAACGGCGTGATGCCGACGCGGCTCGACCTGCTGGAGGACCTCTACATCTCGCAGGACGCGCGCTTCCAGGTCTTCGCCGACGCTCTCGAAGTCGGACGCGTGCCCTACAGCGTCATCGAGAACGAGATCATCAACGACCCGAACGGCGTCTGGTCGACCATGATCCAGGAGGCCGTCTTCGGACCCGGCAGCGTCGAGGACGCGCAGGCGAAGGCGCAGGAGGCCGCTCAGGCGCTTCTCGACGACGCCAACAGCTGACACGTCCTCGCCGGGGCGGCCACGCCGGCCGCCCCGGCCCTTCCGGAGAGACACCATGACCGCACTTCCGCAGGCAGCGCCGCCGACACGGACGCGCACCGACCGCATCGCTCGACGACGAGGACGTCTCGGGCTCCTTCTCAGCCTCCCCGCCTTCGTCCTCTTGGGCCTCTTCTTCGTCTGGCCGCTTGTTCGGACGGTCGTGATGTCCCTGCACGACTGGCCGCTGCTCGGCGTCCCCGAGTTCACCGGATTCGAGAACTACATCGCCGCCTTCCGCGATGAGGGCTTCCTCCGCGCCGCAGGCTTCACGCTGCTCTACACCGTTGTGACCACGCCGATCCTCATCATCCTGGCGTTCCTGCTCGCCTTCCTCGTCCGAGGCGGCACCCGCGCTCACCGCTTCTTCCAGACCATCTACTTCCTCCCGGTCGTCATCGGCCTCGCGTCGGGGTCGTACATCTGGCTGTTCATGTGGCAGTCCGACATCGGACCGACGACGACTCTCCTCGGCGATCTCGGCCTCATCGACCCCACCCGGAACTTCTTCGCCGAGTTCGGCTCCGCCTTCGCGATCGTCGTCGCCATGGTCACCTGGAAGGTCGTCGGGCTCCAGATGCTCCTCGTGCTCGCCGGCATCCAAGGCGTTCCGGACGAGGTGAACGAGGCAGCGCGCATCGACGGGGCGATCCCCTGGCAGAGCTTCTGGCACATCACCGTCCCGCTGCTCCGCCCGACGCTCGCGCTCGTGCTGGTGTTCTCCGTCGCCGGTTCGCTGCTCGCGTTCGATCAGTTCTACATCCTGACCACGGGCGGTCCTGCCGGGTCGACGATCACTGCGGTGTTCGAGATCTACCGATCGGGCTTCGTGAAGTTCGACGTCGGCTATGCCTCTGCTCTCTCCATCCTGCTCATGCTCGCCCTCGGTGTCGTCAGCGCCGTGCAGATGCTTCTCCTTCGGAACTCGGACAACTCATGACCGCCACGCTCTCCTCGACGACCCTCGTCGTCCTGCCCAACGCCACCCAGCGCCCTCAGCGCCGTCAGCGGATACTGCCTCGTGTCGCGTGGTGGGTCATCAGCGTCTGCCTCGCCGTCCTCTTCCTCTATCCGATCGGGGTCATGCTGTCCCAGGTCGGGCCCAGCGACCTCGCGCAGATCTTCGATTCCCGTCGGGGGCTCAGCGTCTGGCAGAGCGCCGGGAACTCCGCCTTCGTCGCGCTGCTCGCGACCGGCGTTGCCGTCGTGGTCAGCACCTGCGCCGGATACGCGTTCGCGAAGCTGCCCTATCGGGGAAGCAGCATCGCCTTCTTCATCACCCTGATCACGTTCATGATCCCGTTCCAGGCGATCATCACCCCGCTCTACCTCGTGCTGCGCGACATCGGCCTCCAGAACACCCTCGTGGGCGTGGCGCTCGTCATCGCGACCTTCAACCTGCCGCTCGGCATCTTCCTCATGCGCAACTCGTTCGCAGCGATCCCATCCTCGCTCGAGGAGGCGGCGCAGATCGACGGCGCCACCGCATTCAGCGCCATGTGGAGAGTCATGCTCCCTGTCGCGGTACCCGGGGTCGTGTCGACCGCATTGCTGTCGTTCTTCGCCGCCTGGAACGAGTTCTTCGCCGCGCTCATCCTCATCACCGACCAGAAGCTGTACACCCTCCCCGTCAGCATCGGCATCCTGTCGGCCGACGCGAACTTCCAGCTCGACTTCGGCCTCATGCAGACCGGTGTGGCCATCACCGTCGTCCCGTGCGTCGTCGTCTACCTGGTGCTGCAGAAGTACTACGTCGCGGGCCTCCTGGGAGGGGCGCTGAAGTGAGCTGGACGCCGAGGACCTCGAGCTCCCCGATGCGGATGCTCCGCCGGCGGCAGGCTGCTCCCACTCCGCGGGCGCCGAGCCGCTCCCAGACCGTGTCCGGGGCGTAGCCGGGATACGCGAACCAGGCCGTGTCGTTCCCGCCCGGGCGAGCATCGCGCGCTCCTCCGGCGTGATCGGCTCGCGGGAGTGCGCTGGGTCGTCCCCGACGACCCCCGCGGGGCGGCCGCGTGTGGCGTGGCCTCCCCGAAACCGGCACCTATTTCTCAAGCAGGCCCGTTCTCCGATACCCCCGCCGTCTTGGATCGGGCGACTTCGCCCGTCAGCAACTCTCGGCGGACTACGCTCCCTGTCGCTCAGACCCCACCGGCTCCCCGCTGGCGCTTTTGGGGACGGTCGTGGCGGTGTAGCTCGCGAGGAGTTTGAGCGCGTCTGCTGAGGGTGTACCAGGTACTGCTGTGTAGGTCGACATCGTGAGGCCAGGGTCCGCGGGCAGTTCGAAGGCTTCGTAGGTCAGCTCGAGCGGTCCGACGACGGGGTGGCGCAGCTTCTTGACTCCGGTGCGGTGATAGCGGACGTTGTGGGCGGCCCAGAGCGTGCGGAACCGGTCGGAGCGTGTCGATAGCTCGCCGACGAGAGCGGTCAGTCGCTTGTCGTAGGGGTTGCGGCCGGCTTCTCCGCGCATCGTGGCCACGAGCTCCTGGGTGTTCTTCTCCCACTCGACATAGAACTCCGGAGCGGCTGGGTTGAGGAATGCGAAGCGGGCGCTGTTCGGTGCCGGCTCCGCGAAGAGGGGTGCGTAGAGTGCGCGACCGAGCCTGTTGGCGGCGACGTAGTCGAAGTAGTTGTTGCGGATCATCGCTGGTGCATCCGTGATCGCGTCGAGGAGACGCTGGATGCTGGGGCGGATGGTGTCTGCAGCCTTTCGCGGCTTGCGTGCGGCGGGGGAGGCATTCGCCGTTCGCGCGAGGTCGAAGAGGTGAGCCGTCTCGGCGTCATCGAGGTGCAGTGCTCGGGCGAGCGAGTCGAGAACGCTGTCGGAGGCGCCGGAGAGGTCGCCGCGCTCGAGGCGCGTGTAGTAGTCGACGCTGACACCGGCCATGAGGGCTACCTCTTCGCGGCGGAGCCCGGGGACTCGACGGTTACCGCCGAATGCGGGCAGGCCGGCTTGGTCGGGGGTGATCCGGTTCCTCCTGGTCGAGAGGAACTCTCGCACTTCGCCACGGTGGTCCATGCGGACGAACCTACGCCGCCCGCGCGGCTCGAGGGAGGGTCTGCCGTTACCGGGCACACCGGAACGGGCCCGTCGCGCTTGATGACCTGTCTGCCGCGAGGGGAGTACCGGCAGTACCTGGGACAGCGGACACTGCCGCCCGAACATCGCCGGTGCTGACATGGACGTGGGAAGGAAACCGATGACCACGACCACCGATGCGGTGCGCACCACCCCTCTCCACAAGGGGGCGATTTTGACGATCGTCCTCGTCAGCTACTTCATGATCCTCCTGGACAACTCCGTCATCTTCACGGCGTTGCCCAGCCTGCAGGCCGACCTGACCCTGTCATCGACGGAGCTCGCGTGGGTGCAGGATGCCTACACACTCGTCTTCGGCGGTCTGCTGCTGCTCGGCGCCCGTGCGGGGGACCTCCTCGGCCGCAAGTCCGTGTTCATCTTCGGCCTGATCGTGTTCGCCATCGCGTCGCTGCTGATCGCCCTGTCACCGGCCGGATGGTGGCTGATCACGGCACGTGCGGTGCAGGGCATCGGTGCCGCGGTGATCGCCCCGTCAGCGCTCTCCCTGATCACGGTGAGCTTCCAGGGTGAGGAACGCGCACGTGCAGTCGCCTGGTACTCCGCCACCGCCGGGATCGGCGCGAGCTTGGGCCTGGTCGTGGGAGGGGCCGCCGCGTCATGGATCACGTGGCGGGCAGGGTTCTTCATCAACGTCCCGATCGGAATCGCGATGCTGCTTCTCGCTCCGCGCTTCCTTCCTCGTGCCGCGAAGCTGCCCGGACGATTCGACATCCTCGGAGCCGTCACCTCCACGGTCGGCGTCGGATCCCTCGTCTTCGCGATCCTCCACGCGGCGGAATCGGGATGGACGGCTGCTCCGACTCTCGCGGGGTTCGCCGCCGCGGCTGTCGTGCTCGCGCTGTTCGTCCTCGCCGAAGCACGTGCGGCGCAGCCGATCATGCCGCTCCGGCTGTTCGCCAGCCGCATCCGCACCGGCGCGTACCTGGCACGCCTGATGTACATGGGCGCGATGATCGGATTCTTCTTCTTCACCAGCCAATTCCTGCAAGAAGCCCTCGAGTTCACGCCCCTCCAGGCGGGTTTCGCGTTCCTCCCCATGACGCTCGTGAACTTCGCGGTCGCCATGTTCATCCCTCGCCTGACCGCCTGGTTCGGGAACACCGCGACCTTGCTGATCGGCGTCGCATTCACCCTCGCGGGCATGGTGTGGCTCAGCCGCATCACCACCGACAGCGACTACCTGCTCGCCGTCGCACTGCCCATGCTACTCATCGGTATCGGCCAGGGCTTCGCGTTCGCGCCGCTGACCAACTTCGGCATCACCGGGGCGACCGCCTCCGATGCCGGAGCCGCATCCGGGGTCGTGAACACCTTCCACCAGGTGGGTTCCTCCCTCGGACTCGGCATCCTCGTCGCGGTGGGTACCGCAGCCGAGGCCGGTGTCACCGGGACCGCGGCCGCGGTGACGGCGGAAGCCTCCGCGGCCCTCACGGTCGGCAGCATCTTCCTGACGCTCTCCCTCTTGGCCGCCGCGGTGCTCATCGCACCCGCCACCCGCGCCGCGAGCCGGGCCGGTCGCGACCCGCTGGGAGCTAACACCGGGCCCTCCCGGGGCCGCAGCCTGATCACCGTCGCGAAGCGCGTCTTCGCAGAAAAGGAGAACCACGCATGACCCCGACCCTCACCCTCAACAACGGCGTCACCCTCCCGGCCATCGGGCTGGGCGTGTTCCAGTCCGCCCCCGAAGAGACCGCCGCGGCCGTCGCTGAAGCGCTGCGCGTCGGGTACCGGCACATCGACACCGCCGCCGCCTACGGCAACGAACGTGAGGTCGGGGAAGGCATCCGCCGCTCCGGCGTGAACCGAGACGACATCTTCATCGAGACCAAGGTGTGGGTGTCGGATTTCGGGTACGAGAAGACTCTCCACGCGTTCGAGAAGGCGACCGGCAAGCTCGGTATCGACACCCTCGACCTGCTGATCCTGCACCAGCCCGCACCGGACCGGTTCGACACCACGATCGGTGCCTACAAGGCGCTCGAGACGTTGCTCGCTGACGGGAAGGTCCGCGCCATCGGTGTCAGCAACTTCATGCCCCACCACCTCGAGCGGTTGATCCGAGAGACCGAGGTCGTGCCGGCAGTGAACCAGGTGGAGCTGCACCCCTACTTCACTCAGTCTGAGGTTCAGGCAGCAGACGCCGCGCGCGGCATCCTCACCCAGGCGTGGTCACCCATCGGGGGGATCACGTTCTACCCCGGGTGGGGTGACGAGACCCGCCGCAGCGTCCTCGACGACGCGACCATCGCGGACATCGCCCGTGCCCACGGGAAGACCCCCGCCCAGGTCATGCTCCGCTGGGGCATCCAGCAGGGCCGCTCCGTCATCCCCAAGTCCACCAACCCGGCCCGCATCGCGGAGAACTTCGACGTGTTCGACTTCGCGCTCAGCAGGGACGACCTCCACCGCATCGACGCCCTGGACACGGGCGTACGCGGCGGCCCGGACCCCGACCAGCCGCGAGCCGCGTTCTACGACCGCGTCATCGACGAAGCCTGACCCATTCAGCGAAGGACACCATCATGGACAACCGTCTCCTCGGACGCACCGGCGTCTCCGTGAGCCCGCTCTGCCTCGGCACGATGATGTTCGGTCCCTGAGGTAACCAGGACGTCGAGGACAGCATCCGCATCATCCACGCCGCGCTCGACGCCGGCAGGGAGCTCAGCCGCCGTCGGGGTCGTGCTTCTCAGCACGGCCCTGACCGGCTGCTCACCGGAGCAGGCGCCCGACGTGAGCGACTACGTCGACGGCGTCGACACCGCGACAGGTTGGTACGGGTCGCTGCCCTCACACCGTGACGTGAGTCTCGAAACCCAGGGTGAAACGCCACCGGCGCCCGTCCGGTCCACATCGCCCTCATGACCGCGATCGGCGTGACCAACCGCGAGGATGGCTAGCGGTCCGCGTCAGCGCGGGGGCGGCCCCGTCGTCCGGCGGACGACGAGCGTCGGGTCGGAGACCTCGAGCGCGGGGGCCGCATCGGGATCCGAAGTGCGGGCGATCGCCATCCGGGCGCCTGCACGGCCGAGGTCGCGGCCGTGCAGGTCGATCGTCGTGAGCGCCGTGCCGGGCGCGCTCGAGATCGACGAGTTGTCGTACCCGACCACCGACACGTCCGCTCCCGGCGTCAGGCCGCGCGCGTGCAGCAGGTCGAGCACGCCGAGCGCGGCCTGGTCGTTGTGCGCGAACACCGCCGTCGGCGGATCCACCGCGTCGAAGAGCCGCGCGGCCTCGGCGGCGACCTCCTCGCGGGCGTACGACGTGACGACGGTGCGCGGTCGGAGGCCGGCGCCGGCCATCGCCGCCTCGTATCCGCGGCCGCGGTCGCGGTAGCCGTCGGCCGGGGGGTTCGCGAAGAAGACGACGTCGCGGTGACCGAGCGCGAGCAGGTGCTCCGTCGCGAGCCGCGCTCCGACGAGGTTGTCGGAGTACGCGCTGTCGACGCCCGGGATGCGTCGAGCCACGGCGACGAGTGGCGTGCGCGCCGAGTGCGTGAGCGCCTCGGCGTCGGGCAGCCGCAGACCCGCCGCGACGATCGCCGCGACGCGGGTGCCCTGCAGCGTGGTCAGCGAGGCGGCGTCGCGATCCTCGTCGCGTGAGCCGATCGCGAGCACGAGCTCTCGTCCGTGCTCCTCCGCCACCTCCCGGATGCCGTCGTAGAGGCCGGCGAACAGGTCGTTGTGGAGGTCCTGGAGGAACACCCCGAGCGCGGAGGAGCCCCGTGTCGCGAGCTGCGCGGCGACACGGTTGTGGACGTACCCGAGTCGCTCTCCCACCTCGAGGATGTGCCGGCGGGTCGCCTCGCTCACCCCGAACGCATTGCGGTAGGCGAGGGAGACGAGCGCGCGGGAGACGCCCGCTTCGCGTGCGACATCCTCCATCGTGGTCCGCGGCACGGATCACCTCCCGGGCTTGACAGTAGTATCTAGAGCGCTCTAGATTCTGTCATGTCCTGACAAACACGGATCGAAGCGAGGAAGCTCATGACCGCTGGCGACGCCGCCGCCCCCCGCGTGGGGATCGCGCCCGACTCCTGGGGAGTGTGGAATGCGGAGGACCCCGTCCAGCCGCCCGCAGCCCAGTACCTCCGCGAGGTCGGGGAGGCCGGCTTCCACTACACCGAGCTCGGCCCGTTCGGCTACCTCGGGACCGACGTCGCGCGACTCCGCGACGACTTCGCGCGCCACGATCTCGCCCTGTCGGCGGGAACCGTGTTCACGGCCCTGCACGCGGGGGATGTCGAGCGCGCGTGGGTCGATGTGCGCGAGGTCGCGCAGGTGGTGCACGCGCTCGGCGCCGAGCATGTCGTGGTCATCCCGCAGCTCTGGGATCGCGCAGCCGACGGCACGGTCCAGGGCGACCGCGCCTTCTCCGCGGACGAGTGGTCGACGTTCCTCGCGGGGCACGACGAGATCGGCCGCCGCCTCTTCGAGGAGCTCGGCATGCGCCAGCAGTTCCACTCCCACGCCGAGAGCCCGATCGGCTCGTACCGGGAGGTCGTGCGCCTCCTCGAGGGAACCGACGAGCGCTACGTCAACCTCTGCCTCGACACCGGCCATCTCGCGTACTACGCGGGCGACAGCGTCCGGCTCATCCGCGCGTTCCCCTCGCGCATCGGCTACCTGCACCTCAAGCAGGTGGAGCCCGACCTCCTCGCCGACGTGCTGAAGAACGACATCCCGTTCGCCGAAGCCGTGCGCGACGGCGTCATGGTCGAGCCGCCGCTCGGCGTGCCCGAGTACGGGTCGCTGCTCGCCGAGGCGGCGATCGCGAACCCCGGCCTCTTCGCGATCGTCGAGCAGGACATGTACCCCGTCGCCGACTTCGCGCAGCCGCTCGAGATCGCCCGGCGCACGCGTGCGTACATCGAGACCTGCGGCGCGCCCGTGCGCTTCCGCTGACCCCATCCGACCCCGTCTCAGAGGAGAGATCATGACCACCCCCATCCGCGTCGCCGTCATCGGAGCCGGCATGGCCGGCCAGGCGCACGCCTTCGGCTACCGCACCGCCTCCATGGCCGTGAGCGCCCCCATCCGCGTCGTGCTCGACACCATCGCCGATCCGAACCTCCCGCTCGCCCAGTCGGTCGCCGACCGCTACGGCTTCGCGCAGGCCACCGCCGACATCGACGCCCTGCTCGCCCGCGACGACATCGACGCCATCAGCGTCGCGCTGCCGAACTTCCTCCACGCCGACGTGCTGCCCGCCGTGATCGCGTCGGGCAAGCACGTGTTCGCCGAGAAGCCCATCGGCCGCACGGTCGCCGAGGCGACCGCGCTGCAGGCCCTCGCCGACGCGTCGGACGCGGTGACGGGGGTGGGCTTCTCCTTCCGGCGCCTGCCCGGACTCGCCGCGCTCGCGCAGGCGGTCGCGGACGGCCGCATCGGCGAGGTGCACACGGTGCGCGGCTGGTACTACGCCGACTACGCCGCCGATCCCTCCGGTGCTCTCTCCTGGCGGTACTCGCAGGAGCAGTCAGGCGGCGGCGCGCTGCTCGACATCGGATCCCACGCCATCGACGCCGTGCAGTTCGTCGCCGGCGCGATCTCGGAGGTGCGCAATGCGACGCTGCGCACCGTCATCGCCGAGCGGCCCAAGCCCGCCGCCGGCGCGATCGGGCACGGCGCGTCGACCTCCGACGAGGTCGGCCCCGTCGACAACGACGACGTCGCGCTGCTGACCGTCGGCTTCGCCTCCGGCGCGATCGGGCAGGTCGAGCTCAGCCGCATCGCCCAGGGCGTGCCGAACTCGCTCGGCATCGAGGTGTTCGGCACGCGCGGCCATGCGACGTTCGACTCGATCGCGGCCGGCGAGTTCTCCGTCTTCGAGGACGGGCTCACCGACGCCGCCTACAACGGCCCGCGGCGCATCTTCACGAGCCCGGCCCACCCGTACTTCCGCGACGTCGCCGCGATGCCCGGCGGCGGGGTCGGAACGGGGTATGCCGAGGCGTTCACCGCCGAGATCCAGGAGTTCCTCCGGAGCGTGGCGGCCGGAACGCCCATGGACACCGACTTCGCCGCGGCCTCGGCCATGATGCGCGTCGTCGGCGCGGCCCTCGAGTCCAGCCGCACGGGCGCCGCCGTCGTCGTCGGCTGATCCTGACGGGGAGGGCGCCGCCTGACCGGCGCCCTCCCGCTCCCGCTCCGGTCGCGCGCGACGACCGGGGCCATCCCGCCGCCCTGTCGGGCGTACGCTCGCGCACAGACGAAGGAGTCCCCATGTCGACCGTCCCCCGAGGCGCGTCCCCGCTGCCGCCGCTCACCGCAGGCCCCTACCGCCGCCGTCTCACCGTCGTCGCGTTCGTCGCGACCATCGGCGGCCTGCTGTTCGGGTACGACACCGGCGTCATCAACGGCGCGCTGCGCCCGATGACCGAGGAACTCGGCCTCACGCCCATCACGGAGGGCGTCGTGACCTCGTCGCTGCTGTTCGGCGCTGCAGTCGGCGCCGTGGTCGGAGGGCGCCTCGCCGACGGATGGGGAAGAAAGCGCACCATCCTGCTGCTCGCCTTCGCCTTCCTCGCCGGCACGCTGACATGCGTCGCCGCGCCGGGGTTCGAGGTCATGGTCGCCGGCCGCATCGTCCTCGGGATCGCCGTGGGCGCCGCATCCACCGTCGTCCCCGTCTACCTCGCGGAGCTCGCCCCGTTCGAGATCCGCGGATCGCTCTCGGGGCGCAACGAGCTGATGATCGTCATCGGCGCGTTCGCCGCGTTCGTCGTCAACGCCGTCATCGGCAACCTGCTCGGCCACCTCGACGGCGTGTGGCGCATCATGCTCGCCGTCTGCGCGATCCCGGCGGTCTTCCTCTTCGTCGGGATGCTCCGGATGCCCGAGTCGCCGCGCTGGCTCATGGCGCGCGGTCGCGACGCGGAGGCGCTCGAGATCATGCGGACCATCCGGCCGGACGGACGCGCGGAGGCGGAGCTCGCGGAGATCGCGCGGGTCGCGGCTGAGGAGAGCGCGGAGCGGACGACGGGATGGCGCGCGGTGCTCGCCAACCCCTGGCTGCGCCGCATCCTCCTGATCGGCATCGGGATCGCCGTGTTCCAGCAGCTGACCGGCATCAACACGATCATCTACTACGGCCAGACCGTGCTCGTCGAAGCGGGCTTCGACGAGCACGCCGCTCTCATCGCGAACGTCGTGCCGGGGGCGATCGGAGTCGTCGGAGGGTTCATCGCGATCGTCAACATGGAGCGGATCGACCGCCGCACGACCTTCATCCTCGGCTACGCGCTGACGACCGTCTGCCACGTGCTCATCGGCATCGCCTCCGTCGCGTTCCCCGTCGGGAACCCCGCGCGGCCGTATGTCATCCTCGTGCTCGTCGTGGCGTTCGTCGGGTCGATGCAGACGTTCCTCAACGTCGCGACGTGGGTGATCCTCTCGGAGATCTTCCCCCTCCACATGCGCGGCCTCGGGATCGGCATCTCGGTGTTCTGCATGTGGATCGCGAACGCCCTCCTCGGGCTGTTCTTCCCCACGATCGTCGACGGCATCGGCATCACCGGCTCGTTCCTCATGCTCGCCGCGTTCAACCTGCTGGCGCTCGGGTTCGTGCACCGCTGGCTGCCGGAGACGCGCGGCCGTACCCTCGAGGCCCTCGAGCAGGACGTCACGACCGGCGCGATCTACACGGTGCCGCGACGCGGGCGGCGCTGAGGGCCCTTCCGGAGGCCCGGGCGCCCCGCGCCCGGGCCGCCGTCGTCACGACACGAGCAGCTCGACCAGTCCGCGCATCGTGCGCGCGACGTCGCCGAACTCGTGCTCGTCGGCGCGCGTCGAGAACATCTCCGTCACCCACCATCCGTCGTAGCCGGTCGCCTTCACGGCGTCCACCCACTCCTGCAGCGGGATGGCGCCGCCTCCGATGATCACGTCGCGATGGTCCGCGACGTTCGGCACCTCCCTGGCCAGGTCGATCGGCGTCGCGTCCGACACGTGCACCGCCTCGATGAGCTCGGCGGGCAGTGCGGCGACCTCGGCGAGCGTGTCGCCGACGAGCCAGAAGTGCCAGAAGTCGACCGCGATCCGCACGTTGTCACGTCCTACGGCGTCGACGAGCCGCAGCAGCTGTTCGCAGCGGTTGACGTTCGTCCACGCGAGCGGTTCGACGAAGACCCGCAGACCGCGGTCGGCGGCGATGTCGGCCGCCGTGCGGACGTTGCGGGCCACGGCGTCGAGCGCGTCCTGCTCCGACCGCCCGAGCGTCCCGCGGTAGCGCGGGTCGTCGACGTCGAGGCCCCCGAACCGGAAGTCGCGGACGACCCGCCAGTCGGAGGGGCCCGTGCACAGCTGCACGCTGGGTGCGCCGACCGCGACGGCGATGTCGGCCATCCGCTCCACGTCGGCGACGAACTCGTCGTGCGCATCGCCCTGCCGCTCGACGTCCTGGACGGCGCCGAGGCCGGTGACGACGAGGTCGCCGGCGAGCGCGCGCACGTCCTCCGGCCGGAAGCCCGCGTCGAGATACCGGTACAGCTTCGGGCTCTGCAGCTCGACGCCCGCGAAGCCCGCGTCGCGCGCGGCACGCAGGTCGGTGCGGACGTTGCCGTGAAACGTCGTCGTCACGTTCATGGCGATCTTCGCCGTCATGGGGCTCTCCTCATCGTTGATGGAATGTCTTGACAACTGAGTCTAGAGCGCTCTAGTCTCCGATCAAGTCCTCCCGACCCGATGCGGAGGACCGCCACCATCTCAAGGAAGAGAGGCGTCACATGTCCATCAAGAGGATCGCGGCCGCAGCACTCGGAGCCGCAGCGCTCGTCATCGCCCTCGCGGGGTGCTCGGGCTCGGGCACGGCCGGAACGGGAGAGGCCGGCGCCGGCGACGCGCCCGCCGCCGCGGGCGACATCAAGCTGTGCGTCTACACGCACGGCGACGGGGGGACGTTCTGGTCGGTCGTCCAGAAGGGCGCCGAGGATGCCGCCGCCGCCTACGGCGTCACGCTCGACTACCAGGGGTCGACCAACGACTCCTCACGCCAGGCGTCCATGATCGAAGCCGGCATCAGCGGAGGCTGCGACGGCATTGCCGCATCGGCGCCGGATCCCGGCGCGATCACCGACGCCATGCAGGCCGCCGCCGACGCGGGTATCCCCACCGTGACCGTGAACTCCGGATCGGCCGTCTTCGCCGATCTCGGCGCCTTCACGCACGTCGGTCAGGACGAGATCGTCGCGGGTCGCGAGGCCGGCGACCAGTTCGACGAGCTCGGTGCCACGAAGATCCTGTGCGTCGTCCACGAGGCCGCCAACTCCGGTCTCCTGGAGCGGTGCGACGGAGCGGCCGAGACCTTCGACGGCGAGGTCGTCGAGCTCAACGCCGACCAGGCGCTCGCCGACCTCACGGCGGCCGAGGCGAAGGTCAGGGCCTCGCTTGAGGCCGATCCCGGCATCGACGCCGTCTTCGCCGTCAATGCCGACGTCGCCACGGGCGCCGCGCTCCCCGCCATCGCCGCCGTCGGGCGCGACATCCAGGTCGGCACGGTCGATCTGTCGGCCGACGCGCTCACCGCGATCTCGAGCGGCGACCTCGCCTTCGCGATCGACCAGCAGCAGTATGCGCAAGGGCACCTCGCGATCGAGCTGCTCTTCCTCGCCGTGACCGATGCGATCGAGCTCGGAGGCGGCCTGCCGATGTACACCGGCCCCGCGTTCGTCACCGCAGACAATGTCGACGCCGTGCAGGCGTCGGTCGACGCGGGCACCCGCTGACCCCTTGACGGCTGCGGGGCGGCTCCGCGCCGCCCCGCCCCATCCGGAGAATCCCATGGCCTTCCTCACCGCCACGAGCAACATCGCCGTGGACGAACGCGTTTCGCGCACCCCCTGGTACCTCGCCATCCTGCGTCGCCCGGAGCTCGGCGCCCTCATCGGCGCGATCGCGATCTTCATCGTCTTCGCGGTCGCCGACACCACCGGCCAGTTCGCCTCGCTGTCGGGCGCCGCGGGCTGGACCGACTTCGCGGCGCCCGTCGGCATCGTCGCCGTCTTCGTCGCCCTACTCATGATCGGCGGCGAGTTCGACCTCTCCGCCGGCGTCATGGTGGGGACATCCGGGCTGTTCGCCGGGCTCCTCATCACGCAGCTCGGATGGCCCGTCTGGCCGGCGGTCATCGCCACGCTCGTCATGGCGGCCGTAGTCGGGCTCGTCAACGGGCTGCTCGTCGTGCGCACCGCGCTGCCCTCCTTCATCGTCACCCTCGGCACGTTCTTCGTGCTGAAGGGGGCGAACCTCGCCATCACGAAGGGGCTCACGGGCACCGTGCGCGTCTCGGGCATCGAGCAGGGGGCGGGGTTCGACTCCGCCCGCGCGGTCTTCGCCACGACCATCCCGATCGCCGGGGCGACGTTCCAGATCTCGATCGTGTGGTGGATCGTGCTGACCGCCCTCGCGACCGTGCTCCTCACCCGGACCGTGTTCGGCAACTGGATCTTCGCGTCAGGCGGCGACGCCAACGCCGCGCGCAACGCGGGCGTCCCCGTGACGCGGACGAAGATCACGCTGTTCGTCCTGACCTCGATGGCCGCGGCGCTCGTCGGCGTGATGTTCCTGCTCCGACTGCGGGGGATGCAGGCGGGGCAGGGCGTGGGCCAGGAGTTCTACTACATCATCGCCGCGGCCGTCGGCGGATGCCTGCTCACAGGAGGCGCCGGCTCCGCGATCGGGGCCTCGATCGGCGCGCTCATCATGGGCTTCGCCGCCGTCGGCATCCCGTACGCGCTGTGGGACCAGGACTGGGTGTCGACGTTCCTCGGCGTCATCCTCTTCTCCGCCGTGCTCATCAACATCACCATCTCGCGCCGTGCCCAGGGAGGGCGGAAGAAGTGACCGCGACCCAGAACCCGACCCCGGCCCTCGAGCTCGAGGGCACGGGCAAGACCTTCGGCAGCGTCATCGCGCTGCGCGACGTGAGCCTGCGCGTCGACCCCGGCAGCGTCACGTGCGTGCTGGGCGACAACGGCGCCGGCAAGTCGACGCTCATCAAGATCCTCAGCGGCGTGCACAGGCCGACGTCGGGGGAGTTCCGCGTGCAGGGCGAGCCGGTGTCGTTCTCGTCGCCGCGCGACGCCCTCGCCCGCGGCATCGCCACCGTCTTCCAGGACCTCGCGACGGTTCCGCTCATGTCGATCTGGCGCAACTTCTTCCTCGGCAACGAGCCGGTCGCCGGTCCCCGGGCCGCGGGCTTCCTGTCGGTGAGCCAGGCGAAGGAGACGACGAAGAGCGCGCTGCTCGAGATGGGCATCGACCTGCGCGACCCGAACCAGCCGATCGGCACGCTGTCGGGCGGAGAGCGCCAGGCCGTGGCGATCGCCCGCGCCGTGCACTTCGGGGCGAAGGTGCTCATCCTCGACGAGCCGACGAGCGCGCTCGGCGTGCGGCAGTCGGGCATCGTCCTGAAGTACATCCTCGCCGCGCGCGAGCGCGGGGTGGCGGTGGTCTTCATCACCCACAACCCGCACCACGCGTTCATGGTCGGGGACCGCTTCTCGCTGCTCAACCGGGGGCGGATGATCGCCGCGTTCGAGCGGGGCAACGTCGAGCTGGAAGAGCTCATCAGCGCCATGGCGGGCGGAGCCGAGCTCGAATCGCTCGCGCACGAGATCTCCTCCATCCGCCGGTGAACACGCCGGGCGCGGGCGCCGGTCCGCGCCCGGCAGGAAGGCCGTCATGACCCTCGCCCACGTGCACGACCCCGCGCTCGACGCGACGATCGCCGCCCTCGCCGACCGATGCGATCCCGCGCATCCCGAGCCGCTCTCCTCCCAGATCGCACGCGAACTCGAGCGGGCCATCCGCGCGGGCGGGATCGAGGGGCGCACGCTCCTGCCCAGCGAGGCCGAGATGGCCCGCCTGCTCCGCACATCGACCTGGGTGGTGAAGCGGGCCGTCACGCACCTCGTCGGCCGCGGCCTGGCCATCCGCCGCCGGGGGATCGGGACGATCGTGGTCTCGCTGCACGACGACGTCCCCGACGACACGCTCGCCGAGGAGCTGCCACATGAGTCGGGCCTCGCCGCCGACCGCACGGTCGCGATCGACCGCATCGCCGCGACGGCACCCATCGCCACCGCGCTCGTGATCGAGGCGGGGACGATCGTGCAGCGTGCGACGCGCGTGCTGCACGTCGACGGCTCGCCCGTCGCGGTGCTGCAGAGCCACGTGCCCGCCGCGCATCCGCTCGATGCGGAGACGATCGCGCGGGCGGGGCTCTACGCGGTGCTCTCCCGTCGCAACGCCCGGCCGCGCTTCGGCGCGGAGAGCGTCGGCGCGCGCCCTGCGTCGGCGGCGGAGCGCGCGCTGCTCGCGCGGACCGAGGACTGCTGGGTCCTCACGATCGAGCGGACGATGCTCACCGCGGCAGGAGACCCCGTGGAGCACGCCGTGCACGCGTACCTCCCCGAGCACTTCCGGCAGCGCACGCTGCTGCGGTGACGCGAGCCCGGGGCCACGGGCCGGGGGAGAGGTGGAGGGGCTGACGGGAATCGAACCCGCGCTGTCTGCTTGGGAAGCAGAAGTTCTGCCATTGAACTACAGCCCCGTGCGCGTCCGAGACGCGACCTCGCCAGCATAACAGCAGCGGCGAGCAGGGTAGCGTCGGCGGCATGGGGAGAGACGACCGCTACACCGCCACGTGGTCGTCGGTGCCCGAAGGGCATCAGGGGGCGTACGTCATCCCGCCGCTCGACGGGCCGCAGGGCAGGCCGCCTCGCCGACCCGGTGGACGCAGGCGGGGCCTGGGATGGTTCCTCGTCGTCCCGCTCATCGCGGTCGTCGCCGGAGCGCTCGCCCTCGTCGTGATCTCCGTCGTGGCTCCCGCCGGCGAGGAGGAGGGGTTCATCCCCGCATCCTCGCCGCCGCCATCCCCGGCGGGAGCCGCCCCGGAGTCGTTCGCGACGATCGACCGCGACGGGCTCGCGGCCATCCTCGCCGACCCCGCGGCGCACGCGGACGAGGCGTTCACGGCGTATGCCGAGGTGCTGAGCGCCGACGTCCCGGAGCGCGACCTGCCGGCGGGGGCGGCCGCGCACATCATGACGCTCACGGCGGCGCAGCCGGCGACGGCCTACGAGAGCCTCGGCTCCGTGCAGGCGATCGTCGTCGACGCGACGGGCGCCGCGCTCGCGGCGGGCGAGGTGCTCGTCGTCGACGTCGTCGTCGCCGACCCCGCCTCGACGTCGTCGTACTACGCCGACGCGGGGCTCGACCTCGTGCGCCTCGACGCCGTGTCGTTCGCCGAGATCGGCCTGTACGACCTGACACAGGACGTGACGCCGGGCTCGCTCCGCATCGGGGACGGCTCGGCCGTCGCCGACATCGCGGTGCGCAACACGGCGGACGAGCCCATGGAGTTCGCCGTCGACCTCGTCGCGGTCGGCCCCGACGGCGCGGAGGCCGCCTGGACGATCGCGTGGACCCCCGTCATCGCGCCCGGCGAGACCGCCACGGTCGAGGCGGAGCTCGTCGGCGACGTGCCGGATGGCGCCTCCGTCCTGGTCGACGACGTCTCGCGATACGGGCAGTGAGGCGGATGGCCGCAGCCGACTACGCTGGCACCGTGCTGCTCTCGGATCGCGACATCAAGGCCCAGCTCGACGCCGACCGCATCGGGCTCGACCCCCTCGACCTCGCGATGGTGCAGCCCTCCAGTGTGGATGTGCGGCTCGACCGGTACTTCCGCCTCTTCGACAACCACAAGTACCCCTTCATCGACCCGGCAGAGGATCAGCCCGAGCTCACGCGCCTCATCGAGGTGAAACCCGACGAGCCGTTCATCCTCCACCCCGGCGAGTTCGCGCTGGGCGCGACGTTCGAGCAGGTGACGCTGCCCGACGACATCGCCGCGCGTCTCGAGGGCAAATCGTCGCTGGGGCGCCTCGGCCTCATCACGCATTCGACGGCCGGGTTCATCGACCCCGGCTTCACGGGCCACGTCACCCTCGAGCTCGCGAACGTCGCGACCCTGCCGATCAAGCTGTGGCCCGGCATGAAGATCGGCCAGCTCTGCTTCTTCCAGCTCACGTCGGCCGCGGAGAACGCGTACGGCTCCGGCCCCTACGGCAACCGCTACCAGGGGCAGCGCGGCCCGACCGCCTCCCGCTCGTTCCAGAACTTCCACCGCACCGACGTGTCGGTGACGGAAGCCGGGTCGACAGGGGCCTGACCCGTCACACCCCGCGCAGCGCCTCCGACAGGATGGTCGAGGCGCCGGAGAGTCGCTGGCCCCCGTCGGCGGAGATCTCGGCCCCCGTGACGTAGGCGGCGGCATCCGACAGCAGGAACGCGACGACCTGCGCGACCTCCTCGGCCTCGCCTGCGCGGCCGAGCGGCGCGAGGCGCATGTTCGCGTCGGCGAAGGCCGCGGGAGCGGAGGCGGTCATCTCGGTGCGGATGAACCCGGGGTGCACGATGTTGACGCG
This sequence comes from Microbacterium gilvum, assembly GCF_039543865.1. NCBI lineage: Bacteria > Bacillati > Actinomycetota > Actinomycetes > Micrococcales > Microbacteriaceae > Microbacterium > Microbacterium gilvum. The sequence goes on along the minus strand of NZ_BAABKO010000002.1, from coordinate 205,562 downwards.
GATGCCCCTCGGGCCGAGCTCGGTGACGCACGAGTGGGTGAGGCCGCGCAGCGCCCACTTGCTCGTCGTGTAGGCCGCCGTGTAGTGACCGGACACGGCGGCGGCGGACCCGATGTTGACGATCGACGAGCCTGCGCCCATGAGTGGCAGCAGCGCCTGGATGCCGAGCATCGCCCCCGTCACGTTGATCGCGAGCACCCGATCCCACTCGGCGCGGTCGACCGCGCCGATGCGCACGCGGTGCGTGACTCCGGCGTTGTTGACGAGGCCCTTGACGGCCCTGCCCTCGAGAGCCCCCGCGAGCTCGGCCCAGTCCCGCTCCGACGCGACGTCGAGGCGCCGGTAGGTCACGCTGCCGGGCAGTCCGTTCGCGGCGTCGAGCAGGTCCGTCGCGCGGTCGCGGATGTCCGTCGCCACGACGTGCGCGCCGGCGCCGGCGAGCAGCAGCGCCTCTGCGGCGCCCTGGCCGCCCGCCGCGCCCGTCACGACCACCGTCTCTCCATCGAGTCCGGAGAAGCTCATGCCACGACGCTACGGACCGGGCGGCGCGAGGGGAACCCGACGCCGTCGATGCAGGGCATCGGCGCCGTCGATGCTCAGAGCATCCGCAGCCGCACCGCGGCCATCCCGAGTGCGGCGATCGACTCCCCGTCCGTGATCCGCCCGTCCACGGTCATCCGCAGCGCCTCGTCGAGCGGCACCCACTGCGACGACGTGATGCCCTCCTCCGCCTGATGGGGCGCGGCGTCGGCGGCGGCCCGCAGTCCGCGCGCGATGAACACCGTCTCCGGCGCGACGCAGATGCCGTTGAGCGCGTTCATGCGCCCGACCTCGATCCACTCGTCGGCCTCGAACCCCGACTCCTCGCGCAGCTCGCGCCGCGCGGCGACCTCGGCGGGCTCGCCGTCGCTGCCGCCCGCGACGACCTCCCACGACGGGCCGACGGTGTAGCGGTCGACCTCGACGAGCAGCACGCGGTCGTCGGGGTCGAGCGCCACGACGAACACGGCGGGATGCCGCAGCTCGACGACGCCGTAGACGCCCTCGCCGCCGTCGGGGCGCCCGACGGCATCCTCGCGCACGCGGATCCACGGGTTCTCGTACACGGTGCGGGAGCTGCGCGTCGACCAGGCCATGCCCGCCAGCGTAGTTCGGCCAGAATGGATGACCGTGGCATCACTGGGCGACCTCATCGCACCGCGGCGCATGGGCCCGGGGTTCCGCTGGCTGCTCGCCTCGGCCTGGACGAGCAACGTCGGCGACGGCATCGCCCTCGCCGCGGGCCCGCTGCTCGTCGCCTCGCAGACCGACGCGCCCCTGCTCGTCGCCCTCGCGGCCATGCTGCAGTACCTGCCCTGGCTGCTGTTCGGCCTGCACGCCGGCGCGATCGCCGACCGCTTCGACCGCCGCCGACTCGTCATGGCCGCGAACGGCGTGCGCGCCGTCGTCGTCGGCGTGCTGTGCGTCTTCATCGCCACGGGGACGGTGTCGATCGCGGTCGTGCTCGCGGTCATGTTCCTCTACGGCGTCGCCGAGGTGTTCGCCGACTCGGCGTCGAGCACGGTGCTGCCGATGATCGTGTCGCCGGACGACCTCGGACTCGCCAACGCGCGCATGCAGGGCGGCTACCTCGTCGCGAACCAGTTCGCGGGCCCGCCCCTCGGAGCCTTCCTCTTCGCCGCCGGCATGGTCTGGCCCTTCGCGGCGCAGGTCGTGTGCGTCTCCCTCGCCGTCGTCCTCGTCTCGCGCATCGCGCTGCCGCCCTTGCCGCCGCGCGACGGCGGCCATCCTCCCGTGCGCCACGACATCGCAGACGGCCTGCGGTGGATCCTCCGCAACCCGCCCATGCGCACGCTCGCGCTCGTCATCCTCGTCTTCAACATCACGTGGGCGGCGCCGTGGGGCGTGCTCGTGCTCTACGCCACCGACCACCTCGACATGGGGCCGGTCGGCTACGGCGCGCTCACGACGGCCTCGGCCCTCGGCGGCATCGCCGCCACGTTCGCATTCGGATGGCTCGAGCGGCGCGTCTCGTTCGCGACGCTCATGCGCGTGTGCCTGTCGCTCGAGGTGCTCATGCACCTCGCCTTCGCCCTGACGACCGAGGGATGGGTCGCGCTCGTCATCATGGCGGGCTTCGGCGCGTACGCGTTCGTGTGGCACACGATCTCGACGACGGTGCGCCAGCGCGTCGTCCCGACCGCTCTGCAGGGCCGCGTCGGCTCGCTCAACATGGTGTGCGTCTTCGGCGGGATGGTCGTCGGCCAGGTGCTCGGCGGCGCCATCGCGCAGCTGTGGGGCCTCACCGCGCCGTGGTGGTTCGCGTTCGCGGGCGCCGGGATCACCCTGCTGCTCGTCTGGCGTCAGCTCGGCCACATCGCCGCGGCGAAGCCCGCCGCCGCGTAGCCCGCCGCCGCGTAGCCGTCAGGCGATCGCGGTGCCGCGCTCGCCGGCGAGCTCTTCGAAGACCTCGGTGTTGAACCGGTAGGCGAGCAGCACCTCGTCGATCACGCGCTCCTTCTCGGCGTCGTCCCACGGAGCCGCGTCGAGCTCGTGGCGGTACACGTCCTTGAACGCCGCCGGGTCGGCGATGTCGCCGAAGAGGTAGAACCCGATGCCGTTGGTCTCGAACCCGAACTGCCGCCGGATGACCCGCCCGATGTGCAGCCCGCCCGAGAGGTCGCCGAGATAGCGCGTGTAGTGGTGCGCAACGAACCCCCCGGCCCACGTCGCGCCGACCTGCTCGATGCGCGCGACGTAGCGCGCCGTCGCGGGGAGCGGCGCGATCCGCTCGCGCCATCCGCCGCCGAGCAGGAAGGCGAGGTCGGCCTCGAGAGCGGGCAGCCGCGTGAGCTTGTCGCTGATGAAGCGCGCGGCGACCGGCTCGTCGCGCATGCGCTCGGTCGCGGCCTCGAGGGCGGAGTAGATGAAGTAGTGCTGCGCGACGAGCGAGATGTAGTCGTCGCGCGTGCGCTCGCCGCGCAGGAGAGACGACATGAAGCCGGCGCCCTCGCTCGACGAGTGCGCGGCCTGCGAGCGCGTGCGGATGGCGGCGGAGAGGGGGATCACGTTCGTCATGATGGCGGTCTTCCGGGCTCGGGGGAAGGGATCGGGGGAGGAGGGGTCAGTGCGGCCGGGGCTCGAGGCCGAGCGCGGCGCAGGCGCCGTCGTAGAGCGCCACGACCTCGCGTCGCACGGCCGGTCGGTCGTCGATCGCGCCGCCGGGCCACGGGACGCGGACGGTCGACGTGGTGCCGTCGGCCGCCGTCGCCTCCCACTCGCCGCCGTCGCCGTCGAACCGGGTCATGACAGCCGATGCCGCCGCAGGGTCGGCGAAGGCGCGGACGATCAGGAGGTTGTCGTCGGTGTGGTCGCCGTTCATGTGCCGGAGCACCGCCGCGACCACCTCGTCGGGGAAGACGTGGGTCATGAAGGTAAGGCTAGCCTTGCTACGCTGATGTTTCGTACTTAGGTATCCCTTACCCACCTGAGAGTCCTCCATGCGTCCCCGTTCCCTCCGCCGCGGCATCGCGGCCACCCTCCTCGTCGCGATCGCCGCCGTGCTGTCGGCCTGCACCGCCGAGGGCGGCGCGACGGCCGCAGCGGGAGCCGCGACACCCCGCCTCGACACGGTCGAGGTCGCCGCCGACCCCCACGCGCTCACCGGCCCCAGCACCGCCGTGTCGGCCGCCTCCGCGATCGACCCCGTGACCGACGGCGCCCAGACGCTGCCCGTCTCCGTCGTCGACAACCAGGGCACGCAGGTGACGGTGACCGACACGAGCCGCATCCTCACCCTCGACATCTACGGATCGCTCTCGCGCATCGTCTTCGAGCTCGGCCTCGGCGACAGCGTCGTCGGCCGCGACGTGTCGAGCGCGTTCCCCGAGATCTCCGACCGGCCCGTCGTCACCGAGAACGGCCACGACCTGAACGCGGAGGCCATCCTCGAGCTCGCCCCCACCGTCATCCTCACCGACACGAGCCTCGGCCCGTGGGACGTCATCCTGCAGATGCGCGACGCCGGCATCCCCGTCGTCGTCTTCGACTCCGCGCGGTCGACGGAGAACGTCGACGACCTCATCGGCGCCGTCGCGGCCGCCCTCGGCGTGACCGAGCGAGGCGAGGTGCTCGCGGCGCGCACGCAGGAGCGGATCGATGAGAAGATCGCCGAGGTCGCCGCCGTCGCGCCGCAGGACGACGCCGACAAGCTGCGGATGGTCTTCCTCTACGTGCGCGGCAATGCGGGCGTCTACTACCTCTTCGGAGAGGGATCGGGCGCGCAGTCGCTCATCGACGCGCTGGGCGGCCACGACGTCGCGGCCGAGATCGGCTGGGAGGGTATGAAGCCCGTCACCGACGAGGGCATCATCGCCGCGGCACCCGAGCTCGTGCTCGTCATGACGAAGGGCATCGAGTCGGCCGGCGGCGTCGACGGCCTCCTCGAGCAGCTGCCCGCGCTCGCGCAGACGCCCGCCGGGGAGAACCGCCGGTTCGTCGACATGGACGACACGGAGATCCTCAGCTTCGGGCCCGCCACGGCCGACGTCCTCGACGCGCTCGCCGTCGCCGTGTACGCCCCCGACGAGGCGCGTTGAGCACCGTGGTCGTCGCCGAGCCCGCCGTCCTCGTGGGCGATGCGGGCGACGCGCGCCAGAACGCGCGCGGCGGCCGGTCGCGCACCGTGCGCATCGCGACGTTCGCGGCGCTCGTCGCGGCCCTCGTCATCCTGCTCGTCGTGTCGGCGGGCACGGGACAGCTCCGCATCCCCCCGGGAGAGGTCGTCGGCTCGCTCGTGGGCCACTGGAACGCAACCGTCCGGGGCGCGGGCGCCGGATGGCTCAGCCTCCCCGCACTGCCCGGCCCGGTTCATCCGCAGGGTGACGCGACGCTCTGGGCCGTCCGCTTCCCCCGCGTGGTCCTCGCGGGGCTCGTCGGTGCGGGCCTCGCCATCTCCGGAGCCGTCATGCAGGGCGTCTTCGGCAACCCGCTCGCCGAACCCGCCGTGGTCGGGGTGTCGAGCGGCGCCGCCATCGGCGCGTGCCTCGTCATCGTCTTCGGCTTCTCGTTCCTCGGGAGCTTCACGGCGCTCGCGTTCGCCTTCGCCACGGGCGTCCTCACGACCCTCCTCGTCTACCTGTCGTCGCGCTCGGGCGGGCGCACCGAGGTGGTCACGATCGTGCTCACGGGTGTCGCGGTCAACGCGCTCGGCGGTGCGGTCATCGCGCTCCTCGTGTTCCTCGGCGACACGCAGCAGCGCGAGCAGATCGTGTTCTGGCAGATGGGATCGCTCAACGGGACCCGCTGGCAGGACGTGGCCGTCGCCGCGCCCTTCCTCGTCCTCGGCACGGCGGCATGCCTGCTGCTGGCGCGGCGGCTCGACCTCCTCGCCCTCGGCGAGCGCCAGGCGCGCCACCTCGGGGTCGACGTCGAGCGCCTGCGGATGACCGCCATCGCGCTCGTGGCGCTCCTCACGGCGGTCGGCGTGGCGACCTGCGGGATCATCGCGTTCGTCGGCCTCGTCGTCCCGCACGTCTTCCGGATGATCCTCGGTCCCGGTCACCGGCTCCTGCTGCCCGCGAGCGCGCTCGGCGGCGCCGTGCTGCTGAGCGCAGCCGATCTCGCCGCGCGCACGCTCGTGCCCTACGCCGAGCTGCCGATCGGGATGATCACGGCGCTCGTGGGCGGACCGTTCTTCTTCTGGCTGCTCCGACGCGCGCGACGGAGGTCGGGGGGATGGGCATGACCGCGCTCATCGAGGCCCGCGGGCTGCGCGTGCGTCTCGGCGGGCGCCTGCTGCTCGACGGAGTCGACATCGACCTGCGCCGCGGCGAGGTGCTCGTGCTCGTGGGCCCCAACGGCGCCGGCAAGTCGACGCTCCTCGCCGCGCTCGTCGGCGACATCCCCCTCGACGGCGGCGACGTGCGGCTGCTCGGCGAGCCGATCGCCCGCACCGGCCGGCGGGATCTCGCCCGCACGAGGGCCGTGCTGCTGCAGGCGAACGAGGTGTCGTTCCCCTTCACCGTGTCGGAGGTCGTCGAGATGGGGCGTACGCCGTGGCGCGGCCATCCCCTCGAGGCCGACGACGACGTCGTGATCGCGGCGTCCCTTGCCGATGCCGAGGTCGAGCACCTCGCGGCGCGGCGCACGACGGAGCTGTCGGGCGGGGAGCGGTCGCGGGCGGCCCTGGCGCGCACGCTCGCACAGGCGGCGCCCGTGCTCGTGCTCGACGAGCCGACGGCGGCCCTCGACATCCGGCACCAGGAGCGCGTGCTGCTGCGCGCCAGGGCGCATGCCTCGGCGGGAGGGGCGGCGCTCATCGTGCTGCACGACCTCAACCTCGCCGCCGCGCACGCCGACCGCATCGCCGTTCTCCACGACGGTCGGCTGCGGGTGGTCGACAGCCCCGCCCGCGCGCTCGACGCGAGTCTCCTCACCGAGGTCTACGGCCATCCCGTGCGCGTCATCGCGCCGTTCCCCGGCGAGCCCCCGCTCGTCGTCCCCGACCGCAGCGCGGCGCCCGCCGCTCTCGCCGACGTCGTCCGCACGGGCATCGCGCACGTGCTCCCACCCGAAGGGACCGCCTCATGACCATCCAGGCAACAGCGACCCCCCGCCGCACCGTCCGCCGGGTCCGCACCGCGGCGGCGGTGCTCCTCGCCCTCGGGGCGGCGCTCCTCGCGCCCGCGACGGCGGCGCACGCGGCCGCCGGCGTCTCCGTGACGAGCTCGCTCGGCGACGGGCGCGTCGATGCCGAGTACGCGACGTCGATCACGGTGACGGGCTCGGGCTTCCAGTCCGTGCAGGGCGGGTTCGGCGGCATCTACGTGCTCTTCGGATGGGTCGACCAGTCGGGGTGGAAGCCCAGCGAGGGCGGCGTCGTCGGCGACGACTACCTCTACATCCCCGACAGCGAGGCCAAGGACAATCAGGGGTACCAGCGCTTCGTGTCCTTTCCCGGCAGCGAGACCGAGGCGTCGGCGCAGGCCGTCATCGACGCGTCCGGCTCGTGGTCGGTGCAGATGACCGTCCCCGGTCCGCAGTTCCAGGCACTCGACCGCAGCGGCAACGCCACGACGGTCGACTGCCTGTCGGTGCAGTGCGGCGTCATCACGTTCGGTGCTCATGGTGTGAAGAACGCCGCCAACGAGACCTTCACGCCCGTCGAGTTCGTCGTGCCGGAGGCGGGAGCGGAAGCACCGGCGACCGGGGCGGCAACGGGATCCGACGCGTCGGCCGCCTCGGGAGATGCCGCCGACTCCGCAGACGCCGCCGCGGGGGCGACGGTGCAGGATGCCGTCGCGATCGGCGATCTCCGCCTCGGGATGTCGACCGCGACGCTGACGGCTGGCGACGTGCTCTCCTTCACGGCACGCGGCTTCGCGGCCGGCGAGCAGGTCGTCGCGAGCCTCGACGGCGGCGTCTCGGCCGTCGGGCCCCTCGCCGCGGGATCGGCGGGCGAGGTCGCCGGGGTGCTGCAGCTGCCGGCGGACCTCGCGGCGGGCACGCACCTCGTCACCGTGACGGGGGCGGCGACGGAGGGCGTCGTCGAGGCCGAGATCACCGTCGCGGCGAACGCCGTCGCCGGCGCCGCCGCCGCGACCGAGAGCGGAGCGCCCGCCTGGGTCATCACCGTCATGCTCGTGGCCGTCGCCCTCGCGGCCGTCCTGGTCGTCGCCAACATCGTCACCGCGATCGTGCGCGCCGCGAGAACGCGCCGAGCCCGCACGGAGGTGGCGGCGTGAGGGCCGTCGCGGCCGCGGGCATCGTGCTCGGCCTGCTCGTCGCGCCGCTCGCGGGCATCGCAGCGGCGTCGGCGGAGGATGGCGACGGCTCCGACCTCACCGTCACCATTCCCGACGCCGCATCCGGTGGCGGACACGCGGGCGAGGGGGAGATCGCGAACGCCGAGCTGCGCTGGGGAGTGAGCGACGAGGCGAACAGCGGCGCGTTCGCCGGGGGATGCAACTTCCTCTCCGCCGGTGTCGCCGGCGATGCGGGCGGAGCCCGCGAGTGGACGGCCGCCGACGGCTTCTACGCATCGGAGAGCGGCAACGTCTCGATCGTGAAGGCGACGTCCACGGGTGGATGGGCGCCGGCGACCTGGGAGACGAAGTGCCTGGACCGCGACGGGGTGCCCGTCTCGTCGACCTCGCTCACGAGCAGGTCGGAATCGCAGGTCATCGTCTCAGGCGGTGTAGGGGAGGCCTCCGCCGAGGGCGTGGAAATCCAGTGGACGGGTTCGTTCACCGTCGCGTTCTACGGCGGGATGTCGTACTGGAGCGCGAGCGACCCGAGGCTCGTCATGGATGCCGACGGCGACGGCGTCGTGACGGCGGACCTCAGCGGCTTCGCGAGTTCGCGAGACGACATGTCGAAGTGGGCGCCGATCTCGGCCGACGACGTCGTGATCGCGGAGATCCGCGGCGCCGAGCTCTCCTCGGGCGGCTTCGCGGAGGTGCCCGTCTATGTCGGCGTGGAGGCCGCCATCGACGGCCAGGCGGCCAAGACCCTCGACAACGCGGAGTACTGGGGCGCGTTCCCGGCGACGTTCCTGCAGTTCCAGGAGCGACTCGGGCAGGCGGGCTACTGGATGACGACGAACGGGCAGCGCGACAGCGTCAAGCCGCCCACGACGCTCTACGTCAGCTACGACGCCGCCGTCCCGGTGTCGTCGGACCCGCCCGCGCAGTCGCCCGCGCAGGGCACGGGGCAGGTGCTGCAGCCGAGCCTCGGAGCGCGCACGACCACGGCGGCGCCCGCGGCGCCCACCGCAGCGGCACCCGTCACGACCACGACGGCTGCGGCCGCTGCGGCGCCGACCGCTGCGACGGCGAGCCTCGTCCGGACGGATGGCACCGGGCTCATCCCCGACGCCGGCGACTGGTTCTCTCGCTTCTCCCTCCCGGGGCTCGTCGCGATGCTCGCGGGTCTCGTCGCGGCGCTCGCCGCCATGCACCTCGCAGGGATCCCGATCCTCCCCTGGATGAGGCCGCATCCGCGACTTGTAAGGTGAGGCTCGCCTAAGTTAGGTTTACCTTGGTTCAACCCGTCCCGTTCGGCGCGTGCCGAACGGGTGGATCACACAGCGAAAGGACGAACGTGGACTCCACGATCACCAGGCGGCTCGGCCGCGGCACCGCCGCGACCCTCGCCGCCGCAGCCCTCACCCTGGCGGGCGTCGCGTTCGCCGCACCGGCGAACGCGGCGGAGAACGACGTCGTCGCCGACAGCGGCGACCTCGACTGGGGCTACAAGGAGAGCTTCCGCAACTACGTCTCGAGCGGCGGCCAGATCAGCGTCGCCGACGGCGCCGAGCGCAACGGCACGGCCGCGAACGCGGGCTTCCTGTTCCCCGTCGCGGGCGGTCACGTCGTCGACGCCGACACCGTCACGATCGACACCGCGGGCAAGGCCCAGTTCACCTACACGGCGCACTTCTTCGACGTCGCGCTCTCGAACATCTCGATCGTCGTCGACGGCGCCGAAGCGAGCATCGTCGCCGACACCTACGTGAAGGCCGACATCGCCTTCGGCTCGTTCCCGCAGGGCACCTTCAACGAGACCGACGTCGTCCTCGCCGACATCGGCTCGCCCGTCGTCACGATCGACGGCGACCAGGTCACCGTGACCGGCACGAACGTCGTCGTCACGGAGGAGGGAGCCGGCGCCAACCCGCTGTACGCGGCGGGCACCGTGCTCGACGACTTCTCCGTCACGGCCACGATCGAGGGCGCGGGCGAGACGCCCGTCGAGCCGGCGGGCGAGGACGAGATCACCGTCACCGTGCCCGAGACGACGACCCCGACCGAGCCGAGCGGGGCGTTCTCGTGGGCATGGGGCAGCGGCGACGCCGCGAGCCTCGGCACCGCGGTCGAGCAGGACGACAGCTTCGTCGCGACGGGTGCGCTCAACACCATCGTCGTCACCGACACGCGCGCCGGCGGATCGGAGCCGTACGACTGGTCGATCTCGGCGAGCGTGAGCGACTTCACGTCGGGCGCCGGCTCGTTCGGGGCCGAGAACCTCAGCTGGACGCCGTCGGTCACGTCCGCGAGCTCGGCCGTCACGCCGGGAGCGGCCGCGAGCGATCTCAGCTCGTCGACCGTGCTCGCCTCGTCGACCGCGGCCGCCAGCGCCGAGGTCGACGCCGAGCTCTCGCTGTCCGTCCCCAACGACACCCCGGCCGGCGACTACGCCGCCACCGTCACTGTCACAGCCCTGAGCTGACTCCCACCACCGCCTCCCCCGGCGTGGAAGAGGACTTCCGCGCCGGGGGGACACCCCGTCTGAACCCGGAGCCATGATCCGAACCCGCTCCGCGACCGCCGCGCTCGCCGTCGCCGTCGCCCTCCCGCTCGCCGTCGCCGCACCGGCGGCGGCCGCACCTGCCGCCGAGGCGGCGTCCGCATCCCCCGTCGCGGCGGCGTCCGCATCCGAGGGAGTCGCCTGGGGCGTCGAACCCGGCGGCGCCGAAGACCGCGCCAACTTCGACTACGAGGTCGATCCCGGCGCCGTCGTCGAAGACGCGATGGTGGTGCGCAACACGGGGACCGAGTCGCTCGCACTCGGCGTATACGCCGCCGACGCCTACACGACGGCCGAGGGGGTGCTCGACCTGCGTCTCGCCGACGAGCCGCTCGAGGACTCCGGCGCCTGGATCGCCCTCGACGTCTCCGAGATCGTGCTCGCGCCGGGCGAGTCGGCCGAGGTGCCCTTCACCGTCACGGTGCCGACGGACGCGTCTCCCGGCGACCACCCGGCCGGCGTGGTCACCTCGCTCGTCACCCGCACCGACGGCGAGCCGCTCGCCGTCGACCGCCGCCTCGGCATCCGCATCAACCTGCGCGTCGCGGGCGAGCTCGCCCCCTCCGCGGAGGTCGTCGACGCGCAGGCGGTGTTCGCCCCCTCCTGGAACCCGTTCGCCGGCGGCACCGTCACCGTCACCTACCGCCTCGAGAACACCGGCAACACGCGCGTGCTCGCCGACGACGCCGTCGCCCTCGCGGGACCGCTCGGCGTGGGCGCCGTGGCGCTCGGCGCCCAGACGACGCCGGAGGTGGTGCCCGGCTCCGTCATCGTCGTCGAGCGCGTGCTGGCCGACGTGCCCGCCATGGGATGGCTGAGCGGGGCCGTCACCCTCGCCCCCGCCGCGGTGGGGCTCGGAGCGCAGCCCCTCGCCGCCGTCACCGTCGAGCTCTCGACACCCGCCGTCTCGTGGACGCTGTGCGGACTCCTCGTCCTCGTCGTCGCCGGCGTCGTGCTCGCGCTCGTGCTCGTCCGTCGCTCCCGCGCACGCCGAGAGGAGCCGCGGATGTGAGACCTCGGCTCCGCGTCCGCGCGGAGCCGTCCGTCGCTCGACGACGTCGGCCGCGCCCCGGAAGGGGTGCCGGGGCGAGCTCAGTGGAAAGGGACTCGCCCCGGCGCGCCGGCGGCCTCGAGAACGGCGCCGTGAAGACGGCGCCGCGCTGGAAGAGAGCGCCGACCGGCGTTCTCCCGACGATACCGAAAGGCATCAGGGAAATGACTGTCATCACCCCGCGCGCGAAGCGCGCACTCCAGGCGGCAGCGGCCACGGGCGCGACGCTCGCGCTCCTCGCCGTCGCCCCGCTGAGCGCGTCGGCGGCGATCGTGCCGCTGCACATCGACAACGGCGCCGGCTCGTCGCCGGCCGCCATCTACACCGGCGGCTCCGGAAGCCACACGATCGAGATCTCGGGCGAGGGCTTCGACTACAACCCCGCCTGGGCGGGATGGCTGTTCTCCGACGCCGGCATCTACGTCGCCTTCGGGCCCGACGTCGAGATCGAGGACGTCTACCTCGAGGCGAGCACGTTCGCGTCGCACGCGGGCGGCCAGTTCTGGGTGCACAACGGCGCCGACGCGACCGCCTCTGACGAGTGGGAGCTCACGACCGCGGGCGACTTCGACGGCCTGGCCCTGACCGTGCAGTCGACGTTCTCGGATGGAGACGCGAACTCGTTCACGTGCACGAGCGGTCCGACCGACACGACCGCGGGCCGCGTCGACTGCTTCGTCTACACGCTGAGCGCCCACGGTTCTTGGGATCGCGGCAACGACAACAAGATCCCCGTCTACTTCGGCTGATCGTCCGGGGAGGGCGCCCCACGGCGCCCTCCCCTCCTCTCTCCCCTCCTTCCCTCGCGCTCCACCCGACCAGAGAGCACCCCGCCCATGGCCATCCGCCGTCGCCCGCGCCGCCTGCTCGCGGCCCTCGTCGTTCCTCTCCTCGCGCTCGGCGCCGTCGTCGGCGTCTCGAACCTCGCCTCCGCGCAGGGCGGCGCCTTCCTCGACTGGGGCGTCAAGGCGAGCTTCCGCACGTACATCACCGGCACCGCGCACGGCAGCGCGACGCTCGAGGGCGGCGTGACGCAGAACGCCGACGGCACCTACCGCTGGCCCTCGTCGAACGCGTCCTACGACGCCTCCTCGGGGGAGGTCGTGGTCGCGACCACGGGCGCCGTGCATTTCACGGGGCACGACGGCGTGCTCGACCTGCGCATCGCCGACATCGAGGCGCGCATCGCGGCCGACGGCTCGGCGACGCTGCGCGCCGACGTGACGAGCAACAAGACCACGGGGGAGACCGTGGACTACGGGCGCGTCGACCTCGCGACGCTCGACGCCACCCGCGGCGACCGCGTCGTCGGAGCGGGCACGCTCGACTGGAACGGCATCCCGACGACCCTCACGGCGACGGGGGCCGCCGCCTTCGGAGGGTTCTACGGGGCGGGCGCCGTGCTCGATCCCGTCTCGCTGAGCCTCACGGGCGACTGGGAGGCGGACGGCGAGGGCGAGGACTGGGCCGAACCGGGAACCGCGTCGCTGATGCCGGCCGGCGAGGTCGAAGGCGGCGTGAAACCCGTGCACGTCGTCGCGGACGAGGCGCGCGGCACCGTGACGATCATCGCCACGGGCTACAGCCCCTCTGTCTACTCGCAGTGCCGCGCCCACAACGTCGGCGTCTACGCCGACTGCATCGCGGCGACCACGCGCATCCCCCACCCCGACCAGGGCGAGGTCACCGCGACGATCGTCGAAGCGGCGACGGGAGACGTCCGCGCGCAGTTCGACCTCACCGAGGGGCGCACCGCATCGGTCGGTGCGAACCCCGCCTACATGCTCTACACCGCGGCCCTCGACACCGCGACGGGGGAGGTGTTCGCGCACATCGCGAACCACGGGCTCGTCGTGATCCCGCCGACGGCCGACGGCGCGGTGCAGGTGCTGACGGGCATGTCGGCATCGCCCTCGTATGCGACCGTCGATGTCGACCCGTCCGGCGGACGCCTGTTCTTCCTCGACGCGGCGAAGGGCCTCTTCACGTTCACGCGCGTCGACGGCGCCTGGACGCAGGAGCATCTGCTGTCCGAGCTCACCGGGGTCGGAGCACGCTACCTCTCGGTCGACCGGTCGACGGGTGAGGCGTGGATCTACGACGCCGGGTCGACCGCGGGCACCCGTGAGCTCTACCCCGTCACGGGCCTGCGGGCAGGGGTGCCCGTCGTGCATCGCGATCGCGCCGTGACCCTCACGACGACAGCTGCCGACACCGACAGGGCGGCCGGCATCGTGCGGGATGCGGAGACGGGCACCGTGCACGCGATCGTCAACGAGTCGCTCACCGCCGGCGGCAGCTGGATCGCCACGGTCGAGGGCGGCGCCGTCGTGGCGCACACCCCGCTTCCCGCCTATGCCACGGCGCTCTCGATCGACGGCGCTGGCCGCGTCTACGTCGTGAACTCGGCATCGAAGCTCGTGCAGGCGTTCGACGGCCGCGACCGGGCCGACGGCGTGCTGCCCCTGCGCGCCGAGCTCGTCGTCGGCGAGGGCGTCGGCGTGCCGACCTCGGTCGCGGCCGTCGGCGACCGCGTCTTCATCACGGTGCCGTCGCCGGCCGGCACCTCGTACCCCACGGCCGTCACGAACGCCAACCTCCTCACCGTCGAGCAGTACCTCGCGCAGAAGACGTACCGGACTGCGTACGTCTACGACTGGCAGGCGGCCCCGACGTTCGCGTCGCAGCCGATGTCGCAGACGGCCGTGCTCACCGCGACCGACTATCTCGACGACGGCTCCCCCGGACCTGCCGAGCCCGCCGCCGTCGTGTTCTCCGCCGAGGTGGAGGGCGCCGACGCCCTGCAATGGCAGACGTCGACGGCGTCGGGATGGCGCGATGTCGCCGACGACGGCACCCACGCGGGCGCGACGACGTCGAGGCTGACGGTGCAGGCGGGCGAGGCGCTCGCGGGCGCCGGCTACCGGCTCATCGCGCGCAGCGATGCGGGCGACGTCGTGTCGGACGCGGTCGAGCTCTCCGTCGAGGTGGTCGCCGCTCCGCGCGTGACGGCGCATCCGCAGCCGCAGGCCGTCGCGGCCGGGGCGACGGCGGTCTTCTCGGTGTCGTCGCTCGGCGCACCTGAACCCGCGGTGACCTGGCAGCGGGCCGAAGGCGGCGGATGGGTCGACATCGTCGACTCGGACGTCTACGCCGTGGACGGCGCGACGCTGCGGGTCACGGGCGGCGCCGACGGCGCGCTGTTCCGCGCCCGGCTCGTCAACGTCGCGGGAGAGGCGCTCACCGAGCCGGCCGCGCTCACGGTGGGCGCGCCGTCGGCGGGTGAGGTGGTCGTGACGCTCCCCGACGGGGCGACTCCGGGCGGCTCGTTCTCGTGGTCGTGGTCACCCGGCCAGGGTGCGCACCTCGGCACGGCGACGCAGGAGGGGGACTCGTTCACGGCATCCGGGTCGCTCAACACGGTCGTCGTTGACGACACCCGCACGACGGCGGCGGGATGGACGGTGTCGGCGAGCGTGAGCGACTTCGAGTCGGGCGCCGCGTCGTTCGCGGCCGACGCGCTGTCGTGGACGCCGACGGCGGTGTCGGAGAGCGCGGCGGTCGTCGCAGGCCCGGCGGCCTCGGGGCTCGCGGAGCCGCGCACGCTCGCCGTGTCGACCGGACCCGCGAGCGCCGAGCTCGGCGCGGCGCTCGCGCTGCGGATCGACGCCGACGTGCCGGCCGGAGACTATCGCGCGCTCGTCACCGTCACGGCGGTGAGCTGACTCCCGGCAGAGCGGGCGGGAGGCGGACACCGCGCAGGAGGTTGAGCCTGTGCAGGCGGTGGATCCTGGCGGGCGGTGGACACAGTGCAGGAGGTGGAGCCTGTGCAGGTGGTGGAGCCCGTGCGGAGGTGGACACAGTGCAGGAGATCCTGAGCCCCGGCCCGCGGCCTCTGCCCGGATGGTGCGGGCGCCTGTCGCGGGGGTGTGCGGATGTCCTGCGCTGTCTCCGGCGTGCCCGCCTCGGGGGTGTGTGGATCTCCTGCGCTGTGTCCTCCGTGCCCTCCGCGGGGCAGACGGTCAGGCGCATCGGGCAGGCTGAGCGGATGGGACGGAGGAGGCGGACGGCGCGGCGGAACGGCGCGCAGATCGCCGTCTCGGCCGTGAGCGGCGTAGTCGCGCTCGGCGTCATCGGCGGGCTCCTCGCCCTTGCGCTGCAGCCGGGGCAGCCGCCCGCCCCGCCGAGCCCGGCGGTCACCGCAGCCGAGCCCGCCGCACCGCTCTCCGCCGAGGAGACCCCCACCTCGGCGGACACCGCGACGGCCGCCGCCGTGGTCGACGCCGAATGGGTCGTGCGCGTGGCCGCCGCCACGGGCATCCCCGAGCGCGCGCTCTCGGCATACGCGGCCGCCGACCTGGCCGCGCGGACGCGCTACGGCTGCGCCGTCGGCTGGAACACGCTCGCGGGCATCGGATGGGTCGAGAGCCATCACGGCACCCTGCTCGGCGGCGCGATCGACGCCGACGGCGTCGCGCGCCCGGGGATCGTCGGCATCCCGCTCGACGGGACGAACGAGACCATGGCCATCCCCGACACCGACGGCGGATCGCTCGACGGCGACACGATGTGGGACCGAGCTGTCGGGCCGATGCAGTTCATCCCCGAGACCTGGGCGATCTGGGGCGTCGACGGAGACGGCGACGGCGTCGTCGATCCGCACGACATCGACGACGTCGCGCTCACCGCCGCCCGCTACCTCTGCCAGGCGCGCGGCACGCTCGAGGGATCGGACGCCTGGATCGCGGCCATCCGCTCGTACAACGACACCGACGACTACCAGCTGCAGGTCGCGGAGGCGGCGACCCGCTACGCCGCCGCAGGGTAGCGATCATCCAGATCGCGTGTGGGCGGTTTCGGCCGGTTCGGCGGCACGTCGGCGGCGGATTCCGCCCACGCACGGCGTGAGGGCTACGCGACGTCGCCGTCGACGTAGACCCAACGGCCGCCGCGCCGGGTGAAACGCGATCGCTCGGAGAGGGATCCGGGGCCATCTGCCGTCGTGAAATGCGCGACGAACGCGACCTCGTCTCCGCTCGCCTCGACGATCTCGAGACCCGTCCACACGGGGTTGTCGCGCAGATCGAGCTCGCCAGGGCGTGTGCGCGGATGCCACGTGCGCACGAGGTAGTCGGCGTCGCCGCGGGCGAAGGCGGCGTACCGGGAGCGCATGAGCTCCTCCGGCGTCGCGGCGACCCGCGCGCCGCTGTGGAGCGCGCCGCAGCAGCTCGGATAGGGGCGGCCGCTGCCGCACGGGCACGTCTCGGCGAAGCTCACGGGGCGAGCCTACGGCGTGCGTTCGAATGCCCGCCGCGCATACGCCTCCCGGGCTTCTCCCCAGCCTGTGGATAACCATGTGGAGAAGGTGTGCAGAGCGCTGTACGCAGTGTGGAGACGCTGTGGAGGGGCGAGACGGCAGGGCCGTGATCGCGCGGGCAGAGGCTGTGCACAGACCGCGGAGGGGAAGGTATGCACCGCGCGGAATGCCTGGAGGGATGTGCGAATGCCCGGCGGCGACGTTCGAACGCCGCCGCCGGACGCGGAGGGTGCTGCCCGTCGCACGTCCTGCTGCTCGGGAGGGCAGATCGTGCGACGCGAGCAGCTGGTCACGCGGCGTCGTCGCGGCGGTGGGGTCGTCCGAAGCCGTGGCGGCGGTGGTCGCCCTGGGCCATGCCGGCGCCGTGCCGGCGGTCCGGGCCGACGCAGCGGTCGTGGTTCTGGTCCGGGTCGAAGCCGTGGCGGCGGTGATCGCCCTGGCCCATCCCCGCGCCATGCCGGGGGCCCGTGGCGACGTCGCGCCGACGTCGCCCTCCCCGGTCGTGACCGTGGCCTCGGTGCGGGTCGAACCCGTGGCGGTCGTCCGGCCCGAAGCCGCGGCCGTCCGTCCGGAACCCGTGGTCGCGCGCGTGCCCGTTGCCCGGCCCGAACTCGCGCTCGCGCCCGTGGCCCGGCCCGAACTCGCGCGCGTGGTCCGGCCCGAACTCGCGCCCGTGGCCCTGCCCGAAGTCGCGCCCGTGGTCCGGCCCGAAGTCGCGCCCGTGCCCGTGGCCCTGCCCGATGTCGCGCCCGTGGCCCTGCCCGATGCCGTGTCCGTCCGGCCCGAAGCCGCGCCCGAACCCGTGGTCGCGCCCGTGCCCGTGCCCCGGTCCGAACGTGCGCCCGTGCCCCGGCCCGAACCCGTGGCCGCGCACCGGCCAGGCACCGTGCGCCTCCGGCTCGACGCCGCGGCGCCGGCCGCGGGGCTCGGCTCGTCCTGCGCGCTTCCCACGGCGGGGGAGCGGCGCGCCCTCCTCCCATCCGAGTGCGCGTGCGATCGACTCGAGTGAGGCGATCGTCGTGGCGAGGTCGTCGGCGGGCACGGCCGCCGCGACGCGCTCGCGCACGGCGGCGACCGCCGTCGTCATGCGGGCGAGGGCGGCGCGTCCGTCGTCGGTGAGCGTCCACTCCCCGTCCTCGAGCGCGGTCCATCCGCGGTCGGCGAGACGCGCGACCCGATGCGGCTTGCGTGCGAGACGGTCGTGGAGACCCGGGGCGTCGACGGTTCCGGCGAGCGCGTTCAGCAGACGCCAGTCGCGGCGGTCGACGTGCTCGGACGCCAAGGCGTCGTCGATCTCCCGGGCGAGCACGGCGTCGGCGGCCGTGAGCCAGAACCCGAGCGGGCGGCGCGCGGTGCGGTCGGTGTCGGGGACGTCGGGTGTGTCGGGTGTGTCGGGTGTGTCGGGTGTGTTCGTGTCGGTGGTCATGGTGATCCTCTCGTCGCGGATCGGTGGCGCCCTGTCGGCACCGGCGGATCGATCCGCTTCATATGTCAGATGACATGTATGCATGATGACATGCAAGATCGGTGCATGTCAAATGTCATGTATTTTGGATTCCATGTCCGACGCGCCCGCCGCCCGCATCGCCGCCGCCCTCGCACGCCTGCGTCTCGGGCGCCGAGGGGGCGAGGGCCCGTTCGGGCGACCCCCGGGCTTCGAGGGGCGCCGGCCGGATGGCGCGGCTCCGTTCCCCGGGGCCGATGGACGCGGCCCGTTCGCGCACGGACACGGCCATCCGCACGGGCCCCATGGCGACCATCCGCACGGGCCGTTCGGCCGCTCGGTGGCGCGGATGCGATTGCTCGAGGTGCTCGTGTCGGCGGATGCGCCGCTGTCGGTCGGGCAGATCGCCGAGCGTCTCGGCGTCGACCAGCCGCGGGCGAGCCGCCTCGTGACCGCCGTCGTGGAGACCGGGCACGCTCGGCGCGAGGCCGACCCCGACGACGCCCGCCGCACGCTCATCGTCCTCACGGACGAGGGGAGGTCTCTCGCCACCCGCACCCGCGGCGCCCGCGCCGACGCGGTGGAGGAGGCTCTCGGGGGATTCACCGACGCCGAGCGCGAGCAGCTCGCCGCGCTGCTGACCCGCCTCGCCGACGCGTGGCCGCAGCGACCGCCCACCCCCTGAGCGGGGCCCGCCCCCGGCGCGCCCCGCCCCGCGGATGCAGCGCAGGAGATCCCTCCATCGCACGGGGTGCCATCCGCAGAGTCGCGTGCCAGACCGGCTGCGCCGAGCGCGGATCTCCTGCGGTGTGCACGCCCGCCCCGCGCCCGTGCTGCCCGCCCGCCCCCGCCATCCCGCGCAACACGGAACGCCGGGCGGCCGAAGCGGCCGCCCGGCGTTCCGGGTCACGCCGGGATCACTCCCCGGCGGTCACCGCGATGCGCATGGTTCCGGCCTTCGCGTCGGCCTTCACGACCTGGATGGTCGTGCCCGTGCCGCCGACGATGACGGAGTTCTGCGGGTTGCTCTCGTCGTAGTACGCGTACGGGTCGGTGTCGTCGAACACCGCGACCGGCTTCTGCTTGCCGACCGTGAGCGTCGTCATGCCCGCCTCCGTCTCGCGGTGCAGCGACAGCTTGTCGGTCTTGTCGAGGCCGAACGTCGCGTCGAACGACTGGATGCGGTTGCGGGCGACCGTGCCGTCCGACCACGTCAGAGCCGCCGCACGGGCGTCGACGGGGAGCGCCTCGCCGCCGCCCGGGTGGGCGGAGACGTTGTTGTCGGCGTAGAGCGAGTTCGCGTACCAGATGAGAAGTCCGTCCTGGTAGCGGTAGTGCTCGACGGTGTTCGGCGCCGACGTCGACCAGCCGAAGTTGTACGGACCCTCCGCGAGCGTGAGGTCGTACCCGCCGTACGCGCGGTTCTCGGCGATGTAGTAGTGCGTGTAGGGCACCGTGTATCCGCCGCCGTCGATCAGCACGAAGCCGTCGAGCGTCCAGCCCGCGCCGTCGTCCTCGACGTCCGTCGCGAGGGCGTCACCCACGGCGATGTCGTCGACCTGGAACCCGGGGTTCGACACGGCGCCGTCCGTGACGTACCGGAAGCGGATCTGCGCGTCGGCGCCGGCGTAGGCCGACAGGTCGGCCGAGAGCGGCGCCCAACCGTCGGTCGCCCCCGTGATGCCGTTGCCGAGGTTCGCCCCGTTCGGGTCGTCCGTCGTCGAGTGGTCGGTCGCGAGCGCCGTCCAGGTGGCGCCGCCGTCGGTCGTGATCTCGGCGTACGCGTAGTCCCACTCCGCCTCGATGTCGTACGACACCTGCGCCGTCAGCGCGCCGTCCGCGGGAACCGTGAAGACCGGGCTCGTCACGGTCGTGTCGAGGCCGTCTCCGCTGCCGGAGAAGAAGTACTTCGTCCCGGATGCCGCGGGCCCCGTCTCGATGAACTCCTCGCCGTCCGGCAGGTTGACGATGACCGCCTGCGGGCGCGTCGTCGCGTGGAACGACGGTCCGAGGTCGATCGTCGCCGACGTGCCGGCGTCGACCGTGGCGTAGTCGAGCCAACCGAGGAAGAGCTTCTCGGTCGCGCCCATGTGGTTGGGCGTCGTACCGATCGCGCCGTCGCCGTGGCCGAGCCACGAGCCGGAGCTCATGAGCGTCCAGAACGCGGTGCCGTTCTCGCCGCCGTCGGTGTCGTAGTAGTCGGGCAGTCCGAGATCGTGGCCGAACTCGTGCGCGAACACCCCGAGGCCGCCGTTCTCGGGCTCCGTCGTGTAGTCGCGGATCCAGATGTCGGTGTCGCCGATGCGCACGCCGCCGACCTTGGCGTAGTCGGCCGGTCCCTCCGTGCCGAGGCCCGACTGGCCGACGGCCCAGCGGTGTGACCAGATCGCCCACTCGGGTGCTCCGGCCTCCTCGCCCTCTCCTGCGTGGATGGCCTGGAAGTGGTCGATGTAGCCGTCCGGCTCGTTCGAGATGCCGTCGCCGTCGAGGTCGTAGCGGTCCCAGACGTCGTACTGCTGCAGCTCCGCGACGATCTCGTCCTGCGTCAGGCCGGCGGCCACCTGGGCGTCGTACCAGGCGTCGGCAGAGTCCTGGATGAAGCGCGTCATGTCGTCCTGCGACTCCGTCTGGCCGTACGAGGCCTCCGCGTACGGCACCGTGACCCAATCCGACACGTCGCCCTGCAGATCGAAGCGGCCGGACGACATCTCGTCGTAGACGCCCGCGAACGACTCGCCGCCCTGGTCCTCGAGGCCGGTGAAGAACATCTCGAGGAAGTGCTCGCGCGAGAAGTCCTCCTCCCAGTAGGTGGAGTTGTCGCCCTCGGCGGGCGCGGGGATCTCGTTGTGCAGCGGTCCCGACGCGGGGGCGTCGGGGAAGCGCGTGTCGGCCTCGTCGCCGAACTCGACGAGGATCGAGAACAGCTGGGCGGTCTCCTGGACGCCGTACTCGACGTAGTCGCCCGGCGCGATCTCGACGACGCGCGTCTTGCTCTTGCCGGACCCGCGCTGCTGGATGTCGGCCTGCCCGGTCGCGACGAGCTCGGCGGCCTGCTGCTTCTCCTCCGTGCGCTTCTCGGCGAGGGGGTCGGGCCGGTTGTCCTCCTGCGCGGTGGCGGCGGCGTCGAGCGGCGGGGTCTCCTCCGCCGCGCCGGGTGCCGCGGTGGCGGCGGTCGGGACGAACGCGCCAGCGAGCAGGATCGCTGCTCCCAGGGCGCATGCGGTGCGTGACTTCACTGTTCCTCCGAGGGATGTCGTCGCGCCGGCGGTCGGCCGGCGCCCGGAACCCGCACGGCGACCTCGCCGAGCGGGCGGATGATCCGAACCTAGGCACCCAGGTGTTACACAGGAATGTCCTGCGGCGTTTCGCGCATGGGGAGTTCTGCCCATGCCCCGAGCGGCCGGTCGATCGGGCTCCCGGACGATCGGTCGGATGGTCCGGACGTCGCGTCGGAAGGAACGCGCCGCGGGGGCGTTGACCTCCGTCATGACCGACACGCTCTCCCTGACGGCTCCCGCGCCCGCCCGGCCCCGCTTCCGCTCCGCGGCGCTCGTCGTCATGATGCTCACGAGCTTCCTGCTCGTCACCGCGGAGTTCCTGCCCAACGGCGTGCTCACGGAGTTCGCCCGCGACCTCGGCGTCACACCGGGACAGGCCGGGCAGGCCGTCACGGTGACGGCCCTCGTCGGCTTCCTCGTGGCGCCGACGATCGGCCTGCTCGTGCCGAGGCTCGACCGCCGCACGCTCCTCGTGTGGCTCGCCTTCGCGGCAGCCGCGTCGAACCTCCTCGTCGCGATCGCGCCGTCGCTCGCGATCGTGCTCGCCTCGCGCGTGCTGCTGGGGGCAGCGCTGAGCGGCTTCTGGGCGATGTCGCTCACGGTGTCGGCGCGGATCGCCGGGCCGGAGCGGCTGGGGCGCGCCGTGATGTTCACGACCGCCGGGACGTCGCTCGCTACGGTGCTCGGCGTGCCGCTCGGCGTCCTGCTCTCGACGATCGCCGACTGGCGTGCCGTGTTCGCCGGCGCCGCCGTCGTGACGGCGGCGGTGGGCGTCGCCGTGCGCCTGCTGCTGCCGCGCGTGCCGTCCGAGAGCGCGGCGAGCCTGGGGATCCTCGCGAGCACGCTCCGCCGACCCGGCATCGGGCTCGGGCTCTCCGGCCATGTTCTGACCGTCTTCGGGCACTTCACGGCGTACACCTACATCCGGCTCGCGCTCGAGCGCATCCAGCAGGATGGCGAACCGCTGGCCGAGGGGTCGATCGTCGTCCTGCTCGCGCTCTTCGGCGTGGGCGGCCTCGTCGGCAACATCGTGACGGGGGCGATCGTCGACCGCCACCTGGCCCTGCTGTCGGCCGTCGTCCCCGTGCTCGTCGGGCTCCCGATCGTCGCGGTCGTCGTGTGGCCGACGTCGCTCGGCGTCGTCGGGGCCGCCGTGGTCGTGTGGGGCGCCGCCTTCGCCGCGTGGCTCATCGTGCTGAACGCCTGGATCGGACGGCGACTGCCGGACCGGCTCGAGGCAGGGGGCGGTCTCGTCGTGGCGGGCTTCCAGCTCGCGATCATGCTCGCCGCGGCCGTCGGCGGGCTGCTCGTCGACGCCGCCGGCGTGCAGGCCGCCTACCTCACGGGCATCGCGGCCGTCGCGGTCGGCGCGACGCTCTTCGGGATCGCCGGCAGGCGCTGACGACGCGCGCGCCCGGCGCTGCCGTCTCGGGCCGTCAGACGACCGCGCCGGCCCGCCACGCCGTCGGGGTCATCCCCGTGTGGCGGCGGAACGCGCGGCTGAAGCCCTCGTCCGAGCCGTAGCCGAGCGCGCGCGACGTCTCCGACACGGTCGCGCCGGCGAGCAGCGCCTTCGCCGCGGCCATCCGCACGCCCGTCACATAGCCGAGGGGAGCCGCCCCCGTCGCGGCGCGGAAGCGCTCGGCGAACACGGTCCGCGACATCGTCGCCATCGCGGCGAGCGCATCGAGCGTCCAGCTGCGGCCGGGGTCGCGGTGGATGGCCTCGAGCACGTGGGCGAGGTGCGGATCGGAGGAGCGCGCGGGCCATCCGGCGGGGGCGCAGCCCGCCTCGGTCCACGCGCGCAGCAGCGCGAGCACGACCGTCGTCGCCATCAGCCCGCAGATGACGGGGTCGCCGGAGCGCGGCGTCGTGCCGGGGCCGAGGGTCGCGGCGAGGGCGGCGGCCGTCGGCTCCAGCGCCGCGAAGCCGTAGACCGACACGACGTCGGGGATGACGTCGAGCAGATGCGCGGCGGCCGACGCGTCGCGCAGCCGCGCCATGACGAGCGAAGCGCCCGCCGAGCTCTCCAACCGCACGTCCGCGCGGCCCATCGCGATGAGGGCGTCGCCCTCGACGAGCGCGCTGTCGGGCGCCGGGTGCAGCTGCGCATCCTCGGCGACGGCGCAGCCGACGCGGCTCCCGCCCTCCGCTGTCGCCGAGCCGGCGGCGACGTAGACGAGCAGCGTCTCGCCCGCAGGGAGGGCGAGACGTCCGCCGGCGTCGATCTCCGGGCGGCTCGCCTCGACGAGCCGCCAGTCGAGCGTCGCCAGCAGGTGCTCGAGGGCGTGCGGATCGCCGCCGGTCACGTGTTCGTCGCTCCGCTCATGCCGGAGCCAACGCGTGCCGCGGCGTGCTTCTTCCCGGGAGAGCGTGCGCGGCCCCCGCATCCGGCCCGGATGCGCCGGCCCGGATGCGCGGGCTCAGATCAGGCTGTGGCGGCGGAACGCGTTCGCGAGGCCGCCCTCGTCGAGGGGATCGGTGACCTCGTCGGCCGCCTCCTTGGCTTCGAGCGTGCCGTTGCCCATGGCGATGCCGAGGCCGACCGCCTCGAGCATCTCGAGGTCGTTGTTGTTGTCGCCGATCGCCACGGCGTCGGCGATGTCGATGTCCAGGCGGTCGAGCAGCTCGACGATGGCACTGCCCTTCGTCACGCCCGGCATCGAGACCTCGCCGCTCGCCGTGCCCATCCCGGGGATGGTTCCCGTGATCACGGTGAACTCCGCGCCGAGCGCCCGCACGACGGCGTCGTAGGCGCCGAGGTCGTCGCCCGAGAAGACGGCCTTCGCGGTGAGGTCGTGGCGCAGCGGGGCGATCTCGCCGAGGTAGCGGCCGAGCCCGCGCTCGGCCGTGCCGGGGTCGCCGTCGGGGAGGCCGAGCTGCTGCCGCAGGCGCGCCTGCATCCCGGGGGTCGGGTGGGCGTACTCGCGGCCCTGCAGGACGTAGTCGAGCCCGAGCGCCTCGAGCTCCTCCTGCAGGCGGCGGCAGGCGTCCTCCGGCATGAGGTGCTCGACGACCCAGGCGCCGTCGTGCTCGACGAACGCCCCGGCGCCCGCGACGATGCCGTCGAATCCGATGTCGGTGACCTTCTCGTCGATCTCGAGCGGGGTGCGGCCCGTCGCGAGGAACACGAGGTGCCCGTTCGCCCGTGCGCCGCGGATGGCCGCGATCGTCGAGGCGGGGATGGTGCCGTCGTGGTCGAGGATCGTCCCGTCGATGTCGAGGAACACGATGCGGCGGCGGGAGGAGCGGGTCATCCCCCGACGCTACCCCGCTGCCCTGCGGACATGCCGCAGGAGATCCGGCGGCCGACGGGGCGCGATGCGGGCCATCCCGGGCGCTCTGGTCGCGCTTCGCGCTGGATCTCCTGCGATGCGTCCGGCGCGGGGCGCGCTACCGCGTCGCCCTGACCGGGAGCAGCAGGAGGAAGCCGGCGAGGAGCACGATGACGAGGCCGAGAATCCCGAAGGCCGTCTGCCCCGTGATCGCGATGAGGGCCGCCCACGCGGCCGAGGCCATCCAGCTCGCGGCGCGGCCCGTCGTCGCGTAGAGGCCGAAGATCTCGCCCTCGCGGCCGGCGGGCGTGACGCGCGCGAGGAACGAGCGCGATGCGGCCTGGGCCGGCCCGACGAAGACGCACAGCGCGAGGCCGCCGATCCAGAACACCGTGCGGCCCGCGCCGACGAGGGCGAAGACGGCGAGCCCCGAGACGACCATCGCCGCGAGCGAGAAGAGGATGATGCGCTTCGGCCCGAACCGGTCGTCGAGGCGGCCGGCGACGATCGTCGAGATGCCGGCGATGAGGTTCGCGGCGACGCCGAAGATCACGAGGTCGAGGAACTCGAAGCCGAAGACGGCCGAGGCGATGACGGCTCCGAACGTGAAGACGCCGGCCAGGCCGTCGCGGAAGACGGCGCTCGACAGGAGGAACCAGAACGTGTGCCGCGTCGCAGGCGATCGATAGAGCCCCGTGACATCGCGCACGAGCAGGCGGTACGACTGCAGGAAGCCCGCGCGCCGCTCCGGACGGCCGAGCGAGGGCTCTGGCACCTTGAGGAAGATCGGGATCGAGAACGCGATCGTCCACAGCGCGCAGCCGACGGCGATGAGGCGGAAGGGGAGCCCGCCCTCCTCGGACAGTCCGAACCAGTCGGCGACGTAGAAGACGATCACGAGGACGAGGGCGACGATGCCGCCGAGGTACCCGAATCCCCAGCCGAGTCCGGAGACGCGGCCGATCGTCTTCGACGTCGCGATGCCGACGAGCATGGCGTTGGAGTTGACCGCCGCGATCTCGCCGAACACGGTGCCCGCCGAGATGAGCGCGACCCCGAGCCAGAACAGGGCGGGTGCCGGTTCGACGAACCACAGGCCGAGCATGCAGGCGGCCAGTGCACCCGTGCCGATGCCGAGCCACAGCTTCTGCCGTCCCGCGGCATCCGCCTGCTGACCCAGGACGGGAGCGACGGCGAGGATGAGGAGGCCGGCGATCGTCGTGCCCCAGCCGAGTCCCGAGGTGAGGTCGGCGATGGCGGCGACCTTGACGGGATCGTCGTCGGCGAGCGCCCGCACCTCGGGGGCGAGGAAGACGTCGGTCGTGAGATAGAGCGCCGTGAAGATGAACGTGAGGATGACGGTGTTGAAGGGCTGCGTCGCCCAGTCCCACAGCGCCCACGCGAAGATCGTGCCACGGGTCGTGGAGCGCTGCTCGGCGAGGTCGAGGCCCATGACGGGGAGCGCTCCGCTGTCGGCTGTCGCGGGCGGGGCGGGCGGATGCGCGGAGTCGGGCATGTCGGTCACGCTAGGCCTCCTCGGTGAACGCGCGGTGGCGCCCCCTCGCGCCCCTTCCCGCCGAGACTAGCGCCCGCTCACGCGCCGTACGCCCGCCACAGCCGGGCGTAGCCGTCGCCCGCCGCGAGCAGCTGCGCGTGAGTGCCCTCCTCGACGACCCGGCCGGCGTCCATCACGACGACGCGGTCGGCGGCGCGCGCCTGCTCCAGCCGGTGCGCGATCGTGAGCGTCGTGCGCCCCGCGGCGAGCCGCAGCGCCGCCCGGTCGAGCACGTCGCCGTCGGCGCTCCCCGCCTCGGACGCCGCCTCGTCGAGCACGAGCACGTCGGGGTCGACGAGGCGCACGCGCGCGAGGGCGAGCTGCTGCCGACGCACCTCGGTGAGCTCCTGCCCGCCTGCCCCGACGGCGGTCGAGAGCCCGTCGGGGAGGCGTGCGGCCCACCCGTCCGCCCCCGCTGCCGCGAGCGCTCCACGGAGCGCCTCGTCGTCGGCGTCGGGCGCGGCCATCCGCAGGTCGTCGGCGAGCGCGCCTGCGAAGACGTGGTTCTCCTGCGTGACGAGCACGATGCGCGGGGCCGCCGCACCCGTGAAGCGCACCGACCCGCGCTCGACGTCGAGTCGTCCGCAGACGAGCGCGGCGAGCGTCGACTTGCCTGCACCGCTCGCGCCGACGATCGCGACATGCTCGCCGGGCCGGATGGCCAGGCTCACGTCGTCGAGCACCACGCGTTCGCCGTACGCATGGCTGAGCCCCGAGATCTCGATCCCGACCGGTGCCCGCGCGCCGGCGCTCACGTCCGCCGCCGTCTCCACCGGCTCGTCGAGCACGCCCACGAGTCGCGCGAGGCTCGCCGCGGCGCGCTGCAGGTCGTCGAACCCGGCGAGCACGGTGCCCATCGGGCCGAAGAGGTTCAGGAACATCAGGGCGGCGGCCGTCGCGGCGCCGATGCTCGCCGCTCCGCTGCGCACGAGGGCGAAGCCGATGACGAGGACCGCGGCGAGCCCTGCGAACTCCGCCATGTTGAGCCGGCCCCAGAACCGCGCGCTCAGCCGAGTCGCGCGCATCGACAGGTCGGCGGTGAGGCGGGCCGACTCGTCCACGCGCTCCTCCGCCATCCGCGTCGTGCCGAAGGCGGTCAGGGTCCCGCGCGCCTCGATGGCCTCGAGCATGCGCTGCGATCGCTCGCCCGCTGCGGCCCGCGATGCGCGGTAGACGGGCATGGACCTCCGCAGGTGCCGACGCAGCGCGAGCCACTGGATGGGCACGGCGACGCAGGCCGCCAGCGTCAGCCGCAGGTCGATCGCCCCGAGCCCGGCCGCCGCCGCCGCGATCGAGAAGGCGGCCGCCGCCGTGCCGGGGACGACCGACGACACGGTGTCGCCGACGACCGCGACATCGCCGGAGACGCGCGACACGACCTCACCGCGCCCCGCGTCTTCCACGCGCCGCTCCGGCAGACGGAGCACGTGCGTCACGAGCCGGTCGCGCAGACGGGCGAGCATGCGCTCGCCGACGCGGACGACCGCGACGCGCGACCAGACCGCCGTGAGCGCCTGCACGATGACGACCGCGACGAGGGCGATGACGAGCGCGGTGACGTCGTCGCGCTCGCGCGCGGTCACGGCGTCGACGACGGCGCCGAGCACGAGAGGGCTCGCGACGCCGGCCGCGGCGCCCGCGGCGAGCGCCGCGACGGCGACGGCGAAGCCGGCGGCCTGGCCGCGCACGAGCTCTCCGAGCGCGCGCCGCGTGCGGCGGGAGTCTGCGGTGGCGAGGGGCAGGCTCATGCGGGCTCTCCGACGAGGTCGTCGGCCGTGACGACGCGGTCGCACACGGCCAGCAGCGCACGGCTGCGGGTGAGGAGGATGGTCGTGCGCCCGGAGCGCAGCTCGCGGATGCCGGCCGCGATGCGCGACTCGGTCACGGCGTCGACCGCCGTCGTCGGCTCGCGCAGGGCGAGCACGACCGCGTCGGAGGCGAGTGCCCTCGCCAGCGCGACGCGCTGGCGCTGGCCGCCCGAGAGCAGCCGGCCGCGCTCGCCGACGGCCCTGTCCCATCCGTCGACGGCCAGGACGTCTTCGAGCGCCGCGGCGGTGGCGATGTCATCCCGGCTGCGCACGCCGACGTTGTCGGCGACCGTGCCCGTGAGGATGGCCGCCTCATGGGGAGCGGACACCACGCGCGCGACGCCCGGCGACGGGGGACGCAGGAGCGGCTCGCCGTCGACGAGGGCGGTGCCGTGGGCGGCGGGTGCGACGCCGCCGAGCAGCGCCTCCAGGGCGCGGGCGCGCTCCTCGTCGGCGTCGACGCCGACGAACTCGCCCGCCGCGATGTCGAGGGCGAGGCCGGCGAGCGGCCCCCCGTCCGCGCCGACGATCCGCACGGCCCCGAGGGGAGCTGCGACGTCGGCGTGCGGGGACGTCTCGACGCCGGACGCGAACTCCTCGATGCGGCGGCGCGATGCGCGCACCGTTGCGAGCTCCGCGCCCGTGAAGGCGAGCGAGGTGAGAGGCCACTGCAGGAACTGTGCGAGGCCGATCACCGTGACGAGCTGGCCCACCGTGATCGTGCCGTCGAGCGCGGCATTCGACGCCAGCACCGCCAGCACGACCAGGAAGGCGCCGGAGAGCAGCGCGCTGACCCCCGAGAACATGCCCTCCGCGCTGCCTGCGCGCAGGGCGGCGGCGAGCGTCGCCGCGTTCGCGCGCCCGAACCGGCGGGTGGCCTCGTCCTCGGCCCCGAGACCCTTGACGGTGCGCAGTCCCGTGAGCAGGTCCGACGCGATCGCCGAGGAGTCGGCGAGGGCCGCCTGCTCGGCGGCGGAACGGCGCTCGAGCGGGCGCGTGACGAGGTGCACGGACAAGGCGAGGAGCGGCGTCGTGACGAGCACCGTGATCCCGAGCGGGACGGAGATTGCGAGGAGACCCGCCGCCGCGACCGCGATCGCGACGGCGAAGGCGGCCGCGCGGCCGAGGATCCAGGCGACCGACGCGGTCTCTGACACGTCGGAGGTGAGGAGCGACAGCGCCTCGCCGCCCCCGCGCCGTGCGCGGCCGGAAGGGTCGAGCGCGCGCGAGAGGAGATCGCGGCGGACCGCGTAGTCCATGTCGACGTAGAGGCGCATGGCGGCGAGCTCGCCCATCCGCCACGACGACAGCAGCGCCGCGAAGACGACCGCCAGCAGGCCGATGCCGATCGCGAGGCCCGCGGGGTCCGAGCCCGAGATGGCGACGTCGATGACGATCCCGACGGCGATGGGCACGGCGGCCTCGCAGGCCTGATGCAGCGAGAATCCGAGCGAGGCGCGGGCGAGGAGACCGCGTCGTCCGCGGATCCAGGGGGAGACGAGGGTGGGCACGTCGTGGTAGCTTAGGGTCGCCTAACCTTGACGACAAGACGACAGGTGGACAGAGGATGTCGCAGATCGGACAGGATGCCCCGCCCGTCTGGCGCATCGGCACGAACTCCTTCGACGTGTCCGATCGCGTGGAGTGGGAGAAGCACGTCCACGAGGCTCGCCACGAGCTGCTCTGGGGCAGCAGGGGAA
Organism: Microbacterium gilvum; assembly: GCF_039543865.1. Classification (NCBI taxonomy): domain Bacteria; kingdom Bacillati; phylum Actinomycetota; class Actinomycetes; order Micrococcales; family Microbacteriaceae; genus Microbacterium; species Microbacterium gilvum. The sequence goes on along the minus strand of NZ_BAABKO010000002.1, from coordinate 175,826 downwards.
CCCTCACCGCCGAGACCGACGACGGCTACTTCGCCGTCCCCGGAGCGCTCGGCCTCTGGATCCCCGCCGGCGTGGCGCATCGCGTGGTCGCGGCCGCCGGCACGGCGTTCCGCTGCACGTTCGTGGAGGCCGAGATCGCGCCCGTCGCGCCGTCGACGACGGCCGTCGTCATCCCCGAGGTCGTCCGCGCCCTGCTCGACCGGCTCGAGGCGGCCCCGTACCTCGCGCCCGCCGCCCGCCTGCACGCCGAGGAGCTCGCGCTCGGACTGCTCGAGCCCGTCGAGGTCGCGACGGTCGACCTGCCTATCCCCTCCGACGAGCGCACCCGGCGCGTGGCCGAGGCCATCCTCGCCGATCCGTCCGACGACAGGACCATCGAGGACTGGGGTCGCCATGTGGGTGCGAGCGCGCGGAACCTCTCCCGGCTCTTCGTCGCCGAGACGGGCATGAGCTTCGCCGGGTGGCGCACGCGCGCCCGCATGCGCAGGGCGATCGAGTGGCTCGCCGCCGACCACACCGTCGTGAGCGTGAGCCGACGGGCCGGGTACGCCACGCCGAGCGCGTTCGTGCAGGCGTTCCGGCGCGAGATCGGCCGGACGCCGGGGGAGTACGCATCGGCACGCAGCCGATCCGCGCGCATCTCGGCCTGAGCGCGACACGATCTGTCCGGATGGCGACAATCGGCCGGTTCATACTGGGTTAGCCAAGCCTTACTTAAGGCGGTCGGCTCCCCCGAACCCTCCCGGAAGACACCACCATGCGCTCCACAGCTCTGACGTTCGCCGCGCTCGCCGCGACGGGCCTCCTGCTCGCCTCGTGTGCGAGCTCGACCACCTCGACCGAGGCCGACGACGCGGCGACCGTCGCCGTGACGACGCCGACCGGCGCCGACATCGAGATGCCGGCCGAGCCGCAGGCCGCCCTCGGCTTCTACACGACCGACGTCGACCTGCTCATCACGCTCGGCTTCGAGCTCGCCGGCACGCAGCCGATCCGCGACGACTTCACCGCGTTCCCCGACTTCTTCCCGCAGGAGGAGCTCGCGGGCCTCGACACCTTCGGGAACTTCCCCGAGTTCAACCTCGAAGCGGTGCTCGAGGCCGAGCCCGACTTCATCCTCAACGGCCTCGGCTACGAGGAGGACCTCGACGGGCAGCTGCAGAAGATCGCCCCGACCTACACGTACAACGCGTTCGACGGCGGCGACTGGCGCGACGTCGCGGCGCAGGCGGCCGTCGACCTCGGGCGCGAGGACGAATGGCAGGCATGGGTCGACCAGTACGAGGCGCGCGTCGCCGACATCCGCGAGCGGCTGGACGCCGCCGACATCCACCCCGTCGTCGCCGACATCGGCCTGTGGGAGGGGCAGGTGACGACGTCGTGCTACGGCGTGCCGTGCCTCGTCCTCGCCGACCTCGGCCTCGAGATGTCGCCGCTCATGAACGCGACCGACGAGGGCCTCCCCGCGGGCGACGAGTACACCGAGCTCAGCCCCGAGCAGGTCGGCCAGCTGGAGGGCGTCGACATCGCCTTCACGGGGGCGAACGAAGACGGCTCCGTGGCGGTCGAGACGGACGAGGCACTCACGGGCAACGCGCTCTGGAACGCGCTGCCGTTCGTGCAGAACGGCGAGATCCACGGCTTCAACTACGAGATGCTCTACGGCTCGCCCAGCGGTCAGGACGCCTTCCTGAGCGTCGTCGAGGAGGCGCTGCTCGGATGACCGTGAACCTCGTGCACCGCGTCGTCGTGCAGCGCGTCGAGCGCCTGAGCCCCGGGATGGCGCGGGTCGTCTTCGGCGGAGACGGCCTGGAGGGCTTCGTCTCGACCGGGGTCGGCGACGAGTACCTGCGCGTCTTCTTCCCCCAGGAGGGCCGCGAGGAGCCGAAGCTGCCGTTCCCCACGGACAACGGCTACTGGGACTATCCGGAGGGCGTCGAGCCCGCCCCTCTGCGCACCTACACGGTGCGCGGATGGGACGAGGAGGCTCGCGAGCTCACGATCGACTTCGTCGTGCACGACGGCGGCGTCGCGGCGGCCTGGGCGCTGCGCGCACAGCCGGGCGACGTCGTCGGGGTCAACACCCCCAAGGGCCTGTACGATCCGCCGGCCGGCATCGCCTGGCAGCTGCTCGTCGCCGACGCGACCGGGCTCCCCGCCGCCGCGCGGCTCGCGGAGACGGCGCCCGCGGGCGTCCGCACACGCGTCGTCGTCGAGGTCGCCTCCGCCGCCGACGAGCTCCCCCTCGTGGTGCCGGACGGCGTCGAGCTGCACTGGGTGCACGGCGGCAACGGCCACGCGCCCACCCGGATCGAGGAGATCGTGCGCGCCTCGGAGCTGCCGTCCGGACCCGGCTACGTCTGGGTCGCCGGCGAGACGAAGGCGACGCGGGGCGTCCGCCGCCACCTGCGCCACGGGCTGAAGCTGCCCTCCGACGCGTACAAGGTCATCGGCTACTGGACGGAGCACGCGGAGGCCTGGCGCGAGCGCTACGACGCGCTCGACGACGCCGTCCGCGACCGCCTCATGGCGATGTGGGACGACGAGTCGCGCCCGCAGGAGGAGATCGAGGACGCGTACGAGGCCGAGCTCGAGAAGCTGGGGCTCTGATCGGATGGCCGGTCCGGCTCTCGACGAGGCGGCCTCCGACGCGATGCCCGCCGATGCGAGCACCGCGAGGCGGGGGCTCGTCGTGCTCGCCCTCGCCGGGGCCCTCGCTGTCGTGTGCGTCGCGAGCATCGTGCTCGGATCGCAGCGCATCGGGCCGGATTCGGTCTGGGCGGGGCTCGTGACGGGCGAGGGCGACGCGGGCGCCATCGTGCGCGACATGCGGATCCCCCGCACCGTCGTCGGCCTCGCGGTCGGGGCCGCCCTCGGCATCGCCGGCGCCCTCATCCAGGGGTTCACGCGCAACCCCCTCGCCGATCCGGGCATCCTCGGCGTCAACGCGGGGGCGAGCCTCGGCGTCGTCGTGGGACTGGCCTTCTTCGGCGTCGCGTCGGCGAGCGGGTACATCTGGTTCTCGTTCGCCGGCGCGATCGTCGCCACCGTGCTCGTCTACCTCATCGGATCGGCCGGAGGTCGTGCCCCCGATGCGCTGCGGATGACGCTGTCGGGCGTCGCGCTCGGGGCCGTCATGGGCGGCGTCGTCGCCGCGATCGGCCTCCTCAACCCGCGGGTGTTCGACTCCATGCGCTCGTGGAACGTGGGATCGCTCACGGCGATCGCCGCCGACGCCTACACGGTTCTCCCGTTCCTCGCGGCCGGCATCGTCATCGCGTTCTGCCTCGCGCCCTCGCTCAACGCGCTCGCGCTCGGCGACGACCTCGCCACGGCGCTCGGCTCGCGCGTCGTGCTCACCCGCATCCTGTCGATCGTCGCCGTGACGCTGCTCTGCGGCGCCGCGACGGCCGCGGCGGGCCCCGTCGCGTTCGTCGGCCTCATGGTGCCGCACGTCGTGCGCTGGATGGTCGGCCCGCATCAGGGATGGATCCTCGCGGGAACGCTCTTCGCCGCGCCGCTCCTGCTGCTCGCGGCCGATGTCGTCGGCCGGCTCGTGCTGCCCACGGGCGAGCTCCCCGTGTCGATCGTGACCTCGGTCATCGGCGCGCCCGTGCTGATCGCCCTCGTGCGCCGCCGGAATGCGAGCGCGTTGTGACCGCCGCCCTCGACGCCGGGCGCCGTGTCGTCGTCCTCCGCACGCCGATCGCGTCGCGCCGCATCGGCGTGCGCGCGGCCGCGGTCACGGCGGCGGCGGCCGTGCTGGCCGCCGCCGTCGGCGTGGTCGCGCTCACGCTGGGGGAGTCGGCCCTGAGCGTGCCCGAGGTCCTCGGCGCCCTCGCGGGGACGGGCGAGCCGCGCGCGCGGCTGGTCGTCGTCGAGTGGCGCCTGCCGCGCGTGCTCGCAGGCCTCCTCTTCGGCGTCGCGCTCGGGGTCGGCGGCGCGATCTTCCAGTCGCTCACGCGCAATCCGCTCGGCAGCCCCGACATCATCGGGTTCGACGCGGGCGCCTACACGGGCGCGCTCCTCGTCATCACCACCGTGGGGACGGGCGTCGCGGCCACCGCGGCGGGCGCCATCGCGGGCGGCGCGGCGACGGCGCTCGTCGTGTACCTCCTCGCGTTCCGCCGGGGCTTCCAGGGGTTCCGGCTCATCATCGTCGGGATCGGCATCGCGTCGATGCTCTCCTCGCTCAACAGTTGGATCATCCTCAACGCCGACCTCAACCTCGCGCTCCTCGCGAGCGCCTGGGGTTCGGGCTCGCTCAACGCCGTGACGTTCGAGCAGGTCGCCGTGGCGGCCTGCGTCATCGTGCCGCTCGCGATCGCCGCAGCCTGCCTCGCCGACCGGATGCACCTGCTCGAGCTGGGAGAAGACGCCGCGGCGGCGCTCGGCGTGCGCACGGGCGCCGTGCGCGTCGCGCTCATCGTCGTCGGCGTCGGCATCACGGCCGTCGTCACGGCGATGGCGGGCCCGATCGCGTTCATCGCGCTGGCCGCCCCTCAGATCGCACGGCGTCTGACCGGCTCGGCCGGCGTGACGCTCACGGCATCCGCCGCGGTGGGCGCGCTCCTCCTCGTCGCGAGCGACGTGCTCGCCCAGCGGCTGTTCGCGCCGTCGCAGCTCCCCGTCGGCCTCGTCACGGTGTGCCTCGGCGGCGTCTACCTCATCTGGCTGCTCATCCAGGAAGCGAGAAGGCGATGACCCTCACCTCCGCACCATCCACCCTCTCCTCGATAGCGCAGGCGAAGCTCGCCACGCGCGACGTGTCGCTCGGCTACGACGGCCGCGCCGTCGCCGAGCACCTCGACGTCGAGATCCCCGTCGGATCGTTCACGGTCGTCGTGGGGCCGAATGCGTGCGGCAAGTCGACGCTCCTGCGTGCGCTCGCGCGACTCATCCGGCCGACGCAGGGGGAGGTGCTGCTCGACGGCAAGGCGATCACGGCGCTGCCCACGCGAGAGATCGCCCGACGGCTGGGGCTGCTGCCGCAGACGTCGATCGCCCCCGACGGCATCCGCGTGTCCGACCTCGTGGCGCGCGGCCGCCATCCGCACCAGACGATCCTGCGCCAGTGGTCGACATCCGACCAGGCCGCCGTCACGGCCGCGCTCGAGGCGACCGCGACGACGGAGCTGTCGGGGAGGCTCGTGGACGAGCTCTCGGGCGGGCAGCGGCAGAGGGTGTGGGTCGCGATGCTGCTCGCGCAGGAGTCGCCCACGATGCTGCTCGACGAGCCGACGACGTTCCTCGACATCGCGCACCAGTACGAGCTGCTGAGGCTGTTCCGCCGGCTCCACGGCGAGGGGCGCACCGTCGTGGCCGTGCTGCACGACCTCAACCAGGCGGCGCGCTTCGCCGACCGCATCGTCATGATGCGCGCGGGCGAGGTCGTCGCCGCCGGCGCTCCCGCGGAGGTCGTCACCGCGGAGCGGGTCGAGCAAGTCTTCGGCCTGCCGTGCACGGTCATCCCCGATCCGCACTCGGGCACCCCGCTCGTCGTGCCGCTGTGACGGGCGACGACGACTGCGGCGATGTCAAACCTGAGCCGACTCATATCAAGTTCGCTTGACAGCATGACGCCTTCGTCGTACCCTTGAGTCAGCGCGACTCAACCCGCGCGACGACTTCAGGCAGCAACAGAAGGAGAAGCAACATGGCACGTGCTGTGGGTATCGACCTCGGGACGACGAACTCCGTCGTCTCGGTCCTCGAGGGCGGCGAGCCCAAGGTCATCGCCAACGCCGAGGGCTTCCGCACGACCCCGTCGGTCGTGGCGTTCACGAAGGACGGCGAGGTGCTCGTCGGCGAGACCGCCAAGCGCCAGGCCGTGACGAACGTCGACCGCACGCTCGCGTCGGTCAAGCGCCACGTCGGCACGAACTGGACGTTCGACGTCGACGGCAAGAAGTACACGCCGCAGGAGATCTCGGCGCGCATCCTCCAGAAGCTCAAGCGCGATGCCGAGCAGTACCTCGGCGACACCGTCACCGACGCCGTCATCACCGTGCCCGCGTACTTCAACGACGCCGAGCGCCAGGCCACGAAGGAGGCCGGCGAGATCGCGGGCCTCAACGTGCTGCGCATCATCAACGAGCCCACGGCGGCCGCGCTCGCCTACGGCCTCGACAAGGGCAAGGAGGACGAGCTCATCCTCGTCTTCGACCTCGGCGGCGGCACGTTCGACGTCTCCCTCCTCGAGGTGGGCAAGGACGACGACTTCTCGACCATCCAGGTCCGCGCCACCTCGGGCGACAACCGCCTCGGCGGCGACGACTGGGACCAGCGCGTCGTGGACTACCTCATCAAGCAGTTCAAGGACTCGACGGGCGTCGACGTCTCGAACGACAAGATCGCCCTGCAGCGCCTCAAGGAGGCGGCGGAGCAGGCGAAGAAGGAGCTCTCGAGCTCGACGTCGACGAGCGTCAACCTGCCGTACCTCTCGCTCACCGAGAACGGCCCCGTGTCGCTCTCCGAGACGATCACGCGCGCGAAGTTCGAGGACCTGACGAAGGACCTGCTCGAGCGCACGAAGAAGCCGTTCCAGGACGTCATCCGCGAGGCCGGCATCAAGGTCGGCGACATCGCGCACGTCGTGCTCGTCGGCGGCTCGACGCGCATGCCCGCCGTGAGCGAGCTCGTCAAGAGCGAGACCGGCCAGGAGCCCAACAAGGGCGTGAACCCCGACGAGGTCGTCGCCGTGGGCGCGGCCATCCAGGCGGGCGTCCTCAAGGGCGAGCGCAAGGACGTCCTCCTCATCGACGTGACCCCCCTCAGCCTCGGCATCGAGACCAAGGGCGGCATCATGACGAAGCTCATCGAGCGCAACACGGCGATCCCGACCAAGCGCAGCGAGACCTTCACGACGGCCGACGACAACCAGCCGTCGGTCGCCATCCAGGTGTTCCAGGGCGAGCGCGAGTTCACGCGCGACAACAAGCCGCTCGGCACGTTCGAGCTCACCGGCATCGCACCGGCGCCCCGCGGCGTCCCGCAGGTGGAGGTCACGTTCGACATCGACGCGAACGGCATCGTGCACGTGTCCGCGAAGGACAAGGGCACGGGCAAGGAGCAGTCGATGACGATCACGGGCGGTTCGTCGCTCTCGAAGGACGACATCGACCGGATGGTCCGCGAGGCCGAGGAGCACGCGGCCGAGGACAAGAAGCGCCGCGAGGCCGCCGACGTCCGCAACCAGGCCGAGACGCTCGCGTACTCGATCGAGAAGCTCATCTCCGAGAACGACGACAAGCTCCCCGCCGACGTCAAGGACTCCGTGAAGGCCGACGTCGACGCGCTCAAGACGGCGCTCGCAGGCGATGACGACGATGCCGTCAAGGCGGCGTTCGACACGCTCAACGAGAGCCAGACGAAGCTGGGCGAGGCGATCTACCAGCAGGCGCAGGCCGAGCAGGCGCAGGCGCCGCAGGACGCCCCCGCCGGCGAGCAGGGCTCGTCGGACGAGGACGTCATCGACGCCGAGGTCGTCGACGACGAGGACGAGAAGAAGAGCTGATGGCCGACAAGGACTTCGAGCAGCCCGCCGGGGGCGACGACGAGGTCCAGCCGGGCGCCGACGGGTCGGAGGCCGCAGCCTCCGACCCCGACGCGCAGGCTGAGGCCGACGGTCTCACCGTCGACGACATCCTGGGCGCGGAGCAGACCGACGAGGCGGTCGAGGCGGAGAAGAGCGACTACGAGACGCAGCTCCTGCACGACCTGAAGCGCCTCCAGGCGGAGTACGCCAACTACCGGCGGCGCACCGAGGAGCAGCGCGAGGTCGAGATCGCCCGCGCGAAGGGCGAGGCCGTGAAGGGCCTCCTGCCCGTGCTCGACGACCTCGACCGCGCCGACAAGCACGGCGACCTCGCGGAGGGAAGCCCGTTCTCGGCCGTCGCCGCGAAGATGCGCGGCGTGGCCGAGCGCCTCGGCGTCGTCGCGTTCGGCGAGGCGGGCGAGACGTTCGACCCGCAGCGCCACGAGGCGATCTTCCAGCAGCCGGTTCCCGGCGCGACCGAGAGCACCGTGCTCGAGGTCGTCGAGGTCGGCTACCTCCTGGGCGAGGTCGAGCTGCGACCCGCCAAGGTCGTCGTCGCCGTCCCGGCGGAGTGACCATCCCGGTCGGCCCCGCCGTGACGGCGGGGCCGACCGCCTCCCCGAGACAACCCGCACGAGAAGAAGGTGCAGATGGCCAGTCAGGACTGGTTCGACAAGGACTTCTACGCCGTCCTCGGCGTCGACAAGGCCGTGAGCGACGCCGACCTCAAGAAGACCTACCGCAAGCTCGCCCGGAAGTACCACCCCGACTCGAACCCGGGTGATGCCGCCGCCGAGGCGAAGTTCAAGGAGATCAGCGAGGCGTACTCGGTGCTCTCCGACGCCGAGCAGCGCAAGGAGTACGACGAGCTGCGGGCCATGGGCTCGGGTGCGCGCTTCACGGCGGGAGGCACGGGCGGCGGGTTCGACGACGTCTTCAGCCGGTTCTCGCAGCAGCGCGGCGGCACGGCGGGCGACTTCGACGACATCTTCTCCATGTTCGGCGGCGCCGCGGGCGGCGGCGGGGGCTTCGGCTCTGGCCGGTTCGGTCAGTCGACGGGCGGGTTCCGCGGGTTCGGCGGGCCGCAGAAGGGGTCGGATGTGCGTGCGCGCACGGCGATCGACTTCACGACCGCCGCGCAGGGCGAGACGATCTCGCTGCAGGGCGAGGACGGCAAGCCGTTCAAGGTCAAGATCCCTGCCGGGGTCTCGGATGGCCAGAAGATCCGGCTCCGCGGGCGGGGACGCCCGTCGCCCGACGGCGGCGAGAACGGCGACATCGTCGTGGAGGTGGCGGTGCGTCCGCATCCCGTCTTCACGCGCGACGGCCTCAACATCCGCCTGACGGTGCCCGTGACGTTCACGGAGGCGGTGTTCGGCGCGACGATCGAGGTCCCGACGCTCGGCGGCGACTCGGTCAAGCTGCGCGTCGCCCCCGGCACGCCGTCGGGGCGCGTGCTGCGCGTCAAGGGCCGCGGCATCACGTCGCAGAAGGGCACGGGCGATCTGCTCGCCGAGGTGCAGGTGGCGGTGCCGTCGCACCTCGACGACGCGGCTCGTGCGGCGCTCGAGGCGTACCGCGAGGCAGAGCCGCGGGAGAACCCGCGGGCTGAGATGATGGCGAAGGCGCGGCAGTAGCCGCACCCCGCGCGAGACGCCGACAGGAGGTGAGCCCCATGCCGATCCCGAGCGATCCGGCCGACATCGACCCCGATGCGCCGATCTTCCCCATCGCCGCGGCGGCCGAGCTCGCCGCCATGCACCCGCAGACGCTGCGGCAGTACGACCGCACGGGTCTCGTCGTGCCGGGCCGCACGCGCGGCGGGTCGCGGCGGTACTCGCTACGCGACATCGAGCAGCTGCGCGAGGTCGCGCGCCTCTCTGCCGAGGGCGTGCGCCTCGCCGTCATCGAGCGCATCCTCCGGATGGAGGATGAGGTGCAGCAGCTGCGCGGCCGCGTGCGCGAGCTCGAGGGGGAGCTGCGTGCCGAGCGCGATCAGCGCCCCGGTGCCCGCGTCTTCGCGACGAGCGCGACCGGCGCCGTCATCACGCTGCGCGCCGGAACGCGCGTGCGGCGCCAGACCGACGTCGTGCTGTGGAGGCCAGCCGACTGAGGTGGTGTGCGTGGGGCGGCGTGGCTGTCGGGTGAATGCATCCGCCGTATCGCCGGGAGACGACTGATCTGGGAGACTGACGGCATGGTCACCGCCGTGCAGTTCGACCCCGAGGCGATCGCTCGCGTCAGCGAGCGTTTCGGCGTGCGCCGGCTTCGCGTGTTCGGCTCGGTGCTGACGGATCGGTTCGACGAGGAACGTAGCGATGTGGACTTCCTGGTCGACTTCCATCCGAACCGCGAGGATCGCCTGGACGACTATCTCGGGCTGAAGGACGCGCTGGCCGAGATCGCGGGACGTGACGTCGACCTCGTTGTGGCTGATGCGGTGCGGAATCCGTACTTCAAGAAGTCCGCCTTCGAGAGCGCGCAGGACGTCTATGCGGCTTGAGAGCGCCAAGCTCCTCTGGGATGCGAGCGAGGCCGCGAAAGCCGTGCACACGTTCACGGATGGCGTGACGAAGGGCCGGTTCTTCGCCGAGCTGCTCCTGCGGTCGGCAGTCGAGCGGCAGCTCGAGAGTGTGGGCAGTCGTGGTGAAGTACATCGGACCGCTGGTCGTCGGCCTTGATCGCCTGCTGGGCGGGGCCGACCCGCTGTAGCGGACGGGCGCCATGCCCTCTTGACACCCGCCATCCCTCGCCCTAACGTACAACCAAATGGTTGTACAAGCGGAGTTGAGCGAGACGGAGATCGACCGTGTGTTCCACGCACTGGCGACGGCGACCCGGCGTGACATCCTGCGCCGGACGATCGAGCGCGAGCAGTCGGTCTCCGCACTGGCGGGCGAGTACGACATGTCGTTCGCCGCTGTCCAGAAGCACGTGGCCGTCCTCGAAGAGGCACGGCTCATCCTCAAGCGCGCGGAGGGGCGCGAGCGGCTCGTCCGCGCGAACCCCGAGATGATCGCGCGCGCCAGGGCCCTCCTGGGCCGATACGAGCAGCTGTGGCGCGCGCGCATCGCGCGCCTCGACGACCTCTTGGCCGAACCGGCCATCCCGAACGACCCCACCGGATCAGGAGACTGACATGCCCGTCACCGATGTCCTCACGGACGCCGAGAACCTCACCATGACCGTCATCGCCGACTTCGCAGCGCCCATCGAGCGCGTCTGGAACGCCTACGCCGATCCGCGTCAGCTGGAGCGGTTCTGGGGCCCTCCCGGATGGCCGGCCACCTTCACGGCGTTCGACCACACGGTCGGCGGCAGGGCGCAGTACACGATGGCCGGCCCGCGCGGCGAGCGCTCGTCGGGCTCGTGGGAGTTCCTCGAGATCGACGCGCCGCGCGGCTTCGCGGTGATCGACAGCTTCGTCGACGACGACGGCAAGCCGCTCGAGGGATTCCCCGCCATGCGCATGACCTTCGCATTCGAGGAGACCGCCGACGGCACGCGCATGGTCAACACGAGCTACTTCGACTCGATCGAGTCGCTCGAACAGGTCATCCAGATGGGCGCCATCGAGGGCACCCGGATGGCCATGGCCCAGATCGACGCCGTCCTCCAGGATCTCCGCGACTACGCGCAGGGCAAGGGCACGCGGGTCGAGCTCCTCGACGACACCCACGTGCGCATCACGCGGCTGGTCGAGGGATCGCGCGATCTCGTGTGGCGCGCCCACCACGAGCCCGAGCTCATGCGGCAGTGGCTGCTCGGCCCCGACGGATGGGAGATGACGGAGTGCGTCGTCGCCCTCGCCCCTGGCGACGCGCACCGCACGTCGTGGGCTCCCGTCGGCGACACCCCCGGCGAGGCGTTCGGGTTCGAGGGCGAGGCCGTCCTCGTCGATGCGCCGCGCCGCGCCGTCTCGACCGAGCGGATGCAGGGCACGGACGGCCCCGAGACGCTCAACGACCTGAACCTCTACGAGGAGGACGGCGCGACGCTCATCACCCTCCTCATCGAGTACCCCGACCAGGAGACCCGCGACATGATCCTCGCCACCGGCATGGCCGACGGCATGGAGGCGTCGTACGCGCGACTCGAGGCGGGCGTGCTCGCCGGCTGAGTCGGGTTCGGGAGGCCCGTGCTTCGGATGGCCTCGCGCCGCTCCGAGCGCGGGCCATCCGGCGGACCGCCTGTCGGATGGCGGGGGCGGGTGTGCGCGTGTCGTGCTCGTGCGGCATCAGCCGCCCCGCCGGTCCGAATCCCGGCACGTGGCGTCGGCCTCGGGTGCGGGCCGCCTGTCGGATGGCGGGGGCGGGTGTGCGCGTGTCGTGCTCGTGCGGCATCACCTGTCCCGCTGGTCCGAATCCCGGCACGGTAGCGTGGTCGGGTGAGTCAGATCGTCGTGCTCGGCAGCGCCAACATGGACCTCGTGACGCGTCAGCCGCGGCTCCCCGAACCGGGTGAGACGATGGCGGGCACCGGATTCGCGACGGGTGCCGGCGGCAAGGGCCTCAACCAGGCCGTGGCGGCTCGTCGTGCCGGGGCGGACGTCGTGTTCATCGGCGCGGTCGGCGATGACGGGTTCGGGCGCGAGCTGCGCGGGTTCCTCGAGGCGGAGGGCGTCGCGGCCGACCGGCTCGCCACCTCCGACGAGCCGACCGGAATCGCCCAGGTCAGCGTGCTCGACGGCGGGGAGAACAGCATCGTCATCGTCGCCGGCGCGAACGGCGAGAGCGCGCTGGCGGATGGCGACGCCGCCGCGATCGCGGAGGCCTCGGCCCTGGTCGTCCAGCTCGAGCGCCCGCTCCCGCTCGTCGAGAAGGGGCTGTCGGCGGCCCGCGCGGCGGGCGTGCGCACTGTCCTCACTCCCGCGCCTGTCGACCCGGCGGCGGCCCTCCTGCTGCCGCTCGCCGACATCCTCGTGCCGAACGAGAGCGAGGCGCTCGCCCTGTCGGGCGAGACCGACGTCGAGGCTGCGGCCCGGGTGCTGAGCGCGACCGCAGGCACCGTGATCGTGACGCTCGGCGCCCGCGGCTCGCTCATCGCACGGGGCGGCGAGATCGTCTCGCGCGTCGAGGCGCGCCGCGTCGAGGCCGTCGACACGACGGGGGCGGGCGACACGTTCGTGGGCGTGCTCGTCGCGTGGATCGTCGACGCCGCGGAGCTCGACGACGCCGTGCGCGCGGCCACGGCGGCGGCCGCGATCGCCGTCACCCGCCCCGGTGCCGCCCCCGCCATGCCCACGCGCGCCGAGATCGACGCCGCACTGGCCTGACTCGCGGCGCCCTCGCCCCGCCGCCGGCGGACACACCGCAGGAGATCCGGTCGTGCACGTCGCGCCATCCCGCGTCGTCCTGCCGCGCTGAGCGGGCGTGCCCTCGGATCTCCTGCGGTGGGTCCGGCTCACTCCACGCGCAGCTCCACGACTCGCCGCCCTGGCGACCAGCCGGTGAGGTACGCGCGCGGAGCGGCGACGGCGTCGCTGCCGCCGAGATACGCGTACTCCTCGCCGGGGTGGTACGCGGCGGGGGCGTCGGCGGCGCTCTCGCCGTCGGCGCGGAAGACGATCGCCTGCCCACCGTGCTGGTAGCGGACCGCCGCCGACCCGAACCGCCCGTCGTCGGCGAGTCCCTCGAAGGCGCCGCCCGGCGAGAACGCGAGCTCGAGCGCCCAGGGCGCGATCGGCCCCGCGACGTCGATGACGACCCGCGCGCCCGTCGTCGTCGGCTCCACGTCGATCGTCGTCGTCATCTCGACTCGGTCGGCCGCGCGGCGCGAGAACGACATCTCCGCGGAGAACCTGCCCTCGTCCTCCAGGTCGAGCGCACCGGCCGAGCCGAGCGGCTGGTAGTACCACGCGGCGACCGTCTCCTGCAGGCGCATCCCGTCGAGTCGCTGTGCGCGGAACGGCCCCAGACCGAAGAAGGTGCGCGACAGGCGCACGGACTCGAGGGCCACGTCATCGCCGAGCAGCCGCAGGAAGGTCGGGTCGTTGGCGAGTCCTGAGCGGATGCGGCCGGCACGCGCGTGGTCGGAGCCCCCGTACACGACGAGCGTGCGCACCTCGGAGCGATCGACGACGAGCGACGATGCGGCGTAGCGGTGCACGGCGGATACGGGAGCGACGGCGCGGGGCAGGGGCTGCGCGAGCTGCGGCTCGAGCAGGAGCTCGGCCAGCGCGGTGGCGGGATGCGCGATCCCCTCGCTCCGGGCGACCTCCGCCGCCCAGGCGAAGCGGCCGTCGCCGGTGCGCAGCGCCGCCCGGCGGAACGCGGTGATGTATGCGGCGGCGGAGAACCGCCTGCCCTGGTCCTGTCGTCTCGAGTGCACGGTCTCGACGGTGCCGTCGGCTCGGATGAGCGGCAGGGTCGCCGCGAGATTGCGCTGCACGATCGCGTCGAGGTCGGGGCGACCGAGGATCTCGGCGATGACGGTGAGCGACGGATTGGTCACGAACGCGGCGTAGTTCGGGCTCCTCTCGGAGTACATCCCGTCGGCGTCGATGTCGACGCCCTCGGCGAGCCACGCGTCGATGCGGTCGACGAGGGCACCCGAGGGGCGGCGCCTGTGCAGCCGCGCGAGCGCGGCGGAGATCTCCCACCGGTGGTTCGGCGTGTGCACGCCGCCGACGAGCAGGGGAGGCTCGAGATGGTCGGCGATGAGCTCGAGCCGGGCGCCGATGGGGTCGAGGGCGGCCGAGGGGTGGCGGCGGATGATCTCGAGCGCGTCGCAGACGTCGCCCGCCGTGAACGCGGAGTCGGGAGGCGACTCGACGTTGTCGCCGCCGGCGAAGAGCCCCGATCGCAGCTGCCGGCGCTCGAGCGCATCGAGGAACGGCGCCGCCGACGCCGCGGGAGCGAGGTCGAGGATCGCGAGTCCCACGAGGAGCTTCACCCGCTCCATCAGTCCGCGGTGGGCGAGCGCGTGCGGGTCGACCTCCGTCGCGGACTCTCGTGCAGCGGCGATGACCTCGTCGCGGTAGTCCATGGCGTCCTCTCCTCTTCGAGCGGCTGCCCGTGCAACGTGGGAAGTCGTGGTTGCCGGGTTTGGACTATTGTCCTAACATCACCGTAGCAAGCGCTTTCCATCGATGGAAGACGCGCTCCCGACGACGCATCGACCGCGATGCGCCGTGACAACGACGAGGTTGTTCCGGCCGGGGTGCCGGAGAGAGGAAGCCATGACGAGCTCCACAGGCAAGGGGATCCGCAGCGCCGTCGGCGCAGTCGCGGTCGGCGCGATGGCGCTGACGCTCGGTGGATGCGGATCGGCGGGCACCGGCGCGGACGCCGACGCGCCCATCCAGTTCTTCCTGTCCGGCGACGCCAACCAGGGCGGCGGGTACGCGCACATGGCCGAGAAGTACGAGGAGGAGACGGGGGTCGAGATCGAGATCGTCGACATCGCCAATGCCGACCTCCCGACCAAGCTCAAGAACGCGGCACAGGCGAACGATCTCCCGGCGATCGCGCGCGTCGGCGGCGTCGACCCGGTCTGGCGCGATGCGGCGACGGACCTCTCCGACATCGCCGACGGCAGCGCGATCCGGACCGACCTGTCCGACCTCGACGACGACGGCAACGTCATCTCGCTGCCCTCCGACATCACCGCGGTGGGGATGTTCATCAACAAGACCCTGTTCGACGAGGCCGGGGTCGCCTATCCCGCCGCGGGTGACGAGCCGTGGACATGGGACGAGTACGCCGCCGCGGTACGCGAGGTGCAGGAGGACACGGGGACGAGCTACGGGATGGTGATGGACAAGTCGTCTCATCGCCTCAAGGCGCTCCTCTACGAGTTCGGGTCCGATTACTTCCAGCCGGATGCCGACGGCGAGTTCTCGACAAACGACGACACCGCCCGAGCCCTCGAGTTCTTCGCCTCCCTCAATGACGACTCCTTCATGCCGCGCTCCGTCTGGCTCTCGGACGCCGACCCCAATGCGCTCTTCAAGAGCGGAGACGTGGTGTCGTACCTGTCGGGGTCATGGCAGATCGCCGACTTCGCCGTCAACATCGCCGACTTCGAGTGGGCGTCCGTGTACATGCCGGTCGACGCGCAGCGCGCGACGAACTTCGGGAACGCCGCGAGCATCGTCGTGTTCGACGGACCGCAGCAGGAGGCGGCGCACGACTTCGTCGAGTGGCTGTACGAGCCGGAGAACTATACCGAGCTCTCGGAGACGTCGTCGTTCATCCCCGCGGTCGACGGACTCGACATCGAGTACGCCGCGCACGCCGACGCCTTCGCCATCTACGCCGACGACATCGCCGCATCCCCCGACATCGTCGGGGAGATCAAGCAGATGGAGCTCTCGTACGCTGCGCTGGGAGTCGCGACGGAAGGCGACCCGGTGCGCGACGAGACCGTGAAGTACCTCAACGGCGAGATCGCCGTCGACGAGGCGATCGCGAACATCGAGAGCCAGTTCACGGATCAGCTGGGTGCCCTGGAATGACCGCGCCCGCGACGCGCACGAAGGACGGACTCAGCCTCGAGACCTCGGTCGCCATCCCGGTGGGAAGCAGAGGGAGGCAGCGACGACGCGGCGGGGCGACGCGCCATGTCGTCGCCCCGCTCGCCTTCATCGCGGTCGCCGTCGTCCTGTTCTGCCTCTTCTTCGTCTGGCCGGGGGCGCTCGGGCTGCTCTACTCCTTCACCGACTACCGCGGGGTCGGCTCGATGGACTTCGTCGGGCTGGAGAACTACGTCGACCTTTTCGGCGACGCCGACTTCTACGCGTCGCTCGGTCGCACCGTGCTCTACAC
This sequence comes from Microbacterium gilvum, assembly GCF_039543865.1. NCBI lineage: Bacteria > Bacillati > Actinomycetota > Actinomycetes > Micrococcales > Microbacteriaceae > Microbacterium > Microbacterium gilvum. Next base: position 159,521 of record NZ_BAABKO010000002.1, on the reverse strand, counting down.
GGCGCTGTCGGTCCCCGCGCACTACGTCGTGTCGCTCGGCATCGCGATGCTCCTCACCTCGCACGCCGCGCGGGGCAAGGGCGCCGCGCGGGTCATCTTCTTCCTCCCGTGGCTCATCTCGCCCATCGTCGCGGGCGTGATCTGGAAGTGGCTGTTCGGGGAGAACTTCGGGATGGTCAACGCCGTCGTCTCGATGCTGGGCGCCGATCCGCTGCGCTGGGAGACCGACCCGACGCTCGCCCTCGTCCTCATCCTCATCGTGAGCACCTGGGGGAGCACGGCCTTCAACATGCTGCTGTTCATCGCCGCGATCCGGAACGTCCCGCAGTCCTACCTGGAGGCCGCCGAGCTCGACGGGGCGAACGCCTGGCAGCGGTTCGCGCACGTCACGCTCCCGCTCCTGCGCCCGACCTCGTTCATGGTGGTGCTGCTCACGACCATCGGCTCGATGAAGGAGTTCGCGATGGTGCAGGCGCTGAACGGCGGAGGCCCTGGCACGTCGAACATGTTCATCGTCCAGTACATCTACCGGACGGGGTTCGAACGGGCCGACATCGGCTACGCGAGCGCCGCGTCGATGGTGCTCATGGTGATCCTCATCGTGATCGCCGTGATCCAGCTGCGCTTCGACCGGAGGAACGACCTGTCATGAGGATCCTGCGCTCCGCCCCCAGCACGATCGTGCTGTGGGTGCTCGCCCTGCTGTACGCCATCCCGGTCGCCTGGTTCCTGCTGAGCTCGTTCAAGCCCGGCTCCGAACTGTTCAGCCTGCCGCTCACCCTGCTGCCCGAGACGTGGACGGCCAGCGGATACGAGACGGCCTGGAACCGCTTCGACTTCGCGCGCTACTTCCTCAACACCTCGATCGTCTCGGTCGTGACGACGGCGCTGACGGTGATCGTGAGCGCCATGACGGGCTACGCGTTCGCGAAGTACCGGTCGTGGTGGCTGAAGGGGTTCTTCATCTGCATCCTGGCGACCACGATGCTCCCCACCGAGGTCATCATGCCGAGCTCCTTCGTCGTCGTGCGCGACCTCGGCCTGTACGACACGCTGGCGGGCATCATCGTCCCCTCGATCGTCACCGCCACCGGCATCTTCATGTTCCGGCAGTACTTCAAGACGATCCCCGACGAGCTGCTGGAGGCCGCTCGCATCGACGGGGTGGGCGAGTTCGGGGCGTTCTGGCGCATCATGCTGCCCTTGGCGCGGCCCATCGCGGTCGTCCTCGCGATCTTCTCGTTCCAGTGGCGGTGGAACGACTACATCTGGCCGCTGCTCATCCTGCGCGACCCCAGCCAGTACACCCTCCAGGTCGCGCTGCGCAGCATCGTCGGCGCCGACAACGTGGACTGGTCGGTGCTGCTGTCGGCGTCGATCATCTCGCTCATCCCCATGATCGTGCTGTTCGTCGTGTTCCAGCGGCAGATCATGAACGCCGACATCAACTCCGGGCTCAAGGACTGACCCGCGTTCACATCCCTGACACGCGCAATGGACGTTCCGCGTCATCACGTCGTGGAAAATGACCCTGTGAGCCCGGAGATGTGGACCCTGCTGGGGGAGAAGACCGAGATCTGGCCCGGTCGCAACTGGCCGCTCGGAGCGACGTGGAGCGAGGAGTCGACGAACTTCGCCGTGTACGCGCCCAATGCGACGGGCGTCTGGCTGTGCCTGTTCGACGATGCGGGGCGCGAGACGCGCCATCCCCTCACCGAGCACTCGCAGGGCATCTGGCACGGCGCCGTCCCCGGCATCCTCCCCGGCCAGCGGTACGGATACCGTGTCGAGGGCCCGTGGGACCCGGCGCAGGGGCACCGCCACAATCCGCAGAAGCTCCTTCTCGACCCCTACGCGCTTGCGACGAGCGGCACGATCATCGCGGAGCAGCCGATCTACGGCGTCCGCGAAGACGACCCCTCGGTGCGCGACGACACCGACTCCGCGGCGTACACGGGCCGCAGCGTCGTCGTCGACACGCGCTTCGACTGGGAGGGCGACGAGCCCATGAAGCGCCGGTGGCGCGACACCGTCGTCTACGAGCTGCATGTGAAGGGATTCACGAAGCTCCACGACCGCATCCCCGAGAGCATCCGCGGCACCTACGCGGGCCTCGCCGACCCCGCCGTCGTGCAGTACCTGCACGACCTGGGCGTGACGGCGGTCGAGCTGCTGCCCGTCCAGCAGTTCTTCTCCGAGCCGGCGCTCCTCGAGCGCGGTCTCGTGAACTACTGGGGCTACAACACGCTCTGCTACTTCGCTCCCGACGCGGCGTACTCGTCGTCGGGAGACCGCGGCGGGCAGGTCCACGAGTTCAAGCGGATGGTCAAGGCGCTGCACGAGGCCGGCATCGAGGTCATCCTCGACGTCGTCTACAACCACACCGCCGAGGCGGGTCCGGATGGCCCCACGCTCTCGTTCCGAGGGTTCGATGACCGCGGCTTCTACAAGCGGCTCATCCCCGAGGACGGCGGCTACGACGACACCTACTGGGATGTCACGGGCTGCGGCAACACCGTCAACACGTGGGACCCGCTCGCCCTGCGGCTCATCCTCGACTCGCTGCGGTACTGGGTGACCGAGATGCACGTCGACGGATTCCGGTTCGACCTCACGTCGGCCCTCACGCGCACGGGCTACGACATCGACTTCGCGTGCGCGTTCCTCATCGCGGTCGACCAGGACCCCATCCTGCGCCACGTGAAGCTCATCGCCGAGCCGTGGGATGTCTCCATGGACGGGTACCTGGTCGGCAAGATGCCTCCGCCGTGGGTGGAGTGGAACGACAAGTACCGCGACACGATCCGCGACTTCTGGCGCGGGCAGGGCGCGATCAAGGATGTCGCCACGCGCCTCGCCGGGTCGAGCGACCTCTATGCCGACGACGGCCGCTCGGCCTACAACTCCGTCAACTTCATCACGGCGCACGACGGCTTCACGGTGCGCGACCTCGTGAGCTACGACGGCAAGCACAACGAGGCCAACGGCGAGGACAACCGCGACGGCACCGACAACAACCGCTCGTGGAACCACGGCGTCGAGGGCGAGACCGACGACGCCGACATCGTTGCGCTGCGACGACGGCAGGCGGCCAACCTCATGGTGACGCTGTGCCTGTCGAACGGCGTGCCCATGATCACGGCAGGCGACGAGCGCGGCCGCACCCAGGGCGGCAACAACAACGCCTACTGCCAGGACAACGAGATCTCGTGGATGGACTGGCGCGGCGACGACGCGTGGCTCGACGTCTACGAGTTCACGAAGGCGGCCCTGAAGCTGCGCCGCGAGCATCCCGCGCTCCGACAGCGCCACTGGTTCGAGGGGGCGCCGACCATCAAGGGCGGCCCGGCCGACCTCGTCTGGCTGCACCCCGACGGGCGCCGCATGCGCGATTCCGACTGGGCGGACGGCGGGCTCAAGACGATCGGGATGTTCGTCTCGGGCGGCCCCCTCCGCGCGCCGGGCAAGCGCGGGGAGCAGCTCGTGGACCGCTCGTTCCTGTTCTGGTTCAACGCGGGAGAGACCGAGGTGACCATCACCTTCCCCGAGAACGACTGGATCGAGGCGGGCGAGGTCGCGCTCTCGACCGATCCCGCGGTCGCGGTCGGCACCCGGGTGTCAGTGGAGGCGCCGCTCGTCATGGCCCCGCGCACGGTCGTCGTCATGCAGTCCGACGAGCCCGACGCGGGCTGACGGGTGGGGCCGTCGCCGGCTGCGCGTGTCACACGCGAGGAGGCGACGACCATGCTCGACCGCCCCGACAGCCCCTACGCCGTCGCGACGAGCCCCAGCTCGGCGACGGAGGCGAGATGGGCGCCAGCGGGGACGACCCGCACCGTGTAGCCGAAGGCGCCGGATCGGTCGAGGGGGATGCTCCCGGCGACGCAGTAGCGGCCGCCCTCGTACGTCTCGACGACGTCGAGCGGGGCGAGCTGCGGGTCGGCGATCTCGTCGTCGCCGACGGGCCTGCCCGACACGAGCTGCACCGCCACGTCGTCCGGGGACAGCGCGCCGAGCGCCACGAACGCGCGCACCGACAGCACGGCGCCGACCTCGGCGGCGTCGCCGGCGCCATCCGACTCGACGTGCTCGACGCGCACGCCGGGCCATCCGGCCGCGATGCGGGCCTTCCATGCCGCCAGGTCCGTCGCCGCCGTGGCGTCGAGACCCCGCGCGCTCGCCGCAGCGGGCGAGTAGAGGAGGCGCACGTAGTCGCGCACCATGCGCGTCGCGAGCACCTTCGGGGCGAGCGAGACGAAGGTGTGGCGCATCATCTCGAGCCAGCGCACGGGCACGCCGTCGGCGCCGGCGTCGTAGAAGCGCGGTGCGATCTCGCGCTCGATGAGGTCGTACAGCGCCGTCGCCTCGAGGTCGTCGCGCTTGTCGGCGTCGTCGACGCCGTCGGCCGAGGGGATGGCCCAGCCGTTGTCGCCGTCGAACCACTCGTCCCACCATCCGTCGAGGATGGAGAGGTTGAGGCCGCCGTTCAGCGCGGCCTTCATGCCGCTCGTGCCGCACGCCTCGTATGGGCGCAGCGGGTTGTTGAGCCACACGTCGCAGCCGGGGTAGAGGGGCAGCGCCATGGCGATGTCGTAGTTGGGCAGGAAGACGATCCGATGCCGCACCTCGGGGTCGTCGGCGAAGCGCACGAGCTCCTGGATGAGCTTCTTGCCGCCGTCGTCGGCCGGATGCGCCTTGCCCGCGATGACGAGCTGCACGGGGCGCTCCGGGTCGAGGAGCAGCCGCTTCAGGCGCTCGGGGTCCCGCAGCATGAGCGTCAGGCGCTTGTACGACGGCACACGTCGCGCGAAGCCGATCGTGAGCACGTCGGGATCGAGGGCGTCGTCGATCCAGCCGAGCTCGGCATCCGCCGCCCCGCGCCCCCGCCATGAGGCGCGCAGCCGCGCGCGGGCGTCGTCGACGAGCCGCTCGCGGAGGGCGTGCTTGAGCTCCCACACGCGTCCGAAGGGCGCCGCCTCGATGGCCGCCTGGAACGCCGCGGGGTCGCCGTCGGCGTCGGCCCCCAGCTCGGCCACGAGCTCCTGGAACTCGCGGGCGACCCAGGTGGGGGCGTGCACGCCGTTCGTGATCGACGTGATCGGGACCTCGGCCTCGTCGAACGCCGGCCACAGTCCGTGGAACATCTCGCGGCTCACATGGCCGTGCAGCTGCGAGACGCCGTTGGCGCGCTGCGCGAGGCGGAACCCGAGCACGGCCATGTTGAAGACACCGGGATCTCCGCCCGCATAGCTCTCCGCGCCGAACGCGAGCACGCGGTCGAGCGGCACGCCGGGAGTCGCTGCGCCCTCCGCGAAGTACTGCTCGATGAGCGACCGCGGGAAGCGGTCGATGCCGGCGGGCACGGGCGTGTGCGTCGTGAAGACCGTGGAGGCGCGGCACACCTCGAGCGCGGCGTCGAAGGAGAGGCCGGACGCCGTGAGCTCGCGGATGCGCTCGATCCCCTGGAACCCCGCGTGGCCCTCGTTCGTGTGGTAGACCTCGGGCTCGACGGCGCCCGTGATGCGGCTCCACGCGCGCAGGGCGCGGACGCCGCCGACGCCGAGCAGCAGCTCCTGGCGCAGGCGGTGCTCGCTGTTGCCGCCGTAGAGCCGGTCGGTGACGGCGACGTGGTGATCGGGGGCGCCCTCGACGTCGGTGTCGAGCATGAGGAGGGGCACGCGGCCCACGCGGGCCACCCAGATGCGCGCGACGAGGTCGCGGTCGCCGGGCTGGCCGATCGAGATCGTCGCGAGCGAGCCGTCCGCCTCGCGCAGCGCCGTGATCGGCAGCTCGTCGGGGTCGAGCAGCGGGTAGCCCTCCTGCTGCCAGCCCTCGCGCGAGAGGGACTGGGCGAAGTAGCCGTGGCGGTAGAGCAGGCCCACGCCGACGATCGGAGCGCCGAGGTCGCTCGCCGCCTTGAGGTGGTCGCCGGCGAGGATGCCGAGACCTCCGGAGTACTGCGGGAGGACGGCCGTGATGCCGAACTCGGGGGAGAAGTACGCGATCGCGCGCGGGCCGTCATGTTGCTGCCGCTGGTACCAGCGGTCGTCGGCCAGGTAGCGGTCGAGGCTCGCTGCGGCATCGCCGAGCCGCTGCCGGAAGCCGTCGTCGGCGGCGAGGGCGTCGAGCCGCTCGCGCGATGCCGAGCCCAGCACGTGCACGGGGTCGTGCGTCGCGGCCCAGGCCTCCGGCGACACCTCGGCGAAGACGTCCTGCGTGGCGGGATGCCACGACCAGCGCAGATTGCCCGCCAGCACGCCCAGCGCGGCGATCGGCTCGGGGAGGACGGGACGGACCGTGAAGCGTCGGATGGCGCGCATGCGCTCAACGTAGTGCACGCGCGTTGCGCGGAGGGGAACGGGGGGAGACGAGCGGCCGCACCGGCCATCCGCGTCATGAGAACGTCACCGTGGCGTCATCGACACACGCGCGGATCGGGTGAGCGCCGCGCGCCGCGCATCGCTAGGTTGGTCCCATGGTCGGCCGCATCCCCGTCATCGACGTCCATCCGCTCGTCGAGGGCGGCCAGCTGCCCGCCAAGGCCACGGTGGGAGAGTCGCTTCCCGTGCGCGCGACGGTGTTCCGCGAGGGGCACGATCGGCTCGGGGCGGAGGTCGTGCTGACCGGGCCCGACGGCGTGCGCAGACCGCCCGTGCGGATGGCCGAGATCGCGAAGGGCACCGACCGCTACGAGGCGCGCGTGACGCCCGACGCTGAGGGTGCCTGGACGTTCGAGGTGCAGTCGTGGTCCGATCCGCTCGCGACGTGGGAGCACGCGGCGAGCGTGAAGATCGCCGCCGGCGTCGACGTCGACCTCATGTTCCTCGAGGGTCGCCTGCTGCTCGAGCGCATCGACTCCGCGGCGCTGACGGCGGCGGAGCGCGCGGTGCTCGACGGCGCGCTCGACGCCGCGACCGACGTATCGCGACCTGCCGAGGCGCGGATGGCCGCACTGGCGAGCGAGGAGGTCGTGGCGCTCTTCCTCGCCCATCCGCTCCGCGACCTCCTCACGGTCGCGGGGCCCTTCCCGCTGTTCGCCGACCGCCGCCGCGCCCTCTACGGCAGCTGGTACGAGTTCTTCCCGCGCTCTGAGGGCGCGAAGATCGACACGCGCACGGGCGCCGTGCGCAGCGGCACCTTCGCGACCGCGGCGAAGAGCCTGCAGCGCGTCGCCGACATGGGCTTCGACGTGCTCTACCTGCCGCCCATCCACCCGATCGGCGAGATCAACCGCAAGGGCCCGAACAACACCCTCACGCCCGGTCCCGGCGATCCGGGGTCGCCCTGGGCGATCGGCTCGACGCACGGCGGCCATGACGCCATCCATCCCGACCTCGGAACCTTCGCCGACTTCGACGCGTTCGTGAAGAAGGCCGCGAAGCTCGGCATCGAGATCGCGCTCGACCTCGCCCTGCAGGCGGCTCCCGACCATCCGTGGGTGACCGAGCACCCCGAGTTCTTCACGACGCGTGCCGACGGCTCCATCGCGTACGCCGAGAACCCGCCCAAGAAGTACCAGGACATCTACCCCGTCAACTTCGACAACGACTTCGAGGGCGTCGTCGCGGAGGTGGAGCGCGTCATCCGGCTCTGGATGAGCCATGGCGTGCGCATCTTCCGCGTCGACAACCCGCACACGAAGACCGTCGCGTTCTGGGAGCGGGTTCTGGGCGACATCCGCGCCACCGACCCCGACGTGCTGTTCCTGTCGGAGGCCTTCACGCGCCCGGCGATGATGCACGCGCTCGGCGCCGTCGGCTTCCACCAGTCGTACACGTACTTCACGTGGCGCACCGCGAAGGGCGAGATCGAGGACTACCTGCGCGAGGTCTCGACCTCGAGCGACCACCTCATGCGGCCGAACTTCTTCGTCAACACCCCCGACATCCTGCACGCCTTCCTGCAGTACGGCGGGCCGTCCGCGTTCCGCATCCGCGCGACCCTCGCGGCGATGTCGTCGCCGTCGTGGGGCATGTACGCCGGGTACGAGCTGTACGAGCACGTCGCCGTGAAGCCCGGCAGCGAGGAGTACCTCGACAGCGAGAAGTACCAGATCCGCATCCGCGACTGGGAGGGCGCAGCAGCCGAGGGGCGCACGCTCGCGCCCTATGTCGCGCGCCTCAACGCCATCCGCCGTGCCCACCCGGCGCTGCAGCAGCTGCGCGACCTCGTCGTCCACGGCGCCGACGACGACCACACGCTCGTGTTCTCGAAGGGCGACGGCGCGGGCGACACCGTCATCGTCGTCATCAACCTCGACCCGCATGCGACGCGCGAGACGACCGTGCACCTCGACCTCGAGGCGGCGGGCCTGCCCGAGTCGTTCGCCGTGCGCGACGAGCTCACGGGCGAGGAGTGGACGTGGGGACGCCACGACTACGTGCGTCTCGACCCCGGGCACCAGGTCGCCCACATCCTCACCGTCAGGAGCGCATGATGCCCGAGATCCTCCCCGCCGACCACGGCATCCTCGCGCAGATCGCGCACGGAGGGCACGGCGACCCGCATGCCGTGCTGGGCGCGCACCCGCACGACGGCGGCGTCACCGTGCGGGTGCTGAAGCCGCTCGCGGCGTCGGTGACGGTGCGCTACCGGCTCGCGTCGGCGACACGCAAGAGCCCGGGTGGATGGGGCGAGCTCGCCCTCGCGCACGAGCACGAGGGCGTGTGGGCGGGCGCGCTGCCCGTCGCCGAGGTGCCCGACTACCGGCTCGAGGTCGCGTACGACGGGGGCGCGGCCATCCGCGTCGACGACCCTTACCGCTTCCTGCCGACGGTCGGCGAGATGGACATCCACCTCATCAACGAGGGCCGCCACGAGCAGCTGTGGCAAGCGCTCGGCGCGCACGTGCGCCGGTACGACGGCGAGGAGCCGGTCGTCGGCACGTCGTTCGCCGTATGGGCGCCGCGTGCGCGCGCCGTGCGCCTCGAAGGCGACTTCAACGACTGGGACGGCCGCGCCCACCCCATGCGCCAGCTCGGCACCTCGGGGGTCTGGGAGCTGTTCGTGCCGGGCGTCGAGAGCGGCGCCGCGTACAAGTACGTCATCCTCGGCGCCGACGGGCACTGGCGCGAGAAGGCCGACCCGCTCGCGCAGTGGGCGGAGAAGCCGCCGCAGTCGGCGTCGCGGGTGTACGAGTCGACCTACTCGTGGGGCGACGACGAGTGGATGGCGCAGCGCGCGTCGCGCGGGCAGATCGACGCGCCCATCTCGGTGTACGAGATGCACCTCGCGTCGTGGCGCCGCGACCGCTCCTACGCCCAGATCGCCGACGAGCTCGTGCCGTACCTCGCCGACCTCGGCTTCACGCACGTCGAGCTCATGCCCGTCATGCAGCACCCCTTCGGCGGGTCGTGGGGGTACCACGTCACGGGCTACTACGCGCCCGACAGCCGCTTCGGCGACCCCGACGGGCTGCGCCTGCTCATCGACCGGCTGCATCAGGCCGGCATCGGCATCATCCTCGACTGGGTGCCCGGCCACTTCGCCACCGACCCGTGGGCGCTCGTGCAGTTCGACGGCGCCCCGCTGTACGAGGACCCCAACCCGCAGCGCGGCTGGCACAAGGACTGGGGGTCGCACATCTTCGACTTCGGCCGGCGCGAGGTCCGCAACTTCCTCGTCGCGAACGCCCTGTACTGGCTGGAGGAGTTCCACGTCGACGGCCTGCGCGTCGACGGCGTCGCGTCGATGCTCTACCTCGACTACTCGCGCGAAGCAGGGGAGTGGACCCCGAACATCCACGGCGGGCGCGAGAACCTCGAGGCCGTCGCCCTGCTGCAGGAGCTCAACGCGACGGCGTACCGGCGGGCTCCCGGCATCGCGATGATCGCGGAGGAGTCGACGGCGTGGCCCGGCGTGACGCAGCCCACGAGCGCAAGCGGCCTCGGGTTCGGCTTCAAGTGGAACATGGGCTGGATGCACGACAGCCTGCAGTACATGGAGCACGACCCCGTGCACCGCTCGTACCACCACGGCGAGATGTCGTTCTCGCTCGTCTACGCATGGAGCGAGAACTACATCCTGCCGCTGTCGCACGACGAGGTCGTGCACGGCAAGGGGTCGCTGCTGCGCAAGATGCCGGGCGACCGGTGGCAGCAGCTCGCGAACCTGCGCGCGTATTACGGGTTCATGTGGGCGCATCCCGGCAAGCAGATGATCTTCATGGGCTCGGAGTTCGGCCAGGAGGCCGAGTGGGCCGAGTCGCGGGAGCTCGACTGGTGGCTGCTCGAGCACCCCGAGCACCAGGGCATGCGCGACACCGTGCGCGACCTCAACGCGCGGTACGTCGAGAGCCCCGCGATCTGGCGCTCGGATGCCGACCCCGGCTCGTTCGCGTGGGTCGAGGCCGACGACGCGGCCGGCAACGTGTTCGGCTTCGTGCGGAGGTCGGGTGGAGACGAGCTCGTGTCGGTGACGAACTTCGCCGCCATGCCGCACCACGGCTACCGGCTCGCGTTCCCCGGGGCGGGGGAGTGGGAGGAGTGCCTCAACACCGACGCGCAGGCGTACGGAGGATCGGGCGTGGGCAACCTCGGCGGCGTGACGGCGGTCGTGGGCGAGCACAAGGGATGGCCCGCCCACGCCGAGGTCACGCTGCCCCCGCTCGCGACGGTGTGGTTCCGGAGGGCCGGAGAGCGCTGACGCGAGCCGGGGTGCTGGTGATCAGGCCCGCTGCAGCCAGACCGTCGTCGCGCCGGGGAGCACGCCGCCCTCGAGCGGGCCGCTCGCGAGCAGCACCTCGCCCTCGGGCAGCGGCACGGCGGCGTCGCCGAAGTTGGTGACGCTCACCCACCCGCCGGGGCGCTCGAACGCGAGCACGTCCTCCGCCGAGAGGGCGTCGTCCCATACGAGCGACTCGGCCGCCTGGTGCTGGCGTCGCAGCCGCAGGGCCTCGCGGTACATCGTCAGCGTCGAGGCCGGATCGCCTTCCTGCGCCTCCACCGATACCGCCCCGAACCATGCCGGCTGCGGCAGGTGCGCCGGGCCGTCGCCGAATCCGAACGACGGCCCGTCCGCTGTCCAGGGGAGCGGCACGCGGCATCCGTCGCGCCCGACCTCGACGCCCTTGTTCCGGAAGAACGACGGATCCTGCCGCGCCTCGTCGGCGATGTCGCCCACCTCGTGCAGACCGAGCTCCTCGCCCTGGTACAGGTACGCCGAGCCCGGCAGCGCCAGCTCGAGCAGGCTCGCCGCGCGTGCCCGGCGCAGACCGAGTCCGCGGTCCAGCTCGCTCTCCGGCGCTCCGGCCAGGAGCCATCCCTTGCTCGGCACGTCCATCATCGCGCCCGCATCCGCGTCTCCGTCGAGCGCGAGCCCGTATCGCGTCGCATGCCGCACGACGTCGTGGTTCGACAGCACCCACGTCGTCGACGATCCCGACGCGGCCGACAGCTCGAGGTTCTCCGTGATGATGCGCCGGAAGTCGGCGGCGTCGAAGTCGGCCTGCAGCAGATCGAAGTTGAACGCCTGCCCGAGACCCTCCGCGCTGGCGTACCGCGGCCGGCGCGGCGTGTCGACCCACGCCTCCGCGACCGCCGTCCGCGCCGGCGTGTACTCCTCGAACACCGCCCGCCACTCCGCGTAGATGTCGTGCACGTCGTCGCGATCCCACAGCGGATGGCTGCCGTCCTTCGGCATCGCGTCGAGCTCCGCCTGCGTCGGAAGCTCCTCGGCGTCCTCCGCGAGGTCCTTCGCGAGGCCGTGCGCGACATCCACCCGGAACCCGTCGACCCCGCGATCCGACCAGAACCGCAGCGTCGTGAGGAAGTCGGCGCGCACCTCGGGGTTCGTCCAGTCGAGGTCGGGCTGCTCCCTCGCGAAGAAGTGGAAGTACCACTGCCCGTCGCCGACCGGCTCCCACGCGGGCCCTCCGAAGATCGACGTCCAGTCTGCGGGCGGCAGCTCGCCGTGCTCCCCGCGCCCGTCGCGGAAGATGTACCGCGCCCGCGCCGCCGACCCCTTCGGCGACGCCAGCGCCTCCCGGAACCACTCGTGCCGGTCGGACGTGTGGTTCGGCACGAGATCCACGATGAGACGGATGCCCGCGGCGTGCAGCGCCGCGACCATCCCGTCGAACTCCTCCAGGGTTCCGATCCGCGGGTCGACGTCGCGGTAGTCGTCGACGTCGTACCCGCCGTCGGCGAGCGCCGAGGGGTAGAACGGGCTGAGCCACACCGCGTCGACGCCGAGGCGCTGCAGGTACGGGATGCGCGACACGATGCCCTGCAGGTCGCCGATGCCGTCGCCCGTGCCGTCGGCGAACGAACGCGGGTAGATCTGATAGACCGCCGCCTGGCGCCACCAGTCGGCGTCGCCCCCGACGACGATGGTCTCCGCGGTCTCGGTGAGTGTGGTCACTGCGATGTCCTTCTGCTTTCTCGTGAGAGGGCCGGTCAGCCCTTGACGGCGCCCTGCGTGACGCCCTCCATGACCCAGCGCTGCGTGAACAGGTAGGCGATGATCGCGGGCGCCATCGCCATGAGATACGACGCGAACGCGACGTTGTACTCGCTGCTGAACTGCGTCTGGAACAGGTTCTGCCGCACCGGCAGCGTCTGCAGCGCGGGGTCGGAGATGATGAGCGACGGCATCATGAAGTCGTTCCAGGCGTAGAGGAACGCGAAGATGCCGACCGTCGCGCTCATGGGCGCGAGCAGCGGGAAGATGAGCTTCCAGAACGTCTGCCAGGTCGACGCGCCGTCGATGCGCGCGCTCTCCTCGAGCTCGAGGGGGATCGACCGCAGGAACGCCGTGAAGAGCAGCACGCTGAAGCTCAGCTGGAACATCGTCGCGAGCACGACGACGCCGAGCGGGTTGTCGAGCCCGACGCGTCCGGTGAGCTGGATCTGCGGGAGCGCGACGACGGGGAACGGGATGAACATCGCCGCGAGCAGGTAGAAGAACGACCAGCGGAAGAGCTTCCGATCCCAGTTGCGCACGATCGCGTACGACGCGAACGAGGCGAGGATGATCGTCGCGACGACCGTTCCCGCCGTCACGAAGAGCGACACGGCGAACCCGACCGGGAAGCTCGTGAGGCGCCAGGCGTCGATGAAGCCCTGCACGCTGAACGGGGCGGGCAGCGAGAACGCGTTGCCGTCGACGGCCTGCGTCGGGGTCTTGAACGCCATGGAGATCGTGACGTACAGCGGCAGCAGCACCGTGACGGCGCACAGGGCGAGGATGATCGTCGTCGACCAGTTCACCCGCTCCATGCGGATGCGCGGGCGTCGCCCGTCGGCGGTGACGAGGGTGGCGGTGTGGGTGGACATCAGAGGGCGTTCCTTCCGCGCGTGACGGAGAGCTGCAGGACGGCGATGACGATCGTGATGAGGAAGAACAGCGTCGCGGTCGCCATCTGGTACGCGTAGTCGCCGGTCTGGAAGCCGCGGATGATGGTCATCGCGATCGTGCGGGTGGATGTGCCGGGGCCGCCGTTGGTGAGGCCGACGACGATGTCGTAGGAGTTCAGGAAGTTCTTGAACCCGAGGATGACGTTGATGACGACGTACCCCGCGACGAGCGGAAGTGTGATGCGCAGCAGCTGCTGCGCCTTCGACGCGCCGTCGATGGACGCCGCCTCGTAGACCTCGCCCGGGATCGAGAGCAGGCCCGCGATGTAGATGAGGAGCGTCCCGGGGATCGACTGCCATGCCGTGACGATGACGATGCCGAGCCAGGCCAGGTCGGGGTTCGCCAGGATGCTCTCCTCGAGGAACGGGATGCCCAGCACCGATCCGGCGGTGGGCAGGGAGTTCTGGAAGAGGAACTGGAAGACGTAGGCGATGATGATGCCCGACACCACCATGGGGATGACGAAGATCGCCCGCAGCCCCATCTTGAAACGGATCCTCGCCGTCAGGCCGACCGCGAGGAGGAACGCGAGGACGTTGACGACCACGACCGTGACGAGCGAGAACCCGAACGTGAAGAGGAAGCTCGTGAGGATGGCCGGGTCGCTGAACGCGGCGATGTAGTTCGTGAGCCCGTTGAACTGCCAGTCGCCGATGCCGATGGAGTCGGTGAAGCTGAAGAAGATGCCCATGACGCCCGGGAGCGTGATCGCGAGCGAGAACAGGACGACGGCCGGCAGCAGGAAGAGGTAGTAGATCGGCTCGACGGGCTTGCGGCTGCGCCGGACGCGCCGGTCGCCTCCCGTCACGATCGTCGTGGTCGTGCTCATCGCTGCGTCTCCTCGGTCGAGACCGCCGGCTGGCGGAAGGCGAGCCGAGCCCAGTCGGCGTCCATGGTGGAGAGCACCGACGTCGCGTCGGCGCCGAGCACGAGCGACTGCGCGTAGTTCTCCGTGGGGATGGCCCGGGGGTTGAGCACGCCGGGGCCCTGGTAGACGGCGCCCGCGTTGTAGTACTCGATCATCCCCTCGATGCGGGGGTCGCTCGGGTCCTCTCCCGTGGTCGTCGGAACGAAGCCGAGCTGCGACTCGTTGTACGCCTGGATGATGTCGGGCTGGTAGAGGTACTCGAGGAAGTCTCGGGCGCCGTCCTTCGCATCCGCCTCCTCGGGGATGATCGCGACGAGGTCCATGTTGACGCGCACCTTGAGATCCGCGGGATCGTCGGTCATCGGAAGCGGGAACGTGCCGACCTCGAGGTCGGGCGACGTCTTCGCGATCTCCCCGAGCGCCCAGGGCCCCTGCAGGTACATGGCGCCCTCGCCCTTCGCGAAGCCGACGTTGCCCGCGTCGTAGGTGCGGCTGCTCGCATTCGGCTGCACGTACGTGCTCGCGAGCTCCTGCATCCGCTCCACGGGCTCGAGGAAGTCCTTCTGGAACGACACCGCGGAGTCGGTGCCGACGTCCTCGCCCTCCGCGGCGAGGCGATCGTAGAAGTCGAGCACGTCGACCGACCCGCCCACGGAGTAGTCGAACCATCCCTGGTTCGCCGTCCACGCATCGGCGAACGTCGCGTAGAACGGCGCGATCCCCGCGGCTTCGAGGGTCTCGCAGACCTCGATGAGCTCGTCCCACGTGGTCGGCACCTCGAGGTCGTGCTCGGCGAAGATCTCCTTGTTGTAGATGACCGACGCGGCCATCACGGAGTAGGGGAGCGCCGTCGTCCTGCCCTCGCACACGCCGTACTGAGCGAGCAGCGCCTCCATCTCGGGGCGGATGGTCGCGGCCGCGTCGGTGTCGGAGAGGTCCGAGAGCGCGCAGCGCTGGACGAACCGCGACACCTCGTGGTTGTAGTTCGACAGCATGAGGTCCGGCGGATTCCCTCGCACGAACGCCGCGGCGATGACATCGGGGCCCGAGGTGTCCATCACGACCTCGACGTCGTCCTGCGAGGCGTTGTAGTCGGCGACGACCTGCGTCATGAAGTCGATCGCCTCGCGCTTGCTGAAGGTGAAGCGCACCGTCTCCGCTCCCGTGTCGGCGCTGCAGCCCGCGAGCAGACCCGCGGTCAGCGCGACCCCGAGCCCTCCCGCGATGAGGCGCGCCCTCGTGTTCCCAGACATCGTCGTCCTTCCCTGTCGTAGATCCAGGCATTAAATCTAGACTGCAAATCTAACGGCGAGACCACCTTCTCACCGCCCGTCGGCTGCGTCAAGACCTTGTATGGTCGAGGGCATGTCCCTCGGAACCGCGAGCTCGCCGCAGCTGCTGCGGCGCATGAACTCCGGAGCTCTCATGCGGTTCGCCCTGGGCGCCGGCGAGTTCACGGCCGCCGAGGCCATGGGGGCGACGGCCCTCACCCGGTCGACCGTCCTCGGCGTCTGCGACGACCTCGTCGCCGCCGGCTGGCTCGACGAGGTCGAGGACAGCAGGGCGGCGGGACTCACGAGCAAGGGCCGGCCGGCCAGGCGGTACCGCCTGCGCGAGGACGCCGGCGTCGTCGCGGGCGTCGACGCCGGGGAGAACCGCTTCACCGTCGTCGTCGCCGACCTCCGCGGCGGCGTGCTCGCCGGGGCGCGCGGCGACGCACCGGCCGTCGACCGCCGGAAGGGGGCGGCGGCCGAGCGCAGCCGTGCAGCCGCAGCCGTCGAGCGCCGCGCGCTCGCCGCACGCCTTCTCGACGAGGCGCTCGCTCAGGCGGGTGCGGACAGGACCGATGTGCTCGTCGTCGTCGTGGGCGTCCCCGCGCCCGTCGACGCGGAGGGACGCTCGCCAGCGGGCGACCGCGACTTCTGGAAGACGATGAACCCCGACTTCGCCGACCTCCTCCCTGGCGTGGCGGTCGTCGAGAACGACGCGAACCTCGCCGCCGTCGCCGAGCAGAGCCTCGGCGGGCAGGCGCACGTCGCCAACGTCGCGACGCTGCTGTCGGGCGAGCGCCTCGGAGCGGGCGTCATCGTCGACGGACGGCTGCTGCGCGGTGCGCGCGGCGGCGCCGGCGAGATGCGGTTCCTCGACATCGTCGAGGGAGCGGGAACCCCCGACGGCGTCGGAGCGCTCGCGCGCACCTGGGCGCGCGAGGCGGTGGCGTCCGGCCGTGCGACGGCGCTCGCCGCCCGGCCGGACGCGACGGCGCAGGACGTCTTCCGGGCTGCGGAGGACGGCGACGCCCTCGCCATCGAGATCCTCGACCGGCTGGGTGAGCGGATCGCCCGCGTCGCGCTCGTGCTCGCCAGCCTCCTCGACATCGAGCGGGTTGTCGTGGCCGGCGCCATCGCGGACGCCGTGGAGCCCGTGCTCCGACGGGCCAGAGTCGTGCTGGCGGAGGACTTCTACCCGCCCGTGCCCGAGCTCGTCGCGAGCGCGCTCGGCCGCGACGTCGTCGTCCGCGGCGCCGTCGAATCGGCTCGCGCGTACCTGCGCGAGGAGCCCCTCGCCTTCACACCGCGCCCCCGGGCCTGATCCGCGCCCCGCGCCCGATCCGCCTCGTGCCGGAGACGAGAAGAGCGGCCGGCGCATTGCGCGCCGGCCGCTCCCGCCCTCGGTCATCGGCACACTGTGCCGGATCCTGCTCAGTTCGTCTTCCGACGACCCGTGATGAGACCCCAGATGAGCAGGACGATGATGGACCCGCCGATGGCCAGCAGCCAGCTGCCGAGGTCCCAGAACTGGTCGACCCCCACGCCGAAGATCGCGGTGCCGAGCCATCCTCCCAGGAGGGCGCCCAGCACACCGAGGATCAGCGTGGCGATCCAGCCCCCGCCCTGGTTGCCGGGCAGGATCGCCTTCGCGATGGCGCCGGCGATGAGGCCGAGGATGAGGAATGCGATGAAGCCCATGGTCTGCTCCCTTTCTTCGAACGGTGCGCGGGTGTGCACCGCGGGATTCACCGTAGGAGCGCGCGGTGGTGCCGCGCGCGGGGTTGACAGCGCATCGTCGACGGCGGTAGGCCGCGGGCGCGCGACGGTCGTCAGCAGTGGGCGAACGTGTACGCGGGGTCGTCGGGGGCGACGAGATCGCGGTCGCGCAGCGTGATGGGATGCTCGCCCGCATGGCGCTCGCACGCCCACTCGAAGGCCGTGCGGGTGTCGCCGTCGCGTGTGAGCTCGCCCGTGTCGGTGTACTCGATCTCCAGCACGCGTCCCGGGTACGGGTAGTCGCCGCATTCGTCGTACACCTCGCACTCCTCCGCGATCGCGAAGTCGAAGCCCTCGTCGGTGGAGACGAGCACGGGGCCGGCATCGCCGAGCTCCGCGGTGTTCTTCTGGCCCGCCGCGAGCCCGACGTCGTGTGCGAGCGAGATCGCGGGGCGCACGTGGGAGATCGCGTCGTCGAGGGTCTGCAGACCCTGCGACCGCGTGCTCTGGTCGAGGTTGTCGAACTCGACGGCGTCGAAGCCGTCGTCCGCGCACCCGCGGATCCACTCCGACTGGATGGCGATGAGGGCGTCGCGCTTGTCCTCCGTCCGGATGTCGAAGAGCGCCTCGTCCCATTCCCCGTCGACGACGAGCGCGCCGTCGGCATCGCGCAGGAGCAGCTCGGGGTGCGCTGCCTCCCACCACGCCGTCGTGCCCTCGGCATCGGGATCGGGGATGCTGTCGGCGTCGGGCTGGGTCTGGAAGAGGTTGACGTAGCAGATGCCGTAGACGTCGGGCGCGGGTTCCTCCGTGCGGTCGCGCGCGACGATCGTCACCTCGTCGCCGGGTTCGTAGACGCCGCCCAGCTGGTAGTCGATGACGCCGTCGGCGGGCGGGAGCACGACCGACGCGTCGCGGTCCGCTCCGTCCGCCTCGGCCGCGCACCCCGAGAGCGCGAGGAGCGCGGCGAGCGCGCCCGCGGCCATCCGCCTCATGCCGGAGGCAGACGGAGGACGTTCGACTCGCCGACCTCGAGCTCGTCCGACAGCCGCAGCGTGCGTGCGAGATCCTCGACGGCGGGGATCAGCGTGAGGAAGCGCGTGCGGTCGGGCGACGCCGCCTGCAGCGTGACGAGGTGCGTGCCGGTGTCCCACGTGTACGTGGCGCTGAGGAGCGCCCGCTCGCCCTGCGGCATGTCGACGACGAGCTTCTCCCCTGCGCCGAGGTGGGGGGAGCGGAAGTCCTCGGTGTCGTCGTACTGCATCGGCATCATGGCGCGCGCCGCGCGCAGCTGCGACGTCAGCTCCTGCACCTGCGCGATCGCGACGACGAGCTCGGGGTCGTCCTTCCACACCCACGCGAGGACGCGGCCGTCCGACTGCCGCATCATGGCGCGCGCGGCGCGGTTCGCGATCCACGCGAGGAATCCCGATCCGGGAGCGCCCTGCGGCAGGCCGGCACTCCCGAGCAGCATGCGGATGGCCGCCTTGCGATGGCGGCCGCCGCGGAAGCCGCGGCCCGTCACGGGGACCCAGCGGGAGGTGTCGGCGTCGGCGAGCAGGCGCGTCATGGGTCCAGGGTAGGCGCTCCGATAGCGTGGAGGCCTGTGAGCGACCAGCTGTTCCCCGCGATCATCGCGATCCTCCTCGGCGTCGTCGTCGGCGTCGTGCTCTTCGTGCCGTTCGTCGCCGTGCAGTATCGCCGCGAGGGGCGTCTCACTCTCCGGCAGTCGCTGCTGTGGGCGGGGTTCCTCGTGTACGGGCTCGCGCTGTGGACGTACACGCTCCTGCCGCTGCCGGATCCCGACGCCATCCGCTGCGTGGGCGCGCAGCTGCGGCCGTTCCAGTTCGTCGACGACGTGCTCGACTACCCGGTCGGCTCCGCGGGCGCGCTCGTGCGCAATCCCGCGGTGATGCAGGTCGCGATGAACGTCCTCCTGTTCGCGCCGCTCGGGTTCTTCCTCCGCCTCGTCTGGCGTCGGGGCGTCGTCGTCTCGACGATCGCCGGCTTCGCCGTCTCGCTCGCCATCGAGACGACGCAGATCACCGGCGTCTGGGGTATCTACCCCTGCGCCTACCGCTTCTTCGACGTCGACGACCTCATCGCGAACACGTCGGGAGCGCTGCTCGGCGCCATCCTCTCTCTCGCGCTGCGGCCGTGGCTCGCCCGGCGCGACCGGATGGCCGTGGCCCCGACGGCGCGGCCGGTCACGTTCTGGCGCCGTGTGCTCGGCATGCTCTGCGACGTGCTCGCGGTCTGGCTCATCGGGGGCTCCGCAGGCGTCGCCGTCAACGCGTGGCGCCTGTACGTGCTGCAGGTCGATCCGGCGAGCTTCGACGGGGGCCCCGCGGGAGCCGCCGCCGTCTGGGTGCCCTTCGCCGTGCTCGCCGTCGTCGTGCTGACCACGGGCCGCACCCTCGGGGATCTCGCCGTGCTCATCCGCTGGGAGGGCGGCGCACGGCCGACACCGCTCGCGCGCGCCCTGCGCTACCTCGCGGGCATCGGCGGATGGCAGCTGCTCACGGCCGTCGCCGCGCCTCTCGACGGGGCCTTCGCGCTCGCGAGCATCATCGCGCTCATCGCGATGCGCGACCGGTCGGGGCTGCCGGGACTCATCGCGCGGATGCGCCCCGTCGACGCGCGTGCGGCGGTCACTGCCTCCGACGCAGGAGGAGCAGCGCCGCGCCAGCGATGACGAGCACGACGGCGCCGCCGACGATCCACGGGACGAGGTCGGTGCCGGTGTTCGCCAGCTCGGTCGAGGCCTGCGCGAGAAGAGTGGTCACGCGCCCAGTCTGCCCCACGGCCCGGTCGACCTCCAGGAGCCGCCGGTAGCCTGGGGACGTGAACGACGCCCTCGCCCGTGCCGAATCGCTCATCGACCTCACGCCCGACTACCCCGAGCCCGGCGTCCTGTTCCGCGACATCTCGCCCCTCATCGCCGACGGCCCCGCCCTCCGCGCCGTCGCGGATGCGCTCGTGGAGCCGTTCGCAGGACGCTTCGACATCGTCGGCGGCATCGAGGCGCGCGGCTTCCTGCTCGCGGGGTACGTCGCCGCGATCACGGGCGTGGGGATGCTCGCCATCCGCAAGGCCGGCAAGCTGCCGAAGCCCGCGGCGGCGGTGTCGTACTCCCTCGAGTACGGCACGGCGTCGATCGAGGCCCCGGGCGTGCTGCAGCCGGGGGAGCGCGTGCTGCTGCTCGACGACGTGCTCGCGACGGGCGGCACGCTCGCCGCGGCCCAGCAGCTCATCCGCGATCTCGGAGCCGAGGTGGCGGGGTCGGCCGTCGTGCTCGAGCTCACCGACCTCGGCGGCCGCGCGCACGCCGGCGGCGACGTCCACACGGTGTTCACGGCGACGGAAGGCGCCTGAGCGCGGCGCCCTTCAGTGATGTCGCTGCGGCCCGTCTCGGTCGCCTTCGCCAGTGCGGATGTCGGGGTGAACCGGGTCTGACGTCTACATCCGCACTGGCGCCGTGCCCTCCGTCGCGCTTCGCCGTGCCCTCCGTCGCGCTTCGCCAGTGCGGATGAAGGGGTGGAAGCGGTTACAGGCAGATATCCGCACTGGCGAATCGGCGCGCGGTCGACATCCGCACTGGCGAACGGGGCGGCAGGCGGAAAAGGGAACGGGTTGGTACCCGGCGGCCGACATTGAAGCGACTCCTTCACGAAATGAGCGGGCAACACGGCGTCGATAGCGTCGCGGCATGTCCGCTTCTGCGCGCTCCGACGCGAACACCGTCGACTCCGTCCCGCCGCTCGCCCGGCTGTTCCCGCTCGGGCTGCAGCATGTGCTCGCGATGTACGCGGGTGCGGTCGCGGTGCCCCTCATCGTCGGCGGCGCGCTCGGGCTGACCCAGGCGGAGCTCGCCTACCTGATCAGCGCGGACCTGTTCGTCGCGGGACTCGCGACGCTCGTGCAGTCGATCGGGTTCTGGCGCTTCGGCGTGCGTCTGCCGCTCATGCAGGGCGTGACCTTCGCGGCGGTCGGGCCCATGATCGCGATCGGCACCCAGCACGGCATCACGGCGATCTACGGCGCGACGATCGCCTGCGGCGTGTTCATGATCGTCGTCGCCCCGTTCTTCTCACAGCTGCTGCGGTTCTTCCCGCCGATCGTCACGGGCACGGTCATCCTCATCATCGGCCTGTCTCTCATGGATGTCGCCGCCGGCTGGATCGTGAACAACGCGGAGGACGGCGCAGCCGACCCCGTGAGCATCGCGTTCGCCGCGGGCACGCTGCTCTTCATCGTGCTCATCGAGCGGTTCGCGCCGGCCGCTCTCGCGCGGGTCTCCGTGCTCCTCGGCCTCGTCGCCGGCACGGTCGCCGCGCTGTTCGTGCCGGGGATGGTCGATTGGTCGGGCGTGGGGGAGGCGGCCTGGTTCGGGTTCGTCACGCCGTTCCACTTCGGACTGCCGACGTTCGATGCCGCCTCGGTGGTCTCGATGCTCATCGTCGGCCTCGTCATCATGACGGAGACGACGGGCGACATGATCGCGGTCGGCGAGATCGTGGGGAAGCCCGTGTCGCGCCGTCAGCTCGCCGACGGCCTGCGCGCAGACGGGCTCGGCACCGTCGTCGGCGGTGTGTTCAACACGTTCCCGTACACGGCGTTCGCGCAGAACGTCGGCCTCGTCTCGCTCACGGGCGTCCGCTCGCGCTACGTCGCGACGATGGCGGGGGCCATCCTCGTCGTGCTCGGTCTGCTTCCGAAGGTGTCGGCCGTCGTCGAGGGCGTGCCGCGCGCCGTCCTCGGCGGCGCGGGCATCGCGCTGTTCGGGATGGTCGCGGCCAGCGGCATCCGCACCCTCGCGAAGGTGCGCTTCGACAACCGCAACGTGCTCGTCGTGGCGCTGTCGGTCGGGATCGCGCTGCTGCCGACGGTGACGCCGGACATTTACGCGCGGTTCCCCGACTGGTTCACGCTCATCTTCGACTCGGGCATCTCCGCCGGCGCCATCGCGGCCATCCTGCTCAACCTGCTCCTCAACTCGCGGTCGGCGAAGGCGCGCTACGGAGAGGATCCGGCCGTCGGATCGTACGACGGCGTGCGGTCGACCGCCGCGATCGCGCTCATCCACCCGGAAGCGGTGGGGACGGGTCTCATCCCCGTGCAGTTCCGCGACGGCGATGGCACCGAGCTGGCCGCCGTCGACAAGGACGGCAACCCGGTCGACGCCCACGTGGTCGTCCCGGAGCGCGACCCCGGCCGCTGACCCGGCGCCGTCGTGGCCATCCCGCCGTGGCCATCCCGTCGCGGGCATTCCCGTCTGAGTCGCAGTTTCCGTCCTGGAGCGGCGGTTTCGGGACGCGAAGTGCGACCTGGGCGGCTGTGCGTCTCGCCGGGGTGGCAGTTCCCGTCCTGGAATGGCGGTTTGAGGCCGCGAAGTGCGACCTGGGCGCCGGGGCCTCTCGCCGGGGTGGCAGTTTCCGTCCTGAAACGGCCGTTGGAGGACGGAAACTGCGACCTGGGCGAGAAGGAACGCCGGGGCCGGAGGATGGCCGACCGGGTCGAAAGGGGGAAAGGGGGGCGAAACGGGCGTCAGATGAAGCCGGGCACGTCCATCCAGGCCGCAGGAGCGTCGGCGGCGCCGTCGCGCACGACGGTGCCCTCGATGAGGCCGTAGGGGCGGTCGTCGGCGATGAACACCTCGTTGTCGTTCTCGAGGCCGAAGCGCGCGATGTCATAGACGAAGTGGTGCTTGTTCGGCATCGCGAAGCGGACCTCGGCGAGCTCGGGCCGCGCCGTGATGGCCGCCTTCCCCATCTCGAACAGCGTCTGCTGCAATGCGAGGGAGTGCACGACGGCGAACTGCTCGAGGAGCACGGCCGTCACCTCCTCGTAGACGGCGTCGTAGTCGACGCCCTCCGCGACCGCCTCCGGCAGGTAGCGCCAGCGCGCCGTCACCGACGTCGCCATGATGCGGTCGGTCGTCTCGGGCAGCGTCGTGTACTCCGTCTTCGGGTACCCCCAGAACTCCGACCCGGTCGACTTCAGCACGACGAGGTCCTTCACGCCTCCCGTCACGTGCGTGTCGCCGTCGACGACCTGCACGGTCGCGAGCCGCGTGCCCTGGCCCTTCCGCACGAACGAGTGGTCGTGCTCGGCGCCGCCGGCGACGATGCGCTCCCACGCGTACTGCTCGGCCTGCCACAGCCCTCCCTCGACCCAGTCGAACTCGGTCGTGAAGTGCTCGGCGAGCAGCGACAGGAACCGCTCGGGCGAGCCAACGCCGTGCTTCTTCGCGAAGGCGAACACGGTGTTCTTCTGGGTGTCGGTCGCGATGATCCGCGAGTTGTCCCCCGTGAAGAACGAGCCGGCGAACGCCTCGCCCCGCAGCTGCGACGTGACGTTGAGATCCTCGATCTCGTGCCGGTCGCCGTCGCGCGTGATGCGGACGAGCCGGTTCTCGGCCTTGCCGTACTTGTTCGGCCCCAGGTGCACAGATACGTCGCTCATGGATCAGCTTCCTCGATAGGTGGAGTACGCGAACGGGCTCAGGAGGATCGGCACGTGATAGTGCCGATCGCCCGTCACGCGGAACGTCACGGTGACGAACGGGTAGAAGGCGTCGACGCCCTGCGCGGCGAAGTAGCCGCCGGTCTCGAAGCGCAGCGTGTAGTCGCCGGGCGCGAGACGCTCCGGGCCGAGGCCGGCGCGGCCGTCGGCGTCGGTCTCGGCTGCAGCGACCGGATCGCCCGCCGCCGTGGCCAGAGCGACGGCGACGCCCGCCGCGGGCGTGCCGGTCGCGGCGTCGAGGATGTGCGTGGTCAGGTGCGGCATCAGGCCTCCTCGGCCGGTGCGAACTGCTGGCGGATGCGCAGGACGGCGATCTCGGCGAGCTGCGCGCACGCCTCGGCGACCTCGGCCTCGTCGTCCTGGGCGAGGCGCCGGTCGAGCTCGGCCAGCATCTCCTCGGCTGAGCGTCCGGCCGCGCGGATGAGGAACACCCGTCCGAACCGCGCCTCGTACGCGGCGTTGCCCTCGGCCATCCGGCTCGCGACCTCGTCGGACGCCCCCGCCATCGACGCCTGCTCTCGGCGGGATGCGGCCGCCTCGGCCGACGCGCCGGTCGGCGACGACCCGATGCGCGGATGCTGCGCGAGAGCGGCGTCGAGCTCGGCCCGCCCCCACGTCGCGGCGGCCGTCGACGCGGCGTCGACGAGGGCGTCGACCGACGCGTACGGGCGGCCGGAGACGAGGGAGTCGACCCACGCCGGAACATCCGCCCAGACCTTCGCGATCGCCGCGGCCTCGTCGCCGGGAGCGCTGTTGAACTGATCGAGGAGCATGCCGCCAGGCTAGCCCGGGGGCGTTTCCGGTCGGTTACGCAGGGCGGGCGGGATGGCCGGGGCCGGACCGGCACCGGGGCGGGATGGCCGGGGACGGGTCGGGCGGCTCGCTCAACGACGGGGGTCGGCCGGGTGCACGATGAGCCAGCGGGCGACGACGGGGTCCGCACCGGTGTTGTGCAGCCGGTGGGGCTTGTCGCACGGGTAGCTGATCGTGTCGCCCGCGCCGAGGACGACGATCTCGTCGGAGAAGTCGATCGTGAGCTCGCCCGACACCACCTGTCCGACCTCGTAGCCCTCGTGGCGGAAGAGCTGGTCCTTCGACGCCGCTGTGCTGCCGGGCGGGTAGACCGACTCGAAGTAGTCCACGCCCGGGCTGTCGCCCGGTGTGAGCCGCCGGAACGTCACGCCGCCGCCGAGCTCGAGGTACGCGGCGTCGCCTGCGCGCTCGACGGCGTACTCGGCGCCCGTCGGCGAGGTCGACGCCGGGCCCGACAGCACGGTCGCGAGCGGCACGCCGAGGGCATCGGTCATGGCGATGAGGCGCGAGACGCTCGGCTGCATGACGCCGCGCTCGATCTGCGACACCGCGCTCGTCGAGATGCCGAGGCGGCGGGCGAGCGCGGATACCGACAGGCCCGTGAGAGCACGTGCCTCGCGGAGCCGGCGGCCCACGAGCGCGCGCGGGTCGGGGGCGGCGGCTCCTGAGGTCACGAGGCGATGCTAGCGGCGCGGGATTTACACCCCCGAAACACGAGGGACAC
This sequence comes from Microbacterium gilvum, assembly GCF_039543865.1. Classification (NCBI taxonomy): domain Bacteria; kingdom Bacillati; phylum Actinomycetota; class Actinomycetes; order Micrococcales; family Microbacteriaceae; genus Microbacterium; species Microbacterium gilvum. The sequence goes on along the minus strand of NZ_BAABKO010000002.1, from coordinate 134,248 downwards.
CGCGCGGGAAACGTGAAGCGATAACTTCACAGTCACGCCTCTCCGTCCGGCACCCGCTCCCGCCGGAGCACCACCCACGACGCAGCATCCCTCCTCTCGAAAGGCACTCCCGTGTCGCAGAGCAGCTCCCCCCAGCCCCTCACCCGCCCTCAGGACATCGTCGAGGCGGCGGGTCTCCCCGTCGGCTCGGGCAACATGCGCCCCGGCTACGACCCGCGCCTCGCCAACGAGGACCTCGCCCCGCTGCGGAAGCAGAAGTGGACGAGCTACAACATCTTCGCCTTCTGGATGAGCGACGTGCACTCCGTCGGCGGCTACGTCACCGCCGGCTCGCTCTTCGCGCTCGGCATCGCGAGCTGGCAGGTGCTCATCGCCCTGGTCGTCGGCATCTGCATCGTGCAGTTCTTCACGAACCTCGTCGCCAAGCCCAGCCAGCGCACGGGCGTCCCCTACCCCGTCGTCAACCGCTTCCTGTTCGGCATCAAGGGCGCGAACGTGCCCGCGATCATCCGCGGGGTCATCGCGATCGCCTGGTACGGCGTGCAGACCTACCTCGCCGCCGAGTCGCTCACGATCGTGTTCCTCAAGTTCATCCCGGCGTCCGCCGCGCTGCTCGAGCCGAGCTTCCTGGGCCTCGACGCCCTCGGCTGGATCTCCTACGCCATCCTCTGGGTCGCGCAGGCGGCCGTGTTCTGGAACGGCATGGAGGCCATCCGCCGCTTCATCGACTTCGCCGGCCCCGCCGTCTACGTCGTGATGATCGTGCTCGCGGTGTACCTCGTGAGCCAGGCGGGCTGGGAGAACATCAGCCTCGACCTCTCGAGCGGCGAGCCGCTGGACTTCTGGGCATCGATCCCCGTCATGCTCACGGCCGTCGCGATCGTCGTCTCGTACTTCTCCGGCCCCATGCTCAACTTCGGCGACTTCGCCCGGTACGGCAAGAGCTTCCAGGCCGTCAAGCGCGGCAACTTCTGGGGGCTGCCGATCAACTTCCTCTTCTTCTCGATCCTCACGGTGCTCACGGCATCGGCCACGGTCCCCGTCTTCGGCGAGCTCATCACCGACCCCATCCACACGGTCGAGCGCATCGACCACTGGTTCGCGGTGCTGCTGGGCGGCCTCACCTTCGTCACCGCCACGGTCGGCATCAACATCGTCGCGAACTTCATCTCGCCCGCGTTCGACTTCTCCAACGTCGCGCCGCACCGCATCTCGTGGCGCATGGGCGGCATGATCGCTGCCGTCGGCTCCGTCCTCCTCACGCCGTGGAACTGGTACTCCAACGACCAGGCCATCCACTACTCGCTGGGCATCCTGTCCGCCCTCATCGGCCCCCTGTTCGGCATCCTCATCGCCGGCTACTACGTCGTGTCGAAGCAGCGCATCAGGGTCGACGAGATGTACACGATGTCGGAGCAGGGCGCCTACTGGTACCGCCGCGGCTACAACCCCAACGCCATGTGGGCGATCGTGGGCGCCGGAGTGCCGACCATCCTCCTCGCGATCGTGCCGAAGTCGCTCGTCTTCGCGGGCGTGATCGACGCCGGGTGGGGCTCGATCGGCGACTTCACGTGGTTCATCGGCTGCGGCCTGGGCTTCGCGCTCTTCACGCTCCTCGAGCGCCGGAACCCCCGGGTGCCGACCCTCGAGGGCGACGCCGAGGGCGTCTCCGACGGCACCGCACCCGACGTCCTCGAGGGGTACCCCGACACCGCGACCGCCTCCGTGGCCGTGGCCGACCAGACGGAAGGCTCCCTGCAGGTCCGCTGATGCGCATCACCCTCATCAACCCCAACACCTCCCGGGCCATGACCGCGAAGATCGCGGACGCGGCCCGGGGGGTCGCGGCCCCCGACGTCGAGATCGCGGCCGTGTGCCCGGCCGACGGCGAGGGGCCGTCGGCCATCGAGAGCCACTACGACGAGGTCCGCGCGGCGGCCGCCGTGGTCGACCTCGTCGAGCGCGACCAGCGCGCGGGCGGCAGCGACGCCTACGTCATCGCGTGCTTCGGCGACCCGGGCCTCGACGCCGCCCGCGAGCTCGTCGGCGTTCCGGTCGTCGGCATCGCCGAGGCCGCCATGCACGTCGCCTCCCTCACGGGCCGCACCTTCGGCATCGTCACGACCCTCTCGCGCACGCTCGGCCGCGCCGACGACCTCGTGCAGCGGTACGGCTTCGAGCGGGCGCGCGTCGCCGCCTACGGCACGGGCATCCCCGTCCTCGAGCTCGAGGACACGGGATCGGCGGCGTTCGAGCGGATCGCGGGATGGTGCGAGCGCGTCGTGCGCGAGGACGGCGCCGACGCCGTCGTGCTCGGGTGCGCGGGGATGGCCGACCTCTGCGCGCGCCTCACGGCCGTCGTGGGCGCGCCCGTCGTCGACGGCGTCGCGGCCGCCGTCGGCCTCGCGTCCGGCATGGTGCGGATGGCCGTGGGCACGAGCAAGCGCGACGAGTACGCCTTCCCGCCGCAGCGCGAAACATCCGGGACATCCTCCGCGGTTAGCGTGATCGCGTGAGCACCACCGCACCGCCCCGCACCCCGCACCCCGCCCCGATCTCGTCCGTGGCCGCTCTGCGCGTCTTCCTCGACGGGGCCTTCTCGCCCGCCACGGTCCGCATCTCCGACGGACGCATCGTCGCCGTCGACGCGTTCGACGAGCACGCCGACGTCGTCCTCGCCGACGACCAGGTGCTGCTGCCGGGGCTCGTCGACACGCACGTGCACCTCAACGAGCCCGGCCGCACCGACTGGGAGGGCTTCTCGACGGGAACGGCCGCCGCGGCGGCGGGCGGCATCACGACGCTCGTCGAGATGCCGCTGAACTCCGTGCCCGTCACGACGACGCCCGAGGCGCTGTCCGTGAAGCGGGACGCCGCCCGCACGCAGCTCGCCGTCGACGTCGCGTACTGGGGCGGCGCCGTGCCCGAGAACCTCGGCGCGCTCGGAGCGCTGCTCGATGCGGGCGTCGTCGGCGTGAAGTGCTTCCTCGCGCCCAGCGGCATCGACGAGTTCGGCCACCTCGACGCCGCACAGCTCGACAGCGCCCTCGCCGAGCTCGCCGCGCACGACGGCCTCCTCATCGCCCACGCCGAGCTGGAGGAGTACCTGACGGATGCCGCGGGCCCCGTCTTCACCGACTTCGTCGCGTCGCGACCGCCGCGTGCCGAGGTGGAGGCCATCCGCCTCGTCATCGAGGCCGCGCGTCGCACGGGCGCCCGTGCGCACATCGTGCACGTCGCCGCCGCCGAGGCTCTCGACCTCGTGCGCGCCGCCAAGGCCGACGGCGTGCGCCTCACGGTCGAGACGTGCCCGCACTACCTCACCCTGCGCGCCGAGGAGGTGCCCGACGGGCTGGGCCGGTTCAAGTGCTGCCCGCCCATCCGCGACGGCGCCAACCAGGACCTGCTGTGGGAGGGCGTGCTCGACGGCACGATCGACGCCATCGTCTCGGACCACTCCCCGGCCACTGCCGAGCTGAAGGACGACCCCGACCTCGGCACTGCATGGGGCGGGATCGCCGGCGTCCAGACGGGGCTCTCCGCCGTGTGGACGGAGGCGCACCGCCGCGGCATCCCGCTCGAGGACGTGCTGCCGCGCTTCACGACGGGCCCCGCCGCCATCGTGCGCCTCGCCGACCGCGGCGTCATCGCGCCGGGCGCCCCCGCCCATCTCGCGGTGTTCGAGCCCGATGCGGAGCACACGCTCGAGCTCGACGACCTGCACTACCGCAACCGGATGTCGCCGTGGCAGGGTGCGCGCCTGCGCGGAATCGTCCGCGAGACCTGGCTGCACGGCGCGCGCGTGTACACGCGCGCCGACGGGGTGCTGGCCCGCGACGGACGGGAGGTGCTCGCGTGAGCGCGATCGGCGAACCCACATCCGCGTGCCGAACCCGCATCCGTTCTCGCGCTTTCGCGTGGCCTCTCGGCCAACGGATATCCGTTGGCCGAGAGGCCACGCGAATGTCGGGAATCGGGTGTGCGCTGGGCAATCGGATGGCCGCTGGAGAGGAGCGCACGGCATGAGCGCGATCGACGACAACCGCTTCGGCGTCGGCGCGACGCCGCCCGTGTTCGCCGACCTGCCCGTGCTGCAGCCCGGCGCCGATGTGCCCGAGGGAGCGACCTACCTGCCCGCAGGGCCCGACACCGTCCTGTGGGGCCGGCTGCCGTCGCAGCGCGACGCGCCCGTCCTCACGATCGCGGCCGGAGACACCGTCGTCGTCGACACCGTCAGCCACGAGGGCATCCTCCCCGACCAGGGCCAGGACCCCGTCGCCTTCTTCGCGGGCCACGGCGTCGACCGCGCGGCCGTGCTCGACGACGCCGTGGCGATCGCCGCCCGGTCTCCGCGCGACGTCGTCGCCGACGGCCCGCACGTCGTGACCGGCCCCATCCGCGTCGAGGGCGCGGCGCCCGGCGACCTCCTGCGCATCACGGTCGGCCGCCTGCAGCCGCGCGTCCCGTACGGCGTCATCTCCAACCGCCACGGCAAGGGCGCGCTGCCCGCCGTGCTGCCCCGCTCCGGAGCCACCGTCAGCGTCTTCGCGCCCGTCGAGGAGCGCGCAGGGCGCCTCGTGGGAACGCTGCCGGCGACGGAGGGCGGGCGCCGCGACATCGCCTTCCCGCTCGCGCCGTTCCTCGGCACGATGGGCGTCGCCCCCGCGAGCGACGAGCGTCCGCATTCCGTTCCGCCGGCCGAGTACGGCGGCAACATCGACATCAACCTGCTCGTGGAGGGCAGCGTCCTCTACCTCCCCGTCCAGGTCGAGGGCGCCCTCGCCTACGTCGGCGACCCGCACTTCGCGCAGGGCGACGGCGAGGTGGCGCTCACGGCGCTGGAGGCGTCGCTGCGCGCGACGCTGACGTTCGACGTCGTGCCCGCCGCCGACGCGGCGGCGGAGTTCGGCATCGTGACGGGTCCGCTCGTGCGGACGGCCGACTACCTCGTCCCCACGGGCATCGACCTCGACCTCGACGAGGCCATGCGCAAGTGCGTCGCGGCGGCGCTGTCGCTGCTGCAGGCCCGATGGGGCATGGACGAGCACCTCGCCTACGCGTACCTCTCCGCGGCGACCGACTTCGACATCTCCCAGGTCGTCGACGTCGTCAGCGGCGTGCACGCCCGCATCCGCGCGTCCGACTTCGCGGAGGTGCCCCGTGACCGAGACTGAGGCCATGGCCATCCCCGGAACCGACGGCGTGCCCGCCGACCTGCTCGACGCCTTCCTCGCCTACGAGCGCGCGATCCTCGACAACGACCTCGACGCGCTCGACGGATGGTTCGCGCCGGGCGCGGGGACGATGCGCGGCGACGACGCGGGCCTCCTCGTCGGGCACGACGCGATCAGCGCCTTCCGGTCGCTGCGCGGAGGCGTCTCGTCGCGCGTCATCGAGCGCATCGAGCACCGGCCGCTGGGCGAGGACGTCGCGCTCCTGGTCTCGGTGTCGCGCTTCGCGATCGGCGGCCGCGGGCTGCAGACGCAGGTGTGGCAGAAGACGGCGGACGGCTGGCGCATCACGGCCGCGCACGTCTCGCCCCGGCCGCAGGCGTTCAACCGCGCCATCTGGCGCACGGTCGGCGACCCGCTCTTCCAGGGGGCGTGGGAGGGCCCCCTCGAGGGGCTCACGGTCGCCGTCAAGGACCTCTTCGCCATCAAGGGCTACCGCATCGGCGCGGGCAACCCCGCCTACCTCGAGTCCGTCAAGGCGGAGTCGAGCACGGCACCCGCCGTCTCCGACCTGCTCCGCGGCGGCGCGTCGCTCCGCGGGATCGCGCGCACCGACGAGTTCGCCTACTCCGTCGCGGGCGACAACGCGCACTACGGCACCCCGCCGAACGGCGCGCTCCCCGGAGCGCTCCCCGGCGGATCGTCGAGCGGGCCCGCCGCCGCCGTCGCGACCGGCCAGGCCGACATCGGCCTCGCCACCGACACGGCGGGATCGGTCCGCGTGCCGGCGTCGTACCAGGGGCTGTGGGGCATCCGCACGACGCACGGGCTCGTGCCACGCCAGGGCATGCTGCCGCTCGCGCAGTCGTTCGACACGGTCGGATGGCTCACGCGCGACGGCGCGACGCTGCAGCGCGTCGTCGACTGGTGCCTCTCGTACGACGGATCGGAGTCGACCGAGCGCGTGCTCGGCGAATCGGGCGCCGACCTGCCGTGGCGCTTCGCGGTGCCCATCGAGGTGCTCGACATCGTCGAGCCGGCCACGCGCGACGCCTTCGAGGCCCTGCTCGCACGGCTCGAGGCGCCCGTCGAGCGCGTGTCGATCGGCGACCTCGCCGGATGGCAGGAGCCGTTCCGCGTCGTGCAGGGCGCCGAGGCCTGGCGCAACAACGGCGACTGGCTGCGCGACCATCCCGGTTCGACGGGGGCGGCCGTCGCCGACCGCTTCCGCGCCGCGTCGCAGATCTCGGCCGACGACGAGACCGCCGCCCGCGCGGCGCTCGAGCCCCTCGCGGAGCGCCTGCACGGCCTGCTGCGCGACGCGACCCTGCTCCTGCCGACCGTGCCCGGGCCCGCCCCGCTGCGCACGGCGGACGGCGCGGCCGTCGACGCGCTCCGCACCGCGACCCTGCGCATGACGACGCCCGCCGCCGTCGCGGGAGCGCCCGCCGTCTCCGCCCCGCTGCTGACAGTGCCGTCGTCGCTCGGGCCCGCGCCCGTCGGCGTCTGCCTCGTCTCGCGCCCCGGCACCGACATCGCCCTCGTGCGCCTCGCGCGCCGCGTCGCCGAGGCGGCGGCGTGAGCCGCGCCATCCGCCCCTGACCCCGCCCCGACCCCGGAAGCACCGCCATGACCCGCATCGCCCCCCTCGACCCGCCCGCCCGTCTGCTCATGGGCCCCGGCCCCATCTCGGCGTACCCCAGCGTGCTGCGGGCGATGTCGTCGCCGCTCGTCGGGCAGTACGACCCGTTCATGACGAGCGCCATGGGCGAGGTGCAGGCGCTCTACCGCGAGGTGTGGGCGACGTCGAACGACGCCACCCTGCTCGTCGACGGCACGTCGCGCGCGGGCATCGAGGCCGCCATCGTCTCGCTCGTGCGGCCGGGCGACCGCGTGCTCGTGCCGGTCTTCGGGCGCTTCGGGCACCTCCTCGCCGAGATCGCCGAGCGCGCGCTCGCCGAGGTGCACACGATCGAGGTGGAATGGGGGCAGGTCGTGCCCGTCTCGCTCATCGAGGAGGCGATCGTGCGCGTCAAGCCCACGCTCCTCGCCCTCGTGCAGGGCGACACCTCGACGACCATGAACCAGCCGCTCGACGAGATCGGCGCGCTGTGCGCGACGCACGGGGTGCTCTTCTACTCCGACGCGACCGCCTCGCTCGGCGGCAACGCCTTCGAGGCGGACGCGTGGGGGCTCGACGCCGCGACGGCCGGCCTGCAGAAGTGCCTCGGTGGGCCCAGCGGCTCGTCGCCGATCACGCTCTCCGACCGCGCCGTCGAGGTCATCCGCTCGCGTCGCCGCGTCGAGGCGGGCATCCGCGAGGAGTCCGACGAGAGCGCGTCCGACTTCATCCGCACGAACTACTTCGACCTCGGAATGATCCTCGACTACTGGGGGCCGCGCCGGCTCAACCACCACACCGAGGCCACGTCGATGCTCTACGCGGCGCGCGAATGCGCCGCCGTGCTCCTGAACGAGGGGCGCACGGCCGTCATCGAGCGCCACCGCGTCGCGGGCGCCGCCATGCTGGCAGGCGTCCAGGGTCTCGGGCTCGAGGTGTTCGGCGACGTCGCGCACAAGATGAACAACGTCGTCGCCGTCGTCATCCCCGACGGAGTGCCGGGCGACGCCGCACGCCAGGCGATGCTCGACGACTTCGGCATCGAGATCGGCACGTCGTTCGGCCCGCTGCACGGCCGCGTGTGGCGGATCGGCACGATGGGCTACAACGCCCGACGCGACACCGTGCTCACGACGCTCGCCGCGCTCGAGTCGGTGCTGCGCCGCTTCGGCGCGTCGGTGCCGGCCGGCGGCGGCGTCGAGGCCGCCGCCGACGTCTTCCGCGGGGCCGCCGCGTGACGGGCGGGCGGCTCTCGCACCTCGCCCCCGACGCCGTGCTCACGGCGGCGCGGCGCGTGATGGCGCGGTGCGACGAGCTCGCCCGCGTCACCGCGGACGAAGGCGCCATCACGCGCGTCTACCTCTCGCCCGAGCACGCCCGCGTCAACCGCCTCGCGGCGGAGTGGATGCGCGAGGTCGGCCTGACGACGCGGCAGGACGCGGCGGGCAACCAGCTCGGCCTGCTGCCCGCGGCCGACCGCGACGCGCCCGTGCTCATGCTCGGCTCGCACCTCGACACCGTCATCGACGCTGGCCGCTTCGACGGCATCGTCGGCGTGCTCATGGCGATCGAGGTCGTGCGCCTGCTGCGCGTCGCGGATGGCGACGGCTGGCGCTCGCCGTTCCCGTTCGGCATCGAGGTGGCGGCGTTCTCGGACGAGGAGGGCACGCGGTTCGGCAAGGCGCTGCTCGGATCGTCGGCCGTCGCAGGCGACTGGGACGACGCGTGGTGGGAGCTCGAGGACTCCGACGGCACGTCGCTGCGCGAGGCGTACCGCGAGTTCGGGCTCGACCCCGGCCGCATCGGCGAGGCCGCACGCCGACCCGACCAGCTCGTCGGCTACCTCGAGGCCCACATCGAGCAGGGGCCGGAGCTCGACCGCCGGGGCGAGTCGCTCGCCGTGGTGTCGTCGATCGCCTCGGCGCGCCGGTTCCAGCTCGTCGTCGAGGGGGAGGCGCGCCACGCGGGCGGCACGCCCTACGACATGCGACGGGACGCGCTGCTCGGCGCGAGCGAGGCGGCCCTCGCCGTCGAGCGCATCTGCTCCGGCGAGCACCACATCATCGGCACGGTGGGGCAGCTCGAGGCGTTCCCCGGCGCCGTCAACGTGGTGCCTGGCGAGGCGCGCTTCAGCCTCGATCTGCGCGGCGAGTTCGACGGCGAGCGCGACAGGGTGTGGAACGCGATCTCGCGTGAGCTCGACGCCATCATGGGCCGCCGCCACCTGCGCTGGCGTGCCCGCGAGGTGCACAGCGCAGCCGCCGTGTTCTGCGCTCCGCTGCTGCAGGACGTCGTGCGCGCGGGCATCCGGGCGACCGTCGCGGGCGCGGAGCCCGCGACCCTCTTCAGTCCGGCCGGCCACGACGGGATGTCGATCGGCGCCCTGACCGATGTCGGCATGCTCTTCCTGCGCAATCCCGACGGCATCAGCCACCACCCCGCGGAGTCGGTGGCGGGAGGAGACGTCGCCCTCGGCATCCGCGCGCTCGCCGAGGCTGTCGCCCATCGCGGCGCCGAGCGCGGCTGAGGGGCGGGGGAGGGCTCCGATCAACCCGTAACATCGCGGCAACGCGGGCGAATGTTGGGGAAACCTACGGCTCCTAGTGTCAGGCAGGTACTCACCCGAGAGCACCACCTTGCAGATGGAGCACAGCATGTCCCTGTCTTCCCGCCGTACCCGTGCCGGCATCGCCGTCGCGACCGCCGCCCTCACGGGCCTCGTCCTCGCGGGCTGCGCGAGCTCGTCCGACGACGCCGCAGCCGGCGGCGAGGAGGAGGAGAGCTTCGGCGACCTCACCCTCCAGCTCAGCTGGATCCTCAACGAGGAGTTCGCCGGCGAGTACATCGCCGACTCCGAGGGGTACTACGCCGACGCCGGCTTCGACTCCGTCACGCTCGTCCCCGGCCCGTCCACGGGCGTCGCGGAGCTGCTGAGCGGCACGGCCGACGTCGCGTTCAGCGACTCCGTCGCCGTCGGCACCGCGATCGCCAACGAGAGCGCCCCGCTCAAGATCATCGGCGCGACGTTCCAGGCGAACCCCTTCACGATCCTCTCTCTCGCCGACGGCGGCGACATCCAGACCGCCGAGGACCTCGTCGGCAAGAAGATCGGCGTGCAGGACTCCAACACGTCGCTCTTCAACGCGCTCCTCGCCGCCAACGGCATCGACCCCGCAGACGTCGAGGTCGTGCCGGTGCAGTACGACCCGGCGCCGCTCATCAACGGCGAGGTCGACGGCTTCGTCGCCTACATCACGAACGAGGCTATCTCCGTGGAGATGGAGGGGCTGGAGACCACCAACCTCACCTTCGCCGACAACGGCCTGCCGTTCGTCGCCGAGACCGTCACGGTCACGCAGGAGGCCATCGACACCGAGCGCGAGAAGCTCAAGGGCCTCCTCGAGGCCGAGGTGCGCGGCTGGACCGACGCCGTGAACGACCCGCAGCTCGGCGCCGACCTGGCTCTCGAGGAGTACGGCGCCGACCTCGGGCTCGACCCCGAGAAGACGCTCGCCGGCTCCGAGGCGCAGAACGCGCTCGTCGTGTCGGACGAGACCGCCGAGAACGGCCTCTTCACCATCAGCGAGGACCTCCAGGCCGAGACGATCGCGAGCCTCGAGGGCGCCGGCATCTCGGTGACGGCCGACCAGCTGTTCGACCTCAGCCTGCTCGCCGAGGTCTACGAGGAGAACCCCGACCTCATCGCCTACGCGGAGTGATCCCCTGCGCGGCCGGCCGGCGGACCGGCCGGCCGCGCCCCCGACACCTCCGCCACGACAAGCCAGGAGCAGCAGTGACCGACACGGCCATCCCGACCGGAACCGCGCAGAGCGCGGGCACCGGCCTCCAGATCACGGGCCTCAACAAGGTCTTCCGCGTGGGGCGCAAGAGCGTCGTCGCGCTGCAGGACGCGAACCTGCACACCGAGCAGGGCACGTTCCTCTCGCTCCTGGGCCCGTCGGGCTGCGGCAAGTCGACCATCCTGCGCATCCTCGCCGGGCTCGAGGAGCCCTCGAGCGGCATGACGCGCGTCGACGGCAAGAGCCCGAAGGAGCTGCGCCGCGAGAACAAGCTCGGCATCGCCTTCCAGGACTCGGCGCTGCTGCCGTGGCGGAGCGTGCAGTCCAACATCCAGCTGCCGTTCGAGGTCGCGGGCACCCCCGTCGACAAGGACTACGTGCGCGAGATGATCGATCTCGTCGGGCTCACCGGCTTCGAGAAGGCCAAGCCCGCCCAGCTCTCCGGCGGGATGCGGCAGCGCGTGTCGATCGCGCGCTCGCTCATCCTGAAGCCCGAGGTGCTCCTCTTCGACGAGCCGTTCGGCGCCCTCGACGACATGACGCGCCAGCGCCTCAACCTCGAGCTCCTGCGCATCTGGACGGAGAAGCCCGCCACGACCCTGCTCGTCACGCACGGCATCTCGGAGGCGATCTTCCTGAGCGACAAGGTCGCCGTCATGAGCCCGCGCCCCGGGCGCATCAAGGCCGTCATGGACATCGACCTGCCGCGGCCTCGCACACCCGAGCTCATGCGCACGCCGGAGTTCCACGCGTACGTCGACCAGGCATCCGAGCTGCTGTTCGGCGGAGACGACGGGGCAGACGATGAGCACTGAGACGGATGGCGCGGCACCCGTCGCGACGGACGGCTCGGGAGCCGCGATGGCGGCCGTCGCGGCACAGGCTCCGGACGGACGCGGAGCGCGCATCCAGTGGGAGGACGTCAAGCTCCCCTCCTGGATGGTCGGCGCGATCGGCATCATCGGCGTCATCCTCGCGTGGTGGATTCTCGCGGAGACCGCGTTCGCGAGCGTCGGGACGGGCGTGCGCGCCATCCCGACCCCTCCGCAGGTCGTGGAGGGACTGTTCACCTCCGGGTGGGATTTCTACGCCCGCAACTTCGGCGTCACCCTCGCCGAGGCGGGCATCGGCTACCTGTGGGGCAACGTCATCGCGCTCCTCCTGTCGGCCACGGTGCTCGTGCTGCCGCGGCTCGAGGGCGTCGTCATGCAGCTCGCCATCATCACGTACTGCATCCCGATCGTCGCCATCGGCATCCTCCTCGTCGTCATCATCCCCGTGCCCGACGCGGGCGAGCCGGCCGGCAACGCGATCTTCCTCGCGGCCCTGTCGGTCTTCTTCACGACGGTCGTGAGCACGCTCCTCGGGCTCAAGGCCGCCGACCGCTCCGCCCTCGACCTCGTCGCCGTCTACGGCGGATCGCGGCTCACGCAGCTGCGCAAGGTGCGGCTCATCGCCGCGCTGCCGTCCATCCTCAACGCCCTGCAGATCGCCGTGCCCGCCGCCTTCCTGGGCGCCGTGCTCGGCGAGTTCTTCGGCAAGGTGCAGTACGGCGTCGGCCCCGCCATGATCGCGGCGCAGCAGGCGCTCGACTCGCCGCGCGTGTGGGGCATCGCCCTCGTCTCGGGCCTCGTGGCCCTCGCCGGGTTCGCGCTCGTCGGGCTCGCCGCCCGCCAGGTCGCCCCGTGGTCGAAGGGAGCATCCGCATGACCGCCGTCGCCGCCCCGGTGGCCGCCCCCGCGCCATCCGCCCCCATCGCCGACATGCGCCGCGAGGCGCGGCGCGCGACGCTCCGCGCGCTCGGGTCGAGTCTCACCACGTTCGCGCTCACGATCGTCGCCGTGCTCGTGCTGTGGCAGGGCCTGCTCCTCGTGTTCGGCGTGAGCCCCTACGTCGGCAAGGGCCCCGCCGACGTCTGGGCGTTCCTCTTCACGATGCCGAACGCCGCCGACAACCGCGCGCAGCTGTTCGGGCAGCTCGGCGTGACCCTCGCCGACGCGACCATCGGCTTCGTCGCGGGCCTCGTCGTCGCGCTGCTCGTCGCGATGGGCTTCCAGCTCAGCAAGGGCTTCGAGCACGCGCTCATGCCGCTCGCGATGCTGCTGCGTTCCGTGCCGCTCGTCGCGATGGCGCCCGTCATCATCCTCATCTTCGGCCGCAGCCCCGTCACGGTGGCCGTCATCGGCGGCATCGTCGTGCTGTTCCCCGCGCTCGTGAACATCGTCTTCGGCCTCCGCCAGGTGTCGCCGCAGATGAGCGACGTCATCGAGGTCTACGGCGGCTCGCCGTGGACGGCGCTGCGCAAGGTCGCCCTGCCGAGCTCGCTGCCCTCGCTCCTCGCCGCCGTGCGCATCTCGGTGCCGGGCGCCATCACGGGCGCCCTGCTCGCCGAGTGGCTCGCGGTCGGCGGCGGCATCGGCGGCGCCGTCGGCGGGTACCAGGCGCAGGCGCAGTTCGCTGCGTTGTGGACGGCCGTCGTGCTCGTCACGGGCGCGGCGCTCGTCCTCTACAACCTCGTGGCTATCGTCGAATCGGTCGTCCTCGCCCGCATGGGCATGGCCGACCGCGCCTGACGCGCCACCCGAAAGGAACCACCCGCATGACCGTCGACCTCCGCGCCTTCGCCTACGGCCTCCCCAAGGCCGAGCTCCACCTGCACCTCGAGGGCACGCTCGAGCCCGAGCTGAAGTTCGCGCTCGCCGCGCGCAACGGCATCGCGCTCGCCGAGAAGACCGTCGAGGCCGTGAAGGCGACCTACGACTTCACCGATCTCACGAGCTTCCTCGCCGTCTACTACCCGGCGATGGAGGTGCTGCAGACCGCCGACGACTTCCACGACCTCGCCTGGGCGTACCTGCAGCGCGCGAAGGCGAACGGCGTCGTGCACGTCGAGATGTTCTTCGACCCGCAGGCGCACACGAGCCGCGGCGTCCCGTTCGCCGACGTCGTCACGGGGTACCGCCGTGCGGCCGTCCGGGCGCAGGACGAGCTCGGCGTCTCGGCCGAGCTCATCCTCTGCTTCCTGCGCGACTTCACGGCCGAGCACGCGATGTCCACGCTCATGGAGGCGCTGCCGTACAAAGCGTGGATCGTCGGCGTGGGCCTCGACTCGGATGAGCGCGACAACCCGCCCGCGAAGTTCGCCGCCGTGTTTGCGCGCGCCAAGGCGGAGGGGTTCTTCACGACGATGCACTGCGACATCGACCAGAAGGGCTCGATCGAGCACATCCGCCAGGTGCTCGAGGAGATCGGTGTCGACCGCGTCGACCACGGCACGAACATCGTGGAGGACCCCGCGCTCGTCGCACTCGCGAAGGAGCGCGGCCTCGGCTTCACGACGTGCCCCGTGTCGAACTCGTTCGTGACGGAGCAGATGAAGTCGGATGAGATCGTCTCGCTGCTGCGCGAGGGCGTGCGCGTCACGGTGAACTCCGACGACCCGGCGTACTTCGGCGGCTACGTCGCCGACAACTACGTCGCCCTCGCCGAACAGGCGGGCCTCGACGCCGGCGACCTCGCGCGTCTCGCGGTCAACTCCTTCGAGGCCTCGTGGCTGACGCCCGCGCGGCGCGCGGCCTTCGTCGCGGCCGTCGAGGAGTTCGCGGCGTCGCACGGCGTCGCGGTCGCGGGCTGAGGATGGCGGCGGGCGCGGCGCGCGCGGACGCCGACGCCCGCGTCACCTCCGACCCGGAGACGGCCGCGCGGCTCGGGGAGCGCATCCGCGCGCTCCGCAAGGCGCGCGGCCTCACCCTCGCCCGCGTCGCCGCCGCCACGGGGCTCTCGCACCCGTTCCTCAGCCAGGTCGAGCGCGGCATCCACCAGCCGAGCCTCGGGTCGCTGCGGCGCATCGCCGTCGCGCTCGAGACCAGCCCCGTCGAGCTCGTCGCGGCCGCCGATGAGCCGTCGGACGAGCCCGCCCGCGTCGAGCTCGTCCGCGCGGGGGACGGAGCCGTGCCGGAGGGGTTCTCGCGCGGCACGGCGCGGGCGCTCGCGCACGGCGCGTCGGCGTTCCATCCGCTCGAGGTCGAGGTCACCCGCTCGGAGCGCGGCGAGCGGTTCGCGCACGCCGAAGGTGAGTTCGTGTACGTGCTCGCCGGGGCCATCCGCCTCGAGCTCGACGGCGAGGAGCACGCGCTCGCCGCGGGAGACTCCGCGTCGTACGCGGGCGGAGTGCAGCACCGCTGGTGGACGCCCGACGGCGGTGCCGCGCGGCTGCTCGTGGTCAAGGAGACGGTGCGCGCTGCGCGGTGACGCCGGTGCGTGCTTTTCGTCCATTCGTCACCGCTCGCCAGTGCGGATGTGCGCGTTGTCGTCGTTCGCCAGTGCGGTTGTAGGCGAAGTGGGTGCTTTTGGCTGACATCCGCACTGGCGAGTAGGGCGCTGGGCGGTGACGGCTGCCGTGGGGTGTCGGGTGCTGCTTCGCGAGTGCGGTTGTGCGCGTTGTCGTCGTTCGCCAGTGCGGTTGTGGGCGAAGTGGGTGCTTTTGGCTGACATCCGCACTGGCGAGTAGGGCGCTGGGCGGTGACGGCTGCCGTGGGGTGTCGGGTGCTGCTTCGCGAGTGCGGTTGTGCGCGTTGTTGTCGTTCGCCAGTGCGGTTGTGGGCGAAGTGGGTGCTTTTGGCCGACATCCGCACTGGCGAGCAGGTGTGCTGGGCGGTGACGGCTGCCGTGGGGTGTCGGGTGCTGCTTCGCGAGTGCGGTTGTGCGCGTTGTTGTCGTTCGCCAGTGCGGTTGTGGGCGAAGTGGGTGCTTTTGCCTGACATCCGCACTGGCGAAGCGGCGGGCGGGGCGCCCGGCCTGACATCCGCACTGGCGAAGCGGGGGGCGGGCCGCCCAGGCCGACATCCGCACTGGCGAACGTCGCGAAAGGCGGCACGGCGCCGCCCGCGCCGCCCACCCCTATCAGCCGGCCGCGCCGAGGAGCTCGGCCGCCCGTTCGGCGATCGCGATCGTGGGGGCCTGGGTGTTGCAGGTCGGGATGCTCGGCATGACCGACGCGTCGGCGACCCACAGCCCGGCGAGCCCGCGCACGCGCAGTGACGGGTCGACGACGGCGAGGTCGTCGACCCCGATGCGCGCGGTGCCGGAGCAGTGGAAGAAGGTGCCGACGTTCTCCCGCACGTACCGCTCCTTCGCGGCGCGGTCGAGCCCGTGCGGCGGCGTGATCGGCCCCTCGGCGAGCGCTCGGTAGGCGGGAGCCGCGACGAGGTCGTGCACGGCGTCGAGGGCCTCCACCATCGCGGCGAGGTCGGTCGGATGCGCGAGGTAGTTCGGCTGGATCTCGGGAGCCTGCGCGGCGTCGGACGACCGCACCCGCACCCACCCCGTGCTCTGCGACCGGTAGAGGCCGGGCACGAGCGCGAACACCCGGTCGCCCGACAGGTCGTGCGCCGCGTGGAGGCGCTCATCGCCGCGGGATCCGTGCGCGACCACCGTGTGCAGGTCGGGGCTCGCCCCCGCGTGCGTGCTGCGCCAGTTGAGCATCGCGCCGCCGCCGTTGCCGACGACGGGACCGAGGCCCGCGCGCGACCGGAAGTTCATCCCGAGGATGAGCGGATGGTCCTGGAAGTTCTCGCCCACGCCCGGCAGGTCGTGCCGTACCCGGATGCCCGCCTCGGCGAGCCGGGTCGGGTCGCCGATGCCCGACAGCTGCAGCAGCCGCGGCGTGTCGATGGCGCCCGCGGTGAGCACGATGCGCGCCGCGCGCGTGGTGGCGAGCGCTCCATCGAGCTCGTGGCGGATGCCGGTGGCGACGTCGCCCTCGAGCGAGACCTCGTGCACGCGGCTCCCGACGAGCACATGGAGGTTCGGCCGTGCCAGTGCGGGCTCGAGGTAGGCGCGCGCGGCGCTCCAGCGCTCGAACGCCCCGTCCTCGCCCACGACGGCGTTGTAGTCGGCGTAGGTCGCGCCGAGGTCGTCGGCCGCGTTGGCGTCGTCGATGACGGGAAGGCCCCGCTCGGCCGACGCGGCCACGAGCGCGTGCGCGATGGCGTGCACCGAGGCGAGCGGGCCCACGCGCATGGGCCCGTCGTCGCCGCGGTAGGCGGGGTCGCCGCCCGGCCGGGTCTCCGAGCGCCGGAACGCGGGCAGCAGGGCGTCGTATCCCCAGCCGGCGGCCCCCTGCGCCTCCCAGGCGTCGTAGTCGGCGCGGTTGCCGCGGTACCAGAGCATCGCGTTGGTGCTCGAGCTGCCGCCGAGCACGCGGCCGCGGGGGATGGCGAGCTCCCGGCCGCCGACGTGCGGCGACGGCGCCGACCGGTAGCCGTGGTCGTAGCGTCCGCCGATGAGCGCATCCCAGTGCGCGGCGTCGACGATCTCCCGGACGCCGCGGTGGTCGGGACCGGTCTCGACGAGCAGCACGTGCACGGCGGCGTCCTCCGACAGGCGCGCGGCGAGCACGCAGCCGGCGGCGCCGCCGCCCACGACGATGACGTCGTAGGCGGCGGCGGGACGGGCGACGACGGGCATCAGTTGTGCTCGCTCGGACCCATGACGACGATGCCCTCGGTCTCCTCCACGTGGCGCACGAAGATGTACTTGTCCTCGCGGCCATCCGAGTGCTTGCGGCGGATGCCGGGCTTCAGCACGCCGTCGGTCTTCGCGACGACGATGTAGGGCTCGTGCGCGGCGAGGCCGGCGGCGCAGTGCGCGTCGAACTCCTCGAGCGTCGTCGCCGTGTGCGCCTCGGCGACGCCCGCACCCCGCGCGATCGCGGCGAGGTCGACGCGGCCCTTCGCGGTGTGGGTGGCGGGCCCGCCGATGGACTGGTACTGCTCGTTGTCCCACACGACGACGAAGAGGTTCGCGGGCTGCTCGTTGCCGAGCGTCGCGAGGATGCCGAGGTTGAACAGCAGCCCGCCGTCGGTGTCGAGCGACACGATGCGGCGGTGCGGCAGGCCGGCGGCGAGGCCGAACGCCTCCGGCGTCACGCATCCGAGCTGCTGCTGGAACAGGCTCGCGTCGCGCATGTGCGGAGCGGCGTCGTACCACTCGTCGACGGCGCCGCCGAGCGACAGGACGACGAGCTCGTCGCGCAGACGCGCGCCCAGCAGGGCCATGGCTTCCCAACGGCTCATGCTCATCGCACGATCCCCCCTCCGAGGACGACGGCGGCATGGTGGTAGGACGCGTACGCCGTCTCGTACGCGTTCACGACGGCCTGCTCGATCTCGTCCACCTCGCGGACGATCGTGTACGGCGTGCGCAGGGTGGCGAGCAGCGGCTCCATCGTGATGCCGTGCGGGATGGCCCACCAGTTGTTCTCGCCCAGCTCGCCGCGGTAGCTCATGATCATGACGACGGGGATGCCCGCGCCGAGACCCATGCGCGCGAGGTGCTCGGTCGCGGCCCGCAGCCCGGAGTTCTCCATGACGAGCACGGCGCGCTTGCCAGAGAGGAAGACGCCGCCGGCGATCGCCGCGCCCTCGCCCTCGTTCGTGACGGGGATGGTGCGGATGTCGGGATCGGCGTCCAGCGCCGGGTACAGCTCCTTGAGGAGCGAGTCCGGGAGGTAGGTCGCGATGCTCACGCCGGCCCGCTTCAGGCCCCGGATCACCGCCTCGACGGCGTCGGCTCTCATGCGCTCTCTCCGTTCTCGGCGCTGTGCGCCGGCTGGGGTGCGACCGCGGCGAGGCGGTGCGCGGGATGGGCGGGGGCGAGTCGGGTGCGCCCGCTCACGTGCTCGCGCAGGGTCGCGCCCTCCGGCGCGCCCGCACGTCCTCGGGCGACGAGGATCGGCAGGACGAGCTCGATGAAGGCGCGGTAGGCGCCGGGGCCGCCGAACGTCGGCTCGAGCATGATGCCGTCGATTCCGGAGCCGTCGACGATGCGCTCGATCTCGTCGGCGACCTCGTCGGGCGCGCCCGTCACCTGGAACCCGCGGATGGCGCGCGTGCGGAACGCGTCGAGGATGTCGCCGACGCGCATGCCGGGATCCTCCCGCGCGTAGCGCTGCACGAGCGTCTGGCCGAGGTCGGTGCGGAGGTCGACGACCTTCGTCCCCGGGCCGATGCCCGTGAGGTCGAGCCCCGTGATCCCGGCGAACATGACGGCCGCGTCGTCGTGCCCGAGGAGGGCCTCGTACTCCGCGCGCAGGGCGTCGGCCTCCGCGCGCGTGGGCGCGACGGTGACGGTCATCCCCGTGATGACGGCGACGTCGGCGCCATCACGTCCGTGCGCGACGGCCTGCGCGCGGATGTCGCGGACGTGCGCCGCGGCCCCCTCGACCGTCTGCCCCTGGATGAACACGGCTTCCGCGTTGCGTGCGGCGTACGCGCGCCCGCGGTCGGACGTGCCCGCCTGGAACAGCACGGGAGTGCGCTGCGGCGTGGGCGGCACGGCGAAGACGCCGCGCGACGCGGGCGTCTCCACCCGGTGGAGCCGCCGGGGGTCGGCGTACACGCCCGCCGCTCGGTCGCGCCGCTCGGCGTCGTCGTCCCAGCTGTGCTCCCAGTGCCGCAGGCACGTGTCGAGGAACACGTCCGCCGCGTCGTAACGGGCGTCGTGCGACAGCGCGGACGTGACGCCGAAGAGCTCGTCGGTCGTCGCCTGCGAGCTGCCGGTCACGACGTTCCATCCGATGCGGCCTCCCGTCAGGCGGTCGAGCGTGGCGAAGCGGCGCGCCGTGCCGTAGGGCTTCTCGACCGTCGTCGGCGAGGTCACGACGAAGCCGAGCCGCTCGGTCTCGCGCGCGAGGGCCGCGATGGCGAGCATGGGGTCGAGCGCGGGGAACTGGATGCCGTGGGCCGCGACCTCGTCCGGCATGCGCCCGTCGAGCGTCGCATAGCCGTAGGTGTCGGCGAAGAAGAGGAAGTCGAAGCCGGCGGCGTCGAGGTCGCGGGCGAGGTCGACCCAGTACTCGAGCCGGTCCCAGTCGTCCCCTCGCCCCTCGGGATGCGTCCACGTCGGCATGCCGTTCGAGGGGTTCATCATCTCGAAGACCCCGAGCCTGATGCGCTGCGTCACAGGACCATCACCACCGATTTCGTCTCCAGGTAGTTCTCGAGCCCCTGCGGCCCGTTCTCGTAGCCCCAGCCCGACTCCTTGTGGCCGCCCTTGGGCAGCTCGGGGCCGAGGAAGGAATGGCAGTTCACCCACACGGTTCCCGCCTGCAGCCGTGCGGCGACGCGGTGCGCAGCGCTCAGCCCCTCCGTCCACACGCTCGCGGCCAGGCCGTAGTCGCTGTCGTTGGCCCATACGACGACCTCGTCGAGGTCGTCGAACGGAGTGACGACGGCGACAGGCCCGAAGATCTCCTCGCGCAGCAGGCGCATCCCGGGCCGGGCGCCCGTGAGCACCGTGGGCCTGTAGAACGTGCCGGCGTCGCCCTCGCGCCGTCCGCCCGTGACGACCTCGACGCCGTCGGCAGCCCCCTCGTCGACGTACCCCGCCACGCGCTCGGCCTGCGCGGCGCTCACCAGCGGGCCGAGGTCGGTGCCGGCGGCGAGCCCGTGGCCGAGCGCGAGCGACTCGCCCGCCGTGGCCATCCCCGCCACGACGTCGTCGTAGACGTCGCGATGCGCGTAGATCCGCGCGCTCGCGACGCAGACCTGCCCGCCGTTGTCGAAGATGCCGCGGGAGACCCCCGCGATCGCCGCCGTCAGATCGGCGTCGGGGAGGATGATCGACGGCGACTTGCCGCCGAGCTCGAGCGTGAGACGGGCGAGGCGCGTCGAGGCGGTCTGCGCGAGGCGCTTGCCGACCGCCGTCGAGCCCGTGAACGCGACCTTGGCGACGCCGGGATGGGCGGCGATCGCCTCTCCCGCTTCGCCGCCGAAGCCCGTGACGATGTTCACGACGCCGTCGGGGAGGCCGGCCTCCTGCAGCAGGCGCCCCAGATAGAGGGCAGTGAGCGACGTGTTCTCGGCGGGCTTCAGCACGATCGTGCACCCGGCGGCGAGGGCGGGCGCGAGCTTCATGGCCGTCATGATGAGGGGCGAGTTCCACGGCACGATCGCGGCGACCACGCCGACCGGCTCGCGCCGGGTGTAGGCGAGGACCTCCTTGCCCGGGGGAGTGCGCGAGAGCGAGGTCGGGATGGTCTCGCCGAGGATCTTCGTCGGCCATCCCGCGTAGTAGCGGAACTGCGAGATCGCTGCCGGGACCTCCCCGAAGCGGGAGGTGCGCAGGCTCTTGCCCTGGTCGAGCGTCTCGAGCTCCGCGAGGTCGTCGAGGTGCTCCTCCATGAGGTCGGCGATGCGCCACAGCAGGCGCGACCGCTCGGCGGGCGCGGTCTTCGCCCAGCGGGGGAGGGCCGTGGCCGCCGCCGCGACGGCGGCGTCGACGTCGGGCGCCGCCGCCCGCGCGATGCGGGCGAGCGGTCGTCCCGTCGCGGGGTCGACGGTGGCGAAGTCCGCCCCGGAGGACGCCGCCCGCCAGCGGCCGCCGACGAGCAGCCGGCCGGGGTCGTCGGCGAGGAACGCCGTGACGCGCGGGCGCAGCGGCGGATGGGCGGTGTCGATCATGGTGTGCTCCGGGTCAGCGGTGGAAGAGGCCGGCGAGGTCGTCCTGCGCGGCCATCCATTCGGCGCGCCGGGCGAAGAGGCCGGGGACGAGGAGGCGCACGCGCTCGATGAGCTCGTCGAGATCGGCGTGCACGAGACGGCCATCCCGCACGACGACGCGTCCGTCGACGACCGTCATGTCGACGTCGGAGCCGCGCACGGCGTGCACGAGGTTGTGGTGCAGGTTGGCGTGCGCGCCGTCGGGAAGGAAGGGCGTCATGCGCGGCGTGCCCGTGCGCACGGCGATGAAGTCGGCCCTGCGGCCCGGGGCGACGGCGCCGAGCACGTCGCCGCGCCCGATCGCGTCCGCGCCGCCCCGCGTGGCCATCCGCAGCACCTGCCACGAGTCCATCGCGGCGGCGTCCATCGACCGCAGCTTGCCGAGGAGCGAGGCGACCTTCATCTCCTCGAACATGTCGAGGTTGTTGTTCTCCTTCTCGCCGTCGGTTCCGAGGCCGACGGCGACGCCCGCGGCGAGCATCTCGGCCACGGGGGCCATCCCGCTCGCGAGCTTCATGTTCGACACCGGGTTGTGCGAGACGCCGACGCCGCGCGCGGCGATGAGGTCGATCTCGCTCTGGTCGAGCCAGACGGCGTGGGCGATCATGGCGTGCGGAGCGTCGAAGAACCCGAGCGCGTCGAGGGCGTGCATGGGGCGCGCGCCGTGGCGCTCGCGGAAGTCGGCGATCTCGATCTCCGACTCGCTGCAGTGCGTGTAGAGGCCCGTGCCGTGGGCGAGCGCCAGGTCGATCGCGCGCCGCTGGCCGGCGGCGTCGGCGTAGAACGGATGCTCCAGGCCGACCCACGGCATGATGCGGCCGTTGCAGGCGCCCGTCCAGTCCTGCAGCATCCGCTCGTTGTCGTCGAGCGTGTCGAAGTAGTCGAAGTCGGGGTGCTCGCCGACGTAGTTGACCGAGACGAGGCGGTTGCCGAGTGCTCTCGCGGCGCGGGCCGCGCCATCCATGTAGCGCCACATGTCGACGACGGTGGTCGTCCCCGACAGCAGCCCCTCGGCGTAGCAGAGCCAGGCGGCGGCCTCCGCCTCCTCGGGGCGCAGCACGCGGTGCATGGGGTCGATGTGGATGCGCAGCCACTCCCATACCGGAAGGTGCTCGGCCGTGCCGCGCAGCATGCCGGAGTGGTGGTGCGCGTTCACGAGGCCCGGCATGATGAGGCGGCCGGCGAGGTCGACGCGCTCGGCGGCGGGATGGGCGGCCTCGAGCTCGGCGCGCGGGCCGACGGCGGCGATCGTGTCGCCGTCGACGAGCACGGCGGCGTCGGAGAGCACCCGCAGGTCGTCATCCATGGTGACGACGGCGTCGGGCAGGTACAGAGCGCTCACGAGGCGGCGCCGTCGACGAGGTTGGGGTTCTCGGCGTAGACCTCGTCGAGGATCGACAGGTCGAACAGATCGGAGGCATCCAGGTCGTACCCCGCCGTCGCGAGGCTCGCGACGGTCTGCTCCTGCAGCTCGGAGGAGATCGTGAAGAGGCCGTTCTCCTCGGTCTCGTCCGACACGACGAGCAGCTCGGCCTGGGCGGTGGCGCTCGCGAGCGATCCTGTCATGTCGAGCCCGAGCGACTCGCCGTACTCGTCGACGGCGAGCTGCGCGCCGCGCTCGGGGTCGGCGACGGCGTCGTTCCAGCCGCGGATCTCGGCCTCGAGGAAGCCGGCGAGAGCGGCGCGGTCGGAGGCGACCGCCTCGTCGGTGGCCGTCACGACGTGGCCGACGAACGGCAGGCCGTTGTCGGCGAAGAGCAGGTCGGTGACCTCGATGCCCTGCAGCTCGATCGTCGTGGACTGGCTCGTGACGAAGGCGATCATCGCGTCGACCTCGCCCGTCGTGAGCGGTGCGACGTCGTACTGCACGGGGACGATGTCGACCTCGTCGGACGCGATGCCGTTCGCGGCGAGGAAGGCCTCGAACACGGCGCGGTTGGAGTCCTGCACGCCGACGCGCGCGCCGATCATCTGCTCGGGCGTGGAGATGTCGGCGCCGTCGGTCAGCGAGGCGATCGTGAAGGGGTTCTTCTGGAACGTCGCGCCGATGATCTTCAGCGGCGCCTGCTCGTTGGCGATGGCGGCGCCTACCGAGAGCGCGTCGGTGAGCGAGACGTCGGCGGTTCCGCTGAGCAGCTCGGCGACGCCGCTCGACGGGCCGGCGACGAGGTTCACCGACGAGAAGCCGGCGTCGGCGTAGTAGCCGGCGTCCTCGGCGATGAACTCGCCCGACCACTCCTCGTTGAGGATCCAGCTCAGCTGGACGTCGAGCTCTCCGAGCTCCGCGGCGTCGGCGGGGGCGTCGGCGGCGGGCGCGCAGGCCGCGAGCGACAGGGCGGCGGCCGAGACGACGACCACGGCGGGGAGGCGGGGGAACGAGCGCATGACGACTCTCTCTCGGACGCATCGCGTGCGGGTTCACGCGATGCGTTGATAGTAGAGAGCAATCGTTGATTGCAAATGGCTATCTCGTGTCGGGGATGTTTCCCGGCGCGGGACGGTGGCCGGCGGCCGGCGGCCGGCGGCCGGCGGCGTGCGGCGCCGCGTCAGCGGCCGGCGGCGTAGGCGAGGATGATGCGCACGGGATCGTCGCCGTGCACGGTCCACCGGTTCCGGATCGTGCCCGGGTGCGCGGCGGAGTCGCCGGGCCCGAGCGTCCAGGTCCCCTGCCCTTCGACCTCGAGGTCGATCGCGCCCTCGATCACGTGCACCGTCAGCTCGCCGTCCGACTGGAACCAGTCGCCCATGTACTGGCCGGGCTCGATGCGGTACTCCTGCACGGTCGCGAGCCGAGCCGACGCGGGCGACAGGACTCGCGTCATCCCCGCGTTCGGGGTGTCGGAGATCGGCGTCCAGCCATCGTCGCCCTGCCGGGTGATGTGCACGACGCCGGGCTCGGGCGGGGCAGGCAGCAGGGCCGACGGCGAGAGGCCGAGGGCGTGCGCGAGCCGGTACAGGGTCGCGAGCGAGGGCGTCGTCTGACCCGTCTCGATCTGGCTGAGGAAGGGCTGGCTGATCTCGGCGGTCGCCGCGAGGGCGCGCATCGAGAGCTTGCGTCGCGAGCGCTCGTCGCGGATGGCCCGCCCCACCGATGCGGCGATCGCGGCGTCGGCGGCGAGCGAGGGGGAGTCGGCCGTCACGTCCTCACCCTATGCGGGGAGCGCGGTGCTCTCGCGCCGGTTTCTGATCGCTGCGGCCGTTGGGGGCCCCTTCGTGGCCGCTGGGGCCCCTTCGCCAGTGCGGATGTGGGGCTTCGGCCGCTTCGCCAGTGCGGATGTGGCGCAAAAGGGCACCTCGGGTCTACATCCGCACTGGCGAACGCCGCGCGGCCGCCGCCGTCACGCCCCCAGCAGGGCGCGCAGCGGCTCGATCGTGAAGTACACGACGAACAGCGCGCCGACGAGCCACATGAGCCAGTGGATGTCGCGGGCCTTGCCTCGGGCGAGCTTGACGACGATGAACGCGATGAAGCCGGCGCCGATGCCGTCGGCGATCGAGTAGGTGAACGGCATGAAGGAGATCGTGAGGAACGCCGGCAGGGCGACTTCGATGTCCTTCCAGTCGATGCCCGCCACCTGCGTGAGCATGAGGAAGCCGACGAGCACGAGCGCAGGGGCCGCCGCCTCGTAGGGCACGAGCGCGACGAGCGGAGCGAACAGCGTCGACAGCAGGAACGCGACGCCCGTGACGACGGACGCGAGGCCCGTGCGCGCGCCGTCGCCGACGCCCGCCGTCGACTCGACGAAGGCGGTGTTCGACGAGACGGACCCCATGCCGCCCGCGACGGCGCCGAGGGAGTCGACGATGAGGATCTGCTTCGTGCGAGGCGGGTTGCCCTGCGCGTCGAGGAGCTTCGCCTCGGCGCCGATCGCGACCATCGTGCCCATCGTGTCGAAGAAGTCGGCGAGCAGCAGCGTGAAGACGAGCAGCACGAGCGTGACGATGCCGATGCTCTGGAACGAGCCGAGCAGATCGAACTGCCCGAGCAGCGAGAAGTCGGGTACGGCGACGATGCCCGTGAACGTTGGCGCGCTGTTGAAGCCGGCCTCGGGGTTCGTCGTGCGGTCGCCGATGTGGAGCGTGTTCTCGAGCACGATGGCGAGCGCCGTGGCGACGAGGATCGAGATGAGGATGGCGCCGCGCACCTGGCGCGCATGCAGCACGATCGCGAGGACGAGGCCGACGACGAAGACGAGGATCGGCCACGTGCCGAGGTTTCCGAGCGAGAGGATGGTGCCGCCGTCGCCCGACACGAAGCCCGCGTTCGTGAGGCCGATGAGCGTGATGAAGAGGCCGATGCCCGCGCCGATCGCCGTCTTCAGCGGACCGGGGACGGCCCGGAACACCGCCTCGCGGAATCCGGTGAGCACGAGGACGAGAATCAGCAGGCCCTCGATGACGATGACGCCCATGGCGTCCGCCCACGTCACGCCGGGGAGCGCGGCGATCGAGTAGGCCACGACGGCGTTGAGCCCGAGGCCGGCCGCCATGGCGAGGGGGAAGTTCGCGACGACGCCCATGAGGATCGACATGACGCCGGCGATGAGCGCCGTCGCCGAGGCGATCATGCTGAGGTTCGGGGCGTCTCCTCCGCCGAGGAACGAGCCCGTGCCATCCGCCGAGGTGCCGATGATGAGCGGGTTCAGCACGATGATGTACGACATCGCGAAGAAGGTGACGAGACCGCCGCGGATCTCGGTCCCGACCGTGGAGCCGCGCTCCGTGATGCGGAAGAAGCGGTCGAGGGCGCCACGGGGCGCAGAGGTGGTGCTCGTCATGGGGTCATCGTTTCATCGGGGAGGCGTGCGGGGCCAGATGCGGCCGACGCACCACGAAGACACCCGTCTTCGACAGGCGTAGACTTCATGGTACGAGATCCATGCACGGGCATGGACCCAATGCAGGAGATCGAAGGGATCATTATGGCATTCGACGGCAAGGTCGCCCTCGTCACGGGCGGCGGATCGGGCATCGGCGAAGCGGTCGCGAAGGAGCTCGCAGGCCTCGGCGTGAAGGTCGTCGTCGCCGACCTCAACCTCGAGGGCGCCGAGCGCGTCGTCGGGGAGATCACGGCGGCGGGCGGCGATGCAGCGGCGTTCCAGGGCAACACGGCGATCGCCGAGGACAACGAGAAGGCCGTCGCGTTCGCGGTGTCGACGTACGGCAAGCTCAACTACGCCGTCAACAATGCCGGCATCGGCGGCAAGGCCGCTCCCACCGGCGAGGTCGACATCGACGGCTGGGACCGCGTCATCGACGTGAACCTCAACGGCGTCTTCTACGGCATGCGGTATCAGATCCCCGCGATGCTCGAGGCGGGTGCCGGGGAGAGCGCGATCGTCAACATGGCGTCGATCCACGGCACGGTCGCCGCGATCGGGAGCTCCGCCTACACCGCGTCGAAGCACGCCGTCGTGGGGCTGACGAAGAACGCCGCGGCGGAGTACGGCGCGCAGGGCCTGCGCATCAACTCGGTCGGCCCCGGCTACATCGAGACGCCGCTGCTCACGAGCTCGCTTCCCGAGGAGGCGTTCGACGTGCTCAAGGGCAAGCACCCCCTCGGCCGTCTCGGTCGTCCCGAGGAGATCGCGAAGGTCGTGCGCTTCCTGCTGTCGGATGACGCGTCGTTCATCACGGGCGGCTACTACCTCGTCGACGGCGGCTACACGACCGTCTGACCCCGCGGGCGCGGCCGGCGCGTTGTCGCCGCGCCCCTGCTCGCCAGTGCGGATGTGGGCGAAGGCCCTGCCCGCCAGTGCGGATGTCGGCGAGAACGGCCCTCGGCGCCTACATCCGCACTGGCGAAGCGCCAGGTAGCGCCAGGTAGCGCCAGGTAGCGCCAGGAAGCGCCAGGAAGCGCCAAAGTGCCGCCAGGTAGCGCCTCACTCAGTCCTGCAGCAGCCGCCACACCCGGTCGCGGGTGAACGGCTGGTGGTACGGTCGCCGCCCGATCGCGCGCGCGATCGCGTTGCCGATCGCCGGCGCGACGGGGTTGTACGGCGACTCGCTCATCGACTTGGCTCCGAACGGCCCGAGATCGTCGGCGGTGTCCGCGAAGTACACCTCGGTGTCGGGGATGTCGACCGACTGCGGCACGCGGTAGGTGCGGAACATGGGGTTCTGCACAAGGCCGTCCTCGACGATGACCTGCTCGTAGAGCGCCCCTCCGACGCCCTGCGCGACGCCGCCCTCGATCTGCCCGCGGCACTGCGCCGGGTTCATGACGAATCCGGCGTCGGCGGCGTGCACGTTCTGCAGGATGCGCACCGCGCCCGTCTCGGGGTCGACCGCCACCCGCGCGGCGTGCACGTCGAACGCGAGCGACCGGTGCTCGCCGAGCTCCGCACCCGTGGCCGACAGCTCGCCGAGGCGGTCGAACGGCACGACGCCGTCCGGGGTGCGGATGCCCTCCGGTCCGTATGCGCAGTCAGCGGGGGACGCGCCGACCTGCGCGGCCGCCGTCTCGACCATCCGCTCGCGCAGCGCGAGGCATGCCGCGTGCAGCGCCTTGCCTGCGACGGTCGTCCCGGCCGACGCGAAGGCTCCCGTGTCGTGGTCGACGAGAGCGGTGTCGGCGTGCGCGATGACGATGCGATCCATCCCGACGTCGAAGACGCTCGCTGCGATCTGCCGCTGCACGGTCGTCGTGCCGTTCCCGAACTCCGCCGTCCCCGTCCGCAGCGCGAAGACGCCGTCGGCGCGCAGCGTCGCCGTCGTGTGCGCGATATGGCCGAACGGCGCCATCGTCGCGATCATGCCCGCGGCCATCCCCTCGCCCACGAGCCAGCCCTCCGGTGCCTCGACGCCGTTGCCCCGTCGCAGCGCGCTCTCCGCGAGGTCGAGGCACTGGTCGAATCCGTAGCTGCCCCACACGAGGTCGTGCTCGATCTCGCCCGTCGCGGTGCGCAGCGGATCGCCCTCGCGGATGCCGTTGAGCCGCCGCAGCGCGAACGGGTCCATGCCGATGCGCTCGGCGAGCAGGTCCATGGCCGATTCGATGCCGAGCATGACCTGGCCGAGCCCGTAGCCGCGGAACGCGCCCGATGGCGGGTTGTTCGTGTACACGACCTCCGCATCGACGCGGAAGACGGGTGTGTTGTACACCGTCACCGACTCGGACACCGAGTGGAAGAGCACACCCAGCGCGTGATTGCCGTAGGCGCCCGTGTCGCTCAGCACGTCGAGCTTCACGGCCGTGAGACGGCCGCTCTCGTCTGCGCCGAGGTCGACCGACACCCGCATGGGATGGCGCACCGACGCGCGCAGGAACTCGTCAGTCCGCGAGAACTCGTAGGCGACCGGCCGGCCGGTGCGCAGCACGGCCAGGGCGACGAGGTCCTCCGCGAAGATCTCCTGCTTGCCGCCGAAGCCGCCGCCGACGCGCGGGGCGAAGACGCGCACGCTCTCCCGCGGGAGAGCGAAGAGCCGCGCGAGCTCATCGCGTGCGAGGAACGGCACCTGCGTCGACGAGCGGATGGTCAGCACGTCGCCGTCCATCCATCCCACCGCCCCGTGCGTCTCGAGCTGTGCGTGCGACGTTCGCGAGGTGCGCCACGTGCCCGACACCGTGACGGCGCTCGCCGCGAGCGCCGCGTCGACGTCGCCGCCGCGTCCCGTGTGCACGGCGCCCACGATGTTGCGGTCGGCGTCGAGCACGCGATCATCGGGCGTGCGCCCCGGGTGGATGGTCGGGGCGCCGGCCGTGCGCGCGTCCTCCGGATCGAAGACGGCGGGGAGGGGCTCGTACACGACCTCGACGAGCCGGCAGGCCCGGTCCGCGGCGACGGCGTCCTCCGCGACGACGGCGACGACGCGCTGTCCGATGTGCCGCACCACGTCGTCGAGCATCCGCGTGTCGTCGGGGTCGTCCGTGCGGTGCTCGTGTCGCCCCGTCGAGTACCGGATGTCGGGCACGTCGAGGTGGGTCAGCACGGCCACGACGCCGGGGACGGCCTCGGCCGCGGCCGTGTCGATAGACACGACGCGCGCATGCGCGTGCGGCGACGCCACGACGCGCAGCACAAGCGCGCCATCCGGGACCTCGTCGAACGTGTACGGCTCGATGCCCTGCACGATGCGGCGCGCGGGCTCGGGCACGACGGAGGCGCCGACGCCGGAGGGCGCCGCCGCGTCGGACGGCCGCCGACCGGTCTCGCGCACGGGGCCGAGCGTCGAGGCGATCGCCTCGCGGATGGGGCGGTACCCGGTGCACCGGCAGAGGTTGCCCTTGAGCAGCCGGTCGAGATCGTGCTCGTCGCCCTCGTGCAGGCATGATGCCGTGACGCTCATGCCCGGCGTGCAGAAGCCGCACTGGAAGCCGAAGCCCGTCGCGAGCGCGTCCTGCACGGGGTGGAGATCGTCGCCCGGTGCGAGGCCCGCTGCCGTCGTGACCGTGCTGCCGTCGACGCGCATGGCGGGGATGAGGCAGGAATGCACGGGCTCGCCGTCGAGCACGACGCCGCAGGCGCCGCAGTCGCCCGCGTCGCAGCCCTTCTTCACTTCGGTGTGCCCGTGCTCGCGCAGCAGGGTGCGCAGGCACTGCCCCGGTCGCGGGTCGATCTCGATCGGCTCGCCGTTGACGACGAGGCTCATGCGCCTGCTCCTTCCGCGAGGGCCGCGCGGCAGCGCTCCGCGAGCACCGCCGTCACGCCGCGACGCCAATCGGCCGAGCCGAGCGGATCGGTGTACCAGCCGTCGGCCGCGTCGACTGCCGCGGTGAGCTCGTCGGTCCCCGGGAGGGCTGCCCACCGCAGCACGACGGGGCGCTCGACGGCGGCCGTGAGAGCGAACACCGCCGTGCCGTCCTCGTCGACTCGGCTCGTCACGACCGCGCCGGAGCGGCCGAGCTCGGCCAGCGCTACCTTGCGCAGCGCCGTGCGGGAGCGCAGGGCGCGGTCGGGGATGTCGATCGCACGGATGATCTCTCCCGTCGCGAGCGTGTTCGCGCCGTTCCCCGCGGGGACGGCGGCGACGGGCATCCTGCGCTCGCCGCCGCCGGGCGTCCACACGACCGCCTCCGCGTCGAGGGCCGCTCCGAGCGAGATCATGGCGCCCGCGGCATACGACTGGGCGATGTTGCCGCCCACCGTCGCGGTGTTCCAGATCTTGAAGGACATCAGGAGCGCGTTCGCCGCCTCGACGAAGAGCGGGAGGGCGGTCCATCCCGGCACGCCCCGCTCAGCGAAGGCGACGAGGCGCGCGATGCTGCAGGTCGCGCCGATCCGCAGCCCGGTGTCCGTCTGCTCGAGATCGGGCCATCCGAGCGTCGTGAGGTCGACGAGCCCCGAGACGTGCGGGTGCGGGTCGCTGAAGAGCAGCGTGCCGCCCGCGAGCGGAGCCTCTCCGGGAGCCAGCACCAGGTCGGCGCGCGACCGCGCGCGCCGGTAGCTCTCGACGGCGGTCAGATCCACCTCGCCCCCACCTCCGTCCGGTTCCTCTCGCCCTGCTTCTCCTCGCCGAGCTTCTCCTCGCCGAGCTTCTCCTCGCCGAGCTTCTCCTCGCCCAACGGACATCCGTTGGAGCAGCGCACACCGGATTCCGCCTCATCTGGTGTGCTTTCGGCAAACGGATATCCGCTGGGCGAGAGGGGGGCAGCGGACGCGGAGAGCGATGCGAGTGTCAGGCGGGTCATGCGCGCTCCGCCAGCGTGCGCGATGCGACGGCGACGCGCTCCGCGAGCCGCTGCTCGTCGGCCGTCACGACCGTGTCGTCCTCCACGACCGTCCGGCCGCCGACGAGCAGACGCCGCAGCGGCGGCAGCGCCCCGAGTCCGAGCGCCGCGACGGGGTCGAGGATGCCGGCGTGCTCCACGCCGCCCGTCCACCAGACGGCGATGTCGGCGAGCTTGCCGACCTCGAGCGATCCGATCTCGTCTTGCCGGCCGAGCACGCGGGCCCCGCCGGCCGTGGCCATCCGCAGGCCGTCGCGCACGGAGAGCGAGTCGGCGCCCGTGCGCAGGCGGCCCATCAGCACGGCCTCGCGGATCTCCACGCCGAGCTGGCCCGACTCGTTCGACGCCGCGCCGTCGACGCCGAGGCCGACCGGCACGCCCGCGTCGAGCATCGCACGGACGGGCGCGATCCCCGCGGCGAGGCGGGCGTTCGACGACGGGCAGTGCGCGACGCCGGTCCCCGTCGCGGCGTAGCGCGCGATGGCCGGGGCGTCGAGGCGCACGGCGTGCGCCATCCAGACGTCGTCGCCGAGCCATCCGAGGCTCTCGAGATATGCCGTCGGCGACATGCCGAAGTGCTCGGCGCAGTAGGCGTCCTCCTCCGCCGTCTCCGACGCGTGCGTGTGCAGCCGCACGTCGAGCGAGCGCGCCAGCACGGCGGCCTCCCGCAGCAGGTCGGCCGTGACGGAGAACGGCGAGCACGGCGCGATCGCGATGCGCACGGCGGAGTCGGCGGATGCGTCGTGCCAGCGCTCGACCGCGTCGTGCGAGGCGCGGAGGGCCGCGTCGGTCGTCTCGACGGCGAAGTCGGGCGGCAGGCCGCCCTGCGAGGCGCCCAGGTCCATCGAGCCGCGCGTCGCGTGCAGGCGCACGCCGATCTCGGCCGCCGCCTCGACGAGCCCGCCCACGATGTCTCCCGAACCCTGGGGGAACACGTAGTGGTGGTCGCCCACCGTCGTGCACCCCGACCGCGCGAGCACCGCCATCCCGCCGGCTGCGCCCTCGCGCGTGAGATCGGCGTCGATGCGCGCCCAGAGCGGGTAGAGCGTCGTGAGCCAGTCGAAGAGGATGGCGTCCTGCGCGTATCCCCGCGTGAGCCACTGGTAGAGGTGGTTGTGGGTGTTGACGAGTCCCGGCGTCACGAGGCAGCCGGAGGCGTCCACGATCGTCGCGTCTTCGCGCAGCGCGGCGGGGGCGGGACCCTGGCCGACGGCGGCGATGCGGCCGTCCTCGATGACGACGTGCCCCGTGCGGTGCTCGGTTCCTGCGGCGTCGACCGTGGCGATGTAGCCGCCCTCGATGACGGTGGTGCTCATGTGGTGCTCCTGCGGGTGGGGGAGGGATTCCGTCCCCGCCCTGGCTCGGGATGGCCATGGTGATAGGACACGCGTTGCGCCGATCCTAGGTCGGCCGTGTTTCGTCGATGCGTCGCGCGCATGCCTCGGCGACGGGCCGATCGCGGTGGATGGGTCCGCCGAGCGCGCGGAGCGGCCGGCCCGTCCCGCCGTGGCGCGCGGCCAGGATCTCGGCGACGATCGAGACGGCGGTCTCCTCGGGCGTCGAGCCGCCGAGGTCGAGGCCGAGCGGGGAGCGCAGTCGGGCGAGGTCGTCGTCGGCGACGCCCTCCTCGCGCAGCAGCTCTGCGCGACGCGCGACGGTGGTGCGGGCGCCGAGGGCGCCGACGAACCCGATGGGCAGGTCCAGGGCGACGCGGATGGCCGGCACGTCGAGGCGCGTGTCGTGCGTGAGCACGCACACGGCGGTGCGCGGGTCGAGGTCGGCACGACGGGCGAGGTGCTCGTGCGGCAGCGCGACGACGAGCTCGTCGGCGTCGGGGAAGCGCTCCCGCGTGACGAGGAGCTCCCACGGGTCGACGACCGTCACGGCGAAGCCCGCGGCGGAGGCGATGCGGCACAGCGCCGCCGCGTGCTCGGTCGCGCCGGCGAGCACGAGCCGTGGACGTGGTGCGCGGGAGACGACGAGGACGGGCTCGGGGCCTGAGACGACGCGCGTCTCGGCGAGCAGCGCCGCCGCGTCGAATCCGGCAGGGTCGGCGAGGTCGCCGGCGTCGACGAGCCGTCCGTCGGCGAGCGCGATGCCCACGGAGACCGCCTCGCCGTCGGCAGCCCGCCGCAGCGCGTCGACGGAGCGGATGTCCGCCGGGTCGACGACGTACGCGATGACGTCGACCTGGCCGCCGCACGCGAGGCCCGCGGCGTGGGCGGTGTCGTCGTCGAATCCGAAGCGCGCCGTGCGGGCGACGCCGTCGGCGAGCACGGCGTGCGCGAGCACGACGGCGTCGCCCTCGACGCAGCCGCCCGAGATCGATCCGATGACCTCGCCGTGGGTGGTGACGGCCATCGACGCCCCGAGCCCCCTCGGGGCGCTGCGCGCGACGCGGGTGACCGTGACCACCGCGACCCGCGCACCGGATCGGATCCGGGCGAGCAGGGGAGCGGCGAGGTCGAGCATGCCGCCACGCTAGCCCCGCCATGTTTCACGCGCGAGACATCCGGGATGCGAGCTGGGATGGCGCCGCGCGGGGAGTGAGGGCGCCTCGCGCCGGTGGGTGGTTTCGTCCGCTTTCCGGATGGCGGAGCGGTCGGAGCCGCCCACGCGCTGACCGCGACCGCCGACGGGCGGGTCGGTACGGTCGGAGGATGACAGGGTTCTGCGGGATCGTGCTCGCGGCGGGTGCCGGCTCGCGCTTCGGCGGGCCCAAGGCGCTCGCGCACGGAGCGGATGGCGTGCCCTGGCTCGTGCGCGTCGTCTCGGTGCTCCGCGCGGGCGGCTGCGACCGGGTCGTCGTCGTGCTCGGCGCGCGTGCCGAGGAGGCGCTCCCGCTCGTCCCGGACGGCACCGAGGCGGTCGTCGCCGCAGACTGGGCCGAGGGGATGGCCGCATCGCTTCGCGCGGGCCTCGCCGCCGCCGATGGAGCGGACGCCGTCGTCGTCGCGACCGTCGACATCCCCGATCTGCCGGCAGCCGCCGTCGAGCGCCTGCGCGCCGCCAGCCCGAGGCCGAGCGACGCGCTGGCGCAGGCCGTCTACGCGGGCCGCCCCGGCCATCCCGTCGTCATCGGGGCGTCGCACCGGGAGGCTCTCGCCGCATCGCTGACCGGCGACCGAGGCGCGCGCCCCTTCCTCGTGGCGCACGGCGTGCACGAGGTGGAGTGCGGCGATCTCTGGTCAGGGGAGGACGTCGACCGACGCTGACCGCCGGCGGACATGTCGCAGGAGATACGCGCCCCCGGTAGGTCGCAGGCGCGGGATGGCGGGTGAGTCGGTAGGGCCGCGCGGCCGGATCTCCTGCGTCGTGTCCGGGGTCCGCCCGCCGCGACCGCCTACGTGCGGATGACGACGTTGACCGGCTCCTCGCCGCGTGCGAGGCGCTCGGCCTGACCGGCGACGAGCTTCGCGATGCGGGGGCGCATGGCTTCCGTGTTGCCGCCGACATGCGGCGACACGAAGACCCCGTCGAGCGACCAGAGCGGATGGTCCGCCGGCAGCGGCTCCGGGTCGAAGACGTCGCTCGCCACGCGGATGCGCCCTCGCCGCACATGCTCGACGAGCGCGTCGGTGTCCACCGTGGGCCCGCGGCCGACGTTGACGAGCAGCGCGCCGTCGGGCAGCAGCGACAGCACGCGGTCGTCGATGAGGTGGTGGGTCTCGGGGCCTCCCGGCAGCACGTTGACGAGGATGTCGGCGTCGGGCAGCAGCGCGGGCAGCTCGTCGAGCGCGTGGACGCGGCGGCCGTCCTCGTCGCGCGCCCGCGAGGCGACGGCCACGAGATCGACCTCGAAGGGGGCGAGCCGCTCGGCGATCGCCTTCGCCACCCCGCCGTAGCCGAGCATGACGATGCGCCGGTCGGCGAGGCCGACGGCGCGGAAGTTGTCCCACACGCCGTCGTCCTGGTTGCGGGTCATCCGGTCGAGCCCGCGCTGGGCGACGAGCAGCAGCCCGACCGTGAGCTCGGCCGTCGCGGTCTCGTGCACGCCCGTCGCGTTGGCGTACGCTGAGCCGGCGGGAAGGCGCTCCTCGACCCCCTCGTAGCCGATCGCCTGCCCCTGCACGAGCCGGCACGCGAGCTCTGGCAGCCGGGCGAGCATCCGACCCTGGCGCATGTACGGCGGCACGACGATGTCGATGCGGTCGCGGGGCGGGGCGTCCTGCCCGTCCCAGAGCACGAGCTCGACGTCGAGCGCCGGGTCGAGGAGCCCCCGCACGTCGTCGAGGAGCTGTTCGGTGGGCACGGAGACCGTCAGCGCTGTCACGCGTTCGAGGCTACCCGGCGCGCTTCTCGTCAAACGGATATCCGATTGACGAGCGCACATCCGATGTCGGCGTATCCGGTGTGTGCTCGGCAGGCGCATGGGCTTTCGGCTGCTGGGTCGAGTGCGGGATGGTCGGGCTCCGCCGACCGCCAGGATGGCGCGACCACTACCGCCCCGCACCACGACGAAGCCCCCGGCATGTGCCGGGGGCTTCGTCGTCGCGTCTCAGGCCGCCTGCGCGACGACCGCGGAGATGGCCGACTGGAAGAACGTGAGGCCATCGACTCCCGAGCGCATGGCGGCCGGCGTCGCGGGGCCGAAGCCGGGCTCGACGGCGTGCTCGGGGTGCGGCATGAGACCCACGACGTTGCCGCGCTCGTTGACGAGGCCCGCGATGTCGTTGAGGGAGCCGTTGGGGTTCACACCGAGGTAGCGGAAGGCCACCTGGCCCTCGCCCTCGATGCGCTTGAGCGTCTCGTCGTCGGCGATGTATCCGCCGTCGGCGTTCTTCAGCGGGATGACGATCTCGGCGCCCTTGTCGAAGCCGTTCGTCCACGCGGTGTCGGCGTTCTCGACGCGCAGGCGCTGGTCGCGGCGGATGAACTGCTGATGGGCGTTGCGGATGAGCCCGCCCGGCAGCAGGTGCGCCTCGACGAGCATCTGGAAGCCGTTGCAGATGCCGAGGACGGGCACGCCCTTGGCCGCGGCGTCCTTCACCTCCGACATGATCGGCGCGAGCGCCGCGATCGCGCCGGCGCGCAGGTAGTCGCCGTAGGAGAAGCCGCCGGGCAGGATGACGGCGTCGACGCCCTGCAGGTCGTGGGAACCGTGCCAGAGGGCGACGGGCTCGCCGCCGGCGACGCGCACGGCGCGCTGCGCGTCGCGGTCGTCGAGCGAGCCGGGGAACGTGATGACGCCGATGCGGGCGGTCATTCGACGACCGCCACGTTCACGACGTCCTCGATGACGGCGTTCGAGAGGATCTCATCCGCGATCGCCTTCGCCTCGGCGAGCACCTCGTCGGTGACCTCGCCGTCGACGGTCAGCTCGATGCGCTTGCCGATGCGCACGTTCTGGAAGGCGCCGTGCCCGAGCCGGGCGAGCGATCCGGTGACCGCCTTGCCCTGCGGGTCCAGCAGCTCGGCCTTGGGCATGACGTCGACGACGATGGTGGGCATGAGATGAGCTCCGGATGTCGCGGGAGGGGGATCGCGACCATTCTAGTCGGCGCGCGTCCCCCGCCCGCCCGGCTCAGCGTCCGACCGCGTACCCCTGCGCGCCGCGCGGGTTGGCTGCCGCGCCGAGGATGCCCGTGGCGGGGTCGCGCGTGACGGCCGAGAGCCGCCCGAGCGCCCAGTCTCCGGCGCGCGTCACGACGTGGCCGCGCCGCTCGAGCCCCGAGATGACGTCGTTGCCGAGCCGGTCCTCGACGATCGCCCCGCCCGGGGTCCCCGTCCGGGGCCAGAACGATCCCGGGAACGACGTCGTGTGGAAGGCGGGCGCGTCGATCGCCTGCTGCGGCGACCATCCTCCGGCGAGCACCCTCAGCAGGAACAGCAGCTGCCACTGGTCCTGCTGGTCGCCGCCCGGCGATCCCAGCGCCATCACGGGCTCGGCGTCGCGCAGCACGAGAGTCGGCGTGAGCGTCGTGCGCGGACGGTCGCCCGGCCGCAGCGCCGTCGGCGAGTCCTCGTCGAGCCACGTCATCTGCAGCCTCGTGCCGAGGCAGAACCCGAGCCCGGGGATGGTGGGCGACGACTGCAGCCATCCGCCCGACGGCGTCGCCGAGACGATGTTCCCCCACTGGTCCACGACGTCGATGTGGCACGTGTCGCCGCGGGCGACGCCGTCGCGACCGGTGGGCAGCTCGCTCGTCACGCGCACCGTCGGCTCCCCTACGCCTGCGGCCGTCGTCGTGTGCGTGCGAAGCGGGGGGATGGTCGGGGCGGGTCGACCCGGCACGGCTCCTGGGAGCAGGGCGCGCGACGCCTGCTCGCCGATGAGGGCGCGTCGTTCCCGTGCATATTCCTCGGAAAGCATGTGGTCGAGCTCGACGGGAGAGAGGCCTTCGCCGTACCAGGCCTCGCGGTCGGCGAGCGCGAGCTTCTGCGCCTCCAGGATCGTGTGCGCTCCGAGCTCCGTCGACGGATCGAGCTGCGCGTCGTCGAGGCCGTCGAGGATGGCGAGGGACTGGAGGAGCGCGGGTCCCTGGCCCCACGCACCCGTCTTCGCGATGGTGTACCCGCGGAACCGCGCCGTGGCCGGCGGCTCGTACGACGCCTCGAAGTCGGCGAGGTCGGCCGCGGTCAGCACCCCCGCGTGGTCCCGTCCGTCGGAGTGCCGGTGCGGCGTGCTGATGAAGCCCTCGACCGCCCGGCCGACGACGTCGCGCCATCGCGCTCGGGCGGCGTCGATGCGCGCTCCGCGGTCGGCGCCCGTCGCGGCCGCGACGACGTCGTCGAGCACGTCGGCGTAGACGGGGTTGCCGACGAGATCGCCCGGCCGGGGGAGGCTGCCGCCCGGCATCCACCGGGCGGCGGATGTCGGCCAGTGGTCGCGGAAGAGCTCCGCGACGCCGCGGATGGTCGACACGACGTTCCGCAGCATGGGGTGGCCGTCACGCGCATAGCCGATGGCGTACGCGAGCACATCGCCGAGCTCCCACGTGCCGTGGTCGCGGAGCAGCAGGAGCCAGGCGTCGACGGCCCCCGGCACCGTGGCTGCCAGAGCACCTGCGCCGGGGACGAGATCGAGGCCCTCGGCGCGGTAGTGCTCGATCGTCGCACCCGCAGGGGCGGGGCCCTGGCCGACGAGCACGCGCGGGGCCGATCCCGCCGTGGCGAAGATCGCGACGACGTCGCCGCCCGGCCCGTTGAGATGGGGCTCCACGACGTGGAGGACGAACGCGCCGGCGACGACGGCGTCGAAGGCGTTGCCGCCGCGCTCGAGCACGGCCTGCGCGACCGTCGACACCGTGCCGTGCGTCGACGCGGCCATCCCGAACGTGCCGGTGAGGTCGGGGCGGGTCGTGAAGGCGGGGGGAGCGGTGAACGGCATCCCGCCAGCCTGTCATCCGAAGGATGACTTGACGAGCGTGAGAGCGCTCCCATATAGTCCCGTGTCAGGCCGTGGGAGCGCTCTCACATGGCCATCCCGCACCCACCACAAAGGAGTGACTGTGTCCACTCGTGCCCTCCGCCGCGGCGCCGCCGCGGTCAGCGCCCTCGCGATCGGCGGCCTCGCGCTCGCCGGCTGCTCCGGATCGGACGACGCCGCCCAGCCGGCGGATCCGGATGCCCCCGTCGAGATCACGATCTCGACCTTCAACGACTTCGGCTACACCGACGAGCTCCTCCAGGAGTACATGGACGAGCACCCGAACGTGACGATCGTCCACAACAAGGCCGCCACGTCGAACGACGCCCGCGCGAACTTCTTCCAGAAGCTCGGCAACACCGGCCTCGCCGACATCGAGGCCGTCGAGATCGACTGGTTCTCGGAGATGATGCAGTACGCCGACCTGCTCGCTCCCGTCCCCGCCGACCTCGAGGGGCGGTGGCTCGACTGGAAGGAGGCCGCCGCGACGGACGCGGACGGCAACCTCGTCGCCTACGGCACCGACATCGGCCCCCAGGCGGTCTGCTACCGCGAGGACCTCTTCGAGTCGGCCGGCCTCCCCGCCGACCCCGCCGAGGTCGCCGGGCTCTTCACGACGTGGGACGACTTCTTCACGGTCGGCCAGGAGTACGTCGACACGACGGGCACGCCCTTCATCGACTCCGCGAACTCCGTCCTGCAGGGGCTCATGAACCAGATCGAGGTCACCTACGAGGAGGCCGACGGCACGGTCGTCGCCACCGAGAACCCCGACGTGCAGGAGGCGTACGAGACCGTCGTCGAGAAGGCCGTCCCGATCGCGGCCTACGCCGGTCAGTGGAGCGAGGACTGGTACGCCTCGATGGCGAACGGCGAGTTCGCCGCCATGCTCTGCCCCGGATGGATGCACGGCATCATCGCGGGCGAGGCTCCCGACGTCGACGGCTGGAACATCGCCGACGTCTTCCCCGGTGGCGGCGGCAACTGGGGCGGCTCCTACCTCGTGATCCCGGCGAACGGCGAGAACGTCGCCGCCGCGCAGGAGCTCGCCGACTGGCTGACGTCCCCTGAGACGCAGATCGAGGCGTTCGTCAACGCCGGGACGTTCCCGAGCCAGCCTGACGCGTACGAGAGCGCCGACCTCACCGGCTTCACGAACCCCTACTTCAACGACGCGCCGACGGGCGAGATCGGCATCGAGCGCGCCGAGGCGGTCACCGTCTCCCCCGTCAAGGGGCCGAAGTACTTCCAGTTCCACGATGCGCTGCAGAACGCCGTGACGCGGGTGTTCGACGGCATCGAGGACGAGCAGACCAGCTGGGACACCTGGGTCGCCGAGGTCTCGGCCTTCTGATCCGAGGGGGTGCGGGCGGCTCCGCCGCCCGCACCCCGCCTCATTCACCGACCATCCACATCGAGGGAACGCCGTGACCGTCACCGCCACCCGCCCGACGCGCGCCGAATCGCCGCCGGAGCGGCCCATCCGAGTGCTCTCGTTCTCGCAGCGGCTCAGCCGCTGGGACGTGAGGATCTCGCCCTACCTGTACATCTCGCCGTTCTTCCTGCTGTTCGCGATCGTCGGCCTGTTCCCCATCGTGTACACGGGCGTGATCTCGTTCATGGACTGGGACCAGGTGCGCCGCTCGGGAGAGTTCGTCGGCCTCGACCAGTACGCCTGGATCCTCTCCCAGCCGAAGTTCTGGACGGCGCTCGGCAACACGTTCAGCATCTTCCTGCTCTCGAGCGTGCCGCAGCTCGTGCTCGCGCTCTTCATCGCCGCGATGCTCGACCGGCACATCCGCGCCAAGACCTTCTGGCGTATGAGCGCCCTGCTGCCCTACGTCGTCGCACCCGTCGCGGTCGGCCTCATCTTCAACGCCCTGTTCGCCGACAAGTCCGGCGCGATCAACGGCTTCCTCACCGCCATCGGCATCGGCGCCATCCCCTGGCACGTCGAGCCGTTCTGGAGCCATGTCGCGATCGCGACGATGGTCAACTACCGGTGGACGGGCTACAACGCCCTCATCCTGCTCGCCGCCATGCAGGCCATCCCGCGCGACTACTACGAGGCGGCCACGGTCGACGGCGCCGGCGCCTTCCGGCAGTTCCTGAGCATCACCCTGCCGTCGCTCAAGCCGACGCTCATCTTCGTCATCATCACCTCGACGATCGGCGGACTGCAGATCTTCGACGAGCCCCGCATGTTCGACCAGTTCGGCCGCGGCGGCTCGGCGCAGCAGTGGCTCACGATCACCCTCTACCTGTACGACATCGGGTGGGGCGACTGGAACTTCGGCCGTGCCGCCGCCATGGCGTGGATCCTGTTCCTCATCATCCTGGCCATCGGCCTCATCAACCTGCTCGTCACCCGCTCGCTCGTGCGCGACGAGGGCTCGCGCGGGGCGCCCGTCTCGCGCCGCGAACGACGAGCGATCCAGCGAGCCCGTATCCAGCGCGCCCGTACCCAGGCAACGGAGGCCCGCCGATGACCGCCACATCCGCCGTCGTCCTGAAGGACGCGCCGAGGCGCCTGCGGACGACCCGCATCCGCGGCGCGCGGCCGGGCTTCTGGGTCTACGCCGGCCTCGCCGTCGTGCTGGTCGCCAGCCTCTTCCCGCTGTACTTCTCGTTCCTCATCGGGTCAGGCGATTCGTCGACCCTGCGCGATCCCGCACGATCGTGGATCCCCGGCGGGAACTTCATCGCGAACGCGCTCAGCGTCGTAAACGACCCCGCCGTGAACTTCTGGCGCGCCCTGTGGAACTCGGTGTGGAGCTCGACCGTCATCGCGGTGAGCATCGTCGTGTTCTCCACCCTCGCCGGCTGGGCGTTCGCGAAGCTGCGCTTCCGCGGCGGCAAGGTGCTGCTCTCCTTCGTCGTGGCGACGATGGCGGTGCCGCAGCAGCTCGGCGTCGTGCCGCTCTACATCCTGTTCGGCGAGATCGGTTGGACCGGGCAGATCGGCGCGATCATCATCCCGGCCCTGACGAGCGCGTTCGGAGTGTTC
The DNA here is from genome assembly GCF_039543865.1 of Microbacterium gilvum. Lineage (NCBI taxonomy): Bacteria > Bacillati > Actinomycetota > Actinomycetes > Micrococcales > Microbacteriaceae > Microbacterium > Microbacterium gilvum. Next base: position 93,108 of record NZ_BAABKO010000002.1, on the reverse strand, counting down.
TGGATGACGCAGTACCTGCAGCAGGCCGTCCCCGACGAGCTCATCGAGGCCGCGCGGATGGACGGCGCGTCCATGATCCGCACGTTCTGGACGGTCGGGGTCACGGCTGCGCGCCCTGCCGCGGCGATGCTGTTCCTGTTCACCTTCGTGACGGCGTGGAACAACTTCTTCTGGCCGTTCATCGTGCTCGACCGGCAGAACCCGACGCTGCCCGTCGCCCTGTCGCTCCTGCAGTCGAACTACTTCGTCGACTACTCGATCGTGCTCGCCGGTGTCGTGCTGGCGACCCTTCCCCTGCTGCTGCTCTTCGCCGTGGCCGGCAAGCAGCTCGTGAGCGGCATCATGGCCGGGGCGGTGAAGGGATGACCGCGCGCGCCTTCCCCGACGGATTCCTGTTCGGCGCCGCGACGGCCGCGTACCAGATCGAGGGCGCCGCCTTCGAGGACGGCCGCACCGCGTCGATCTGGGATGCCTTCGCGCGCGTCCCCGGCGCCGTCATCGACGGCGACACGGGCGACGTGGCCTGCGATCACTATCACCGGTATGCCGACGACGTCGCGCTCATGAAGGGGCTCGGGATCCAGACGTACCGCTTCTCGACCTCGTGGTCGCGGGTCCGGCCCGACGGAGGCGCCGTCAACCGGAAGGGCATCGACTTCTACAGCCGGCTCGTCGACGAGCTGCTCGACGCGGGCATCCTGCCGTGGCTGACGCTGTACCACTGGGACCTGCCCCAGGCGCTCGAGGAAAAGGGCGGATGGACCTCGCGCGACACCGTGGAGCGCTTCGTCGAGTACGCCGGAACGATGCACGACGCGCTCGGCGACCGGGTGACGCAGTGGACGACGCTCAACGAGCCGTGGTGCTCGTCGTTCCTCTCCTACACCGCCGGCGCCCACGCGCCGGGTCGGCAGAGCGTGCGCGACGGCCTCCTCGCCGCGCATCACCTGCTGCTCGCGCACGGCAGCGCCGTGCAGGAGCTGCGCGGGCGGGGAGCGCAGGAGCTCGGCCTCACGCTGAACCTCACGAACGCCGAGGCGGTCGACCCCGACGACTCCGCCGACGTCGACGCCGCGCGGCGCATCGACGGCCAGTTCAACCGGTGGTTCCTCGACCCCGTGTTCCGCGCGACGTACCCCGGCGACATCGTGGAGGACATCCGAGCCGTCGACGCAGAGGCGGTCGCCGCGTTCGAAGGGGCGGTGCGCGACGGCGATCTCGCGACGATCTCCACGCCGCTGGAGTTCCTCGGCGTGAACTACTACCACGGCGAGTACGTCTCGGGTCGGCCGTCCCCCGTCCCCGTTCCGGGCGGGGACGCGCCCACCGACCGCGTCATCCTCTCGCCGTACCCCTCGCACGATGCCATCCACTGGCACGAGCGCGGGCTCGAGCGGACCAACATGGGATGGGAGATCGAGCCGGCGGGGCTCACGCGGCTGCTGCGGCGCGTCGCGGACGAGTACGTCGGCGCGACGCCGCTGTACGTCACGGAGAACGGCGCGGCGGGCGACGACGCGCTCGTGGACGGCGTGGTCGCCGACGACCAGCGCGTGGCGTTCGTGCGCGACCACATCGCGGCCATCCGCGACGCCCTCGACGAGGGGGTGGACGTGCGCGGCTACTTCTACTGGTCTCTGCTCGACAACTACGAGTGGGCGTGGGGCTATGCGAAGCGGTTCGGCATCGTGCACGTCGACTACGCGACACAGCGGCGCACCGTGAAGGAGTCGGGGAGGGCGTACGCGCGGATCATCGCGGCGCGGGCGGTCTGAGCGGGCCGGGGCCGGGGTGTCCGGCTCGGGCGTCGCCGCGATTCGCGGCGACTGGGGTGGGTGTCGCCTCGTTTCGCGGTGACACCTGTGCGGGGTGAGGTCGGTGGGTTCCGGTTTCGCCGCGATTCGCGGCGACTGGGGTGGGTGTCGCCTCGTTTCGCGGTGACACCTGTGCGGGGTGAGGTCGGTGGGTTCCGGTTTCGCCGCGATTCGCGGCGACCGAGGTGGGTTTCGCCCCGATTCGCGGCGACCGCGGCGACGCCCGCGCCACGCCGCACAGCGGGATGCGAGATGATGTCGGCACGAGGAGAAGGAGCCTGCCGATGAGCGCGGATGCCGTCGCGGGGCGAAGCCCGGCCACGCTGGAGCAGGTCGCCGCACGCGCGGGCGTGTCGCGGTCGACCGTGTCGCGCGTCGTCAACGGCGGCAACCGGGTGAGCCCCGAGGCGCTCGAGTCCGTGCAGCGGGCGATCGCCGAGCTGCGCTACGTGCCCAACCGGGCTGCCCGCTCGCTCGCGAGCCGGCAGACGCAGGCGATCGCGCTCGTCGTGCCGGAGGACACCACGCGGTTCTTCGGCGACCCGTTCTTCGCGGCGATCGTGACGGGCATCAACCGCCGGCTGTCGCGCTCCGACCACATGCTGAATCTCATCATCGCGTCGGACGATCCGGGCGACAAGGCGTCGACGTTCCTCGCGGGCGGCAACGTCGACGGCGCGCTCGTCGTCTCGCATCACACGAGCGACACCTACATCGACCGCATCTCGGCGTCGGTGCCGGTGGTCTTCGGCGGGCGGCCGGCGCGTGAGCGCGTCGACGACTACTTCGTCGACGTCGACAACGTCGCCGCAGGACGCGTCGCGACCGAGTACCTCCTGAGCCGCGGGCACCGCCGCATCGGCACCATCACGGGGCCGCCCGACATGCCCGCGGGCGTCGACCGTCTGACGGGTTTCCGCGATGCGCTCGCAGAGGCGGGCATCGCACCGGGGCCCGTGGCCGACGGCGACTTCACGGCGGTCGGCGGAGCCGCCGCCATGCGCCGCATCCTCGCGCGCGTGGAGGCGGGGGAGGAACCGTGGCCCGACGCGCTCTTCGTGGCGAGCGACCTGATGGCGCGCGGCGCCCTCGAGGTGCTCGCGCGGGCGGGGCGGCGGGTCCCGCACGACCTCGCGATCATCGGCTTCGACGACTCGCCCGTCGCGACGAGCGTGTCGCCCCCGCTCACGACCATCCGCCAGCCCTCGCTCGAGCAGGGGGAGGCGATGGCGGACGTCCTGCTCGCGCGCCTCGCGGGGCGCACGCCGCCGCGCGTGACGATCCTCCCCGCTGAGCTCGTGGTGCGCGACAGCGCGTAGCGGATGTCCGCGGCGGCGGGCATCCTGTCGGCATGGCGATCGAGGTGCGGGCGGCGACGGATTTCGCCGATGTGACGACGCTGGTCGGCCCCAGACGGCCGGATGCCAATGTGTGCTGGTGCCTCAGCCACCGGCTGCCCGCGTCCCGCAACACGGCGCTGCGCGGGCCCGAACGTGCGGCCCTCGTCGAGGCGATGTGCCGATCGGCGCTCCCGCCCGGCGTGCTCGCGTACGACGACGGCGAGCCGGTCGGATAGGCCGGCGTCGCGCCGCGCGCCGACACGCAGTTCGCCCGCAGCCGCACGATCCCGCGGGTCGACGGCCCCGATCCGTGGGCGGTGTGGTGCCTGAGGGTGCGTCCGGGGTTCCGTGGCAGGGGCATCCTGCGCCCCCTGCTGGATGGAGCGGTCGCGTTCGCGCGGGAGCGCGGAGCCGAGGCGGTCGAGGGCTACCCCGTCGACAACCGCGGCGCGAAGGTCGACCTCACGATGGCTTTCGTCGGCTTCCGGTCGCTGTTCGAGGAGGCGGGATTCGTCAAGGTCTCCGACACGTCGTCGGTGTCGGGCGGCATCCCGCGCGTGCTGATGCGGCGCGAGCTGATCATGCGGCGACCTCGGCACGGAGCAGGTTGAGCCACGGGTCGTCGAACTCGAGGGTGCGCCCGTCGTCGCGCACGGGAGTCCCGAAGTGGTCGAGCCGCTCCCTGAGAGCGCCCAGGGCGTCGGCGTCGGGCAGTGCGAGGTCGACGCGGCCGAGGCCGAGCGCGGGCATCCGCGGGCCGGCGCCGCGCGAGTTCCAGACGTTCATGGCCATGTGGTGGTGGTAACCGCCGGCGCTCACGAACAGCGCCTGGCCTCCGAGTACGGCCGTCTGATCGAAGCCGAGGCGGTCGACGTAGAAGGCGCGCGCGGTGGCGGTGTCGCCGACGGAGAGGTGCACATGGCCGACGACGGCCGCCGCGTCACGGCCGGCATCCTCGTCGTCCGCGAGGTGGTCGTGCAGGAACGCGTTCGGGTCGAGGAAGAGCGATGCCATCTCGATCTGGCCGTGGGTCCACGACCACTGCGAGCGGGCGCGGTCCCAGTAGAGCTCGACGCCGTTGCCCTCGGGGTCGGTCAGATAGAAGGCCTGGCTGACGAGGTGGTCGGCGCTGCCCGTGAAGGTGTGCGGGGCGCGCAGGGCGACCGAGTGCAGCGCGGCGGCGAGCGCGGCCTGCGTCTCGAAGAGGATGGCCGTGTGGAAGAGCCCGGCCGCGCCGGGGAGCGCGTGGCGGAGCTCGGGCGCGTGCTCCAGGACGACGACGGCGCGACCGCGGCGGCCCAGGACGACGCGATCGCCGTCGGCCGACAGCACCTGGAGCGTGATGACGTCGCGGTAGAACCGGGTCATGTCGTCGAGGTCGCCGACGCGCAGCGTGACGGCGCCCATCGCGGTGTCAGGAGCAAGGGTCGGAGCAGTCATGTGAAGTTTCAACGAAACCGATCGCCTATCGATTCCCTGTGAGCGCCGCGCTACCGTGAAACGCATGCCGGTGCTCATCTCGCTCGCCATGCTCGCGTTCTCGGTCGTGACGCTCATCGACATCATCACGCGCGAGGAGGGGCAGGTGAAGCATCTGCCGAAGTTCGGCTGGGTGCTCATCGCGATCCTCATCCCGCTGCTGGGAGGGATCCTGTGGTGGGCGATCGGGCGCGAGTATCCCGAGCGCGCTCCGCGGGCGGCGGCCACCGGCTACCCGGCTGCGCCGTTCGTGCCGAAGCCCGTCGACACGCGCACGACCGAGCAGCAGCTCGCCGATCTCGACCGCGAGATCGAGGCGGAGCGCCTGCGCGCCGAGATCGCCCGCCGCAAGCGCGAGCGCGGCGAGGCGTGAGGCGTCCCGCCCGTCGCCTCAGCCCGTCGCGACGATCTCGGCCTTGAAGCCTCCCGGGCTCGCGATCCAGCCGGCGTAGTGATCGGGGCCGCCCGCGTGCGGATAGCGCTCCGAGTACAGCGGCGTCCACCCGTGCGCGGTGGCCGCGGCGATCACGCCGTCGACGTCGTCCGTCGTGCCGCCCTCGAACGCGAGGTGGTTGAGGCCCGGCCGCCGGCGGTCGTGCAGGTGCCCCACGAGGTTGGGCGACTCCGTGAAGGTGAGGTACGCCCCGTCGGCGGCGAACGTGAAGCCGCCCTCCCACGTGCCGTCGAGCGACCAGCCGAGGCGCTCGAGCAGCCACGCCCACTCCTCGCGGGCGGTCTCCGCGTCCGCCACCCAGATCTCCACGTGATGCAGGCCGGCCATGCCGCCATCCAAGCACGCGGGCGCGACACTGGACAGATGGACACCGACCGGTACGAGTTCTCGCCCGACCCGGCGCGCATCGACGGCGACTGGGTGCACGCGACCCTGCGCGACCACGCCTACTGGGCGGAGGGGCGTTCGCGGGCCGATCAGGACGCCGCGAACGCCGCGTCCCGCTGCTTCGGCGTCTACCGCCGCGCGGACGGCGGCCAGGTTGCGTTCGCACGTGTCATCACGGACGGCGTCACGTTCGGATGGGTCGCCGACGTCGTCGTCGCGCCGGAGGTCAGGGGGCAGGGCATCGGGAAGGCCCTCGTCGCGGCGATCGCCGCCCAGCTCGACGCCCTCGGCGTGCGACGCTCGCTGCTCATCACGCGGGACGCGCACGCGCTCTACTCCCGAAACGGCTGGGTGCCTGTGGAACCCCCGGAGAACTGGATGCTGCGTCCTCGCGGCTGAACGGACTCGTCCAGTCCCGGCGCGTCAGCCCGCTCGTCAGCCGAACAGCAGCGGCGCGCCCCACACCCCGAACCACGTGACGGCCGTCGACAGCAGCACGACGCCGGCCGTCGCCGCGATGCCGGCGAGAGGAACGCCGCCGCCGGCGAGCCGCTGGCCGCGGAGGGCGACGGATGGCCCGCCCGGCGTCGCGCGGTCGTCGCGGTATCGCTCGGTGCGCGCCGCGAACCGGCGGTGCAGCTCCTCCGCGAGCACGAGCACAGCCGCCATCGTGTCGGGGCGGTCGAACCGCGTGCGGTGCGGCAGATAGACGAAGAGCCGGTCGCCCGACAGCTCGATCTCCGCGGACGAGCCGAGATCGAGCACCCGTGCCATCAGATCGGGCGTGAAGATGTAGAGCGCGTCCTCCTGATACCCCTCCGGTGCGAACAGGAGGAAGCGCTTCGCGAATCCCCCTTCGAGCTCGAGCCGGGCGTTCCCGAGACCGAACCCGAGCGACGGGATGATGCTGCGCCCGCGGTTGCGCAGCACGATGTTCGGCACGCGGCGCGGCAGGGGCAGCTCGACGAACGCGAACGGGCGCTGCACCGTCGCCGCCTCGTCGCGTCCGCGAGGCAGCGAGAAGTGCCGTCCGAGCTCGAACGGCAGCCGCGGGTCGTCGCTCGCCACCACGGCGCGCTCGCGCCCCCGCAGCACGCGGGTGAACGCCGAGCCCGGCCGGCGCGTGTGCTCGAGCACGTCGGCGTACGCCCATCCGTTCGCCCACGCGAAGGAGGCGAGCTTCACGCGCCGGCCGAGCTCCGTCGTCCACCAGATGAACGCCCACGCGCCGAGCGCGGCGTAGCCCACGACGACGACCGCGATGACGGGAGCCTGCGCGAGGAGCCCCGAGACGGACGCCGCCCACACGCCGGCTGCGACGGCGACGGTCGCGGCGGCCATCCCCGTCGCGACGGCCGCCAGGCGGCGGTGCCACGGGACTGCGCAGAGCCGCTCGTAGGAGCCGATGTCGCGGAGCCCCGCCGGCCGGCGGAGCGGGTCGAGGTCGACCGCTACCGCGTCCACGCCAGCGTCGCCCACGGTCCCTCGCGCTTCTCCGAGAGCGCCGCACCGAGGTCGAGCGCCGTCGAGCTGCCGAGCTTCTCGAACGTCTTGTCGGTGAGGTTGCCGTCGCTCCAGTGCATGACGCGGCCGACGGTGTAGCTCAGGCCGAACTCCGCCCACGACCCGAACGCGGGCCGCGCCGCGTCGTTGACACGGCGGATGATCGTGCGCGCCTCGTCGACGTCGCCGTACCCGATGTGCACGCCCCACGTCGTGAGGGCGACGGCCTGGCCGAACGCGTAGCCGTCGAAGGACGTCGCGATGACATCGGCGGGCACGGCGCCCTTGCCCGCGGTCTTGCGGGTCTCGTGCTCGATCGACTCGACCGCGGCGACGAAGGTCTTCGCCGTGCGCTTGTCGCCGCCGGCCTCGATGATGCCCGCCACCCACTCCTTCGTCCGGGGTGGGCGCCCGAGCGACCGCGCGAGCTCGGCGCGCACGCCGAGCAGGCTCACCCACAGGTCGCGGCGGCGCCGGTCTTCGACGAGCCGCTCGATGTTCGCGAGCCAGTCGTCGCGCGAGTGGATGCCCCACTGGTCGACGAGCTGCTTCCGCTCGCGGTCGGTGAGCCCCGACGCCGTGGGGTCGTTCCAGGGACCGGAGGGAAGGTTGTGGATCTGCAGGAACCCCAGCGCGATCTCGTTCGCCTCGGTTCCCGTCGTCGGGTACGCGTCCGACGGCTTCACCTTCGCGTCAGGCAGCAGCCACAGCACGACGACGATGAGCACGATGACGCCGACCACGGCCCATGCCCACCACTGGCCGGCGAGCCAGCCGATGATCGAGCCGAGATCGTTGACGTCCACGCGGGCAGAGCGCAGCATGAGGTCCCCTCTAAGAATTGAACGAGTGTTCAGTGATTAATGTATAGCGGACCGCCCGCCCGAGGAGAAGGAGGCTGCGGATGGCGCGCTCGGATGAGCAGAACCGCCTCGCGCGCGAGCGCGCGAAGGAGGCGCTCCTCGACGCGGCGACGCACCTCTTCGCGGAGCGCGGCGTGCACGGTGCGACCGTGGCCGACATCACGCGGAGCGCCGGCGTCGCGCAGGGCCTCGTCAACTACCACTTCGGCAGCAAGGACCGCCTCGTCGCGGAGCTCGTGGATCGCTGGTTCTCGCTCATGGTGTCGTTCCCCGAGGCGCGTCCCGGGACGGCCGACGACAGGCTTCGCGGCATCGTCGACAGCTCGCTGCAGGCTGCGGCGGAGAACATGACGCTGCACCGCGCCGTCCTCGCGATGCAGCAGGACCCCACGCAGCGGCCGTTCTTCGTCGAGGCGGCCGAGCGCAACTCCGCCGCCGTCACGGCCGCGGAGGACGCGGTGCGGGAGATCTTCCGCGAGCGGGGAGCGGCCGATCCCGCACTCGAGGAGGTCATGCTGCGTACGGTGCTCGAGGGCGTCGTCGTGAAGTCGGCCACGGGCGGCGACGCGTTCCCGCTCGCCGCCGCCCGCCGCTGGGTGCTCGCGCGCTACGGCCTGGACGGCTGAGGCGCGCCGGCGGCGCTGGGGATCACTCCTGGGGGTCGCCGCCGATCTGGCCGACCGCGGGGATGGGCCCGCCGTCATCCGCGCCCGTCCTGCGGGCACGGGCGATGAGGTTGCCGACGTGGTAGATGACGAGGGCCGCGACGGTGCCGAGCACGATGCCGCCGAAGGCGAAGTCGCCCAGCTGCATCGAGAACCCGGCGATCCCGATCACGAGCGCGACGGCCGCCGTGTACTGGTTGACGGGGCGCGAGAAGTCGACACGGTTGTCGACCCAGATCTTGATGCCGATGATGCCGATGAGACCGTACAGCGCGGTCGTCGCGCCGCCCAGCACGCCGGCGGGGATGGAGTTGAACACCTCGCCCACCTTGGGCGAGAACGCCAGCAGGATGGCGACGAGTCCCGCCACCCAGTACACGGCCGTCGAGTAGACGCGCGTCGCGGCCATGACGCCGATGTTCTCGCCGTAGGTCGTCGTCCCCGAGCCGCCGAAGCCGCCGGCGAGGGTGGTGGCGACGCCGTCGGCGATGAGCGCGCGGCCCGTGTGGCGGTTGACCGAGGCGTCGGTCATCGTCGCCACGCCGCGCACATGCCCGACGTTCTCGGCGACCAGCACGAGCACGACGGGCAGGAACATCGCGATCGTCGTCCACGTGCCGGGCGAGACGAAGTCGGGCAGGTGGAACTCGGGCAGCCCGATCCACGGCGCCTCCGCGATGAGCTCGGAGGGCGTCCGGCCGCCGCGCAGCGCGTTCGGCACGTCGAAGGAGCCCGTGACCGCGGCGTAGACGTAGCCCACGACGACGCCGAGGAAGATCGAGATGCGCCCGAGGAAGCCGCGGAACAGCACGGCGAAGAGGATGATCGCGACGAGCGTGATGGTCGCGGTGACGGGGTCGGCCTGGAAGTTGCCCCATGCCGTCGGCGCGAGGTTGAAGCCGATGAGCGCGACGATCGCCCCTGCCACGACGGGCGGCATGAGCGCATCGACCCAGCCGAGGCCGGCGACCTGCACGACGACGCCGACGAGGGCGAGGAGGAGGCCGACGGCGACGACGCCGGCGAGCGCCGAACCGGTGCCGCCCGCGGCGACCGCGGCCGTGATGGGCGCGATGAACGCGAACGACGAGCCCAGGTAGCTCGGCAGCTGGTTCTTCGTGATGAGCAGGAACACGAGCGTGCCGAGACCGCTGAAGAGCAGCGTCGTCGACACGGGGAAGCCGGTGAGCGTCGGCACGAGGAACGTCGCCCCGAACATCGCGACGACGTGCTGCACGCCCATCGCGACGGTCGCCGGCCATCCGAGCCGCTCGGTCGGTCCGACGACGGCGCCGGGGGCGACGGTGCGGCCGTCGCCGTGCACGGTCCACAGGGGCATGGGGTCTCCTTCGGGTGGGCGCCGGATCGGCGCGGGCGGATGGGCGGGGCGCGGGCGGATGGGCGGGGCGCGGGCGGACGGGCCGGACGACCTCGGGACACGCTAGCGCGTCCTGCGTTGCCGGGGTATGACGCGCAGGAGACCGTGCCCCGCGGGACCGCGGGGTGCGGGAGACGCCAGGCCCGCCGGGCACGCCAGGCCGCGTGACGGCTCAGGCCGAAGGCCGCAGGGGCGCCAGGCCGCGGGACGGCTCAGGCCGTCGCGGTGCCGTCAGACGGTCAGTCGCTCGAGGAGCTCGCGGTACCGCGCCACGGTGCGCTCGATGATCTCGGCCGGGAGAGCCGGGGGCTCGCCCTGCTTGTCCCAGTGCGCCGCGAGCCAGTCGCGGACGATCTGCTTGTCGAAGCTCGCCATGCGCTCGGACGGGGTCGCGCCGGTCTGCCAGGCCTCGGCATCCCAGTAGCGCGACGAGTCGCTCGTCAGCACCTCGTCGGCGAGGCGCAGCACGCCGTCGTCGTCGACGCCGAACTCGAACTTCGTGTCGGCGAGGATGAGCCCCTTCGCCTCGGCCGCCGCCGCCGCGCGGCGGTAGATCTCGAGCGAGCGGTCGCGCAGCTGCGCCGCGCGGTCGGCGCCGACGAGGTCGATCGTCTGCGCGTACGTGATGTTCTCGTCGTGCTCGCCGAGCGGCGCCTTGTACGCGGGGGTGTAGATCGGCTCGGGGAGGCGGTCGCCGTTGCGCAGGCCGGCGGGCAGCGCGATGCCGCACACCGTGCCGTGCTTGACGTACTCGGACCATCCCGACCCCGTCAGGTAGCCGCGCACGACGCACTCGACGGGCAGCATGTCGAGCGAGCGCACGATCATGGCGCGCCCCTCGACCTCCCCCGGGAGAGGCTCGCCCGCGAGGTGGTTCGGCACGGACTCGCCGCCGTCGGCGCCCGCCAGCTGGTCGAACCACCACAGGCTGAGCGCCGTGAGCAGCTCGCCCTTGCCGGGGATGCCGGGGGACAGCACGACGTCGAACGCGCTCACCCGGTCGCTCGCCACGACGAGCATGCTCGGGGCCTCCGCGCCGTCGGGGGTCTCGGCCGGCACGTACAGGTCGCGGACCTTGCCGGAGTAGACGTGCTTCCAGCCGGGGATGTCGAGGGCGTCGCTCACCCGACCATCATCTCAGGTGCCGCCACGCGCGTCCGCCCCGGCACGGGAACGCAGGGGCGGACGCGCATGGCTCACTGCGCGGCGACGAACTTCGGGTTGCGGGCGAGACGGTCGCGTAGCGGCTGCGATCGTCGAATCGCGCAGCCGCCGACGACGTCGCATTCGCTCCGACGAGCGGTTGGAAGGGACGCCCACCTGCGTACCGGATCGGGACGGGGGAGCATAGGGCTGTGCATGGGCGGCGCAACTCGGGGCCGGGCGTGCACCTGCCGTGCGACACTGGCTCGGATACTGAGTGTTGAATTCAGTGCTGTAGCTGAGTGCTACTCCTTGCCGAGGATGAAGGTACACGGTCGGCGGCGACGAGGATCGCGAAGGTGACGCCAAGTACGCCCGCGATCAACGAGAGTATCCCCAGGGCAAAAGTGATGGATAGTGGAAGCTCAGAGTAAAGAGCGGCCAGAGCGGCAACAAATAGGGCGGGGGTCAGCCAAAGGAGAACAGTCGTGGCCACGATAATGCTCCTGCGTGCCGGATGCTTCCGTGGGTACAGGGCAAACGCGGTCAACGTTGCCAACCAAGTCAGCGAAGAAAGCGCCATCAACATCCAATAGACAGGATCGGTCTGTAAACTGTTGCCAAAATTGGCTCGACCTGTACTGGCGACTTCTTGGCTTCGCAATGTCGCAACAATAAACAACCCCGCTGATGTCGCGAATGTTGCCAGTCCGGCGACGCGGGATTTGTTTTTCGTCATCATCACCAGTTGCACCTTTTCTGTACCATGGTTTCCGCGATCTGCCAGGTGGATCGTCCATCGATCTGGCCGAGAACGGGCCGCCAGCTCTCCAGGTCCCAGGTTGGGGAGCCGTCGACACCGAGCCACGTGCCGATGCCGATTGCGGCTTTGCCGATAGCGTGACACATCCACTGCTGGGAGTATGTGGCGCGCGCGCTGTTGAGCCTCGCCAGGTGGAATGCGCTCGTTCGTGTGACCTTGGTAACGAGTTCAGGCCATCCGTTATAGTTCGCGACATCAGACGTCACCCACCCCATCGTTGCGGTGACCGCCACTGAGATCTTCCAGTTGCCGGCGGACGTGGGCCCAACCCACTTGTAGTTGGCGATCAGATCCATGCCCATCCAAGGGTCGGCGACGATCGGGTAGCTTGCTGTGTCGCTAGCTCTGTGCTCGACGACCTGGGTGACGGTGTGGTCATCTACCTCGTAGTGAGTGGGAACTGGATTGCTGTCAGCGTCGAGTGCCCAGGCGGGTGCTATAACGAATATCAGACCGCCGTCTCGATCGAGCCCCATCACCGCCCCGTTGGCCTCATTGACTGTGAGTCGGGCGCCTTCAGGGAGCCCGAAATCGTAGACATATCGTTCCGCCGCTGACGAGTTGGCGATGGTTGTGAGGAACTGGACAGAACCATCTCCGGCGGGAATGACCGTGGTCGCGGCTGCGGACGCACTGGGGAAAGTAACCGATCCGTCGGTGCCGATCTCAGGTGAATCTCCGGTTGCTGTGGTGGGGAGTGAAACGGTAACCGATTGCGCTGCCTGGACGATGTCGCCGGTTTCATCCACAAGCTCAGCCGTTTCGATTTCGATCGGTGCCACCTCGAGAAGTGGGACGGTGGCAACTGTTCCCAGGTCGCTCTCGACCGTCACGTTCGCTGCGCCTATTTCGACGTCTCCAGGATTGGCAATTTGCTCGTCAGTGCCACTGGCGACGTTCCGAATCGCGCTGATTGCGTCATCCGCTGTGACCTCGTCCGCAGCATCGGTGGATCCAAAAGCAATGCTAGGTGTTAGTGTGGCGCAGGCTACCAGTGTGAGTCCCGCAAGATAGACGGTAAGTCTCTTGCTCATGAATACGTTTCCTCTCGGCCAGAATCGCGGTGAGTCGAACCTAACCGCATGAGCGAGCAGGGTCTTTGTCCGCCATTTGGGGGACAAAGACCCTGTTTTGCCCCCGAGCGCACCATGGGCTCCGAAATCTGCTTCTTGTCACCGCATCCGCGCATCGGAGCCGGGCGCGCGCCGCGGCATGTCGGTAGTCTGGCGGCATGGACGCCCGCAGCGCTCGCCACCGGTCCACCGCCCATCGCGGCATCGCCGCCGTCGCGCTCGCGGCCGCCTCGGGGCTCGCGCTCGCCGCGTGCACGGGAGGCGGAGACAGCGGCACGACGGCCGACGGGGGACAGGGCTTCCCCGACGACGGGTGCACCCACGTCACGATCGCGACGTCGTCCGAGAAGGTCAACATGCTCGACGCGCTCGCCGAGGCGTTCAAGGAGTCGCCGGAGCACGAGGGGCTCGACACGTGCGCCACCGTGCGCCCCATCAACGTCTCGTCGGGCAACGCCGCCCGCTACCTCACCTCGGGCGAGGACTGGCCGACGTCCGACGAGTCGCTGTGGCCCACGCTGTGGTCGCCCGCGTCCACGGTGTGGACCGACCGCGTCGCGGCCGCCGCCTCGGCGAACCTCGTCGGCGAGCCGGCGTCGTTCACCCGCACGCCGGTCGTGTTCGGCATGCCGCAGCCCATGGCCGAGGCCCTCGGCTGGCCCGACGTCCAGCCCAGCATCACCGACTTCGCCGAGCTCTGCCAGAACCCCGACGGCTGGGGCAGCGTCGGCAAGGACGTGTGGGGCTCGTTCAAGATCTCGAAGACCAACCCGAACACGTCCACGACGGGCCTGTCGGCCATCCTCATGCAGTCGTACGAGGCGGCGGGCAAGACCGAGGGGCTCACGACGGCCGACGTCGACGCGGCGGCGGAGTTCTCGCGCGTCTTCGAGGAGTGCGTCATCCACTACGGCGACACGACGGGCAACGTCCTCTCGACCCTGTACGACGAGACGCAGAACGGCGCGAGCGGATCCGGCTACGTCTCGGCGGTCGCCCTCGAGGAGACGTCGCTGCTCAACTACAACCAGGGCAACCCCGACTCGCACACCGTGCAGCCCGGCGAGACCCTCACGCCGCCGAAGACGAAGCTCGTCGCGATCTACCCCGCAGGCGGGTCGATGTGGTCGGACAACCCCGTCACGGTGCTCGGCGCCGACTGGGTCACCGACGAGCAGCGCGTCGCGGGAGAGGCGTTCGCCGCGTTCCTGCAGACGCCGGCGGCGCAGGCCGTCCTGCCCGACTACGGGTTCCGTCCGCTCGACGAGTCCGTGCCGCTCGGCGACCTCTTCACGGCCGAGTACGGTGTCGACCCCGCGCTCCCCGCCGTCACGCTGCCGAAGCCCGAGGTCGGGGTCATCTCGACCGCGATCGACCAGTGGACGCAGGTGCGCAAGCCCTCGTCGGTCATGGAGCTCATCGACATCTCCGCCTCGATGGACGAGGAGATCGGCGACGGGCGGTCGCGCCTCGACGGGGCGATCGAAGGCGCGCAGTCGACGCTCGACCACTTCCGCTCCACCGACGAGATCGGCGTGTGGGCCTTCACGACGGGAGTCTCGTCGGAGGCGGGCGAGAACCTCACGGTCATCCGCGATGTCACGGCGCTCGGGTCCGATCGGGAGTCGCTCGACTCCTCGCTCGACGATCTGCGGTACGCGCAGCGCAGCGGCACGCCGCTGTACGACTCGATCCTCGCCGCCTACGAGGAGATGACGGCCAGGGCCGAGCCCGGCCGCATCAACGCGATCGTCGTGCTGTCCGACGGCGAGGACACCGACTCCGCGACCTCGCTCGACTCGCTCATCGCCCGCATCGGCGAGGACGCGACGGAGGGAGGCGACGAGACGCTCGTCCGCATCTTCCCGATCGCGTACAGCGAGGCCGCCGACCAGACGGCGCTGCAGCGCATCGCCGATGCGACGGGCGGGCAGCTCTTCGACGCCTCCGACGCGGAGCGCATCGACCTCGTGTTCGCCTCCGTCATCAACAACTTCTGACGATGAGCGCGGCCGACTACGTCGACGATGCCGTCGCCGGCATCCAGGGCGACGGCGTCTACGTCTCGCCGGACGTGCCGGGTGCGGCCGACTACGAGAGCGCGATGTCGCAGGTCGTGCCGCAGGACGGCTCGATCGCCGTCGTCGTGCTGCCCGCTGACGCGGGCCTCGAGCTCCAATACGACCTGCAGCTTCTCGACACCCTCACCCGCCAGGCGGGCTACGACACGGTCGTCCTGGCGGTGGGCTCCGACGTGCAGGCCGACTCCGTCGCGATCGACGGCGACGAGGCGCTGCGCATCGCGAACGAGGCAGAGTCGGCGGCAGGCGACGACACGCAGGCGGCGCTCATCGAGACGGTGCAGGGCATCGCCGAGGCTCTGCCGACCGGCGACGTGGGCGGTTCCGACGGCATCGGGTGGCCGCTGCCGGTCATCGGGGGCGTGGTCCTCGTCGCGGCGGCCGCGGCCGGCGTCGCGCTCCTCATGAGACGTCGTCGCCGATCGTCCGCAACGGCGAGCGGCCAGGTGCCCGCGGCCATCCGCTCGCGGCTCGACCGCCTGCGCGCGCTGCGCGGGGACTACGCCCGGCTCGGAGGGAACCGGGTCGCGGCCGAGACGACCTTCGCGATCGACGGCCTCGTCTCGAACACCGAGCAGCTGTTCGCCCGGCTCGACGCGAAGGCGGGGCGCGATCAGGTCGTGCTGGCGGAGGGGGAGTACGCCGACAAGCTCGCCCGGCTCTCGGCGGCGCTCGAGCGCGACTACCTGCTCGACCTCATCGTGCATCCCGAGCTGTGGGACGACCCCGACCAGCGCATCGCCGAGGTGCGCGACGCCCTCGCCGCCGTGTCGACGCAGATCGTCGACAACATCAAGCAGGTGAACGCCCGCAGGGGACTCCTCTTCCAGGTGTCGCTCGACTCGCTCGTCGGCCGCGCCGAGCTGCGCGACTGGGAGCGCGAGTTCAAGCGCAGCTCCGGCGAGGGCTGACCCGCCCCCGGTGCTGCCCCTGCCCCGGCCCCGGTGCCGCCCGGGCCTCGCGAGCGGCCATCCGGGTGCCGAGAGCCCATCCCCTGTCACGCATTCGGGTGGCTTCTCGTCAAACGGATATCCGTTGGACGAGAAGCCACCCGAATGCGCTGAATCCGATGTGCGTTCGGCACACGGATGGGGGTTCGGGGACCGACGGGCGGCGCTGCCCGGTCAGCCCTTGATTCCCGAGGACGCGATGCCCTCGATGAACCGCTTCTGCACGATCGCGAACACGATGACGATGGGCACCACCGAGATGAGCGCACCCGCCATGCTCACGCCGTAGGGGATGACGCCCTGCGCCGTGCCGTTGAGGAGCGCCAGCCCCGCCACGAGCGTGCGGTCCTCCGCGGCGTTCGTCATGATCATCGGCCAGATCATGTCGTTCCAGTTGCCGATGAAGTTGAACAGGCCGAGCGTCAGCAGACCCGCCGTCGCGTTCGGCAGGATGATGCTCCAGTAGATGCGGAACTCGCTCGCGCCGTCGATGCGGGCGGCGTTGTCGAGGTCGCGCGGGATCATCACGAAGAACTGCCGCAGCAGGAAGATGCCGGCCACATCCGACGCGCGCGGGATGATGAGCCCCACCATGGTGCCGATGAGCCCCCATTCCGACAGCATCTGGTACAGCGGGATGAGGAGCGCCTGGAACGGGACCATCATGGTCGCGATGAACACGCCCAGCAGCAGCCCGCGACCGCGGAAGTCGATGCACGCGAGCGCGTACGCCGCCGCGGAGTCGAGGAGGAGGGAGAGCACGGTCACGCCGATCGACATGACGATCGTGTTCTGCAGCTGATCCCACACGGGGAGCCGGCGGAAGACCTCGGCGAAGTTGTCGAGCGTCCACGCGTCGGGGAGCAGCGTCGGCGGGTAGCTGAGCGTCTCGTTCGACGGCGTGAACGCCGTGATGAGGACGATGAGGATGGGGAACGCGCAGACGAGCGCCGCGAGCAGGCACACGGCGATCGCGAGCAGCTGGCCGGTGCGGTGGCGCAGTGCGCCGACGCCGATCCCGCGCCCGGCCGGAGCCGGGCGCCCTGTGGTGACGAGCGCGCTGGTCATCGCAGATCCTTCTCCTGCCGGGCGTTGATGATGAGCTGGATGACGCCCACCGTCATCGTGATGAGCATGAGGATGAACGACAGCGACGCCGCATAGCCCTGGCGGAAGCCCGTGAAGCCCTCCGTGTAGATGCGGTAGACGAGGGTCTCCGTCATGCGCTGGGGGCCGCCCTGCGTCATGACGTAGATCTGGTCGAACGTCTGGAACGCGCCGTTGGCGGCGAGGATGATGATGTACGTCATGGTGCTGCGCAGCCCCGGCAGCGTCACATGGAGGAAACGGCTCCAGGCGTTCGCGCCGTCGATCTTCGCCGCCTCGTACAGCTCGCCGGAGATGCCCTGCAGGCCGGCGATGAAGATGACCATGAAGTAGCCGAAGTTCTTCCAGACGGCGACGAGCACGACCGTGGGCATCGCCCACGTGGTGCTCTGGAGCACATCGGGCAGCTGGATGCCGATGAGCGAGAACCAGTAGGGGATGAGCCCCGTGTTCGGATCGATCAGGAACGTCCATGCCAGGGCCGACACCGCCATCGAGATGATGAACGGCAAGAAGATGATGGTGCGCAGGAAGCTCCGGAACGGCAGGTCCTTGCGGTTGAGCAGGAGAGCGAGCGCGAGCGCCGCGATGATGACGAGCGGCGCGTAGAACACGGCGTAGACGATCGTGTTCCACATCGCGTTGAGCGAGTCGGGGTCGGTGAACGCCTTGACGTAGTTCTCGAGGCCGATGAACTGCGGGATGTTGAGGCCCGACGCGTCCGTGAACGACACGCTGAGCGTCGTGAGAGTCGGGTAGAAGACGAACAGGAGCAGCACGAGGCTGCCGGGGAGCAGGAAGAGGAACGCGCTGAGGTTCCTGCGGCGCGCGATGACGTTGCCGCGGCGGCGGCCGCCGAGCTGGGGCGGCGGCCGGTAGCCGCGGCGCCGGGTGGTCGTCACGGCCTTCGTCTCGAGTGTCGATGCGGACATCCGGAATCCGTTTCTCGGGGCCGGAGCCGCCGTCGGGGACGGCGGCTCCGGCGATCGGAGGAGGGGCGGGCGCTCAGTCGCCGAGGTAGCCGTCGACCTTCGCGGACGTCTCGGAGAGCAGCTGCGCGACATCGCCGCCCTGCATGATCTGCGTCGTCATCGAGTCGGTCTCGGCCGTGATGTCGGTCACGGTCGTCGAGATGCCCGTGGCGTAGTAGTGCGCCTGGTCGGAGAAGCCCGAGAGCGTGGCCACGATCGGATCGAAGAACTCGTCCTCCGTCACATCGGTGCGGTTCGGCGGGTAGTACGACTTCGTCCACTCCACCTGGTTCTCGTGCGAGTTCCACCAGTCGAAGAACGCGTAGATGCCTGCGGTCTCCTCGTCGGTGTCGTTCATGCTCGTCGCGTACCAGTAGTTCGCGACGCCCGCCACCCAGTCTCCGGGCCATTGGAAGATGCCCGGGGTGACGCCGAAGCTCTCCGCCGAGGTGATCTCCCACGGCCCGTTGAGGATGAGCGCCGCGCGGCCGGAACCGAACAGCTCCATGGCGTCGGTCGAGGTCATCCCCGCCGGGCTGATGTGGTCGTCGACGAACGCCGACTGCCACTTCTCGAGCGTCTCGACGTTCTCCGGGGAATCGAGGTGGTTGACGCCGTCGGTGATGAAGTCGCCGCCGCCCGAGTGCAGCAGCGTCGAGAGCACGCCCGCGTCCTGGTCGGGGAGCGCGAAGCCGTACTGCTCGGGCTCGCCGTCGCCGTTCTCGTCGATCGTCAGCTTCTTCGCGAGCTCGATCAGCTCGTCGATGGTGGTGGGGAAGTCGGCGTCGGTCAGGCCGGCGGCCTCCCACAGATCGGCGTTGTAGTAGACGGCGAAGGCCGTCGTCCCCATGGGGTTGCCGTACAGCTCGCCGTCGAAGTTCACCTGGTCGAGGAGCTGCGGATAGAACACGTCGGTGTTCTCGTACGAGTCGTCGTCGTAGTACGCCTGGATGGACTGGAACGCGCCCTGCTCGGAGTAGCCGAGTCCGGTGTCGACGCCCTGGACGACGAGGTTCGGGCCGTTCTTCGCGCTGAGCGACGACACGAGCTTCTCCGAGATGCTCGTCCAGGCGATGGCCTCCGTCGAGATGTGCCACTCATCCTGCGAGTCGTTGAAGCCGTCGACGATGCTCTGCAGCACCTCGCCGTCGGCCTCGGTGTAGCCGTGCCACATGGTGAGCTCGGTCGCGCCCGACTCGTTCGTCGTCGCGCCTCCGCTCGTGCCGCCGCCGCAGCCGGCGAGAGCGAGCGGCACGGTGGCCGCGAGGGCGACGGCAGCTGTGAGCCTGACCCTTCGGTGCATGGGATCCTCCTTGATCGCGTGCAGTCGTCCTGGAGTCGACGGGTGTTCCGCCAGGATTCCTACATCGTTGTAGATGCCTACCGGAAGTGAAGATACATCGATGTAGAACGGCCCGCAAGGGCCGTCCTCCGATGAATCAGCCCAGGGTCGTCGATGCCCGGTCGACGACGCGGTGCGGCGCCGTCACGAGCCTCGGAGTGCGCGCCGTCCCTCCGGCGATCCGCTCGCGCAGCAGGCGCACGGCCGTGTCGGCGATGAACTCCCGTCCCGGATCGACCGAGCTCATGGTCGGACGCGCATACCGCGTCTCCTCGATGTCGTCGAACCCGATCAGCAGGACGTCGCGGGGGATCTCGTAGCCGCGCAGCTGGAGCTCGTGCATCGCGCCGAGGCCGAGGGCGTCGTTGAACGCGACGACCGCGTCCGGCGCGACGCCGCGGTCGAGCACCGACGCCATGGCTGCGGCGCCCGACGGGCGGTGCCAGAGCTGCGTCGCCCCGTGCAGGCGGGGATCGTCGGGGATGCCGGCCTCCGCGAGCGCCGCACGGTACCCCGCGAAGCGCAGGGCCGCCGAGCCCATCGCCTCGCCGGGATGGACCCCGATCGCCGCGATCCTCCGGCGGCCGAGTGCGATGAGGCGCGCGGTGGCGGCGCGGGCGCCCTCGATGTTGTCCATCGTGACGTGGTCGAACCGCGGGCTGAACACGCGCTCGCCGAGCAGCACGATCGGCGCGCCGTCGGGGATGAGCGGCTCGTCGTCCGGCGTCATCCCCAGCGGGCTGAAGAGGAGGCCGTCGGTCGACGACCTCCAGGTGCTCGTGAGGACGGCCAGCTCCTCGTCGCGGTCGCCGCGCGTCCGCTCGATGACGACGGTGAGACCCGCTCGATGACCCGCGTCCATCACGGAGTCGGCGAGCTCGGCGAAGTAGGGCAGGGAGAGCTCGGGCAGGGCCAGTCCGATCACGCCGGTGCTGCCGCGCCTCAGATTGCGCGCAGTGACGTTCACCTCGTAGGAGAGCTGCGCGATCGCGGTCTCGACCCGTTCGCGCGTGGCGCCCTTGATGTACGGGTAGCCGTTGATGACGTTGGAGACCGTCTTCACGGACACCCCGGCGAGCTCGGCGACGTCGCGCATGGTGGCTGGCATGGGACCCCCTGTCGGCGCGCATCGACGGCGATGCGCTTCTACAACGATATAGAACCATCTTGACGCCGACGGCGCACCTGGGTACCGTGCCTCTGGTACAACGATGTAAAGGATGCCTCATGCGCTGGTACGACGACGGCCGCCTGCATTTCGGTCTGGGGATCGAGGACACCTTCATTCCCCAGTCCGGTCCGGGCGAGCGCGCGCTCGACGAGTACGCGCTGACCGAGCACTACGACCGCTGGCACGAAGACCTCGGGCTCGCCGCGGGCGTCGGCGCGGAGTTCCTGCGGTGGGGCGTGCCATGGCATGTCGTCAATCCCGCGCCCGGCGTGTGGGAGTGGTCGTGGGTCGACGCCGTCATCGCCCGCTTCGGCGAGGTGGGTGTGCGCCCCGTCATCGACCTGCTCCACTACGGCACGCCGCTGTGGATCGAGCGCGAGTTCGCCCACCCCGACTTCCCGCGGCACTTCGCCGACTTCGCGGTGCGCACGGCCGAGCGCTATGCCGACACGGTCGTCGACTACACGCCCGTCAACGAGCCGATGATCCACGCGCGGTTCTGCGGAGAGGCGGCCTACTGGCCGCCGAAGCTGTCCGGCGAAGACGGGTACAACCGCATCTCGCTCGCGCTCGCCGAGGGGTTCGTGCGCGCGCAGCGCGGTATCGCCGACGTGCTCGGCGATCGCGCGACCTTCGTGCACGTCGACGCCTCCCTCCTCTTCTCGGGGGATGTCGACGGCGGGCATCGCGATCTCGTCGCGCTCCAGCGCGCCCAGTCGTTCCTCACGGAGGACCTCGTCACGGGGGCCGTCGACGACGGCCATCCGCTGAACGCGAGCCTGCGGGCGTCGGGCGCCGACGACGCCCTGCTCGCCTGGTTCCGCGACAATGCCGTGCGGCCCGACGTCATGGGCGTCAACTACTACCCGCGCCACTCGACGCAGCTCATGGAGGAGGGCGTCGTGCACGTCGGCGGCTTCGTCGACCCGTGGCCCACGGCCGATCGCGGCGTCGAGGGGCTCGAAGAGCTCATCCGCACCTACGCCGATCGCTACGGCGCCCCCGTCATGCTCACCGAGACGTGCGTGACGGACGCCCCCGAGGTGCGCGTCGCGTGGCTCGACGCCTCCGTCGCCGCGGTGCGCCGGCTGCGCGAACAGGGCGTGCCGGTCGTGGGCTACACGTGGTGGCCGCTGTTCGACATGTACGAATGGACCTACCGCCACGCCGAGACGCCCCGCGAGGCGTCGCTCCTCACGATGGGGCTCTACGACCTCGTCGAGACGCCGGGCGGTCTCGACCGCCGGGCGAACCCCGTCGCCGACCGATTCCGCTTCCACGCAGGAGACCCCGCATGACCTACGACTCCTACCTCTTCGTCCACTTCACGGGAGAGGACCGCGACGGCGCGGAGCAGGTGCACTTCGCGGTGAGCCGCGGAGCATCGCTGACCGAGTGGGATCTCGTCAACGACGGCGAGCCCGTGCTCGTCTCGCAGACCGGCACGGGCGGGGTGCGCGACCCGTTCCTCCTCCGCAGGCAGGACGGCACGTGGGTCATCCTCGCGACCGATCTCAAGGTGCACGGGATCGGCGACTTCCTCCGCGCGCAGGAGACGGGCAGCCGCGACATCCTGATCTGGGAGTCTGACGACCTCGTCGCCTGGGAGGGGCCGCGGGCCGTGACCGTCATGGACGAGCGGGCGGGCAATGTCTGGGCGCCCGAGTCGCTGTGGAGCGAGGAACTCGGCGTCTACCTCGTCTACTGGGCATCGAACCTCTACGAGCCCGGTCAGGATCGCGCCGTCGCGGGCAGCTACAACCGCATGATGCTCTCGACGACGACCGACTTCCGCACCTTCACCCCCGCGGAGGTCTGGATCGACGTGCGCCGCGGCGACGGCTACGGCACGATCGACTCCACCCTCGTGCGCGAGGGAGGCGTCTACCACCGCTTCACGAAGGACGAGCAGCCCGACACGATGCTCGTCTTCCAGGAGCGCAGCGTCGACCCCCTCGTGAGGACCGAGGGACGCATCGGCGCGGCATGGGAGCTGCTGGCCGAGGGCATCGGCGGCGACGACATCTCCCACGGCGAGGGGCCCATCGTCGTGCGCGCGCTCGACGGACGGACCTGGCTGCTGCTCGTCGACTGGCCGCCCTACGGCGGGGGCACGGGCTACCGCGTCTTCGAGGCCGACGACCTCGCCTCCGGCGCGTGGCGCCTGTCCGCCGACCAGCTGCCGCCGCGCCTGCGCCACGGATCGGTCGTCCCGATCACCGCCGACGAGCGGGCGAGGGTGACGGCGGCGTGGCGCGTGCGGCCGATGGGCGCCGAGGCGATCGCGTGAGCACCGTGCTCCATCGCGGCGAGGAGGGGGAACGGGGACCGCTCTACACCCGGATGACCCGGCTGACGAGCGGCGCCCTCCTCCTCACGGCAGAGATCTACCGGGAGCGCGGCCCTTGGGGCGCGGTCTTCCCGATCTGGCGCAGCGACGACGGAGGGCGCACGTGGGAGCTCGTCTCGGAGGTGGCGGACGTGCGCTTCCACGCCGGCAACCGGTACCAGCCGATCGTGTACGAGCTTCCCGCCCCGTGGGCCGGGAGGCCGGCGGGGACGCTCCTCCTCGCGGGCAACGCGTTCCCCGCCGACGGCTCCGAGACGAACATCGTCCTCTACGAGAGCGCGGATGCGCGGACCTGGTCGTTCGTCTCCGTCGTCGACACGGGAGGCCCGGCGGAGTACGACTGGCGGCCGACGTCGGAGACGACGGCCGTCTGGGAGCCGTGTCTCGACCTCGTCGGCGGTTCGCTCGTCTGCTTCCTCGCCGACGAACGGCGCAAGGCAGACGGGATGCTGCAGGCCATCACGCGGCGCGCGAGCGTCGACGGCGTGCACTGGTCGGATGCCGAGCTCGTCTCGGGCGTGGGCGACCGGTTCTCGCGCCCCGGCATGTTCGTCTCGACCGGGGAGATGCCCGACGGCCGCCGGCGTGCCGTGATCGAGGTCGTCGGACCGCGGGAGGTGCCGATCCATCTGCTGGAGTCGGCGGACGGGCTGGACTGGGGCGCCCCCGACGCGCTCGGCACGCGGCTCGTCGCGGACGACGGCACGGCGCCGTCCGGCACCCCCAACATCACGTGGCGGGTCGACGCGGAAGGACGGGTCGTCGTCATCGCGACCGGGCGCCTCGCGCTCGACGCGGCGGGCGAGCCCGTCGACCGCGGGCTCGTGCGCATCGACGACGGCCCATGGCGCGCCTTCGGCCTGCCCGTCCCCGCTGAGCGCGCGCTCGACGAGGGCTCCGGCTACAGCCAGACCGTGCTCCAGAACGCGGATGGCGAGCTGGTGCAGGCGACGACCGTGCGCAACTCCCGAGGGAGCCACGACATCGTCGTCGGAGTCGCCCCCAGCCCCTGGTGACGCACTCGCCGCGCCCGGATCCGGGCGCGGAAGGGGCGGAAACGCGCCCGGCGGCATAGCGTTGAGGCATGGCATCAACCGAGTCGTCCGAAACGCCCGTCGCGGCGGAGGTCGAGAGCACCCCCGTCTTCGCCGATCTGGGGCTCGGCGACGCCGTCCTGCGCGCCCTGAAGGACGTCGGCTACGAGACGCCCTCGGCCATCCAGGCCCAGACCATCCCCCTCCTCCTCGGCGGGCGCGACGTCCTCGGCGTCGCGCAGACGGGCACGGGCAAGACCGCGGCGTTCGCGCTGCCCATCCTCGACCAGCTCGACACCTCGGCGAAGACGCCGCAGGCGCTCGTGCTCGCCCCCACGCGCGAGCTCGCCCTGCAGGTGTGCGAGGCGTTCGAGAAGTACGCGGCGCGCATGAAGGGCGTGCACGTGCTGCCCGTCTACGGCGGGCAGGGCTACGGCACGCAGCTGTCGGCTCTGCGCCGCGGCGTCAACATCGTCGTCGGGACGCCCGGCCGCGTCATGGACCATCTCGACAAGGGCACCCTCGACCTGTCGGACCTGAAGTTCCTCGTGCTCGACGAGGCCGACGAGATGCTCAAGATGGGCTTCGCGGAGGACGTCGAGACGATCCTCGCCGACACCCCCGACGACAAGCAGGTCGCGCTCTTCTCGGCGACGATGCCCGCGCAGATCCGCCGCATCTCGCAGCAGCACCTGCACGATCCCGAGGAGATCACGGTCAAGAGCAAGACGACCACCTCGGCCAACATCACGCAGCGGTACCTCATGGTGTCGTACCCGCAGAAGGTCGACGCGCTCACGCGCATCCTCGAGGTCGAGAACTTCGACGGGATGATCGTCTTCGTCCGCACGAAGAGCGAGACCGAGACGCTCGCCGAGAAGCTGCGGGCGCGCGGGTACACCGCCGCGGCCATCAGCGGCGACATCGCGCAGGCGCAGCGCGAGCGCACGGTCGAGCAGCTGAAGTCGGGGAGGCTCGACATCCTCGTCGCGACCGACGTCGCCGCGCGCGGCCTCGATGTCGAGCGCATCACGCACGTCGTGAACTACGACATCCCCATCGACACGGAGTCGTACGTCCACCGCATCGGCCGGACGGGCCGCGCCGGACGCACGGGCGACGCGATCAGCTTCGTCACGCCGCGCGAGCGCCGGCTGCTGACGGCCATCGAGCGCGCGACGCGCCAGCCGCTCACGGAGATGCAGATCCCCACCGCAGAGGACGTCAACGTCACGCGCCTCAGCCGCTTCGACGACGCGATCACGGCCGCGCTCGCCGACCAGGAGCGCATCGCCGAGTTCCGCGACATCATCGCGCACTACGTCGCGCACCATGACGTCGTCGAGAGCGATGTCGCCGCTGCGCTCGCGATCGTGTCTCAGGGCGAGACGCCGCTGCTCCTGCCACCCGACCCGCCCCGGCGCGAGCGCCCGGCGCGTGCGCCGCGCGAGGACCGCGACGACCGCGGCGACCGCGGGCCCCGTGAGGAGCGCGGGCCCCGCCCCGGCCTGTCGCCATACCGCATCGAGGTCGGCAAGCGGCAGCGTGTCGAGCCCCGCCAGATCGTCGGAGCACTCGCCAACGAGGGCGGGCTGCGCCGTGACGACTTCGGGCGCATCGACATCCGCCCCGACTTCTCGATCGTCGAGCTGCCGTCGGACCTCTCCCCGGAGACGCTCGACCGCCTGTCGGGCACCCGCATCAGCGGGCAGCTCATCGACATCAAGCCCGACTCGCGGCCGTTCCGCGCGACGGGCGGCCCGCGCGGCGGCGGCCGGTTCGACCGCGACGGCGGGCGCGGAGGCTTCCGCGACGACCGCGGAGGGCGCGGCGGGTTCCGCGACGACCGCGGCGGCGGTCGCGGGGGCTATCGAGGCGACCGGGATGGCGGCCGCGGCGACGCGCGCGACGGCGACCGGGGCGGCTACCGCGGCGACGACCGTCCGCCGCGCAAGCCCCGCCACTGACGGGAGCGCCGCGACGGGCGCATGTCGGCCATCCGTGATTCGATGAGCGGGATGGCCGACGACGCGCTCCGAGACGATGCCGCCGTGACGACGGCGGGCTGGGCGGGCTTCGCGGTCGGCACGATCGTCGGCACCGCCCTGCTGTGGGGCGTCGCTCGCCCGCTCGCGGGCGAGGGGTCGATCGGGGTGCCGGCCGCGGTCGTCGTGGCGGTGCTGGCGGCCGTCGCCTTCGCCGTGAGCACCGTGCGCCACCGCCACGCCGAGACCGTGCCGATGCCCGGATGGCAGGCGGCCATGTCGAGGCTGTCCGACGTCTGCGTCGGCCTCGCCACGGCGGGCGTGAGCGCGCTCGGCGTGCTGTGCGCGGGCGAGGTGCTCGCCGCCGGGCTCGACGGGCTCGAGGTGCCCGCGGTCGGCGGCGGGCTGCTGACGGGCATCGCCTCGGCGGCGGCGGGCTCTGGGGCCTACGCGCTCGGGATGCGGCTGCGCACGCGCGACCTCGTGGCGCTGCTCTTCGCGTTCGTCGTCGCCGGCACGCTGTTCTCGATGCTCACCGCGACCGACCCGCGGTGGTGGGAGCGCAACTTCTCGCAGCTCGGCGCTGGCGACAGCGCCTGGGCGTTCAACGGCACGCTCGTCATCGCCGGATTGCTACTCGCGACGCTGGGCTCGTACGTCGGCCGCGACCTGCACCGCCTCCTCGGCGACGATGCGATCGGCCGCATCGGATGGGTCGTCGTGCTCTTCGCTCTCGCCGGCCTGGCGCTCGCGGGCGTCGGAGCCTTCCCCCTCCATCGCGCCGAGGCCGCGCACAACGTCTGCGCATTCGCCGCGCTCGGCCTCCTCGCCGTCGTCGCGGTCGCGACCACGGCGATCGTGCCCGGGCGCCCCCGATCGCTCAGGTGGACGACGGCCGGCGTCGCCGTCGGGCTCGCGGGTGCTGTCCTGCTGTGGCGTCCGCTCGCGATCTACTCGGCCACGGCGCTCGAGGCGGTCGCCGCGGGGCTCGCGCTCGTGTGGCTCTCGAGCCTGCTGCGCACGCTCGCGGCGCTCGCGCCAGACGAGGCGAGGCCATCCGGCAGGGCGCACCTTCGCGCTCGGTGACGTGCTCCGTCGGATGGCTCCCCGGTGTGGCGCCGGCCGCCGCCGTCGCTCTGGTGACGGCGGCTCCGGGTCAGACGACCCGTGCGGCGATGTCGGTGCGGTGCTGGGAGCCCTCGAGACGGATGGCCGCCACGCCGCGGTAGGCGCGATCGCGCGCCTCGGCGAAATCGGCGCCCGTCGCCACGACGTTCAGCACACGGCCGCCCGTCGCGACGAGTCCGCCATCCGCCTCCTTCGTCGCGGCGTGCGCGACGTGCACGCCGTCGATCGCGTCGGCATCGTCGACGCCGTCGACGATGCGGCCCGTGACGGGCGCCTCGGGGTAGCCCTCGCTCGCGACGACGACCGTGACGGCGACGTCGGAGGAGAACCGCGGCGCGCCCTCGTCCTCGAGCGTGCCGGTCGCGGCGGCGAGGAGCAGTCGCGACAGCGGCGTCTCGAGGCGCGGCAGCACGACCTGCGTCTCGGGGTCGCCGAAGCGCGCGTTGAACTCGATGACCCGCACGCCGGCGTCGGTGAGGATGAGGCCCGCGTAGAGCAGGCCGATGAACGGCGTGCCCTCGCTGTCGAGCTGTCGGACGACGGGCAGGGCGACCTCGTCGGTCACCTGCGCGACGAACGCCGCCTCGTCGCCGAAGCGCTCCGCGAGCCACGGCAGGGGCGAGTAGGCGCCCATGCCGCCGGTGTTGGGACCGGCATCGCCGTCGAGCGCGCGCTTGAAGTCCTGTGCGGGGCTGAGCGCGCGCACGGTGTCGCCGTCGCTGAGGAAGAAGAGCGAGACCTCGGGTCCCGACAGGAACTCCTCGACGAGCACGGGGCCCGTGGGGAGGTACTCCGCGGCGTGGTCGAGGGCTGCCTGGCGGTCCGGCGTGACGATGACGCCCTTGCCCGCGGCGAGCCCGTCGGCCTTGACGACGTGCGGTGCGCCGAACGCGTCGAGCGCCGCCGCGACCTCGTCGAGCGTCGCGGCGTTCGTCGCGCGGCCCGTCGGGACGCCCGCCTCCTCCATGATGCGCTTCGCGAACGCCTTCGAGCCCTCGAGCGCCGCGGCCGCACGGCCCGGGCCGAACACGGGGATGCCGTGGGCGCGGAGCACGTCGGCGACGCCCGCCACGAGCGGCGCCTCTGGCCCCACGACGACGAGGTTCACGCCGTGCGCGTTGGCGAACGACGTCACGGCCGCACCGTCGAGCATGTCGACGTCGACGATCTCGGCGTCGCGCGCGATGCCCGCGTTGCCGGGCGCAGCCAGCAGCTCGTGACCGCCCTCCGAGCGCAGGGCGAGGATGATGGCGTGCTCGCGCGCGCCCGAGCCGAGGACGAGGATCTTCACGCCCCCGAGCCTACCGACGGGCCCGCCCGCGGGAAAACGCCGCCTATGTGAGCGGCCGACTACCGTGGACAGGGCGGCGCAGAGGCCGCCCGCACGACAGGAGGCTGGCGGATGGCCCGCAGGATCGACACGGGGGACGGCCGCGCGGCCATCGACGCGGCTCGCGCGGCGCTCGCCGCGGGGGAGAAGCCCGCGCGGACCGCGCTCGCGACCGCCGTCCGCTATCTCCTGCAGCTCCTCGAGGAGCGCGCGCCCGGCGGGAGCGTGGAGGTGCGGGTGCCGCCGTTCGGCGCCGTCCAGGTCATCGAGGGTCCGCGGCACACGCGCGGGACTCCGCCGAACGTGGTCGAGATCGAGCCCGCCGTCTGGATCGCGCTGGCCACGGGCGAGCGCGGGTGGGACGAGGAGCTCGCCGCCGGCCGAATCGCGGCGTCGGGGGTGCGGGCGGACATCTCGCCGCTGCTCCCCGTGCTGTTCTGAGGCGGCGCATGGGAGACGGTTCCCAGGAACGCGGTGGGACAATAGAGGCCATGTCCGAGACCCCTGCACCGCGCACGGAAGTCGACGTCGCGAAGGTGCGCCGCGCTCCGAAGTACGGCGTCTTCGCCGCGCTCGGGGCCGCCGTCGGTCTCGTCGCGACGCTCATCCTCGCCACCGTGTTCGACGGCACGTCGGAGGCGAGCCCCTTCACCGAGGTGGTGTACTCGCCGTCGCAGGCGTTCGGCTTCATCCTCCTCTGGTGCGTGCCGGCGGGCATCCTGCTCGGCATGCTCGTCGCCCTCGTCCTGGACTGGACGATCGGCCGCCGCACGCGCGATGTGCGCGTCGCGCACGAGTCGGTCGACGAGGTCTGAATCCGGGCGCGTCGCGCGGCCGGTATCCTTGTCCAGTGGTCTTCGATCCCACCCCTGAATCCCCCCGCTCCTCCTACGCCGAAGCCGGCGTCGACACGGCTGCCGGCGATCTCGCCGTCGAGCTGATGAAGTCGTCGGTGCGCGCGACGCACGGCCCCGAGGTGCTCGGAGGCGTCGGCGGCTTCGCCGGCCTCTTCGACGCCGCCGCGCTGCGCGACTACCGCCGTCCGCTCCTCGCGACGAGCACCGACGGCGTGGGCACCAAGGTGGCCATCGCGCAGGCGATCGACAAGCACGACACCATCGGCCAGGACCTGGTCGGCATGGTCGTCGACGACATCGTCGTGGTCGGCGCCCGCCCGCTCTTCATGACCGACTACATCGCGTGCGGCAAGGTCTTCCCGCAGCGCATCGCCGACATCGTGCGCGGCATCGCCGATGCGTGCGCCGCGACGGGCACCGCGCTCGTCGGCGGCGAGACCGCGGAGCACCCCGGGCTCCTCGGCGTCGACGACTACGACGTCGCGGGAGCCGCGACGGGCGTCGTGGAGGCCGACCGCGTCCTGGGCGCCGAGCGCGTCCGCGACGGCGACGTCGTGCTCGCCCTCGCCTCGAGCGGGCTGCATTCCAACGGCTACTCGCTCGTGCGGCACATCCTCTCCGGTGCGGGCATCGGCTACGGCGACCGCTCCGACGACCTCGGCACGACGTGGGGCGAGGCGCTCCTCGAGCCCACGCGCCTCTACACGTCGCCGCTGCTGCGCCTCATCGACGCGCTGGGCGACGACGTCCACTCGCTCAGCCACGTGACGGGCGGCGGCATCGCCGCGAACCTCGCACGCGTGCTTCCGCAGGGCACCTGGGCCGAGGTCGACCGCTCGACGTGGTCGCCGTCGGCCGTGTTCCGCGTGCTGAGCGGCATCGCCGGCTCGTCGCTCGAGTCGAGCGAGGGCACCTGGAACCTCGGCATCGGGTTCCTCGCGGTCATCGCGCCCGAGCGCGTCGACGCGGCCGTCGCCGCCCTGGCGGCAGACGGCATCCACGCCTGGCAGGCGGGCACCGTGCACACGGGCGCCGCGCCGGCCGGGGAATTCGAGCAGGGCGCCAAGGGGGTCGACGGCGGCGCCGTCCGCCTCGTCGGCGCGTACGCGGACGGAGCGAAGTAACACCCCATGTGCGGCATCGTCGGAGTGGTCGGTCGCGGCCCCGTCAACCAGGACATCTACGACGCACTCCTCCTCCTGCAGCACCGCGGGCAGGACGCCACGGGCATCGCCACGGCGGAGCCGAACGGCGTCATGCACATGAGCAAGTCGCGCGGGATGGTCCGCGAGGGCTTCCGTACGCGCGACATGCGCGCGCTGCTCGGCAACGTCGGCCTCGGCCACGTGCGCTACGCGACGAAGGGCACCGCCTCGAGCGAGGAGGAGGCCCAGCCGTTCTACGTGAACGCGCCGTACGGCCTCATCCTCATCCACAACGGCAACCTCACGAACACCCGCGAGCTCACGCAGGACATGGCGCAGCGTGACCGGCGGCACCTCAACTCGTCGAGCGATACCGAGCTGCTGCTCAACGTGCTCGCGGGAGAGCTGCAGGCGACGACCTCGCCCGTCGACCTCGACCCCGAGCGCATCTTCGAGGCGGTCGCGCGCACGCACCGCCGTATCGAGGGCGCCTACGCGGTCATCTCGGTGATCGCCGGCTACGGCCTGCTCGCGTTCCGCGACCCGTTCGGCATCCGCCCCCTCATCCTGGGGCGCCGCACCGCCGAGGACGGCAAGGACGAGTGGGTCGTCGCGAGCGAGTCGCTCGTGCTCGAGAACGCCGACTACGAGGTCGTCCGCGACATCGAGCCGGGCGAGGCCGTGTTCATCACGGACGAGGGCGAGCTGTTCTCGAAGCAGTGCGCCGACGCCCCGCAGCTCTCGCCGTGCTCGTTCGAGTACGTCTACCTCGCCCGCCCCGACTCGATCATGAACGGCATCTCGGTGTACGAGGCGCGCCTGCGGATGGGGGCGAAGCTGGCCGCGACCATCGCGAAGCACGTGCCGCTCGACGAGATCGACGTCGTCATGCCCATCCCCGACTCGTCGCGACCCGCGGCCATGGAGGTCGCGCGCGTCCTCGGCATCGAGTACCGCGAGGGTTTCTACAAGAACCACTACATCGGCCGCACGTTCATCATGCCGGGCCAGGCGGTGCGCAAGAAGAGCGTGCGCCAGAAGCTCAACGCGATGTCGAGCGAGTTCCGCGGCAAGAACGTGCTGCTCATCGACGACTCGATCGTGCGCGGTACGACGAGCAAGCAGATCATCGAGATGGCCCGCGACGCCGGCGCCAAGTCGGTGACGTTCGCCTCGGCGGCGCCGCCCGTGCGCTACCCCCACGTGTACGGCATCAACATGCCGTCGAGCAAGGAGCTCATCGCCCACGGGCGGACGATCCCCGAGATCGCGGAGGCGCTCGGCTGCGACCACCTCGTCTACCAGGAGGTCGACGACCTGCGCGATGCCATCGTCGAGGGGGCGACGGGCGGTCAGGCCTTCGCCGACCTCGACATGAGCTGCTTCGACGGGCGCTACGTCACGGGCACCGTCAGCGAGGAGTACCTCGGCTGGGTGGAGCAGACGCAGGGATCCTGACCGTTTCCGATCGTTTCGCGCGGATGGCCGTGGGCGCGGCCCCGGCCATCCGGTTGAATCGATCGCATGAGTGCGCGTTGGGATTTCTCACCCTGGCTCTTCGGCTCCGAGGCGGGCCCTGACGACGTCGCCCGGCAGGCCGAGCGCCACGCCGAGCTGCGGGCGCGCGCGGACCACGCGCTCGGCGAGTCCGTGTACATCGCGGAGTCGGCCAACGTCGACACCGATGCCCTCGCGCTCGGCGCGCACACGACGGTCGCCGCCGGTGCGTACCTGACCGGCGACCTCCGGTTCGGCGAGCACTGCACGGTCAACGCCTACACGGTCGTGCGCGGCCGGGTCGCTGCGGGCGACGGGGTGCGCATCGGCGCGCACACGTCGATCCTCGGGTTCAACCACACCATGAGCGATCCCGACCTGCCTGTCCATCGGCAGCCGCTGGAGACGCAGGGGATCGACATCGGCGACGACGTGTGGATCGGCTCGCATGTCGTCGTGCTCGATGGCGTGACGGTGGGCGATCAGGCCGTTCTCGCCGCGGGGGCCGTGGTCACGAAGGACGTGCCGGCTGGCGCGATCGTGGGAGGCAACCCCGCGAAGCTCATCCGCTGGCGCGTGCCGCCCAGGGCGGGCACGGCCTCGCCGCTCGGCGCGCGCCTCGCCGCGTACGCCGACCGTGCGCGCGACCAGGCCGGCGACGTGCTGGCGCGCGCGTGGGATGCCGCCCGCGGCCTGTTCGCCGACGCGCCGGGAGACGCGCCGACGGTGCGCGCGCAGTGCGATGCGGTGGAGGTCGCCGACGTGCTCCTCGGGTCGGCGCCTCCGCAGACGCCGCGCGACGAGGTCGTCGCGCGGCTGCGGGGATGGCAGGATCCGGCGACAGGGCTCGTCGGAGCGCTCGATGCGGGCGGCGTGCCGCGTCAGCCTGCGGGTTTCGACGATCCCGACGCGGCCTACCACGTCCTGAGCGTCGGGTACGCGCTCGACCTGCTCGGGAGCGGCTTCGCCGCACCGCTGCGGATGGTCACGGAGACGACTCCCGAGCGTCTGACGGCCCTGCTCGACGGTCTGCCGTGGCGGGGCGGAGCATGGCACGCCGGACATTTCGCCGACGCGATCGGCACGGCACTGCACTGGTCGCGCCGACGCGGCGACGCCATCCCCGCCGGTGTCGAGGAGGCGTTCTTCGGATGGCTGCTGCGGCGGGTCTCACCGTGGACGGGGATGTGGGGCGAGCCGGGCGACGCCGACGGCGTGCTCCAGATCGTGAACGGCTTCTACCGTGCATCGCGGGGCAGCTTCGCCCAGTTCTCCGTTCCCCTTCCGTACCCCGACCGCGTCGTCGACACCGTGCTGCGGCATGCCGAGGACGAGAGGTTCTTCTCGGCGGGCGCGCTCAACGCGTGCAATGTGCTCGACGTCGCGCATCCGCTCTGGCTCGCCCGGCGATCGGGGTACCGGTCGGGCGAGATCGCGGTCGTCGCGGAGCGGCTGCTCGATCACGCGCTCGGCGCCTGGAACGACGGTGCCGGCCACGGCTTCCGGGTGGGATGGCCCGCGCGGACCGCGCGCGACGCGACGCCGGGGCTGCAGGGCACCGAGATGTGGCTGTCGATCGTGTGGCTCCTCGCCGACCTGCTCGGCGCGAGCGGCGAGCTCGGCTACACGCCCCGGGGTGTCCACCGGCCCGTCAGGGCGGGGTGAGGCAGCCGCCCACCACCGCCGAGCGGCTGTACAGCCCGGGCCACCGGACACAACGCAGGAGATCCACGTCGCCGCAGGGCGCGGCGGCCCGGGATCCCGCGGGCCGGGCCTCTGTGCACGCCCGCTTCTCCTGCGGTCTGTTCGCCGGGGAGCGCCGCTGGCCGCCTCGACGCCGCACTCTGCACCATATAGTGACACATGAGTGTTCTATAGTGACATCCATGTCCACGTCCCTCACACACGCCCTCGCCGAGGCCGTGAGAAGCGCGCGCACGGCCGACGGCATCTCGGTCGCCGCGCTCGCGGAGACGTCGGGCGTCTCGCGCGCCATGATCGCGAAGATCGAGCGCGCGGAGGCGCAGCCGACCGCGGCGCTGCTCGCGAAGCTCTCGGGGGCGCTCGGGCTCACGCTCTCCGAGCTCATCGCCCGCGCCGAGGCCGACGGCGGGCGCGTCGCGCGTCGCGCCGACCAGCCGGTCTGGACCGATCCCGACAGCGGGTACACCCGGCGCGCCGTGTCGCCGCCCGTCGCAGGCGGGATCGAACTGGTCGAGGTGGAGCTCCCGCCCGGCGTCGCGGTCGGCTTCCCCGCCGAGGCCTACCGGTTCCTCGACGAGCAGATCTGGGTGCTCGCCGGCCGGCTCCGGCTCCACGAGGGCGACGACGCCGTCGATCTCGACGCGGGCGACTGCGTGCAGCTCACGTCGGCCGCGCCCTGCACGTTCGAGAACGCTGGCGCGGCGCCGTCCCGCTATGTCGTCGCCCTCCGCAAGACCGCCCGTGCGTTCTGATCTGCACCCCCGTGCCCGCCCCCGCACAGAGAGCCCCGCCATGACCATTCGAGACGCCCGCCCGGGCGACGCCCAGCGCATCGCCGAGATCTACAACCACGCCGTCGCGCACACGACGGCGATCTGGAACGACGAGCTCGTGTCGGTCGAGAACCGCGCCGCGTGGATCGCGCAGCGTCAGGGCGACGGATTCCCCGTGATCGTCGTCGCCGACGACCTCGATGAGGCCGTCGGCTACGCGACCTACGGCCCGTGGCGGCCGCACGACGGCTACCGCCACACCGTCGAGCACTCCGTCTACGTGCGGGGAGATCAGCGCGGCCGAGGTCTCGGGCGGGCGCTCATGGAGGCGCTCATCGCGCGAGGCCGCGCTCAGCGCATGCACGTCATGATCGCCGCGGTCGAGTCGTCGAACGCTGCATCAATCGGCCTGCACGAGCGGCTCGGCTTCGAGAACACCGGCACGCTCCACCAGGTGGGCGAGAAGTTCGGCGGATGGCTCGACCTCACGTTCCTGCAGCTCGTGCTCGACGACCGCGCGACACCGGCCGGCTGAGCGTCGTCCGGCGCCCGCGCTGCGCCCTCCCGGGTCAGCGCCAGTCGTCGACGAGCCCGAGTGCGTGCAGCTCCTCCGCGACGATCCCGGCATAGACGCCCGCGCCGTACTCCGAGGTGTGCGTGCGGTCGCCGTTGACGCGGATGAGGTAGATCGGCTCGGAGTCGGTCTGTCCGAGGCCCTCGACGAGCGCCTCGCTGCGTGCGGTGAGGTCGATGAGCGGTGCGTCCTTCTCAGCCGCCACGGCGCGCATCTCTGCGGGGAGGTCGGCGAGGCCCGTCACGATGAGGCCCGTCGAGTTCAGCTGCCCGTCGCTGCCGAAGCGGTGCCGCACGATCGGCGTGACGAGCACGGCTGTCGCACCCCGCGCGCGGACGCGGTCGATCATGGTGCCGAGGTTCGCGCGATAGTCCTCGGCGATCGTCGTCTTGTCGTTGTGGGCGAGCTGGATGAGCACCACGTCGCCGCGGTCGAGCTGCGGCACGAGCGCGTCGAACATCTCAGGCTTCGCGAGCTGCGAGACGGTGCTCTCGCCCGATCCGGAGTGGTTCACGACGCTCACCCCGCGGTCGAAGAACGCGGGGAGCCGTTGCCCCCAGCCCGCGTACGGCGCGCCCTCCTGATCGGTCACGGTGGAGTCTCCGACGAGTGCGACGAGCTGCGTGCGGCGGTTCGCCGGGGTGATGCGGATGCTCTCGACCTGCGGGGTTGCGCCCGCGAACGTGAGCGTGAGGCCCGCCGCTCCCGTACCGGCCGGCTGGTTCTGCTGTCCCTCGGGGTCGCGGACGTTCACGGTGAAGGAGCGGCGCTCGAACGCCCCCGCGTCGGTCGCGACGGCGTCGAGCATGAGACGACGCGCCTCGGCCTGCACCTCGGTCTCGCCGGCGGCTGCGGCGTCGCCGAGGACGACCGACACGTCGTAGTGACCCGTGGGCAGGTCGGGGAAGACGCACACCACAGGGGAGGCGCCCGTGCAGACGGCGGCGAGTTCCGAGGCGTCGTACTCGCCGAAGGAGGGATGCGCGCTTGCCGACTGCGGGGCGAGCGCGAGGGCGCCGGCGAGCGCGGCGCCGATGGCGAGCGCTCCGGAGCGGCGAGGGCGGATGGTCGTGCGGGGCATGATGACGTCGTCGTCCTTTCCATGAGCCGACGCGTCGGTGCGCCGGCGGTGGGGCCAGTGTGGCGACCCGCCGGCGGGGTCTGCGGGGATCGGACAAATCCGGGCAGGCGGATGGCCGACGCCGGGGATCGCTGGCCGTTTATGTCCGAATCCGCGCGCCTCGAGGCCCCGCCTCGCCAGACTGGCCGACTGACCCGATGTCCCGCGAACGAAGGAGTTCCCCGTGGTCGAAGTGAGTCGTCGAAGCGTGCTGCAGGGCGCGGTCGCGGCCGGCGTGATCCCGTCCGTGCTGGGCGGGAGCCCGGCACAGGCGGCCGATGCCGTGACGAGCGCGTCGGGCATCCGCCAGAGCCTCGCGCCGACCGGGCACGGGGCCGTGCCTCTCCGCTGGCTCGAGGACGCACCGCGCACCCTCGCCGGGACGACCTTCGGGGTGCCCTGGCCGAAGGGAGCCCTCCCGGGCGATCAGACGTTCGCCCTGACAGCGGGCGACGGCACGGCCATCCCCGTGCAGACGTGGCCGACCGCGTGGTGGCCGGACGGATCGCTCAAGTGGTCGGCGCACGCCGTGAGCGGCTCGGCGCCGATCTCGGCGGACTACCGCATCGAGCCGGGGGCTGCCGAAGCCCCGCCCGTGGCGGTCTCGGTCTCCGCGTCGAACGGCGCCGTCGTCGTCGACACGGGCGTCGTCGTCGTGACCTTCCCCCGCAAGGGCTCGGCCGTCGTCGAGAAGATCGAGCGCGCCGGCGTCGTCATCGCCCGCGCGGGCACCCTCGTGGCGTCGACGCAGAGCGCCCCCAGCTCGGACGCCCCCGAGGAGGTCAAGACCAAGCGATACCAGAGCACGGTGAAGTCCGTGATCGTCGAACAGAACGGCCCCGTACGCGCCGTCGTGAAGGTCGAGGGAAAGCACCGTCAGGGCAAGCGCGAATGGCTGCCCTTCACGCTGCGGTTCTCGCTCTTCGCAGGGTCGGACGCCATCCGCCTCGTGCACACGTTCATCTTCGACGGGGACGAGACGACCGACTTCCTCAACGGGCTCGGCGTCGAGTTCGCGGTGCCGATGCGAGGCGAGCTCCACGACCGCCACATCCGCCTCGCCGGATCGGGCGGCGGCGTGCTCGGCGAGGCCGTCCGACCTGTCACGGGCCTGCGGCGCGATCCGGGCGCCGCCGTCCGCGCGGCGCAGATCGCCGGTCAGGCGCTGCCCGACCCGGCGACGTGGGATCAGCGGGTCACGAGCCGGCTCCACTGGATCCCGGCATGGGGTGACTTCCGGCTCACGCAGCTCAACGCGCACGGCTTCGAGATCGTCAAGCGCACGGGCGCCGGCGCGTCCTGGATCCGCTCCGACGGCGGCGACCGCGCGGCCGGCCTCGGCTACGTCGGCTCGCCGACGGGCGGCCTGGCGTTCGGCATGAAGGACTTCTGGCAGCTCCATCCGACCGAGCTCGAGATCTCGGGCGCCACAGAGGACGAAGCCACCGCACGGGTGTGGATGTGGTCGCCGCGGGCAGGCTCGATGGACCTGCGGTTCTACCACGACGGGCTCGGGCAGGACACCTACGCCGAGCAGCTCGACGCCCTCGAGATCACCTACGAGGACTACGAGCCCGGCTTCGCCACCCCCTACGGCGTCGCGCGGACGACCGAGCTGACGTTCTGGGCGCTCGCCGCGACCCCTACGAACGAGTCGTTCTCCGCTCTCGCGGGCGCGGGCGCGCTGCCGCCGCTGCTGCGCGCCGAGCCCGCGCACCTCCACTCCGCGGGCGTGTTCGGCTCGTGGGCACCCGTCGACCGCTCGACAGCGGCCCGCACGCGCATCGAGGACCGCCTCGACGCGATCATGGCCTATCACCGCGGACAGGTCGACCAGCGCTCCTGGTACGGGTTCTGGGACTACGGCGACATCATGCACGAGTACGACGGCGACCGGCACGTGTGGCGCTACGACATCGGCGGGTACGCGTGGGACAACTCCGAGCTCTCCACCGATCTGTGGATCTGGTACCACTACCTCCGCACGGGCGACGCGGCGACCTACCGGTTCGCCGAGGCGATGACGCGCCACACGGGCGAGGTCGACCAGTACCACCTGGGCGACTGGGCGGGGCTCGGCACGCGGCACGGCGTGCAGCACTGGGGCGACAGTGCCAAGCAGGTGCGCATCAGCAACGCCAACTACCGGAGGTTCCACTACTTCCTCACGGGCGACGAGCGGGCGGGAGATCTGCTGCACTCGCTCATCGTCAGCGACAAGACGTTCCTGCTGCTCGACCCGGGTCGCAAGGTCGACCCCGGCGGCGCGTGGCCGCCTCCCGCCAATGCCGTGCCGGTCGGCACGACGACCGACTGGGGCGCGCTCGCAGGCGCCTGGCTCACGGAGTGGGAGCGCGGCGGCGACCCGATCGCGAAGACGAAGCTCGTGAACGGACTCACCTCGATCGCGGCGCTGCCGAACGGGTGGGCGCAGGGCGGCGCGATCACGTATGACCTGGCCGACGGCACGTTCACGGGCCCGACCGAGAAGCAGGTGTCCGTCGGATCGCTGAGCTCGGTGTTCGGGCTCATCGAGGTGATGACCGAGGCCGTCGAGCTCGTCGACGACGACGCCGTGCGGGAGAAGTGGCTCGAGTTCTGCCGCCTGTACAACAGCACCAGCGCCGAGCAGAAGGCGGCGACGGGAGCGTCGTGGGGCAGCCTCAACCTCAAGCAGTCGTACTCTCGGGCGAGCGCCTACGCGGCCGCCCAGCTCGACGATCCCGTGCTGGCGACCCGCGCCTGGACGGAGTTCAAGACGGGCCACGCGGGCTACGCCGACTCGAAGGACTTCGGCACGACGCGGATCGAGGGGCCCGCGGTCCTGAACCCCGTCGACCAGGGCGGCTTCTCGGCGAACGCGAGCGCGCAGTACGGCCTCGCGGCCATCCAGTGCCTCGCTCTCATCGGCGACAGCCTGACGTGAGCCGATGAGCGCGATCTCGCGTCGCGGACTCTTCACGTCCCTCGTGTCGGCGGGCGCCTCCGCCGCCACGAGGGTCGCGCCGCGGCTGGGTCTCGACGTGCGCACGCTCTTCCTCGCGGGCGACGCGACCTCCGCGTCGTCGGCCGTGCGCCCCTTCGCGGGCTGGGGGATGGCCCTGCCCTGGCACGCGACGCCGCACCTGCGCGTCGAGAACCACGCAGCGGACGGCTGCAGCTCGCGGTCGTTCCTCGACGAGGGGAGGCTCGAGGCGCTCCTGCGCCGCGTGCGCCCGGGCGACATCGTGCTCGCGCAGTTCGGGCACGAAGACGAGCGCTCCGACCATCCCGACCGGTACACCGAGCCGTGGACGGGCTACCGGCGATCGCTCGCGCGCTTCGTCGACGCCGCCCGCGAACGCGGCGCGACGACCGTGCTCGCGACGCCGGTGGAACGGCGGCGCTTCACGAGCTCGGGCGACGCGTACGAGAGCCACGGCGAGTACCCCGCCGCGATGCGCGCGCTCGCCGCGTCGATGCGGGTGCCGCTCGTCGACGTGCAGGCCGAGAGCCTGGCGCTCTGGCAGCGCCTCGGCCCCGAGGCGACCAAGACGCTCTTCGTCTCGTCGCCCGGCCGACGCGACCACGCGCACCTGCACGCGCACGGCGCCGCGGCGATCGCGCGGATCGTCGCGGCGGGGCTGCTCGCGCGCGGCGCGGTCGAGCCGCACGAGGTGCGCCGGCTCGACGAGGTGACACCGCTGAGCGCGTTCGCCTGGAGAGCGAGCGCGGCCTGACTCACGCGGCCAGCGAGGATGGACGCATGGACAACCTCGCCCGCATGCGCTCAGGGCGCATCTACGACCCGAATGCCGCCGAGCTCATCGCCGAGCAGACCGCCGCGCTGGAGAAGCTCTACGACTTCAACGCGACGCGGCCGTCGGAGGGCGCGCGTCGGGCCGAGCTGCTGCGCGAGATGCTCGCCGCGGTGGGCGACGACTGCTACATCGAGCCCCCGTTCCACGCGAACTGGGGCGGCCGCAACGTCCACTTCGGCGAGGGCGTGTACGCCAACTTCAACCTCACGCTGGTCGACGACACCGACATCCACGTCGGCGACCGCGTAATGTTCGGCCCCAACGTGACGGTGTCGACGGCGGGTCATCCCATCCAGCCCGCCCTGCGCGAGCGCGCCGCGCAGTTCAACCTGCCCGTCCGCATCGGCCGCAACGTGTGGATCGGGGCGGGTGCGCTCATCATGCCGGGCGTCGAGATCGGCGAGAACAGCGTGATCGGCGCGGGCAGCGTCGTCACGCGCGACATCCCCGCGAATGTCGTCGCCGTCGGCACGCCGTGCCGGGTCGTACGCGAGATCGGCGCGCACGACGATCGCTTCTACTGGCGCGACCGCGAGGTCGACGTCGCGATCGTCGACGGAAGGCTCGCGCCGGTCGACTGATCTGCCGGGCGCCTGATGATCCGCATAGGATCGGGATCGATCCCGATCCAGGAGGACGACATGGTCGATGAAGCTCCCGCGCAGCTCACGCTCGCCGATATCGCACGCCTCGCCGGCGTCAGCAGGTCCGCGGCGTCGCGGGCGCTCGACGTGAGAGCGCCCGTACGCGGGCCCGGCGCCGACCGAGTCCGCGAGATCGCCGCACGGCACGGATACGTGCCGAACGCCGCCGCCGCCAATCTCCGGCTGAAGCGGACCGGACTCGTCGCGGTCGTCGTCCCGAGGCTCACGGACACCGTGATGGCGATGCTCTACGAGTCCATCGTCACGGCGGCAGCGGAGCGCGGCTATCAGGCGACCGTGATGACGACCGACGACGACCCTCGGAAGGAGGTCGAGCGCGGAAGGGCGCTCCTGAAGCAGCGAGTCGACGGATTCATCCTGACGACGGCGCGAACCGACGGCGCCGACCCCTTCCTCCTCGAGCTGAAGGAGCGCAGGATCCCCTTCTCGCTCGCGCTCCGCGAGGACGGCGAGAGTATGGCCGCGGTCATCGACGATGAACTCGGCGGAAGGCTCGCGGTCGAGCACCTGCTCGCCAATGGGCACCGGCGGATCGCCTTCATCGGCGGCCCCGCGTACGCATCCACCTCGCAGGGGCGCGAACGCGGATACCGGCGCGCGATGGCGGACGCCGGCATCGACATCCTCGCGGGCTACGTGCGCCACTCGGATTTCAGCGTGGAGTCGGGCTACGCCATCGCGCAGGAGCTCATCGCGCTCGCGGCGGTGCCGACAGCGGTCTTCACTGCCAACGACAGCCTCGCACTGGGGGTGATGACCGCCGCGCAGCGCGCGGGGATCGCCGTTCCCGACGGCCTGTCGATCGTCGGCTACAACGACACGCCGCTTGCGCCGCATCTCGCGAAGCCGCTCACGAGCGTCGCCGTGCCCTTCCCGATCATCGCTGAGCGCGCCCTCGGAATCCTCCTGGATGGCGGCGGGCCCGCCCCTGAGCCGGCCGCGCCGCATCTCGTCGTGCGCGGCTCGGTGGCGAGTCTGATCTGACGACCTCGCTTGCGCGAGCGGGATCGATCCCGATAGTGTGATCGCAGCTTCCACAATGGTGTGCGAAAGGATGCGAAGATGCTTGCCAAATCAGATCAAATGGCCCGACGCCATCGAGCCGACACGAATCGGGATCGATTCCGGTTCTCGATGGCGGGTTGTGCAGTGGCGGTCGCTGTCGTGGCGCTGACCGGGTGCGGCACGGCTGCGGGCGACGAGGACGGGTTCACCCTCGCTCTCGTCGAGCCCGACCTCACGACGGTGCCGCTCATGGAAGCCGCCGATCGGATCGCGGACGACGGCTTCGCGACGGAGATCGTCGAGCTCGCCGAACCCGAGCTCGCGATCGAAGGGCTGGCGAAGGGCGACTACGCGATCTCGGCAGAGGCCACGAGCCCCGCCTTGATCGCCATCCAGCAGGGGGCGCCCATCCGCATCGTCGCCGACGTGATCGGCAACCAGTGGGGGATGTACGGGCGCGACGGAGTGACTGCCTGCGACGACCTCGTCGACAAGCCGGTCGGGATCTTCAGCGAGGGCGCCGTGGCGACAGCCATGGTGCGCGACTGGGTGAGCCGCGAATGCGCCGGCGGCGAGCCGGAGTACCTCGTGATCGGCGGATCGGATGTCCGCGCGCAGGCGCTTCTGGGTGGGCAGATCGACGCCACGGCGCTCGAGATCGCTGATGTCGTGACGCTGCGCGAGACGTCGGGATCCGAGTTCGAGACCGTGGTCGACTTCGCACAGGAGCTGCCTGACCTGCACCCGCAGACCGTCTACGCCAACGCGGAGTTCCTCGACGACCAAGGCGATGCGGCCGCCGCGTTCCTCGCGGCGCTCGTCGAGGTCCACGAGGAGATCAACGCGGACCCGTCGGTGCTCGTCGACCT
Source organism: Microbacterium gilvum (assembly GCF_039543865.1). Classification (NCBI taxonomy): domain Bacteria; kingdom Bacillati; phylum Actinomycetota; class Actinomycetes; order Micrococcales; family Microbacteriaceae; genus Microbacterium; species Microbacterium gilvum. The sequence goes on along the minus strand of NZ_BAABKO010000002.1, from coordinate 50,728 downwards.
CGCGGAGAAGCATCTCGGGTCGGAGGCCGACGACACCCTGGCAGCCGTCGCACAGGCGTACGTCGACGCGGGGCTCTTCGATGCGGCCGGCCTGACGGAATCGAACGTCCAGTCGACGATCGACTTCTTCGAGAGCGCGGGCGTCATCGATCACCTGGACGCGGCCGACGTCGCCGACCTGAGCCTGCTGCCATGACCTCCGCGCCCACCGTCTCGGCACGGGCATGGAGGCGCCCGACCTGGATCCGCATCCTCGACTCCGATCGCAGCTACCAGATCCTCACCTTCGTGCTGTTCGCTGTCGCGTGGCAGATCTACGGCACGTTCTGGGGCGGCCTGCTCGTGCCGACGTTCACGGAGACGGTCGCCGCCTTCGGCCGGCTCGTCGTCGATCCGGCGTTCTGGGATGCGTTCTGGGTGAGCAATCAGGCGCTTTTCCTCGGGTTCGCGTGCGCCGTGATCATCGGCGTGCCGGTCGGAGTGCTCCTCGGCCGCTTCCGGCTCCTCGAACGGGTCACGGATGTCTACCTGAACATCCTGCTCGTGACGCCGATGGCGGCCATCATCCCGCTTCTCGTCATGTCGGTGGGATTCGGGCTGCTCTCCCGCGTCATCCTCGTCACGCTGTTCGCCGTCGTCATGGTGATCGTGAACGTGCGTGCGGGGGTCCGGCAGGTCGATCCCTCGCTCATCCAGATGGCGCGCTTCTTCGGCGCGAGCGAGGCCCAGATCTGGCGGGATGTCCTCATCCCCGGTGCGCTTCCGGCGATCATGACCGGCATCCGCCTCGGTCTCGGGCGGGCGGTGACCGGAATGGTGATCGTCGAGCTCCTCATGGTCTCCCTCGCGCTCGGAGGCCTCATCCTCGAGTACCGCGGCCTCTTCAACGGCCCCGCGCTGTACGCCGTCATCGTCGCCATCCTCCTGGAGGCGCTCCTCCTCATCTCCCTCGCCCAGTGGTTCGAGCGCATCGTCGCGCCGTGGGCGGTCGTCAACACGAAGAAGGCACGTTCATGATCGAGATCACGGGTCTCACGAAGACGTTCACCGGCCAGGACGGCGCTCCCGTCCGCGCACTCGGGGGCGTCGACCTCACCATCCGCGACAACGAGTTCCTCACGGTCCTCGGGCCCAGCGGATGCGGCAAGACCACGATGCTGAAGATGATCGCGGGACTGCAGTCCTGGGACAGCGGCGAGATCAGCATCGACGGCCGGCCCGTCCGCGGCCCCGGGCCCGACCGCAGCATGGTGTTCCAGAACTTCGCGCTGCTGCCTTGGGCGACCGTTCTCGACAACGTCGCCTTCGGTCTCAAGCTCAGAGGTGTCGGCAACGCCGAGCGATCCGCCCGCGCTCGCGAGCTCATCGCGAAGGTGGGGCTGGAGGGCTTCGAGTCGAAGCGGCCCGGGGAGCTCTCGGGAGGTATGCAGCAGCGCGTCGGGATCGCGAGGGCGCTGGCGGTCGAGCCGCAGGTGCTCCTCATGGACGAGCCGTTCGGAGCCGTGGACGAGCAGACGCGTCGTCTCCTGCAGGAGGAGCTCCTCGGCATCTGGGAGGCGAACCGGCTCACCGTCGTGTTCATCACGCACTCCATGGAGGAAGCCGTCCTCCTCGGCGACCGGGTGGTGCTCATGAGCGCTCGCCCCGGGCAGATCGCCGAGATCGTGGATGTGCCGCTCGAACGCCCTCGCTCCTCCGACATCGGCAGCCTCGAGCGCTCCGCCGATTACGCGGAGATCACCGCCCACCTGTGGGACCGCCTGCGCGACATGCACGATGAGCACCGCGCCGGGCGCGCGGAGGAGCGCAGGGCCGCCGGATGAGCACCATGACGCACACACGATCGCACCCCGTCGCCGGCACGCTGCGTCCGAGGCTGCGGGTCAGCCGCATCCCGGTGAGCGTCCTGTCCCTGGCCGTCGGAGCCGTGCTGTGGGAGATCGTCGGGCGGATCGCGGACGTGCCGTTCTTCCCTCCGCTGAGCACGGTGCTCGGCAGCTTGGGCGACATGATCGCATCCGGGCAGATCATCGGGAACCTGCTGGTGAGCGTCGGCAACCTGCTGCTCGGATTCGGCGTCTCGCTCGTCGTGGGCGTCGTGGTCGGCACGGCCATGGGCCGCTACCGCCGGATCAACGCCGCCCTCGGCGTCTACGTCTACGCGCTGCTCACGGCGCCGTCTCTCGTCTTCGCGCCGATCTTCTTCTCGATCTTCGGCGCAGGGCAGGGCGCGATCGTCGCGGTGATCTTCATGTACTCCGCGTTCATCATGATCATCAACACCGCGTCGGCCGTCGAGAATGTCTCGCCCGCCCTCTCGGAGATGGGGCGTTCGTTCGGAGCGAGCGAATGGCAGCTCGTCACGCGGGTGGTGCTGCCCGCGGCGCTCCCCATGATGTTCGCGGGCATCCGGCTCGGCGTGGGGCGTGCCGTCACGGGGATGATCAACGGAGAGATGTTCATCTCCGTGGTCGGTCTTGGGCGGATCGTCACGCAAGCCGGCAAGAGCTTCGACGGCGCAGCCGTCTTGGCCATCCTCATCGTCATCATCCTCGTCGCGCTGGGGGCGGTCGCGCTCGTCCAGTTCGTCGACAACCGGCTCACGAGCTGGGTCCCCTCCACGAGCAAGGAAGCCCGATGAAGATCGACGCGTTCAGCCACATCCTCCCCCGACGGTACTTCGACGTCATGCAGCAGCACGTCGCAGACCCGCGGGCCCTCAAGCGGTGGCTCGACCTGCCCGCTCTCCACGACCTGGACGCCCGACTGCGCATGATGGAGGAGTTCGGCGACGACTACCAGCAGGTGCTCACCCTCTCGTCTCCGCCCATCGAGCTCCTCGCAGGGCCCGATGTCTCGCCGCGGCTCGCGCGACTCGCGAACGAGAGCATGAAGGAGATCGTCGATGCGCACCCCGAGCGCTTCCCCGGGTTCGTCGCGTCGCTGCCGATGAACGCGCCCGACGAGTCGCTCGCAGAGCTCGCCTACGCGATCGACGAGCTGGGCGCGATCGGCGTGCAGGTCTTCACGAACGTGAACGGCATCCCGCTCGACCATCCGCAGTTCGAGCCGATCTTCGCCGAGATGGCGCGCCGCGACCTGCCCATCTGGATGCATCCGACGCGCAATGCGCACTCATCCGACTACCGTACGGAGGAGCGCAGCGAGTACGAGGTGTGGTGGGCGCTGGGCTGGCCCTACGAGACGAGCGTGGCGATGTCCCGACTCGTGTTCAGCGGGCTCATGGAGCGGTGCAAGGGAGTGAAGATCATCACCCACCACATGGGTGCGATGATCCCCTACCTCGAGGGACGCATCCGCCTGGGATGGTCGGATCAGTTCGGCAGCAGAACCCACGGCGCCTCGGCCGATGAAATCCTGGGCCGCCTCGACGGGGAGCCGATCGAGTACTTCCGCTCGTTCTACGCCGACACCGCACTGTCCGGCTCGTCGATCGGGACGAAGTGCGGGCTCGAGTTCTTCGGCGTCGAGCAGACGCTCTTCGCGAGCGACTGCCCCTTCGATCCAGAGGGCGGACCGATGTACATCCGGGAGATGATCGGGGTGATCGACGGGCTCGAGCTCACGCCCGCCGAGCGGGAGCAGATCTACGCCGGGAATCTGCGGCGCATCGCGCCTCTCCCGGTCTCGGTCGGCAGGGCCTGAGGCCGACGGAGCGGGATGGCGTGCTCACCGCCGCCATCCCGCGCCGTCGCGCTCGTACACGAGCTGCGCGTGCACGCGATCGTGGCTCGCCTGGAAGAAGCTCGCCCGGTCGGGGCGGATGGCCCACACCTGCCAGTCGCGGTCGACGTCGGCGCCGGCAGTCGGGCGGGCGAGCCAGTCGGAGGCCGACTCGGCGGCAGAGAGCGCGACCGCCGTGCCGGTCAGCTCGATCTGCCGCCCGAGCCCCGGCCAGAAGGCGTGCATGCCGACAGGGCGCCCCGCCGCGAGATGCCCGCCCTTGCGCGAGCTGCGTCGGCTCGCGACGTGCACACCCCGCTCGTCGACGTCCTTCACGACGAGCGTGCGGCTCGCGGGGGCCCCGTCCTCATCGAGCGTGGTGAGCGTGAACGCGTGCGGTGCGCGCTCGCCGGATGCGATGGCGTCGTCGAGCCACGCACGCAGCAGATCGAGCGGATCGGACGGCGCCGCGGCGAGGTCGAAGCCGGGCAGATCGTCGGGGAACGGCGGCAGGGCCCTGAGGCGGTCGCGCAGGTCGCTCATGCGACCAGGCTAGGCCGTCACTCCATCGCGCTGAGCGCCTCGAGGCGGGCGTCGACGCTGTACGAGGCAAGGCTCAGCAGCCCTCCGACGAGCAGGGCGAACGCGGGGAACATCCAGACGAGCAGCACCGCCCCGCAGACGGCCAGCAGCAGCAGCATCGAACCCGTGCCATCCGCCGTCGACTCGAGCGCCGCGCGGCGCAGCTGCGCGCGCACGGGCGCGTCGGGCGCCCACGAGCCGGCGAACCGCAGCAACACCACCGCACCCGCGGCGCCCGCGAGCGCGAGCACGACCGACACGGCCGCGGCGCCGGGCACCGCGAAGGCACGGAGCGCGACGACATCGGCCGCGAGGAAGAGCGCGACGAGCCCGGACACGAGGCCGGGCAGCCAGAGACGGCGGATGGCCAGGCCGAGGTCGGCGACGAGGTCGCGGATGCGATCCGACTCGCCCGTGACGTGCCGCCGGAGATGCCGTGCGCCTGCCGCGACGGCGGGGAGCGCCGTCACGACGGGCAGGCTCGCCACGAGAACGATGAGGCCCGTCAACAGGGTCTCGCCGAAGAGCGCGAAACGCGGCGCGTCACGCGGGCGGAGCACGCTCCGTCCGCGCGACGCGCGCGCTCGCAGGATGCTCATCCCTTGAGCCCCGACGTCGCGATGCCGCCGACGATGTAGCGCTGGAAGATGAGGAAGAACAGCAGGACCGGCAGCAGCGCGAGCACGGCCATCGCCATCTGCGCACCGAAGTTCGACGTCGACGTCGAGTCGACGAAGAGCCGCAGTGCCATCGGCATCGTGTAGAGCGACGGCGTCTTGAGGTAGAGGAGCGGCCCGAAGAAGTCGTTCCAGCTGCCGATGAACGCGAAGATCGAGCACGTCACGAGAGCGGGACGCATGAGCGGCAGCATGATCTGCGCGAAGATCCGCACGTGGCCGGCGCCGTCGATCCGCGCGGCCTCGTCGAGATCGCGCGGCACGCTGCGCATGAACTGCACGAGCAGGAAGACGAAGAACGCCTCGGTCGCGAGGAACTTGCCGATCAGCAGCGGGGTGAACGTGTTCACCATGCCGAGCTGGTTGAACACGATGTACTGCGGGATGATCACGACGTGGAACGGCAGCAGCAGCGTTCCGATCATGAGCGCGAACCAGAAGGCGCGGCCGCGGAACTCGATGCGCGCGAAGGCGTAGGCCGAGACGGCGGACGAGAGGCACACGCCGACGACGGTGAGCACGGCCAGCACGAGCGAGTTGCCGACGAACGTCCAGAACGACACCCCGGCGATGCCCTCCAGGACGTCGGCGAAGTTCTGCAGCGTGGGGTTCTCCGGCCACAGGTCGACGTCGCCGATGATGTCGCTCGAAGGCTTGAACGCCGAGAGCACCATCCACGCCGCGGGGTAGAGCACGACGATCGCGAGCGCGAGCGAAACCGTGTGGAAGAGGACGGAGCCCGCGATGCGGCGACCTGTGTCGGTGCGCCGCCGCCGCGGCATCCGTGCGCGCAGGCGCTCGTCGGGCACGACGACCGTGCGCGTGGTCAGGGCGGTCATCGGGCGTCGCCTCCGTAGTGCACCCACAGCTTCGAGCTGCGGAAGAACAGGATCGTCACGAGGGCGATCACGATGAGCAGGACCCAGGCGAGCGCCGACGCGTAGCCGAGCCGCATGTCCTGGAAGCCGCGCTGGTACAGGTACAGCGTGTAGAAGAGGGTGGATCCGGCCGGTCCGCCCGTGCCGTCGGAGATGATGAACGCCGACGCGAAGACCTGGAAGGCGCCGATCATCTCGAGCAGCAGGTTGAAGAAGAGCACGGGCGAGAGCATCGGCAGGGTGATGCTGACGAACTTCCGCCAGGCGCCTGCGCCGTCGATGTCGGCGGCCTCGTAGAGCTCGCCGGGGATGTCCTTGAGCCCCGCGAGGAAGATCACCGTGGGCGCGCCGAACTGCCACGTCGCGAGCAGGATGAACATGAGCATGGCGTACGAGGGGTCGCCGACCCATCCGCCCCACTCGATGCCGAAGAACCGGCCGATGCGGTCGACGATGCCGTCGTCGATGAACATCGCGCGCCACACGATCGCGATCGAGACCGAGGCGCCCACGAGCGAGGGCACGTAGAACGCGGAGCGGTAGAAGCCCTGCCCGCGCCGGTTGTTGTTGAGCAGCAGCGCCACCGCGAGGGCGGCGGCGAGCTTGATCGGGGTTCCGAGGACGACGTAGGTGAGCGTGACGATGCTCGACTGCACGAAGCGCGGGTCCTGGAAGAGGAACAGGTAGTTGTCCAGGCCCACCCACTGCGGCGGCTGAAAGAGGTTGTACTCCGTGAAGGACAGGTACAGCGAGGCGATCATGGGGCCCGCCGTGAGCCCGATGAAGCCGAGCAGCCAGGGGAGGAGGAACGCGTACCCCGCGCGGTTGTCGACGCCGTGCGGCGCGCGTCGTCGGCGGATCGCCGCGGCCGCGGGGCGGCGGACACCCGGGGTGTCCGCCGCCCGCGCGGCGGGCGCGGTGCGATTCTCGGTGATGCTCATCGGGTGATGCCCTTCGGGGATGTCCGGGGTCGGGTTCCGGGGTCAGCCGACGGCCAGCTCGGCCTCGGCCCACCACTGCTCGGCGAACTGCTCCGGCGTCACGTTGCCGTAGCCGAGCTCGCCGTTGAGGCGGACCCACTGCGACTCGAGGGTCGCGAAGCCGCCGGGCAGCTTCGGCGCCACCTCGGTGGCGTAGTCGGCCGCGACCTGCTCCTCGTAGGCGATGACCTTCTCATCGCCCGATCCCGGCTCGACCTCGAAGCCGGCGAGGGTCTCGCTGTCGACGGGGATGCCGCGGTCGGTCCCGAAGATCTCCGCGACGCGCGGGTCGCGGAAGAGGAAGTCGGCGAGCTCGGTCGCCTCGTCGGGGTGCGCCGTGTTGGCGGCGACGGCCATGTTCGAGACGAGGAAGAACATCGACTTCTCGCCATCCTCGTTCGACGGCACGGGGAGCACCTCGATGTCGTCGCCCGTCTCGGGGGCGTAGCGCGCGTAGTAGTTGTCCCACGCGAGCACGGTCGCCGCCTCCTCCATCGCGAAGCCGTCGAGGGGCGAGATCTGCGTCGCGCGGTCGGGCGGCAGGTAGGCGCCGGCGTCACGCGCCGAGGTGTCGAGCGACAGGTAGTCGACGATGTCGTCCTGCGTGAACGCGAGGCCGCCGTCCTCTGTGAAGGGGGCGGTGCCCTGCTGCAGCAGCCACTGCAGGAAGAGCCAGATCGACGTGCCCTGCCCGAGGCCGCCGTAGACGGCCTGACCGTCTGCGTTCGTCGCTCCCGCCGCCGCGACCTCGGTCACCCACGCGCTCAGATCGGCCCACGTGTAGTCGGGGTCGAGGGGCTCGACGCCGGCCGCCGCGCCGAGCTCGGGGTTGTAGTACAGGCCGAGGGTGCTCGTGCCGATCGGCACGCCGTAGTGACCGCCGTCGAACTCGCTCGATGCGAGCACGTTCTCGTCGACGTTCGAGAAGTCGATGGTGTCGCCGATGTACGGCGTGAGGTCGAGCAGCAGGTCGTTGCGCGAGTAGTCGCCCAGGTTCGCCGGGTCGAACTGCATGATGTCGGGAAGCGTGCGCGCGGCGGCCTCCGTCGATCGCGCCGTCCAGTAGGACTGGTAGTCCATGGGAACGCCCGTGACGGTGACGCCCGGGTGCTCCTCCTCGAAGATGTCGAACGACTCCTCGTACTTGGCGATGCGCTCTTCGCTGCCCCACCAGGTGACGGTGAGCTCGACGTCCTCTCCGCCCTCTTCGGGTGAGGCGGTGGTGCCGGCGGCGCAGCCCGCGAGCGTCGCCGCCGCGATGCCGAACGTCGCCGTGGCGCCGATGAACCGTGTGTAACGCATGGGTATGAGCCTCCTTGCTCAGGTGTCCGTCGCCGCCACGTTAGCCACGGACCCGCATCCGCAACGGACAATCGGACATTAACGATCAAGCCGAGCGCGAGACGGTCGCCGGAGCGCCGCAGGAGCGCCGGATCGTCAGCCGCGGGACGAGCTGAACGTGACGGGGCGGGATGGCGGCGGGGTCGTCCGAGCGCACACGCTCGAAGAGGGTCTGCAGCGCGAGCCTGCCCAGCTCCCGGCCGGGAGGCGACACCGCGGTCAGCGGCACGATCGCGAGCTCGGCGTTCTCGTCGTCGTAGGCGACGATCGCGAGGTCCTCGGGCACGCGCACACCGCGGTCGACCGCGATCTCGACGAGGCGGGACGCGTGGTAGTCGGTGTGCACGAGCACGGCGCGCGTGCCGTTCGCGAGGCAGTCGTCGAGGAAGGCCTCGAGGGCGGCGTCGGCGAGGTCGGGCTCTCCCTCGTCCTTCGGCAGGGGCTGCAGGGGAGCGGGTGCCAGCCGGAGATGCTCGACGGCCCGGGCATGGCCCTCGCGGATGGACGGAGCCGTCGGCGTGCGGTCGAGCAGCGCGAGCCCGACGCTCGCATGGCCCAGGCGAGCGAGGTGCTCGACGGCGAGCATGGCGCCGCGAGCATGGTCCGTCCGGATCCAGTCGTACTGGGCGAGACGCGTGGAGTCGTCGAGACGCCGCTCGACGAGCACGACGGGCACGGTGACGTCCTGCAGCGATGCGGCGATGTCGTCGACGGTCTGGTCGCGCAGCGTCGGCGCGATCATGAGCCCCTCCACGCCCAGCTCGATGAGGCGCTCGACGTGCTTGCGCTCGGCGGCGCCGCGGTAGTGCGACGAGGCGAGCACGACGCGGGCGCGCAGCGCGGGCGAAGCCGCCTCGGCGCCGCGTACGAAGTCGGGGTAGTGCGAGCCGGTGCTCGTCGGGAGGACGAGGCCCGCGAGCGAGCGCGCCGGCTGCGGGCGCGGGGCGGCGGCGAGTGAGATCGCGCCGCCGTGCACGCGCGCGAGCCGGCCGGCCTTCTCGAGGTCGATGATGTCGCGCCGGATGGTCACCTCGGTGACGCCGAGCTGCTCGGCCACGGCGGCGGCGCGCACGCTGCCGCGCAGCTCGAGCTCGCGCAGGATGTGCTCGTGGCGCGCACGGGGAAGGCGCCGGGGAGCCGTCGTGTCGGTCATCGGACTCCTTCGTCCCGGGATGGTCGGTGCGCCCGGTTCTGCACGAAAATGTTCGTTCAAAGGGGGCGCCGCTCGTTCGTCGTGCAATGTAGCAGGTGTGACGACGGCGACACATCCGACCACCCCTCCTCCCGGCGCCGACCTGGGGGCCATCGGCCGCGCCCCGGGCCGGGCGCCCTGGGTCGCGCTCGCAGACGGGCTGCTCGACGCCGCGTGGCGGCACGCGTCGCCGTCGGGGGCGCTGCTGCGCCTGCCCGGCCCGCAGAGCGCGTCGGGCGCGTGGAGCGACGGTCTCGAGGGGTACGCGCGCACCTTCCTCGCCGCGGCGTTCCGTATCGCGGGGGCCGACGGCGACGACCCGGCCGGACTGCTGGGGCGGTACGCCGCGGGCCTCGCCGCGGGCGTCGACCCGGCCCATCCCGAGCGATGGCCGCGATTCGACGAGCGCCGTCAGGCGGTCGTCGAGGCGGCGTCGATCGCGATCGGCCTGAGCGAGACGCGGCCGTGGCTGTGGGACCGGCTCGACGCACGCACTCAGGCGCGTACGGTCGCGTGGCTCTCTCGCATCCTCGGCATGACCGGCTTCCGCAACAACTGGCTGTGGTTCCAGAACGTGATCGAGGCGTTCCTGGGGTCGGTCGGCGCTGCCGAGAGCCGTGAAGACCTCGATCGCAACGCCGAGCTCGCCGAGTCGCTCTACGTCGGCGACGGGTGGTACTCCGACGGCCGGGGGCGCGACGGCGAGCGGCAGAGCTTCGACTGGTACGCCGGATGGGCGTGGCACGTCTACCCGCTGCTCGAGTCGCGCATCCGCGGGCTGCCGCTCGCCGACCGGCACCGCGAGCGGCTGGCGCAGTACCTCGGCCAGGCGCGCGAGCTGATCGGCTCGGATGGATCTCCTGTGCTCTTCGGGCGCTCGCTGGCCTACCGATTTGCAGCGATCGCCCCGTTCTGGGCGGGCGCGATCGCGGGCGTCACGCCGCTCGCCCCCGGCGAGACGCGCACGGTCGGAGCACGGATGGTCGACGGCTTCCTCCGCGGCGGCGCGGTCGGCGACGACGGGCTGCTGTCGATCGGATGGCACGGCGCCTTCCCGCGCGTCCGCCAGCTCTACACGGGCGGCGCCTCGCCGTACTGGGCGAGCAAGGGCCTGCTCGGGCTGCTGCTGCCCGCCGACCACGCGGAGTGGACCGCCGAGCCGCCGGCGTCCCGCGCCGAGGTGCGCACGACCGCGCTCGCCGTGCCGGGGTGGCTCGTCACCTCGACACCCGACGGCATCGTGCGCCTCGTCAACCACGGCTCCGACCGCATGCTCGAGCCCCGCATCGCGCCCCGTGCCGACGACCCCTTCTACCGGCGCACGGGCTACTCGAACGTCACGTCGCCGCAGCTCGGGCCGTCGGCTGTCGCCTCGCCCCGTGAATCGCACACGACACTGCTCGACGCCCATGGCCTCGCGGCGCATCGCGACGCCATCGAGCGCGTCGCGATCGCAGGGCGGGTCGCGGTGTCGCGGTCGCGCGTGCACTGGCTCGACGTGCCGGGCGGCGCGCGGTCGATCGACGACGGCGGATGGGCCGGCATGCGCCGCGGCCCCGTGCTCACGACCGCGTCGGTGCAGCACGGCGCCCTCGAGCTGCGGCTCGCGTGGTGGCATCGGCACGAGCCGGCGACGGGTCGCGCCGCGTCGGCGGGCGAGCTCGACGGCGATGCCGCGTGGCCCGTCGACGAGGGGCCCTGGCGCATCTCGTTCGGGGGGTGGCCGCTTGCGGCCGCCGAGCGCGACGATCTGCGTTCCGAGGTCTCCGCCGATGCCGCGACCGTGACGCGAGCCGACGGCGTCGTGTCGCACATCCAGGGGCAGACGCCGGCCATGGTCGCTGAGATCATCGATCGCGACGGCGCCGATCCGCACGGACGGTGGTCGGCGGCGCCGGTCGCCGTCTCAGTCGATGCCCTTGAGGAGGGGCGGCTCGCCGCGGCCGTCGTCGTCCTCTCGCGCGACGGCGTCGAGCCGGAGGAGCCGTGGCTCACGATCCACGACGAGCGGATCGTGGTGCGCTGGGCCGATGGCACGAGCGACAGCGTCCCCACGCAGGGGAGCGTCGCCTGGTGAGCCGGCCCCGCGTCGTCCTCGCCATGCGCAGCGCCGAGCTGGCGGACGAGCTGCTCGAGCCCGCCGACCGGCGTCGGCTGGCCGCCGTCGTCGACGTGGCGGATGCCGTCCTGACCGACGTGGCGGCGGCAGGGGCCGATGCGCTCCTCGCGGGGGCGGACCTCCTGCTCACGGGATGGGGAGCCCCGGCGATCGACGACGACCTGCTGCGCCGCGCTCCGCGGCTGCGCGCGGTCGCCCACGCCGCGGGAACGGTCAAGCGCCTTGTGACTCCGGCCGCCTGGGAGCGGGGCATCCGCTTCTCCACGGCGGCCGGCGCCAACGGAGTTCCCGTCGCGGAGTACACGCTCGCGATGATCCTCCTCGCGGGGAAGCGCGTGTTCGACTCCCAGCGCTTCCTCCGTGCCGAGCGGCATCTCGGCTGGGTCCCCTCCGGTCCGTTCGGCAACGACGGCGCGGTCGTCGGCGTCGTCGGCGCATCGCGCATCGGCCGTCGTGTCCTCGAGCTGCTGCGGCCGTTCGACCTCGAGGTGCTGCTCGCCGATCCGACCGTCGACGCGGTCTCGGCCGCGCAGCTCGGCGCGGAGCTCGTCGCGCTCGACGACCTGCTCGACCGCTCGGCGGTCGTGTCGCTGCATGCCCCCCTCCTGCCGTCGACGGAGCGGATGATCGGGGCTCGCGAGCTCGCGCGGATGGCCGACGGGGCCACTCTCGTCAACACCGCCCGGGGGCGCCTTGTCGACACCGATGCGCTCGTCACGGAGCTCGTGTCGGGGCGCCTGCGCGCCGTCCTCGACGTGACCGACCCCGAGCCCCTCCCCGTCGGCCATCCGCTCTTCTCCGCTCCGGGAGTCGAGCTCACGCCGCACGTCGCGGGGGCGCTCGGCAACGAGCTGCACCGGCTCGGCGCCCACGCGGTCTCCGAGATCGAGCGGTTCGTCGTGACGGGCGCGTTCGCCGACGAGGTGCACCCCGGCGCGCTTGCGGGCATCGCCTGACGCGTCTCGGTAACCGCTTCCCGCGGTAGCATCGGGTGCCGCTCTCGTCAGACGCGGCGCCCCCATCCGCCCGCTCGCCGAGGAGTGCCATGCCCATCGCCGCCGACGACCCCCGACTGCGCCCGACGCACGTCGCCGCCGACACGCGCTACGACGACGTCCCCTTCCTCCGCGCCGGCGCGAGCGGCGTGCGCCTGCCGCGCATCTCGCTCGGCCTGTGGCAGAACTTCGGGCGCGACCGCTCGTTCGAGAGCCAGCGCGAGATCATCCTGCACGCGGTCGACCGGGGCGTCGTCCACATCGATCTCGCCAACAACTACGGCCCGCCTTACGGGGCCGCGGAGTCGACGTTCGGCGCCGTGATCGAGTCGGACCTGCGCCGATACCGCGACGAGCTGTTCGTAGCGAGCAAGGCCGGCTACGACATGTGGCCGGGACCGTACGGCGACGGCGGCTCGCGCAAGTACCTCGTGAGCTCGCTCGACCAGACGCTCGCGCGCACGCACCTCGACTACGTCGACGTCTTCTACCACCACCGTCCCGACCCCGAGACGCCGCTGGAGGAGACCGTAGGAGCCCTCGCGTCGATCGTGCGCAGCGGCAAGGCGCTCTACGTCGGCGTCTCCAACTACCCTGCGCCTCTCGCCCGCCGCGCGCACGAGCTGCTCGCCGCCGAGGGCGTGCGGCTGCTCGTGCACCAGCCCCGGTACTCGCTGTTCGACCGCACGCCGGAGGCCGAGCTGTTCCCGGCCCTGCGGGACCTGCAGGTGGGAAGCGCCGTGTTCTCGCCGCTCGCGCAGGGGCTGCTCACCGGCAAGTACCTCGACGGCACTGTCCCGCCTGGGTCGCGGGCTGCGGGCAGCTTCTTCCTGAACGAGTCGGCCATCACCGACGACTACCTGCGCCGCATCCGCGGCATCGACGGCGTCGCGAGGGAGGTCGGCCTCTCGATCCCGCAGCTCGCGATCGCCTGGGTGCTGCGCGACCCCGTCGTCACGACGGCCATCATCGGAGCCTCGCGTCCGAGCCAGATCGACGACGCCGTGGCGGCGAGCCGCGCCGACCTGCCGGCGGACGCCGTGGCCGCGCTCGAGGAGTTCGCCGCCCCCTCGGGCGGCTCGGTGTAGCGGCGGCGGCCGTTTCACCAGTGCGGATGTCGGCTTCCGCCTCACTCGCCAGTGCGGATGTCGTGCGATCGTGCCGATTTGGTCTACATCCGCACTGGCGAAGCGCCGTCATCCCTCGGACTCGAAGGCCCCCAGATCGGGTGCCGCCCCCGTATAGGGAAGGCCGACGTCGACGCCCGCGTCGATGAGGGCGCCGTCGGCGGATGGCCGCAGGTGGGTGAGCGCGGGCAGGGAGCCGTCGGGCTTCCGCGGTGCGTCCCATCCGGTTGCCGAGACCGAGAGGAAGTCGGCGTCGGTGAGGGCGATGCCGAGGTCCCACGTGTTGGAAGCCGAGTCGGTGCCGTCGAGCCATCGATTGCCGCCAGCGCTGTAGGAGACGTTGTTGCGCAGCTGGCCGATGCCGATGTCGGTGCCGTCGGGCGCGACGCCGAGCATGTTGTAGTCCTGCCTGTTGTCGAACGCGGTGTTGTTGACGAAGACGTTCGCGACGGTGTGATGGTTCGCGTAGAACCCGGCGTTGCGGTTGCCGAACGCGACCGAGCGCTGCACGGTATGGACCGCGGAGGGCTCCTCCCACTCTCCGCCGTAGCCGCCGGCCTTGAAGCCGTTGCCGTTCCCGGCCGGAGCGGGCTCGTGGCTGCCATCGGGCAGGTATCCGCTCAGCCATGCCCAGGAGCGGTCGATGAGCACAGGGGAGGCGGCGTTGATGAGGTCCCATCCGTCGTCGGAGTTCGACCACGCGCGGCACCCCTCGAAGACGGTCTGCGCGAGTCCGTCCGCCGCCGTGTGCATGCCGAATCCGTCGGCGTTCTGGCCCGCTCCCGACTTCGAGAAGGGGTCGTAGTTGTCGTGGGAGTCGGTGTCCCGAACGGTGTTGCCTCCACCCGCCGAGATGAACAGACCGGGGCCCATGTGGTGGTGGGTGTCGACCTCGTCGACGAGGTTGTGGCTGCCGGAGATCCAGATGCCCCAGGACTCGTTGTTGAGGGAGTTGTTCTGCCGCACGCCGGTGACCTCGAGCCCCTCGATCACGAGCCAGTCAGCCGTGATGCTGATGCCCTTGATGCGGCAGTCGTCGAGCACTCCGGAGAAGTCGAGCACCGGGGTCTCGTCCTGGTACGCGGCGTAGGTGATCGGATGGTCGTCGGTGCCGTCGACCGCGAGGGCGACGACCTCGACGCGGTCGGTCTGACTCGAGCAGTCGCGCAGCGCATCGTCGTACGCGTATGTCCCGCCCCGCAGGTACACCGTGTCGCCCGGTCCGACGGCCTCCTGCGCGCGCTCGATGCTCGCCCACGGGCTCGACTTCGTGCCGGCGGCGGCATCGTCGCCCGTGGGCGATATGAAGTACACCGCCCCGGCGGCGGCGGCCTGCGCCGGGCGGTGGGCATGGGCGGCCGCGGGCGCCGCGCAGGCGGCGACGAGGGCGAGTGCCGCGCCGAGCGCGACGGGTCGTGAACCGAGCAACGTCATCGTCTCTCCATTCGATCGCTCCAGCGGCATCGGCGCCGTCCGGGTGGCGCCATCCTCCCCGACGTCCTCAGCCGGGGCCCCGCGTTCGGACAAAGCCGGACACGGGGCTGCCGCTTCGCCAGTGCGGATGTGGGGTTTCGCCTCACTCGCCAGTGCGGATGTCGGGCGATCGTGCCGTTTTGGTCTACATCCGCACTGGCGAAGCGCCGCGCGCCGCGCCGCCCGCTCACGCGCGCGGCGCCCCGACCGACTCCCGCCAGACGACGTGCTGCAGTCCCGTCGCGGGCTCCGGCACGGGCTCGCGGCGGATGGCCGCGACGAGCCGGCGCATCGCGTTCGCCCCGAGCGCCTCGCGGTCCTGCACCACGGTCGTGAGCGAGGGGACGAGGTAGGCGCTCTGGTCGGTGTCGTCCCAGCCGGTGATGCTGAGATCGCCCGGCACCGACCATCCGCGCAGCACGGCCGCGCGCAGGGCCCCCGTCGCGACGAGGTCGTTGGCCGCGATGAGCGCGAACGGGGGCGTGTCGTCGGGCAGCCCCGCCACCGTCGCATAGCCCGTCGCCGCGCTCCAGTCACCCTCGATCACTCCGAGCGAGGTCGCCCCGAGCCGTTCGACGGTCGCGAGGTACGCGTCGCGGCGGGCGACGGCCGACGGGTACGTCAGCGAGCCGGTGATATGCAGGAAGCGGGTGTGCCCGAGCTCGGCGAGGCGCTCCATCATCTCGACGACGGGGCGCGCATCCGTGAACTCGCCCGTCATGTGCATCTCCTCGTCGAACTCGCTGAGCGACAGCACGACGGTGTCCTCCGCCGCCGTCGACGGGGTGCGGAGAGGCGTGAACGACAGGATGCCCTCGTACTGACGGGAGTCGACGAGCTCCCCGATGCGCACGCTGCGCGCACCGGGGTCGCCCGGCACGTAGACGACCTCGACGACGTAGCCTGCCTCGCCGGCGGCGTCGGTCACGCCGTGCAGCAGATCCTGGGGGTTGAGGGCCGAGACGGTCATGAGCACCGCCACGCGGCCGGTGCGCTGCGTGCGCATGGAACGCGCCGCGAGGTTGGGTCGATAGTTGAGCTCCGCCGCGGCGTGCAGCACCCGCTCGCGCGTGGCCTCCGAGATGCCCTCGCGCCCCGTGAACACGAACGACACGGTGGACTGCGAGACGCCGGCCACGCGGGCCACGTCGCGGCTCGTCGCGCGCTTCTCCATGCACAGGCCCCCTCTCCGCACCCCGGTGCCGAGAAAGCGGTTGACGGCGGGGACTGCTGCCGCCATACTACCTAATACGTCTTAGTACTACGTATTAGTAATACGTAGGAACAGCGATCCACTGACATCGAGGAGGATGCGCAGAACCATGAGCATCGCTGAACTGCGGAGCATGTCGCATGCCCGCGAGCGCGGCAGACGGAGGTCGAAGGAGGAGCGGAGGGCCGCTGCCCCAGACAACAGGGCGGCGCTCGTCTTCCTCGCCCCGTTCATCGTCGGTGCGGCCGTGCTCACGCTCGGTCCGATCCTGATGTCGCTCTACCTCTCGTTCACCGACTACAACCTGCTGCAGGATCCGAACTGGGTCGGACTCGAGAACTACGCCCGGATGGCCGGCGACAGCCGCCTGCACCAGTCGCTGCTCGTGACGTTCCTCTACGTCCTCATCGGCGTCCCGCTGCAGCTCATCGTCGCGCTCGGCCTCGCCATCCTGCTCGACAAGGGGATGCGCGGCCTCGGCTTCTACCGTTCGGCGTTCTACCTGCCGAGCCTGCTCGGCGCGTCCGTCGCGATCGCGATGCTGTGGCGGCTCATCTTCGGCGCGGAGGGGCTGCTCAACACGCTGCTCGGCGCGATCGGCATCGAATCGTCGACGAGCTGGATCGGGAGCCCCGAGACCTCGCTGTCGACGATCATCCTGCTGCACGTGTGGATGTTCGGGTCGCCCATGGTGATCTTCCTCGCCGGCCTGCGCCAGATCCCCGCGGAGCTGTACGAGGCCGCGGCGACCGACGGCGCGCCCGCCTGGTGGCGGTTCCGCGCCATCACCCTGCCGCTGCTGACGCCCATCATCTTCTTCAACCTCGTGCTCGCGGTGATCAACTCCTTCTCCGCGTTCACGCAGGCGTTCATCGTGTCGGGCGGCACGGGCGGCCCCGCCGACTCGCTGCTCTTCTACACGCTGTACCTCTACCAGGAGGGCTTCGGCTCCTTCCGGATGGGCTACGCCTCGGCGCTCGCCTGGCTGCTCCTCATCATCATCGGCGTGCTCACCGCCGTGAACTTCTGGCTCTCGAAGTACTGGGTGCACTATGACGACTGAGAACATCACCACGCGCACGATCGTCACCCCGAAGGGGCGCCGCCGGAGGTCCGCACGGCCCTACCGGCAGCCCAGCCGATCCCGCTGGGGCACGGCCGCCCGCCACGCCGTCATGATCGTCATGGTCGTCGTCTCGCTCTACCCCGTGCTGTGGATGGTCGTGTCATCGCTCCGTCCGGAGGGGGCGATCTTCTCGAACCCGTCGCTCCTGCTCACGACGTTCGAGTGGGAGAACTACACCTACGGATGGACCGCGCTCGGCACGCCGTTCGGGCAGTACCTGCTGAACTCCGGCGTCATCGTGCTCGGCTCGATCATCGGCAACCTGCTGAGCTGCTCGCTGGCGGCCTACGCGTTCGCGCGGCTGCGGTTCCGCTTCCAGCGGCCCGCGTTCGCCTACATGCTCGTGACGCTCATGCTCCCGATCCATGTCGTGATCGTGCCCCAGTACATCCTCTGGGCGCAGCTCGGCCTGAACGACTCGTTCTGGCCGCTCATCGTGCCGAAGTTCCTCGCGACCGACGCGTTCTTCATCTTCCTCATGGTGCAGTTCATCCGCGGCCTGCCGAAGGAGCTCGACGAGGCGGCCCGCATCGACGGGGCCGGGCACGGCCGCATCTTCTTCCAGATCCTGCTGCCCCTCATGATGCCGGCGCTCGCGACGACGACGATCTTCACCTTCATCTGGGTGTGGAACGACTTCTTCTCGCAGCTCATCTTCCTCACGAGCCCCGCGAACTACACGGTGCCGATCGCGCTGCGGTCGTTCATCGACGCGCAGTCGTCCTCGTCGTTCGGCGCCATGTTCGCGATGAGCGTCGTGTCGATCATCCCGCTCGTCCTCATCTTCGCCTTCGGGCAGAAGTTCCTCATCAAGGGCATCGCCACCACGGGCCTCAAGTAGGCCCCCTCACAAGGAGAATCATGAAGCGCACCACCCTTCGCGCCGGAGCCGGCATCGTCGCCGCCTCGCTCGCGCTCGGGCTCGCCGGTTGCGGGCTCGGCACGGGAGCGGCCGGCGACGCCTCCACCGAGCTCAGCGACGAGCCCGTCACCCTCCGCATGTACTGGTGGGGCGGCGACGCCCGCCATCAGCGCACGCAGGAGGTCATCGACCTCTTCGAGGAGGAGTACCCGAACATCACGGTCGAGCCCGAGTTCGCCGACTGGAGCGGCTACTGGGAGAAGCTCGCCACCGCGACGGCAGGCAAGAACTCCCCCGACGTCGTCCAGATGGACCTGCTCTACCTCGCCGAGTACGCGGGGCGCGGGTCGCTCGTCGAGCTCGGCGACTACGACATCGACACCTCCGGCATGGAGGACAGCGTGCGCGACATGGGCGCGTGGGACGACGGCCTCTACGCCGTGCCGATCTCGACCTCCAGCATGACGGTCGCCGTCAACACCGACCTCCTCGACGAGATCGGGGTGCCGCTGCCCGATACCGACGGCTGGACCTACGACGAGTACGAGGCCTGGGCACAGCAGGTGACGCAGGCGGCACCCGCCGGCGTCTACGGCGGCTCGATCATGCAGAACGGGCACATGCTCAACCTCTTCGCGCGCCAGCACGGCGACCAGCTGTTCGACGGCACCCAGGTGTCCATCGATCCCGCGACCCTCGAGGCCTACTTCCAGGAAGCGCTCGACTGGACGAAGAGCGGTGCCGCGGCGCCCGCCTCGGTGTTCGCGGAGACGTCGAGCCTGGCGCTCGACCAGCTGCCCATCTCGACCGGCAAGGTCGTGTCGTCGTTCATCTACGCGACGCAGGTCTCCGCGTACTCGCAGGCGTCCGGCGCCAACATCGAGCTCGTCGAGCTCCCCACCATCCCCGACGGCGTGGAGACGTACGACTACTTCAAGCCGGGGATGTACTGGTCGATCTCGTCGCAGTCGGAGCACCCCGCAGAGGCCGCGGCCCTCATCGACTTCTTCCTCAACGACCCCGAGGCGGTGAAGATCCTCGGCACGGAGCGGGGCCTTCCCGCGCTGTCGAGCACGCTCGACATCATCGCCGACGACCTCACGCCGGAGGAGGTCAAGGCGGTGGAGTACTCCGAGAGCGAGCTGCCGCGTCTCGGCGATGCCCCCGCGCCCCTTCCGAGCGGCTCGTCCGACCAGGACGCCCTGCTGCTGCGTTACATGCAGGAGGTCCTGTTCGAGCGCACCACGCCCGCCGACGCCGCAGAGGGCTACATCGCCGACCTGCAGTCGTCGATCGACGCGGCCAACTGACGACCCGGCGGCCCCGGCACGCCGCCGGGGCCGCCATCCCCTCCCTGGAGAGTGAAAGAGAGCATGCTCAGAATCGGAATCATCGGCACGGGCGGCATCGCCGACGCGCACATCAGCGGGTACCTCGCGTTTCCCGACCAGTGCGAGATCGTCGCGCTCGCCGACGTCATGCCGGGGAAGGCCGCGGCCAAGGCGGAGGCGTTCGGGCTCGCCGGCGCGCAGGCGTTCGACGACCCGCTCGCGATGATCGCGGAGGCGGGTCTCGATCTCGTGAGCGTCGCGACGCCGCCGTCGACGCACGCCGCGCTCGCGATCGGCGCCCTCGACGCGGGGGTGAACGTGCTCGTCGAGAAGCCGATGGCGCCCTCGCTCGAGGAGTGCGACGCCATGCTCGCGGCGCAGGAGCGCTCGGGCAAGCTGCTGTCGGTCGTGGCGCAGAACCGGTTCCGCGACGACCTCGCGACACTCAAGGCCGTCGTCGACTCCGGGCTGCTCGGGTCGATCTCGCATGTTCGCGTCGACTCCGCATGGTGGCGGGGGCTGCCCTACTACGACCTGTGGTGGCGCGGCACGTGGGAGAAGGAGGGCGGCGGCTGCACGCTCAACCACGCCATCCACCACATCGACCTCCTGCTGTGGCTGCTCGGCAGCCCGACCGAGATCACGGCGATGCTCGCCAACGCGCAGCACGACAACGCCGAGGTCGAGGACCTCTCGGTCGCGGTGTTCCGGTACGAGCGGGGGCTCGCGCAGCTGACGAGCTCGGTCGTGCACCACGGCGAGGAGCAGGAGATCGTCATCCAGGGGGCGAACGCGCGCGTCTCGCAGCCGTGGAAGGTCGTCGCCGAGCGCTCGCGCGCCGACGGCTTCCCGGCGGAGGGGGGCGACGCCGACCTCGTCGCGCGCATCGAGGCGCTCGTGGCCGAGCGCGCCCCCCTTTCGCACCTCGGCCACGAGGGCCAGATCGGCGATCTGCTCGCCGCCATCCGGGACGGCCGCGCACCCGTCGCGGGCGGACGCGACGGCCGCGACGCGGTCGAGGTCGTCACGGCGATCTACAAGGCCGGGTTCGAGCGCGAGATCGTCGCGCTGCCCCTCGCCGCCTCCGACCCGTACTACCGGGCGGGGCAGCTCGTCGCGCACGCGCCGCACTTCTTCGAGAAGACCGCGTCGCTCGCCGAGGCCGCATCGTGACGGCGTCGTCGTTCCCCGGCGGCACGTCGCTGTCGCATCTCGACGTCTACGGCGACCAGGCGCCCGACGGCATCTGCGGGGGCAGCCCGCACATGCACCTCGTCTCGACCGAGGCGTACGTCGTGGTGTCGGGGGAGGGGGCGCTCCAGACGATCGACGCGACCGGGTTCCGCGAGACCGCGCTCGCCGCGGGAGACGTCGTGTGGTTCACGCCCGGAACCATCCACCGCGCGGTGAACCGCGGCGACCTGCGCGTCGTCGTGCTCATGAGCAATGCGGGCCTCCCCGAGGCGGGCGACGCCGTCATGACGTTCCCGTCGGAGGTCGTGGCGGACGGCGCGGCGTACGCCGACGCCGCCGCGCTCGGAGGAGAGGACGGCCGCGCCGAGCGCGCCGCGCGGCGCCGCGACCTCGCCGTCGCCGGGTTCGAGGTGCTGCGCGACGCCGTCCTCACGGGCGACCGCGCGCCGCTCGATGCCTTCCACGTCGCGGCGGGTGCCCTCGTCCGCGGGCGAGCGGCGGCGTGGGCCGACCTCGTCCGCGAGCGGCCGCTGGCACAGGCGGAGCGCTCGCTCGCGCTCGCGGAGGCGGTCGCGTCCGGCTCCGTCGCGCACCTCGCCCATGCACGCGTGCACGAGGCCGCCGCCTCGACGGGCGAGCGCGGCTTCGGCATGTGCGGCCGTCTCCGCACCTACGACGTGACCGACCGAGAGGACGCATGATGAGCCATCCGTACACCTTCGATCCGCTTCCCGAACCCGTCGTCGAACCGGGGGAGTTCGTCTTCGCGGCCGTCGGCCTCGACCACGGCCACATCCACGGGATGACGGAGGAGCTCGTCCGGGCCGGCGGCACGCTCTCGGCCGTCTTCGACCCCGATCCCGCAAAGGTCGAGGAGATCATCGCGCGGTATCCGCAGGCGCGCGCCGCCGCGAGCGAGCAGGAGGTGCTCGACGACCCGGCGATCCGGCTCGTCGCGAGCGCCGCGGTCGCCTCCGATCGCGCGCCGCTCGGCGTGCGCGTGCTCGACGCGGGCAAGGACTACTTCGCCGACAAGCCCGCCCTCACGACCCTCGACGATCTGCAGGCGGCGCGTGCCGCCGTCGCGCGCACGGGCGGCATCTTCGCCGTCTACTACGGCGAGCGGGTGCACTCCGAGGCGGCGCTGCTCGCCGGCCAGCTCATCGAGCGCGGGGCCATCGGCCGCGTGCTGCAGGTCGTGTCGTTCGGGCCGCACCGCGTGGGCACGGGGCGGCCCGACTGGTTCTACGATCCCGCGCGCTACGGCGGGATCCTCTGCGACATCGGCAGCCACAACTTCGAGCAGATGCTGCACTACACGGGCGCGACGGGCGGTCGCATCGCGAGCGCGACCGTCGCGAACTACGCGCACGCCGACACCCCCGGCCTGCAGGACTTCGGCGACGCGCACGTCGTGCTCGACAACGGCACGAGCGGCTACGTGAGGGTCGACTGGTTCACCCCCGCCGGTCTCGACGTGTTCGGCGACGGCCGCACGCTCATCCTCGGCACCGACGGCTACCTCGAGCTGCGCAAGTACGTCGACATCACGACCGACAACGGGGGAGGGCAGGTGCTCCTCGTGGACCAGGAGGGGCAGTACCGGTTCGACGCCGCGGGGAAGACGGGCTTCCCGTTCTTCGGTCGTCTGATCCGCGACAGCCTGGACCGCACGGAGACGGCGATGACGCAGGAGCACGCGTTCGCCGCCGCCGAGCTCAGCATCCTCGCCCAGCAGCAGGCCGAGGTGCTCGCGGGCTGATATCGGATGCCCGCCCGCCCGCTCCCTGCCGGAGCGGGCGGGCGGCGCGGATCAGCGCTCCAGCGTCGCGGCGCGGACGACCTGGATGATGCCGAAGACGACGAGCGCGGCGCCGATGAAGAGCCACAGCCAGACCGCCGTGAGGAGCGGGGAGAGGATGACGACGACACCCGCCAGGATGCTGATGATCGCGAAGGCGATCGTCCAGCCCTTCGAGCGCGGAACCGGGCTGAACGGATCCTTCGGCCCGCCCAGCGCGAACAGCGACACGATGCCGTCGACGATCCACGAGACGCCCAGCATGATGGCGACGAACGTCGCCAGCAGCACGGTCGTCGAGGTGAGGTTCGCGAAGGCGACGATCGACGAGACGACGAACAGGATGCCGAGCAGCGAGATGCCGACCCGCAGCCATCCGCCGAGCCCCTTCGAGGAGATCGCGAGCGCGATGTTGATGACACCGGCGACGAGCGTGTAGATCGCGATGAGCACGGTGATCGCGACGGCCGACTTGAGCGGCCAGATGAGGATGACCACACCCGCGATGAGCGAGACGACGCCCGTCACGATCGCGATCGTCCGCAGGGTTCGCGCGAGTCCGATGGGCTGGTGCGTGGTGTCCGTCACGATTCCTCCTGTTGCCGGTCTGTTCTCCCGACGCTAGTGCGTGCGGCGCGTCCCCGGAAAGGGCCGCGCCGCGCGCGACGCCTGGTTACAGGTGCGTTCCGGCGTAACGCGCGAGCGCGTCGCGCACGAACGCCGCGCCATGGGCGCCGCCGTAGTTCGCGGCGAAGCGCTCATCGGCGACGTACATCTCGGCGAGCCCGACGACATAGGCCTTCTCGTCGCCGCCGGGGGTCGCCGACGGCGTCCC
This sequence comes from Microbacterium gilvum, assembly GCF_039543865.1. Lineage (NCBI taxonomy): Bacteria > Bacillati > Actinomycetota > Actinomycetes > Micrococcales > Microbacteriaceae > Microbacterium > Microbacterium gilvum. Next base: position 27,318 of record NZ_BAABKO010000002.1, on the reverse strand, counting down.
TGGGATGCCCCGCAGCCACTCGACGTGGCGGCGCGCCAGCTCCTGCGCGGCATCCGACGCAGGATCCGCGCCCGACGCCGCCAGCGCCATCCAATCGGCGCCGAGCCGAGCGGAGCGGTCCTTCCACGCGGCGCGCTCGGGGTCGGACATCCCGCGCCACCAGGCGTCGCCCCGGGCGTACGCGTCGCGCCCCCAGCGCTCCTCCACCTCCTCCCTGTGCTGTGCGTGGTCGAATCCGTCGAACATGTCCTCCGCCATGAGCTCCCTGCCTTCCTCGAGCGAGCGGATGGTCGACGCGACGGCCTTCATCTGCCGTTCGAGTCGGACCCTCTCCGCGGTCAGCCACGCGAGGTGCGTCTCGAGCGCCCGCACGGGAGTCACGTCCGTCGCGAGCACCTCCGCGATCTGCGGCAGGCCGAGCCCGAGTTCGCGCAGCAGCAGGATGCGCTGCAGGCGCACGAGGGCGCGCTCGTCGTAGTAGCGGTAGCCGTTGGTCCCGACGCGGGACGGCGGCAGCAGCCCGATGTCGTCGTAGTGCCGCAGCGTGCGGCTCGTCGATCCCGTGAGCCGCGCGATCTGCTGGATGGACCACTCCATGCTGTCCTCCTCTCGTGTGGATGGCCCCACGGTATGAGTTGACGTTGCGTCAAGGTCAAGGATGCTCTCCGGATACGTGCTTGCGCATCGAGATATATCGTGTTCTACTCGTTCGCATCGAGATATATCTCGAAACCCACGGCCGGGTACCCGGCGGACAGGAGCAGATCATGGCAGACGAGAAGTGGCTCATCCACCCGGGTGAGACCCGCGTCATCGACGTCGAGGGCATCCGTCGTCTCAAGGTGGGGCTCGTCGGCGGGCAGGTCGACGTCATCGCGCACGACGAGCCGCACGTGCGGCTCGAGGTCCACGGCGTGAGCGTCAAGGACCTCCGCGTGGAGGTGACGGGCGACGAGCTCGAGCTCGACCACGCGCAGCTGCGGTGGGACAACTTCCTCGAGGTGTTCCGCAACTTCGGGTCGGGGGGCCCGCGCGCTGAGGTGAGCCTCGCCGTCCCCCGTGCCATCGCCCTCACGCTCGGTGTCGTGAGCGCGGGCGCCCTCGTCTCGGGAGTGGAGGGGCACACCCGTCTCAACACGGTGTCGGGCGACATCCTCGTCGACGGCCTCCGCGGCGATCTGGGAGCCAACGCCGTCTCGGGCGACATCCAGGTGCGCGGCCTCACCGGTCCGTTCTCGGCGAACACGGTCTCCGGTGATGTGGCCGTCACCGGCACGGTCACGAAGGTCGACGTCGACTCCGTCTCGGGATCGACCTTCGTCGACGCAGAGGGCCCGGTCTCGCGCATCTCCGTCAACGGCGTGAGCGGCGCCGTGACGGTCCGCCTCGACGCGGGCTATCCCGCGAACTACGTCGCGCGCTCCGCGAGCGGGCGAATCCTCGTCGACGGCGTCCGGTACGCGTCGTCGGGGCCGTCGAACTACACCGGCTCGGTGGGCGAGCTCTCGAGCGCGTTCGTCGACGTGGGCGTCAACACCGTCTCCGGCGACATCACCGTGGTGCGGCGGGACGACCCGTCCGCCCCTGCCGGCGACACCGACGAGCAGGTCGAGTGGCCCGGCGGTGCGTCGGGTGAGGAGCGGAGCGCCTGATGCCCCCCGTCTTCTCCCACGGCGACCTGCGGCTCTATCTGCTCGCCCTGCTCGACGAGACGCCGCGGCACGGCTACGACATCATGCAGGCGCTGTCCGAACGCACCGGCGGCACGTACACGCCGAGCGCGGGCACGATCTACCCGCGGCTCGCGAAGCTCGAGGAGGAGGGGCTCGTCACGAAGTCGGCGGACGGACGCAAGACCGTCTACGCCATCACGGAGGCGGGCCGAGCGGAGGTCGCCGCCCGCGCAGCGGACATCGACGGCATCCAGGAGGGTCTCGCGGACTCGGTGCGCCTCATCGCCGACGGCGTGCGCGCGAGCGTGCAGGACGCCATGCGGAGCCTGCGCGCCGACCTCGCAGCGGCCGCGCGGACGCCGGGTGAGCCGGCGCGGCCCGAGACGCGCGACGACCCGCGTGTGCGCTCGCGGGACCAGCTGCAGCGGGTCGACGTGCTCGTGAACGACTTCCGCGGACGCGTCCGCGCCGATCTCCGGACGCATGTCGCCCGGGGCGGCGAGCTCGCGGCGTCCGTCGTCGACGACCTCGCCCGCGCCCTCGACGACGCCGCCGAGGCCGTCCGCCGATCGCTCGGCTGACGGTCCCGCCGCGTCGGCGCTCAGGCCTCCACGGGCCAGTCCTCGTCGTCGGCGAGCGGCTCGCTCACGGGCACGACGAGGATGGGCCGGTGCTGCCGATGCGACAGTCGTGCCGCCACGGAGCCCGTGAAGAACTCGCGGACCGACTCGCCGAACCCGCGCTTGCGGGTGCCGACGACGAGGAGACGGGCATCCACGCGGTCGGCGAAGTGCTTGATCGCGAGCGCGGGGTCGCCGACGAGCTGCTTCACCGACCACGCCACGTCCTTGCCCGACAGCGCGGCCTCCGCGGCCGCGGTCACCGCCGCGAGCTCCTCCGCTCCCGCGTCGATGTGGATGTCGACGGGTGCCGTCTGCACGAACCCGTCGGGGTCCTCGTAGGTGACGAAGCGCGTGACGTCGACGTGCGCGACGACGAGCGGGGCATGCAGGAGGTGTGCGTACCGCGCCGCCTCCTTCACGACACGCGGCGTCTGGCCGGGGATCACCCCCACGACGACGGCTCCCTGCAGGGCGGTGTCCGCACCCGGATCGTGCGTCTCCTCGACGGGGGAGACCTCGTTGTCGCTCATGACCGCGTCCTCTCTCCGATGCCGCAGCCCGGCCGGTGGCGAGGCCGCGTGGTATCGTGGATCATACTCTTTCCGGCAACCGCCGGCTGTCCGAAGTGATCGCATACGGGCCGGCGAATAAGCCCGTTGCCATTGACATAAGGGGGTCTCGCCCATGGGCCGTGGCCGTCAGAAGGCGAAGCACACCAAGCTCGCCCGCGAACTCAAGTCGTTCAGCCCTGCTGTCGACTACTCGGCCCTCGAGCGGGAGCTCGGTCATCCCGAGGACGACCAGTACGTCGACCGCTGGGCGGACCAGTACGCCGACGAGGACGAAGACGAAGACGAACTCGAGAAGGCATAGCTCCTCTCGGGTCCACACCCGCGCAGTCGCTGCGGACATCCGTCCGCGGCGACTTTCGTGCGTCCGCCCGTCGTTCCATGCGCGTCGGGGCATGACGCGGTGAGCCGCCCTCCGATCCGCTGGTCGCTCCTTCCCGCCGTGATCGCGGGCGGGGCGGTCGGCGCCGCGCTCCGCTACGCCCTGGTGGTCTCCGATGCGGACGCCGTCGTCGTCACGACGGCGGCGATCAACCTCGTCGGAGCCTTCCTCCTCGGCGTCGTGGCTGGTGCCGTCGCCGACCGCCGCCCCCGTCTCCGGGCCTTCCTCGGCACCGGCGTGCTCGGGGGGTTCACGACCTACAGCGCCTTCGCCGTGCAGACCGCGTCGCTGCTCGCAGAGGGGGCGGCGATCGCGCTGCTCGGCGCCGTCGTGCTCGCGGCCACGGCGACCGCGGCCGCCCTCGCGGGGCTCGCCGTCGGCACCCGGCTCGTCGCGAGGCGGTCGTCGTGATCCTCCTGCTCGTCGTCGCGATCGCCGGCGGCATCGGCTCCGGCGCCCGCTGGCTCGTCGACGTGCTGCTCGGGCGCGTGCTGCCGCACGGGTTCCCCTGGGCCATCCTCGTCGTGAACGCGACGGGGTCGTTCGCGCTGGGGCTCCTCACGGGCGCGGTCTCCGACACGGTCTGGCTCGCGGCCGTCGGAGCCGGTCTGCTCGGCGGATACACGACCTTCAGCACAGTCGCCCTCGACTCCGCGGCGTTCCTGCGGGAGGGGCGCACGCGCGCTGCCATCGCGGATGCCCTCGGCACCCTCGCGGTGTGCGTAGCGTCGGCGGCGGCGGGGCTCGGGACGGCCGCTCTGCTCTGACGGAGATCATCCCCTGGGGGGACGTGCCCGGACGCTGCCCGATGCGAGAATGACATCGCGGATACAGGACCGTATCGAGGTCCGTCCGCGCCTCGCCCGGCCATCCCGAACGAGAGAGACCTGTGTCGAAGCTCGCCGTCCTCAGCCTCAAGAACAGGGCGCTCATCGCGCTCATCACGATCTGCGCCGCCGTCTTCGGCGGGCTGTCGCTCACGAACCTCAAGCAGGAGCTCATCCCGTCGATCGAGCTGCCCTCGCTCGTCGTCATGACGACGTACCCCGGCGCCTCGCCCGAGGTCGTCGAGGCCGACGTGTCGACGCCGATCGAGACCGCGATCGCCGGCGTCCCCGACCTGGAGTCGTCGTCGGCGACGTCGACGACGAACTCGTCGATCATCCAGGCGACGTTCTCCTACGGCGCGAACCTCGCGACAGCCGAGCAGAAGATGCAGCAGGCCATCAGCCGGATCTCGAGCCAGCTGCCCGACGGCGTCGAGCCGCAGGTGCTCGCCATCAGCATCGACGACCTCCCCGTCATCCAGGTCGCGGCGTCGGGGCTGGGCGAGGCGGACGAGGCGCAGGCGCAGCTCGAGTCGATCGCCATCCCCGACCTCGAGGACGTCGAGGGCGTCAACGCCGCCGAGATCGTCGGCGGCGTTGGACAGCGCATCACGATCACCCCCGACACCGAGGCGCTGGCGGCCGCCGGTCTCACTCAGCAGGCGATCTCGGACGCCCTGCAGCAGAACGGCAACCTGTTCCCGGGCGGCGACATCACGGAGGACGATCGTACGCTCACGGTGCAGACGGGGGCGAAGATCGCCGACCTCGACCAGCTGCGTGCGCTGCCGCTCGCGACGACCGCGACGGTCGACCCGGCGACGGGGGTGCCGGTGCCCGCGCCGGTCGTGACGATCGCCGACGTCGCCGACGTCGCCCAGAACGACGATCCCGTCACGTCGCTGTCGCGCGTGAACGGCGAGGACGCCATCTCGATCTCCATCACGAAGCTCCCCGACGCCAACACCGTCGAGGTCTCGGAGGGCGTGCAGGCGGTGCTCGACGACCTGCGCGAGACGCTCCCCGACGCCGAGTTCACGGTCGTCTTCGACCAGGCGCCGTTCATCGTGCAGTCGATCGAGACGCTCGCGACCGAGGGGCTGCTGGGCCTCGTGTTCGCCGTCATCGTCATCCTCGTGTTCCTGCTGTCGGTGCGCTCGACGATCGTGACCGCCATCTCCATCCCGACGAGCGTGCTGATCACGTTCATCGGCATGCAGTCGTTCGGCTACACGCTCAACATGCTCACGCTCGGCGCGCTCACGATCTCGATCGGCCGCGTCGTCGACGACTCCATCGTCGTCATCGAGAACATCAAGCGGCACTACGTGGGCGACGCCGACAAGGGCTCGGCCATCCGCCTTGCCGTGCGCGAGGTCGCCGGAGCGGTCACGGCGTCGACGATCACGACCGTCGCCGTCTTCCTGCCGATCGTGTTCGTCGGCGACATGGTCGGCGAGCTGTTCCGTCCGTTCGCCATGACGGTGACGATCGCGATGGCCGCGTCGCTCCTCGTCGCGCTGACGATCGTGCCCGTGCTCGCGTACTGGTTCATGCGACCCGGCAAGCCGCTCCTCGATGAGCACGGCCATCCGATCGATCCCGAGCACCCCGACGCGCCGCCGTCCCGTCTGCAGCGGGCCTACCACCCGATCCTCGGATGGACGCTGCGGCACTCCGGGCTCACGGTCGCGCTCGCGGTCGTCGTGCTCGTCGGCACCGTCGCGCTCGCTCCCCTCATGAAGGTGAACTTCCTCGGCGACTCGGGGCAGAACACCATGACGATCTCGCAGGACCTCGGCGACACGGCGAGCCTCGAGGCGAAGGACGCCGCCGCACAGCGCGTGGAAGAGGTGCTCGACGGGATCGACGGCATCGAGACGGTGCAGGTGTCGGTCGGATCGAGCGGCTCCGCCCTCTCCGACGCGTTCTCGGGCGGGGGCGGCGTCACGTACTCCGTCATGAGCGCCGACGGCGTCGACCAGGAGGAGCTTCGCGCGGAGGTGCAGGACGCCCTCGACGCCCTCGACGACGCGGGCGACCTCACCGTCTCGGCCGCAGCCGGCTTCGGGTCGAGCGATATCGCGATCAGCGTCGAGGCACCGACCTCCGACGTGCTCGCCGCGGCGACCGACGCCATCGTCGCGGAGCTCGACGGCCGCGACGGCGTGGGCGCCGTCACCGACGACCTCGCCTCGTCGCTGCCGTACATCGCCGTCGAGGTCGATCGCGACGCGGCAGCGGAAGCCGGGCTGTCGGAGGCGGCGATCGGCTCGATCGTGTCGTCGACCATGCAGCCGCAGCAGGCGGGGAGCGTCGAGTTCGAGGAGGCCTCCCTCGACATCTACATCGCGGTGTCCGACCCGCCGGCGACGGTCGCGCAGCTGCGCGAGCTGGACATCCCGACGGCCACCGGGGTCGTGCAGCTGCAGGACCTCGCGACGATCGAGGAGAGCGCGAGCCCCGCATCCATCACGACGGTCGACGGGCGCCGCACGGCGACCATCACGGTGCCGCCCGCGGGCGACGACCTCGCGGTGGCGACCGCCTCGGCCGCCGCCGCGATCGAGGCGGCCGACCTCCCCGACGGCGCATCGGCGTCGGTCGGCGGCGTCGCGGAGCAGCAGGCGGACTCGTTCAGCCAGCTCGGTCTCGCGATGCTCGCGGCCATCCTCATCGTGTACGTCGTGATGGTGGCGACCTTCAAGTCGCTGCGCCAGCCGATCCTGCTGCTCGTGTCGGTGCCGTTCGCGGCCACCGGGGCCATCCTGCTGCAGGTCGTCACGGGCGTGCCGCTCGGCGTCGCGTCGCTCATCGGCGTGCTCATGCTCATCGGCATCGTCGTGACGAACGCGATCGTGCTCGTCGACCTCGTCAACCAGTACCGCGAGAAGGGACTGTCGACGCACGACGCGACGCTGGCCGGCGCGTCGATGCGACTGCGGCCCATCCTCATGACGGCCCTCGCGACGATCTTCGCGCTCACGCCCATGGGGCTGGGTATCACGGGGCACGGCGGGTTCATCTCGCAGCCGCTCGCGATCGTCGTCATCGGCGGCCTGGTCTCGTCGACGTTCCTCACCCTCATCGTGCTGCCGACGCTCTACAACCTGGTCGAGGGCGCGAAGGAGCGGCGGATCGCCCGGCGCGGAGGCACCGGTGGGCCTGGCGGGTCGGGCGAGCACGGCGGGCCCGCGACCGAGCCGGATGGCGGCGGATCGCCCGCGTCCGCCGGCGCGCCGGCTTCCGCGGCGCCTTCGGAGGAGGATGCGCCCGTCGCCGCGGCCCCCGCGTCTCCGGTCTCGCGCGTCTCGAGGCGGGACTCCGCGCAGGCCGTGAGCTCGCCGGCAGAGGCGATCCCCGTGGCGCGCACCGTCGTCTCGGAGCAGGTGTCGTCGGGCGCGCCCGTGACGGTGTCCGTCTCCGTCGCCGTGACCGCCGAGGCGGGCACGGCGGGGACAGCGACGAGTGGTCGGTCGGCGCCCGCGGACGGCCTGCCGACCGCGGCACCCGTTCAGCACCGCCCGCGGTAGCAGCGGGTCGGTGCGCGCCGCGCCGATTCCGGGTGCAGGGGCGTTTCCCAGTCGGGCCCGGTAACGTGGTGCGGTCGGCTTCGGACACCGCGTAGAGCGCGGACGTTTTGAGCAAGTGTGAGTCCGGGGGCCGATGGTGAGCGTCGATCGACGCGCATGAACCATCACATGAATGGCCCCCGGCCGATGGACGCCCGGGTTTGCCTGCGCATGCGTGCGCAGGCGCTGTTCTCGTGCGAGAACCAGAAGGACACACCCATGCCCAAGAGCAAGAAGCCGGCCGGCGGTCGCCCCGCCCAGAACTTCGATCCGCGCTACGCCAAGAAGAAGACCGGCGGTCCGTTCCGCGGCAACGACGGCGGGTCGCGCGGCCCGCGCCGCGACGACAGCGCCGCGGGCGGATACCGCCGGGACGACCGTGGCTTCGCGGGTCGCGAGGGCGGTCAGCGTCGTGAGGGCGGCTACGAGCGTCGTGACGATCGCGGTTTCAGCGGTGCTCAGCGTCGCGAGGGCGGCTACCCCCGTCGTGATGACCGCGGGTTCGGCGGCGGTCAGCGTCGTGAGGGCTTCGGCGGCCAGCACGACGGCGGCCAGCGTCGCGAGGGCGGCTACGAACGTCGTGACGATCGCGGTTTCAGCGGTGCTCAGCGTCGCGAGGGCGGCTACCCCCGTCGTGATGACCGCGGTTTCGCGGGTCGCGATGGCGGCCAGCGTCGTGAGGGCGGCTACGAGCGCCGTGACGATCGCGGTTTCGGCGGCGGTCAGCGTCGCGAGGGCGGTTTCGGCGGTCAGCGTGAGGGCGGTCACCGTCGTGACGACCGCGGCTTCTCGGGTCGTGACGGCGGTCAGCGTCGCGACGCCGGTTTCGGCGGCCAGCGTCGCGAAGGCGGCTACGAGCGTCGTGACGACCGCGGCTTCTCGGGTCGCGAGGGCGGTCAGCGTCGCGAAGGCGGCTACGAGCGCCGTGACGAGCGCGGCTTCGGCGGCGGCCAGCGTGAGGGCGGCTTCCGTCGGGACGACCGCGGCTTCGCGGGTCGCGACCGCGGGCAGCGTCGCGAGGGCGGGTACGAGCGTCGTGACGGCGCTCAGCGTGACGGCGGCTTCCGCCGCGACGACCGTCCTGCTCGCTCGGCCGCGCAGGAGCAGCAGATCGACGTCGTTCACGAGCGCCTCGAGGCCCAGGCCATCCAGACCGACGACGCCGTCGAGGTGACGTTCGCGGAGATCGGCCTGGGCGACAACATCGAGCGCGCCCTCGCCGCCCTCGGCGCCGACAAGCCGTTCCCGATCCAGGCCGCGACCATCCCGCCCATCATCGAGGGCCGCGACGTGCTCGCGCGCGGACGCACGGGCTCGGGCAAGACGATCGCCTTCGGCGCACCGCTCGTCGAGCGCGTGCTGCGGTCCAAGGCCGGGACGAAGCGAGAGTTCGGCCGCGCCCCCGTCGCGCTCATCCTCGCCCCCACGCGCGAGCTCGCCCTGCAGATCGACCGCACCATCCAGCCGATCGCGCGCAGCGTCGGCCTCTTCACGACGCAGATCTACGGCGGCGTGCCGCAGGGGCGCCAGGTCGGAGCGCTGCAGAAGGGCGTCGACATCATCATCGGCACGCCCGGCCGCATGGAGGACCTGCAGGCGCAGGGCAAGCTCGACCTGTCGCAGATCTCGATCGCCGTCCTCGACGAGGCCGATCACATGTGCGAGCTCGGCTTCCTCGAGCCCGTGCAGCGCCTGCTGCGCCTCACGGCCGACGGCTCGCAGAAGCTCCTCTTCTCGGCCACGCTCGACCGCGAGGTCGCGGCGCTCGTCGACGAGTTCCTCGTCGAGCCCTCGGTCTACGAGGTCGCGGGCGAGACGCAGGACTCTGGCACGATCGACCACCGCGTGCTCGTCATCGATCAGCGCAGCAAGGGCGAGATCCTTGACACGCTCGTCGACCGCGAGGGGAAGACGCTCGTCTTCTCGCGCACCCGGGCGTACGCCGAGCAGCTCGCCGAGCAGTTCGAGGACGCGGGCATCACCGCCGTCGCGCTCCACGGCGACCTGAACCAGGCCAAGCGCACACGCAACATCGAGAAGTTCTCGAAGGGTCGCGCGCAGGTGCTCGTCGCGACGGACGTCGCCGCTCGCGGCATCCACGTCGACGACGTCGATCTCGTGGTCCAGGCGGACGCGCCCACCGAGTACAAGACGTACCTGCACCGCGCGGGTCGCACGGGTCGCGCTGGCCGTTCGGGCCGGGTCGTCACCCTCATCACGCGGATGCGCCAGCGCCGCATGAGCGAGCTGCTCGACCGCGCCGAGATCGAGGCGCCGTTCGACCAGGTGCGTCCGGGCGACGACCTCCTCGAGGAGATCGCGGGCGCCGTGCCGACCGCCGCGGAGCTCACGGCGTAACGGCCGCCATCCGGATCACGGCCCCGTCGCATCGCGCGACGGGGCCGTTGCGCGTCACCGACCGGGCTGATGCCTTCGGGGCCGCGGCGACATGCTCCCGTACCGTGGGGGTATGGACATCAACGGATGGCTCGCCGGCGGCGGCGGATGGCTCACGCTCGCCCTCGTGAACGCCGGTCTCGCCGAGCAGAAGAACCGCACACGGCTCGGATGGTTCCTCGGATCGCTGATCCTCGGACCTGTCGCGACGTTCCTCATCGTGGTGTGGTCGCCCGCCGGCGACCGCTGAGCTCGCGATGCGGGAGGTGACGCGCCGGGGGTTCGCGCTGTCGGCCATGCTGAGCGGCGTCGCGGGGTTCGTCGACGCGATCGGCTTCATCGACACCGGCGGGCTGTTCGTGTCGTTCATGAGCGGCAACTCGACTCAGGCAGGCGTCGCGCTCCTCGACGAGGCGCCCGCGACGGCGCTGTTCCCGCTCGCTCTCGTCGGTTCGTTCCTCGGCGGCGTCATCGTCGCGGCGATCTCGGCGGGCTCCGGCGGAGGCAATCGGGCGCGACCGGTCGCGGGAGCGGCGATGCTGCTCGCGGTCAGCGCCGTGCTCGCGTGGACGGCGCCGACCTCGCCGGTGCGCTTCGCGCTGCTGGCCGCTGCCATGGGCGCACTGAACACGCTCTACATCGCCGATGGCCGCGCGCGCGTCGCGATCACGTATGCGACGGGCACGCTCGTGAGCCTGGGGCTCGCGATCGCGGATGCGATCGCCGGCCGCTCGTCGACGGCGTGGCGACGCCCACTTCTGCTGTGGGGTTCGCTCGGCGCCGGCGCGGCGGCAGGAGCCGCGACGCACCGGCTGGGCAGCGGCATCGCCTTGGCCGTCGCGGCGGGCATCCTCGCGGTCGCCGCGATCGCGCTCGCGCGACGCCGCACGGTCTGACCCGGACACCGTGCAGGAGTTCCGGGGGAACGCCTCCCCGTGGCTCGCCGGATCACGCGGGAGGGGCCATCCGCCCGGCCGGATCTCCTGCGGTGTGCTCGCCCGCCGGCACCGCCTCAGCGCGCGCCGCGGGCGAGCTCCGACGGCCACCAGATGGCGCGGCCGATGTCGTACGAGAGGGCGGGCACGAGCAGCGAGCGCACGATGAACGTGTCGAGCAGAACGCCGAACGCGACGATGAACGCGAGCTGCACGAGGAACAGCACGGGGATGACCGACAGCGCCGTGAACGTCGCCGCGAGCACGAGGCCAGCCGAGGTGATGACGCCGCCCGTGATCGCCAGCCCTCGGACGATTCCGTCGCGCGTCCCGTGCCGCAGCGACTCCTCGCGCACCCGCGTCATGAGGAAGATGTTGTAGTCGATGCCGAGCGCCACGAGGAAGACGAAGCCGTACAGCGGTACGGCGGGGTCGGCCCCCGGAAACCCGAGAACCTCGTTGAACACGAGCGCCGACACTCCCATGGCGGTTCCGAACGAGAGCACGGTCGTGAGGATGAGCAGCACGGGCGCGAGGATCGACCGCAGCAGCAGCATGAGGATCACGAGGATCACCGCGAGGATGACGGGGATGATGAGATTGCGGTCGTGGATCGACGCGTCGTTCGTGTCGACATCGGTCGCCGTGACGCCGCCCACGAGCGCGCCGGGCACGGCGTCGTCGAGCGCGCCCCGCAGATCGCGCACCGTCTGCTCCGCGGCGGTCGAGTCGGCGGCGTCCGCGAGCGTGCCCTGCAGCAGCACATCGCCATCCGCCACGGTGGGATCGGGGGACGGAGTGCCGGGAGGGCCGAAGGCCGTGACGCCGTCCTCCGTCACGGGAGCGCTCCCGCTCTCCGTGTCGGCCGTCACGGCGACGCCGTCGATGCCGTCGTCGGCGAGCAGCACATCGGCCGCTGCCTGCAGGTCGTCCTCGGCGACGAGGACGTAGACGGGGCTTCCGGACCCCGCCGGGAAGTGCTCGCCGAGCACCTCCTGGCCCTCGCGCGCCTGCGACTCGCCCAGCACGAGGTCCGACTGCGACACCCCGTCGGCCTGGAACTGCGTGAACCCGATCGAGCCCGCGGCTAGCACGACCGCCGTGAGCGCCCAGATGACGCGCGGCCTCGCGCGGATGGCCCGCCCTACCCCGGCCCAGAGGCCCCGTGCGGGCGCGCCATCGGCCGCCGTGTCGGGCGCGTATGCGGGCCGCCGCGGCCAGAACGCCGCTCGACCGAAGGCGAACAGGAGCGCGGGGAGCAGCGAGAGGGCCGACAGCATCGCGAAGACGATGCCGATGGCCGCCACGGGGCCGAGCGTGCTGTTCGACTTGAGGTCGCTCAGCAGCAGGCAGAGGAGGCCGGCGATCACCGTGCCGCCGGACGCGAGGATGGGCTCGAACGAGCCGCGCAGGGCCCGCATCGACGCGGTCCAGGTGCTCTCGGTGCGGATGAGCTCGTCGCGGTACCGAGAGACGTACAGGAGCGAGTAGTCGGTCGCGGCGCCGATGACGAGGATGAAGAGGATGCCCTGCGTCTGCCCGCTGAGGAGCAGCACGCCGGCCTTCGCCAGCCACCACACCGTGAGGAGCGCGACGCACAGCGCGAACAGGCTCGTCGAGAGCACCGCCACGGGCAGGAGCAGCGACCGGTACACGACGACGAGGATGACGAGCACGGCGGCGAGGGCGACGAGCAGCAGGATCCCGTCGATTCCGGCGAACGCGGAGACGAGGTCGTTGGAGAATCCGGCGGGCCCCGTGATGTGCACGACGACGCCGGCGGGGAGCCCGTCGGAGAGGGCTTCGTCGAGTGCGGCGACGACCTCGGACAGCTCGGCGTCGGAGGAGATCGGGACGAACGCCTGCGCCGCCTTCCCGTCGTCGGAGGCGATGGCGGGGGAGACCTCGTCGACGCCGTCGAGATCGGCCGCCGCGGCGAGCCGCTCGTCGATGGCGGCGAGGTCGTCGTCGTTCAGCTGGGCGTCGGCGGAGAAGACGACGACGGCGGGGATGGCGTCGCCGTCGGTGAAGTCGGAGAGCCGTTCCTGGACGGCCGTCGCATCGGCGCTCTCGGGAAGGTAGGTGGTCTGATCGTTCGAGGAGACCTCGTCGACCTTGCCGAAGTACGGCCCGCCGATCGATGCGCCCGCGAGCCACACGAGGATGAGCACCGCGGGCAGGAGGACGCGCAGCCAGCGGGGGACGCGAGGAGAGGTCGTGCTCGCGGTGCTCGACTGCACGCGCGGTGCTTCGGGGAGAGGGGACATTATGCTCCAGTCGTCTAATCACTAGCTAGCCTAGCAAGAAGCTTCATTGATTTCGAGTCCTGGCAGGTAGGATGATCGCATGACGGAGACCGGAGCGGGGGTGTACGACCTCGACGCCAACGACCCCGTCGGAGCCCTCGTCGACCGAGCAGGGCTCTCGCCGCAGGATGTCGCCGAGATCGGCGCCCTCATGAACGCGATGGGCCGGCTGCGCCAGGCCGAGCAGTCGCTCAACGAGGCGTCCCTGCGCTACATGAAGCTCAATCAGACCGACATGCGCGCGCTCCACTACCTCATCGTCGCGGGCAATCGAGGCGACGTCGTGACACCGGGCGTCCTCGCGGCGTTCCTCTCGATCTCGACCGCGTCGACGACGAAGCTGCTCGACAGGCTCGAGGCCGCGGGGCATATCGTCCGCACACCGCATCCGAGCGACCGGCGCGCCCTCACCGTCGCCATCACCCCCGAGACGCGCATCGCCGCGACCGACACGATCGGGCGCATCCACGCCCGCCGGGCGATCGCCGCTGCGCGGCTCACGTCGGCCGAGCGCGGCGTCGTGACGCGGTTCCTGCAGGACATCGCCGACGAGCTCGGAGCGACGGGGTTCGACGAGAGCTGAGCGGCCATCCGGCGTCTGGGAGGATCGTCTGCGACGGAATCCGAGAAGGGACGGCCATGGCGGAGATCGACCCCACAGGCGAGCAGGTGCGGCTGCGCCGGAGTGGACCGCGCGGCGAGGTGACGGCGCGGATCGCGCAGGTGGGCGCCTCGCTTCGCGCCCTGACCGTGGGCGGCATCGACATCGTGCAGGGATATCCCGACGGCGAGCGCACGCCGTCCGCATCGGGGATCGTCCTCGTGCCCTGGCCCAACCGCGTCCGCGACGGCCGATGGTCGCAGCACGGTGCGGCCGAGCAGCTCGCCGTCTCCGAGCCGAAGTACGGGAACGCGAGCCACGGCCTGCTGCGCTTCTTCCCGTACTCCGTCGATACGGGCGACGCGGCGGCGACCCTCTCGGCGCGCATCTTCCCGCAGTCGGGCTATCCGTTCACGCTCGCGACGAGCGTCACCTACGCGCTCGTCGACGAGGGGATCGAGGTGACGCATCGCATCCGCAACGAGGGCGACGCCGAGGCGCCCGTCGCCGTCGGCACGCATCCGTTCTTCCGTCTCGGCGACGTGCCGACGGGCGAGCTGCGGCTCGCCGTGCCGGGGGCGACGTGGTTCGAGCTCGACGACCGCATGCTGCCCGTGGCAGAGCGTCCCGTCGACGCGGCGACCGATCTGCGCGGCGGCGCGCGGCTCGCGGACGTGCAGCTCGACCGCGCCTACGGCCGGCTCGCGCGCGGCGGCGACGGTCGTGTGCGCAACACGCTCGCCGCGCCGGATGGCCGGACCGTCACGGTCTGGCAGGGGGAGGGGTTCGACTACGTGCAGGTGTTCACGACGTCGGGTTACCCGGGAACGGAGCTCGCCGTCGCGATCGAGCCCATGACGGCACCCGCCGACGCCCTCAACTCGGGCCAGGGGCTCCGCTGGCTCGCTCCCGGCGAGGACTGGACGCTCTCGTGGGGTGTGACCCTGAGCGCCTGATCAGAAGAGGGTCGGCGCCGTCTTCCTTGCCGTCTCGACGACGCGCGGCGTCGCCTTCGGGTGCGACCGCGTGCGCGGCGGCTGGTCCTCCTCCGCCGAGCCCGCCAGGCTGTGGGCGCGCAGGAGGGGGCGCATGCGCTGAGCGAGCCAGGTGCGGTACCCCTTCGGCGCCTCGACGGATGCACCGGGGTAGAGGCCGCGGTAGGCGGCGACGAGGTCGGGGCGCTCACGGGCGAGCCACTGGAAGAACCACGGCTTCACGCCGGGCCGCAGGTGCATCGACCCGTACACGACGCGATGCGCGCCTGCCGCCCTGATCCGCGTGAGCGCCTCGTCGAGCGCCTCGACGGAGTCGCTCAGATGCGGGATGATCGGCATGAGGAAGACCTGCACGCGGAAGCCGAGGTCGGCCGCCGCCCTGACGGTGTCGAGGCGGGCGCGCGCCGTCGGCGTGCCGGGTTCGATGGCGCGCTGCAGGGCGTCGTCGTGCACGGCGATCGACATCGCCAGCGAGATGTCGACGTCGGCTCTCCTCGCCGCGAGCTGCGGCAGGTCGCGACGCAGGAGGGTGCCCTTCGTGAGGACGGAGAAGGGCGTGCCCGAGTCGGCGAGCGCGTCGATGATGCCGGGCATGAGACGGTAGCGTCCCTCGGCGCGCTGGTACGGGTCGGTGTTCGTGCCCAGGGCGACGTGCTCGCGCTGCCACCCGGGTTTCGCGAGCTCGCGCCGCAGCACGTCGGCGATGTTGACCTTCACGACGATCTGCGAGTCGAAGTCGCGCCCCGCGTCGAGCTCGAGGTACTCGTGCGTTCCGCGGGCGAAGCAGTACACGCAGGCATGGCTGCAGCCCCGGTACGGGTTGACCGTCCAGTCGAACGGCATCGAGCTCGGCCCGGGCACGTGGTTGAGCGCCGACTTCGCGGCGACCTCGTGGAACGTCAGGCCCGCGAACTCGGGCGTCGTGACGGTGCGGACGAGGCCGTCGAGCCGGTCGAGCCCCGGCAGCGCCGAGGCGTCGACGTCGCCGATCCGCTGTCCGTTCCACCGCATCCGTCTATGGAACAGATCTTCGAGAGAGAAGTCAAGCCAGGCTCGCATATATGTTCTCCACGGGGAGCCTGCCGGGCGCCGTGAGCGCGTCCGCGACAATAGGGGGATGACGAACGGGCGGTACGCACGGCGCCGCGGTCTCGTCGCGAAGCACGCGGCGCCTGAGCCGCGGCTCCTCTCCGGGCGGGGTCTCGTCGTGCTGGCGGCCGTCGCCGGCGTCGTCGGCGCGTGCGTCCTGGGCAGTGCGCTCGCGGTCGCAGGGGGCGACGGCCCGAGTCACGCCGCGCCGCAGCAGACCTCGGCAGCCGAGTCCGCCGACTCCCGGCCCGGCTCGATCGAGGCGCTCCCCGTGCCCCTGTTCGAGGTCGCGGAGGTCGAGCCGGCCTCCGACGGCTGCGCGTCGGACGCGGCGGCCGTCGCCGCGCAGACGCACGACGTGGCGGCCATGGTCGCGGCGTTCGGCGGCGGCGAGCAGCTGAGGGCCGCCGCTGCGGCGGGGGCGGAGTGCCTCCCTCTCGACGATCCCGGATGGTCGTGGGTCGTCGTGAACAAGCAGCGTGCGGTGAGCCCCGTCGACTACGCGCCCGCCGTCATCCTCCCTGCCGAGACGCCCAGCCTCGTGGGCGGAGGGCTCCGCGCCGACGCGGCGGCCGCGCTCGACGCGCTCGTCGGAGCGGCGGCCGACGCGGGAGCGGGCGACGTCGCGCTGCAGAGCGGGTACCGCTCGTACGCGACCCAGGTGAGCACCTTCGGCGGGCAGGTGGGCTCCCTCGGGCGCGAAGGCGCCGAGGCGATCTCGGCACGTCCGGGGCACAGCGAGCACCAGCTCGGGCTCGCGGCCGACGTCGTCGCCTGCGCGAACGGCGGCTGCGGCACGATCTACGAGATCGAGGGCACGGCCCAGGGCGACTGGATCGTCGAGAACGCCTGGCGGCACGGATGGATCGTGCGCTACGAGAGCGGCCGTACCGAGACGACGGGGTACGACCCCGAACCGTGGCACCTCCGCTACATCGGCGTCGAGCTCGCCGAGGCCTACCGCGAGGGCGGGTTCCACACGCTCGAGGAGTTCTTCGGGCTGCCCGCCGCGCCCGACTACCTCGACTGACGGCCGCTCACGCGACCGATCCCGCCCCGGCCCCCACCCGCCAGTAGCCGCAGAAGTCGATGAGCCCCTTGTCGACGCCGTGCTCGCCGACGAGATGACGACGACCGCCCGTGGGAAGCTGCTGCTCGCCGACGAGGAAGGCATGGAACGGGGAGCCCGGGAGGGAGGCGGAGCGCAGCGCGTCGAGCGCGCCGGCGCCCGGTCGGGCCTGCGGATCCGTGCGGACCACCCAGCGGAGCGCGACGCCGTCCGGCCGGGGGAAGTCGAGGGCGTCGTCGGCAGACGGCACCTCGACGATCGCGAGCCCGCCGGCGTCCGCGGGGAGCGAGCCGCAGATGCCGGCGACGGCGGGAAGCCCCGTCTCGTCGGCCACGAGCACGACGGGGCCGGTGCCGCGCTCGGGGTTGAAGACGAGACCCTCGTCGATGATGGCGACGTCCTCGCCCGGCTGCGCGCCGAGCGCCCAGCTCGGCGCGGGGCCCATCGACCCGTCGGCCGCGGCGTGCACGACGAAGTCGACGTCGATCTCGGCCCCGTCCGCGCCTTCGGCCGGCCGGTACGCGCGCACCGTGTAGCTGCGCATGGCGGGGCGCATCCCCTCGGGGATCCGCAGGAACTTGAGGTAGCCGAGCATCTTGTTGGCCTTCGCCGGCACGCGCTCGAGCCCCGCCTCGCCGTGGACGGGGAGGAAGATCCGGAACCACTGGTCGTACCCCATCGGCTGGAACCGGCCGATGTCGCCCCCTCCCAGCGTGACGCGCATCCAGTGCGGCGAGAGCCGCTCGGTGCGCTGGACGGTCAGGCGCAGCAGCTCCTGCGATGCGGGCTTGACGAGGCGGCTGGCGACGGCCATGAGTGCTCCTAAGGGGTCGAGGGGGCGAGAAGGGCGGTCGTGGCGATCGCGGTGACCGCCCAGAACGCGAGGACGAAGACGGTGTCGCGCGGGCGCCACGGCACCTCGTGGCGCTCGGTGCGGGTGGCATGCGCGCCGAAGGCGCGGGCATCCATCGCCAGCGCGACCCGCTCGGCGTGGCGGATGGCGCTCGCGAGGAGCGGCACGAGGTATCCCAGCCCGCGACGCACCGCGGCGACGGGTCCGCGCCCGCCGTGGTGCCCGCGGACGCGGTGCGCCGCGCGGATGACGTCGAGCTCGTGACGGAACCTCGGCACGAACCGGTACGCCGCGAGCGCCGCATATCCGACGCGGTAGGGCAGCTTCAGCTGGCGGATGGCGGCCCGGACGAGTTCCGGGCCCTCGGTCGTCGTCCCGCCGACGAGAGCGAGGGCGACGAGCGCGGCGAGGCGCAGCCCCGTCGCGAACCCGATCCCGACCGCGCCCGCGTGCAGCCGCCATCCGCCTGCCGAGAGGAGGACCGGCGTGCCGGCGACCCGCGCGGGATCGGCCCAGAGCGAGAAGCCGGCGCCGACGGCGAGCGCCAGCGCGGGCAGCACGATGACGAGCAGCGCGAGCGTGCGGCGGGTGGGACGCGCGCCGCCGAGGACGACGGCGTACGCGAAAGCGAGGAACACGAGCGGAGTGACGAGGTCGCGGCTGAACAGGACGACGGTCATCGCGGGGAGGGGGGCGGCGAGCTTCGCGAGCGGGTTGAGCGCGCGCAGGCCGCGCACGCGATCGGATGGCGGGGCGCCGATGAGCGCGGTCATGCGCGCGCCTCCGACCGGGCGAGCGCGGCGGACGCGGCCGGGCGGTCGGCGAGGACGCGGTGGAGGGAGGGGAGGCGCAGGCCGGCGTCGGCGAGCAGGCCGGCGTCGGCGAACACGGCCTCGGCCGGGGCGTGCGCGCGCAGTCGGCCGTCCGCCACGACGGCGACGTCGGTGGCGTGCCGCGCGGCGAGGGCGAGGTCGTGCGTCACGACGACGATCGTCGTCCCGCCGCGGTGCAGGTCGTCGAGGAGCGCGAGGAGCTCCTCGGCGCGCGCCCTGTCCTGCCCGAACGTCGGCTCGTCGAGGACGAGGACGGCAGGCCCCGTGATGAGGGCGGTCCCGACCGACAGCCTCCGCTTCTGGCCGCCCGAGAGGCGGAAGGGATGGGCGTCGGCGTGCCCGTCGAGACCGAACCGCGCGAGCAGGTCGTCCACGCGCCGACGCGTCTCGTCGGGGGCGACGCCGCGGATGCGCAGGCCATGGGCGAGCTCGTCGAAGACCGTGTGCGCGATGAACTGGTGCTCGGGGTTCTGGAAGACGAACCCGATGCGGGCGGAGACCTCCCGTGCCGAGGCGCGGCCGATGTCGAGCCCGTCGACCACGACAGCGCGTCGGGGCGGCCGGACGACGCCCGCGATCGCCTGCACGAGCGTCGTCTTGCCGGCGCCGTTGGCACCGACCACGGCCGTGAACGACCCCCGCGGCAGCTCGAGGTCGACGTCGTCGAGGAGCGTCCGCCCGCCGCGTCGGACGGTCAGCCCGCGCACCCGGATGGCGATGTCCGCGCCCTCCGAGCGGGGTTCCGGTGGCAGCGCAGGCGCGGCCTCCGGGGCCTGCTGCGCGTCGATCGCCGCCGCGAGCGCGTCGGGTGTGAGCGGGAGCGGGGCCATCCTCCAGCCGGCGTCGCGCAGCGTGCGCGCCGCGACGAGCGCGGACGGCAGCCAGACGCCCATCCGCTCGAGGGACTCGTACCCGTCGCGCAGGACGGTGCCGAGAGGGCCGTCGACGGCGAGGCGGCCGTCGGCGTCCAGCACGACGACGCGCGTCGCGATCTCCGCCGCGGCGTCGAGATCGTGCTCGACGAGCACGATCGCGCGGTCTCCGTCCGCCGCGATCTCGGCGAGCGCCGCGTAGACGTCGTCGATGCCGACAGGGTCGAGGTTCGCGGTCGGCTCGTCGAGGACGAGCACGTCGGCGTCGACGGCGAGCGCGCAGGCGATCGCGAGCCGCTGGCGCCCGCCGCCCGAGAGCGTGTCCGGGTCGTCGTTGCGGCGCTCCCAGAGCCCGAGGCGGCGGAGCGCGCGCTCGCTGCGCGCGAGCACCTCGGCGATGGGAAGCAGGAGGTTCTCGAGCGCGAAGGCGACCTCGTCGAGCACGGTCGCCGTCACGATCTGCGTGTCGGGGTCCTGGAAGACCATGCCCACGGTGGCGCTGAGCGCGGCGGGAGAGGAATCGCGCGTGTCCACGCCGGCGACGACGACCGCGCCGTCCATGTCGGCGTCGACGGCGTGCGGCACGAGACCGTCGAGCGCGAGCGTCAGCGTCGACTTGCCCGAGCCGCTCGGGCCGAGCACGAGCACCACCTCACCGCGGCGGACGTCGAACGAGGCGTCGGACGGCGCAGGCGCGCGGTCGGGGTAGGCGATCGAGAGTCCGCGCACGCGCAGCAGCGGGGGCTCGTCGACGGCGGGGCTCACGCCACCAATTTAGCCTTGCCTTACCTGGAAGGCGTCATCGTGACGCGACGTGCGTGCGGCGCGGCGCCCCCACTCCGGCACGGCGGAGCCCTGCCCCCGCACCGAGGCCCACGAGGGTCCACACGACGGGGCCGAGGAGCGAGAGCACGAGGTAGGTGGTCTGCGCCCATCCGGGGAGCGCCGCGATGTCGGCGGCGAGGGCGACGATGACGGCCACGAGCACGCCGATCACGGTGCCGGACAGGAGGAACCGCCACCACCCCCATGCGCGGTAGCGGAAGAGCGCCGCGACGCCCTCCTGCAGTCCGCCGAAGAGCATGGCGGTCATGAGGAACTGGCCCGTGAAGGGCGGGGCGATCGCGCTGGAGACGAGCGCCGCGAGCACGTGAGCGAGCAGGGCGACCCAGGGAAGGCGCAGGAGCTCCTGCGCCACGATGCCCGGCAGGACGTGGACGCCGAGGAGGAAGCCGTAGATGATCGGCGCGCCCGCGACGACGGGCGCCGCGAGCCAGCCCTCCACGCCGCCGAGGATGCCGGTCGCCACGCCGATCGCCGCGCACACCAGCAGGACACGGGTCGAGAGCGCGGGCGTTCGGGTCACGAAGGACAGCCTAAGTCGTCGGGATGCGAGCCGGCCGGGTGCGAGGGCGTGCCCGGCGCCCGGGGCGCCCCCGGCGCTCGGCGTCAGATGCGGCGTCGGCGCGTGGTGAGGCGCACGTTGGGGAGCGGCGGGGCGGGGATGCGCTCGGCCTCGTGGTGGCCGTCGACCGTTCCGAAGCGCGCGGAGCTTGCCTCCCAGTCCTCGCGGGCGGCGGCGACCTCCTCGTGGGAGCGGGCGACGAAGTTCCACCACATGACGATGTCGTCGGGGAAGGGCTCGCCGCCGAGCAGGAAGACGGTCGCGCCGCCGTCCGATGCGAGCTCGACGGCGTCGCGGTGCACGCCGAGGTAGAGCAGGTCGAGGCGGGAGATCGACGTGTCGCAGCCGTCCGCCCCCACCCGCGCGTCGCCCTCGACGGCGACGACGGCGTGCTCCCAGCGGTGATCGAGCGGCACGCGGACGCGCGACCCGGCCGGCACCACGATCTCGGCGCCGACGATCGGGGTGTGCATGGTGGCGGGGGAGACCACCCCGTCGAGGGCGCCGACGACCACCGTCGCCGTCGCGTCGGCGCCCTCGACCGCGCGCAGAGCGAGCGCCGGCAGGTCGTCGTGACGCTCGAAGGCGGCGGCCCCGTGCCGCCGCTCCTCGGGGAGCGCGACCCACAGCTGCAGCGCGTCGAGCGGCACGGGACCGTCGCCCACCGAGTACTCGGAGTGCGAGATGCCGTCGCCCGCGGTCATGATGTTGAGCGAGCCGCGGCGGATCTCCACGTCGCTGCCGAGGCTGTCGCGGTGGCGCACGTCTCCGACGAGGGGCCACGTCACCGTCTGCAGGCCGATGTGCGGATGGGGATCGACGCGCATCATCGCGTCCTGCGGCCCGAACCGGTCGAGGAAGCACCAGGCGCCCACCGTCGGCAGGTCGCGCTGCGGCAGGGAGCGGTGCACCTCCATGGCGCGCACGCCGCCGAGGGGCACCTCGCGCGGCGCGAGGAGCAGGAGGCGCGGTCCGTCGCACGAGGTGGTGCCGCCGTCGACCTCGTGATCGGTCTCGAGCCGCGTCATCCCGGTTGCTCGCCCGGCGTCGCGGCGTCGTGCGGCGCGCCGTGCGGCCAGTCGACGACGGCGCCCGCGACCTCGTTCTCCGAGAGGTAGGCCGCGATGAAGGGACACAGAGGCACGATGACGTCGCCGCGGCGCGCGACGTCGGCGAGCGCCTCGGAGGCGAGCAGGTCGCCGTAGCCGCGGCCCCGGAAGGCCGGGTCGACGACCGTGTGCACGAACCGGATGCGCCCCGTGCCCTGCTCGAAGGCGGCGAAGCCCGCGAGCGCCCCCGTCTCGCCGTCGTGCAGCTCGTAGCGCGACTCCTCGTCGTTGCGGATGACCGCGAGATCGCTCATGGATGCTCCTTCCGTCGGTGCTCCCCACGCTAGACCGGATGCGCGCGCGAAGGGCCGTTCCCGCTGCCGCGTCGGAGGTGCTCCGTAGACTCGGAGCATGCCCGCGCATCCTCACGACGGCTCCCAGGGCGATCCGTGGCTGGTCGCGCGCATCCCCGACGACGACAGCTGGGTGCCGCCCGCGCATCCGTACGACGACGTCCCGCCCGAGGACTGGGCGCCCCCGGAGGACTGGGCGCCGCCGGAGGAAGGCGCGCACGGCGGATGGTCGCGCGACGCACCGGCGCCCGCCGTGCGCCGTGCGACGCCCTCCCGGTTCCCGACGGCGCTCGCCGCGTTGCAGACGGTCTACGGCTACGACGCGTTCCGAGGCGATCAGGCGGCGGTCGTCGACCAGGTGATCGCGGGGGGCGACGCCGTCGTGCTCATGCCGACGGGCGGCGGCAAGAGCGTCTGCTATCAGGTTCCCGCGCTCGTGCGGGAGGGCACCGGCCTCGTCGTCTCGCCGCTCATCGCGCTCATGCACGACCAGGTCGACGCCCTCGTCGCGAACGGCGTGCGGGCGGCGTACCTGAACTCGACGCAGTCGTCGTCCGAGCGATCCGCCGTCGAGCGCGCGTATCTCGGCGGAGAGCTCGACCTGCTCTACGTCGCCCCGGAGCGGCTGGGCGGCGAGCAGACGCTGCGCCTGCTCGAGCAGGGCTCCCTCAGCGTCATCGCGATCGACGAGGCGCACTGCGTGAGCCAATGGGGCCACGACTTCCGACCCGACTACCTCGCGCTCGGCGGGCTCGCCGACCGCTTCCCCGGGGTGCCCCGGATGGCGCTCACCGCGACGGCGACGCGCGAGACGCACCGTGAGATCACCGAGCGCCTCCGGCTCCCCGACGCGAAGCACTTCGTGGCGAGCTTCGACCGGCCGAACATCCGATACCGCATCGAGCCGAAGGTCGAGCCGCGCAAGCAGCTGCTGCAGTTCATCCGCTCGCAGCCCGAGGGCTCGGCGGGCATCGTCTACGCGCTCAGCCGCAAATCGGTGGAGCAGACGGCGGCGTACCTCGCGCAGCAGGGCGTCGACGCCATCCCGTACCACGCGGGTCTCGACGTGGGCGTGCGCGCGGCGCATCAGTCGCGCTTCCTGCGCGACGACGGCGTCGTGGTCGTTGCGACGATCGCGTTCGGCATGGGCATCGACAAGCCCGACGTGCGGTTCGTCGCGCACATCGACCTCCCGAAGTCGGTCGAGGGGTACTACCAGGAGACGGGCCGCGCGGGTCGAGACGGCGAGCCGTCGGTCGCCTGGATGGCGTACGGGCTGGGCGACGTCGTGCAGCAGCGTCGCATGATCCAGCAGGGCGACGGCGGACGCGCCATCCAGCAGCGGCAGGGGCAGCACCTCGACGCGATGCTCGCCCTGTGCGAGACGGTCGCGTGCCGCAGGCAGAACCTCCTGGCGTACTTCGGCCAGGAATCGGGGCCGTGCGGCAACTGCGACACGTGCCTCGAGCCGCCCGAGACGTGGGACGGCCTCATCGCGTCGCAGAAGCTGCTCTCGACGATCGTGCGCCTGCAGCGCGAGCGCGGGCAGTCGTTCGGCGCTGGTCACCTCATCGACATCCTGCGCGGTGCGTCGACCGACCGGGTGCGGAAGCTGGGCCACGACCGGCTGTCGACCTACGGCCTCGGTCAGGATCTCTCCGAGCAGGACTGGCGCAGCGTCATCCGCCAGCTGCTGGCGCGCGGGCTGCTCGTCTCCCAGGGCGAGTACGGCACGCTCGGCATCAGCCCGGCGTCGGCGGGGGTGCTGCGCGGCGAGACGCCCGTGCCGCTCCGCAAGGACGTCATCGGGCGCCCGGCGCGCAGCGCGCAGCGCAAGGCGACGGCGGCCGACTCCCTCGCTCCCGCAGATCGTGATCTTTTCGAGACCTTGAGGGCGTGGCGGGCCGAGAAGGCCCGTGAACAGGGTGTGCCCGCCTACATCGTGTTCGGTGACGCGACCCTGCGTGCGCTCGCCGAGCACAAGCCCGCGACGCTCGCCCAGCTCGACGGGATCACCGGCATCGGCGCCAAGAAGCGCGATGCCTATGGCGAGTCCGTGCTCGCCGTCATCGCCGGTCGCTGACCGACACGCCGCGTCACGAACCTGAATGCCGGCTGGACAAGTTGTCCGGTATAACGCAATACTCAGATTTGACGTGCGTGCGCGAACGTGCCCGGGGGGTGCCCAGTGCATGGCGTTCTCCGATACCCCAGCAAGAGGAGACCCATGAATGAGTCAACCGCGAGTGCGCAGACCGCGCCTCGCACGGGCAAGCGAAGGCTTGCCCCGATCGCGGCGCTGGCGACAGCCAGCCTCGTCGCAGCGGGCGTCGCGTACGCCGGCAACCTGAACACGACGGGGGCGGCGAACGCCCTCGACGCCGACTACTCGGCGGAGCAGTCGGAGGCTCTCGCGGCCATCCTGTCCGGCGATCTGGCCGGCATCGATCTCGCCGACATCGTGTACGCGCAGAGCGCGTACAGCGCCGCCCCCGGGCCCAACCAGGGGACGCTCGAAGTCGAGCTCCTCAACCAGGCGCTCGACGTCGACCTGGGAACGCTGAACATCCCGCTCCTCGAGCTGCTCAGCCTCGGCGACCTCGGCGCGGCGTTCACGCAGGGCACGTCGTCCGACGCCACGTCTTCTCGCGCGGAGACGTCGACGATCGGGCAGAACGGCGTCGTCGACCTCGATGCCGTGCTCGGATCGACCACCAACGCGGCCGAGCTCGACCTCACCGAGCTCTTCGCGTCGATCGGTGTCGACGGCCTCACGGACGCGATCCTCGATGAGGCCTCGCTCACCCTCGGCGCACTCGCTTCGATCGCCGAGGTGACCGACGGCGGCGTCATCGAGACGGGTGACGACGCCGTGCCCGGCGAGTACGTCATCGCCGGCTCGCACATCCAGCTCCACAGCCCGCTCGTCGGCCAGCTGCTCACGACGATCGACGACACGCTGGGCGGCCTCGGCACGACCCTCGACGAGGTCGTCGGCTCGCAGGGCGTCGTCGACGGCATCGCGGGTGGTCTCGGCACGCTCGACCTTCCGCTCCTCGAGGTCGACACGACCGGTACGACGGTCAGCGTGGACGGCGTCGACGCGGCGCTCGCCGGCATCGTCGACTCGCTCATCCCCGCCGAGGGGCTGGGCGCAGACGCCGTCAAGGTCTTCCCCGACGGATCGATCGACATCGACCTCGCGCAGCTGCACGAGGGCGGGCTCAACAACCTGCCCGCGAACACCCCGCTCCTCAGCGACACGGTCCTCGCCGGGGTCACCGACGAGCTCACCGACATCCTCGACAGCATCGTCGACGGTCTCCTCGAGACCGTCACGGCCGCGCTGTCGTCGGCGACGGTGAACGTCCAGGTGGACCTCGCCGTGACCCTCGCCACGGACGAGGGCCTCGTCACCGACGCCGTGTCCGACATCCTCTCGGGCAAGACCGTCAGCGAGGTGCTCGACCTGCTCTCCGTCCTCGGGCTCGGTGCGGTCGCCGACCTCGTGAACGGCCTGCTCGACGTGCTCTCCCTCGGCGGGCTCATCCCGCTGGACGAGCTGCTCGGCTCGACGGTCGGATCGCTCGCGGGCGTTCTCGACCTCGTCCTCTCGCCGATCGTCGACACGCTCGTCGGCTCGGACGTCGCCACGGTCTCGGCCGACGTCGTCGTGCCCTTCGGCGGCCTGCTCGCCGGCACGCCGGCAGCGGTCGTCGACACCGAGGTCACCCTCCTGGGCGACAACCCGCTGCTCGGCGAGCTGCTCGGCGACGTCACCTCGACGCTCACCGGAGCGGTCGACCCGCTGCTCGAGTCGACCGTGAACACGACGCTCGCGACGATCGTCCCGACTCTCACCAGCACGCTCGCGAGCCTGCTCGACGACGTCGACGGCGGCCCGCTCGACCTGGCGCTCGACCCGATCCTGAGCCAGCTCCTCGGTGCGGTCGACGGCCTCGTCGACGGTCTCTCGGGTGTTCTCGCGATCACGCTGAACCACCAGCCGACTCCGTATCTGCCGGGCGAGAACGACTTCACCGTCAACGCGGTGAACGTCAACGTGCTCAGCGGCGTCGTCGACCTGTCGCTCGCCTCCTCGTCGGTGCGTGCGCTGACCGAGGCGGTCGTCGAGTACGAGACCTCGATCTCGGCGGACCCGGGCTCGGTGGAGCCCGGGGAGACGGTCACCATCACGGGCGACGGCTTCGAGCCGCTCGAGACGGTCGTCATCAACATCGACGGCGTGGACGTGGGAACCACCACGGCCGATGAGGACGGCGTCCTCGTGCCCTTCGAGTACGACGTCCCCGGTGACGCCGCCGCGGAGACCGGCGTCGTCGTGATCGCCACGGGCGAGGTGTCCGACACGCCGGCCACCGACACGTTCGACATCACCGAGGCGAGCGCCGCGGATGCGGATGTGAACGCGTCGGCGTCGGCTTCGGCGTCGGCGAACGCGGATGACGAGTCGAACGCGTCGGCTCAGGTGGCGGCTCAGGCTGCTGCGCTGGCGGATGCGTCGACGGATGCGTCGGCTGCGGCGGATGCGACGGCGGCGTCGGCTGCCGAGGCTGCGGCGACGGCGGATGCGTCGAGCGATGCGTCGACGACGGCGGACACCGACACGACGGCGGCGGCTCAGGCTGCGGCGCAGTCGTCGGCTGAGGCCGACTCGCAGGCGGATGCGACCTCGGCGGCGAACGCGAACGCGTCGGCTGCTGCGGCTGCGGCGTCGAACGCGGACTCGTCGACGGACGCCTCGGCTGAGGCCGCGGCGAACGAGGACGCGGATGCGGATGTGAACGCGTCGGCGTCGGCTTCGGCGTCGGCGAACGCGGATGACGAGTCGAACGCGTCGGCTCAGGTGGCGGCTCAGGCTGCTGCGCTGGCGGATGCGTCGACGGATGCGTCG